>JAXHLT010000006.1:0-254849 GCA_034521955.1 Halanaerobiales bacterium | reverse complement strand
AAGAACTTCCATTCGCCTTTTACTCCAGAATAAAGAGCTCCTACTTCAAGATGTACCATTGCTATACCACAGTCTAATTTCTTTGAATCTTCATCTTTCATATCATTTTTTTCTAATCTAACTGTGATACCTTCTTCATCAACAGTAAACCTCCAGGGTTGTCTATTAATAGCTGATGGAGCTAATCTGGCTGTTTCTAAAGATGTTTTTACCCAGTCAGGCCAGGAAGGATCTACACCATCCATACATAATTCTTCTAATGGCTTTCTTTTTTCACTTGAGACAATTGTTTTAATTAATTTTTCTGATAGTTTTTTCTTATCTTTTGCATAACCTAATGCAATTACTGATTTAATAAACTCATTGTCTTTGATCTCTATTTGTTTTTCTACATTTTCTTTTTTGTATGTACCAGTTACCCAACAACTAGAAATCCCCATTGATACAGACTCTAAAACAGCTGCTTCTCCCATATAACCACACTTTTCATTTTTATATGGAGTATTTTTTTCTGCTAAAGTAACAAGATAAGACTCTGCTCCATCTATTTTACCATATGAACCAATAAAACCTTTTGATACTTTTTGAAAACCCTCTGGCACATATACTATTCTTACACCTTTAAATACTTCACTAAGCTCTTTTAAGAATTCTTTGAATTCTTTTTCATCTTTATCCTTTAACTTTGCTGGTAAAAAACTTCTAACTGAATCTCTTTTCCTTACTGCCTCAAACCACTCTTTTTCAGGTATCTTCATTTATTAATCTCCCCCTTAAATATTTTTGATTTATATTTAATTTATGTATTATCTGACTTCAAGTTGATATATACTTATATCATGAAATCTATTGAACTTATATCCAACCTTTTTTAAAGTTCCTATCTTTTCAAACCCATGATTTTTATGTAGTTTAACACTACTTTCATTACCTTCTGATATTTGTGCTATTAAATTTTTATAATCATTTTCTTTAGCCTTTTTTATTAATTGTTCTAAAAGTTTAGTTCCAATTCCTTTTCCTTGATATTTATTATCGACATATATTGAGTCCTCTACAGTATATTTATATCCTTCTTTAAGAGACCACTTAGATAAAGAAGCCCAACCAACTACCTTATCATTTAACTCAGCTACAATTACTGATAGCTTATTTTCCTTATATTCTTTAAACCATAGCTTCTGTTCTTCTAATGGTTTTGGTTTGATATCCATTGTTGCGTTGAGGTTTTTAACAACTGTATTATATATATCATTAATAGCTTTTATATCTTTTATATTAGCTTTTCTTATTTTGATCATATTTATCACCAATTAAATTATTTGCTTTCCTTTTATTTATATTCTTTAAAGTTTAAAATTTTCCTGTTACTTTAATTGTATTTAAACCTTTTATCATCAACACTTACTTCACTTGTTAGTTTTTCATCTTTAAACTTCTTTCTTATTTCAATCATATTGAGTACATCATATCCCTGTTTTTTTAAAAAGTTAATCATTCTTTCATTATTGGGATGTACCCAGTTATATAAATTTACATAACCTTTGTTTTCAATCTCTTCTTCTGCTTTTTTAAATAAAGCTGATCCAATACCTTGTTTTCTAAACTCATTTTTTACAAAAAAGTGTTCTAACCAGACTGCATCATCATCATACTTTAAGATAAAATATCCAGCCAATTTATTATCTTTTTGTGCTACATAGATAGGAAAGTCTTTATCTAGATAGTAGTCAATTTCTTCAATTCCTTCTTTAATTGACATCTTATCTTCTTTATTCTTTAGTCCTGCTAAAAAAGCTCTAAAACTAATTAAGAGTTTAGATAACTCATCTTTTGATTCATAATTTTTTGTTATTTTTTGCAACTCCAAGTCCATTCACCTCATAATTAATGTTTTACTTTTTTAATAATTAAACCTTCCACATACTCCAAATCCCAATATCTTTAAAACCGATTCTTTTATATATTTTACCGGCTTGGGGATTATCATAGAAAAGACAAAGCTCTTTTCCTTCATCTAATACTTCTTTACAAAGTTTTGACATTACTGCTGATGCTAAACCTTTGTTTCTATGTTCAGGATCTGTTGCAACACCTACAACCATTGCAGAATAGCTGTTCTCTGCAGTAGTTTCAGCACAACTTATTACTCCATCTTTATTTTCATTAAAGATATGGTAACCTCTACCTGTATTATCTTTATACTTTTTCTCCTTTCTTTCAACTTCATCTAAACTATTAAATTCTTCTATATTTTCGTGTAGTTCCCAGATATATTTTACATCTTCTAGTCTTGTTTTTTCAATTTTTTCTAAAAGTTCTCCTTCATAAAGATCTTTTGCTTTATCTAATTTAGCAAAATATGTATCCCTTTTTTCTGAAATATCTATATATGGGTCTATTTTCTCTACACATGCTTTTTTACCTGTTATCATTTTGGGATTATTCCCTTTAATTATTTCAGCTATACCTTTAGCATCATAATCTCCCTTAGCATAAACTATATTATTATCATAGTATCTTAATAGTACAGAATTAAGTTCTTCCTTTTCATCGAACTCTCCCCACATTTCCTGGAAATCTACTTTGTTAAACCCATAATTTTCAATATCTCCGAGCATAAATAGGTTAAGAGCAGGTTCTTCAGTTAAGTAATCCATTAACTTATCTTTATCTTGTTCTGTAAGTTTTCTAATCATTAAAATCACTCCACAGTATTTAGTTATAGTAAGCTAATAAGGCTTTTATTAAATATTTTCTCCAGCAGTATTAATCATGTCCAACATTAAAAATATTAAAGTATAGATTATTACTTCTTTTTTATAATAACATTTCAACTGTAGATAAGTTTAATATAGTATCTTTTGATTGATGAACTTTAATTGAATTTTTATTATTAGGATCTTTAACTATCTCATTTATATTAAAACTTTCTTTGTTAAAGTTCTTTACAAAGCCATAAGTGAAGTTAATTGGCTCATCTACCTTATAGGATTTATACCAAAAGTTTGTATTGCTTACACGTATTAATTTTTGTTTTTTAAGTTCAAAACCTGGAAATGATCCTACAACAGCAATTTCATTAGAAAAATTATCCAGATAAATAAAAGTGATTATATACTCTGTTTTATTTTTTTCAATCAATGGAAAACCCATATTTAAAATTTTATTATAAATAATCTCAATCATATCATCATCATTTTCTTTATTATACTTTATGAATTTTTCGATTAGTTTTGATTTCAATTTAATCTACCTCAATAAAAAATACTTCTGTTTCTTCTTGATCATAGTTAAGATCAACACTTAGATACTGTGCTATTTTTGCTATTGGTACATATACTTTGGTGTGTTTTACTGCAAAGTCATTTTTTAAGTAATATAATACTAAGTTTTTATCTGTTATATACATACCCATCCATTCAGCTATTCCGGGAAACTCATTTTTTAAGTCTTTATCTTCTATATTTTCTTTAATTATTTCATTTACTTTTTCTTTAATTTGATTTTCATCTTTTAATATGTTTTCAGTAGTTAATCTTCTGTTGTTTTCTAAATCATAGTTAAATGAATAGAGTAGTTCATACTCTCCGTTTTCATACTTTTGGTATCCCTGATAAACAATACTTAAGACCTTGTCAGTTTTTTTAGTTGCTTTAAAATCAATCTGAAGTTCTTCTTGTTTATTAAAAAAAGGCTCAACTATCTTTTCGAGTTGTCTATTAATATAAATAGCATTTACATCTTGTGGTAAGTTTTTAATTTCAGGATAATATATTCTTTGATTACCACTTGTTACAGCATTTCTTTCTATTTCATAACTCAAGTTACCATTTTGACTTATTAGTGGATTATATTTTTTAAGATAAGTAGAAATCTCTACTTCTTTTACATCCCATCCTCTGTCATATTTTAATATAGTATGGAACTTACCTATGGTGTCTGCTCCATAAGCTCCAACCAATCTTTGAGTACCTCTTAGTTCAAAACTGCCGTCTAGATCATAATCAATTGGGCTGAGATTACTATAGGGATAAACATTAGGTTTTACTTCTCTTAATAGTTTTCCATTATTATCATAGATTTTTTCAGCAAGATATTTATCTTTATTAAAAGATAAATCTAGGGTAATCTCTCTATTAATATCTCCAATAAAAAGTTCTGCTTTAAATCCATCTATATATCTTCCACTAATATCTAAACCTTTATTATCATAATTATCAAATATGATATTGAGATCATTATTTGAATAACTAACAATTAGATGGTTATATATTCCACCACTACCACCTGAGTTTGTTTTGATAAAGATATCTTTTGTTTGATCTCCAGTAAAATCATAAAGGGCAAGTTTAGGTTCATAACCTGCTAATGAACCATAATTGGTTTTATGAAAGTTCTTTTCAAATGTGTCATATACTATAACTTCTAAGGGGGCATAAAATAGTGAATCTTCTCCAGCTGGTTTATCCCCTATTAAAAAAATCTGATCATTGATACTGTCTCCAGTTACATCCTGAAACTTTTTATCAATGATTTCAAAACTGTTTTTTAAATTTAATTCATTAATCAGTCTCTCTTTATTTACAAAGTTAGTATCCTGAGCAACTACTGATAGATTGATTGTTGATATTAATATTAAAGTTAATAGGATATATGTTGTTTTTTTCACCTTAAATATCCTCCCTAAAGCCATTCATGTTCAGATTCATTATATGGTCTTTCTTTGTTTTCTTTATTATACTCTCTTAAAATATCTTTCATTACTTTAGGATTATCTTTCATCTGATTTATTTTATCTAAATCAAGTTCTTGTGAAAAAGGACAGCTTGATATACATATTCCACAGTCTGTACCTGACATCTGCCAGACCTTAAAACATTTTTCTACTTCAGTTTTCCATCTCATTTCATTGTTTAACATCTTTGGAGAGTCTTCATCTATTGCACCAGAGGGACAGTTTTCTGCACATTTATTACAGATCTTACAGAACTCTTTCATCCCAAAGTCAACTCTCTGGTCAGTATTTAGTTCTAGATCTGTGGTAACAACTCCTAATCTTACCCTTGGTCCATATTCTTTGGTTACCAAAATACCCATTCTACCAATCTGTCCTAATCCAGCAGCTTCTGCTGTAAAGGGTGCCATAAGTAAATAGTTTCCATCCATATGGTTACGGGCTTCATATCCTAATTCTCTTATGTAATAGCTTAATATCATACCTATCATACCTGCTTTAACATAACCCTTGGATGTTTCAAGGGATTGTCCCAGTCTAGGTGCTCTATTAACCATATCTTTTTCTAATTCAACTGCAAATACAATTCCGTACTTATGTTTGTTCGTTACTTTATCACCATGATTTTGTGGTTCTCTTCCTCGGTTCGTATAATATAGTACATCTTCCATTTTAGTAATACCTACAAGATCAGCCCCATAGTACTTTGCAATACTTTTTAACTTATGGGTTATCTCATCTTTATCTACTTCATACTTATCTTTTTTAACTTCACCTTCAGCATTTTTCTTTAAATCACCTAAAAAATTATATGTGCCATTAATTAGACCGGAATTTAAGGGATCAAAAGAAAATGCTTCTTCAACCATAAATCCAGGTAAAGACCTTAAAAAGTCATCCATCTCTTTTTTTTCGGGATGTTTTTTATAGTACTCTTCATATATTTTTGTACCGGGCTCATAGTTAATTCTGGCGAACATAATATCTCTTTCATCAAATCTCATTATTGATCATCCTTACTTTTCTTTGTTAAAGTCAACATAATCAAGTTCTGTTTCTACATATCTAGCAAGAGAATAGATTACATCAGATAGTCTATTTACATATTTAAGTAATACTTCTCGAACTTCTTCTTCTCTCATTAAAGAGATGATTCTTCTTTCAGCCCTTCTACAGACTGTACGAGCAATATGGAGGGCTGCAGAACATCTATTACTACCTGGAATAATAAATTTAGAAAGCTGTTCTTGATTCATTTTTTCTAAAAGTTCATCAATAATTTTTTCTAATCTATCAATATCGTTTTGTTCTATCTTTTCAGGGAAGTCATCTCCATTTGGAGTTGCTAATTCTCCTGCAACATCAAATAGATCTCTTTGAATACTTTTTATTATATTTCTAATTTCTTTATCATCTATTAAACTTCTTGCCATTCCAAGGTTTGAGTTAAGCTCATCAAGGGTTCCATAACTTTCCACTCTTTTTGAATCTTTAGGTACTCTCGTATTATCAAAAAGACTTGTATTTCCTTTATCTCCACCTCTTGTATAAATCTTCATGTTGGCCTCCTTTAAAAAATATGCTTTTTAACACTATTTATTAAACAAACGGGGTCTCCCCCGTTTATAGTTTAATAATCTTTACCTTTCAGTTTTCTTCTAAAGGCTTTTTCCATTTCTCTTTCAGCTGTTCTTTTGGCTATATCTCTTCTTTTATCATGGACATTTTTACCTTTTGCAACTGCTAGTTCTACTTTAGCTAGATTGTGTTTTAAATAGATACTTAAAGGTATTAATGTATAACCTTTTTGTTTGGTATATCCGATGAACTTCCTTATTTCATTTTTGTGTAAAAGAAGTTTTCTTTTTCTTTCCGGTTCATGATTATATCTATTACCCTGTTTATATGGACTAATATGCATATTATATAGAAATACTTCACCCTTTTCTACAACAGCGAAACTATCTTTTAAGTTTACATTTCTGGCTCTAATTGACTTTATTTCAGTACCTTGTAACTTAATACCTGCTTCATAGGTTTCTTCTATATTAAAGTCATGCCTAGCCTTCTTATTTCTTGCTACAATCTTTATATCATCACTCATCTTACCACTCCTTAAATCATTTAAACTAAGACAAAGTCAATTTCTCTTTCTTCAGGATTGACTTTTATTACCTTAACCTTTACTTCATCTCCTAGTCTATATCTCTTGTTAGTACGTTCTCCAACTAATGCATGTAGGTCTTCTCTTAGATGATAGTAATCATCTTTAAGATCTTCTACATGAACTAATCCTTCTACAGTATTTTTAAGTTCTACAAAGAAACCAAATCCGGTTATTCCACTTATGATACCTTCAAACTCTTCACCTTTTTTATCAAGCATGTATTCGATCTTCTTAAGGTCAACTGAATCACGTTCTGCTTCCATTGCTCTTCTTTCCTGTAGTGAGCTATGATCAGCAATGCTTGGGATTTCTTCTTCTAGGTAATCCCTTCTTTTTTCATTTAACTTACCCTTCTGGATTACTTCTTTAATAATTCTATGAATCATTAAGTCCGGATATCTTCTAATTGGAGAAGTGAAGTGACAGTAGTATTCAATACCAAGTCCGTAATGACCAATATTATACTGACTGTACACTGCTTTTTTCATTGTTCTTAATAATACGGTATTAATTAATCTCTGTTCAGGTTTTCCATTTACTTCTTTTAGAACATCTTGTAAGGCGCTGGAATGCACTTCATTTTCAATTCCCTTTAGATGGTAACCAAAGTTATGGATAAACTCATTGAACTCCTTTAACCTCTCCTCATCGGGCTGTTCGTGGATTCTATAGATAAAGGGCACTTCTCTCCAGTACATATCTTCAGCAACTACTTTATTTGCCATTATCATAAATTCTTCAATTAACTGTTCTGATACTCCGTGTTCTTCTTCCTTGATATCTATTGTTTGACCATCATTGTCTAATATTACTTTTACTTCCTGTCTTTCAAAGTCAATACTACCTTCATTAAAACGTTTTGTTCTAATCTTTTCTCTAAGTTCGTTCATAATATTTAGTTCTTCTAAAAAGTCACTGTAAATTTCTTTTAACTCTTCATTATCATGTTCTAAAATACTTGTTACTTCTGTATATGTCATTCTATGGTTAGAGTTAATCACAGATTCATGCATTTGATAGTTTTCTAAACTTAACGGTTTTAAGTTAAAGTCCATAAAGACGGTCATTGCAAGTCTATCTTCCTGTGGTCTTAAGCTGCAGAGATTATTTGATAGTTTTTCCGGTAACATCGGAATAACTCTGTCTACAAGATAGATACTTGTACCCCTATCTAATGCTTCCTGATCTAGAAAACTGTCTTCTTTTACATAATGAGTTACATCAGCAATATGAACTCCCAGTCTAACTTTGTTATCATCTAGTTTTTGAATTGAAACTGCATCATCAAAGTCTTTAGCATCTTCTCCATCAATAGTTACCATAGGTAGGTCTCTGAGATCTTTTCTTCTCTTTATTTCATCTTTAGGTATTTCTTCACTAATCTGTTTTGCTTCACTGATAACCTCAGATGGGAAGTCACCGGGAAGATCCAATTGACGAATAATGGCTTCAATATCTACACCCTTTTCATCCTGATAACCTAAAATTTCGGTTATCTTTCCTTCGGGGTTTCTGTTTTTCTTCGGCCACTCTGTTATTTCAGCAACAACCTTTTGATTGTTTTTTGCTTTATTTATCTTACCTCCGGGGATAAAGATATCAAAACTAATCCTTTTGTTATCTGGTACTACAAACCCGTAGTTTTTAACTTTCTCAAACTTACCAACTACCTGGTGGTTTACTCTTTCAATTATTTTTACAACTTCACCCTCTGCTTTTTTACCTCTACTTTTAGGAACTTTTTTAACAAATACCTTATCACTGTGCATAGCTCCATTTAAATTAGTAGGATTAATAAATATGTCTTCATGACCGGGTTCCTCAGGAATCAAAAATCCAAATCCACGTGGGTTTTTATCAATTCTTCCCGCCACAAGGTCAAACTTTTCAGGCAGACCGTACTTATCCTTTTTGTTTTTATATACTAATCCGTCTTTTTCTAACTGTTTTAATATATCTGCAAAGTATTCTTTTTGTTGTTTTGAAATCTCAAACTTTTTCATTAGTTCTTCTTTAGTCAGAGGCCGATAGGCTTCATCCTTTAAATGTTCAAGTAATTTTGTTCTCGCACTCATAATTATTAACCTCCTATTAGATTAAGCCCTGTTTCTTAAACCACTGAAATGTGTCATTAATTGTTCTTTCAATTGACCTAGTCTTAAAGTTTAACTCTCTTTTTGCCTTTTTATTTGAAAACTTCATTTTAGAACTTAAGGTATCAAGTGCATATTTAGTTAAAATGTTTTGACACCCCGTTACCTTACTATATGAAAAGCTGAACGGTACTCCCATTCTAGCTACCCATAGCGGTAGATTAAAACTTTTAAAATATGGTTTTTTTAAACTATCTAAAATTTTAAAGATACTTTTGATTGATATATCTAGTCCTGATAAAATATATTGATCACTTTTATCTAACTGTGCTGCCTTTATTATCCCACGGGCAGCATCTCTAACATCTACAAAATCATAGGAACCTTCAACTGAACATACAAGCCTTCCTTTTAAGTGATCTATTATCATCCTTGTCATCGGTGAAATTCGATAATCAAAAGGACCCAAAAGTCCACTTGGATATACTATTACAGTTTTTAACCCTTTATCTCTTGCTTTTCTAACTTCAAGGGTAGCTGCTGCTTTTGTTTTACTGTACTCCCCTTTTAGATTAGATACAATTATTGGAGTTTTTTCATTAACTACTTGAAAACGTTCAGGCACAAATACATGTACTGTACTAGTATAGATTAACTTTTTTACTCCTTTTTTAAGACAGGCTTGTATAACATTTTTGGTTCCATCTAAATTTACTTTCTTCAATTCAGGGTCATAGTCTTTTATTGATACCTTACCTGCTAGATGGTAGACTGTATCAACATCATTAAAAGCAGGTAAAAGAGATTCATAATCACAAATATCTCCCCTGAATATCTCGATATCAAAGTTATCTAAGATAGTTAATTTATCATCTGGTAAAACTAATGCTCTTATATCTTTATTACCCTGTTTTATCAGTTCTCTTATTAACACAAAACCTAAATGTCCTGTAGCCCCGGTTACTAATATCATATTAATCAGCTTCCTTTCAGAATTTAACCGGAAATTAGACTTTTTATTAAAGGCCTAACTCATCAGAAATAGATTTCATTCCTTCTAATGAAAGTCCAATAAACTCTTCTAGACTTAAACCCATATCTTTACAGGATGCAATTACATCACGATCTGCACCTTTGGCAAATGAACTTTCAGAATATCTGTTCATTACAAACTCTGTATCAAGAGCCTGAAGACTTTTATCGGGATGAATTAAAGCAGATGCTACAATCAATCCTGTTAAAGGATCAGATGAATAAAGTGCTTTATCCATTAAAGTCTTTCTTTCAAGACCGTGTTCATGGTTATGAACCTTAACAGCATAAACAATATCTTCATCAAGACCTAAGTCTTTTAACATCTCTGCACCTATAATACTATGTTTTTCAGGATCATCTGCAGTCTGTTCATAGTCAATATCATGTAACAGTCCTGCTAATGCCCATTTCTTTTGATCTTTATCAAAATGTTCTGCTAACCTTTTCATGACAGCTTCTACTGCCAGACAGTGTTTCACCAAATTCTTTTGATTGATATTCTCTTTTATTAGTTGATATGCCTTTTCTCTTTTCATTTATTATTCCTCCTCTACTTTTTCTACTTTCATAAACTTAGCTTGAGCTTTTGCATATAATTTATCCTTCTTATCCTTAACTTCTGCTTCAGTTAAGTATAATCCTGTTTTATTTTTTACAATTACTGCAGTAATTACCAATTCTTTTCCAATTGGTACAGGATTTTTAAATCTAAGACTCATTCTAGCAGTAAGGGCAGGGATTCCATTTAAGGTAAGAACCTTTGCCATTGCTTCATCCATCAAGGTTGTTATTAAGCCACCATGCATAATACCATCATAGCCTTGGTGTACTTTATCAGGTGTAAACTCTGCCTTAACTTTCTTATCTCCTATTTTTTCAAACTTTAAACCCAGTGAAATTGGATTATTCTCTCCACAGGCAAAACACATTTTATCATCTCTTACATTCATTATATCACCTCTTAGGTATAAAATAAAAAAAGGCAAAAATCCCCCTTACAGAAGATAATTGCCCTTTTTATATCATAATATTAATTTTACTTTTATTTTTATTACTTTATATAAATAGTGGTGCGAATACTAGTGAAACGATTGTCATTAACTTAATTAAAATATTAAGTGATGGTCCTGATGTATCTTTGAAAGGATCACCAACAGTATCTCCTACAACTGAAGCTGCATGAGTATCTGTACCTTTACCACCTAAGTGGCCTGACTCAATATATTTTTTGGCATTATCCCAGGCTCCACCGGAATTTGCCATCATGATAGCTAATAACACACCGGAACTTAAAGCTCCAGCTAAAAGTCCACCAAGAGCTTGTACATTCCATAGTCCAACAACTACTGGTACGATTACAGCTAATAAGCCGGGAACTACCATCTGTTTAAGTGCCGCTGCTGTTGAAATATCAACACATTTCTTATAATCTGGTGTTCCTGTTCCTTCCATTATGCCGGGAATCTCTTTAAACTGCCTTCTTACTTCTGCAATCATCTCGAAAGCAGCTTTTCCTACTGCATCCATTGTTAATGAAGAGAATAGGAAAGGTAACATTGCACCTATGAATAGCCCAATAATAACATTAGGATTTGTTAAACTAATAGTATCTAAATTAACGGCTGAAGAAAATGCTGCAAATAAAGACAACGATGTTAATGCAGCTGAACCAATAGCAAAACCTTTACCCATTGCAGCTGTTGTATTACCAACAGAATCCAATTGATCAGTAATTTCTCTAACTTCAGGAGGAAGATTTGCCATTTCAGCAATTCCACCTGCATTGTCAGCAATTGGACCATATGCATCTATAGATAACGTAACACCTGTTGTTGCTAACATACCTACTGCAGCCATTGCAATTCCGTAAAGTCCTGCAAAATGATAAGCAATAAATATTACTACAGCTATCACTAAGATTGGGAATAAAGTACTTCTCATTCCTACTGATAAACCACTGATAATATTTGTTGCCGCACCGGTCTCAGACTGTTTAGCTATGTATTTAACAGGTCCGAAGTGATCTGAAGTATAATACTCTGTAATTCTTCCGATTAAAATACCGGCTAAAAGTCCTGCCACTACAGCATAAAAGACACCCATATCACCGGTCATATATCTAATTAAAAAGAATGCACCTATTATAGTTAAAACACCACTGGAAAGACTACCTTTTTCCAATGCTTTAGCGGGATTTCCACCTTCTTTAGCTTTAATAAACTGACTACCAATAATTGCTGCTATAATTCCAAGTGCTGCTAATAATAATGGTGTTAATACATGGTTAACACTTATTACTGAACCTAAAGTCATTGCAGCTACAATAGAACCAACATATGATTCAAAAAGATCTGCTCCCATACCTGCTACATCACCTACATTGTCACCAACGTTATCGGCAATAACTGCAGGGTTTCTGGGATCATCTTCAGGAATTCCAGCTTCAACCTTACCAACAAGGTCAGCACCCACATCAGCAGCTTTTGTATATATACCGCCACCTACACGGGCAAATAATGCTATAGAACTAGCTCCAAAAGCAAATCCTCTAATATAATCTATATTTTTAGTAAAAAAGATATATAAAATTCCAAGTCCAAGTGTTCCTAAACCTACAACAGACATACCCATAACTGCTCCACCTGAAAAAGCAACTTGTAAGGCTTCATTTAAACTACTTCGGGCAGCATTGGTAGTTCTTGCATTTGCCTTTGTAGCAATCTGCATACCAATATAACCTGCAAGTGCAGAAAATATAGCACCCAAAACAAATGAAACCGCTGTCTGCCATCCTAAAGTACCAGTAAAGAAAATTATTACTGCAACAATTAATACGAAAAACACTAATATCCTATATTCACGACCTAAAAAAGCCATAGCACCTTCATTAATAGACTGTGATAGTTCTTTCATTCTATCAGTTCCCATGCTGGCTTTCTTAACTTTTGAGGCCATATATAGTGCAAATAGTAGTGCGATCACTCCTGCGATAGGAGTATAAAATATCATTTCTGGACACCCCCATGTCTGTATTTAATTTTAGAGAAATGCTAGTAATAATGAAGTTATCATAAATACTATAGCAGCCCCTGTTGTGAACTTACTTAATTTTTCATCCATTCCTTTTGACTTCTTACCTAAAAACTGACTGGCTCCACCATCAATTACTCCCGACATGCCAGCACTTTTACCGGATTGGAGCAAAACACCTACAATTACTGTAATTGCAACAATCACATGAAATATTTTTAAAATTAACACTTACGGTCACCCCCAGCTATTATTATTTCGCTATTCATTCCTCAGCACTTTTATATTTTAACATAATCATGGTAAAAATACAATATATTAAGCGGATTTAATAGATTTTTTGTAAGACTTAAACAAATCAAAGAGCTGATCTGATAAGATCAGCCCCTTTTTATACATTTTTTCATAAATAGTCACAAATTTAAACAATTTTTCTCAATTTTTCTTTAACTTTATCACTGATATCAGTAAGAATTGAATACAGTACTGGGATTACATAAAGTGTTAAAAATGTTGAAAACAGCAATCCACTGATTACCACTATTGCTAATGGCTGCTGTAACTCAGATCCTTCACCAACACCTAAGGATAGTGGTATCAATGCTAAGATAGTTGTTAAAGCTGTCATCATAATTGGTCTTAAACGAATTGGACCAGCTTCTAAGATTGCTTCAATTTTACCTTTACCTTCATCTCTGATTCTATTTATATAGTCTACCAGCACAATCGCATTATTAACAACAATACCTGCTAAGGCAATTATTCCTATTAAGGAAGGTACTGATATTGTAGTTTTAGTTACATAAAGACCTAAGATAACTCCTACTAATGCTAATGGTACAGTAAACATAATAATTAGCGGATGTACAAATGATTCAAACTGTGAAGCCATTACCATATAGACTAAAACAATAGCTAAAAGAAATGCGTAAAATAGGTCTGTAAATGATTGTTGTAAGTCCTGGAACTGTCCACCAAACCTTATATCATAACCATCAGGAAACTCTACATTATTATTAACTCTATCTTGAATAGTGTTTACAGCTGTATTTAAGTCAGTTTGATACAGTGAAGCTGTGATCTCAGAGTATCTTTCCTGGTTAATCCTTAAGATTTCTTTTGGACCTTCGGAAAGCTCAAAGTTAGCTACTCTATATAGAGGTACTTTTGCACCACTTGGTGATGGAACCATAATATTTTTAATCTGTTCAATGTCTTGTTTATCTTCATCTTTTAAGGTTACTCTTACATCATATTCATTACCTGTTACCTCATATTGTGTTGCCACATCACCGGTAATGGTAGATTTTACTGTATTTGCAACTGTTCTTACCCTTAAACCAAGTCTTGCAGCAAGTGAACGATCAATATTAATTAGAAATTCAGGTCTACCTTCTTCAAAAGAGTCGGTAATTTCTCTAACTCCTTTAACCTGTCTCATTTCTTCCATCACTAATTCGGATAACCTTTCTAATTCAGCCAGGTCATCTCCAACTACCTTAATGTTTACAGCCTGGCTGCCTCCCATAGCACCACCGCCCATAAACGTATCTTGAGATTCGATATTAATATTAGCACCTGGGATTTTTATCTTATTTCTTAACTCTTCCATTACATCACTGGTGGATCGATCTCTTTCAGATAGAGCTTTTAAAAGTACTGTAAATGAACCGGATTCTGAGGCTGATGAACCACTCATCACATCACCAACACCAATATTAGAAAAGATTGTTTTAACTTCAGGAATATCCTGTACTATACTTTCAATTTGTCCGGCTACTTTCTGGGTATCGTCTAATACGGTTCCAACCGGTAGATCATAATTTATGGTCATCTGACCCTGGTCAAAGGTTGGTAAAAACTCTGCTCCAAGATCTATTGCTAAAAATCCGCCAATTGCAATTAATATTACAATTAAGGTAACTATAATCCAGCGGTGGTGTAAAAACCAGTTTAAAGAACTTCTATAATTTTTTTTAATAAATCCTAGCTTTGTATCCTCTGATATATTTAACTCTTTTTTAGACAGCTTTAATATCTTTGAGGAAAGCATTGGAATTAAGGTTAAAGCAACAATCAAAGAAGCAAAAAGTGAGAAACTAACTGTAAGTGCCAGTTCTCTAAAAATCTGTGCTGTTAAACCCTGGACAAATATTACCGGTAAAAACACAACTATTGTAGTAAAAGTTGAAGCTGCAATTGCCATTCCAACTTCTTCACTACCCCGGCTTGCTGCTTCCATTCGGTTAAGTCCGTACTGTTTATATCTATATATATTTTCAAGTACAACAATCGAGTTATCAACCAACATACCAATACCTAAAGCTAGTCCACCCAGTGATACGATATTTATAGTTAATCCACTAAAGTATAACAGTAAAAATGTTGCTACAACAGATATCGGTATTGTTAGAGCAATTATTAATGTACTTCTAAAGTTTCTTAAGAAAATAAATAATACAAGTACTGCAAGCAGTCCACCAATAATTGCATTTTTATATACACTGTTAATTGACTGTTCAATATATTCAGCCTGGTCAGCAATTGGAACCATATTTAAGTCCGGTTGAGTTTCTTGTATTGCTTTAATTTCATCTCTTACACTTTGAGCAACCGATACTGTGTTGGCATCGGTTTGTTTTTGTATTGTAAGTCCGATACTGTCTTCACCATTTACTCTTGCAATTGTTCTTACTTCTTTATAAGTGTCTTTAACAGTACCAATATCACTTAACTTTACAAATCCACCTCTTGTACCAGTAGGAATAACTACTTCCCTGATCTGATCAACATTTTTAAACTTACCTGTTACTCTTACTATATATTCCACATTACCTCTATTAATTTGTCCACCTGACACATTAAAGTTTTCTAACATCAAGTTTCGAGTAACAGTATTGAAATCTATATTATAGTTTTCCATCTTGTTTCTATCTAATTCAATTAAAATTTCTTTATCAAGTCCACCAGTAAGGCTAACTGATGCAACCCCTGGTAGTCTTTCTAATCTGGGAACTACATTATCTTCAACATTAGTTTTAAGGTCTGCTAAGTTTTGTCCACTATATACCCCTAACTGTAGTATTGGAATCATTGAAGGGTTAAACTTAAAGATCAATGGATCCTGTGCATCATCAGGTAAGTAACTGGAAACTAATTCAGTCTGTTCTCTCATATCAAGTGCAGCAAAGTCCATATCTGTACCAAAGTTAAACTCCATTATTATAGTAGACTGTCCTGCATCTGAAATTGAATTAATCGACTTTACATTGGTAACTGTAGCCAGAGAATTTTCTAAAGGTTTAGTAACCAGTGATTCTATTTCTTCAGGTCCTGCTCCTTGATAAGATGTAATAACTGCTGCTCCCGGAAAGTTAATTTCAGGCAATAGATCAATATTTAATCTGCCAAGTGATATAAAACCTAAAATTACCACTAGTAAGATGAGCATTACAGTTGTTACACTGCGTTTTATCGAGAAATCTGATAACCTCATTATTCAACCACCTCAACAGACTGCCCATCTGTTATATTGTTTTGCCCTCTTGTAATAACGATATCATCTTCTGTAATACCACTTACTATTTCTACTTGGTTACCGTATACAATACCTACTTCTACATCTTTTCTAACCGCTTTGTTATCTTTAACAATATATAGGTAAGGAGAGCTTTCTAAACTAACAACTGCATCAATTGGAACAGTTACTGCATTATTAGTACTTTCTTTATTTATCCTTATATCTACAAACATACCTGGATATACATTATCAGTACTGTTAACAAATTCAACAGTAATTGGGTAAGCCTCTGTTTGAGGACTAACCAAAGGTGAGATTGTTTTTATGATTCCTTCATAACTATTATTATTTGTTCGTATCTCAACTTTATCTCCTTTATTAACATAAGGTCTTAGTTCAGGAGTAATACTTGTTTCTACATTTAATCTTTCTATAACTGCTAATTTGATTACAGGTGTGCCAAGACCAACCATTTCATTTTCCTCTGTATTTATTGAAGCAATTTGTGCATTCACAGGACTTTTTATATCAGCCTTTGATAGCTGAAGTTCAGTTTGTTCTAAACCTGCTTCAGCTTGTTTAACATTTGCTCTGGTTGCCTTGATTTGATCTTCATCAGCACCTTTTTTAACTCTGTCTAGATTAGCTTTTGCAATTTTAAGATTAACTGCAGAAATATCTACCTGACTTTCTGCAGACTGCAGCTGCTGTCTTAACTGAGTTGGATTGTTAAATGTCTCTTGGGCTAACTCATAGATCTGCTCAGATGAATCCACAGATATTTCAGCCTGTTGTTTAGCAGTCCTAGCACTTTCAACAGACAACTCAGCATTTTCAACCTGTAATACTGCATTATCATAAGAAGCTTGAGCATTGTCTAACTGCATTTTAGCCCCTTCTAATTCTTTTTTACTTATAACATTATCTTCAAAGAGATTTCCCATTCTCTCATAATCAACTTTGGCCTGATTTAAATTAAGCTCTGCTTGTCTTACACCAACTTCAGCCTGTTCAAGTGCTTTTTTAGCCTGATTAATTCTATCTTCTGCAGACTGCAGTTGTTTTTGAGCATTTTTATACTGCAACTCAGAATTGATTAACTGTTGTTTTAAAGAAGTCTTATCTCCAAAGATTTCTTTTACTAACTCTAAACCTTTTTTAGCACTTTCTAAAGAAAGCTCAGCCTGTTCATAGTTTGCCTCTGCCGTTTTAATATCTTCATTTGATGCACCTTTTTCAATCTGTCTTAAGTTCGCTTGAGCTGCTTCTAAAGCTGCCTGGGACTGCTCTTTTTGTATTGACAGTTGCCTTTTATCAAATGATAGTAATCTATCACCTGTTTTAACATGATCTCCAACTGAAACATAGATCTTGCTTACAACACCATTTATTTCAGCAGGTAAATCGATTATTTTTTCTGGTACTACTTTACCTGATAAAAGTTCTGTAATTGTAATATTTTCTCTAACAGAACGGGATGTTTGCACAGGTGTTTGAGCTGAGGCCATAATACTAAAAGATAGTACAAAGACTAATGTGATATATAGTATTCTATTTGTTTTCATTGTAAACCACTTCCCCAAAATATTTATTTAATGTACCTGTTTGGTACAACAGATTATACTTACTCATCAAGTACTGATAATAGGTTTGACTTTTACTGATTTGAATCTGTTTTAAGTTTGTTTCTGCCCTTAAAACATCACGACTGGTACCCACACCATTTTCAAATCTTTTTTGAGCCTGATTAAGATTCTCAAGGGCCTGTTCTTCATTTTGATTAGCAATTTCTAAACTTTCCCTATTTTCATCTATCTTATAGAGTGCTGCCATAATTTCTGTTTCAATATTGTCTTTTAACTGTTTTTCATTATTATCTAACTTGCTTTGTTCAATAGCTATTTTTTGTTGCTTTAGATTTGATTTATTTCCATCATAAAGTGGAATAGAACCGCTTAATGTTACTGAAAAATCTCCATCAGTGAAATCAAATGAATCTCCCTGAGATCTATAATTTCCCTGTAACATCAAGGATGGTTTATAGAGTGTATCTTCTAATTTTTTATTAATCTCCTGCATCTCTTTATTTAAAGAAAGACTCAGTACTTCAAACCTGTTATTATATGCCTTATCAAGTTGTGTATCTAGATTTTCCTCTATATTGATACTTTCCGGCTGCTTTAAAGTAAAGTCTGCATCTTCTAACTCTAATAAATCAGCAAACCTTTTTTTAGCAACCTTAAGTTCATTTTCTGCCGTTAATATAGACTGTCTGGTTTTGTTAAGTTCTATTTGAACCTCATTTACATTACTTTGAATAACTAAACCAGCTTCATAGTTTTTCTGTACAGTTTCTAAATGACTTTTAACCAGTTCAAGAGAACTCTTATAAATAGAAAGAACACTTTCTTTAATTAAAACATTAAAATAGGACTGTACAACCCTATTTAAGTTTTGATTTAATGTCTGTTCATACTTTAATTCATTTAAACTTACAGATCTTTCACTTAGCTCAATACTATTAGTAACTTTACCACCTAAGTATAGTGGCTTACTAATTGTTAAGCTTGTATTAAAGTTATTTTTGGAAAGTTCCTCAAATTCTATTGGATACATTTCTCCCACAAAAGAATTAGGTCCTACTTGAACTGATTCATATAAATATCTAGATGGAGTTTGTGGTGCTTCTCCCAATCTTGTATAGGATGACTGTAAATTAACTTCAAAGTCTTTGCCTTTTTTAGCTAATTGAAGGTCAATTTCAGAGCTTTGAATATCTTTTTTTGCATTTTCAAGCTGTGAACTATTTTCTATAAAAGTATTTACAGCTTCATTTAAACTTAACTCTTCAGCTGAAATATTAAAAGAAACTGCTGTTATGATCATTAACGTAATTAATGCTATATATGTTTTTTTATTAAACATCTTCTTTCCCTCCACTTAATCCATGCATTATGAAATCATAAATCTTTTTTGCTTTTATTTCTGTTTCACCTTTTAGACTACATGCAAAGTTTTGATGTGCACTGTTAGCTGTATTAATAATCATTAAAGCTAACTCCTCACTATTTCCATTTTTAAAGTTACCGTTTTTCATTCCTTTTTTAATAGCTCTTTCTAAAACATTTATAATCTGTCTGTGTTTCTCTTCCATCAATTTTTTAAACTCTTTGTTTATCACATCATTATTATTAATTATCATTCTTGCAAGATCATAGTTATCTTCTACAAACTTAATCCTATCCTTAATATATTGAAATATTATTTCAGTTGGTTTATCATCACTTTTATCAAGCAACTTTACCTTTTCAAAATATTCCCTGCCATTTTCTTTTATAATAGATAGAAATAAGTCCTCTTTACTATCAAAGTGCCAGTAGATAGTTCCTTTCCCAACTTTTGCACTTTTTGCAATTTTTGAGATCGATGTATCACTAAAGCCCTTTTCAGCAAATAGTTTGACGGCTTCATCCATAATATTAGTTCTTGTATCTTCCTTCATTTAATCAACTCCATTCTACTCGACCGACCGTTCAGTATAGTATTAATACTACCAAATTTATTCTGTGTTGTCAATCAAATATTATAGTTACTATCTAACAAATTATTATCGGTTTATTAAAAACTTTATACAATAAAAAAAGACAGGGTTTTAAGCCTGTCTGTCTAGTGTTAATATATTATTTTAAAGTTTATGAATTCAATCTTAACTCTTGGTAAGTAGTTAAATTATTTTCCAATGCTTTTTCTCTTAATTTTAAATAGAGTTCTGCATTTGTAGAATCATAATATGGTTGAACAAAAAAGATACCAATTCCAAAAAGTAAGGATCCTAATATAAACCAACCTAAAAAGGATAAGTCTAAAATAAAGATATCCATTTTTTCTCCAGAAGTCATCTCTTTACTAAGTTGAATAGCTCTTCCAGCTTTTATATCAGGATTATCTGCTAATATGTAAGGAACCATACGATAAGCATATAATTTTATAATACCGGGTATGATTAAAAGTAATGTCCACAAAATTAAGTAAATACTTCTTAAAAGCATTGTAATAAATACATTAAAATAGCTTCCTTCTTTAAACACATAACCTAAGTTTCCAATATTCGACTTCCCATTTGATAGTTCTATAAAGTACTTTCTTCCCCCAACTTCTAATATGTATCCGATAAATACTCTTAATAGAATTAAAATTAAGATGAAAGCACCTGCAAAAAAGAATATTTCAAAGTCGGCATTCATAGCAGAAGTACTACCAGAACTACCGGCACCACTACCAAATTCTCCCCGATTATGACTTCCACCGGTTATTAGGATGATAAAACTTACTAAAAAGGCCGGCCAGTAGTTACCTTTCAATATGGTTTTTGCTTTTGATTTTAAATCTTTTTTATCCCACATTTTAAACACCTTCTTTTTTAAATTATTCATATTAATGTTCTTTAAACATTAATATTGACCTTCTTTATTTAACTATTTGTTAAATTCTTTTTAAAAATTGTATATATGTACAAAAAAGCCCCAAAAGGGGCTTTTGGTAAAGTAATAATTATATCTTTAGTCTTATTTATTAATATTATAGAAAGCATCCATTCCTGCATATTTAGCAGCACTTCCCAGTGCTTCTTCAATTCTTAATAGTTGATTATACTTTGCTACTCTTTCAGATCTAGCTGGTGCACCGGTTTTAATCTGTCCGGTATTCATAGCTACAACTAAATCAGAGATGATTGTATCACTTGTTTCACCACTTCTGTGTGATACAACTGCTGTAAAGCCAGCCTTTTTAGCCATTTCAATTGTATCAAGTGTTTCAGTTAAAGTACCAATTTGATTTACTTTTATAAGAATGGAATTACTTATCTTGTTATCAATACCTCTTTTTAGGCGTTTACTGTTGGTTACATAGAGGTCATCTCCAACAAGTTGTATTTTATCTCCAATTCTTTCATTTAATAGCTGCCAGTTATCCCAATCATCTTCATCTAAACCGTCTTCAATTGAAATGATTGGATATTTATCTACTAGCTCTTCATAGTAGTCTACCATTTCTTCGGGAGTTCTTTTAACATTTTCTCCTTTAAAGAAATAGCTGCCGTCTTCATATATCTCGGTTGCTGCTACATCTAAGGCTAACATAATATCTTCACCGGCTTTGTATCCCGCTAATTTAACAGCTTCTAGTATAATATCTAAAGCTTCTTCATTAGAGGATAGATCAGGAGCAAAACCACCTTCATCTCCTACTCCGGTTGAAAGGTTTCTATCTTGTAGTACCTTTTTTAAGTTATGGTATATTTCAGCACCCATTTGAACTGCTTCTTTAAAACTTTCAGCTCCAACCGGCATGATCATGAATTCCTGTATATCAACATTATTATCAGCATGTTCTCCACCGTTTAGGATATTCATCATAGGAACCGGTAATAGGCTTGCGTTTACTCCTCCAAGGTAGTTAAATAGGAAGTCATCTGATCCAGCTGCAGCTGCATTTGCAACTGCCATTGAAATACCTAAAATGGCATTTGCACCAATTTTACCTTTGTTTTCAGTTCCATCTAACTCAATCATTAACTTATCAATTAAGATCTGGTCCCTAACATCCATACCAATTAATTCAGGACCGACTATTGTATTTACATTTTGTACTGCATCTAAAACACCTTTACCCATATAATCTTCGCCACCATCTCTTAGTTCAACAGCTTCATGGGCTCCTGTTGAAGCACCTGAGGGAACTTTTGCTCTACCTAAGGTTCCATCTTCTAATACAACATCAACCTCAACTGTTGGATTACCTCTAGAATCTAAGATCTGACGTGCATAAATATCTTCTATAAAAGGATTAATCATTAATAACACCTCTTTACTTTTGTTTTAATAATGTACTTCCGGTCATCTCTTCCGGTTTTTCAATATCTAAAATATCTAACATTGTAGGAGCTATATCTGCTAAACGACCATCTTTAAGCTCTTTATTATCTTTAGCACCAACATTCATTAAAATCACAGGATTACTGGTATGAGCTGTATGTGGTTTCCCTTTTTCATCTACCATCTGTTCTGCATTGCCATGGTCAGAAGTAATTAAAATCCTACCATTCATCTCTATTATTTTTGGAACAATCTCACTCATACATTGATCAATTGCTTCTAATGCTTGTAACGCTGCATCGTAAAAACCGGTATGTCCTACCATATCTGGATTTGCAAAGTTTAAGATAATTACATCATAGTTGTTTTTATTTAGTTTTTCTAACAGTCTATCTTTTACTTCATAAGCACTCATTTCTGGTTTGAGATCATAAGTTGCAATCTTTGGAGAAGGTATTAATTCCCTGTCTTCTCCTTTAAAGTTCTTTTCTTCACCACCATTGAAGAAAAATGTTACATGGGCATATTTTTCTGTTTCAGCAATCCTTAACTGTTTTAGATTGTTCTCACTTAATACTCCTCCTAAAATATTATCAATATGAAGTTTAGGAAAAGCAATAGGTAGATCAAATTCTTCATCATATTCTGTCATACAAACAAAGTACAGACCATTAGGATGTTCATTTGGGCGTTCAAACTTATTGAAATCATCTAAACCAAGAGCTCTTGTGATTTGACGTGCCCGATCAGCTCTAAAGTTAAAGAATATTAATGCATCTTCATTCTTTATTGTAGTAAGTGCAGTGTTGTTTTTAACTACAACACTGGGAAGGACAAATTCATCATTATCTCCACGTTCATATGATTTTTCTACTGCTTCAGATGCAGTAGAAACTTCAATTCCATCACCTGATACATAAGCATCATAGGCTTTTTTAGTTCTATCCCATCTGTTATCACGATCCATAGCATAGTATCGGCCACTTACTGTGGCAATTTTACCAATATCTAACTCTTCCATCTTGGCTTCGAGCTGTTTAATATATTCTAATGCACTTCTGGGTGGAGTATCTCTCCCATCTAAAATTGCGTGTACATATACTTCACCAATTCCAGCAGTTTTTGCCATTTCTAATAATCCGAAAAGGTGGTCAATATGGCTGTGTACACCACCATCAGATAAAAGTCCCATCAAGTGGAGAACACTTTTTTTATTTTTTACTTTCTGAATAGCCTTTTTTATGACATCATTTTCTAATATCGATCCATCTTGAACTGCTTTTGTTATTCTTGTATATTCCTGTGGTACAATTCTACCTGCTCCTAGGTTAAGATGCCCTACTTCAGAGTTTCCCATCTGTCCAGGTGGAAGACCAACATCTTCACCAGAAGCTTGTATTATTGAATTTGGATATTCTTTACGCAGTTTATCTAAAAATGGTGTGTCTGCATTTTTTACTGCATTTTTTTCGACTTGTTCTGACTCACCATAACCATCTAAAATGATTAAAGCAAGTGGTTTGGGGCGGTTCATTAGCACACCTCCTGTTCTGTTTACAAAGTGTTAACTTTAATTTTACTTAGCTGCTTTTTTTGCTATTTCAGCAAATGAGTCTGCTGAAAGACTGGCTCCTCCAACTAAGGCTCCATCAATATCACTTTGAGCCATAAATTCTTCTATATTATGTGGTTTAACACTACCACCATATTGAATTCTTACATCTTCTGCTGCTTCAAGATAGTCTGTTTCTATAACATCTCTGATATAACTAATTACCTGATTAGCCTGTTTTGCAGAAGCTGATTCACCAGTACCAATTGCCCATAATGGTTCATAGGCAACTACAGTTTGACTTACCTGTTTTTGGTTTAAACCTTTTAATGCTTTTCTAACTTGCTTTTCTACAACTTCTCTGGTCTCTTTAGCTTTTCTTTCTTCAAGGCTTTCACCAACACAAATAATTGGTTTTAAGCCGTTTTCAAAGGCAGCCTTTACCTTTTTATTAACTTCTTCATCAGTTTCATTATAGTATTCTCTGCGTTCAGAGTGACCTATAATTATATATTCTACACCCAGTTCTTTTAACATAACCGGGGAAACATCTCCTGTATAAGCACCGCTTTCTTCCCAGTGCATGTTCTGTCCACCTACTTTAATATTGCTGTCTTTTGCTATTTCTACAACAGCAGGTAGATCAATGTCGGGAGGACAGACCCCAACTTCAACATCTTTTATATCTTTAACCAATTCTTTTAATGAACTTACTAAGTCCCTTGCTTCAGATATAGTTTTATTCATCTTCCAGTTTCCTGCAATAAAAGGTTTTCGCATTATTTAAAATTACCTCCTTTTAATTTAAATCATCAATAGCTTCTACAGCTGGTAAAGGTTTGCCTTCAAAAAATCTTAAGGAAGCTCCTCCACCGGTAGAAACATGAGTCATTTTATCAATCAAGCCTGCTTTTTTAACTGCAGCAGCTGATTCTCCACCACCAATTACGGTTTTGGCCTCAGTTTCAGCTAATGCTTTGGCAATTTCATTTGTTCCTTTTGCAAACTTATCAAATTCAAAAACACCAATCGGTCCATTCCAGATTACTGTTTTTGCTTCTTTTATTATTTTTGTATACTCTTCAAGAGTTTGAGTTCCACCACTGTCAAGAATCTGCCAGCCTTTTGGAACCTCACTTATTAAAACTTCTTTTGCTTGGGCATCTTTATCAAACTTATCGGCAATTATTACATCTTTAGGTAAAAGCAAGATTACATTTTTTTGCTTAGCTTTTCTAATTAGTTCTTTAGCAACTTCAAGCTTATCATCTTCAACTAAAGAATCACCTATCTCATAGCCCTGTGCTTTTAAAAATGTATTTGCAATTCCACCACCGGTTAAAATATAGTCAACCTTATCTAAGAGATTTTCGATAACAGAGATTTTGCCGGAAATTTTTGCTCCTCCCATGATAGCAACAAAGGGAGATTCTGGATTCTCCATTACATCTCCTAGAGCATTTAGTTCTCTCATCAAAAGAAATCCTGCTGCTGATGGTAAATACTCGGTTACACCTACTGTAGAAGCATGTGCCCTGTGAGCTGCACCAAAAGCATCAAGTACAAAGATATCTGCATTTTCAGCTAGTTTTTTCGCAAACTCTGGATCATTTTCTTTTTCACCTTTATAAAATCTAGTATTCTCTAAGAGAAGTACTTCTCCAGTTTTCATCTCATCAACTGCCTGTTTTACTTCTTTACCTATACAGTCATCTACTTTTTTTACATTTTTCTTTAATAGATTAGCCAGTTCTTTTCCAACCGGATTCATCTTAAACTCTTCTTTTACTTCACCTTTTGGCCTACCGAGATGTGACATCAGTATAACTTTTGCATCTTCATTTATTAGGTACTTAATTGTCGGCAAGGCTGCTTCTATTCGATTTGTATCTGTTACTTTACCGTCTTCAAGCGGTACATTAAAATCTACTCTAACAAGTACTCTTTTGTTTTTGAACTTATAGTCTTTAAGTGATTTTTTCAAGTAAAACACCTCCAATTACAGTGTTAAAAAGGGGTTAAAGACAAGATGCTTTAACCCCATTTGTTTTGCCTTATATTATATTCCTAATTTTTTCATCTTAACAGCAAAATCATTTAATCTTTGAGCATAGCCCCATTCATTGTCATACCAGGATAAGATTTTAACCATATTACCCTGAATTACTTTTGTATAGTTAGCATCATAAATTGAAGAATGAGGGTTTCCGATAATATCTCTGGAAACGATTGGGTCTTCATTGTATTCTAAAACACCTTTCATTTCACCATCAGCATATTTTTTCATAACTTTATTTATTTTTTCTTCAGTTACATCTTGTTCTAAAGTTACTACAAGGTCAACCAATGAACCGGTAGGAGTCTGAGTTCTCACTGCCATACCGTCTAATTTACCTTCAAGTTCAGGTAAAACAAGTGTTGTAGCTACGGCAGCACCTGTTGTAGTTGGAACGATGTTTTCTGCAGCTGCACGGCCTCTAGTAATCTTCTTCCATTTATAGGGTCCATCTAATAAATTCTGACTTGATGTATAGGAGTGAATTGTAGTCATTAATCCTTTTTCTATACCATATTCGTCATCTAATATTTTAGCTATTGGTGCAAGACAGTTAGTTGTACAAGAAGCATTTGAAATAATGTTGTGTTTAGCTGGATCATAGTCCTCATCATTAACACCCAACACTACTGTAATATCTTCGTTTTTAGCTGGAGCAGAAATTATTACTTTTTTAGCTCCTGCATCAAGGTGTTTTTTAGCATCATTTGCATCTGTGAAAAATCCTGTTGCTTCATAAACTACTTCTACACCTAAATCACCCCAGGGAAGATCAGCAGGATCCTTTTTATTAAAGATCTTAATTTCTTTACCATTTACAATAATTGAACTATCTGTATGATCAATTTCACCATCAAAAGTACCATGATTTGAATCATATTTAAGTAAGTAGGCTAAAACTTGTGGATCAACCAAGTCATTAATAGCTACAAACTCAATCTCGGGATTATCAATAGCACCTCTTAAAGCTTTCCTTCCAATAGCACCAAAACCATTAATTGCAACTTTTACACTCATCTTTATTCCTCCTTATTTATAATTATATTTTGATTTAATTTACATTAATGTTGTTTATTAAACATTTTTTGATTTATTTTTACCTTCCACCTCCTTGATTGAAATTATCTCTCTTGCAGTCAGTTCGTCTGTTATCAGTATATCATGATATTTATTAGATACAACTGAAATAATGGCTTTTGCCTTATCAACTCCACCTGCAACAGCTATTACTTTTTCTATATTTTTTAAATCAGCCATACTTAAACCTACACTGGCTGTTGAATAAACAACTTCACCTTTTTGGTTAAAGTAAAGACCGAATGCCTCAGCGGTTGCATTTTTTTCTTTAAGTTTATCTATTTCTTCTTGGCTCATCCCTCTTCTAGTAGACATCATCTTTGCAGTACCAATACCATGAACCAAGATATTTGCTTTTTGTAAAAGATCTAATATCTTTTTTATAGATGGTTCATTTGTAATCATAGCCAGACTTTCTCTGGTTAGATCGTCTGGTATATGAAGTAGTTTATACTTTCCTCCAAATTTCTTTGCTATTTTGGAAGCAATTGTATTGGCTTGAATTTCTACCTTTTCACCAAGACCACCTCGGCCGGGAAGTACGGTAAGATCTATGGGATTTTCTAAATAGGACATCGTTTCTGCTACTTCTGCCATCGTAGAACCACCGGTAACAGCTATTATATCACCGTCTTTAATAATCTCTTTTAAAAATCTTGAGGTAAATCTACCGATTTCTTTATTAATGATCTCTGAATCTTTATCAACAGGTACTATCATTACTTTATCTAAACCAAGTATTTTTTCAATTCTTTTTTCTATATTAGCAATATCTTTGATCTCTTTCATATATTTATCAAGTTCGTGTAAAAAATCCTCTCCATTTTCTGTAATTATAGCACCACTTTGAGTGGTTTTTATATATCTTTTATCATACAGAAAATCAAGATGTTTTCTTACACTCCGAATACTTAGATTAAGTTTGCGTGCTAAAGACCTTCGACCTATCGGTTGATGATTGTATATCTCTTTTAGTATATTATATCTTATTTCAGCAATGTTTATCAATTCAGGGACCAGTTTCTTTTGTATTTTTAACAAATAGTTCATCTAATCCCTCCTATTTTCGGGATTATTTCGTCCTTGTGGAACGATTTTGTCCCGGGACAACAATAAAAATATATCAGTTTCCAATTATACATATTGTGTATTCTTTTTGTGATTCCTGCTTTTTACATCTTATATTTTTTCTTTCTTTTTACAGAAGATGGAATTCCCAGCTCATTTCTGTATTTTGCAATAGTTCTTCTTGATAGTTTTAAGTTGTGGTTGTTATCAAGAAGGTTTGAAATTGCACTATCAGATCGGGGTGATGTTTTATCTTCATTTTTTATTAAATCGATGATTATTGCCTTAATACTTACTGTTGAGATATCATTGACTCCCCCGCTGAAAAAGAATTTAAATTCAAATATACCCCGAGGAGTTTGAATAAACTTATTATCTGTAGCCCTGCTTACAGTTGACTCATGCATCTCTATTTCATCTGCTATATCCTGCATTGTTAAAGGTTTTAAGTACTTTATACCATCATCTAAAAAAGCTTTTTGTTTTTCTGAAATGGTTTTTGCTATTCTATATACTGTCATCCTTCTTTGTTCAATACTTTTTATTATCCATAAAGCTGACTTAAACTTCTTTTCTAAATAATCATAAGTATCATCTTTATTACACTTCTGCATAACTTCATAGTAATATGGATTAATCCTAAGCAGTGGTGAAGCCTTATCGTTTAAGACAATTACATACTCGTCATTTACCTTTTTTATTACTATATCCGGCATAATATACTGTGTCTTTTTATGGTCTGCAACCAAAGAAGCAGGTTTAGCGGTTAATTTATTTATAATCTGTAATGTATCTGCTAACCTTTCTTTTTTCCAGCCGGTTTTTTTACGGATCATATTATAGTCTTCAGTTACTACTAAATCAAGGTGTTTCCCTATTATTAGTTCAGCATCATTTGTATCAAAATCCATCTGTTTAAGCTGTGTTAGATAACATTCCTTGATATTTGTTGCAGCAATACCTGCCGGTTCTAACTTCTGTATTTTATTGAGTATCTTTTTTACATGGTCTGTGCTTTTGTTTAAATCTTTGGCAATCTGATCAATTGAAGTAGATAATAGTCCCCTCTCATCTAGATTTCCTAAAATATATTTACCATCTTTAATTTCATTATTATCTAATACTTCATAAAGCTGGTTTTCAAGATATTCCAAAAGATTAGGGTGATAGGTAACCATATTCTCATAGTTAAAGTCTTCTTGATTATAGTTACTGCCATATCGATAACTTTGATATTGATTTTTTATTCGGTCATCTAGATGGTTTTCATTTTCATCATGTCTTTCCAAAAGTGGATTGTCCTTCATTTCTTCTTCAAGATAGTCTTTTAATTCCATACTTGAGTACTGAAGGAGCTTAATTGCCATTTGAAGTTTTGGAGTCATGACTAGTTCTTGTTTTTGTTCTAGATCTACACTTAAATTAAGAGCTAGATCCATTTTTTCCACTCCTTATCTCATCTGCGATCTTTTTCAACCGCCTAATTCTATTATATACACCCGATTTACTTAGTTTGGGTTCTAACATTTCACCAAGTTCTTTTAAACTAGAATAAGGGTTGTCTTTTCTTAAATTTGCAATTTCTCTTAGACTTTCAGTAATATCTTCTAGTCCTTTTTCTTTTTCAATCAACTTAATATCTTCAATCTGTTCCATAGCCGCTTTTACAGTTTTATCTAGGTTTGCTGTCTCACAGTTTACTCTTCTATTAACCTGGTTTTTGATATCTTTAAAAACTTGCATATTTTCCAGTTCTAAAAGAGAATTATATGCTCCCATTAAGTTCAACATTGTTGCAATATCATCATATTTTTTAAGATAAATCACTTCTTTATTTTTATGTTCGGTTAAATGTGGATCTAAATCAAACTCTTTCATCAGCTCAATTATCTCTTCAGCATGTGTTTTATGATCACACCTGATCTCTAAGTGGTATTCAGCCTTTGGCTTATTTACAGAACCACCGGCCAGAAATACTCCTCTTAGATAGGCTCTCTTTGAGTCGCGATCATTTTTTATCCAGTCTGCAACTGTAAACATAATCTGATGAGAATTATTTAAGATCCCTAAGTTTTCTAAAAGTTCGTATACTCCCTTTTGAGGAGTTATATATAGTTCATACTTTTTTCTTTTAGTTAAGTTGTTTTGTTTTACCCTGATTTCACTATTAAACTGATACTCTTCTTTTATATATTTATATACTCTTCTGGCTACATCACTATGGTATACACCAATTTTTACTGCTAATTTACCAGAGGAGATTAAAATTGAACCAGCCATCCTTATCAAAGCAGCTAATTCTGCCTGATGAACATTTTTTTTATTTATCTCTAGATGAGCTAATTCATGTTTTACATCATCAGAAAATGACATTTCTTTTATCACCAACTTCTTTAATTAAAGGTCAAAAAGTGTTTCTGCTAATTTATGTGGATCGTGTCTTATATAGTCTTTGGACTGTAGTAGTTTTCCTTCTACAATCTTTATATTTAATTTTTCTAATTTTTCTAAATCCCCTTTAACAGGATAAGCTCCCTCTTTAGCATACTTTTTTAAAAGTTCTTTATCACTACCGTTTTTGTTTATTATGATATAGTCAAAAATATCTTTACCAATATGATCATAAACTGTTTTAATATGATCATAGGCTGTATAGTTAGTAGTTTCACCAGGCTGGGTCATTACATTGGTAATAAATATTTTTTTGGCCTTGCTCTTTTTAATGGAATCAACCATTCCTTTTACAAGTAGATTAGGTAATAGACTGGTATAAAGGCTACCTGGACCAACTAAAATATAGTCTGCATTTAATAGTGCTTCCTGTGCTCTTTTGGTTATTTCAACACTACTTGGCTTTAGGTAAACTCCCTTTATATTTTTATCTATATTGGGAATCTCTGATTCACCGACCATTTCTGTACCATCTTCATAAACTGCACCTAAATTTACCTTTTGATTTGTTGAAGGCAGTACCTTACCACGAATAGCAAGTACTTTTGAAGACTCTTCAACAGCTTCTTCAAAATCACCTAAAACTTCAGTCATTGCAGCTATAAAGAGGTTACCAAAACTGTGACCTCTAAGATCACCTGCCTTATGAAAACGGTATTGGAATAGATCTTCCATCAGAGGTTCTTTATCAGCTAAAGCAACCAGACAATTTCTAATATCTCCAGGTGGTAGTATATCCAGCTCATTTCTTAACTTTCCAGAACTACCTCCATTATCAGCAACTGTTACAATAGCTGTGGTATTACTGGTAAAGTCTTTTATACCTCTAAGTAGATTTGAAAGACCTGTTCCACCACCGATAGCAACAACATTAGGCCCTTTTTGCAGCTGATTTTTCTTAAACAGTACATTTACAAAATCATCATCTTTATATATTTCCTGATTCAACTTATTAACAAAACGATTTCCTGCATAAGTTAACATCGCTAAAGATACTACAATTAATATAATTCCAATTATCATATTAGTATAGTACGGTAATGATAAACTTAAGCTTTTACTTATTTCAAAAATCATTTTTATTATATAATCAACAACATTTATGTGTAATAAAAGAGCAATCCCAGTAATGAGTAACAATAATCCGATAATCCCTATTATGAACCATCTTTTAATACCCAGACCTGGATACAGCCATTTATATAGTTTCATCTTAACACTTCCAATTTATTTTTTAATATCACGGTGATCAACCATTACTTTATATCCCTTACTATCAAGTAGTTCTTTTAACTTTATTGCAGTTGTAACTGAACGGTGGTGTCCACCTGTACAACCAATAGCAATACTTAAATGACTCTTTCCTTCTTTTTCATATTCCGGTATTAAAAACTCAATCAAATCAAAGAACTTGGTATAGAATCGCTTCGTTATCGGCCATTTTAATATATAGTCCTTTACCTTATCATCTTTACCGGTCAGATCTTTTAATGAATCAACATAATATGGGTTAGCTAAAAATCTAACATCAAAAACCATATCCGCATCTAAGGGTATCCCGTATTTAAAACCAAATGATATTATATTTATCGTTAAAGTCTCTAAATTATCATCTTTGTTTATATAGTCTCTTTTTAACTTTTGTTTAAGTTCTTTTATAGATATGCTTGAGGTATCTATTATATTATGTGCTTTACCCCTTAGCTGCTCTAATTTTTTTCTTTCCTCTCTGATTGCATCTAAGACTCTGCCCTCGTTATCAAGGGGGTGTCTTCTTCTAGTTTCTTTATATCTATCTACCAATATTTTATCAGAGGCTTCTAAAAAAAGTATTTCATGGTTAATTTGATTTTCCTCTAGATAGTTTAGTTTTTCATTTAAATCATCAAAGAACTTTCCTCCTCTTATATCACAAACCACGGCAATCTTATTCATTTCAGAATGTTGACAGAGTTCTGCAAACTTTGTTATTAAGGCCGGGGGCAGGTTATCTACACAAAAGTATCCACTATCTTCAAAAAAGTTCAAGGTAGTAGATTTACCGGCTCCGGACATTCCTGTTATCAAGATAAATTTCATTATTTTTACACTCCCATATTTCTATCCAGTTTAATTTTATAATATTATATCTGACTTGTAAAATAAGTTTAGACCAAGATTGGAAAAACTTCTTTGTAGATTTCAAACTGTGCCGGTAATATCCCTGCACATTCACCATCTATATCTATAAGAACCCGTTCATCAGATTCTACAGAAACTTTTTTACCCTTAAGATAGTCTATTTTTTTATAGTAAATATGTGTTCCCTTATAGACCCGGTATAGATTTATGATTGTTTCTATTTTTGATAAGTTCCCTAAAATTGTAATGTCAAAAATTCCGTCATCCACTTTGGCTTCAGGAGCAATTGGCATTCCACCACCAAAATACTTCCCTAAACTAATCATTACACTGTTTAAAATATCATCTTTTATTACTTTGTCATCTATTTTTAACTTCATTTTTTTGTTTTCATACTTTATTATAGTTCTGATAACTCCAAAAAGATAAGTTAAAAATCCACCCATAACCTTTGATGACTGGTTAACATACTCTACAGTTTCTCCACCAATTCCAACATCTGCAGTGTTTATAAAATACTTTGTTCTTTTAATATTATCAAAGTTATGAAAGGTAATTTTACCTATATCAACTCTCTTTTTTTTGTATCTTCTATAGGTCTCAATAATATCTTTTGGATTCTTTGTTAAATTAAGTGATCGTATATAGTCTGAACCTGTACCCTGTGAAAATATTAAAAGAACAGCATTTTCATTTATCAGTTCACCGTTTTTAAAAAATCCGTTTAATACTTCATTAACAGTTCCATCTCCACCTACTGCCATTATTGTTTGATAACCTTTTTTTAGCGCATCTTCAGTAAGTTTAATAGCATGTTCGGGATAATGGGTCATCTTAACTTTAAGATTGATTCCAGCATTAATAAACTCATTTTTATGGGCTGGCCATCTCTGCCCGGTTTTTCCGTTTGAAGATACTGGATTAACTATAGTATATACTGTATTTTGTTTTGAAACTGTGTCCTTTGATGTATTATTCAATATTGATCACCTTATATATTAATTTCTTTTTATACATTAAATATCCTCTATTAATTTACTGTACAAAAGAAAAACCACCTTATTAAGGTGGATTATTGGTTTAAAACATGATTTGCTTTTTTTAGAAATGTATCTTCTGAAACAGCAAGTATCTTTAATACTTCTCTTTTTTTTATTTTTAACTTTTTATCTGTATAAAAAAGATCTGGATTATTTTCAATTAATTCTAAAGTAGCAAACCCCATTGCATTATTTACAGAATAAAACTTCTTATATCCACTAAACTGATCTGGAATTGCATAATAGTATTCAACAAGTGCTTTAGTATGTTTTTCTACATCTGTTACCATCTTGTCTAAGGCCTGTAATGATCTCTTTTTATTAGATATATCAATTAATTCATTTTCAGTGATTTCAAGTTCATCTAAAGGCCAGTAATGTTTTTTATGACCTATGATATCTAACTTAATATCTCTTATTATATTTACTTTCTGTAAGAACAAACCTGCTTCAACAAAGTTTTCAACAAGTATTTTTTCATCTTTGCTATCTACATCTCCAAGTGTAATTAATGAATCGGTTAAAAATCCTCCAACCGTACCTGCTACATAATAGCAGTACTCATTTAGTTCAAAAAAGGTATCAACCGGTTTATCAAGATATTTTTTCATACCTTCATTCATTTCTGCTAACCATTTATATGAAGTTTGTTGAATTTTAGGGTCAAGCCTTTCAAAACAAGTCTTTAGTTTATTAGCATTTTCGACCAATCTTTTAATTGAACCATCAAAATAATGTGCTGAGTTTGAAATTTGTTCTATAATATCAGTATCATTTGAAATATCTGGATTAAAAAGTTTTACTACCAAATCCATATATTTTTTCCGTATATCAGAGGATAGATCTCCTTCATCTTCAAAACTGTCTAAAAGCCTGTCTTGAAGATAAGTGATCATAACTGGTTCTTTCATTTTATTATCAAGCAACGGTATTGTTAGGGCAAAGCTTCTCGATACATCCTGTAAGATATCCCTACAAAAATCAATCGCTTTCTTGTTCTTTTTTGTCAGCATTATCTGTAACACCAGACCTTTTTTTTATAGTTTTGACCACTAAGTAGCTTATGATTAATTAAAGAATAAAAATTATTAAATATATATAAAAGCTATATTCACCAAATACATTTTTCTGTCCAACATAAATCGGTTCTATCTGTGGATAATCATCTTCATAGCTACTTAATATTTCTGTCTGATCCATCTCAGGAGGTACAACAAGGTCAATTACTCTTGGTGCATAAGTTAAATCCTCCACTTCAGGAGCAGCAAAAAACCAAGAATTCTTTTCTGTTCTAACCCCTCTAAAATAGTCATAACCAAAGGGATCAAAACTTCCTACCAATATGTATAGAGATGCCTTATCAAGAGAACCTATTTTTTGTTTTTCGATCATTAATTTTATTAAATTGTTATTAACTGTAATGTTTGGATCATTTATCAACCAGGGGACTTGCCGGCCTGTTACAGTAAAATCAACTACTCTTTTATTGCTATCATCCGGGGTATAAATACTAACCCACCAACCATTTACAATCAATAATTTATTCCAAGGATACTCAGAATTTAATCTTACTTGTGCTCCAGGTTCGAAAAGCTGATCAGAACCTCCCTTTTCATTATCGATATAGACTTGAATAAGTGGTAAACTAAATCCAAATCTTGAGTTCCACACATCAACTAGTTTTGTAAACTGAAAGTTGAACTCATAACTGTTTTCATTATCATATACACTCACTTCAGTAATATCAAATAGTCCTTCACCTTGAAATATTTCATGCTGGGGATATATATAGTTACCGGGTCCATAATCATCATCGGCTGGATCTACTCTTTTAAATATTAGGTTATCTTGTGCGTGGGCAGTAGAAAAAATTAATATAGATACTAATATGATTGTTATAGATATAATGTAATAATAGGTTTTTTTCATCTTTAAACCTCCCCGGGTTTAAAAAAAATTAATAAAGGTAGTCCACCATAGCAACAGCTATTGCTCCCATAACTCCTGCATTTTTACCTAGTTTTGCATTTTTTATCTGTAAGTTTTTAAGATTAGACTTTAAAGCTCTTTCCTTTAAACTTTTCTTTAATTCATCTATAAAGAGATCTTCAGCATGCATAACTCCTCCACCTAAAACAATAATTTCAGGGTCAAAGAGATTTACAACATTGGCAATTCCTACTCCTAATAGACGACCGGTTAATTTATATATTTCTACTGCATCTTGATCTCCATCACGGGCTGCTGCCGCAATTAATGGGGCCTCTATATTATCAATATCTCCTTCACTGTACTTATAGATCAATCCCGATTTGTTCTCTTTTATAACCTCTTTACCTCTTTTAGCTATTGCTGTACCTGAAGCAACTGCTTCAAAACAGCCATAGTTACCACATCCACACTGAAATTCACTATCCGGTATTAAGGTCATATGTCCAATTTCAGCGGCATTTCCCTTGCCGTGAAAGATCTTCTCATCTATAATTACTCCTCCACCAATTCCGGTGCTGATTGTTATATACACAACATTATCTGCACCTCTGCCAGCTCCAAAAAAACTTTCTCCAAGTCCGGCAGCATTGGCATCGTTTTCTAATATTACAGGAATACCTGTTGCTTTTTCTAAAATTTTAACTATCGGTACATCTTTCCAAGAAAGATTAGAGTTTTCAATTATCTTTCCTTTTTTCAAATCTAATGGCCCGGGTGTTCCTAATCCTATTTTATAAATATCTTCATTTTTAACCTTACTGTTATTTATTACTCTATCAATTGTGTCTTTTATATTGTTTATAATCACATCTCTACCCTGATCAGCCTCAGTGGGATTCTGTGCTTTATTAATAATCTTACCCTCTTTATCTGCTAAAGCTGTTAGGATCTTTGTACCACCTATATCAATTCCAATATAGTAATCTTTACTCATCTTGATTCAACTCCTCTATCTCTATTTTGTCGTACTTAGAGGAAATTTCTATTGTAGCATGTAATACCATTAATGAAACAAAGTTCATTAACAGAACTGCTATTCCGAAACCTGTTATAATTAGTATTGATGATATAATTAATACTACAATAAACCATAAAAATGTAAAAACTAGGTTGTCTATAGTAGTTAAAAATGAATTTTTTATTACCTTTTTAATACTCAAATCTTTATTTAAAGCTAAATAACCCCAGAAAGTACACTGCATCATTGAAAAAAAGATGATTATGTATAAAATTAATACAGCTAAAATTAACATAAATAAGTTGTCTGTACCTTTTCTAAAAAAGAATACAAAGTCAACAAATAGTATTATATATATAAAAAAAGTAAAGAGAAAACCAACAAGGCCTCTCTTGAAATTTTCTTTTATATATGAAAAATACTTTTTAATAACAAAGTCCTTAAACTTTATATAATCAATACCCATCATTAATCCACTTATAAAAAAGGGCCCTATAAATATAATAGGTACAATTAATAGATAATAGGCCCGAAGATATAGGCCATAATAACCTATATATACAACAACTGTTGATAGTAAAAACCAAATTACATTTAAAATAGCAAACTTAAATAACTTATCATAAGTTTGAGATGTAGATTTTTTTAATACCTGCCATATCTTCACAATACTGCCTCCTGATTGTTAAAAATTCAAATTTATTATATCACTTATAAAAATCATTGTAAAGAAAAGGAAAAGCCCCTAAATAAGGGGCTTAAAATACCTATTATTACTTAGTTGTCTTTATTAACCCTATCCTGATGGATCGGCCAGGATACTTCCTGCCAGCGTTCTGCCAGTTCTTCAAGCTGTCTTCCTACTTCTTCACTTACAACATCTGCTGCACCATCATGAGTTGGTTTAGCATTAGACTCTTTTACCATCTCTCTTAAAGCTGGGTTGTTATCAATAATTGGACAGGGCCTTAATGAATTTTCATTAAAAGGTTGTCTTTTTTGATAAGCTTTAAATAATGGGTTATCTAAGACTTCTTTAAGACTTTTATCTTTAATATTATCAGTAGAGAAATGGACAAATGCACAGGGTTCTACATCCCCTTTTGCATTAATATGAAAGTATCTTCTACCTCCAGCAATACATCCCCCACTATATGTACCATCATTCCAAAAGTCGATTGCAAAAAGTGGTTTATTACCTCTAAGTTCTGGAATCCTTTCAGCCATAAAGGCTCTCTGCTTTGGTGTTAACATCAGATCTAGATTTGGGTCTTTACCGATCGGCATATAGTGGAAAATCCAGCTGTATGCTGCTCCTTTTTCGATAAGCATCTCATAAAATTCATCAGTTTCAAATAAGTCATAGACATTATTTCTCGTAGCCGTGATACTGGTTCCAAATACTATTCCTCTTTCACGCAAGCGATCCATGGTTTCCATGATCTTATCAAAGACACCATCACCTCTGCGCTGATCAGTATGTTCTTTAAAACCTTCCAGGCTAATCGCAGGTGTTATATTACCTAATTCAAGCATCTTGTCTGCCATTTCATCATCTATTAATGTTCCATTCGTATACATCATAAATCCTACATCCGGATGTTTTTCAATAAGTTCCATTAAACGAGGATAAACGGTAGGTTCTCCTCCTGAAAAGATTATGAAATAAATACCCAAATCTTTTGCTTCATTAATAATTCTATCCATTGTTTCAAACTCAAGGGTATCTCCTTTTTCATATTTACCTGCCCAACAACCTTCACAGTTTAGGTTACAGGCACTTGTTGGATCCATCAAAATTGCCCAAGGAACACCATACCCAAGTTTTTCTGACATCTTCTCCTGGTATGGAATACCCAATAAAGCAGAGTTTACAAAAAAGTTCATTAACAGTCCTTCCTTATAACTTGAAGCAACATTACTCAACTTTTTTACATAACTTTGAATAGCGGGATTATTTTTGTAGTTTTCTCTGATAGCTTCAATCTGCCTGTGATGTTTATCAGCACTGGCAACCTTGTCTGCCAGATTTAGTATTTTCACAAAGTTTTTTTCCGGATCTTTTTCAATATAGCTTAGTCCCTTTCCCATCAACTTTTCAGCTGCATATTTTTTTGCGAAGTTAAAATTAGCCATACTAATCCCTCCTTGATATTAAACAATACAGACTGGACAGTTTAATTTATAATAGTTCTAAACTTTTTAATGACTTAGTTCAATATTAACTTATCAAGTATCAAGGCTACTCCGTCATTATCATGATGTGGTGCAATTACATCTGCCATATCTTTTATTTTATGAGCAGCATTTTCCATTGCTACTCCAATGTGAGCAAAACTTAACATCTCGATATCATTATAACTATCGCCTATTGCAATTATTTCATCCTGTCTAATACCTTTAGTTTGAATTATTTTCTGGAGGGCTCTTCCTTTATTTACTCCCTTAGCTCCTATTTCAATAAAGTACTCTTTAGATTCAGTTACATCAATAATATCATTATATGTCTCTCTTAGATATTTATGATAGTACTGGTGTTTTTCACGGTCGTCTTCAATAATGAGAAGTTTTGTTGGGGCATCATAATCAAATTGATTTAGATTATCAACCTGGATAGCATTTATTCCGGAAATTTTTTCATATCTTCTTTTATATTCATTATCCTTATCAACATATAGTTTGTCATTTTGATATAAGTTGATATGCAGATCTTTACTTTTAATATCTTTAATAATTTCTTTGGCATATTCTTTTTTAATCGGATTATGATAGATTATCCTATTTTCTTTAATATTTTTAACCATTGATCCATTGTAAACTATAACTTCTTTTTCTAAACCTAGTTCTTTTAGATAAGGATATGCTGAAACAAACATCCTTCCTGTCGCTATCATTACTTCAATACCTTTTTGTTGTACCTTCTTAATTGTTTCCTTGTTTTTTTCACTAATTTTCTGACTGGAATTTAACAAAGTGTTATCTAAGTCAATCACTACTAATTTATACAAGATATTACCTTCCTAACTTTGATATTTTATTGGTATAAACCTATTGAGGGGCAAACACCCCTCAATATGATTATCTACCTACTTTAATTTTAATTAATTACTGACAATATTGCAACTTTTTAACCAGAAAATTTTTCAGAAAGTTTATAAACTTTTTTCTGAATTTCTTTTAATTTATCTTCATCATCAATATTTTTTAAACATTCAAAGATATATTCTCCGATTAACTTCATCTCTTTTTCTTTCATACCTCTTGTTGTTACTGCAGGAGTTCCGATTCTAATCCCACTTGTTACAAAAGGACTTCTTGTTTCAAATGGAATAGTATTTTTATTAACCGTAATACCTACTTTATCAAGAGCAACCTCTGCATCTTTTCCAGTAATATTTGTATTGTTTAAATCAACAAGTATAAGATGGTTATCTGTTCCACCAGATACTAATCTTAATCCAAAGCTTTTCAGTTTAGTAGCTAAAGCCTGGGCATTGTCTATAATTTGTTTTTGATAGTCTTTAAAGTCATCTGTCATTGCTTCTTTAAAGCCAACTGCTTTGGCAGCAATTATATGCATTAAAGGTCCACCTTGAATACCAGGGAATATTGCTTTATCAATATCTTTAGCATGTTCCTCTTTACATAAGATTAGTCCACCCCTTGTACCTCGTAAGGTTTTATGGGTAGTTGTCGTTACAAAGTCAGCGTGTTCAACAGGATTTGGATGGTAACCTGCTGCAACTAATCCTGCTATATGGGCCATATCCACCATAAACATAGCTCCAACTTCATCAGCAATCTGTTTAAATCTTTTAAAGTTAATTACTCTTGGATAAGCACTTGCACCGGCTACAATTAACTTAGGCTTATATTCTTTAGCCATTTTTTCTACCTGGTCATAATCTATTATCTCTCTGTCTTTAGTTACACCATAATGAACAAAGTTATAGTATTTACCTGACATATTTACTGGACTACCATGGGTTAGGTGTCCACCATGTGTTAAGTCCATTGCCAAAATTGTTTCACCTAAAGGTACTTTAGCAAAGTATACTGCCTGGTTGGCTTGTGAGCCTGAATGTGGTTGAACATTAGCGTGATCAGCACCAAATATTTTTTTAGCTCTTTCGATAGCTAAATCTTCAACCTTATCAACTTCTTCACAACCTCCGTAATATCTTTTATGAGGATAACCTTCAGCATACTTGTTGGTTAAAACTGAACCAGCAGCTTCTAAAACTGCCTCACTTACAAAGTTTTCTGAAGCTATCAACTCAATATTTCTTGCCTGTCTTGTTTCTTCTTTTTTAATAAACCCTGCTAATTTTGGATCTACTTCTTTTAGAGAACTCAATATATCAACCCCTTCACAAAAATATCTAACTCTTTATCATTTTATGTATTCTCTAAAGCCCAATTAAATCCTGCTTTGAGAGGACAAACTGTTAACTGTAATTAAATAATTTAAATATAATTTAAAAAATGAATATTAAAATACCGGAGTAACTAAACCCCGGTATTTAATTTCCTATATTCATCTATGTTTTATTACTCAGGGCTAATAGCATCTACAGGACATACTTCTGCACACGCTCCACAATCAATACAAAGGTCAGCATCAATTACATATTGTGTATCACCTTCACTTATTGCATCTACTGGACATTCTGGTTCACATGCTCCACACATAATACATTCATCGGATATAACATATGCCATTACAAACTTCACCTCCTTGAGTATTTGTTTCAAGATTATTATTACTTTAAAACAATTATATAGATAGTAAACACAATTGTCAAAACTATTAATTGGTAGTTAAAATATATTTCCAGGGAGACTTATCATCAGTCTTAAATAGGTCTAACTTTTTACTGGAATTTGTTTTCATTATATCTACATCAGCTTTGTTTAATAACACTATATTATTAAACACTTCTTCTACTTTATCTAAAATATTATCAAACTTCATGGATTTTTCATCTAATTTTATTATTTCTTGATAAAGTGTATCTAATCCTTTTTTTTGATTGCTATAAATTAAAATATTCAAAGAAGATGTAAAAACAAAGATCAGCCTATCAACTCTATTAACTTCTGTTTTATGCTGTTTTTTCATTTTGATCAGCTTTTTTATTTTCTGCTTTTTTTGCAAAGATCTCTACTAACTTTTTAGTTACTTGTGTTTTGTTAAGATTAGCAGGACCACCTGCACAACCACCCTGACAGGCCATACCTTCCATAAAGTCCAGTTCAATTTCATCTTCCATTATCTTTTCTAATAGGTCCATACACTGATCTAAGCCATCACCTTTAATAACATCTATCTTATCACCTAAAAGATCTAACATTACAGCAGATAATCCTCCACTATATGCAAACTGACGTCCGTGAGCGGAAGAATCGTTCATCTTTTCTTTTTGTTCATAGTTTGCAAGATTCATATTAGAAGCTACTATAATACAGAGCAGTTCTTCAAATGTTAATACATAATCAACTGATGAATAATTACAGGACTCTGCCTTTTTAGATACACAGGGTCCGATAAATACTGTTTCATGATCTGTTGTTTCTTTTATCTTTTGCGCAATTTTAACCATTGGTGATACTGTTTTAGATACTTTTTGATTTAAAATCGGAAAATGTTTATCAACCGTCTTTTTAAAAGAAGGACAGCAGGAACTTAATAGAAAATCATCTTCTGCTATTTTTTCTTTTAGTTCATCTCCTTCTTCTAAGGCAACCATATCTGCACCTAAACCTACTTCAACTACATCATCAAAACCAATCTCTTTTAAAGCACTTTTTATTACTTCCGGTTCTATCTTTGCCCCGAATTGTCCTACAAAGGATGGAGCCAACATCACAGTCATCTTTTTATCTTGGTCTATGATTGTTCTACATACATTTACCAGATCAGTGCTATCACTAATTGCACCAAAAGGACAGGCCTGAATACAGCTCCCACAGTCTACACATTTACTGTAATCTATCTTTGCCTTGCGTTCACTATTTGAAGTTAAAGCATCCACACTACAGGCTCTAACACATGGTCTAATATTTTCATGGATTGCACCATATGGACAGACTTGACTACAGCGGCCGCATTCTATACATTTCTTTTGGTCAATAAATGCCTTGTTTTGGATTGTTACAATTGCATCAACCGGACATACATTAACACATTTATGTGCAACACAGTTTCTACATGAATCAGTCACAGTATATTTATCAATCGGACAGCTGTCACAGGCAAGTTCAATCACATTTACTATATTACTACAGCAGTCTTCTTCCCCTTCTCTTTTTAATAGATCTGCAGGGGTTTCATCTTTGTGTAACTGAGGATCAAATCCTAAGGCTAGTTTAATTCTTTCTCCCATAATTGCTCTCTCTTTATGTACACAACACCTATATCTATCTCCATCTTCTTTGGCAATTTTATATGGAATCTTATCGATTCTTTCATCAATCTTATCGTTTAATACCTGTTTTGCAAGTTCTATATATATTTTCCTTTTAATTTTTACAATTTCTGATACTGTATTTGCTGCCATTTTAATCCCCCTCTACAGTCTAGCTAACTTTTCTTTGACTAATTTTTGTAGTTTATCATAAGTTACTTCTTCATATATCTCTCCATTTACTTTTACAATTGGTGCCATTTCACATCTTTCTTCTATACAATGTAGTGATTTTAATTCGATTTTATCTTCATATTCTTTTTTCATCCTCTGCATCTCATCGATTAACTCTCTTGCTCCCATTAAGTAACAGGGGGTTCCTATACAGATTTCTACTTTTACCTTACTCATTTAAATATCACTCCTGTCTTATTTATTTGACTAATACCAAAATATTTCTACATCTTTATTTAACTTCTTTAAACTCTGTGCTATTCTATTCATGACCTGAGTTCTAATACCCAGTTCTAAAGGTAGGTTTAGGCTTTGATGAGACTCATTTACTGCCCTACCTACAATCATTTTTATATAGTCAGTTGCTAAAAGCATTCTAATTAATCTTGAAGCTCCATCTTTTCCTTCTGGATAAAGCTGACCTAGTTTATGTTTGTCTAGATAATCAGCTGTCTTGTTTAAGGTAAGTAGTCCTTCTGTAACTAAATCCATTCCCTTTAATTTCATAATAGGTGGTACATCTTTATCATAATAATCAAAGGTAGACTCTACCTTTTGGTTTAACTCTCTTGCTACAATGTGGGCTGTTGTTCCCCCACTAACAACTTTTCTACCCGGTCCTTCCAGTAGTTCAAAAATCACTTTCTCATCTTTTTTAGGATCTTGAGGTGGTCCGCTTAACATAGTTAACTTTCTTTTTTCTCTAAAGCTTAATCCCAAGACTGTAAAATCATCACCGGGTTCCATCAGATAATATGCCATACAAATATCAATTAACTTTTCAATCATATTTTTTAAGTCATGATAGCTATCAGCCACATTATTTATGTGTCGTGCAAAACCTTCCCAACCGAGTCCAAAGTCCAATAGTGCTCCAATACCAGCATGAATTACTCCATCACTAACCATAAATATCTTATCAGACTGCTTAATTTTAACCTTTGCTTCGCGAACAGTTTTATCAAAAATCTTTCTTTCTTCCATAGCTATCTTTTCAACCTTTTTATCCCTAACAAGGAATATGGAAGGTGTATCTATCTCAATAATATGTGCATATCCATCATTGGTAAGTTTTAAAACTGCCAATGTGGAATAGGCTATCTCCCTTACTTGACAGATCGGTAAAGTTGCAATTATGGTCTCAACAATCTCGATTAAAGGTAACTTTTTATCAATTAGACCAACTGCAATCTTAGATGTTAATGTTGAAAGAATATTGGCTTTAACTCCACTTCCTAGTCCATCTGATAATACTACAATAGTTTCTTGATCATTTTTTATTATTTCAACATTATCACCACAGACAACCTGTCCGTGTTTGGGTACACTTTTATAGAATTCATCAATAACTAAGCCCATTATTTTTCCTCCTGCATCAACTGAGTAAGTTCATGTAAAGCAGACTTTGTTTCAACGGTTGTTTCACCTAATAGGCTTGCAATTTCCTGTACTATCTTCATCTGCTGGTGAACTACATCTTCAGCTTTTTCAGCTGCTAGTTCTTTCATCTCCTGTACTCTCTTTTTTTGTTTTTCACGTTGAGTTATATCAGAAAATATTCCTACGATAACTCGATACTCTTCAATTGGGAATATGGTCTGTTCTGTAATTAAATCATATTCATCATACTCTACCGTTTTATGAATTATTGATTTTTTGGTTTTCCATACTTTTTTAAAGTATTTTGGATCAATAAACTCACCTACCGGTTTTCCGGTACAGGCCGGTGTGTTTTTGCCAAATAGTTCATCTGCTACCGGATTGATTTCCTGAATAATCATATCAGGATCTACAACAATTATTGCATTATGTGAAGACTCTACAATGATATGTGATAAAGACTCCGCCTTTTTTTTCATATATGGAATACACATGTTTTTCTGTGCCAGCCCGTGATAAACAGCTATTGCTTTCTCACGGCAGGAATCATATCCACAACCTCCACAGTTAGTTTCATCTTCTGGTGTTTCTTTACCGATATCTTTTAAAATCTTTCTAATCTCTTCTTCTGGTGGAATATCATAAGTCTTTTTACGGTCACGGTACTTTCTTTTTGCTCCATCTATATTAAAGTAGTTCAATAAGTCTTTAGAATTATATTTAACCTGCTTTTTATCAGTATACTCTTTTATCTTTATCTCTTTACTTAAAGTACTATCATAGTTTTCAACTCCAGGTCCGTTTATACAGCCCCCTTCACAGGCCATAAGTTCAATAAATTTAGGATTCATTCGTTTAGCTTTTATATCCTCTAGGACCTGTTTAGCATTTTTAACACCACTAGTGTATAATACTTGACTTTGATTGTAATCTTTCAAAAGATTTGTTGCTTTTACAGCACCCTTTTCAAGAGGATATGTTCCGGTTATTTTGCCACAGCCTTCTTCAAGCTTATAGCTATTGTGTTCTTTAAGATTAATCTCTTAATCTTTACAAAGTTCTTTAAACTGTTTAAATGTTACAACTGCGTCTACTCTAGAGTTCATTCTATCATTATCAATTTCATCCATCTTGGCTATACAGGGACCAATAAATACTACCTTTGAATCTCTTCCATACTTTTCTTTTAAAAGATAGGCATGTAGATTCATCGGTGATGCTATATCTGCAAGATAATCCATCATTTCCGGGTAGTGTTTTTCTATTAAATTAATAATTGAAGGACAGCAGCTTGAAATTAATGGTCTATCTCTATTTTGGATCATCTGATTAAAGTTATCAGCTACAATTTCTGCTGCCTGGGCTGTTTCAGTTATTACATCAACTCCCAGTTCTCTTAAAGTCCCAATAATATTAAACCATTCTATATTTTCATAAGCAGTAAGATAGGAAGGAGCAAGACTAATGATAACCTTTTGGTCTGAATTGATATATTCTACTAACCTTTCCTTCATATCAAATGGTTTCTTTGAATTTTGAGGACAGACATTTATACAGGTTCCACAGTATATACAGTTATCTTCAATTATCCAGGCCTGTTCATCAAAACCTATAGCACCTACTTCACAGTTTCTAATACAGCGGTGACAGTCCTGACAGCTTGACTTTACTACATCAAGTATTTTCATTCACAAACTCCTCCAAAATATATTTATTAACTATCCCTTCAACATCAGCTTTAGATACATTAGAAATTTTCTTTTCGTCAACAGTTATATTAACACCATCAGTACAGTTATTCTGACAAAAACTTGCCTTTAACTTTATTCTGTCTTTTAGTTCTTTTTCATCTATTATTCGTTTAAACTCTTCTACAACATCAGGTGCACCCTTAAGGTGACAGCTGCTTCCCACACATATTTTAACCTCTATCATATGTATAATCTCCTTATTTTGTGATTTAATTCACATTAATAATAATATAAAAAACCCTGTTTGTCAATAATAAAATGACAATTTCTAGGGTTTTTTAAATACTACGCGTATTTTTTTCTAAATAATCCTTTATTACTTGGCCTAAGTTATCACTTATTCCTTCAACTTCTTTTAGTTTTTTTAGGTCAGCACTCCTTATTTTAGCCAGTGAACCGAAGTGTTTTAGTAGTGCTTGTCTTTTTTTTGCTCCAATACCTGGTATTCTTTCCAACATACTGTGAGTTATCCTTCTTGACCTTAACTTGCGGTGGTAGTTTACTGCAAACCGGTGTGCTTCATCTCTTACCCGCTGCAGAAGATGAAGTGCATTTGAGTTTTTAGGAATGATATATGGTTCTTCACGTCCTGGAACAAAGACCTCTTCTTCTCTTTTGGCAAGCCCTATCATTTGGATATCTTCTATACCTAAATCTTTTAATATCTCTAAGGCGGCATTTAATTGGCCTTTACCACCATCTATTAATATAAGATCTGGTAGTTTTCTATCTTCATCAAGCAGCCTGCTGTACCTTCTTTTAACAACCTCCTGCATCATTGCATAGTCATTAGGGCCTTCGTCATGTCTTATCTTAAACCTTCTGTATTCACTTTTTTCAGCTCTGCCATTTTTAAATACAACCATAGAAGCTACAGGGTCGGTTCCCTGAATGTTTGAAATATCAAACCCTTCAATATGAGAAGGAGGGATTGATAGCTCTAAATATTGCGCTAAATCTTTTACTGCTTGGGTAGTACGTTTTTCTTCATACTTTCTTTTTATACTCTCTTTTTTTAGGTTTTGATTAGCGTTTTGTTCTGCCATCTCAATTAATCTCTTTTTATTTCCAATCTTAGGTATCTTTATTTCAACAATTTTACCCTTTAACTGTTTTAATCTATCAGCAAGAATATCCTTATTATTGATCTCAGTATTAATCAATATTTCATCAGGCAGTTGTGGGGCCTGTTCATAGTACTGCTGTAGAAAAGAAGACATTACTTCATTTTTGTTCTCACCTTCCGGCACTTCCAAGATGAAGTGTTCTTGTCCGATCAGTTTACCGTTTTTTACTAAAAGGAGTTGAACACAGTATGAACCATCTTCAGTGATTGCAATAATATCACGGTCTTCGTTATCTTCTGACATTACCTTCTGCTGTCTTGAGATCTCTTTTACTGCTTGTACGGCATCACGATACCTTGCTGCCCGTTCAAAGTTCTGCTTCTCTGCAGCATCGTTCATTTCATCTTCTATTTTTGTTATAAGATCTTTTTGTCTACCTGATAAAAACATTATTACCTGATCAATTAATTTGTTATAGTCTTCTTTACTTATCTTACCTACACATGGTGCTACACATTTGTCAATATAGTAGTTAAGACAGGGTCTTTCAAGCTGTTTTTCAACACTAAAGTCATAGTTACAGCTTCTTAGTTTAAATAGGTCTTTTAAGATATTTATCGACTTATAGATTGCATTTACATCAACAAAAGGTCCAAAGTATTTACTTCCATCATTTTTTACTACCCTAGTTTTTTTAACCCTGGGAAAGTCTTCATAGGTTGTTATTTTGATAAAGGGATAGGTTTTATCATCCTTTAGTCTGATATTAAACTTAGGCTGATACTTTTTAATTAAGTTTGCTTCTAGGATATATGATTCCATCTCAGTATCAGTTACTATATAGTCAAAGTCCTTTATATGATCAACCATTACAGTAGTTTTAAAGGTATGGTTTCCCTTGCGAAAATAGGAACGGACCCGTTTTTTTAAAGAACGGGCCTTTCCTACATATATAATTTCACCAGAACTATCCTTCATTAGGTATACTCCCGGCTGATCTGGTATTTGACTAATCTGTTCTTCAATATATTTACTCATTAAAACCACCTATTTTTTTAATACATCTTTTAAAAACTTTCCTGTATATGAATTATCTGCTTTTGCTACTTCTTCTGGAGTTCCGGTTGCCAGTACCCAGCCACCTTTATCTCCACCTTCAGGACCAAGGTCGATAACATAGTCAGCAGACTTTATTACATCCAAATTGTGTTCAATTACAATTACTGTATTTCCACCTTCTCTTAATCTGTGCAGTACTTCTAAGAGTTTTTTAATATCTGCAAAGTGAAGTCCAGTGGTTGGTTCATCTAACATATATAATGTACTTCCCGTACTTCTTTTACCTAACTCAGTAGATATTTTTACACGTTGAGCTTCTCCACCTGATAGTGTTGTTGCTGGTTGCCCTAACTTAATATATCCTAAACCAACATCATTTAAAGTCTGTAGTCTGCGCTTTAATGGTGGAATCTTATCAAAGAAGTTCAGTGCTTCTTCAACGGTCATATCTAATACATCTGCTATTGTTTTTCCTTTATACTTAATCTCAAGGGTTTCCTTATTATATCTCTTTCCTCCACAAACTTCACAGGGAACATAGACATCTGCTAAAAAGTGCATTTCAATCTGATTGATTCCCTGGCCTTTACAGGCTTCACAACGTCCACCTTTTACATTAAAACTAAATCTTCCTTTATCATAACCCCTTCTTCTTGCTTCAGGTGTTTCAGCAAAAAGATCTCTTATATAGTCAAATACTTTTGTATAAGTTGCGGGATTAGAACGAGGTGTTCTACCAATCGGTGATTGGTCAATACTAATCACTTTATCAAGGTGTTCTAACCCTTCGATATCATCATGTTTACCAGGATGTTCAGTAGAATCATAGAAATGTTTCATCAGTTCTCTTTTTAAGGTATAGTTAATTAATGTTGACTTACCTGAACCTGATACTCCTGTAATACAGGTAAAGGTACCAAGCGGTATCTTAACATCAATATCTTTTAGATTAAACTGTTTTGCCCCTTTTATTTCAAGATACTTACCATTAGGTTCATATCTTTCTTCTGGTACTGGTATTTTTTCTTCACCTGTTAAATACTTACCAGTTAATGATTTTTCAGAACTGGTTATCTTATCTAAATCTCCTTGAGCAACTATATATCCTCCGTGTTTTCCGGCTCCAGGACCGATATCTATTATGTGGTCGGCTGTTTTAATTGTTTCTTCATCATGTTCAACTACAATTACAGTATTACCGAGATCACGGATGTGTTTTAGGGTACTGATTAATCTCTTGTTATCTCTTTGATGAAGCCCAATACTTGGCTCATCAAGGATATATAGTACTCCTACTAGTCCAGATCCAATCTGAGTAGCCAACCTAATCCTTTGGGCTTCACCACCTGATAAAGTCCCTGCTGACCTTTCTAAGGTTAAGTAATCTAAGCCCACATTAACTAAGAACTTTAATCTATTTCTGATCTCTTTTAAGATCTCAGAACCAATAAATTTCTCTCTTTTGGAAAGATTTAAGTTTTTAATAAAATCAAGTGCATCACCAATATTTTTACGTGTGAATTCAGCTATTGAGATTCCACCAACTGTTACTGCCAATATACCTGGCTTTAATCTTTTCCCATCACATGCTTTACAGTGGTCTTCTCTCATATACTTCTCCAGCTTACTATGAGTCTTAGCTGAATCAGATCTTTTTAGTCTTCTTTTTAAGTAACTGATAACTCCATTATACTCAGTGTTTTGCTGTCTTGTTTTCCCAAAACGGTTAGTATATGGGAAAGACAAAGTACGGTCTGAACCGTAGAGTAAGATATCAACAATTTCCTGATCTAAATCTTTAAGCGGAGTTTTTCTACTAAACCCATAGTCTTCAGCTAAAGCTTCCAAGATACGAGGATAATAGCGGCTTCTCGTATTCCTCCAGGGAATAATACCTCCATCTTCGATTGATCTTTCTTTATCTAAGATTAAATCAGGTTCAAACTCTTTATCAATTCCTAAACCATCACAGGTTGGACAGGCCCCATATGGACTGTTAAAAGAAAACATACGAGGAGTTAGTTCCTCTAGGTTATAGCCGTGTTCATTACAGGCATACTTTTCACTAAAGGTTAAAGTCTCTCCATCAATTATATCTACATAGACCAGTCCATCTGCATATTCTAAAGCAGTTTCAACTGAATCTGCTAATCTTTCTCTGATATCTTCTTTAATAACAATTCTATCAACAACTACTTCTATATCATGTTTTTTATTTTTATCTAATTCAAACTCATCATCTATTAAATAGCTTTCACCATCAACCTTTACTCTAATAAAACCATCGCGTCTGGCTTGTGCAAATACCTGATCATGTTCACCTTTCCTGCCTCTAATTACAGGTGCAAGTATTTGTATTTTAGTTCTGTTTTTAAGTTCGAGAACTTGATCTACTATTTCATCTAAGGTCTGTGAACTAATCTCTTTACCACAGACCGGACAGTGTGGAGTACCTATCCTAGCATAAAGCAGTCTTAGGTAATCATAGATCTCTGTTACTGTTCCAACTGTAGAACGCGGGTTTTTACTGGTTGACTTTTGATCAATTGATATTGCCGGTGACAAACCTTCAATATATTCAACTTTAGGTTTTTCCATTTGTCCTAAAAACTGTCTAGCATATGAAGAAAGTGATTCCACATATCTTCTTTGTCCTTCTGCATATATGGTATCAAAGGCTAAAGAAGATTTACCTGATCCACTTAATCCTGTTATTACAATTAGTTTATCACGCGGTATTTCTATATCTATATTTTTTAAATTATGTTCCTGGGCTCCTTTTACAATAATTTTATCTTTGCCCATTATCTATCACCTCATCTATTTGAAAGTTCCTCTTTGATTTCTGTTATCTCATCTCTAATCTGAGCTGCTACTTCAAACTCTAGATTTGAGGCAGCATCATCCATCTCTTCTTCTAATTCAATAACCTTGTTTTGTAGTTCAACTTTTGATAGTTCTTTAAAGTTATCATCATCAGCACTATATATTTTTTCTCTGCTTTCTTCAATTACTAATTCTTCCGGTCTAACTACTTCTCTAACCGGTTTTTTAATGGTTTGTGGTTCTATATTATTTTTTTCATTGAATTCTTTTTGAATTTCTCTTCTACGGTTTGTTTCATCAAGAGCTTTTTTCATTGAATCTGTAATTCGGTCTGCATACATAATTACCTTACCATTAACATTACGAGCAGCCCTTCCTATAGTTTGGATTAAAGGTCGCTCTGCTCTTAGAAAACCCTCCTTATCTGCATCTAAGATTGCAACTAAAGAAACTTCCGGTATATCTAAACCTTCTCTAAGAAGGTTAATCCCAACTAATACATCAAATTTATCTAACCTTAAATCTCTAATTATTTCAGACCTCTCTAAAGTATCTATATCAGAGTGTAAGTAGCGTACTCTAACTCCAGCTTCTCCTAGGTATTCGGTAAGATCTTCAGACATTCTTTTAGTTAAGGTTGTAACTAAAACCTTTTCATTTCTTTCTTCAACAACAACTCTAATTTCTTCTAATAGGTCATCAATCTGACCTTTTATCGGTTTAACTTCAACTTTTGGATCTATAAGTCCAGTTGGACGAATAATCTGTTCAACTATCTGTTGACTGTGTTCAAACTCATATGGACCAGGAGTAGCAGAAACATATATCGCCTGTTCAACAACATCTTCAAACTCCTCAAAATTAAGTGGTCTATTATCCATTGCTGAAGGAAGTCTAAAACCATAATCAACCAGTTTTTCTTTTCTTGATCTATCTCCGGCATACATACCACCGATTTGTGGTACTGTCATATGAGACTCATCTATAAAGACTAAAAAGTCATCTGGGAAGTAATCAAGTAAGGTCTGTGGTCTAGTTCCTTTAGGACGACCACTTAGATGTCTAGAATAGTTTTCTATTCCAGAACAAAAACCCATCTGTTCTAACATTTCCAGATCATAATTGGTCCTCTGTTCTAAACGCTGTGCTTCAACTAATTTATCCTGTTCTCTAAGTTCTTTAAGTCTTTCAACAAGTTCTTTTCTGATCTCTTTGATCGCTCTTTCAATCTTATCTTCAGGTGTTACAAAGTGACTGGCCGGATAAATTGTAACTTCTCTCATCTCATCAACGATTTCACCGGTTACAGTATTGATATGAGTTATCCGTTCTATTTCATCACCGAATAGTTCAATCCTTAATGCCTGGTCTCTATATGCAGGGTAAATCTCAATTACATCTCCCCTTACCCTGAAATGACCTCGCTGTAAGTCTATATCATTTCTACTATACTGCATGATAGAAAGTTCTCTTAAAATTTCTTTTCTATCCCTTGTATCACCAACTTTAAATGTAGATGATAGTTCTAGGTAATCTGCTGGTGAACCAAGACCATAAATACAGGAAACACTTGCAACAATCAATACATCTCTTCTCTCAAAAAGAGCACTTGTTGCAGCAAGTCTTAATTTATCTATATCTTCATTAATCGATGCATCTTTTTCGATATAGGTATCAGTCTGAGGAACATATGCTTCAGGCTGATAGTAATCATAATAGCTTACAAAGTATTCAACCCTGTTTTCAGGGAAAAACTGTTTAAACTCATTTACTAACTGAGCTGCCAGTGTTTTATTGTGAGCAATTACTAAGGTTGGTTTATTAACCTTTTCTACTACTTCAGCCATTGTATATGTTTTTCCAGTACCTGTTGCACCCAACAGGGTTTGATGTCTATATCCTTTTTTAACTCCCTCAACCAGTTCTTCTATGGCTTGAGGCTGATCTCCTTTTGGTTCATATGGAGAGTGTAACTCAAATTTATTTTTCATAAAGTATTCACCTTTTTATTTATTTTATCCATTAGATATTATACTATATATACAAATCTAGTGCAAACAAATGTTCATTTAGCTTGCACCAATATTTAGTATAACATAAATATATTAATTGTAATAGTAATTATTACTAAAAATCATTAAAAATATATATAATTTAAAAGTCCTTTAAATCTTCAGCTATCTTTTTACCGGTTTTAGTTGTTGCTAATCCGCCATCTGAAGTTTCTTTTAAGCTGACTGACATTAAGTCACCAATTTCCATCATAGCTTCAATAACTTCATCAGGTGGTATTACACTTGCAATATTACTCATTGACATGTTAACTGCTGTAAGAGCATGTGATGCTGCAAAGCCGTTTCTTTTTACACAGGGTACTTCAACTAAACCTGCTACCGGATCACATACTAAACCCAATAGGTTTTTCAAAGCTAAAGCAAAAGCATCTCCTACCTGTTTAGGGCTGCCCCCTAATAGTTCAACAGCTGCTCCTGCTGCCATTGCAGAACCAACTCCACATTCAGCCTGACATCCTCCGGCTGCACCAGCAAGGGTTGCTTTTTTAGCTACAACTTCTCCTAAACCTCCTGCAGTAAAAAGAGCTTTTATTACGTCATCATCTTCTATCTTATATTCTTCAGCGATAGATAACAGTAAAGCAGGAACTATTCCACTTGCTCCTGCTGTAGGTCCTGCTACAACTTTACCCATACAGGCATTGACCTCTGATACTGCTAAGGCCTTAGTGATAACATTCTGCAGAATTTTACCTCCGATAAAGTTATCAAAGTCTCTTAACTTTACTGCATCACCACCGGTTAATCCGCTGGCCGACTTTAAATTTTTATTTATACCTTCTTTTATAGAATCTTTCATTACCTCTAAGTTCTCACGCATCTTTTCAATTATTACATCTCGCTTAATTTCAGTTTTTTCTATTTCTGCTTTGATTACTATTTCACTTATTTTTACATTATTTTTTTGAGCTTCATTTATTAAGTGTTCAATTTTATTATATTCCACTTTAAATTCCTCCTAAAATGGTTCTATATATCTAACCTGATAGATATCTTCCATATTATCAAGATGTGATATTACATAGTCATTTACCTTATGATCTAGTTCAATTATGGCAGACCCTACTTCCCCTTTTTTGTTTCTAAATACTATCATTCGGGCAATGTTTAGTTTATAGCTGCCTAAAATTGAAGTGATAATACCTATTTCTCCTGGTTCATCTTTATGAAGAACCCATAGGGTAGGCATCTCACCGTTGAAATCAACTTCATAATTATCAATTTTAATTATTTTTATCTGACTTCCCCCAACTGAAGAACCGATAATTGTCATCTCTTTATTTTCCCCATATAGATCAAGTTTTGCTGTGTTGGGGTGCACATTCCTTAACTCGGATAGATGAAATTCAATCTCTACTCCCCGCTCAGCTGCTATATTCAATGAGTCTCTTATTCTTTCATCATCTGGTTTAAAGCCCAAAAGACCGCCTACTAAAGCGCGGTCTGTTCCATGGCCTTTAAATGTGCGGGCAAAAGAACCATGTAAATGGATATCTGCCTTTTTTATTTTATCCTTAAAGATTGTTTTTGCTAAATAACCTACTTTTACTGCTCCTGCTGTATGTGAACTTGAAGGTCCAATCATAATTGGACCTAATATATTAAATACACTCAAGTTTAATCCACCTCTCTAACTAGCTTTATCTAATGAACTGTCTTCTCTTTGTCTTAATAGTTCTTCTAGATACTTAATAGCTTCTTCTTTCTGGTTATCAATTATTTCTTCAGTTTCTTCATTAGTTTCTTCATTAGGTTCTTCTTCATTACTTTGTTCTTCACTAGTTTCATCTTCTGTATCTTCGAGCTGATACTCAACCTTGTAATCAGGTTCGATTCCTTTTTCATGAATGAAAGTACCATCTGGTGTATAGTATCTAGCAGTAGTTAAACGAAGTGCTGAACCATCACCTAAAGGAATTACAGTTTGAACTGTTCCTTTTCCAAATGTTTTCTGGCCAAGCAGTTTACCTCTATCAGTGTCAGAAATTGCACCTGCTACTATCTCTGAAGCACTTGCACTACCTTCATTTATCAGTACTATAACAGGTAGTTCAGTTGCCTCAATATCAGGTTTTGCATTAAAGGTCTCATCTTTACTTCTTCTACTTTTTACAGTTACAACAGTTCCTTCTTTTATAAAGTTACTGGCGACTTTTACAGCTTCATCTAAAATTCCACCAGGATTACTTCTTAAGTCTAGGATAAGTGCTTGAGCTCCCTTTGACTCTAAATCTTTAATTGCATCTCTAGTTTTATAGCCGACATCATTAACAAACTGTGCAATTGATACATATCCGATTTTATCTGTTTCCATATTATGTTCAACATAGGGAACCTCTATAATTGCTCTGGTTATATCTAGATCAAACTCTTCTTCTTCACCTCTAAGAATAGTTAATGTTACATGAGTTCCAGGTTCACCTCTCATTAAATCAACAGCTTTTTGCTGTGAAATTTCAGAAGTTAACTGGCCATCAACAGCTTTGATTACATCTCCAGCTTTAAGACCGGCTCTTTCCCCGGGAGTATTTTTAATTGGTGATACAATTGTTAACTTGTTTTCTCTTACTGTTATTACAATCCCAATTCCTCCAAATTCACCTTCGAATTCGACCTGCATTTCTTCATATTCATCAGGACTTAGATATGAGGAATAAGGGTCTAGTTCTTGTAACATACCATTAATCGCTGAATCTACAAGATCATCAAGGTTTCTATCTTCAACATAAAAATTGTCTATAAGATAAATTACATTTTGCAGGTTGTTTAAAGGTGTAAGTTCATCTGCAAGCACCTTATAACCACCAACAGTAATTACGGTTAAGATCAATAACACGGCTATTAGTTTCTTTTTGTTTTTAAACATTTTATCTCTTCCTTCCCACTACAAAACGATATTATTTTATACATCATATTTTTCCTTTAATACTAAATACAAAAAACGGGGTAAAGCTAACATTCTTTTCCATCTCTTTGGTTCTTGGAGTAGTCTATAAAACCACTCTAAGTATAATTTCTGCATTATTTTTGGTGCACGGTTTACCTGTCCTGAAAGAACATCAAAAGTTCCCCCAACCGTTATCCCAACTTTAACATCTAACTGGTCAAAATACTTGCTGAAAAACTTTTCTTGTAAGGGAACACCCATTCCGACAAACAAAACATCTGGTTTTTTATCTTTAATATCTTGCATTACTTTTTCTTCTAACTCATTATTCAAATATCCGTGATGATATCCTTTAATATCAATTTTAGGATACCTTTTTTTAATCTTTTTATAGGCTAATTCAATTATATCTTCTTTTCCACCTATAAAATAACATGAAATATCTCGATTTGCTATTTCATCTAATAGTTTAACCGTTATATCAAATCCGGCAACCCTTTCTGGTATAGGGTCATTTAATATTTTTGAAGCAAGTACCAGACCGGATCCATCCGCTGTTAAAATATCTGCCTTACTATACATATCGGCAAATTTATTATCATCATAGGCCTTTACTACGATTTCTGAATTTGGTGTATAAATAAGTTGCTTTTTACCAGCATTATTAATTAGATCAACTATATGATTAACTAAATCATCTAATCTTATCTTATTTATATCAAGGTTTAGTATCTTTACTTTGTTATTCAACTTATTCACCTTTCATGTTATTAAAATTTGTTTTACAGTATCTTTAGTATTATTACTTTTGACTTTAACTGTTTCATCTATAGATTTTTTAATTGAAGTTAAATCAGCTTTAATTTTACTGTATTCTTTAAATAATAACTCTTCAGTTACTGTATCAGTAGTAATTAAGTCCTGATACCCAAAATCTTTGATAAGACTAGTTACCTTGGGATCATAACTAATTCCAATAAAGGGAACTAAATTTACAGCAGCAAATACTAAGGAGTGAAATCTAACTCCTATAAATAAATCAAAAGTACTGTAAATATCATTTAATCTTAGAAAAATCATCTGTATAATCTACAACTTCTGCTTCCATCTTTAACATCTTTTTTAATCTATTACTTATTATAATATCTTCACCTTTATGAAAGGTTAAGATTTCAACACTAAAGTTTTTTTCTAGATTAAGCTTATTTAAAAAGTTTACTATACTTTTGATATAATTGTTATTATTCCAGCTGCGAACTGAAACACCAATTTTTTTAATTTCTTCTTGTTCAAACTCTTTTACTTTATCTGATTCATTATATAAACCATAAACTGGATCATCAGTTATATTAATTATATCACTTTTTAATCCTATTTTTTCTAAAAGATTTTTAGAATCTTTATCTCTAACTGAAATATAATCCATATTATTTAATATCTTACTAACTAAAAATCTATTGAACTTACTTTTTAAAGGACCCACACCCTGGGCAAAAAAGATTGTTCTTAAGTTAAAAATTTGTGCTAAAAATATTACTCCTAAATAATAGGGAACGGTCTTCATACTGGTTACATCCTGAAGAAGGCTTCCCCCACCACTTATAAACAGATCACTTCTTTTCATCGCTGACATAATTTTAAATATATCATAACGATATATCGACTCTACACCATAACGACTAGAAGTCTGTCGAGCTTTGTTTGATAATACGGTGATTTCAATATCTTCATACATTGTTTTAATCATTTTTATCATACTACCTATAATAGCTTCATCACCTAGATTATCAAAGCCATAATATCCAGAAATTAGTATTCTTTTCATCTAAGTCACCTTTTGACTTTCAATATACTTAATTAAAAGTCTCAATATATATACTCCAATAAGACCAATTAATAGCCCTAACCATAGACCGTGGAAGGTCCTTAAGGTTGATATAAATAAAGGAGTATGAATATGAGCAAATGAATTTAGAATATTTAACTGTCCAATAACAGCTAAAAGACTTAAGAAGTATAGACTTAAGCTATTTTTAATATCATTAAAAAAGTATAATCCTAATATAAATGCGGGGTGACCGATTAAAAACTCTTTAAATCTTGGTCTAACAAAAAGAACTCTTTCTAACATGTTTCTAAAACTATCTTCTATAGCGGGTATATCTAATATTGGGAAATTCCCGGTTCTTAAAATATAATATATACCTGCTAATCCAACAAAAGCCAATATAACAAGGTGTTTAACCTTTAAATTAATATCAAGCAGTTCAAAAACTTTTCCTTTTACTGTAGTATTCTTTTCTCTAACTATATATTCTAGAAAGTAATATAGGGTAATAATTAAAAGAGGCATTATAAAGGCCAGCTTTACACCCCTAAACTGATTAATTTTTGTTAAGTAACTAATATCTGCCAGAGCAGAAACAACAAAACCAGCTCCAATTAAAGTAATCAAAGCAGCTTTAAGATAGTTAAATATATTCTTTTGTTTAGTTTTCTTCAAAAGCTGTGATATAACAGCTAGGCTTGGAAAAACAATACTGCTTGTCAAAGCAAGTCCTGCCCTAAAAAAGTTACTGTCAAAAAGAAAGTAAATTATAAATATAGATATAATTCCAAGTACTGCTAATACATAACCTATCATATCATCTTTTATTCTAAAGACTTCATAAAAAAGCAAAATACCGGCTGCTAAAATTCCTATAGCAGTAAACATTAAATATATACTGCTGTTTGAAAACTGTTGATAGGGTTTAGCTCTAGTAATATTATATCCAGCAGACTCTAATTCATTACTTAAAGTACTTATATACTCTCTGTTTAAATCTTTAACTTCTAAAAAATCTAAGTTCTCTTTTATAATAGGTCTCATATAAAAAAACCTAATATTTCTTTCTCTTACAGCTCTTAAGTAACGATTAACAATCTTTGATTGAGAATAAATATTCATCTCATCTTGAGTAACACTATGTACTCTTACAAGATCATAGTCTAACTCTTTAGCAAGTCTATCTTCACCATTTTGAACTCCAATAATGGCTTCAATGTAGCCAAACCGGTTGTTATTGTTATTTAATAACTCAGAAGTCCTATTTAATTCATCAGGGTAACCCAAGATTTCTTCACCTGAAAATACTATTGTTGAATCCTTTACTAAGTTAGATAACAGATTAAAGTTTAGTTCATTATTATCCTGATTTTCAAATCTATAAACAACATTTAATCCATTATCCTTAATTTCTTTTATTTTATCCTGTGGAAATCCAACCATTAGTGAAAGATAGTCCTCTTTCCAGTAAGGAAAAAATACAACAAATTTATTATTTACTTCTTTAAACTCTAAATGGAGTGGTTCTTTTAACTGTTTTAGATTATTATAGTAATTATTATTTTCACTGAACACAAGGAAGGCGCTTTTATCAATTTGGGGAAACTGATTCCAAAATCCATCTTGCTTATTAAACAACAACTCTTGTTTGCTGATTTCATTTCTTGTTAACAGTATAGCTTGATTATTTTTTATTATGTTTTCCAATCTAACTGTACTTACAGCAATCGAGTTAACCCCATAACTTTTTAATTCTGATAGACTTATTGTCTGATTGTCATACTCTTTTTGCATCTCAACCAATGAGTTATAGTCAAAAGCCAACTCAACATCATTGTTTCGTTCTTCTACTGTAATACGATTTATTAGCCCAAAAATAGATACCACAAGGGCTAATATTATTATTATATAGAATATCCTTTTGTTCATAGCTGCCTCCCCAAAATTTATATATTCAATTCTCCACTGTTATTATGTTTTAAGTATGCTTCAATAAATTCATCTAAATACCCATCCATTACTTTTTCTGTGTTTCCTTCTTCTAAATTAGTTCTATGGTCTTTTATCATATTATAAGGATGGAATACATAAGAACGAATCTGACTACCCCAGGCAATTTCTTTATGTTCACCACGCAGCTCATCAATTTTTTCTGCCTGTGCTTCTTTTTTTAACTCCATCAATCTAGTCATTAATATCTTCATAGCCATCTGTTTGTTTTTATGCTGAGAACGTTCATTTTGGCACTGAACCACAACACCGGTTGGTTGGTGAGTTATTCGAACAGCTGAATCTGTCTTATTTACATGCTGTCCACCTGCTCCACTTGCCCGGTATGTTTCTAACTTTAAATCCTGTTCATTTATATCTACTTCAATATCCTCTTCAATTTCCGGCATTACATCTACAGATGCAAAAGAAGTATGCCTTCTTCCTGAGGAGTCAAAAGGAGAAATCCTAACTAATCTGTGAACTCCGCCTTCCCCTTTTAGATACCCATAGGCATACTCACCTTCAATAAGGACTGTTACTCTCTTAATCCCCGCCTCTTCTCCACTCTGAAAATCTAGAGTTTTTACATCAAAGTCTTGGTTTTGTGCCCAGCGATCATACATTCTAAGCAGCATGGCTGCCCAGTCCTGTGACTCGGTTCCTCCAGCACCAGGGTGGATTGATACGATTGCATTATTTTTATCATGCTTTTCATTAAGTCTTGTTCTAAGTTCTAAATTGTCAAGTTTATGATCTAACTTTTTTAACATATTATCAACTTGATTAAGTAAAGCATCATTTTCTTTTTCTTCTGCTGCAAGTTCTAAATATACCTCAATATCATCGATGTTTTCTTTTAATTCATCTAATAAGTTGAGTTTATTTTTAATTTGATCTACTTTTTTACTTATTTTAGTTGCTTTATCATTGTCATCCCAAAAATCAGGACTAACCATCTTTTCCTCTAATTCATCCCTTTTGTTATTTAAACTTTCAGGGTCAAAGTAGATCCCTCAGATCATTATATCTTTCTTTGATTTCTTCTAATCTATCATGATAATTACTATTCAACTTTAAAACCTCCTGATTTATCTACCACAGCATTTTTTATATTTTTTACCACTGCCACATGGACAGGGATCGTTTCTACCCGGTTCATCAGGTTTTACAACAGTTTCAACCTTTTTAGGTTGTTGATTATTACTGCGGTTATTCTGTCTTTGGCTTTGCGCTTTATTTTTAGCTGCATCTAAAGCACTAATCTGTCCACCATCACTGTAGTTTAGATTCTGCTGTGTTTTTTCCTGATCTAGTTTACCATTTTCATGTATTTCAATTCTAAAGATACTGCTAATAATATCTTCTCTGATCGAACTTGTCATCTCATTAAACATATCAAATGATTCAAACTTATACTCAGTTAATGGATCTTTCTGTCCATAAGCTCTAAGTCCGATACCTTTTCTAAGTTCATCCATGTTATCTAAATGTGACATCCAGTTTCTATCTATTACCCTTAAAGAAACATGTTTAGCAATCTGATTCATGTTCTCTTCAGTAAATTTATCTTCTTTATCTTTATAGTTTTGTTTCCCAAATTCATATAAGAAGATTTTAATCTCTCTTTTGTTTTTATCTTCAAGATCTTCAGTTGTTATTTCTTCTGTAAAGAAAAAGTTATTTAAGTAACTAATCAGTCCATCAAGATCCCACTCACTGGGGTGTACTTTTTCAGAAAGATATCCTTCTGTTACATCATCAATAAGTTTTTCTAATAAACCGAAGATTATTTGATCCATTTCATCAGAGAATAGTACTTTACTTCTCTGTTCATAAATTATTTCACGCTGTTTATTTAAAATGTCATCATACTTTAAGATCGCTTTTCTGATATCGAAGTTACGGCCCTCTACCTTCTTTTGAGCCTTTTCAATTGCATTAGTAATCAATTTATGCTGAATTGGTTGATCATCTTCCATTCCAACCTTATCCATAATCATAGTAATGTTGTCAGAACCAAATAACCTTAAAAGATCATCTTCTAATGAAACAAAGAATTGAGAAGAACCGGGATCTCCCTGACGTCCTGCCCTACCTCTTAACTGGTTATCTATTCTACGGCTTTCATGTCTTTCAGTACCAAGTACATGTAAACCACCTAAATCAGTTACTCCTTTACCTAAAACAATATCGGTACCACGGCCGGCCATATTAGTAGCAATTGTTACACTGTTTTTTTGTCCGGCATCTTTTATTATTTCAGCTTCTTTTCTATGGTTTTTAGCATTTAATACATTATGCTGAATACCTTTTCTTTTCAACATTCTACTTAACTTTTCTGAATTATCTATATCAACAGTACCAACCAAAAGAGGTTGACCTTTTTTGTTCCTTTTTTCAATCTCTTCTACAGCAGCTTTAAACTTTGTTTCTTCATCTTTGAATACCAAGTCCGCCTTATTATCTCTTACTAAAGGTTCATTTGTAGGAATTACGATAACTTCCATACCATATATTTTAATGAACTCTTCTTCTTCAGTTTTAGCAGTACCAGTCATACCAGCCAGTTTATCATACATTCTAAAGTAGTTTTGTAATGTTATACGGGCAAAGGTCTGACTACCTTTATTTACTGATACCCCTTCTTTAGCTTCTATAGCTTGATGTAGTCCTTCACTATATCTTCGACCTTCCATTACACGGCCAGTAAACTCATCAACGATCTTTACTTTACCTTCTTCAACAATATAGTCTTTATCTTTTTTCATCAGGGTATGGGCTCTTAGGGCCTGATTAACCTGATGGTGTAATCTAAAGCTTTCTTCATCAAATAAGTTCTCTACATTCAAGAAGTTCTCAACAGCATGAACACCTTCTTCAGTTAAAGTTACACTGTTGTTTTTCTCATCTAGTTCATAGTGTTTTTCTTCTTTTAATTTTGGAATTACTCTATTAAACTTACGATAATCACTTGATGTTTCCTGAACAGGTCCTGAAATTATTAGTGGTGTTCTAGCCTCATCAATTAAAATACTGTCTACCTCATCTAAGATTGCAAAATGGAAATCATGGTCAATTACATTTTCAGGATTACTTTCCATGTTTGCTCTCAGGTAATCAAAACCAAATTCATTGTTAGTACCATATGTTACATCTGAATCATAGGCCTTTTTTCTTTCTTGAGGAGTCATTCCGCTTAATACTACTCCAACATCTAGTCCTAAAAACTCATATATCTGTCCCATCCATTCACTATCTCTTTTAGCAAGATAGTCATTTACGGTTACTACATGAACTCCTTTTTTAGTTAATGCATTTAAATATACTGGTAAAGTTGCCACTAAAGTTTTACCTTCACCGGTTTTCATCTCAGCAATTTTACCTTCATGTAATGCAATACCACCCATTAACTGAACATCAAAATGCCTGAATCCTTCATCTGTTGCACGCTGTGAAGCTTCCCTTACAACTGCAAAGGTTTCAGGTAGAAGATCATCAAGGCTTTCACCTTCTTTATATCTCTTTTTGAACTGCTCTGTCTTTGCCTTAAGTTCAGAATCTGAAAGTTTCTGCATTTCACTTTCTAAACTATTTATTTCATCAACAATAACCTGTAATCTTTCCAGTTCTTTTTCGTTTGGATCTTTAAACAAACCTTTAATAAAATCTAACATATTTTTTACCACCTGTTTTTTTATTATTAAAAAATTATATTCAAAATAATTCTTTACAAATTTACAGTTTATTATAACACTTATTAGCTAAAATCTCAATTAACTATAAAGCATTACTTTACTGATAGGTATTATATTTATCACCTTTTTATTCACATGATTAATAAAATAACAATCAAACACATTTAATAAAAAAAACAACTTTATTTCATAGAAAAAGCCGCCTAAAAAACAGGCGGCTTTCATGTCATATATTTTTTTATTTTTTATTAAAAAGTTGGTTCAATCAAACCATAATTTCCATCTTTTCTCTTGTATACTACATTAACTTCACTTGTATCACAATTAGAGAAAACGAAAAAATCATGACCGATTAAATCCATCTGCATTACTGCTTCCTGGACATCCATCGGTTTAATTGCAAACCTTTTAGTTTTAACAATTTTAGGTTCAAATTCATCTTCAGATGGTTCTTTTCTTTGACGAATCATTTCTTCTCTTTCTTCCATGTAATCTTCTTTATATTCCTGTTTCTTTTCAATCATTCTATTGTGGATTTTTGTTTTATACTTATGAATTTGTCTTTCGACTTTTTCAATAACTCCATCCAGTGAAGCATACATATCGGTTGTTTCTTCCTCACCGCGAAGTATTAAGCCTTTAACATAAGCAGTTACTTCCACAATGTGTCTTTCCTTTTCTACCTCCATGGTAATATGAACATCCATAGGCTCTCCCTGAAAATATTTTTCAAGCTTTTCCATCTTTTCTCGGGCATAATCCTTTAGTGAAGGTGTTACATCGATATTCTTTCCATAAACCGTAATATTCATTATCTCCACTCCCTTCTTAACTACTGAAATAAATACTATTGTTATTAATATAATTCAATATATTAAGTTAAAAACCTTCTTTGTATAAAAAAAATCCTGATTACAATTAAGTAATCAGGACTATGTACACACTTTTAATTATCTATGATTATTCTTCAACTCTCACAACTTGTTCAGCTTGAGGTCCTCTGTCACCTTCAACAATTTCGAACTCTACTTTTTCTCCATCTTCAAGAGTCTTGAACCCATCGTCTTGAATTGCAGAAAAGTGAACAAATACATCGTCTCCATCTTCTCTTTCAATAAAACCATAACCTTTTTTTGCATCAAACCATTTTACTGCTCCAGTATAAATCATTAATTATCTTCCTCCTGTAATTTGTTACTTGGAAACTTAATTCCATTTTCTTTAATATAACACAGTATGATATTGTTGTCAACCAAGTCATACTATATGATAAAAAGCTTTTTAAAATAATAATATAACAGGCTATATCACAAGATCTTCTAAGTTATTATTAGTCTTTATATCATCAATTTTCTTTCGAGCTCTCTGGAGTGCATTATCAACTGTTTTTACATTAATGTCCAATTTATCTGAAATCTCTTTATAAGTGCGATCGTCCAAATACTCATAAAACACATTCTTTTCTAATTCAGTAAGGTCTTTTTCAATTTCTTGAAAGACCAAATTTATTATCTCTTTGTATACAAACTGATCTTCAAGTTTTTTCTTTTTATCCGGCAGAATTTCACTAAAGCTACGACCTGACTCATTATCATAATCATAAGTCTTATTAATTGAAGTAGAATTATTAAGCGGCTGATGTTTCTGACGGTTGGCTCTTTTAATAGCAGATATTAACTGCCTGTGAACACAAAGCTGTGAAAACCCTCTAAACGATGCTTCACGGTCTGTTCTGTAATCCCTGATAGCCTTAAACAATCCCAGCATACCTTCCTGAATTACATCTTCTTTGTCTAAACCTTTGATAAAAAAGTATTTTGCTTTTGCATACACAATATCCATATTCTGATTAATAAGATACTCAATTGCCATTTTGTTACCACTTTTTGCTTGTTTTATTATCTCTTCTTCTCCCTGCTTCTGGTCAAACATTCAATCCCCCCCAAGTTTGAAAATGCTTTAACCAACCAAAACCTTTAATATCTGTTCTAAAGATATGTTTAAATCAATTAAAGTAAATAGTATTAACAAAATTATTAATACTATTATTACATCAAAATACTTTTTATTACTTTTAGACTTTTTAGCCATATAATAATAGCTCCTTAATTAAAATTTAGCTCTAAAACCTATCTCTAATAATAGAGATCTATCATGCCAATAAGAATTACCTAAACTAACTATCAAATCATTATTTTCAACTATTGGAGTTAGGTAACCAATTCTGTACTCAAAGTTTTTATTATCTAATATATACTTCAAGTCATAGATTAGTTCTCTATTGTTCTCTAAATATCTACTCCCTTCTACTCCTAGTCCAGCAGTAAATCCACTTGTATTTCTTTTTGTCAACAGTTCAAAAGCTGCCTCTGTTTTATAATCCGCACCTTCCAAAAAACTAATTAACCAAGTACCTCTAATATTAAATTCAGTTCCATCATAGTTTAGATCAAAACTCAATCTGTTGAGATCATTTTGGAATTGAAAAACCGGATTAATATTCAAGGATGAATGATCTTCCTGTAAAAACACTGAATAATTCATTTCTTGAAAATCATGTTGTTGTGCATTGGCTAAAGGTGTGATTACAAATATAAATAAGATTAGGATTAATACTGTTTTTTTAAACACATTATCTACCTCCACTATTTCTTTTTAATTAAAATTCCTGTTGCAATATCTCTATATCCAGAAGGATTATTAAAGGTATAACCCCTGATAACCATTTGAGAAGAATCTCCCCCATCTAGATTCATTGCTTCTTTTATATCTAAAGTCTTTAAATAATCAGCTAATTCTTTTAAGGTAATTCCAATACTTATCTCAGGCTGGCGACCATCGACCGTAACAAATAGTAACTGATGGTCATAAGTCACTCCTACTGCAGTTCTAGGTGCCCTACCTTCAGTAATATCCGTATTAAACTTTTCTTCTTGATCTGTTATATCTACTTGACCATCTGTTATCAGCTTTGGACCTCCACCCATTATACTCATAACATCTTTGTTCTGCCAGTCAGGATTAAATACATTAAGATAATCAACCTTTTCAAATATCTCGAAACCTTCATATCTATCTTCTTGATTGAATACTTTTATTATAAAACCATCTTCAGGAATGTTACTTTGAATAGATTCTCCTCGTTTAACATCAGTAATAATACCTTTTTTAACAATAATTTCTGTTGTGTATTGTTGAAATAAAGGTGTCTTGTCAGAAAAGTATTTATTGTATAGTATAATTTCAGTTTCACTATTAGGATTTCTATTAACTGCATCTATAATGATATTTTCATTATTTGTAGTTCTTAAAACACCTCTCCAGCTAATATTATCAATTAATATTTCTCCGGTTTTAGTTATTCCAATTGCTGCCCTATTATATAATGGTTCAGAAACAATTGTACCATCAACCATAACTAGACCTAATGGTTTGCCCTGGTAATTATAGAATCCTCCGTTAATACCAACTAAAGCTTCATTATCTTTTACTAAAGAAGATAATGATGATAGGCCGTTTATTTTATTATTACTTAGAGCAAAAAACATTTTATGTCTACCTTTTAAAGTATCAAATTTGATAAGATTAATGATTCTATTACCATTCCAGGTTAACTGTCTAATTTCTTTATAGTTTAAACCTATATCGATACTGGCATCCACTGCTATATTTTCTTCCAATACAGTGTTAAGGTCTCTTATCTCTACACCATCCATAATTTCTAAAATGAAATTATCAGAAGAACTATATTTGTTAGCTAAAGCTCTAATATCTATGTTCTCATAATATGGACTGTTGTTTTTGTAAATAACCTTAGCTTGAGTGTTTTCTACAGCTATTTTTATAACATCTGTAAGCTTGGATATTCCATTATATCCTTCTATTTTATAAGGTGGACTCTCAGTTAAAATCTGTCTTAAAGCTTTACTTCTATTTAGAATTGCAGCTGTTTTTAATAGAGTAATATTATTTGTATCACTCATCTGGTTTAACAAAAGACCATATTCTAAGGTTAAAAAGTCAATTTTATTATAGATTTCGATATTATTATTTGAATTTAATTTAAACTGGAATGAACCGTTATATAGATTATTCTTGATTCTGATAACGCCTTCAAAATGAATAGTACCATTTTCAAATATGACATTACCATTATTATCCTTGAGAACTAATTGTTCGCTATCTATATATTCTAGTGAATTTTCATCTCCTATGATCCAGGTATTCCAACCCTCTTGTTCAAGATTATCTGAAGCTAATTCTGCTTCAAATTCATTTTTAAAATTACCAACTTGTATTTTAAAAAGCTGGTTTTCTTTTTTAATTAAGTAAGTATATTCAGGAAACTTCTGTTCAACTTCATCTATAATTTCTTCAGCTTTTTTTTGATCTTCTGTCACAAATATCTGTATTAAAAATTTAGAAAATTTTTCTTTTTTAAGTTCTATTTTATATAAACCATTATTTTTTAACTTAATACTTTTAGATCCATCAATATTACTTGCTATCAGGTTAGCTCCTGAAACAATATTAACCTCTGATAAACCTTCAAATATTTTTAATTCAACTTTTTTATCATTTCTTACAAAGTTTTTTAATACATTGGAGTAAGCATAAGTTTGAAAAGGTATAAGTAACAAAATAAAAATCAAAAATAGTATTAATATATTGCTTTTTTTAAAATTCAATTAAATCACTCCACTCTGTTTCACATCAAAACTGCACTATCTATATTAGTAAATACCTTTTCTTTTATACTTTCTCTATCTATAATGGTAACAACAGTTTTGCTTTCAACACTAACAATATATGCAGTCTTATTTATCACTATCAGAGAATTCTTAGCACCTTTTTCCACAGCTTTATCTATTCCTGCTTTTAACTGTATCATTTCTTTATTACTAATATTTATCTCTCTTGATGTAATTCTATTCCTGGCATGACGGGAAAAATTTACTTGCTTATCATTAATATCCGTATTCATCACACCACCCCAAATAATTAATTTTGCATTTCTTTACTAAATTCAGCAGCATCTTCAACTTCCATACTCTCTAATATGTTAGCTGCTTCCTTATCACTTAGTCCCCTTAATATTTTAAGTGCAGACTCTTTATCTAATGTATTTAATATATCTGCAGCTCTATCAGGTTGCATATTTTCATATATTTTTAATAGTTTTTCAAAGTTTTCTTGTTTGTCTACTTCTTCTTTCTGAAAATCTTCAATAATATTATTTAATTCTTCATTAGTTGACTGTAAATCAACTATTCTTTGTCCCATTTCTGCAATTTTTTGTTCTTTTGATTTAAGTTCTTCATAAATAAGGTCTTTTTCTTCTCTCAACATCTCATTCTTCTGTACAACATTATCATACTCTTCAGCAGTTCTTACATATTCTTTTACAAAAGGAGTACTTTGAATAACGTCTTCCCCCCACTGTCTAAACGAAATAATTCCCAAGTTATTAATTAATACCAAAGAGCCAATAATGATAATCACAATTAAAAAAGTATATAGATATTTTTTCAAACTAACCCCCCCATTCTAGTAAATATTTTAAAACTATTCAAAAAATTTAATCAAAACCACATAAAAAAGCTAATTCTCTTTATTATTTTATAATATTCTACAAAAAAATACCAATTCCTGCCTATTAGTCCGGTAAGTTTAAAGTTAAAAGTAATGATTTACAAGCAAAAGTACAATTATTAAGAGGCACTTTTTCTGGAAAGAATTGCATTCAAGGATTGAAATCAATTATTATAGTATAATACAATCATTATTAATTTCTATATTTACGATTTCTTAATACAAACTTAATTATCTTTTTACTTGATTTATTAATACAATTCCATTAATCTTATATGTAGAAAATAATATATAAAAAAGGATGGAGGTTGACAGTTATGATTGGGTTTCTAGAAGGATTTAATCCTGTAACTCAGGCACTTTTTGCTACACTTTTTACTTGGTTTTTGACTGCTTTAGGTGCAGGTTTAGTGTTCTTCTTTACAGATGTTAAAAGAAAAGTCCTCGATGCTATGCTTGGATTTGCTGCAGGTGTTATGATTGCAGCCAGTTACTGGTCACTTTTAGCTCCTGCTATCGAAATGGCGGAAAATCAAGGACTTATTCCCTGGGTTCCAGCAGTTATTGGATTTTTGTCGGGAGGAGCCTTTTTATATCTTGTAGATAAAACACTACCTCATTTACATTTGGGTTTAAAAGTAGATGAAGCAGAAGGTATTCAGACTACTTGGCAGAGGAGTGTACTTTTGGTCTTAGCTATTACATTACACAACATTCCAGAAGGTTTGGCTGTAGGTGTTGCATTTGGTGCAGCTTCATTTAACCTTCCCTCAGCTTCTATTGCAGGAGCAGGTGCATTAGCACTTGGTATTGGTATTCAAAACTTCCCAGAAGGAGCAGCAGTCTCTGTTCCTTTAAAAAGAGAAGGTTTTTCTTCTCTTAAAAGTTTCAATTATGGTCAAATGTCCGGAATAGTAGAACCTATAGCAGGTGTTATAGGTGCATGGGCAGTTTTAAGTATGCGCCCTCTTCTTCCCTATGCCCTTGCTTTCGCTGCTGGAGCTATGATTTACGTTGTTATTGAAGAACTTATACCAGAGTCTCAATCTCAAGGAACTGATATTGCTACTATTGGAGCAATGTTCGGTTTTGCAATTATGATGCTTTTAGATGTTGCTCTGGGTTAATTTTATACTACTAAAATAATGGGGGGTTAATGAATAATTTCATTAACCCCAAAAATAATTATTAATCATCAGGCCATTCTAAAAATTCAACTCGTCTGGCCTTAACCCTATAATTTTTTCGTCTATTCTCTTCTTCACCGATCAAGTATGTACTTATCATACCCTCAACACCGGCCAATTTTCCCTTCTTTAAGTATTCACTACATCTTTTTGCTCCTGGTCCCCAGTTAATTACATCAACAAAATCAGTATCAATTTCCCCTTCCTTACTTCGATAGTTTCTTTGAACGGCTATTGTAAATGTACAGTAATCAATTTCATTTTCTGATTTTTTTAACTTAGGATCATCTACAAGCCGTCCCGTTAGTATTACATTATTAATCATCCAATCACTCCTTTTCCATATTATACCAAATATAGATGTAATTAACAAGAAATTAAGTAAATTTTTTCCATTAATGAAAATATATAATCTTTGACTTGAAATAAAAAAATCCCCTTTCAGCAAACAGATTATTATAATTTAATCTGCCCACCTTAAGAGGAGTATCTTTCTTAATAAACATTTTTTAATTATATGGTTATATTTTCAATGTAGACATCAATATCTCCACCACATACCCAACCAATTTTTGCTGCTTCTTTTCTGGTTAAGTTAAAAGATATCATGCCTGATTTATTTTCTTCCAATAGCTCTTTAGCTCTATTTATAATATCTTTTTCTTGATTTCCACCACCTATGGTTCCATAAGTGTTTCCATCAGGGTAAACAATCATACTAGTTCCTGTATCACGTGGACTTGAAGATTTAGCATCAACGATAGTAGCTAATGCTAAACTATCATATTTTCCTTCAGGCTCTATAATTTTTTCAAGTAATCTCTTATTCATCTTGAAGCCTCCTTACCTTTACAATTTCTCCCAGAATTGCAACAGCAATTTCTGAAGTTGTTTCTGCACCAATAGCTAATCCTATTGGAGTGTAAACTGTATCAAGTTGTTTTTCAGTCACCTTATCTACTTCTCTTAACTTATCAAATACTTCTTTATTCTTTTTAGAACTTCCAATCATTCCCACATATTTTGCCTTAGTATCAATAACTTCTCTAAGTACATTATAATCAAACTGATGGCCTCTTGTAATAATTACAATATAATCATTTTTTTCTACTTCAAAATCTTTTAAGAAATCAGTATATTTTTTTACTATTATATGATCTGCTTCAGGAAATCTATCTCTATTTAAAAAGTCTTCTCTATCATCAACAATGGTAATCTCAAAATCCATTAAACTTGCAATTTTAGAAACTTGATTAGCAATATGACCTGCCCCAAATAATACTAATCTTGGATTATCTGTTAATGGCTCAATATAAATTTGTAAATTAGTTCCATCATCAAGTTCTACTTCTTTTAATTCAGGATTGCTCATCTTTAATATTTTATCCCTGCCAAAGCTTTCAATTACATTTATTAATTTATCCTTAGATTTTTCATCACTATATATTTCTTCTTGACCTGATAAAGCAATCTTTTTTTCTTTAAGTTCTTGATACTTATCATCAGCATCAATTACAGTAACTAATGCTACTTCTTTAGTCTTTTCTGTAAGACTATTAAGCTTTTTATAAAAATTTATATTCATATTCTTCACCTCTTATTTATTAATGTATCTTATATTTCTACTTATTCATTATATAATATTTAAGTCCTCTTGAAAAATTTCACAAATATTTAATCTTTTATTTGTTATTATTTTTCATACTTTTTGTTGCTTTCTGACTTTCTCTGGTACTTAAATTAGATAACAATTATAATAAATATCTTTTCATCTGTACTGCATTATCGAAATTTTTATTTTTTTAAAAAGATATCTTTAAGTTCTTTTACATATTGATCTGGATTAAAATTATCACTCATTACCTTTACCTCCAAGATATAAATTAAAATCTTTTCTAATAAGCTGAGCTGGTTTTATTTTGATTAGCTTTACCTGATCACCATTGATTTGGTGTTTATAATTATCTTTAATTATCAATTTTAAAGTTAAGTTTTCTTGATCATAAAAATTATTAAAATTATCAACTACTAAATGGAATCTACCGTTTTTATCTGTTTTTATAATTCTTCCATCAGAAGTTATTATCTGATAAGAACTTTTATTATACTCTTTACTTTTATCTTCTTTATTATTAATCTGTACCCGACCTATTATTAAAGAAGTTAAATCTATATTGATCTTATTTGCTTTATGTTCAGTATTTAATTGTTCTGAAAGAAGTAGATCTCCTTCATTACTATAAACTGATAACCTATTAAGATAATTATCTTTTAGACCAAAACTACTTAATTTCTGTAAATAAAAGCTTAACTGTAAGCTTTCTTTCGTTTTTAAAGAAACATTATCAACCTTTAACATATTATTATTTTTTAGATACTTTATTTTGACATCTTTTTTTGATACAACTATACTTTCCTCAATTAAACTTAATTTGTTATCAAGTTCAACTAATAGATAAAGATTGTCCAAATCATATTTTGAAGTATTTGATAGTTGATAAGTACTTTGTGCTAAATTATCATTATTCAAACTTTTAGAAACTATTCCTCCGGTAATCAAAATAGGGACATTTAGTTCTTCTAAAGGTGGTTTTAGTTTATCAGATGCATCTTTTATTTCAATATTTGAAAAGTTCACCCTGTTTTGAGTATAGCAGAAAAACCCAAACTTACCAGGAGGTAATTCTCCCTTATAATCAATTATTAACTGCTCGTTTATATATAGTTTAAAACTGTTTTCTAGATAAACTGCTTTAAAATGATAGTTAACACCTTTTTCCCAGGCCAAACCCGGTTCTCTTTTATCATATAATATATCTCCCGGAATTTCCAGATAATTAATTTTTCTATTTTTATAATAAAAGACATGGCCTTCAATACCATGTACTCCTCCTGCATCCCAGGACCATACATAAGTATCATTAATATCCTGATAACCAAAAACTAATCCAAACTGATCATCCTGATAGGTTGTACTATCAACTTTAATCGTCCCTGTAATTGTCTTATTTATCAACTCCTGGTTTAATAAATAGAAAATTGATTCATTTTTATCTTGTACCTGTTTTACAGAACTGTTATCTTGACCTAGATACCAATAACCTCCATTAACCTCATAAAAAGTACTTAAATCTAAATAGTCCTGGCTAAAAGCAGTATTGGTTACAGCTATAACAAATATAGTAAATAATATTAGAATCTTTTTCTTATTTAACTTTATCATTTTTAAGTTCTCCTTTCATCAATTACCACATATAGTTTAGATTAAGAGATAATCCCCGGTTATCATCTGTAAGGTTTGTTATATCATCATTGAATTCAGTAAAGTTATATCTTAAGCCCAAAGATAGGTTATCATTTATCTTTCTATTTAAACCTAAAAGATATCCACTATCATTAATATCATTTAATTTATCAAGCAAAGTTCTATATTCAAGTTCTAACTTCCAATATTTTTTTACCTTAAATTTCAATGAATACCTGTTAAGTTGAATATTGTTTGTAATAACATTATCAGAAGTTTTAAGTTCTTCTAATATTTTATTATGACTTGAACTAACTGTAATCTTATCTGTAATTAAGTAGTTTAACTTCACTTTGTTTTTAATAAGATTCTGTTTTTGTCTGAGTCCATCAAAAGTAATTTCAGTTTTATCTAAATGATTAAAATAAATTGTAATTGGACTGTTCATAGGTCGATATTTAAATATGATTTTCTTTTCTGTGCTTTCTTTTTTTATATTTTTTAATATTTCTTTACTTAAATAATTATCAATACTCACTGAAAAATATGTCGAGGGATGAAAATAGTTACTATAAATAAATTGAGATCTATTTTTAAAATAGGTATTATCCCTGTTATTTACATCTTCAAACTGGATAGATACTTTTTGATCACCTTTTGTATAGTTTAAAGCTGATCTTTTTGCCCTTCTCTTTTCTTTATATTGATTATTGATCTCTTTAATATAATCTAGATAGTTTAAAGAAAGTTTTAGTTCATTATTTAGTTTTATATCATATTTATATACTTCTTCCTTATCTATATCATTTTGTATATACTTATTGTTTTGATATCCAATAGAGCTTAAGTTACTGAATTTATACTCTATACCAGACAATATTTTTTCTTTCTCATTATCTTTTAAATTAAAGATATTATCTTGGTATAGTTTCACTTTCCTATTTTGATATTTATAACTTATCAATCTTTTTTCAAGGTCAATAACTTTGTTTTGATAACTAAATAAGTTTTGATCCCAGTTATACTTTAAAGAAGCTTGATAGTAATTTTTACTATTTACCATATTTTGTAATATTCCCCAGGATATAACTAAATTTTCTGAATATTCTAGTTCTAAATCATTACTTAAACCTTTCTTTAACTTAGAATTTGAATTATTATGACTAAAGTTATATCTAGTCCTTAGACTCAACCTTTCATTAATTTTACTCTTTAAATTTGTCACATAAGTGTATTCTTTATTCCCCAGATTATTTTCTGTATGTATATACTCTAAGTCAGCACTATATTTATCATTAAACTTTTTATTTAAATATAGATGATGTTCATCTTCCTTTATTTTTTTTGATAAACTGTTGACAATATCTCTTTTTATACTGTATCCATTAACTAAAAGCCCGTTTTTGAATATTTTATTATACTTTAATCCAAGGCTTTTTTGCTTTTTATCATAAAGATAACTTTTGAAGTAATTATTGCCATTATCTATACTGATGTGACTGATCTCTCTTTTTTGTTTTAAATTTTGGTACTCAAATTGAATATTTCCCATAGAATCTGGACTGTACTCAAAGACTAAGCCTTTTAAATCCATTCTTTCTTTTTCAGTAACTTTATATAGTTTAAGATTACTGTTTTTTGAAAAACTCTTTTCAACTTTTGATAAAATGACATCATTTGTAATATTTCCGTAGATTTTGTAATCTATTGTAAGTTCATAGTTATACTCAGGATTATTAGCAAAAAAATTTAGGGGATCAAAAGTGATTTTCCCTTCCTTGTAATCTATCCTATAATCATTATACTTTACTAACCTTACTATCTCTAATAAATTGTTATTCTTATCAAACACTTTTACCTGTAAATTCTCTGAATTTTTCTTTATATTACTATGTTTTAAAAATATTAAAGTAAGGTCGGGATTTATTACTATATCTCTTATCCTATTATAGTTGTTTTCACTATAGATAAAGTCTAATTTTAGATCATCTTTTTTATATCCTGTCCTTATTCCTCCCAGTTTGTCATAATAACTTGAAAATATTGGATTATTAATCTCATAATTGATATCTCCATACTTTAAATCAAAAGCATCGTAACTTAAATAAAGAAACTCTTTTTGTTTAGTTTTATCTTTAATAATATTTGACTTATCTAAAAAATGTTGATTTTGAATCATTGTACTTTTTGAAATTTGTTTACTGTCATACTTCAACTCATAAAAAAACTTATCTCTTGTACTGTTAACTGAATAAAGTGATAAATTTGATCTTAATTTTAGTTCTTTTTGGTTATCTAAGTTTATAATATCTAAATCAAGATAACCTGTAAAATAATCTGTTTGAGCATGAATTAACGGTGAAATCAATAGTAGAAGTACTAATACCAACAAAGTAGAATTAATGGTTTGTTTAAACAATGAATCCACTCCTTAAAATATTATTTAAAATTGTAGTACAATAATTACTTTGATATAGGTATTGCCATTTCCTTTTTTGAGAATTAAATTTTTCCAAATTAATCTAAAAAATACCGGTGGTTTTAAAGCCACCGGTGTCTTTAATATAATTTATTTCAAGAATCTTTTTATAGCTGTTGAAGCACTTTTCATTGTTAAGTTAAATAGATTACTGTTATTCTCAAAGATCTTTTCTAATGATTCAACAACATAATCAATCTCTTCATAGCTTACTGTAAGAGGTGGTTCAAGCCTAATAACATTAGGATTGTTTAAGGTATAAGCAGTGATTATTTGATACTCATTGTTTAAAGAACCAGCTACCATTGCTCCCATGTATTCAGATGAAAACTTATTTACCAACCCTCCTGACAGTTTGTCTAAAAATCCTGATTCAGGTTGTTTAAACTCAATTCCAATTAACAGCCCTCTTCCCCTTACTTCTTTTATTAAATCATACTCTTTTTCAAATTTCTTTAATTTATCTAAAAAGTACTTACCTTTTTCTTCTGCCTCTTTACTTAAATTGTTATCAATAATATAGTTAATTGAAGCTATTACAGCTGCTGAAGCTCTTGTATTACCACCAAAGGTTGAAGTATGAAGTAAGGCATTATCCAAAGTTCCATAAGCCTTTTTCCAGACATCCTTTTTTGTGATATAGGCACCTACAGGTTCTATACCTCCCCCAAGGGATTTGGCAAGACACATGATATCAGGTACTACACCTTCATAATCTGCTGCAAAGAGTTTACCTGTTCTCCCTAATCCGGTCTGTATTTCATCTAAGATCATTAAAACATCATGTTCTTTAGTTAACTGTCTTACTGACTTTAAGTATCCTTCAGGTGGAACTACAACCCCACCTTCTCCCTGAATTGGTTCTAATATTACACAAGCAATATTATCACTGCTGTTTAATTTTTCTTCCAGGGCAGCTGTATCACCAAATGGAATCATCTCTGTAGCAGGAAGAAGTGGATTAAAATACTTTTGATACTTTTCTCTTCCTGTAATTGATAAGGACCCATAACTTTTACCGTGAAAAGAGTCCTTACAGTAAATTATTTTTTCTTTTTGTGTTGCTGCTCTAGCAAGTTTAATAGCTCCTTCAACAGCCTCTGTACCACTGTTACCAAAAAAACTAATCTCTAAATCACCAGGTGTAATTTGTGCTAGGTTATGTGCTGCTGCACTATATATACTACCTAGTGATGCCTGGAGTAAGTTCGGCTTTTCACTCACCTTATTTACTGCCTCAATGATTTCTTTACGGTTATGTCCTAAATTTAAAGAACCGTATCCACCTAAAAAGTCCAGATACTTTCTCCCCTGATCATCATAAACTTCTGTGTTTTCAGCCTTTACATAGTTTTTATCAAAGTTTAAAAGCTTTAACATTTTAACCATACCTGGGTTTATATAGTTAGTATAGTTTTTGCCAACTTCATCTCTACTAATAGTCATTGCCTGATCTATATCATACAGTTTTTCCAATTAAAAAACCTCCTATTTAAATAATATGTATTTATATTTTTTATAATAATATTATCTTCTCTACATAATATATTTATTCTAATTTACAAAAATCCTTTTTATTTATTAGACAAATTCAAGTCATTTGATTTATAATAAGAACAAATTAACTAAGGAGCTTTTAATATGAGTACTAAAAAAATAAGAACATTTTTATTAGATGGATACCTAGATGAACCATCCTGTTTAGGTGTTCCACCATATATCTCACCTCATATTAGATATGTATATGGGGCATTACTGGACTCGGGTATACCTGAAGAGTATATTGATTACAAGACAATTGATGAGTTTAGAACAAACTGGGATGAAAATATTGAAAAGATTGAAACCCATGATCTATTTATTATAATCGCGGGAACAACTGTACCCGGTAACTACCTTGGAGGACGACCCATCTCCCTTGCTGAAATTAAAAGATTGGGTCAAAAAATATTTTATCCTACAAAGGTTTTAGGGGGTCCTATCACATTAGTTAAAAACAAATTAAAAGGCTTTGATTTCTTAACTAAAGAAACAGCAGCCTTTGATTTATACAGTAGATTAAAAGATATAAGTTTAGATCAACTTACAAATGAAGCTGGTAAAAATATTTCAAAATGGGCTAACTTGGGTGCTAAACTTACAAAAAGACATCCCTCTTACCCTAATATTGTCTGTGAACTGGAAACCTTTAGAGGCTGTCCGCGAAGTAAACACTGCACTTTTTGCAGTGAAAGACTTAAAAAACTTCATTACAGAAGAACACCACAGGAAATAATAAGTGAAGTAAAAAGTTTAGCTGATTTAGGTAATCATTATTACCGCCTGGGCTGCCAAACCGATATACTATCATATGCAACTGATCAAAACAACAAACTCAAACCAAAAATTATGGAAAAACTTTACCAAGGCATTAATCAAGCAGATCCTGATTTAAAAGTTCTCCATCTAGATAATATTAATCCGGCTACTTTAATTAATCAAAAAGAACAAGCAAAAAAAATATTAGAAATCATTACTAAGTATAACACAGAAGGTGATACAGCTGCTTTTGGGCTTGAATCAGCAGATCCAAAAGTATTAGAAAAAAATAATATTGAGGCTAACAGCGAAGTTGCTTTAGAAGCAATTGAACTATTAAATGAAATCGGTGGCAAAAGAAAAAACGGTGTTTCTAAACTACTCCCAGGGATAAACTTCTTACACGGTCTAATTGGCGAAAGAAAAGAAACCATGGACTATAACTATAACTTCTTAAAAGAAGTTTATGATCGTGGTTTAATGTTAAGAAGAATTAATATTAGACAGGTCGTTCAAATCAATAACTATCCTGTTGAAAGTATTGATAAAAACAAATTTGAAGAATATAAAAAGAAAGTTAATAAAGAAATTAATAAACCAATGTTAAAAAGAGTGTTTCCAACCAATACAGTTCTAAAAGATGTATTAATTGAAAAAGTTAAGGGTAAACTAAGTTACGGCAGACAGCTGGGAACCTATCCAATTTTAGTTGCTGTACCCGGTAAACTAAAGTTAAATAAATTTTATGATATAAAGATAATTGACCACGGATATCGTTCTATAACAGGTATACCATGGCCGACTGATATATATGACCTTACAGCAGATCAACTATCTTTTATACCGGGAATAGGAAAAAAGAGGGCTTCTAATATATTTTTAGAAAAACCCTCTTCTTTTAAAGATGTATTAAAACTTATTGATAATCAAAATACTAAAGATACTTTAACGACTCTTTTTAATACTGTCGATCAGGATTAATTAAATTAACTAAACTTTCGTTTTCTAAAAACAGTCTTAAGTTGTTTTTAAATACCTTTACAGCTTCCTTATTATAATCTGGGAAAAGCCCAGATGTATGAGGAGTTATTATTACATTATCCAGTTCATATAAAGTCGAATTTTTAGGTAGGGGCTCTTCTGTAAAAACATCTAAAGCAGCTCCTGCTATTTCCTTGTTTTCTAGGGCTTTAACTAACTCTTTTTGTTTTACTATTTCTCCCCGGGCTACATTTATAAAATAAGCATCTTTAGACATTGCTTTAAATTCTTTTTCACCAAAAAAGCCTCTGGTCTCTTCAGTTAGGGGCATTGTTACAACTACAAAGTCTGACATTTCTAATACTTTTTTAGTTTCTTTAGGACTATATATCTTATTAACATAAGGTATATCTACCTCTGTATTTCTTTTTACACCAACTGTCTGCATATTAAAAACACTGGCCTTTTTTGCAACCGCTTTACCAACTGCACCCAGTCCGAAAACAGCAAGTGTTTTATCTTTTAAATACTGTACTTTTAAACGATTCCATTCTCTTTTTTTCTGTAGTTCATAAAGTTCATGAAATCTTCTGGTAAAAGATATCATATATCCAATAACCTGTTCAGACATACTATGCCTGTGGATACCTCGAACTGAAGTTAATTGAATATTGTTTTCTTTTAGATATTTAAAGTTTCCATCTTCTAAAAACTTATCTACTCCTGCTGACCAGGATTGAATCCACTTTAAGTTATTGCCCATCTTGATTAAATCACTATCAAACTTTCTTAATAACATAGCAACTAATACATCTGTATCTTTAATTTCTTTTTTTAATACACTCTCATCTTCAGATTTAATTATTTCAAGCTCAGAAAAATTTTCTTTTATAGAATCTAAATACTTATCTTTTAAGTCAAAACTAAAAAGTACTTTCAATTTGGCCACCTCACTTTAAGATACATAACCTAATCCTTTTAATCTATCCTTTTTATCATCAATGTCATTTTTGAAGAGATTTTCTCTTAAGTTTTTCTCTAAACCAATATCTGATTTACTTACATATAGTTTCTCTGTTTTTTCTACAAAGTCTTCATCTAATATTTCATCTAAAACCTTACCATCCATTGAGTCCAATATAGGCAGGTCTAATAAATATAAAATTGTAGGGGCTAAATCCATGATATGTGCTCCCTTAACAACGCTATTTTTATTAATCTCAGGTCCTTCAGCAAAAAATATTCCATCCATTCTGTGATGACCGGTTTGATTTTGTGTTTTACTAATATTCTTATTTGATAAGAACTGATAAGCACCTTTACCCAGTACAGACATATCATCAGGTATAAATACTATATCTGGAGCATTTGATGACATATTACCATGGTATATTTCTTCTCCCTTATATACTTCAGTAACTATCTTTTTTCCGGTAAAAGGATTTTCAAAGGCCTTTAATTTTTCTATTATTTCATCTCTAATTTGTTCATAGTTTTCTTTTTCAATCACACCTTCTGGATCACGATCTTTAACATTTAAAAAGACATGACCAATCTCACTGTGAGTATAGGCAAGAGACTTTTTCCAATTTACATTGGTTGAAGAGATAAATAACCACTCTAAAAAAGGATTACTAGCTAGATCAACTGCTGTTTCTACTAAACCAAGCTTTCTTAACGGTGGATAAATATATTCACCGATTGGAAGTAATGCTTCTTTAGTTAAACCCAGTTTGAAAAAGATCTTTTTGAACTGAGTAATAAAATTCTTTTTTAACTCAATATATCCTTCATTTAACAACCAGGTATCAATATGAAAGTTATATTTAAGTTCTCCAAAACCATGATCAGACATTACAAATAAGGTATCATCCTCATCTAAAAACTCTCTAAGTTCACCAATCGCATCATCAATCGCCTTATATATTCTAAATATATATCTTTCTTCACCATCTAACTCATGCCAGAGATAGTGTTGAACCTGGTCACTTTCCATGAAGTGAACCATAAAAAACTGCCAGTCTTTTTCGATCATAAGTTGTTTGGTTAGTTCTGTTTTTTCTTTTATATCTTGTTCCATCTCCATAATCCAGTCCTTAACATCATAACCTCTTGTCCACTCTTTAGGTGAAAATTTAAAGTTTGGAGCAATTTCTTTTACATGATCAATTAAGTCTTCCGGATAACTCTGGACACGGGCGTTTTTAGTTGTTAAAAGACCGGGTATCATAAAGTTTTCCACTTTTTCAGGTGGAGTTGTAACCGGAACTCCAATTAAACCAACCTTCTTTTTAAAGGTATTTAATACTTTCCACAGAGTTGGTTCTTTAATATCAAGTGCTGTTACCGGTTCTGCGTTATATTCACCCTCACTTCTTTTAAACCAGTTGAATGCTCCATGCTTTCCTGGATTTGTTCCAGTTTGAAAAGATGACCAGGCCGCTCCGGTAATCGGAGGAATTGTACTTCTTAATGGACCAGTGGCACCATTTTCCTTAATACTTTTTAAGTTCGGTAGTTCTCCATTTTCCATCCATTTATCGATCAGTGACATTTCGCCACCATCTATACCAATCGTTAATATCCTATCTGTCATAACTGTACTCCTTTCTAGATTAACTACTTTTATATCTAAACTGAATTGCTTTCAAATATACTATTAAAGCTAAATATATTCCTAACAATACTAATCCTTTATCAAACCTTATATAATATGCAGTTACAGAAAAAAGTGGGAGTAATACAAGTGATATTCTTGGTTTTAACTCTGAAAAATATCTTGACCAGTATGCTATTAAACCAGCAATTATAAGAATAAATAAGGCCAAATAAAAGTCCCAGACTATTAATACACCCATTGTAGTAGCTAAACCTCTACCACCATCTAATTTATAGTATAAAGGCCACATATGTCCCATAACAGCGGCCAATGTTATTAATAATAGATATGAAAAATCAAAGTTTAAAACAATCTTACTAAAGACCACTGGAATAAAACCTTTTAAAATATCAAAGGCAGCAGAACTTATACCCCATTTGGGTCCAATTTGATTATACACATTATATGCACCGGGGTTTTTTGTTCCAACTGTACTTAAATTTATATTCTTTTTTCTGGCTAATATCTTAGCCATTGATAATGAGCCAATTAAGTATGAAACTACTACCATAAATATTACCATTAATAGCCCCCACATTTCTTGATATAATGAAAACATTTTTTATTTACCTTATACTATATCTTATCACTTCGTAGAAAATCCTGCAACTAAATGAGAACAACTCATAAAACATAGAAAATCCTCAGAAATATGATCTAAATCATTACTGAGGATTTATACTTTTAATCTTTATTTAGTTTAATTAAAACTGAAAGTTTAGTGATAAGGCACCATTAAGATTATCTTTAAAGCCATCATTACTTCCTAATGCTGCATCAAAGTGAAGGGCAGCTAAGTTAAGTCCCATACCTAATGTATAAGTAGGTTTGCTCTCTGAGCCACTGTACATTCCACCTCTAACAGATAAACCATTAAATAATAGACCTTTTTCAAAACCTAAGTGTACTATAGTTTCTCCACTTTCAGTATAGTTTTCAATATCTCCTAATACTATAGCATTAAGAACAGGAATATCAACAGAAGCACCTATCCTGTAGCTTTTCTCAGGTGTATACTCTTCGCTAAAGTTGCTTACTGTAGGTTCTGTATCCCATTGACCAGTACTTTCATTAAAACCATATACTTCTTTTTTTCCATCTAAATCATATGAAGGAGCTAAAAGATTATTAAAGCTTGCTCCCATTTTAACACGCTGTGTTACATTTACCATCACACCTGCATCTATACCAACTCCACTACCTTCTGCATTTACAATAGTATTGGCATTAGCCAAATCCGACTTATCTAGTTCAACATTAATATAGTTTGTCTTCATTGTTTTGATATTAACACCATAAGCAAGTCCAAGTATCTCATCATAACTTGTTTCTACTTTACGACTGATACTTAAGATACCTGAGGTGTTTGTAATATTAGTTGCATTAATTACATCAGCAGATACTTTCTCTGTATTAAACTTATTATCAATATTAAGACCTACTCCAAAGGAAGAGAAGTTTCCTCCTGCAAAAAGTCCGCCTTCTATATCAATAACTGGAAATTCAGCAAATATTGTATCTAAATCTTTAGCTGTTTCAGCATCAAAGTCTTCTGAGAGATACTCAATATCTTCCATTAAGTCACTAATTTTAGAAGTATCTGAAGCACCAATACCAAAGTCTAACTGTAGTCCAATGAATCCACTGTCACTTAATCCAGCTGGGTTATATAACATTGCTGTTGCATCATCTGCTAATCCGGTATAAGCCCCACCCATACCATATGACTTAGCAGTTTCATATGCGGCAGTATTAAAACTAAAAGCCATAACAAAAACTAATACTAAAATTGTAATTGAAATTTTTTTCATAAGTAATCATCTCCTGTTTTAATTATTTTAATAATTCTTTTAAGTATTTTCTAAATTCACCTGATAGATCTTCACGTTCAAGTGCAAATTCTACGGTTGCTTTTAAGAATCCTAATTTATTACCAACATCATATCTTTTTCCATCAAATTCATAGGCTTGAACTGCTCTTCTTTGGGCAAGTTCATTTAATGCGTCTGTTAGCTGTATTTCTCCTCCTTTACCCGGTTTTGTGTTTTCTAATATTTCAAAAATATCGGGAGTTATTATATATCTACCCATTATAGCCAGATCAGAAGGAGCTTCATCAACAGGTGGCTTTTCTACCAATTTATCAACTTCATACAGCTTATCCTTTTGGCTTTTATACTTCACTACTCCGTATTTAGACACATCTTTATGAGGTACTTTCTGTACTCCAATTAGAGGTTTTTCTTGTTCTTCATAAATTTCAGCCATCTGTTGAACGACCGGTTTTTTAGAGACTACAATATCATCTCCTAAAAGTACGGCAAAAGGATCATTTCCAACAAAGGTTTTAGCACAATGGATTGCATGTCCTAGACCTTTCGGCTTTTTCTGTCTTACATAATGAATATCAACTAAAGAAGAAATATCTTCTACTACTTCTAAGAGTTCATCTTTTTGTTTTTCTTTTAAAGCCATCTCAAGTTCAATATTTCTATCAAAATGGTCTGCAATACTTTTTTTATGTTTCCCGGTAATTATTAAAATTTCTTCAATACCAGAATCAACTACCTCTTCAATTATGTACTGAATTGCAGGTTTATCAACAATAGGTAGCATTTCTTTAGGCTGTGCTTTTGTAGCAGGTAAAAATCTTGTACCCAATCCTGCTGCAGGTATTACTGCTTTTTTTACTTTCATATTTTTTACTTCCCCCTCAAAATTAAAAGTTACTTATTACAAAGTTTTCCATATATACAGTACTCACATTCACTGGCTGTATTAAGTGGAAAATCTTCTTTATAGTTTGCTTTTGATATTTTGTTTCCAATATTTTCGATTCTTTTTTCAATTTTTAATATATCATCTCTTTTTAAAATCTTACTATAGTTTACTTCTGGAATCAAATACTCAATCCTGTATTTTATTTGTGATTTGTTGAATAATTTAGATACAGCTAAAACATATGATTCAAGCTGTAATTTATATCCCTTTGAAACTTCTTTTACTTCATTCTTTTTTATGTTGTTTGTTTTAAAGTCAATTATTTCAATATTTTTGTCTTTATACTGATAAATATTATCTATCATCCCTTTAAGATAAAAGTTTTCATAGTTTAAGGTAAACTGTTTTTCATTAAAAGTTTTTACTATTTCTGGTTTATCATTTAAATACTTTTTTTCTCTGTTTTGAAATCCTTTAACAAGACTGATTAACTGATCTTTAGTTTGTTCTTTTATATCTACTACTTTAAGCTCATCTTTTACCTGATTTAAATACTGTTCAGGTTCTTCACTTAGTCCGCTTAACTCATAAAGCCTGTGAACAAAAATCCCTCTAGTTAATGGATCCATAGATGAACTAGAACTTCCTTTATCTAAAAAATTATTTTTCTGTAGAGATTTTATTGCTGGAATGTTTTTAATATATCTTAAGTAATATAGTCTAGGACATCGATTGTATTCTAATAGACCGGTAACACTTAGTTCATCTTTATAGTTATGATTAGTGATTTTAATGTCCTTAATCTTAGGATTGATTTTTTCCCATTCTTTTAGATCATTCCAATTATTAATCTCATAATCATTACTCTCATCTTTTATTTCAATATCACTGTTTGTGATGAAATTCATGTCTTTAACAACATTTACTTGGATAGAAAGCTTCTTTTTCTCTTCTCCAAGTTCAATAGTTTCTTCAGTTCTGAAATCATTTTGATTTAAATAACAGGCTAACCAATCTAACCAAGACTTACTTTTCTCAAAACTTAGCTTTCGGTCGCTTTTACTGTATCCGCTTAAAATCAACTTGTCTTTAGCCCTTGTTATAGCTACATAGAAAAGCCTAATCTTCTCAAAGAGTTCTAACTCTTTTTCCCTTTCTTTTAAACTGTTGTATAATGGAGTACCTAACTTATATTGATTAGTTGATACTTTAATACCTAAACCATCTTTATTATCAATTAAAAGGTCAGAAATATTGTTGTGATGAATTAATCCCCTCTGCAAGTCTGGAATCATTACAACCGGAAACTCTAAACCTTTAGATTGATGAACACTCATTAACTGTACTGATCCTTTCTTACTTTTTAGTTCAGCCTGACCTTCTCTAGTCTCATTTTCTTTGTTTTTTTCAAAGTGTTCTAATACTTCACTTAAAGAAGCATTTCTATCATGGTATATCTCTTTAATCATTGCTAGGCTTTTTTCTAAGTTTGCCCACCTTTGTTTATAGTTAGGGTCTCCCTTGAGGCTTTCTCGATAGTTATTTGTTTCTAAAACCTCTTTTATTAAAAGATATGGGTTTTTAATATCTTTTAACTTTTTTGCTCTTTTTAAACTTTTTACAAATCTATCTACTGTTTTTAATTTTTCTTGATTAATATTAATTTCAGCTGCTTTTAATATATGGTTCCAAAGATGATTTTCTTTTTCTTTGTTCAACCAATAGATCTCATTATCGTCTAAACCACAAAGAGGTGAACGAAGTAATGCTGTTAGTTCAAAGTCTCTTTTAGTGTTTTCTATAACTTTTATTAAGTTAATTAAGTCAGTTATGACCTGTTGGTTAAAAAAGCCTCTTCCATTTACTACATTTACCGATATGTTTTTGTTAAGAAGCGCATTCTCATAAAGCTGTATGTTAGATAAAGATTGGAAAAGATAAGCTATATCTTTTGGTTTAATCTTTCTTTTTTGACCATCTTCTTCAATTAAAAAATCATTATTATCAATTAAATGAGCAGCCTTTTGGGCTAGTAGTTCAGCTTCGATCCTCCTTAGTTTTTCACTGTTTAGACTTTCCTCAAAGTGATTTTCAGAAATTATATTTAACTCGATATCCTTATCATTTTCTGTTCTAAAAGAAGATAAGTTATCATAGTCTATTTCAGGATCATTGGCTAAGATTTGTTCAAAAAGAAAGTTAACAAAGTTTAAAATTGAAGGTCTACTTCTAAAGTTTTTAGTTAGTTTATATACTTCACCATTTCTTTTTTTAATTTCTTCTTTCTGTCTATTAAATACCCTGACATCTGCACCTCTAAACCGATAGATAGACTGTTTAGGGTCACCGACTAAAAAGATATTAATCTTAGAGCTTTGACCAAGCAGATAAATTATTTCTTCCTGTACGGGATTGTTATCCTGAAATTCATCAACCATGATATATTTATACTGATCATTAATACTTTCAATTAATTCAGGATTAGACTTCAATACCTTAATTAATCTATCCTGTAGATCAAAAAAGTCTAGAAAACTTGCTCTGGCTTTTTTTAAGCTGTACAGCTCATCAATATCTTGAATTACTTCAGTTAATGGTTTTATAATCTCTTCTGCCCTTTTTAAGATAAAGTATGATTTAAACTGATCGCTTTTAATAAGTTCTCTTATTTCCTTAGCTTTATCATTTAAATTCTGGGCTAATCTTCCCTTTATTATATCTTTTATACCTATTATTTCACTAAAACCTTTTTCTTCAACATCTTCTGTTGTCCTTATTATTTCTTTCAACTTAGGCCAATCAGCTTTTAGATTTTCCATCTTAAGCTTTGTTTTTCCACCAGCACCTTCATTATCAAAGGTATAGATTAAATCTTCGATTAATCTAATTAATTCAAACTTGATGTCTTCTCTTTGTGATCTATCATTTTCCAAGGACTGATATGTTTTTTCAACCAACTTATCTACATCTAAATTATCTTTTCTCATTTCAAAGTATATTGATTTAAGTTTATCCGCTAAAGTATAAAGACCATAAGTATCAACTAAGGTCATTATACTTTCTTTTTCATCATTTAAACCATTTTCAATAATATCATTTACTACTTCATCAAGTAGTTCACTGGCTTCAGTTTCTTCTAAAACTTGAAACTCGGGATCCAAATTAGATATTACCGGGTACTGTCTTAAAATATTGGCTGCAAAAGAGTGAAAGGTTGAAATCATTGATTTATTTAAGTTTATCTTTTGTTCGTGCCAGTACTTTTTATCATTAAAGTCTTTTGAGTTTTCTTCCTCTTTAATAATCTCTTTTCTGATTCTTTCCTGCATTTCAGCAGCAGCCTTTTTAGTAAAGGTCAAGGCCATAATCTGATCGACCTGTGCCTTTTTTTGTTTAAGGAGATTAATAAAACGGCTAACTAAAACCCTGGTTTTCCCTGAACCAGCTCCTGCTCCCAGTATAATATCATTTTCTAGGTCCATAATTGCTTTTTCTTGTTCATCAGTATAGTTGAAATTACCCATCTAGATCACCTGCCATTGCCTTATTATATCTGCAGATACTGCTTGAATCACAGTATTCACAGTCTTTTGGTTCAATTATATAGTTTCCATTTCTTATTCCACTTAATATCTCTTCAATTTTTTCTTTTAGATTATCAAAGAATTCTTCCCAGGTGTTTTCATCCATTACTGTTTTAGAACGGTTAGTTTTAGGGGAATAGTCTACAAACTCTTTTTTCCAGACTCCCTTTTTCTCTAAGTTTAATATCGAATAATATGCTCCACCCATTAAGGTTTTATCCTTTTTTATTTCTTTTAGGGCTAATATATAGAGCGGTATCTGTAGTTCATTGTATTCAAAAAAATCTTTAGTCCTTCTTTTATTGTTTGATAACTTATAGTCATAGATTATTAAATCATTATTGTTTTTGCGTTTATCTATTCGATCAATCTTGCCTTTTAGTCTGATCTTTTCATTAACTAGATCAATACTGATTGGGTCACTTAAATTATGGTCACTATCCTGATACTCGGCTGGGATTCCAAATCCGAACTCTAATTCAAAAGGGACTGTTTTAAAGTCTGAACTATACTCACTTTCTATTAAAAGTTGTAGATTGTTTTTAACTTCTTTTTTATATATGCTCCAGACTCCTTTTGATAGGGTCTTTTTGTCCCCAAAGCGTTCAAATACCTCTTCAGCAGCCTTTTTTAGGCCAGCTATGTATTTATCTAATTCTTGAGACCAGTCCCCGGGAAAGTGTTCTTTAAAGTATTTAAACAGTATTCTATGGTATAGATCACCGATCTGGATCGGTTGTAGCCTGTCTTCAGGCTCTTTTATTTCTTCAAGTTTTAATAGTTTTTCTATAAAAAACTTGAAAGGACACTGTACATATGCTTCTAATGTACTTGCACTGTAACTGTAATAGGAGTTAAAATGGTTTTTAATTTCCTCTAAGACTTTAGGATCATCTAGAAGTCCCAGTGTGTTATTAAACTGATTTGAGTTTCTAAGTTTTTCGATCTTAAACCCGGTGATTAAATCACTTAACCTTTTTTCATCTATTTTTTCAATAATATGTCTTTTTAGTTCTTCTAGACTGTATATATCATCTATGTTTTCAGTTTTTAAATCATAACTATTGACTTCAGTTCTGTTTACAGTACTTTCTTCAAATATATTATATATCTCCTGAACAAAGGATGATACGATCTTACCCTGTTGACCATCTCCTAATGTTGGGTAAGTAATATACAGTTTTTTATTTGCATTTAGTGTTGTTTTATAAAAAAGATAGCTTTCTAATATTAAGTAGTCTTTTTTAGTCTTAATATCTATACCCATGTTAGATAGTATTTTTCTCTCTTTATCCTTTACCAACCAGTTATTTTGAGCAGCAGAAGGGAACTCTCCTTCTAGCAGTCCTATAATGAAGATATAGTCAAAGTTTTTTCTGCGGGCTTGAGAAGGTGTAAGGACCTTGATATGTTCAAGATGGTTTTCCTTTGTTTTGTTTATAAGTTCCTGTCTGAAGATTTTTTTAAAGTAGTATAAAAAGTCTTCATAATCAATTCTTTTAGTTATTACTGTTTCATACTCTTTTAATTTATTAGTTAACAGGTCATAGGCTTTAAGGTTATCTACAACCAAGTCTTCATCATCAAGATCAACTATAGATTCTGTGATTTTAAACTTTTCTAATAGTTTTAGTAATATACTACTGAACTCTTTAAATGTTTTTGCTTTTTTTATCTTGTTATAGAAGTCAATTATACTTTCAAGGTCTTTTAAAAATCCTTTTTGATAACTGCTGTCTTTGTTTTTTAATATAAAAGAAAAGTCTCTACCCCAGATGACTCCATCATCCCATAGTTCAAACTGGATTCTATCAAGTTCCTTTTTATCAACACTGGAACTTACAAGATTAGACTTTAAAAAGTTTAAAACACTTTTTCTATCATAGTTGTTATTTATAATGGCAAATATCTTATTTAACAAAATCCATACTCCAGTCTGTTTAAATGTTATACTGTTTGTTGAACTAAAAGGTATTTTATATTCATCTAAGTACTCTTTTAATAGTTCATAGTACTTCAATTGACTTTTTAAAATTAAACCAATCTGGTTGGGGCTTACATCTTGATCAACAATTAAACTTTTTATCTTTTTTACAGTATATTCAATCTCTGTACTCTCACTGTCTGCTGCTATTATGTTTAAAGTATCATCTGCAGATTTTTTAGTGTAGTTTATTGAGAAAAGATTATCTCTGATATGTAGTTGTGATTCATTACTAAGTTTTTTATCTTTTGTTTTTATACTTTCATCTATATTTAATCTATCCATAAACTTTGAACTATAAATTCCGGTTCTATTTTCTTCATAGTCTGTATTAATCCAGATCATTTTATCTAACTTTGACAGTTTATTAATCAACATCTTCTGATAAAGGTTAAGGGACTGAAACCCATCGATTATTATTAAATCAAGGTTATCTATTAGTTTTGAATCTTCAAGATAATCAATTGCCTTTTTGTACTGTAGATACTCATCGTTTAAATTCTTTTCATTAAGGTATTCATAGTATTTATTATATATTAAAAAAAGTTCCTTAAACTTTTGATTATCTATCTTTTCTAAATCACTTGGATTATCAAGTTTGTTTTCAATTGAGATCTCATCAATTAATCTTAAGGTGTCTTCATAAAATCCGGGATACTTTGCTACTTCTTTAAAGTATTTAATCTTTTTATCTTCAATTAACTGATCTAATATTTCTTTTAAAATTAGTTCTTTTTGAATATCACCAATGATAGGCTGGAACTCTCCCGTACTTTTTAGGACTTCATTTACTAAACCTTTGAATAAAAAAAAGTATGTTTCAGATACAGCCTTTATCTTTTGATCTGAAAAGATTTTATCTTTCAAGTCTTCAATCATCTGATAGGTTGGTGTGATATAACAAACGTTCTGTGATTTGTTTTCTTCAATATATTTATATATTTGATTATAGATTTCTTCTTCACTTTTGTTTTTTGGTTTACCATAGGTTAGCTTTATCATTTTAATACCTCGCTTTTTAAAATAAAAAAAGGGTTTTTCAAACATTAAAAGAAATTTATTAATGAAATATATAACAATACTACACTGATAGGAGGATTCTATGCGCGATAGATATTTGTTTTCTATTATCAAGAACAATTGGAAAGCTCTTTTAATACTTATTCTAATTATATTAGTTGGTGGTTATTTAATCAAAAATATTGGTGAAATTCCTTATGAAAACCAGCATATGATGACTACTACAACACCAGTTGAATTTCAAATTGAAGATATCAATATGAGAGGTTCTATCTATCTATCTTATTGGGTTGAAGGTGATCCTAAAAAGACTGAATCTATGACATCAAATGAACTTGGTGATTACCTAATGAAAAATGCCCATATTGATTTAAACCTTTATAAAGATGAGCTTGTTGAAACACTTAAAACCTACAACCCGGAAGAAATAAAAGAAAACTGGGTGAACAACTATGACTTTTTTAAAAAAAGAGATGTCTACTATATAGACAATGATGAAAAACTGATGGAAAAGATGAAAACTATAGATGTAGATATTAATTTAAAACATCAATATAAAAAAATATTCTTTGTCTATTTAGACAAAGAAGAGTATAATGAATTTATTAAATCACTGGATTAATATCTTAAAGAGGAGGAAAATCCCTCCTCTTTTTTATATATTAAATACTTTCTATAGTTTCTTCAACTCTTTTTGAAAACTTCTCTCTTATCTCAGTTAATTTCTTTTCACACTTTTTATCAGTACTATCATTAACAGCGAAGTATACTTTCAGTTTTGGTTCTGTTCCAGATGGTCTAATTGTTATTAAACTTTCATCTTCTAGGAGATACTGTAAGACATTTGATTTAGGTAAGTTAATATCTTTTTGGGTTTCTTTTTCTAAATCATATTCTTTACCTTCTTTAAAGTCTCTCCATAAAACGACCTTCCGATCAGCAATTTCTTTTATTCCTTTTTCCCTAAAGTGTTTTATTGTACCATTAATTAGTTCCTGGCCTTCTTTTCCTTCTCTTCTGATAGCCACTAGATCCTCTTTAAAGTATCCATATTCCTCATATATCTCTTGTAATCTTTGATAAAGGGTTTTACCCTGGGTTTCATAATAAAGCGCTATAATGGCCATTAAGCCACATGCAACAACTGCATCTTTATCTCGTGCATACTTGCCGACTAAATAGCCGTAGCTTTCTTCAAATCCCAGAATAAACTCTTTGTTTCCTTTTTCTTCAAATTCAGTGATTAGTTCACCAATATATTTAAATCCGGTCAATACATCAAGTACCTCTACTCCGTGATCAGCAGCAATTTTTTTAATCATATTAGTTGTTACAATTGTTTTCACTATTACTCCGTTATCAGGAACTTCAGTCTGGTTTAATAAAAAATCAGCCATTAAGATACCAATTTGATTTCCATTAAGACCGATGTATTCATCCTTGTCATTTTTTACAATTGCACCCATCCGGTCTCCATCAGGGTCTGTTCCCATAATTAATTCGGCCTCGTTATTATTTTTTTCAGCTAGCTCTAAAGCCATTTCAAAGGCTGAATACTCTTCGGGATTTGGACTTTCTACAGTTGAGAAATCAGGATCGAAAACTGCCTGTTTTTCAACAATTGATAGATTGGAAAACCCTAGTTCAGATAAAAGTCTTTCTGTTAGCTTATATGCACTACCGTGTAGTGGTGTGAAAATGATATTAAGGTCTTTACCCTTTTGTTTTGCTAGTTCTTTTTTGGGTAAAGTATCAAGCATAACCTCAATATATTTACTGTCTATATCTTCACCAATATATTCTAACAGATCTTTTGCTTTTGCTTTTTGTTTACTGATTGTTTTAACCATAGAAAAGTTATCTATCTCATTGATTTCTGCAATCACTTTACGTGCTTGTTCAGGTACAAGCTGACAACCCTCTGGATTATATACTTTATATCCATTATATTCAGGTGGATTATGACTGGCAGTGACAACTATTCCACCACAGGCATTAAGTTCTCTTACTGCAAATGATAGTATTGGAGTAGGTCTTAGACTATCAAACAGATATGTCTTTATACCATTAGCTGCAAGTACTAAGGCAGCTTCTAAGGCAAATTCCGGTGATTTGTGTCTTGGATCATAGGCTATGACAACCCCGGACTCTTTTCCATTTTCTTCATGGTAGTTTATAATATAGTTTGCAAAACCTTGAGTTGCTCTTCTTATTGTATACTTATTGATTCGGTTGGTTCCTGCGCCAATTTTACTTCTCATTCCACCGGTACCAAATTCAAGATCTTTATAGAAACGGTCTTCAATTTCTTTTTCATCATCTTTTATATCTATTAATTCCTGTTGTGTTTCTTCATCAAAGTAATCATCTTTTAACCAATTTTTATATCTCTGCATAAAATCCATTCTATAATACACCTCTTTGGTTGTATAATATACATACTCTCTTAATTTATATTAATTCAATTTTAAAAGTTAAAATCCTTTTTTGAATGTATTAAAGAGCCCCCAACAAATATTGGGAACTCTTTAAGTTATGACAATCTAATCAGCCTTAAACTTATTAACATTTGGGAGAGTTAGAAGTCTTGGCTGATTAAATCCCAGTATAATATTTATTCAAAATATTACTCGTTTTATAATTCACGGTAAAATTGTAAATTCCTGCTACATTCAAATAATACTATATTATCTTTAAAACAATACTTATTTAAAATCTCTTAAGCTCTCTATGATATAATCTATATCTTCATCAGACAATGCTGGATGAACAGGAAGTGATACTACCTGGTCACAAAGTTTTTCACTAACCGGACAATTCGTATCTTTATATCCTAAATCTTTATACAGCTTTTGTTCATATACGGGCATTGGATAATGAATACCATATCCGATCTCTTTTTCCTGTAAGTACTTTAAGAACTCTTCACGGTCATCAACTTTAACTGTATACTGATGGAAAACATGTCCTCTATCAGCAGGAACTACAGGTGTTTGAAGCCATGTTAAATCACTTAAACCTTCAGTTAAACGTCTTGCATTTTTCTGTCTTTGTTTGTTGAACTGATCCAATTTTTTAAACTGAACTAATCCAATTGCTGCTGAGATGTTTGTCATCCTGTAATTATATCCTAAAATATCATGATGATATTTTTTCGGTGAACCGTGGTTTAAAATTAATCTTGCTCTTTCCATAACCTCTTTGTCATCAGTTAAAACAATACCACCTTCACTTGTGGTCATGTTTTTTGTAGGATAAAAGCTAAAGGCTGATACATCACCAAAAGAACCCACTTTTCTACCTTTATAGGTTGCACCATGGGCCTGTGCACTGTCTTCAATTAAAAGCAGGTTGTGTTCATTTACAATCTCCATAATTTCATCCATATCACAAGAAAGTCCATATAAATGAACAATCATCAGTGCTTTTGTATCAGGATGTTCTTTTAATAGTTCTCTAACTGAATCAGGATCAATATTAAAGGTATCTTCTTTTACATCTGCAAATATGGGGTCAGCCTTTGAATAAAGAATTGAATTACTGCTTGCAATAAAGGTAAAAGGAGTTGTGATTATCTTATCCCCTTCTTCAATTTTCAATGATTTAACTGCAACATCTAAAGCAGTTGTACCACTTGAAGTTGCAATCCCATACTTTGTACCTGAATAATTAGCAAACTTCTCTTCAAATTCTTTAACATACTTACCCATTATCAACATACCACTGTCCATTACCTCATTTACTAGTTCTTTCTCTTCATCAGTTATTATTGGATTAGCTATCGGTATCATCTTTTAAAAATCTCCTTTCAAAACCTCTTAATATACTTTACTTTGGATTAATTTTATTAATTTTAATGCCTCTAGACCATCATGTCCTGTTATTAAAGGCTGTGTTTTGTTCGCTATGCTGTTAACAAAATGAGTTAACTGCATTTTTAATGGTTCTTCTTCATTTTCATATGATTCTTCATATTCACGTTGCTTGTTTTGATTTGTATCACCATTACCACGTCTTGTTCTGGTAATTTTTCTTCCAAGATAGTCTAATTCTATAAATGACTTCTCGGTTGTTATTGACATCTTTCTAACCTTCTTATTGGTAGCCCTGCTTGCAGTAAGGGTTACAATTACTTCATTTTCAGTTTGATAATTTGCTACTGCAAAGTCCATATGTTCTGCAGAAGCAACCCTTCTTGCAAAAGCATTAACTTTTACTATTTCTGAATCAATTATAGAACTAACAACATCTATATCATGAATCATTAAGTCTTGAATAACATCAGTATCATCAATCCTTGGATCATAAGGACCCATCCTCTGAATATCAATTGCAACAATTTCTTCTTCTTTTAACATCTCTGGTAGAGCTTTGATTGCAGGATTAAACCTCTCAATATGTCCTACCTGTACAATAAGTTTTTTTTCTTTTGCTTTTTTAAGTATTTCATTTGCTTCATCAATCTCGTTTGTTATTGGTTTTTCAATCAAAATATGTTTGCCTTCTTCTATTGCCTGTAGGGCAATATCATAGTGGGTAGTAGTAGGAGTAGCTATATTTACAGCATCTACTTCTTTTAGAAGTTCCCCAATCGAGGAAAAGGATTTAACTCCATAACTTTTAGCCATCTCCTTTGCTCTGTTCTGATCAAGATCATATAATCCAACCAGATCACATACATGTTTTAAAGCAGCATAAGAACGTACATGGTTTTTACCCATACTGCCTACTCCGATTACTCCAACTTTAATTTTCTCCATCTTAGATTATCCTCCCTATTTTATCTACATATACCTCTATTTGAATTTTTAAGAAAACTTATGAAATCTTTTACTTCCTTAAAATTTTTGCTTACCTTTTCAAGCTTTTCTGTAGCTTGGCTGATATTAAGATCAGATTCATATAAAATTTTATATGCTTTCCTTATTTCTTCTCTGATTTCTTGATCAACATTATTCTCATTTAGTCCAACTTCATTTATTCCTATCACCTGGGCCGGATGACCACTTACAATTATATATGGTGGAAGATCTTTTATCAACTTAGAATGAGCCTCTATTCTACTTAAAGTACCTATTTTAACGAACTGATGAACCCCAACCATTCTTTCTAAATGAGCATCATTATATATTGTAACATGTCCAGCAAGGTTTACATAATTATCTAAAGTAATATTATTACCCAAATTACAGTCATGTGCAACATGAGAATAGAGTCGGAAGGTGTTGTTATCACCAACCTTAGTTTCACCTCTACCCTCTTTTGTTCCTCTATGTATTGTTACATAATCACCAATCTGATTATTATCACCTATAATAACATATGTTTTAGACCCATCATAACCTATGTTTTGAGGAGGAAATCCAATTGTAACATAGTTATTTATTTTATTGTTTTCACCGATCTTTGTCCAACCCTCAAGATGGCAGTTTGCGCCAATTTTAGTGTTATCACCTATCTCAACCTCATCTTCGATGATAGTAAAAGGACCGACCTCTACATTGTTACCTAATTTAACTGAATCTGCAATTATAGCTGTCTGATGAATTTTGTTTTTTCTAAACAAAATTTTTTCCTCCCTCAATAAATAAAATTAAACACTCTAAATTATATTCTATCAAAGAATTACTCTCATTAACAGGAATTTAACTAAATTTTAAAAATTTTTTTATAAATCATACTTAAAATCAATTGAATACTTCTGTCTTACCTTATTACTGCCACCGGATTTAAACTTATGTTTTTCCTCTTTAATCTGATAACCAAACTCTATTTCAAACTTTTCATTGATGTCTTTTTCCCAGTTAATCTTATATGTATTTATATAATAGTCTTTTATACTTTCATTTTTATACATATATTCTTTTGTTTGAAAGTCCAAAGTATATCTATTTAAATCATTGATCTGATGTCTAAACTGATAACTTAAGGTATAGGAAGTATATGAATTATCAGGATTGTTAAAATACTCTTTATCTTTTAAGCTGACCTTAAACTTATTTCTATATACTTCATTAAATTCTTGAGTATAGTTTCCAATTAAATCAATCGTTTCATTATCATAACCTATTTTTTCATTATAATATTTTTGATAGTACTCAGTTTTAAGATAGTAATAACTAGGATAGTCTAGTTTTTTCTTTACTTTAAACCAGAGATTGTCATAGCTGTAGTAGTCTAATACTTCACCACTTAACTCTTCTTCATTTGATATATAAGTACTATCTCCTTGTTCGACCTTACCGGTTAATTCAAAGTCTGCTGATACTGGATAACTAAAAAGTAGTAAAAAGATAATTAGTAGTATAGTTAATTTCTTCATTGGATACACCTCTCATTAGTTGATAAAGTTAAATTCAAATCCGATTGATTTATCTTTTAAGTTATAGTTTATTTGATAACTGTAACAGTCTAACTCATGAGTTAAAGATATAGTTTGTTTTTCAAACTCTTCATCTGGTAGAGAATACTCTAAATCTAAACCTAATTTCCAGTGTTCTTTTATTTTTGGATAATATAGGTCAAACTCAGTATTTGAAATAACTAACTCTTTAGGATCAATATCATCTATACCAAATAAAGGGAGGTTATCCCTATATTGATTGCTATAACCTATTCTTTGATTAACAGTCAGTGAATCTGTTAATCCTTTATTTATATTAAAATAAACTTGAGAATTATAGTTAGTAAGAGTATTATTGTTTTCAAGATATTGAATGTATTCAATATCCTGAATTAAATCAATATTTAAATTATCATTAACTTTTATGTTTTTATTAAAGTTCAAAGTATAGTCTATTTTATGCTGTTTTGTAGTACCTTCTGCAATATAGCCGTATCCAATACCTAAATCAAGATCAGGATTTAAGGAACTGCTGGCTGAAATATATGGTAGATAGTCTGTATTAAATCCTTTTTGATATCTAAACTGTAAACTATAATTATCATATTTTTGATTTATAATGTACTTTTGCGATTGAAGCTTTTCATCTTCATATTTATTTTCAGTTTCTGAACTAAAATCTTCATTTTCATAATCAGTAGATACCGTTTCTTTTCTAACATCGTTTCTAAAATCATAACCAATTTCTGTATTAATACTGTAGTTATCATTTGTATAAGTTAAGTCTAAATTAAATAAAGTTTCTTCCTTTTTTTTATTTACAGGAAGCATTCTTTTATATTCTTTTAAATAGACATCATAATTAATATTTTCATTAACTATACTATTTAAACCTAACTTCATATATCCATCTTCATAAAGTACTTCATCATCTGTATACTTTCGTTCATTATATTCAAAAAATACTTTCTTATTTTGATTTAATCTGTAATTATGATTAAAATTAAAACTACTGTTATTTCTATTTTCTCTAATATAATATGCTCTACCATAATTATTAGGGCTGATCTCATATGGATAATCAAGTTCAATAAAAAATCCCTGTTCACCATTGTAACCAATACTTGGAACCGGGAAATCATTACTTATTACAGGATTACCTTCTTCATCAGTCTCAATATTAACTACATAACGTGGTAAGGTTAACAGCCTTCTTTCACCCCACCAAAAACCAATCCCTCTTCCTACAATCTTATCATCAGGATAGTACTGTATTGATTTTGCAGTATAATGATAATGAGGTTCTTCCATCTCACAGGTAGTATAATACGCATCATCAATAACTATATTTGGATCTTGACCTTTAAAATAATCTATCTTTCCTCCACTAAACTTAAATCTATCTATCTCAACATCTGCTTTATATAAATAAGCAACTTCTTTTTTATAGTCTAATTCTAATCTATTACCAGATAGTTCACGGTCCTTATATATCAAATTAATTGGATCACCAGTAGCAATAATCATCTTTTTAGTATAATCAAACTCTAACTGATCAGCTGTAATCTTTAAGTCCTGATTATAAAAGAAAACATTACCTACTGCATTAATCTTTTGATTATGATTATCTATATAAATATTATCTGCTTCTATGTTAGAAACACTTTCTTCCACATTTTCAATAAAAACATCCTCTTGGGCTATAAGGGGAACAGAAAAAAGAACTAATAATATAATACTAAGTATAAATACATATGTAATTTTTTTGTTCAATATAATATCCCCCTAGCTAAAATATTATGTCATAAACAAAACCTATTTAGACAGGCTAAATAGGTCTTTTAAAATATATATATTACTTAAAACAACCATAATTATTCCATACTTAAACCAATAACTGATTTAGTCTTAACAGACTGTACATAAAGTTCAGATCCTTTAGGAAGTACTTCTTCTTGTCCTTTAACAAAATAACCTGCTACAAGACCAACAGGTCCAAGTACTGCAGCACCAAGTATACTAGCACCTAATGCTAACTGTTGAGATCTATTCATCAATTGTGCTTCTTCATCTAAATCAACATTAAGTTCACTACCATCTATAGTCATTAACCTAGAAAAGTTTAAATTAATCTTTCCTTCTTTACCTAAATTGCCTGATTTCTCTACTTGAGATATCTCTAAAACACCAGTACTACCAGCTGGAATAACTAATTTAGAATCTATATATACATTTTCTGAAACTTCAAATCTAACTTTATCTCCAGTTTTTGAACTTTCAGAACTTATTTTATCAAATGTTTTAATTTTAATTAATGTATCTTTAGGTATTTCTAAACTTTCATAAGACATATTCCCTTTAGGAAAGGTAATATTGATTAAATAATCAATTCTACCTTCTAATGCTCCAGTCTTTTTTTCACCAAAAACCATGTTTTCTAATCTATTTAATTTATTAACTAAAGTATCTTGAGTAATATCAGTTGTTAAAGACCATTCTAATCCATTTAGTTTAAACATTAATGATGGATTATCATTATTACCTAAAACATAATCATATATATTATTAGCTCTTTCAATTAAACTTCCATCCATTTCTGTACCATACAATGTATCTTCAAGCTTTTTAACTCTATTTAAAATTGATTCATCACTTTTATTTCCATAAATAAGTATTTCTACTGCACTTAATTTATCTACTGGAACTACCTGAGCAGTTGTGGTTACAACTGTGAAGTTAAATAAGGATAAAATCATTATTAATACAACAATATTACGTTTATTGAGCATAAATAAACCTCCTGATTATATATCTAAAACTTAATTTGAAAACTAGCTTCTACTTTAGTTTCTTTTTCAGTATCTGTACTTATATTGTTATTATCATTTGAATCATCTGAAGATTCATCATCATTTTCTGAATCATCATTATTAAATATTTCAGTACTTACCTGGTTATACAGTTGAACACCCATTTGGAAGCTTGTTTGTTCATTTAGATTAAAACCAACTCCAAAGTCCCATTCCTGCTCCTTGAGATCTTCTAACTGATCTTTATCTAAAAGTTTATATGAAGCACTAAAGCTTGCTAAGTCACTATATCTATATGTTACACCATATTGAGTAGAGTTAGCAGCTTCACCATCTATAGTCCTATCATCTCCAACTCTATATTCAGCAGAAATAATGGAATCATAGTTATTATATTCTAAACCAAATACAGTTGTTCTACCCGTTTCTTCTAAAATATTGTTATATACATAATCACCAAAAAGTTGTATATTATCTGTTGTTTGATATCTTATTCCAAATCTACTATCCAAATTACTTGAACTTATCATCTCATTTTGCTCTCTATCATACTCATATCTGTTTTCAACTTCATATTCAGCGTTAATTAATGTATTATCATCTAATATGTAGTTTAACTGTACACCTGTCATATTATTACCTAAGTCATAGGTTTGTTCTTCATTTAAACCTAAGTTTATAGAAAATTTATTTGAAGGATTAAAACTCAAATTATTAGCATCAGAATTGTAGCTGTTATCAGTTAATATCATATCTAATAGATTATTTTGAGTACTTCCATATTTATTAGCAAGATCTTTTAACCTACTTTGATTTTGTGCATTAAAGTCTACAAAACTCATATCACCTTCAGGAAGGCGGAAAATATAGTCATTTATATCAATAGAATTATAATCAGGTGAATAAAATATTGAATTAAATATATCTTCAGTATTATTTTCCTGGGCAAAAATAGTTCATAGACATGGTAAACAACAATGCCACAATAACAACTATAATTATATTTCTATTCATATAAATACACCTCCCTGTTAACCTTTAAAAATAATCTAACCTTGTATAATCTATTATACCAGAAAACAATCCATATTTCTAACTTTATATAAAAAAAGTCCGGGAAAATATCCCGGACTTGATTTATTAATTTATGCTACTTAGTTTAAAGTGTTAATTAAAATGCTACACTAACACCTGCTGTAGCTTTTTGTGCTGTGAAGTCGCCATAAGAATCGCCTGTCCAATTTAGGTATTCATAGTTAGCGGTTGCTGAAATATCTTCAGTTACTGAATATTCTGCTCCAGCTTTTGCAGCTATTTTAACACCTGCATAGTCTACGTCGATTTCTTTGTCGCCGTATTCTAAGCCAGCATTAAGAGCAAGTCTTTCATTAACTTCTTTAGACATGTCAACCCATACACCTACATCTTGAGCAGTTGTATCTATATTACGTTTCATCATAGCTCCACCAGAAACATCTACGCCCCATAAATTATATACAGGACTCATAACTTTACCATCAATTACTAGGTCGCCATCAAGAACTTTAGAGAATCCAGCTTCAAACATATCAGCAGTATATCTACCTGTAATTGTGGTAGCACCGTCCATTACATATACTAAGCCAGCTGTGATAGGACCACTTGCATAGTCAGCAGTAAATGTATTTGTATTAACAAATTCATTTGCCCATACTATGTCAGTAGCATCATTAGCAATTGCTTTTTCAAACTCGGAAGTAAATCCAAGATCAATACTATCTGTTAATGCATAACCAGCTGCCAATGTATGGAGATTTAGATCAGCATCTTCTGCTTCATACCAGTAATCACCAATGCTATTTTGACCATCATCTAACATATCAACTTCTGGATCCCAGATTTCATTATCTGCATTATAGTCATACATGTATGATAAGTCAAATCCAGCCATTGTAGTTGAAACATTGATTTGACGATATTCGTCATGAGCATTTAAATCATTAGTTGTTAGTTCATAACTACCATCTACAGCTATACCACCAAAGGATAGTTCACCTTCAGGAACTGCTGCTTTTAAAGTAGTCAGTGCTGTTCCGTAATCTTCATAGTATACAGAACCTTCAACCATACCTAATGTAGCTCCAACTTCAACATCATAACCAGATAGAGGTGTTGTACCTCTTAAGGCTGTGAAGTTATTGTTTTTAGCATAGTTAAATGCAAGATTAAACATATCAAATTCACCAGTTGCACCTAACATGAATAGATAGTCATCCATTTGACCATCATATAGGTTTGTAGCAAAGTCAGCTGTTACATTCATGCCACCAAATTCTGTTCCAGTAGCTAAACCAAGAACTGCATCTCTAACTTCACTAACAGCTAAAGTTCCTGCTGTAGTTATTCCATCTACAGAATTATATAGATCAAATACTCCATCTGCAGAATATTCATAACCATAGAATACATTCACTGGAAGCATTAAGTCAAAGTTCATGTTTGCACCAGCGCGCAAGTATGATCTTTCATAGTAATCATAGTTGTCTTGAGCACCCCATACAATATCAGTATAGTCTACTAATTCTTCTTCTAAAGTTCTACTTAAGAAGAATGTATGGTTATCTGAATTAACTACTACACCATCAGCAACGTGACTTGCATCAAATAGATAATCTTTGAAAGTTACGGACTGACCATCAGCAATTGTTGCTGTGAAATCAGGAGTTGTGATAGTACCTGATAAGTCATTCAATTCAAAACCATTAGTATCGGCAGCACCAAATACATTTGTACTTGCTGATAGATCTAAATCAGCTGATAAAGCACCTTTATTAAGCACTACATTAAGATCTAATGAATTTGTGAATGATGTACCTTCAGTATAATAGTCTCCACCATCAGCAATACGGAAATCTGGTGATAAATCAAATTCATTATTAGTAGCTGAATCTGATTGTACTAAATAATATCCACTGCTTACTGAATAAGGATCTTCAAAGAAATACTCGTTTGCTGTATAAGGAGTAGTACCATAGTTAAATACAGCTTCAGCATCTAGTTCGTCATCTGGAACAATACCGTCACCTTCGATAGCAACATTACTGAAGTCTACACTATATAGTCCACTGAATGAAATAACTGGAGTTGCGTTTTCTAAAGCTGCTACTCTAGCTTCTACTTCGTCCATGTCCATTTGTAGACCTTCGATGTCAGAACCTAATACTTTAAGTTCTGCTCTGTACTCAAATGTTAATGCTTCGATTAAGTTAGCTACTTCATTGATTTGTTCTTCAGTTAAGTTCTCTGGGAACTCTACTTGTTCAGTTTGTTCTGGCATATTCTTTTGAATTAGAGCTTTAACGATCGCTGTAACGTCCTGAGCTTGCTCAGTTGTTAATCCAGCTTTCTCTTCGCCCATTGAGTCTATTCTTTCTAGCATTTCTGCTTGCTGTTCATTAATATTGTCTAAAGCACGGCTAATCATCATAGCCATTTCATATCTTGTTAAATTGTTTTGTCCTTTGTACGTGCCATCTGGATAACCTTCGATTACACCAGCGGCTACTAATTTGTTTATTGCTTCGTAAGCCCAGTGATTAGATGGAACATCTGGAAAAGATGCACCTAGGGCTGGAGTTGCTAATGCAACTACTAAAAGTAAAGCGATTACTATTGTAAATTTTCTCATGTTTATAATTCCCCCTTAGGATTGTTTTTAGTTCTATTGTTGCATTGACAATCCTTTGGACTCGATTCATGAGTAGCCTTGTTTCCTCATAATTCTTGTCTCAAGTTGTCAATGAACGTGTGTTAGAACCTCATTATCTCTATACAGCCTCGCGGTTCGGGGACACCTCCTTTCTCCCGCAGTTTAAGCCCGAGACAATAAGACTTATAACATAAATTGTGTCATCACTATTAATTATTCAATACTGATTAATATTTTCCTGCAAAAATAATTATTTTTTTCTTTGCTAGACATATTTTCTCAGCATTTGTCCTTATTATATCAGTGAATGACAAAGATATCAAGCTTTTATTATTTTTGGTTTGTTTAACTCAATTTAAAACTAAAATTTTTAATTTTTTTATTTTCTTTTCAGTAAAAAAAAGGATTTTTAATGTTAATAAATAATTATAGTATTAGAAATAAAAACAAATATAATAAGGAGGGTTTAGATGAAAAGATTAGGTATATTAGTTCTGGTATTATCTTTGCTTTTAGTTAGTGGTAGCGCTTTTGCTCAAAATGATATGGCAAAAATGTTTAGATCTGGTGAATTTTTTGTAGGTGCAAATTATGATATGGGTGGCAGTTTAAAAACTCCAGATAAACCTTATAATACTAAAGCTGGCTTCTCTATCACTGGTGAATATGTAATGCCTTTTAGAGACGAAGTAAGTTTTGGTGCAGGAATTACCTATCAACTTCCAAGAGGTCTTGATGATCCTGATGTTCCTGATAGTGCTGAATTTAATTTCATTCCTCTCTATGGTTTAGTTAAGTATGACCTAGAAAAAGGAGCTTATGTAGTTGGACATCTTGGTTACAATCTATTTAAAAGTAATGAAGACTTTGTAGGTGCTGGAGAACTAAGTGGAGGATTATATTATGGTGCTGGTGTTGGAATTAATCTCAGTCAATTTAATAACTAGATCAAGTGAATTTAGGCTTATTAGATCAAATGAATTTAGGCTTAATGTATTCAGTTAACAGCGGTACTCATGTAGATGGTACAGAAGAAACAGATTTAACTTATTCAAAACTAAGTCTTACATTTAATTACAGATTCTAAATAAAAACTTAATCTACAAACTAAAGAACCCTTGTCAAATGTTTTAATCACTTTGATAAGGGTTCTTTTTTATATTAATTAACTATTTATTTTTTTAGATACTTTTCAACTAATACTACTGCTGTATAATCATCTAAAGGTTGCTTTGGTTTAAACTTCATTATTTTATTTAAAAAACTTAATCCAAGTGGCGGATTTTCTTTTAGATACTTTTTTTCAGCAATATAAGTTGAATTTTCTTCATTTATAAATATAATTTTCTTTTCATCAAACAACAGTTTCAAAATATTATATATTTTGTCTGCATAAGTCCCATTGCCCAGTATTATTTTATCAATTGAATAATTTTCTAAGATTTCTTCTAATTTTTTACTTAAATCAGAAGTTTTAGATATCTCTTTGAGCACTTCTTTTCCTTCTTCTGTTAAAACTGCAACTCCACATTTGTTTCTTCCTGGATCAATTCCCAATATCATTACCTAAATCTCCTTTGATTGGATCTGATATTTCAAACCTAATATTATCTCCTAAACGGTTTTCTCTCCATATATTTTCTGAAGCAATTACTTTAACCTCTACTTCACCGTTCATTGATCTAATTTTACTTAAGATATTATAGAATTCACTAAAATCTAGTGAACCTACCTGTCCTTGTGAGTCAGGTAAAATTCCCTGTTGAATTGCTTTGCCATTTATTGTATTCAGTAACTTTTCTAATTCAGATTCTAATACATCTGTTGAAGAACTGGCATTTATTATTTTACTTGCTATAACTTCATCTTCATTGAATACTATAAAATCTTTGTTTAATAAGAAGTTTACAGATAGCCAGTCTCCTTCTGGTACATTGAAGCTTGCTACCAGACTTACTATAACTTTCTGCCCTTGATCCATATTATACAGTATTTTAGCAACATTTGAGATATCCTCATACTGGATTCTAAGGGCACGTCCTGTTTCTTGATCTATCATAATGTCCTTATCTTTGGCTATTTCATTAGCTTCATCTAACATTGTATTTAGATTATCTATTATCTTATCTTGGGACTGTCCGGCCTCTAATACTTTAGAATATACTATATCACCTTTTTGATATACTATATTTTTACCCATATAGTAGACCATACCTGTTCTATATTGAGTAGCAAGGTCTTTTACCTCTTCATAGTCTTCAGTTAAAGTACTAATTCTTTGATTTAATTCTGTAACTCGTGTTTCAAGTTTATCTCTTTCTTCTTCAAGTAAAGCAATATTTTTTTCAAGTTCTGATCTGTTTTTCTCAAGCTGTTCTATCTCTTGATTAGCTTCTGTTAAATCTTCTTTAGTCTCTTCATACTCTTTTTTAGTGCTTTCCAGCTCTGTCGTCAGCTGGTCCCGCTGCTGAGCAAGCTGCTCTAATTCAGTTGCTTTGTTATCGATTTCTGTTTTCATTTCCTCTAACTCAGTATCTTTTTCAGCAAGTTGTTCATTTAAGTTCTGTAATCTATTTAAAACATCATTGATGTTAAATAGGGCTTGTCTTAAATTAGTATATACAAATAGTAATATAGAAATTGTTAACAGGGCAATCAGTACCCCTGTCATAACAGTGATTATCATTGAGGAATAACGTGGTCTTAATCCAAAAAGGGAAACCCTTTTTTTCCCCGCTTTCATACCTATCCTGTCACCAATATAGGCAATTATTCCACTAAATACTAATACTAATATCATTATATTAATTCCACTCATGGTTTACACCCCTATTTATCTAGCAACCCTGTATAACAAAACACTACCTATAATTAAAAACACAATATTTTGCAGCCAGGCTCCTAACCAGGGATAAATTGTACCCTGTGAACCTAATGCATCACCAACGGTCATTAAGATATAGTAAATAAATATTACTATAATACTTAAGCCCATACCAACTGCTGAACCACTGGAACGCCCCGGTTTTATACCTAACGGAGCAGCCAGTAATGCAAAGATAAAACTAGCAAAAGGTATTGATAATCTCTGATGAAGTTTAACTCTCTCTTCTAGAGTCTCTCTTCCCTGACTGCCTCTTAGTTCAATATATTCGAGTAATTCTTTAAAGTTCATATCATCAATCTTTTTATTTAATTTAGAAATCTCTTGTGGTTCATTAAAGATCTGTGTCGCATTATATTCTTCAAACTTTAACCCAGGTATTCTTTCACCTGTTTTAAGGTAAAATATTTCACCGTTATAGAACTTCCAACCTGTATCAAGCCATTCAGCACTTTCTGCTTGAATCAATACTGTAGGTTTTCCTTCTTCATAATCCTGTAAATAAACATCTGTCATAACTCCCGTATCACCGTCAAACTTGTGTGTATAAAGTATATAGTCCGGACGGTTACTACTGCTTTCTATTGGAGTTAAATATAAGTTATACTGTGTTGATGGGAGCTGCCGTCCGTGTTGGAACTCCCAGACAATTTTATCATACAGATAGTTTGATCTGGGTACAACATACTCATTTAAACCAATTGCAAAAAAACTCATAATAAGTCCTAAAATTATTGCTGGAATAACCAACTTATATATACTAACTCCTCCGGCCCTAAAAGCAGTTATCTCACTATCATTAGAAAGCCTGCTGTAGGCCATGATAGTAGCTAACAATGTAGCCATTGGAAATGTTAATACAATTATTGAAGGTAAACTTAGAAAAAATAATTTTAATAATGTTATAATACCGATTCCCCAATTAGAATAAAAATCAGTCAGTCTAAATAATAGGTCTGTTCCAATAAAAATCCCTACAAAGGCTGCTACACCAAAGAAGAAGGGAGCTATTAATTCTTTTGATACATATTTATAAACTAACTTCAAAAGTTTACCTCCTCATCTATTTGCTAGATCTTGAATTCATCTCCTAGATAAAATTCACGGGCTAATTTACTTTCTGCAATTTGTTCTGAATTACCGGACATTAAGATGTCCCCTTCATACATTATATATGCACGATCTGTAATAGTAAGTGTTTCTCTAACACTGTGATCAGTTATTAATACACCTAAGCCTTTTTCTTTTAAATAGGTGATTATTTTTTGAATTTCACTTACAGCAATTGGATCAATCCCTGTAAAAGGTTCATCTAGTAAAATAAAAGAAGGTTCTATTGCCAATGATCTTGCAATTTCAACCCTTCTTCTTTCTCCTCCTGATAGCTGGTAGCCGTAACTGTCTTTAATTTTTCCCAGCCTAAACTCAGAAATTAATTCCATTGCTTTATCTTGCATCTCATTTTCAGACAAATCTCTTAACTCTAATACAGAAATAATATTATCATACACAGACATCTTCCTGAAAACCGAAGGTTCCTGAGCTAAATATCCTATACCTTTTTTAGCTCTTTTGTACATCGGTTGATGAGTCATATCATAATCATCTAAAAAGATCTGACCACTATCAGGTTTTATAAGTCCAACTATCATATAAAAGGTTGTTGTTTTCCCGGCTCCATTTGGTCCTAATAAACCTACAACCTCACCCTTGTTTACATTCAGGTTTACTTCATTTACAACCCTTCTTTTATCATACTCTTTTACTAATTTTTTTGCAGTAATAGTCATTTATTCTTGCTCCTCGACAAAGATAAGTTCGGCATTACCTAACATTTCAATCTTATCTCCGTTGTTTATTATTTCAATACGGTCTGCTTTAAAGTAATTTTCACCTTGTTGACCTGAAACATTACCGATTAAAATAGCTTTGTTTTCTTCTTCTAGTACTCTAATCTGATCTGAGTCTGCTTTTATGGTACCATATTCAATATAGGCGTTGTCTATAAAGTTCATTACACCTTCATCTCTATTATATGAAAGTGTATCACTTTCTACTAATATCTCTTCAGCATTTAAAACAACATTACCGTTCATCTCCATATTATTACTTTCCATATTAAATACTAAGTTATCTCCACTTAATGTTCTTTGATCTGTCTTAATATTAACATTATCACGGAAAGTTATTAATTGATTAGTCTGTTCAAACTCTGCATATTCTCCTGTGATTACAGACTCATTATAAGTCATCTTTACATTACCAGTAGCTTCTATAATATTTGAACCATCTTCACTTCGTTCAAAAACTAATTTATCAGCAGTTAAATTATTTTGAGCTGATATATTCACACTAAATATTAATATCATTGCAAATGTAATTATTAAAATATTATTTATTTTTATTTTTTTCATGAGAAACTACCTCCACTCTACTTTGGCCTGACTGTTCTCAGTTCCAAAAAACTCTATTCTTTCTAAAGAAAGAGGTCCTTGAAAGGTCTCTGATGTAATAACAAGTCTAGGTGAAGTTAACTTAACACCACCTTCACCACTTATTATATCATCTTTTTGATTCCAGGCAATTGTTTGGGTTTCTAAAAGCATATTATCCTTATTAATTTCTATATCTCCGCTTAAACTCATTAGTTCCTGTTCATTATTATATACTGCATTTTCACCTTGACCAGTATAGATTAATTCATCATTTTCATAGGCTTTAAAATATGGTAAAACCATATTATATATACTTGCCTTTTTTTGGCTTTGAAGTTTTTCACTGTTTAGATTCCATCTAATAGTCTTATCATTATTATACAGTTCTAAATCTATTTGAGTTAAATATTCCTCTTCAGTTTCATTTTTTATGTTTTGATTATCATCATCTTCTGTAAGTTCATCATATATTGAAAAACCAATTCCAAAAGCAATAATTATAATTATTATAATACCAAATATTAATTTTTTTCTATCTCTGAAGTACATCAATATTTCCTTCCTTTAAGACCAATTTAGCTGTTTTTTCAACAGCTCCTTTTGAACCTAGTTTTTCAGTAATTGATACTAACTTTATCTTTATATCTGTTATTAAATAAGGTTTAGAGAGTATGTAATGAGCTTTTTCATATATAATTTCAGGAGTTACTTCTTCTTGAACAATCTCTGGTACAACCATTTTATCAGCTAAAATATTAGGCATTCCAAAAAAGTCTTTTTTATAGAGAAATTGAACTATTTTATATGTCAGATTATTAATCTGATATACAATTACCATCGGTGTATTTAATATAGTTGCTTCTAAGGGTCGCAGTACCAGAAGTAACAATTGCAAAATGTGCAACCTTAAGCAGTTCATGCATATGGTTATTTACTATCTTAGCCTGAATTGGATAATCAACTAAGATATTTTCAATTAACTGATTGTATTTTTTGTCAGCTGAAGGTATTAAAAATACATAGTTTTCATTATCCTCTTTTAACTTAACAGCTGCCTCAACCATTACTGGAAGCAGTTTTTCAATCTCTTCTTTTCTACTTCCCGGTACTAAAGCAATCGGTATTTCTCCTTCTTTTATTTCAAATAACTTTACCAGCTCTTTTTTTTCTAATTCAACATCTATCTCATCGATTAAAGGATGGCCTACAAACTCAGTTGTGGCACCTTGCTTTATATATACATCACGTTCCATGGGAAAGTTCGCAGCTATTACTGCATTATACTTAGCCATTTTCTTTGCTCTCCATTCTCCCCATAACCAGGCAGATGGTGGAAAGTAATCTACAACAGGTATGTTTAACTTTGAACCAATCTTAGCCATTCTCATGTTAAACCCTGAGTAGTCAGTTAAAAAAAAGACATCTGGTTTTCTTTTTTTTGCTGCTTCTTTTAAAATATCCAAATGTTCTTTATGGACTTTAAAGTTTTTTAATGCTTCAATAAAACCAATTGAATTCATATCAGTTGGATCGATTAGTATTTCAGTTCCTGCTTCTTTTAGTTTTTTAGAACCCATACCAAAGACTTCTACATGAGGATTAAAATATTTTATTTTTTTAATAACTGCAGCAGCTCGTTCATCCCCGGAAATTTCACCGGCAACTACCATTATTTTACCGGTCATCTTAGACCTCCTTGCCAGAAATCGAATAAATTGAAAGATCATGTTTGTCAGCAAGCTCAATTATTTCATCTTTTTCCAACATTAATATTCTTTTTGATTCTAAAACCAAAGCACTTGCATTAATTGAAATCAAATTTTTAACTGTATTTAAACCAATAGTTGGTAAATCAAAACGAAGATCCTGACTGTTTTTGCTTACTTTAGCCATAACTGAACCCTTATTAATAATATTTCCTGCCCTTTTAATTGTTAAATCAGTTCCTTCTATAGCTTCAACTGCAACAACTGCTTTATCTTTAGTTAAAACGGTCTGTCCAATATCTAAGTCTGCAATACCTTTTGCTTTACTGAAAGCATATTTCATCTCATCTAATAGTTCTTGTTTAGGCTTAATATTATTTATCAAACCATCTTCTGTTAATAGATGATCAAAAAAGGTAGTTTGTTTTAATACTTCTATACCTTCATTTTCAAATTCATTTACAATCATATTTAAGATACTGTGATCATCTAAATTATTACTCTGTTCTAATAGTTTCATAAATCTTTTATCAAAATCATTTTTTTCATAAAGGTGTTTTTTGTTTACCTTGCCAAGCATGATAACTTTTTTTATATTATAGCTTTTTAATTTGTTTATTAACTTATCAAACTGAGTAAAGCTTAAATAATCAGTACTGTATACTTCATTATCTAAGTTTTTACTGTATTCCTCTGAGATTAAAAAAGCAAATACATTGGTATTATTATTTTTGGCTTGTTTTGCCCAAAGAAAGGGCAGTTTGCCATAACCTGCTATTAATCCTATTTTATTCATATTAAAAAAACACCTTTCTATCTACAGATACCGCGCTTTACATTTCTTAAAAATCTTAAAAAATGTTCTATTTCCTGATCCGCATTTAGTTTATTATCCATCTCTAAGATGGCTTCATCGATCTCTAAATTAGACCTGTAAAGTATTTTATATGCTCTTTTTATTTCTTTTCTGACAGCTGGTTTTATCTCATTACGTCTAAGTCCGATTATATTTATACCTGAAACCTGTGCAGGATGTCCATCTACAATAACAAAGGGAGGTATATCCTTTAATACATTTGAGTGGGCACCTACCATAGCAACCCTACCAATTCTAACAAATTTACTTACATTAGTCATTCCTGCTATTACAGCATGGTCTTCTACCATAACCTCTTCACCTAATGAAGTAGCATTAGACATAATAATATCACTGGAAAGATTACAGTTTGTTGAGATATGACAGTAAGCCATTATCATATTATTATTACCTATTTTAGTTTCTCCATTACCTCTAGAAGAACCGCTTTCAATACTTACATATTCCCTGATTACATTATAATCTCCAATAAATAGTGTGTTGTCTTCATTGCTTTCTCCAGCTGGTATTCCTAATGATGCTCCATGATAGATCTTATTATTTTTCCCTATTAAAGTTTCCCCTTGTATTACAACATGGGATCCAATCTCGGTGTTATCACCAATTTTCACATTAGGTCCAATCACAGTATATGGTCCTATCTTAACATTTTTACCTATCTGTGCATTGGAATCAATATCTGCTCTTACATATCTGTCAGAAATATTTACTACTTTTTTTTCTTCGTTTCCTTTATTCACAATAACAGGTCTCCTTTCAATATTATTTCATTGCAAACAGTAATCTACCCTCTGCTACGAGGTCATCTTCAACATATGCTTCTGCCTTTACTTTTGCAACTCTTCCCTTTAGTTTAATAACACTACAGATTAGTTTTAGCTGATCACCAGGTTGTACCGGTTTTCTAAATTTAGCTTTATCTATACCTGCAAAATATGGTATTGCATCTGTTTTATCAACAGAATTCAACATTAAAAAGCCCCCAGTTTGTGCTAAGGCTTCAATAATTAATACACCAGGCATAACCGGTTTTTGTGGGTAATGCCCTTGAAAAAAGTTTTCATTATATGTTACATTTTTAATCGCTGTAACCTTTTTTTCTGGAACTATTTCAACAACTCTATCAACTAATAAAAAAGGATATCGATGTGGTAAAATCTCAAGTATATCTTCTATATTATACATTTTTTTACACCCCATTAAAAATCAAATCATTTTTATATTTTTTTAATCATTTTATTTATTTCATAATTGTCAGAATGACCGGACCTAATTGCAATCACTTCACATTGAATTGGTCCATTTAAATAAAGATCTCCTACTAAGTCTAATACCTTATGTCTAACAAACTCATCTTTAAACCTTAACTTGTTTACAGTACTATCTTCTGTCAAGAGGACTGCATTGTCAAGGCTGCCTCCTAAAGCCAAACCCGCTTTTTTTAAGCTTTCAACTTCACTTTTAAATCCAAAGGTTCTAGCCGGCATGATTTCTTTTATAAAACTATCTTTACTATATTCATATTCAAAGTATTGAGTACCAATTAAAGGATGGTTATACTTAATTAAATAATTTACTTTAAAACCATCATAAGGAAAAACTCCAAGATAGGAATCTTTGCCTTTTACAAAAAAACCTTTTTTAACTTTTATTACATCTCTTTTTTTAGACTGGTTTTCTATTTCCAAACTATCAAATAGTTGACCATAGACCCTGGCACTGCCGTCTAAAGCGGGAAGCTCAGGACCATCTATTTCTATTATAATATTATCAATCTGATATGCATATAATGCTGCCATTAAATGTTCTACAGTCTGGATCTGTATATTGTTTTTTTTGTTACCCAATGTAGTAGACCTATTTGTAGATACAACACTATCTACATTAGCCTTTATTTTGGGATTTCCTTTAAGATCAGTTCTAACAAATACAATACCTGTATCTGGAGGAGCTGGTTTGAACTGTATTTTTACTTCATTTCCAGAATGTAAGCCAATTCCATCAATTAAAGCAGTATCTTTAATTGTATGCTGCTCTCTTTTGTATCCAGACAAAACCTTCATCCTTTCAGTTTATGCTTTAGAACTCTTTATTTTTTTAACTTGTTTAACTCTCTTCTGTACTCTGGCAGTTTATTCCTAACAGCTCTTGCTTTAAGCTCCTGTAATCTGTCCTGAGCAGGATTACCTAGATAAAATGAATCTGCAGGTACATCTGAAGTAACAATGCTTGCTGCCCCTACAATTGCATTATCTCCTAGTTCAACATGGTCTATAATACCTACTTGACCTGCTAGAATAACATTATCACCCAAGATAGTACTACCGGCAATTCCAACCTGTCCAACTAATAGACAGTTTTTGCCTACCTTTACATTATGACCAATTTGAACCTGATTGTCAATTTTAGTACCTTTACCGATTAAAGTTGAACTCTGGGTTCCCCTATCAATAGTCACACTGGAACCTATCTCTACATCATCTTCAATAACTACATTTCCCAGCTGTGGGATATGGTAGTGTTCTCCATTGTCTATTGTTATATAACCATAGCCTTCAGAACCTATAACAGTTGCTGCTTCAATTACAACATTATTGCCGATTTCAGAATAACATTCAATTACTACATTAGGATGGATTTCTACGTTTTTTCCAATAACAACATTTTCAGAAATCTTTACACCTGGAGCTATTACTGTATTATCTCCGATTTCTGTGTTTTCACCTATGTATACATTGCTGTTTATTGAAACATTTTTACCTAGTGCTACATTATCTTCAATAACTGCCGATTTATGTATTCCCGGCTTATGGTATGGTGTAAACTTAAACTTTTCAGCAATTTTAGCATAACTTAATCTTACATTTTCTACTTTTATTACATTATCTATTTTACAGTCTTTTAGATCATCTTTAACTAACACAACACCTTTAGCCATATCTGCTGCTCTGCTTAAAAAATGTTTGTTCTCAGCAAAAGTTATCTTGTTTTTATCATTTTCTTCAATACTACTTATACCTTCAATTAAATGATCATTAGAAAAGTTTCCTTCATAGTTTCCATTGACCAGCTTAACAAGGTCTTTAATCGTATATCTTTTTGGGAAATCTTTATTTTTGTTTTTATTCATTTTGATCAACCTCATTAAATTTTTGATCTAACTTTGAAATTACTTCCTTAGTAATATCTTCTCCACCCTGATAAACTCTGTTTTTATATAGAATAACTGAGTACTTATTATTTTGATTGATCTCATCTAATACAGTCTGTATTTCCTTATTTAACTGACTTTCAATTTCCTGTTTGTTCTGTGCAAATTCCATATAGATTTGGTTTTCTACCTCTTCAGGATTATCAGTATCACCTTTATAATTTTGTTCTAGCTCTTTTCCTTTTTGTTCTAATTCTTTTTGTAACTCATCTGCTCTACTGCTTTCATTAAGTAATTGTTCCATATCAATTACACCAATTTTAGGTTCTATGGTATAGAAACTATAATATGCTACAAGAGCTATAATTATTAAAACTAAAACAATTGAAATATTTTTATACATTTAATTTCTCTCCCCGGTAGGTAATAGATACATTTTATGTAAAGTATTTAAATCACTAGTTACAATTTTTATTATATCATTTCTTTTTTCGATTAATTCATTTTTATCATTACTAATTGTTTCTTCAAAGTCAATTATTTTTTGTGATAATGCAGCATATCTGTTTTCTTGATACTCTTTATATATTCTATCTAAACTTATCTTTTTGTTTTTGATTTTAGCTTCTTTATCTTTATTTAATATCTCTTTTAAACTTGCTATTTTTTTATCTCTTGCTTCGGAAAGTTCATTACTTGCTATTCTTAATCTATAGTATATTGCACTCATTTTATTACTTATTTTAATACTTTTATCATTCTGTATTTCTTCTATTTTAGCTTGTATCTCTTTTCTTTTTTCATCAGAAAGTTCAAGTACTTCTAGCTTTAATCTGTAGTTTAAAAGTTCATTTCTTTTTTCCTTTTGTACCTGTTGTTCAAATTCTTTTAACTCTTCATCATACTGTAATCTTATATTTTCAAGTGATTGTTCTACTTCATAGTTTACCATTGAACTATAGTAATTAATCATATTTTCTGTATCAAAGTTAATGTCTTCTACAAATTGTTGATACTCTTTATCCAGTTCTCTTTGTCTTTTTTCAATCTCATTATAGTATTCATCTATGAAAACTGAATTTTGACTATATACAACATTTTCTAGTTTTTCATCATACTGATCATTTATTTCTCTTTGTTTTTCAATCCATTTGTTCTGAGTCTCAACTGTATTTAAAAAATCTTCTTCCATACTTTCTTTGAAAGCATCTTTATTAAAGTCAGCTGTTATTTGATACTGTGCTTTATTTAAAGTTAAAGAGGGAGAATTAATATCTTGTATTTCAAAGAGAATTAGATAAGCAAAAAAACCACTAATTAAAATTAAAACAATAAGTAATCCACTTGTTATTTCACTTAACAATTTATATTCTCCCCCCTTTTTATTTTTTATTAACTTAACTTTCTTCTATTCTTTTTAATATTAACTCTGTAATATCTTGACCACCATCTATCACATCTTCTTCTTTTAGTACTGCCTTCATCTCGTTTTCTTCAGCAACTTGATTAATGGTATTTTCAATACTGTTTACAACATTATTGATAAGTTCATTTTCTTTTTCAGATAGTTTGTTTTGATATTGATAGATTAACTCTTGGTGGTTTTCTTTATCTACATCTTCTAGTTTTGTCTCCAGTTCAAGCTGAAGATCTCTTGCTAGATTATTAAGCTTTTCTTCTGCTTCCTTTTTTAGCGGATGACTGTCAAATAAGATTTGGATATTAACATAACCGATCTTATTTTTAAGTTCATTTTCCTCATCCTTTAAGTTAATATTACTATAAAGGAGTAATAAGCTAGCGGCTGTGACAACTACTAATATTATTATAACTAAAGTTAAATTCTTTTTATCTTCCAAAGTATTACTCCTTTCAATTCAAATTAAAATGTATTTCCGATGCTAAAGTGTGCAGTACCTTTTCCATCATCATTCCAGCCATAGTCAAGTCTTATTTGACCGATTGGAGTATTTAGTCTAACACCTACACCTTTACCAAAGTTTAAATTATCAAGCTCAATGTCTTCACCATTTAACCAGGTCTGACCGCCATCTACAAAAGCTACACCTGTTAAATTATCCATAAATTCTATTCTATACTCTATTTGAGTAAGTAAAGAAGCATCTCCTCTAAATGTATTTGCTTTGTAGCCTCTTAAACTATCTGAACCACCCAAGGTATATTTTTCATAATCAGGTAGTACACCAGTCGAAGTTGCTCCATTAAGTCTTAAAGCTAAAGAATGACCTGTTTTAAATCCGGGAAAATATCTTCTTAGATCAAATTCATATTTAGTAAAGTCTGCATCTCCACCCAGGAAGTTACCAGCATGTTCAATAGAAAAGATATCTATTTTACCATCTGTAGGGTTAGTCAAATAATTTGTGGTATCTTTTCTGGCAGTTAATGTAATTGTTCTTAGTTGATCTCTTGTATCCCCAGTTGTTTCATCAACATAATCTGTAAACACATTTTCCATCTTATACCTTACAGTACCCCTCCAGTCATTATATATATCACGACCAAGAGTTACATTGCCACCAGTAGTATCAGTCTTATATATCACATCACCTTCAGCATCTTCTGTACTTCTACTTCTATTATATAGATTAATACCGAAAGATGTTTCACTTCCCATTAAATATGGTTCTTGGAAACTTACAGTATAATAATTATTTTTGCCAAACTGATAATTAAATCCAATGGTTTGACCATTGCCACCTAGATTTGATTCATCTACCTTAACAAATCCAAACCAACCGTCGCGTGAACTATAGCCACCACCAAAATTAAAATTACCTGTTTTTCTTTCGGTTAAGTTGATTATTACATTAACATCATTATCTTCTTCACTAACTCTTTCCATCTCTGGATTAATATCATCAAAAAAGTTTAACTGATATATGCTACGTGACGCAGTTCTTAGATCATCAACATTAAGAACTTGTCCTTTTTTAAGGTCAATTTCTCTGGATATTACATAGTCTTTTGTTTTAAGATTACCCTTTAAGATAATTTCATTTATATGTCCTAAGTTTAATATAACATTTAATACACCATCTTCAGATATATTTACATCTGCATAGTTTACAAGAATATATCCATTATCCTGATGTTTGGTAACTACATTTTTTAAACCTTCATTTAACTTATTAACATTAAGTATTTTACCTTCACTTATTCCCATCCATTCAATGATCTGTTCTCGATCATAAACTTCTGAACCTTCTATATTTATTTTTTGTAAAATTGGATTTTCAACAACATTATAAATTACTTTTAGTCCACCCTCATAATTTTGAAAGTTAACAGTGATATCTTGAAAGTATCCTAAATCATAAATCGCCTGCATATCACTTTTGATTTTATCACTATCAAATTGTTCTCCTTGTTTAATTTCAATTACAGAAAAAAGTTCTTGACTCATTACATTTTCATTACCCTGAAATTCTATAGCTTCAATCGTTTGGTCTTGTGTTTGTGCTGCAATCTGCCCTGACAGTAATGCTGTCAATAAAAGTACAGATATTACTAATAATACATGTCTTTTTTTCATTATTTTCCTCCTTCATTAAAATTCGATATTTGTTTCAAGCAAGAATCTATAATCTCCTTCCCCATACCAACCAGCTTCAAAGTTAAGATATTTATTGATATCATATTCTAAGGTGATTTCACTGTCAGTAATTTCCGGGGAAAATCTTCCAATATACTGTAAATAGATTTGGTCATTTAAATTCTTCCCTAAATAAAGCGTAAGTTCTCTATCCCCTGCAAGAGAATAGGTGTCTAATTCAAAACGGTCTAACTCTAAGATATTTGCAAAGGTTCTTTCAATTTGTTGAATAAAGTTAAGTTGAACCTGTTCACCTACATATCTAAATAGTTCTGACTCTACAAATGAAGTTGGTCCAAGATTACCATTTTCAGAAGTAAAGCCGCTTAATCCCCCTCTGCTAGTTAAAAGTGCAATTATTCTATCTTCAGGTAACTCAGGTTGTGAACCAAAACTAATATTTAAATTATTAGCAGGTCCATCAACATAGATAAATATTCTTGTACCACTCGTCATGGTACTACCTACTAAATGTATATTCGGTATATTTTCGCTGAAACGATCAAATGTCGCATTAACATTATTTATTAAAAATTTATTATTATAGTAATCAAGTGTACCTTGATTACTTGTTAACTTTCCTAAAAGAGTTAGTTCATTTTCTATATAATTAAGTTCTAAACTACCCCCTTCCACAAGTATATCAATATTTTGATCTCTAAAATAAACATTTTCTTTTGGTTTTAAACTTAATTTAAGTTCGGGTTTAAAGAAACTTTCAGTGCTATCACCACTTGACCCAGGCCAATTTAGCTCAGTATTAACTATTAAGTCATATATGTTAATATCCCCAAAGATAAGTGGAGTACGAAATTCGTTTAAGACCCTTATATCAGGATCAAATTTTCCGTTAAAAGAACCCTGGTTAATACTCATATTATTACCTTTAAGTCTAAGTTCCCAAAAATTATCGGGATTCATATAATTTATATTGCCTGTTACATTAAAGGTTCCTTCACCATAATTTCCATTAATATTTTTAACTGTAATTTTTTCTTCAGTGAAAGTTAAGTCTCCATCTATTTCCCTTAATGAGGAAATACCATTAAGTTTTATTTCAGGTAAATTAATTTTCATATTACCAGTTAAATTTGGGCGTAACAATTTGCCACTAAAGGTTATATTACCATTTATGCTACCCTGTAATCTATTAATATCTCCATTTATTAAAGCCATATGGTTTAAATTATACTTATTAACATTTAATACTAACTCTGATATTGATAAATCAGCTACATTTATTCTACCAAAAAGTCTAATATATTGATTGTTTGCTTGATCAAGTGATTGTTCTAATCTTAAAGAATTGTTATTACTATTATAGTTTATTTCACCGGTTATATGACTAAACTGTATGTTCGAAAGAGTTAATTCATTTAACTTGGTTTCAATATTTACTGTATAATCATCTAAGCTACCTTTCATCGAGCCTGTAAAACTAAACTTTCCACCATACTTAAGATCTGTACTGAAAAACCCTGGTTTTTCAATAAGTTTAAGTGGAATGTTTCTTCCTTCTAAGTTCAAATTAATATTTTCTCGACTTATTTCACCATCTATATCGACAATATTAATAAAATTATCAATTAATGAAATACTGAGGTTCATCTCAGGATTTTCTATAGTACCATTTAAATTAATTTTCCCTTCAAAAGGAAAGTCAAGACTATAACTAGTTCTATAATCAAAAAGATAAATAATTTCATTTACATTACCGCGGTCAGTTTTTACTTCTAAATCTAAACTCTGACCTTCACTAACATCAGAAACTAAACCGCTTATATTATAAATAGAAGAATTTCTTTTTAGTTTTAAACCCTCAAGTCCTATTGTATCATCTTTATAGGTTATTTGACCAGAAAACTCATCAGATAAAAATCTGTTATACATAAAGTTTGATGAATTAAAATCAAGCTGTATCTCCGGATTATTTATATTACCTGTGAGACTTCCTTTGAAGTCAAACAGTCCCCTTACATTATCTATTAATCGAACTTCAGCAATATCAAAACTCTTTGCTTTAAAGTTGAAATTCAAACTTTTGTTTTCATATTTACCGTCAACAATTATATAAAAGTCGTCTTTACTAATTACTGTATCACTTAACTGAACAGAATTATCATCTAAACTCCAGTTTAAAGTTGTCTCTATTTTATCAAATACATATTCTTGATCCATTATTTCAACAGTTGTATTACTAAATACAAAGAAACCTTCTGCTTTCAAATTCTCTAAAGAATTATATACTCTTATTCTGGGCTGAACTGAACCTCTAACAGGAAGTTCATATCCAAGATATTTATCAAGTTTATTATATTCCACTTGATCAGAATTAAAAGTGATATCAACAATTGATTTTTTAAGATCTAAACTACTATCTAACATGATATTACCTTTACCATTTATTACCTCTTCATCAAATTCACCGTTTATTCTTTCAAAATATAAATTATAATCAGAATAGGTAAAGTCAACTAATAAATCATTAACTCTATAGTCTTGATAAACAAGACTTTCACTTGTTAGATTACCTTCTAACAATGGATCGTATAAGTTGCCTTTAACTAAAAGATCAAGGCTTACTTTATTATCTCCATCAATATTTAGATCAACATAGTTATTTAAAAAGGAAAGACTTACTTCCTCTCCTCTCAGTTTAACATAAATACTTTCATCTTTTAAGTTAAGTTCGCCAGATAAATTAATCATATCATCATCTAAGTTGATCTGGCCTTTTTCAATAAAAAGTTTTTGGTTTTCATATACAAGATTAGCAGATACCTTTTTTATACCTTGCTCGCGAGCTATATTATCTCGTGAAGGAGTAAAAACAATATCTGTTTTAAGTATGTTTTCAATTATATTACTATTTCCTGTAGTATTAAGACTAAAATCTAGACTTCCATCTAGGTATTGATCAACATTATTAATTGATGAAACTTCATCTATATCAATACTGTCTAGATAGGTTGAATAAGTTGTCGGTTTAATATTTTTACCATTGATTTCAAGTTGATAATTATTATTAGTTAAATCATAAAGACCACTTAAATCAACTTCTCCTTCGTTTATAGTTTCAAAATTTAAACTATCTACATAAATATGATCATTTAAAAATCTTATACTACTATTAATATTATTAAACTCATTACCATCTATTAAAAGACTACCTAATTTTATATCAGAAATTAAGTAAAACTGTTCTAGATTTCCATCAATATTTAATTTAATACTACCTTCGGTTTCAAACTCTATAGGTAGTTCGTTTTCTAAAAAATTATTAACATAACTTTGATCTACTTTTAAGTTACTACTTATCAACTCTCCATTATAATTGTTATTATTTAGATTATAATAGCCCTGAAAATTAAAATCATTATCAGCAATACTAAAGTTTAATTTATCAGTATATATTGTATTATCATTGGAGTTAAAATAAAAATCAGCTGATGATACATTAATACTTTCAGTAAAATCATTATTTGAACTTTTAATATTAATATTACTATCAGATATTTTTAGTTCACTTTCATAGTTTTTAAGATTAGTTTGAACACCATTTATATTTAATTTTGCAGTAGCCGTACCATTAATTCTTTCTATAGTATACTGTGGTATTTCACCATTGATATTTTCTTTTATTATTGATTCAAACTGATTTAAATCTAAACTGTCGTTTTTTATATTTACTTCCCAACTATTATCTTTCAATTGAGCTGAAAGCCTAAAGTCTTCGGTAGAAATATTATTAATAGATATATTATTGTATGATGGTCCTTTTATTTTTAATCCTTTTTTTAAATCAAATAAAATTGATTTTTGGTCACTATTTATTTTAAGCTCAGTATTTAAGTTTTCAAAACTATAATCTTGACCAGGCCGATTTATATATATGTTTCCACTCTCAATATTTAAATAGATTTCTTTTAGTTGATTAAAAATGCTCTTTTTAGTTTCAGAGAAAACCTGTTCTGCACTTTGACTTTCACCATCAGAATCTGTTGTATTAAATACTAGTTCAGGATTTTCTAAGTTAATATATTTTATTATTTTACCAACACTATCAGTATTATTAAAATAATCAAATATAGAATAACCTAGACTCATTTTTGGTACCCTTAGTATAAAATTATCACCAACCAAATTAAGCTCCTCAACGTTTATTTCGTTAAGGGGCCATAATTTAGCTGATGAATATTCTATGTCAAAACCAGTTCCTTCTTCAAGACGGCTTATTATTACATTTTCTGGGTCAATTTGAACTTCATTGAAAAAGAAAAATCCAGCTGCTAGAATAAGTATTATTAAAATCATTATGGTCATATCTTTATATCTCATAATTATCCTCCAGCTTTCTACTGATTTGAAGCCGTATTATTTGTCACTCTCTTTCATCTTCTGAGATGTTTTTATCTCTACTTTTTTCCGGTAAGGTTTTTACCTCAAAATCAAGAGTTAAGTTACCCTCTAATACATAGTCTGTATAAACTCGTTTTTTAATCTCTGGATCTTTTTCAGAGCCATCAGTTACAGGTTGTTCATTTTCTTCATCTTCTGATACGTCTTGATCTTCTTCAGGTAATTTTTCTTCTATATTGTTTTGGGTGTTTGATACTTTTTCTCTTGATATAAATGAAGGATAAACCTGTAAATTAAGTTCATTGTTCATAGGTGCTTCTACATAGTCTTTTATCATATCATCAAAACTTTTATATCCTTCAATTACAGTATGATTTAGATCATTATCTTCATCTTCAGAACTCTTTCTACCACTTGGAATAGCTCCGTATCCTGCACTTACTGCCAAGGTTGCCATTCCTATATTAATATCCTCTGGAATTTCAATTGTAACTTCACGATTTATTGAATCAGATCTATATGGTCTTAGTACTACATTTACTTTTAGTTCACTGCCTGGATAAATTTCCTCGTTTAAGTACTTCTGCTTCTTGAATTAAAGCAATATCATGTGTTTTATCAATATCAACATTTACCTTAATATCAAAGATATTTATATCTTTAAAAGCATTTCTTGTTATTAAATCCATCATCCTATAAAAATCGTTTAAAGAAGATACTGCAATATCATTACTGCTGTAATACATATTTTCTCTCACTATTTTTCCATTTGGAAGATTTGAACCCATAATAGAAATTTTAACCTTTGAAGTACCATAACCAATTCTATCTAATGTACTATCAATAGACTGCAAAATTATATTACTACCCAGCTCATTTAACATTTTTTCATCATTAATAATTTGAGTTCTCACAACTCTGCTGCTATTTAAATAACTATTGTTTACACTTACTGTTAGGGGTATTATATTTGGAAATTTATTTAATCTACCGTAAATACCGGCATTTCGATCACTTTCAATAATACCTAACAGTTTATCTAAGGGGCTACCTATTTTAAAAGGTTGTGAGCTGCTTGGTATAATAGCATCTATATTAGCTCCACTCATTAAATAGTTAGTAGCACCTTTATTCATAAAAGGATGACCAAAGGCATAAACTTCATTATTATCAACCATAGTAACTGTACCTATTGAAGCTACACTTACATCTCCTCTAACTAGCTGTACAGCAACTGCACTACCTGCTTGCAGCCTAAAGTCTTCAGCAGATTTTTTGCTTACACTAGAAGTGCTTACAAAACGACTGTTAGCTATATTTAAACCTTCTTTTAACCTGTCAAAAGCCCTAGCACTAAATCCTCCTACCATAATGGGAGTATTTACAGCCTTTATACTTTCAATTATTGACAGATTAGTCTGCTTTTTTATATTCAACATTTCCATAATCGGTGTGACTAAAGCATACTGATGGTCAGCTTCCTGCCATTTATAGCTTATCGCACCAATTAATTTACCATCTATATATACTGGACTTCCACTCATTCCTGAAGCAATTCCTCCGGATTTTTTGATTTTTTCTCCGGAAGCCTTAATTAATATTAGATCAGAATCAATGGTCCGTCCATCAACAATATTTATTATTTCAATTGGAAAGCGTTCTACTGTTGTACCTTCAAATACTGTTTTAGCATAACCAGTTTGTCCTTTCATTAGTTCATCTATATTCATCATAGGTGGACGTTGAGCTAAAACAGGGGTACTGATTACAGTAAGTAGAATTAAAATTATCACCGCTTGCTTTATATATCTTTTCACGTTATCAAATCCCTTCCAATCCAATGTTTGCTACTTAAGCATCTCACTGGAAGTTAATACTTCTTTTAATCTATCTATTTCTTCTAAAGCCATACCTGTACCCTTGGCAACACAGGATAAAGGTGATTCGGCTAACGATACAGGAATCTGCGTTTCTTTTGATAACAGTGTATCCATACCATGTAGAAGAGATCCTCCACCGGTCAGAATTATTCCTCTATCCATAATATCAGATGATAGTTCAGGAGGAGTTTGTTCTAAGACATGTCTTACACTCTCTACAATAGTGGTAATGCTTTCTTTAAAAGCTTCTACAGTTTCATGTGAAGTTAGGGTAAGGTTTTTAGGCATACCTGACATTAAGTCTCTACCTCTTAAGTCATAATCACGACTTTCACCATCAATCCAAGCAGTACCAATCTCCATTTTTATCTCTTCTGCTGTTTTTTCACCAATTACCATATTATATTTATCTCTTACATAACGTACTAATGCTTCATCAAACTTATCTCCACCAATTCTAAGGGACTCACTAACTACAATTCCTCCCATAGAAATGACAGCTATTTCTGTAGTTCCTCCACCAATATCTATAACCATACTTCCACTAGGATCTTCAACCGGTAATCCGGCACCAATCGCAGCTGCAAGTGGCTCTTCAATTAAGTATGTCTCACGTGAACCAACCTGTGAAGCAGCTTCTATAACTGCTCTTTTTTCAACACCAGTAATTCCTTCTGGTACACAGATCATAATTGTAGGTTTAAAGAGAAATCTTCTTTTAACTACTTTTGAAATGAAATGTTTTAACATTAGTTCTGTTACTTCAAAATCAGCTATAACACCATCTTTTAGTGGTCTAATAGCTACAATATTACCCGGAGTTCTACCTAACATTCTTCTTGCTTCTGTACCTACTGCTAAAACTTTATCATTGTTTTTATCAATTGCAACAACTGATGGTTCCTGTACAACAATACCTTTACCTTTTTCATATATTAATACATTAGCTGTTCCTAGATCAATTCCAATTTTTTTAGATAATCCCATAAAATAATTTACCTCCTTGTTTAATTTAAGATACAATTTTTTATATATATTCAACCAGATTAATTAATCTTTGCTTCACCTGCTTTAAATACTGCATATTTTGTAGCAAATGGACCGATTACTTCTGTTAAAGCAGCTGTAAATAATAATGTGTTGAAAATTAGTAGACCAACCCTTGGATCACTTGCAAAGTCCTTTTGAATAATATATGCTAATGCGATTGCTACACCACTTTGCGGAAACAGTCCAAAACCAACATACTTTTTGATTTTTTCAGGAGCTTTACCTAAAAGAGCTCCTAGATAAGCACCTCCAAGCTTTCCAGCCATTCTCGCGAAAAGATATGTGAAAGCTAAAACTAAAAAGCTGAGTGATGCAATACTACTTAACCTAATTTCTGTACCGGCTAAAATGAAAAATACTGCATAAATAGGAATGGTCATTGTTTCTATGTAATCAGTAATTCCTAGATTTTTGCGGGAAAAATTACGGTAAGCAAAACCTACTACCATATTTGTAATAAGTGGTGAAAGATTAAAGTATATTGATAAACCTATAGCAACTATTATATTGGTTACAAAAGTCATTATTTTTTTAGTTTTATCTTCCTGAGTTGAGATTATCTTTTGACCAATATATCCTAATCCCAAACCTAAAATAATGGAAAAGATAATATCAAATAAAGGTTCTCCAATACTTGAAAGAAAAGTTAACTCTTTTGTACCATAGTGAATTGAATAAGCTATTGGTTCTACAATACTAAATAGTATTAGAGCAATTGCATCATCGATTCCCACAATAGCCATTATCATTGATGTTAACGGTCCTTCTGCTTTATATTCTTTTAATACCATTACTGTAGCTGCAGGAGCAGTAGCTGCTGCTATTCCACCTAATAATAAGCCTATATATATAGGCTTACCTAAAGCTATTACTGCTAAAAACACAAGTGCAAAAGCACCTGAAGCTTCAAGTAAAACTATATATACAATCGTTTTTCCCATCTTCTTTAAGAGTTTAATCGAAAGTTCACTACCGATGGTAAATGCTATAAATCCCAAGGCAATATTTGTTATATAACTGATATTTTTTAAAGAGAACTTATACCATTCTTTTTGAGTGTGAGACAAAAAGGGTAACCAATCAATTACATCAACACTTAACAAAATACCTAAAAAAACATAACCGACTACAATTGGAATCTTATACTTCTTTGCTGAAAAAATAACAATTAAAGATAATAGTACTAAGACTGCTAATACAAAGATTTCCTTGTCTGCAGCATTATTCAAAATCAACCATTCGTGAACATTTGATACGTCTTTTCCTAAATCTGCTGTCATCATCTATACACCTTCTATTAAATTTTAAAAAGAAAATTAAAATATAAAACCCTGGAATAGGGTTCCAGGATTTTTAAAAGCTTAAACATTATTTCACTCTCTTAATATCTGCTCCCAGACTGGATAGTTTTTTCTCTATATCCTCATATCCTCTTTCTACATGATAAATTTTTCTTACTTCAGACTGACCATCTCCTATTAGTCCAGCTAAGACCAAAGCAGCACCTGCTCTAAGATCAGTTACTTGAACTTCTGCACCAGATAATTTGCTTTCTCTAACAAGAGCACTATGCCCGTCTATTGTAATATCTCCACCCATTCTCTTCAGTTCGTTAACATGCATAAACCTATTTTCCCAAACCGTTTCTTTGACAATACTTGTGCCTTCAGTCTGAGTTAATAAAACCATAATTTGTGACTGTAAGTCAGTTGGAAAACCCGGATATGGTAAGGTCTTGATATCAACTGAGTTTAACTTACCATTACCTATTACTCTAACACCTGAAATATCCTCAACCATTTCAAGTCCCATTTCATGAAGCTTAGCGATTAAAGATTTGATATGTTCTGTTAAAACATTTTTAACAAAAACATCACCTTTTGTTAATGCTGCTGCTATCATAAAGGTACCGGCTTCAATCCTATCCGGTATAATTCTATGTTCCTTACCTTCAAGGCGGTCAACACCTTCAATCTTAATTATATCAGTACCTACACCCTTGATTTTAGCACCCATTACAGTTAAGAAGTTAGCTAAATCAACAAGTTCGGGTTCACGGGCTGCATTTTCTATAACAGTTTTCCCTTCAGCTAAACTAGCTGCTAACATAATATTGATTGTAGCACCAACACTGGGATAATCTAGATAAATTTTATCACCAACTAATTTATCTGCTGTTACCTCAACAATTCCATGATTTAAAGAAACATCAGCTCCCAGGGCTTTAAAACCTTTTAGATGTAAATCAATTGGTCTATTACCAATATTACATCCACCTGGTAATGAAGTTCTTGCTTTTCCATACTTCCCTAACATAACTCCTAAAATATAATATGAAGCTCTTAATTTTTTAGCAAGTTCTTTATCAGTTTCATATGTATTTAAACCACTGGGATCTATTTCAACGGTATGGCCATTTCTTTCAACTTTGGCCCCCATCTTCTTTATAATCTCACATAAATTTGAAACATCTCTCAAATTTGGAATGTCTTTTAAAATACTGGGAGAATCTGCCAATAAAGCGGCAGCCAGTATAGGTAAAGCAGCATTTTTGGCACCATTAATTTTTACTTCTCCATTCAGAGAATATCCTCCGTTAATAATAAATTTGGCCAATTTATATGCTCCTTTCATAACATAAATCTCTATTGTATTTAATTCTATATTACTTTTAAAAAACCTTCATTTGTCAACATTACATACCTAGTAAGGATATCATATATTTCTACTTTTATCAACATTTCCAAATTGTTTTTAATCTGCTTTGATTAAAGCAATAACAAATATTAACAGGGTTTAAATATATATGTATATAAAGAAAAAAGCCCCAATAAAAAGGGGCATAATCTTTTATACTTATATTAATAATAATCACTACGATGATTTTCAGCTGCTTTTATTCTTGCCATAGCTCTCTCAAGAGCTCCTTCTGCTCTGGCCTGATCAATTTTAGCACTTGACTTTTCCAGTCTTTCCTTTGCTCTTTCTTTAGCTTTTTTAGCTCTGTCAACATCTATTTCTTCAGGTAGTTCTGCAGTACGGGCAACAATATTAACCTGGTCAGGCTTTACATCCATAATCCCCTCACTGACAGAAATATATCTTTCCTTTGTTTCCTGTTTTACTCTAATAACTCCAGTTTTTAAGGCAGTTATTAAAGGAGCATGTCTGGGTAGTATTCCAATCAGACCATCAACAGCCGGTGCTTCTAAAACATCAACCTTTTCTTTAAAAACTGTTTCTTTAGGTGTGATAATTTCTAACAATATTTGTTTTTTAGGTGCCATAACTATTCACCTTTTTTCTCTTCAGACTTTTCTTTCTTATCTTTTCTATCCTGGGTTTCAGCCCTTAATTTTTCAGCTTTATCTACAGCTTCATCTATAGTTCCTACCATGTAAAATGCTTCTTCTGGTAGGTCATCATGTTTACCATTAATAATTTCTTTGAATCCTTTAATTGTATCTTCAAGTTCTACATAAGTACCTTTTTGTCCGGTAAACTGTTCAGCTACAAAGAAAGGTTGAGATAAGAATCTTTCAATTCTTCTTGCTCTATTTACAACAATTTTATCTTCTTCAGAAAGCTCATCCATACCAAGAATTGCAATAATATCCTGTAGATCTTGATACTTCTGTAAGATCTGCTGAACATCACGGGCAACCTTATAATGTTCTTCACCAACAATACGTGGATCAAGTATTTTTGATGTTGAATCAAGAGGATCAACCGCAGGATAAATACCTTTTTCAACAATCTGTCTTGATAGAACTGTTTTAGCATCAAGATGGGCAAATGTTGTTGCAGGAGCAGGGTCAGTCAAGTCATCTGCCGGAACATAAATAGCCTGTACAGATGTGATAGAACCTTTTTTAGTTGAAGTAATTCTCTCCTGTAATGAACCAACATCATATGCTAGTGTTGGTTGATAACCAACCGCAGAAGGCATCCTACCTAATAAAGCAGAAACCTCTGAACCAGCCTGAATAAAACGGAATATATTATCAATAAATAATAATACATCCTGACCTAACTCATCACGGAAGTGTTCCGCCATAGTTAAACCAGTTAAACCAACTCTCATACGAGCCCCAGGTGGTTCATTCATCTGACCGAATACCAAAGCTACTTTATCTAAAATATCTGCCTCTTTAAATTCAAGCCAGAGGTCATTACCTTCTCTAGTTCTTTCTCCAACACCAGAGAATACTGAGTAACCACCGTGCTCAACCGCTATATTATTGATTAACTCCTGGATCAAAACTGTTTTACCAACTCCGGCACCACCAAATAATCCTACTTTACCACCTCTTGTATATGGGGCAAGTAAGTCGATTACTTTAATACCGGTTTCAAAAAGTTCGGTTGAAGTTTGTAGATCTTCATAATCAGGAGCCTGCCTATGTATCGGCATTCTTTTTTCTGTTGTTATTTCTCCCTGTTTATCTATTGTTTCACCTAATACATTAAAAATTCTACCTAAGACCTGTTCTCCTACAGGAACACTTATTGGACCACCCTGATCGATAGCTTTCATACCACGAACTAATCCATCAGTTGAATCCATAGCAATACAACGAACCCGATTGTCTCCAAGCTGCTGGATTACTTCGATAACTAATATATCTTGACTTTCTTCATCTTTAATAATTTTAACAGCATTATATATTTCAGGTAAAGTGCCTTCAGGAAATTCAACATCAACTACAGCTCCGATAACCTGAACAACTTTTCCTACATTTTGGTCATCACTCACAAAAACTCCTCCTTTATTTCAGTGCTTCAGCCCCACCTACAATTTCGGTAATCTCTTTTGTTATAGATGCTTGGCGGGCTCTATTGTATGATAATGTTAAGTCATCGATCATTTCATTAGCATTATCTGTTGCAGCATCCATAGCAGTCATTCTAGAACCAAACTCACTTGCTTTTGATTCTAACAATATAGAAAATAGTGCATTATTTACATATTTGGGTAATAGTATATCTAAAATTTCTTTTGCAGAAGGTTCATAAATATAATCTACATGATCTTCACTAACCTCTTCACCTTTTTGATTTAACTCTTCATCAATTTCTTCTGCATCAATAGGTAAAAGAGTAATATTTTTTACATGTTGTGTTATAGCAGATTCAAAGTGAGTATACACAACATTTATCTGGCTAAACTTATCTCCCTTAAAGATCTCTATAATTTCATCGGTTAATTCACGTGCAAAGTTAAAACTTGGATAATCATCAATTTGATCATAATCTTTAATGAAATCATGGTTTCTTCTTTTTAGATAATCACGGGCTTTACTACCTAATGAATAGATTTCAGTATTAGGATTTTCTTTTAAAAATTCTTGTGCCTTTTCTATAACTCGTGCATTATATGCTCCACATAATCCGCGATCACTGCTTATTATAATAAGCAACTTTTTTTCACCTTCAGATTTCTGAAGTAAGGGGTGATCATCAGTGCGATGTGAAAATTTATAGACATCAGAAAGTATCTTTCTTGTTTTTGTAAAAAATGGTTTAGCTGCACGGGCATTTTTTTGTGAATTCTGCAGTTTTGCAGCAGCTACCATTTTCATAGCCCTTGTTATTTTTTTAGTACTTTTAACACTGCTTATTCGTCGCTTAATATCCCGCATCGTTTCCATAAACTTACACCTCAATTCTAAAAAAGGTTGTTAGTATGTTATTTAGCTTTCTTCAACCTCATCTGACTTATCTTCTATTTCAGTATCTTCCTCTTCATCAGTATCTACAAAGCTTTCACTCTTTACTTCAAATAGTTCGTTGAACTCTTCAATAACAGATACTAACATGTTTTCTATCTCTTCAGTTAGTTCTCCTTCATCTTTAATCTTTTGTTTTAGGTTTTCATGGTTATTATCAACAAATTCTAATAACTCATCTTCATAACGTACTACATTATCAACAGGAATATTATCTAAATACCCGTTTACAACAGCATAAATTACTATGATTTGTTTTTCAATCGGCATTGGTGAATATTCGGGCTGTTTTAAGGCCTCAACTATTCTCTCACCACGAGCCAGTTTGTTCTGGGTTGTTTCATCTAAATCGGAACCAAACTGGGCAAAAGCCTCTAGTTCTCTAAACTGTGATAAGTCAAGTCTTAATGTACCAGCAATTGATTTCATTGCTTTAATTTGAGCATTACCACCAACTCTTGAAACAGATATACCTACATTAACAGCTGGCCTTACACCTGAGAAAAATAGCTCACTTTCTAGATAAATCTGACCATCTGTAATAGATATTACATTTGTTGGAATATATGCTGAAACATCACCGGCCTGTGTTTCAATTATAGGAAGAGCAGTTAATGAACCTCCACCCTCTTCATCACTCAGTTTAGCTGCTCTTTCAAGCAGGCGTGAATGAAGATAAAACACATCACCAGGATAAGCTTCACGTCCAGGTGGTCTTCTTAAAAGAAGTGACATCGCACGATATGCAACAGCATGTTTGGATAAGTCATCATAAACTATTAATACATCTTTATCCTGTTCATACATGAAATACTCTCCCATTGCACATCCGGAATATGGTGCAAGATATCTAATAGGAGCAGGTTTGGATGCAGATGCTGATACAACTATAGTATATTCCATTGCACCTCTTTGTCTTAATTCCTCAGTGATTTGAGCCACTGTTGATTCTTTTTGACCAATTGCAACATATATACAGATTACATCTTCATCTTTTTGATTTAAAATTGTATCAATTGCAATAGCGGTTTTACCGGTCTGACGATCACCAATGATTAACTCACGTTGTCCTCTACCGATTGGTACCATAGAGTCAATAGCTTTTAAACCGGTCTGAAGTGGTTCTTCAACAGGCTGTCTTTCTATTACACCGGGCGCTTTTTTCTCTACCGGTCTAGTTTTATCAGTATTTAATTCACCCTTGCCGTCCATCGGCTGTCCCAGTGGGTTTACGATACGTCCTAATAGTTCTTCACCAACAGGTACCTCAACTACATTACCTGTTCTTTTAACTGTATCACCTTCACTGATTTTAGTTTCATCACCGAGTAAAACAACACCAATGTTGTCTTCCTCAAGGTTTAAAGCCATTCCATAAACTCCATTGGGAAACTCTAAAAGTTCATTGGATTTAGCATCTTCTAAACCATAAACATGGGCAATACCATCTCCAACATCTAATACAGTTCCAACACCAACAGACTCTATTTTTTTATCATAATCTTTAATTTCTTTTTTTATTATCGAACTAATTTCTTCTGGTCTAAGTTCCATATCTTATTATTACACCCCTATCTCCTGTAATGGAATTTTCTTAATTTGATCTTTAAGGGATTCTAATTTGCTTTTTATACTACCATCTATTAGATAGTCTCCAATTTTTATAATCATACCACCGATAATATCGGGGTCACATTCTTCTTTCATCTCAATTTTTTTATCTACAAATTGATTTAATTTATCTTTTAACTTATCCCTCATTGCTTCACTCATTTCAACTGCAGTTGTAACTTTAACTATTATTATATTTTCATGCTTATATACTAACTTTCTAAACTCTTCTAATATATTTTCCAAAAAGTATATCCTGCGTTTTTTTATTAAAATCATCATGAATTTATACATATCTTCTGTCAGTTGATCAGAAAAAATTCTTTTAAACACTCTCTCTTTTTCATCTACTAAAACTCTTTGATGAAAAAGAGCTTCTTTTAAATTTTCATTTTTATTAATTAATTCCCAAAGTTCTTTGAACTCTTCAAATAACTCTATAATATTATCATTTTCAAGCCCTATTTCATAAAGAGCTTTGCTGTACTGTCGGGCAATTTCATTTTTTTTCACTGAACATCACCCAATTTCTCTTGATCAAGTTGTTCGATATATTCAGTTATTAACTGCTCATGTTTCTTTTGGTCTAATTCTTCTTTTATCATCTGAGCAGCAGCCATAAATGTTACATCAGCAAAATCATTCCTGATATCTTTTCTTGCCTCTACTTTGGCCTGCTGAATTTCTGCTAACTTATCTTTTTCTATCTTTTCAGCCTTTTGTTTGGCATTACTAATAATCTCTTTAGCTCTTTCACGAGCTCTTTTTTCTGCTTTATCTACAATATCATGAGATTTATCTCTGGCTCTTTTTAGCTCAGATTTATACTCTTCTTTTAGTTCCATAGCTTCTTCGTTTTTTTGTTCTGCTTCTTCTATTTCATTTTTAATTGTCTTTTCTCTTTTATCTAAAATTTCTTTGATTGGACCATATAAATATCTTTTTAGTAGCCATAAAAGCACTAAAAAGTTAAATACTTGCCACAATAGGGTTGTATTAATTTCAACCAAAGTCCTTCACCTCCCGTAAAATGAAAATATCAAATGGGAAAAATATTATAATATAAATAATGAATGCTAAAAAGAGAGGGAAAAAATCCCTCTCATATTTCTCCTTATATCGTAAAGATTAAAACAATCGCTATTACCAGGGAATATATACCAGTTGACTCTGCTACAGCCTGACCTAAAAGCATTGTAGTAATAATATTACCTCTTGCTTCAGGATCACGAGCTACAGATTCTACGGCTTTACCGGCAGCATAACCCTGACCAATACCAGGACCTATACCGGCAATCATGGCGAAACCAGCTCCCAATAAGGCAGCAGCTCTAATAACCATATCAATTACTTCCGGTGAAAATTCTACCATTTTAATTTCCCCCCTTCTCAGATTTATCATCTTTTAAATTTCTTGTATTCTTTTAATTTTTTATTTAATCCTCCCCTGACCATATCTAAAAGCATCCATAACAATACAGTGAACTTAATCATAAATAGTCCAACTGCTGCAGCCAGGAAGTTTAATGAAGGATTTAACCTTGCAACTGTTAAAACAATAAAATAGATTGTGTATTCAATAAAGTATCTGTTTCTAATAAACTTTTCTGCCCTCTCTTCTGCCATATCAAGTGAACGCTCAATATTTATTACCCTTAATCTTAAAATTAACGTACTTATAACAAGACCAAAGATAAAACCTAACAAGGTTTCAAACTCGCCTGATATTAAAGCAAAGGCAATCGGTAATATAGAAATCAGATATGTTCTTTTTAAGATCTCAATTTGCATTCGATTTGGATCATTAATATTATTCATAAAATAAACCTCAAAACTTTAGGTAAACACTAAATAAATAGCAATTACCAGAGAATATATTCCAGTTGAACCTGAAATAATTTGTCCTAACAACATCGTTGTCACAATTGAGCCACGCGCTTCCGGTTGTCTTCTTACAGCAGAAGTAGCTTTACCAGCTGCATAACCCATTCCTACACCGGGTCCTATACCCGCTATTAAAGCAAGCCCTGCAGCAATTACAGAAGCACTTCGTATAACCATTTCAATTATTTCTGGTGAAAGTTCTACCATAAAGTGTCCTCCCTTCGGCTAGATAAACAATAAATTTATGATTTTGCTACTGAAATATAAGATATAGCTACCATTCCAAAGATTAAAGCCTGAATCAAACCGATGAATAAATCAAACCAAGCATGTAAAGGTACCGGTATTAAACCCGGAGCTGCCTGGTAGATCAAAGTAATAATAATACCTCCACCTACGATATTACCAAAAAGACGGAAGGAGTGAGATATCGGTTTAGCAAACTCACTTACAATATTTAATGGTAGTAAAAAGATAACTGGTTCTCCAAAACTTTTAATATATCCCCAGACACCTTTTTCTTTCATACCTGCATAATGGCTGATTAAAAACACGACTAAAGCTAAACCTAATGTTGTGTTTAAATCTCCCGTAGGAGATGTAGAACCAGGTATTAAACCAATTAAATTGCTGAACCCAACATAAATAAATAGGGTAGCAATTAAAGGTAAGAACTTCCAGCCTTCTCCCGGAAGCATCGGTTCTATTTGATCATGAATTGCTGTTATTAACAGTTCAGCAATATTTTGCTTACCTTCCGGTCTGACCTTTAAATCCTTGGTTAGATATCTAGATAGTATTAATATTAAAACTACAGATATCCATCCAACAATAAGTGTATCAGTTACAGGAAGATATGATTTTCCAAAAAGATGTGTTATGACTTGTGGGCCGGGATTCATAGCTAAGTCTCCTTTCTTTTAAAAAATAATAACTTTATTAATCATCATCTATATAACTTTTAATTAGTTGATAAACAGAATAAAAACCAGAACCAGTTCCTAATATAAGTCCAATAATCTTAAAAATATAATCATATTCTAGCCACTGGTCGATTTTTAAACCTAAATAAAAGGCTAATCCTATATTAACAATCACAACTATCCCTAGTTGTGTTAAAAGAGCCATTGTACTTACTATTTTACGCCAGTCATCTTTTTTCATTTCAAATAACCCCTGGCAAAAAATATATTATGTAACTCTATGACTAAATATTATAACATATGACCAAAGTGATTACCAATTTCTGCATTAATTATACAGTACTATGCCACTTGTTAAATATATCACAATGTTTTAGAGATGTAAAGTGTTAATTGCTTTCTTCTAACACTTTACTGTCTGGAGAGAGTTCTCTAGAAAATATTCCGAGTCTCCAAGCACCATAAATTAAACTTGATATCGAGATAGCAAATAATATCATACCGTGTTTGAGATTAAGCCCGTTTATGATTAAAGCCGTACCACCTAACAAAATACTGCTCCCATAAACTAAGATTACTGCTTGTCTGTGACTCCAGCCTAAAGCAATTAATCTATGATGGATATGCCCCTTATCTGCTTTACCGATCGGTTTGTTATGATAAACCCTTCTAATAATTGCAAATAGGGTATCAAAAATAGGGACACCTAAAGCTAAAACCGGTACAACTATAGTCACAGCGGCAGCACTTTTTAAAGCACCAGTTACAGATATTGCAGCTAAAATAAAACCGGTAAACTGTGAGCCTGAATCTCCCATAAATATTTCAGCCGGGAAAAAGTTGTATCTTAAAAATCCGGTCAAACTACCCATTAAAGCTACTGCTAAAACAACTGGGATAAGTCGTGCTTCCTGTAAAGCTACGGCAAATAATGTTACTGTAGCAATTATAGATATACCGGCAGCGAGGCCATCTAAGCCATCTATAAGATTGATTGTATTGGTAATACCAACAACCCATAGTATTGTAACCGGAATACTAAATATACCTAAATAGATCATACCACCAAAAGGATTGGTGATAAAGTTTATCTGTACTCCATAGTATATTAAAATCGAAGCAGCTCCAATTTGTCCTAAAAGTTTTACTAATGGAGACATATCATATATATCATCAATCAATCCCAATAGAAATATAATGGTAGATCCAAATATTATTCCATAAGTAGATAATGAGTGGTCGTTAAATATAAAGTAACTTATAATAAATGCTGCAAATATTGCTATACCCCCTGTATTAGGAATTGGTTTTTTATTAATACGGCGTTTAGAAGGATTATCAAACCCTTCAACAAGGTAAGCTAGTTTTTTCATTAGAGGAGTAAGGATATAGCTTATTATTAAACTGATTATAAATATTAAAATGTACTTTGTTATCACTTTAATCCCTTCTTATCTGTCTATCATTTTGTTCCGTAAAGCCTATCCCCTGCATCTCCTAAACCAGGAACTATATATCCATGATCATTTAACTTTTCATCTATAGCAGCTGTATAAATGTCAACATCGGGGTGCTCTTTTTGTACTCTTTCGATTCCTTCAGGTGCTGCTACTAAAATAACTAATTTAATGTTTCTTGGATTTCTTTCTTTTACAAATCTAATCGCTGCTGATGCTGAGCCTCCGGTTGCTAACATGGGATCTACAACTAATAGATCTCTTTCAGTTACATCTGTTGGTAATTTACAGTAATATTCAACAGGTTCTAAAGTATCAGGATCTCTATATAGTCCAACATGTCCGACCTTTGCAGTAGGAACCAACTCTAAAACTCCGTTTAACATACCTAAACCTGCTCTTAAGATAGGAACAATACCTAATTTCTTACCCTCAATCATTTTAGATTTGGTTTTACAGATCGGTGTCTCTATTTCAACATCTTCTAATGGGAGATCCCTTGTCACTTCATAAACCATTAACATGGAAACTTCATCAACTAATTCTCTAAACTCTTTCGGTCCAGTATTTTTATCTCTCATCAAAGTCAGTTTGTGTTGGATCAAAGGATGTTCTATAAGAATAGTTTCACTCATTTAAATAAAATTCCCCTTTCGTTTATTCAACTAATTTTTTAAAAAATAGTTATAAATAACAATTATCAAATACTAATTTGCAATATAAATTCATTTTACCTTACTTTTTAATATTCTAGATAGGCGACCTTTTTCCTGCCTTTTTAACACTCAAGAAATCTATCAAATAGTTTATTAACAGCAAATTCAATTTCATCTCTAGTCTCACGATACTTTCTAGCATCAAACCCAAATGGATCTAATATATCACAGTCTTCACAACTTTTAACAAAGTGTTTTAAAGTATATACTTCATCAAAATCATACATATCCTCTATTACTTCTTTTTGACTGTTTGTCATCGTAAATACCTTATCATTTTCTTTAAGATCTTCTTTCATAAGCATCTTACTTCGATGATCAGTGATATCAATTTCTTTTTCTTGCATGACTTTAACTGCCTCTTCAGACGCACTCTGCCCTGTTGCAGCATTAATTCCTGCAGAACTAACTTCACAATCCTTAAGATTATTATCCTTAAGATACTTTTTTGCAAAATACTCAGCCATCGGACTCCTACATGTGTTTCCAGTACAGACAAATAAGATTCTCATATCAACTCTCCTTTTTAAATTATTTTAAAAGCTGCTTTTTTTAATCTATTCATAATTGCTTCACCAATATCCTTATCGGGTACTTCTTCAATCAAAATTAAGTCATAACCTTTTTTATCAGCATCTCTTAATAGATTAAACAAGTGTTTAGCTATATAATTTAAATCATTGATTGAACCCATATTTTCTATGTCAGCATCAACTTCTTTTAAATTAACATTGTCAACAGTTTCTTTTGTAAGAATAAATAATGTCTTATGATTTGGTAACTTATTGTCTGAAAAAATATTGTTAATACTATCTTTTTTAACAATCCATAACGGAGTTTGTGGTGAATAATGTTTGTACTTCATTCCAGGTGACTTAGGATTGTCCACTTTTTTATTATGCTCTGAAATCACCTTGAAGGCCGTGCCAACTCTATTTATTATCATCTCTTTAGTAATTCCACCCGGTCTTAAAATATTAACTTGATTGTCTATTATTTCAATTACTGTAGATTCTACCCCTATATTACAAATTCCCCCATCAACAATAAGGGGGATCTTTCCTTCTAAATCATTATATACATGTTCTGCTTTTGTTGGAGACGGTAAACCGGATGAATTAGCACTAGGAGCAGCAAGAGGTGATTGAACTTCTTCAATTAAAGCCAATGCTACTGGATGTGAAGGCATTCTAACAGCAACTGTATTTAGTGATGCTGTAGTTATATCAGGAACTATCTTACTTTTATTAAAAATTATTGTTAAAGGACCGGGCCAAAACTCACTTATCAAACTTTCAACAACCTCTGATATATCTGTATTAATTAAACTAGCAAGTTGTTTTTTATTCGAAATATGAGCAATAAGGGGATTGTCAGAAGGTCTGCCTTTAGCCTTAAATATTTTCTTAACTGCACTAGAATTTAAGGCATTAGCTCCTAATCCATAGACTGTTTCAGTTGGAAAAGCAACTACTTCACCTTTTTTGATAAGATCAGCTGCTTTTTTAATTACAACAGTATCTTTTATATCGGATATCCTATTATCCTTTATTAAGTTATCCTCAATTTTTAAAACTTCAGTATTATACATTTTTCTACCCCTTATAAGCTAATACAAAGCGGTCCTTATCAGCATAATCTTTTCTAACATCTACATTTATGAAATCATTATCTCTTAGTATTTTTTCAACTTCTTCAGCCTGAGTATACCCAATTTCAAGAGCAATCATACCATTTTCTGTTAAGACTTCGTTAGCCTGTGGTATTAACTCTTTATAAAATTTAAGTCCGTCTTTACCACCATATAAAGCTTTTTTAGGCTCTTGTTTTACTTCAGGTGGTAGTGTCTCCATCTCTTTTTCACTAATATAGGGTGGATTAGAAACAACTAGGTTAAGATTTTTAATTTCCCTTTTTATTAAGGGTTCTAATAAATCTCCCTTTGTTACTTTAAGCCTATCATTCAAACTATATCTATCAATGTTTTTTTTAGTTACCTCGATAGCCTTTTTATCTATTTCAACACCTAATATCCTAGCGTTCTTTAAGTAGTGTCCCAAACTTACAATAATTGCTCCACTACCAGTACCCACTTCTACAATATTTATTTTCCCCATATCTTTTTCATTAAAATAGTCTATTAAATATTCTACTAATATCTCTGTTTCGGGCCTGGGAAGCAAAACATTTTGATTTACATAAAAGTCTAAGGACATAAATTCTTTGTGACCTGTTATATATGCTACTGGAATTCTTTTAGCTCTTAATTTTATCATTTCTCTATACTTTGCAATTTCATCTTCTTTTAGAGGATAATCAAAGTTTACGTATAGTTTTATTCTTTCCATATCAAGAAGTTCTGCGAGTAATACTTCAGCATCCAATCTGGGATTATCTATATTATTTTTTTTAAAAAAATCTTCTGTGTTAGCTAAAACTTCTTTAATATTCAACTTTTCTACACCTTCTCGAGTTTCTTTAATGTATCCTCTTCAATTAATGGTTCGACAACTACATCAAGTTCCCCATCAAGTATCTGTTCTAATTTATGAACGGTTAAATTAATTCTATGGTCACTAACTCTTCCCTTGTGGAAAGTTATATGTTCTTATTTTTTCACTTCTTTGACCTGTACCAATCTGACTTTTTCTTGCTTCTGCTCTTTCTTCTTGTTTTTCTTTTTCCATTTTTTCTTTCAATCTTGCTCTTAGAACTCGCATTGCTTTTGCTTTATTTTTATGCTGTGATTTTTCATCCTGACAGGATACAGTCAAATCTGTTGGCTCATGTGTAATTCTAACAGCTGAGTCAGTTGTATTTACACTCTGTCCTCCTGGACCACTGGAACGGAAATAATCAATTCTAAGATCATTAGGATCAATATCAATATCCACTTCTTCAGCTTCAGGTAAAACTGCAACTGTAGCAGTTGAAGTATGAATTCTACCACTGGATTCTGTGGAAGGTACTCTCTGCACACGGTGTACACCACTTTCATACTTTAAGTTTCTATATACATCATCACCTTCTACAGAGAAAATTACCTCTTTAAATCCTCCTACACCGGATTCATTAGCATTCATTACTTCCCATTTCCAGTTACTATTTTCAGAATATCTTGTATACATTCTAAATAAATCAGCTGCAAAAAGACCGGCTTCATCCCCACCGGCTCCGGCTCTAATTTCTATAATAACGTTTTTCTCATCATCTGGATTTTCAGGTAAAAGCATAACAGGAAGTTCTTCTTCAAGTTCTTCTAGTCGGGGTCTAAGTTCAGCCAGTTCCATTTCAGCTAATTCTTTCATCTCTGAATCATCTTCTTTCATTAGCTGTTCAGCTTCACTTATTCCCTCTTTGATCTTTTTATATTCTTTATAATATCCGATAAGTTTTTTTAGTTTTGCATGTTTTTTCAGTAACTTTTGATATTTATTTGAATCATTCATTACTTTAGGATCACTTATTTTTGTATTTAATTTTTGATACTGTTCAAATTTTTCTTCAAGTTTTTCTTCTAAATCAAACATTTTCTTCCTCGCTTTCTTCTCCTGGTAGTACTCCTTTAAGTGCTGTAATAGCTACTTCTAACATGTCTTCATCAGGTTCTCTAGTTGTTAATTTCTGCAACCATAGTCCTGGTGTTGACAGCACCTTAATTACCGGATTAACATCTTCACCACCGGCCAATTTAATTACTTCATATGATGTTCCTGCTATTACAGGTAGTAACATTAAGTGGTATAAAATTCTTTGTAATACAGGAGGTCTACCGAAAAAAGAGAAAAATAAGATACTTAATATTATTACAATAAACATAAAGTTTGTACCACATCTGGCATGTAAAGTTGTAAATTCTTTTGCATTTTCAATAGATAGTTCTTTACCTGATTCAAAATTATGAATAACTTTGTGTTCGGCACCATGGTACATAAAAACTCGTTTAATATCATCTAATCTGGATATAAAAATTATATATAACAAAAAGGCTGTTACCTTTATTAGTCCTTCTAAAAAATTAAGTACTAAGTTATAGTCTATATACTTTTGTATCAATGCTATAATTCCAGCCGGTAATGCTACAAACAGTAAAATTGCTAACCCCAGAGATAGTAATATAGTAAGTCCCATCTCTAAAGGAGAAAGTTCTTCATCTTCTTCAGTAGCTTGATTGGCTGCGAAGCTTAACGACTTCATACCTAAAATCAAAGAACTAAAAAGGGCTACCACACCTCTAATAAGAGGCCAACCCAAGAATTTAAATCTTTCAGTCAAAGGATTTAATTTTTGTTTTTTTACAACTATTGAATTGTCTGGTTTTCTTACTGCAATAGCAAGACGGTTTAGGCCTTTCATCATTACACCTTCAATGACTGCTTGCCCTCCGTAATCTACTTTATTATTCATTTTTTTCTCCTTTAAGGTTTATCCTTAACTTCATGACAGCTTCTACACCTTGCTTCATAGTTTTCAGTTGCCCCGATTAAAATTAACGGGTCATCATATGATGCTGGTTCACCATCAATTAATCTTTGTGTTCTGGTTGCCGGATCTCCACACTGAAGACATATTGCATGTAACTTTTCTATATATTCCGCTCTAGCTAATAGCTCAGGTACTGGTGTAAATGGTTCATTCTTAAAGTCGCGATCTAGTCCCGCAACTATAACTCTCATTCCCTCATCTGCTAGAGTCTCAATTATTTCAACTATTTCTTCAGAAAAAAACTGAATTTCATCAATTGCTACAACTTCAGTGTCATCATCTAATCTATCATAAAGTTCTTCAGGATGGTCAACCGGTATTGCTTCTATACTATCTCCACTATGGGAAACAACATTATCATTACTGTATCTGTTATCAATAATTGGTTTAAATACTTTAACATTTTTTTTGGCAATTTTTACTCTTCTAATCCTTCTGATTAACTCTTCACTTTTACCAGAATACATAGGACCAGTTATGATCTCTATCCAACCACTGTTGTTAATCTTATACATGCAAGTATACACCTCTTAGTTTACTTATTTTAATTTACATAAGAAAAAAAGCAGAGCTGAGGCCCTGCATTATTGTTAAAAAAATAACTATTCTTCTTCAGTTTCTTCATCAGATAGTCCATACTTTTTATTGAATCTTTCAACTCTACCACCTTTAGCAGCTCTACGCTTTTTACCAGTATAGAAAGGATGGCAACTAGAACATACCTCAACACGCATACTTTCACCAGTGGATTTAGTAACATATTCTTCACCACAAGCACATGTAATAGTAGTTTCCTTAAATTCAGGATGTAACTCTTTCTGCATATATATCACCTCTTTCTAAACAGTCTTACTTAAACTTTTTTATATTATAAATTATTAAATTTAAATTGCCTTTTGACAGCTAGAATAATTATAACATAGTAAATTTTAGTATGCAACTTTCAAAGCAGCCAACCTATATTATATATAAAAGTAGTTCATATATCAAGAAATTATTTCTTTTTTATGATCTGTTTTAAAGCTCCTAAAAGCTCTTTATTATCTTTTGTGTTTTTAATCTGTTTGATAAAGGTATCCATGATGTCATATGGACGTGACTGTGCAATCTGTTTTCTAAGACCCCACATTACATCTAATTCTTCATCATCTAAGATTAGTTCTTCTTTTCTAGTTCCTGATTTTTGAATATCAATTGCCGGGAATATTCTTCTTTCTGCCAGTTCTCTGCTTAAATGTAGTTCCATGTTACCCGTTCCTTTAAACTCTTCATAAATTACATCATCCATTCTACTTCCCGTTTCAACTAAAGATGTAGCTAAAATACTTAAACTACCACCCTCTTCTACATTACGGGCTGCACCAAAAAAACTTTTTGGAAAGTGCATTGCAGATGGATCTAATCCACCAGAAAGTGTCCTTCCACTTGGAGGTACAGTAATATTTGATGCACGTGCTAATCTGGTAATACTATCAAGTAAAATAACTACATCATACTTTTGTTCTACAAGTCTTTTAGCTTTCTTTAAAACTAACTTTGCAACCTGAATATGCTGTTCAGGTGCTTCATCAAAAGTTGAACTAATAACTTCAGCATCAACTGACCTTGACATATCAGTAACTTCTTCCGGTCTTTCATCAATTAATAGTATCATCATCCTAACATTAGGATAATTGTGTCTAATACTATTAGCAATCTTTTTTAATAGTACAGTTTTACCTGCTTTAGGTGGTGATACAATTAAACCCCTTTGTCCTTTGCCAATTGGAGCAACAAGGTCCATTAACCTTGTTGAAACGTCTGATCTATTATATTCTAACCTTAATCTTTCCTCTGGATACAAAGGTGTTAAATCTTCAAAGTATGCTCTTTCAGTTGCCTTTTCAGGGTCCTGATAGTTAACAGCTTCAATTCTAAGCAGTGCAAAGTATTTTTCGTTTTCTTTTGGTTCTCTTACCTGACCTGATACAACATCACCAGATCTTAAATCAAATCTTCTAATTTGAGAGGCAGATATATATATATCATCACTTGAAGGTACATATTTGGAAGGTCTTAAAAATCCATAACCTTCATTAGATATGACATCTAAAACTCCTTCTGCGAAAATATTTCCTCCCTTTTCTGTTTCATTTCTTAAAATAGCAAAAATTAGATCTCTTTTTCGCATTGTTGTATAACCTGAAATATCTAATTCCTTAGCTAAATTATGTAGTTCTGTAATCGTCTTTTTTTCTAATTCACTTATGTTTAACAAATCTTTTACACCTCTCTTTTTTTAAATGGCGACTCCTAATTGATATAGTAGATAAAATCCTAGTATATACACAGCAAAAACCGCTAGTGAATCCCAACCAATTCCAAATATTTTTCTCTTTGATTTATAAAACAGTCCAACTATAAATATTGAAGACATTATAATACCGATTGAAGCAGTAATTAAATGAAGCATCCTTACAGAAGACAGTAAATATCCTTCTCTGTAAAATATATCTGCAAAAAAGACAATACTCATATTAAAAATATTACTACCTAACACATTTCCTGCAGCCATATCATATGCTTTAATTTTAACAGCTGCTATTGCTGTCACAAGTTCTGGTAGTGAAGTTGCTGCAGCTATTAATATACTACCTATAAAAGTCTGATCAATCCCGGTCATAGTTGCAATTTGATCACCAGTAACTGCTAACCTTACTCCAGCATAAACAATTACTGCTGCACAGACTGCAAAACCTAGGCTTGCCTTTTGTAAAGAAGTTTTTAAAAAAGGCACTTCTTCTCTTTTACTTTCATCTAAAGGATTTTTTCTTTCAAATCTAACTATCAAAAACATCGCTAGAAAGTAAGTTAAAAGAATTATTATACTATCTAATCCAACACCAAATATACCTAAACTATAGTTGGTAAAATTAGCAATAATTATTGAAATTACAACAATTGCGGAAAGCAAAATACCCCAGGCACCTGTCATAACATGAGAATAGTTTAAACTAAAGGAAAGCGGTAATTTATTATCATGCATTACATCCACAATACCTAAGATCAACAAGTTAAATGTATTACTTCCAAATGCATTCCCCACAGCTAAATTGGGGGCATTTAAAAATCCCGAAGTTGAACTTGTAACTACTTCAGGTAGTGAGGTTGCCATTGCAATTAAAGCAACACCAATAATTGCCTGACCTAGACCAGTTTTATCAGCTATTACATCTCCAAATCTAGATAAATAAGTTCCTGATACAATAATTAGGACAGCCATTATCAAAAACTCTAACCATATATTCAATATTTATTACCCCTTTCAAAGAAACTTTCTTTAGATAAGTTGTTTTAGTGGTAGGAAAAAGGAAGGATTAAAAGGGCATCCAGATGAATACCCCTATAAATTAATATCTATGCTTTGTTTTTACTACCTAAAATCTCAATTTTTTCTTTAACTTTTGCTTTAATTGCATCTCTTCCAGGTCCACAGTACTTTCTTGGGTCATACAACTTAGAATCATTAGCAAATAATTCTCTAATTTTTGCTGTAAATGCCTGCTGGAAAGCAGTATTAACATTAACTTTATTAATACCCATTGTTACTGCTTTACGTACAGCTTCTTCTGGTACTCCAGATGCACCATGTAAAACTAAAGGCATATTAAGTAAAGAATTTATTTTATCTAAACGATCAAAGTCAAGTTCAGGTTTGCCTTTATATACACCGTGTGCTGTACCAATTGCTATTGCTAAGGCATCAACACCGGTTTTTTCTACAAATTCCTCTGCTTCATCAGGATTTGTAAATTTGGCATCCCTATCTTCAACTACAACATCATCTTCTGCTCCACCAATTTTACCAAGTTCAGCTTCTACAGTTACACCTACACTGTGAGCAACTTTAACTACTTCTTTGGTTAACTTAATATTTTCTTGGAAAGGATATTTAGATCCGTCAAACATAACAGAACTAAATCCTTCTCTAATACATCTCATAATTACATCAAAACTACTTCCGTGGTCTAAATGTAATGCCACAGGAATGTGAGTGTCTTTTACTGCTGCTTTAACCATACTCATTACATAGTCCATTCCTATGTATTTAATAGCTCCCTCACTTGCCTGTAAAATTAATGGTGAATCTGTCTCTTCAGCGGCCCAAATAATTCCTTGTAAAAACTCCATATTATTAATATTAAATCCGCCTACTGCATAATACTCTTTATTTGCTTTTTCTAAAATATCTGCCATTGGTACTAAACCCATTTTTATTCCCCCTTGTACTTATTATCAGACCATTTCTTTTCAGATCCTTCTATATTTTTAATAACTATATCACTTTTGGTTTTTATCTCATTTAACTGTTTTTCTGTCTCTGCAGAAATATTCATAATACTTCCACAGTCCATACATTTAAGTTCAATCTTACTAGAATAAAGTCTAATATCAATATCTTTGCTACCACATTCACAGTATAATTTATCCATCGATGCACGATCATGAATTATGTTAAAAACCTCTAACATTATCTCGGGTTCCTGATAATCATTTAAACCCAGTTCATCAGCTAAAATATTTAATTCCCTTTTTTGTTTATCCAATTCTTTATCAATTAATTCTTGAGGGCCGTAATAGCCTATTTCAAGCCCAGTTTTTAAACATTTTAAATCTTTCATTGAACCCTGTGACCAAAAATCACTTTTATCTAATACCACACGGTGTTTTTCATCACATAAAAAACAACTGTATTCAAACTGAATGTACTTGCTTCCCTTTGTTTTAATCTGGGCTTTTGTACTTCCACATGAACATTTGAGGGCATAGAAGTTACCATCATTTAGTTCAAATATATTAAATTTTGATTTTTCCAGTCGGCCGCACTGATGACAACGAAGTGCAACCTCGATGGTTTTATTAATTAGCATAAGCAATCCTGTTAATGTTAACAGGGCTCACCCCCTCAGGTTATTAATTCTCTAATAAAGTTAAAAATCCTCCATTAGAGAACAAAACGCATTACAACCTAAGGTATATATAAAACGGCCTATTTATCCTAGGACAGCTATAGCTTCAATTTCCACATTAACACCTTTAGGAAGAGCAGCAACCTCAACAAATGCCCTTGCAGGTGGTTTAACACCAAAATATTGTTGGTATACCTTGTTAATCTTTTCAAAGTTTGAAATGTCATCTGTATAAACTGTTGCTTTAACAACATTACTGTAATCTCCACCGGCTTCTTTTAATATAGCACCCATATTTTTTAAAACCTGTTCAGTTTGAGCTTCAATAGACGATGTTATCATATTGCCATTTGTATCAAATGGTATCTGCCCACTGATATACAATGTACCATTAATTTCAACAGCTTGAGAATAACTGCCAATTGCAGCAGGTGCATCCTTGGTGTTTATAATGTTTTTCATTGTTTATACCTCCAGTGCTTGTATATGTTCAATTAACTCTTTGCGGTTTCCACGCCAATCAGGTTTGATATCAATATCTTCTCTTTTAACTATAAAATCTTCTGCTAGAAAAGTTTTGATTTTTATTTTGTTTGCAACCATATCATCTCTCATATCATTACCAACCATAACACAGTCCTGAGGAACTCCATTAATTTTATCTAATATTTCTCTATAATATCCTATATTAGGTTTACAGTAATGCATATTTTCATAAGATGTTATATACATGAAATCATTTGGATTAAGATTAATCCATTCTAAACGTGATTCAATAGCTTCAATTGGGAATAAAGGATTGGTTGCAATTACCATATTGAAGTTTTTTTCCTTTGCAGCCTCAACCATTTTATAGCCTAAATCATCTAATTCAAAATATTTTTTTAAAGTAGGGAATTTGTTTTCATAAAAGTCATAAAATCTATCCCAAATCTCTTCTCTACTTGTTTCAATACCCTCTGTCTTTAACAACTTAAAAAAGTGTTTAGAAAATACTTCTTGATTTGTATCTTGACCATTATTTCTTATCATCTGTTCTGTCGCTTTGTTAACAACACCTATAAAGTACTTCAGGTTCAAAGATGTCAGCAAAATGGCCGGAAAGTAATTTAAAATATCTTTTAATAAAAATATCCATATCAATCGGTAATAATGTACCGTCAAGGTCAAATAAAATTGTGCTTTTATCTTTCAATATAACCACCTATTTATTAAGTTTATCTTTCATTTTTTTAATTCTTTTCATATGGTCTTCATCATTGAAACTTTCTTTAAATGAATTGGTTTCAAACTCTTTGCCCTTTTCACGTCCGTGAATATAGCCATAATTTATAGCCTGTTTTATCTTTCCAACGGCTCTTGAAGACTGGTCAGTAATTCTTTTAGCCATTGCTTTTGTTTCCTTTAATAGATCGCGAGGAGTAACCAGTTTATTTACTAAACCTATTTCAAAAGCTTCTTCTGCATCGATTATATTACCTGTAAAAAGAAGTTCCTTAGCTCTTCCGATACCCAAAATTCTGGGTAATCTTTGTGTACCAGAAAAACCTGGTATTAAACCAAGACTTACTTCAGGTTGTCCAAACCTTGCTCTAGTACTCGCAAGTCTTAAATCACAAGCTAAAGTAATTTCCATTCCACCACCTAAAGCATAACCATTTACAGCTGCAATAACAACTTTTTCAGTTTCTTCAATTAAGTCACATATTCTTTTACCTTTTTTAGCAATTCTTTCTGCCTGCTTATCATCAAGTTTTTCCAATAGTTCAATATCAGCCCCAACAGAAAAAGACTTTTCACCTTTACCTGTAATAATAACGGCTTTAATTTTTTCATCATTAAAGAGTTCTTTTTCTGTTTTTTCTAACTGGTCCAGTAATTCTTCATTATAGGCATTCAAGACATCTGGTCTTGATAAAATAATCGTTGCTATAGGTGGAGTATACTCTACCTCTACATAATTTTCACTCATTATTTTCCTCCTTAGTCCACTCATATTTATATTAAATTATCTATAATTTAAAGCTGCTTTAACAAACCCTACAAATAAAGGATGAGGTCTGTTTGGTCTTGATTTAAACTCAGGATGAAACTGTGTTCCCACAAACCAGGGATGGTCCTTTATTTCGACTATCTCTACCAATTTTTCATCTGGTGAAACACCTGCCATAACCATACCAGCTGATTTTAATTCATTGCGATACTGGTTATTTAATTCATAACGGTGTCGATGTCTTTCATATACTATCTCATCTGAATAAAGTTTCTTGCTTTCTGTATTTTTTCCAAGTCTACAGGGATAGATACCTAACCTCATTGTACCACCCATATCTTCAATATCCTTTTGTTCAGGCATTAAATCTATTACAGGATGTGAAGTTTCTGGATCAAATTCAGAACTGTTGGCATCTTCATAATTTAAAACATTTCGCCCATATTCAATCACAGCACACTGCATTCCTAAACAGATCCCGAAATAAGGGATCTTGTTTTCTCTAGCATACTTTACTGCATTGATCTTACCTTCAATACCACGCTGTCCGAATCCACCTGGTACTAAAATTCCATCCACATCTTTAAAGACTTTATCCATATCTGGACTGTCTTCTAGATCTTCTGAATAGATAAATTTAACATTTACATTACTATCATTTGCTACACCAGCATGACTAAGCGATTCATTTATACTAATATATGCATCAGGGAGTTCAACATACTTACCTACAATAGCTATAGTTACATCTTTTGAAAGTTTTTTCATAGAACTAACCATGTTTTTCCATTCATCAAGGTTAGGGGCTTTTACTCTATCTTCAAGTTCAAGTTTTTCTATTACTATTTCAGCTAAACCTTCTCTTTCTATCATTAATGGAACTTCATAAATATGGTCAGCATCAACAACTTGAATAACTCCTCTTTTTTCAATATCTCCAAAAAGAGAAATCTTATCCTTAACTTCTTTGGTCAATTCACGATCTGAACGACAGATTAATGCATCAGGTTGAATACCGATTCCTCTTAATTCTTTTAAACTATGTTGAGTTGGTTTTGTTTTTAACTCACCGGCTGTCTTAATATATGGGACAAGAGTACAGTGAAGGTAAAATATGTTTTGTTTACCCAAATCACTCTTAAGCTGTCTGATTGCCTCCATAAAAGGTTGGCTTTCAATATCACCTACTGTACCACCAATTTCTGTAATTACTACATCTGCATCTGTTTCTTTTCCAACTCTTGTTATTCTTTCTTTAATTTCATCAGTAATATGTGGGATCACCTGAACTGTTGCTCCCAGGTAATCACCCCTTCTTTCTTTTGCAATAACTGAACCATAAATCTGTCCTGTAGTTACATTATTATTACTTGTTAAGTCTTCATCTATAAACCTCTCATAATGCCCTAAGTCTAAATCGGTCTCTGCACCATCACGGGTTACAAATACTTCTCCATGTTGATATGGACTCATTGTTCCCGGGTCTACATTTATATAGGGGTCAAACTTCTGGATACTTACATTTAAACCTCTGCTTTTTAACAGCCTTCCCAGGGAGGCCGCCGTTATACCCTTTCCTAAAGCAGATACTACTCCACCTGTTACAAAAATATACTTTGTCAAAATTTACAACTCCTTTCAATTTATTTATCTACATCTGATCCGGTGCCGATATTCCAAGTACTTTAAACATATTTTTTAAGACCTGCTGTAATGAAACAACCAATTTAAGCCGTGCTTTGTTCATCTTTTCATCATCTGATATTACCTGACATTTGTTATAAAAAACGTGGAATGCATTTGCCAAATCATAAGCATAATTTGCCAGGATATGGGGTTGTCTGTTTTCAGCACTGTCTTTTATTACCTCTGGATAACGAGCCATTAATTTAATTAAGTCTAACTCTTCTTCTTTTTGTAAGTAACTTAAATCAATATTTTTTAAATCATACTGCTCAGCATTTTCTAAAATACTAAAAATACGGGCATGTGCATACTGAATATAATAGACCGGATTGTTGCTTGATTCTTCTTTAGCTAACTCTAAGTCAAAGTCAAAATGGCTGTCCGAACTTCTCATTATATAGAAATAACGGGCTGCATCTTTACCAACTTCATTAATTACATCTTCCATAGTAACAAATTCTCCCGCCCTTTTGGACATCGGAACCTTTTTTCCATCTCTTACTAAATTAACAAGTTGCACAATAATAATTTCTAATAGATCTTTTTTATATCCTAAAGCTTGGATAGCTGCCTTCACTCTGTCTATATAACCGTGATGGTCTGCTCCCCATACATTAATTAACTTATCATATCCACGTTGAATTTTATCTAAATGATATGCTATATCTGCTGCCAGGTAAGTTAATGCACCATCAGATTTTATAATTACACGGTCTTTATCATCACCAAACTCTGTTGATTTAAACCAGTAAGCATCTTCTTTTTTGTAAATATATCCTTTTTCTTTTAAGATATCTATAGCTTCTTTTATTTCTCCATTATGTAAGGTGCTTTCATAAAACCAGTTATCAAATTTAATACCGAAGTAGTTTAAGTCATCTTCTATCTTAGATTTTAATTTTTTAAAAGAGAATTCTTTACAGATCTTTATCTGCTCATCTTCATCTTGTTCTAAAAGATTTTTACCATGTTCCTTTTTTAACTGTTTTGCAATATCTATTAAGTATTCACCATGGTAAGCATTTTTAGGAAGCTCTACATCTATATCAAAAAGTTGTTTATATCTAATTAATGTAGAATCAGCTAATAGATCTATTTGATTACCAGCATCGTTAAAATAATATTCTCTTGTAACATCATAGCCTGCTTCATCCATTATATTAGCTGTCATATCTCCTACAACAGCACCTCTGCTGTGTCCAACATGTAAAGGTCCGGTTGGATTTGCGCTCACAAATTCAATTAATACCTTTTTATTTTTACCTGTATCTGTTTTTCCATAGTCTTCTTTAAGCTCATCAATTAATTCTATTGTTTCATAAAGCCAGTCATTTTTTAAAGTAAAGTTGATAAATCCGGGTCCAGCTATTGAAACCTCTTCAATAATCTCTAAATCAATGTTTTGTTTTAACTGTTCTGCAATTTGACGTGGAGCTTTTTTAAAAACCTTAGCCATAACCATTGCTATATTTGTCGCGTAATCACCGTGTTCTTTCTCACGAGGCACTTCTACTTTGATACTGGGAATCTCTTCAACTTCTATATTTTCTTGCTTTAATGAAGTTATAAGTGACTGTTTAATAGTTTCTATTAATTTGTTTTCTATCTTTTCAACCATATTTTTAACCATTTTTACTACACTCCTCATCTATAAAACTATATTCAACCTTTAAACTGTTCTCTGCAAAAATTTCTTGGTTTTGAAGTAAGTTGTATTTTATTTTTATAATACCTTTGTTTTTAGAAGTTTCTATTTTAAGTGATTTAGTCTCTGTTAAAAACTTCATCTTGTGTCTGCCAATTGCATATTCAAATAAGCAACTTTCATTAACATCAAAAACCTGTCTGGTTTCTCTTGGTTTAGACCTCTGCATTAAAACTCTGCTTTTTTCTTCATTAAACTTTAAAATAGTTTCAACATCCTCTAAACCTTGATTGTTTTCATTATAAACTAGATAATGTTTATCATTTTTAAAATGATACTTACCTTTCCCTTCATGTTTTATCTTTTCTTTTCGACCATCAGGAAAAGTTTGCTTATTTAGTATTCTTATCTTTACTTGTTTCATGATATCATACCTCACCTAATATTATAATTCCAAAAAAGCCACAGTTTTCACTGTGGCAGTATGTACAAATTTATAGTTTTATGTTTTTTCCAAAGTCAGTTGCTTCTTTTGCGTTTTTTATTATTCTAAAATCAATTACGATACATCCTAGTTTTTCTAATTCGCCCATGACTTTTTTTAAAGCTTTATTGGTCGCAAAGAATCTGGGAGTAACAAATGCCATTGCATCTTGTCCGCCAGTCCTTTTACAGTCTTTTAAAATTTCACCTAAATCAGCGGGAATCTTGCCTCTGAATATACCTTTGGTCGGTGCTCCAGCTATTACAAGATCATATGGAAAAAAGGTGACAGGTCTCCCGGAGTCTTTAGTATCAAGGATATCTACTTGATGACCATTTTCTTTTAAACCTTTAGCAATCCCTTGTGTTATATCTTTTAGGTCTCCCTCTTTAGAATGAATGATTAGGACCTTTTTCAAGATACCACTCCTTAAAAATTATTATCATGGCTTAATTATTATACAAAGAATTATATCATAACTGATAAAAAAATTCACTATATATATGAAATTTTTATAATAAAATTAAAAAAATAGCAGGAAACCCTGCTATTTTAAACAAAATTTATTTATTTTTTATTATAAGCCTAATTTAGAAACCAATTTCTTTTTCGGAGCATATCCAACTACTCTGTCTTTTTCTTTACCATCTTCAAAGATAATTAAAGTAGGAATACTCATTACATTATATCTAGAAGCTGTTGATTGGTTTTCATCTACATTTAGTTTTGCAACTTTAATTTCACCAGCATGTTCTCTAGCAATCTTTTCAACTACTGGAGCAACCATCTTACAGGGTGCACACCAATCAGCCCAAAAGTCAACTAATACAGGTACATCTGATTTTATAACTTCTCTTCTAAAATTACCATCGTTTACTTCAACCGGTTTTTTACTCATCGTATATAACCTCCTTAAAATTATATTGAATTATTATTACTGAATTGCTGTTTTAATTTTATTTAAAATAGTTTTTGCAGGAACTGCACCTACTTGTTCGTCTGCTCCACTATTGATAACTGTGTGAGGAACACCAGATACATTAAACTTACTTGATAATTCAGGAAACTCTATTGCCTCAACCATTTCACCTTTAATCTTAGGATTATACATAGCCATTTCATGAGCAACCTTTACTGCTCTTGGACAGTATGGACAAGTTGGAGTAATAAAGACCTGTAATAATACTTCTTCTTCAATTTTCTTTAATTCTTCGATAATATCTTCTGATAGTTCTGTTTTACCGTTAGACATACTTACAATACCATCTATTAAGGTATTAAACTCATGACCACTAGGAATACCATAAAAATGTACGCCAGAATCATTTCCATCTTGATCTGTAAATAGAATTGCTGGAACTCTATCAACATTATATTTTTCAGTATTACCATTACCTAGTTCATTTTTTTCAATATTAATTCTATCAGATAAACTATTTAATTCATCTAAAATTTCTTCAGTATCATTACAATACTTACAGTCTTCATCTGAGGTAAAAAACTGAATAAATACATCATTTTCCATCTTTTCTTCAAATAGTTCTCTTATTTGTTCTTGTTCGTCTTCTTTAATTTTTGGCACTCAGACCACTCCTTATTAAAAATTTTACGTTTATTTCACTTAACATATATCATTATACAAGAATAAAAATAAAATAAAGTTAAATATTTTACAAATAAAAAAATAGCCCCCAAAATGGGAGCTTAAATTCTAAATTTATTTATTTCTATAATGACTGACATTTTGTTAGATCTTTAAATTTCTTTAAAGAATAAACAACAAGTGTTTTTTCTATACCTTCAATATTTACCTCTTTATACTTCCAGTCTAGCTTTTTATAAATTTCTGAAAGCCCATAATAGGTGTTCTCTCCAATTAATATCTGATAACTGTCACTATTTTCAGCTAATTCAGTTGTTATATGAATGCTCTCACCTATAGCTTTAAAGTCCATTCTATCTTTTGAACCTATATCTCCTAATATGATCTTTCCACTATCAATTGTTATAGTTGGACTAAGTTCGATATTTTGATTTTCAAAGAAGTTCATTATCTCAACTGCAGTTTTTACAGCTCTATTTCTATGGTTATTCTGCTCAAAATTATTACTCCAGTAAGCAATTACTCCATCTCCGAGATAATTACTAATAGCTCCATCATACTTAAATATTATATTAGCGATACTTTTATAATAGTGTTTTAAATCTTCAATTACTTTTTCAGATGTATTTTCATTAGAATAACTATTAAAGTTAGAAAACTCAAAAAGCATCACTGTTGCAGCTGTTTTTTCTCCTTTTGTATTGAACTTTTTAGGTTTTTCTTTGATTTTATTTATTATATAATCAGAAAAATATGGTTTAAGCTTTTGAGTAATTTCAAACTTCTTTTTTCTATTAAAGAAATACCAGGTAATTAAACTTATTAAATATAATAAAATTGTTCCAATTATATATACGGATATTTTTGTAAATAGAAAATATTCAACAGTAAGATAGAAATTTAAAGAAACTATAAATATATTTATTAATAACAGTATTAAAAATGATTTAAAAGGTCTATACCTTTCAAATAAAAATACTGATAAATATAGTATAATAAATACTATTAAAATATTAGTTCCTGCTTTATTTACTCTGATAAAGTTTTGATTATAGTAATTATTGGTTAAAAGCGCTAATAAATGTAGTTTAGTATATTTTCCTTTAGAAGAGAATATAGAGTTATAGCTTTTAGTTTCTCCTTCTTCGTTTACACCAATTAAAACCAACTTATCTTCAATATCTTCTTTATAATAGTTATTGTTTATATAATCATGAAAAGAAATACTTTTAATAGTATTTTCAGGTCCAAGATAATTTATTAAGTATTCACCTTCTGTAATTACAATCTCTTTACCTAAAGCTGCTTCAGCAGCCCTTCGTCCAATTGGTAAGTATGAATTATTGCCCTCGATAAATAAAGGTGGAAGATTTCTAACTATATTATTTGAATCAGTAATTATCGAATTATGACCAGTTTTAACTAGATTATTAAATGAAGGTAGCGGTTTTTTTATGCTTTCTATATTATATTTATCACTATCTAGATTTAGATTTTGAATACTGTATTTCAACAGACATAATTATATTATTATTTGAACCCAAACGGTCTAACATCATACTATCAGCCTGGGTCTTTTGAGGTTGATCAAATAAAATATCAAAAATAATCATTTTAGCCTTATCTTCATTTAACTTATCAATTGCCTGGACAAAGTTATCTCTAGCTATGGGCTTTTCTTCGAACAAATTATATGTAAGGTTATTAACTTCGATAACTGTTACATCACTTTTATCTTCAATATTAAATAAATATTCTATTCTTTGATAGCAATCATAAAGATAATTATCAATTAGATTATAATAATTATAGTAAAACCCGACCATTATAACTGCTATAATAAGTGTAAAAACTATTATTTTTTTAGTATCTTTATGAAAATCGTTCATAAAAATCCTCCTGAATTTATACAGGGAGGCTTAAAGCCCCCCTTTATTTTAAATTACTTTTCCAGGAAAGTTAGGTAAGCTAGATAAGTATTATAAACATCTATCTTAGCTACAACTTCATATGGAGAGTGCATAGCAAGGACTGCTGGTCCTGCATCTAAAACATCCATATTATAGTTTGCAAGAAACTGGGCGATTGTTCCTCCCCCACCTTCATCAACTTTTCCAAGTTCAGCTACCTGCCAGATTACACCGGCATTATTTAATAGTGAACGTACTTGAGACATAAACTCTGCTGTTGCTTCCGATGATCCGGCTTTCCCGCGAGCACCTGTATATTTAGTTAATACAATTCCCTTATTAATAAAGGCTGCATTTCTTTTGTCAAAAACTTCTGAGAAGTTAGAATCATAAGCTGCATTTACATCCCCAGATAAAGAACTGGACTTTTCTAATATCTTTCTTAAATCCAATTCACTGTATTTTTCATAATATTTACTGGTCATCTCGGCTACAAAGTTTTCAAAAAATCTTGACTGCATTCCGGTTGAACCCATACTACCGATCTCTTCTTTATCGACTAAAAGAGTTACAGCAGTATATTCTGGAGTATTGATATCTAAAAGGGCTCTTAGACCGGTATAACTACAAACTCTATCATCATGTCCATAGCCGCCTAATAGAGCACGGTCAAAACCTACATCTCTTACTCCATCAGCAGGCACAATCTGTAGGTCTGCACTGATTAAATCTTCACCAGTAATATCATATTCATCTTCTAGGTGTTTAAGCACAGCACTTTTAATCTTATCATTTTCATCACTGTCTTCATCATCTAAAGGAATACTACCGATTACTAAATTCAGATGTTGAGCATTAATTGCCTCATTCATTTTCTTTTTCATCTGTTTTTTTCCTAAGTGAGGTAAGATATCACTTATATAAAAAACAGGGTCATCTTCTTTGTCACCAATTCTTATTTCAACTCTTGTTCCATCTTCTTTAATAACTAAACCGTGTAATGCTAGTGGTATAGTAACCCACTGGAACTTCTTTATTCCACCATAATAATGTGTTCCAAAATATGCTAAGCCACCATCTTCATAAAGTGGATTCGGTTTTAAATCAATACGGGGTGAGTCCATGTGTGCTGCTACAATTTTTAAACCCTCTTTTAAGTCTTTTTTACCCATTACTGCAGCAATAAGCTGTCTATCCCTATTTACAGCAAAGACTTTATCGCCTTCTTTTAAAGAATCATATTCACTTATATTTTTAAATCCTTGTTCTTCTAAAAGTTCAACTGAACTTTTTGTAAACTCTCTTTCAGTTTTGTTCTGCTCTAAGAAAGTTCCATAATCACTGTTAAATTCAAATACTTCTTTTTTTTCAACATCTTCCATTTCAAGCCATGCATTTTTAGCCACATAGCCATTATCTTTTTTAGTCATTAATTATCCTCCTATCTTTGTTTACAACTTAAATTTATTATAACTTAGTCCTGTAGATAATTCAATTATCTTTTGAGTTAACTTATATATTGATAGATAATACCATGTGTGATAAAATATATTTAAATATCCAAATATTATAACATAATAGTAGGTGAACAGTATGCAAGGAGATTTATCCTTTGTAATCGCTTTTTCAGCAGGGTTGCTTTCTTTTTTATCGCCCTGTATTCTACCGCTAATACCATCTTATTTAGCATTTCTATTAGGAGACTATACAGACCAAAAGAAAAAAAACAAAATTTATTCTATTGTCCCTGCCCTTATATTTATACTTGGATTTACAATAGTATTTGTACTTTTAGGACTTTCAGCTACATTCTTAGGAAAGTTTTTAATTAGAAATCAAGCTATATTAAGAAAAATAAGCGGTATTATTATTATTATCTTCGGACTTCATATCAGTGGTATTATAAAATTAAAGTGGTTATACTATGAAAAAAAGCTTTCAATAACACCTAAATCTAATAAATACTTACAGTCTTTAATATTAGGTTTTGGTATTGCATTAGCCTGGACTCCCTGTATAGGTCCTATTTTATCATCAATTTTAATTTTGGCGGGAAACAGCCAAAACATCTATGCTGGAGCCTTTTTATTATTTATCTATGCTTTAGGATTTGCATTACCATTTTTAATAACAGCACTTGCTGCAAAAAAGATTCTACCTGCAATCAAAAAAATGAACAAATACTTAAACTATATAAATATTGTTAGCGGAATAGTAATTATTATTTTAGGATTATTGATTTTTACCAATAATCTTAACTTTCTAGGCTTTTAAGGAGTGATTAACTTGAAATCAAATAGATCTAAAATATTAATAGGCTCAGTTCTTGTATTGATAATAATTGCTGGAGCTTGGTATTTCATAAATCAAAATCAATCTCAAACAACTAATTCAGTTCAACAAAATATTGAAACCGGTCCTGAAACAGGCTTAATGGCACCAGATTTCACATTAGAAAATCTTAGTGGAAAAGAAGTAAGTTTAAGTGATTTTAGAGGACAAAAAGTTTTCTTAAACTTTTGGGCAAGTTGGTGTCCTCCCTGTAAACAAGAAATGCCTGATATACAAAAGCTACACAAAGAAAATAAAGATATTAAAGTATTAACTGTAAATGTTCAGGAAAGTAAAGACACAGCATTTGACTATATGATCTCTAATAATTATTCCTTCACAACTTTACTTGATACAAATGGAAATATTGGTTCTAGATATTTAGTACGAGGGATTCCAACAACAGTAATTATTGATGAAGATGGAATAATATTAAACCGTCAAAGTGGGGCACTCACTTATGAAAGAATGCTAGAACTTTTATCAGAATAATTATAATTGAAATTTGATATGAAATGGAGCACTTAAAAAGTGCTCCATTATTTATGTTCTTATTTAAATGTATTAGACATCACTAAATGTTCATTTTCAACATCTGCAATTGCTCTAAAAACATCTTTAACTCTTTTTTCTGGTGCTCTTCTGGCAACAGCTAAATAAAAGTCAATTGCCTTTTTTTCATGTTGATGTGCTTCTGTAAAACGATCAAAGTCATTGTCAGGAATTTCTACTTCTTCTTCTAGTTCAATTTCCTCTCCTAACATATCTTCAAAAACTTCAGCATGTTCGCCTTCCTGTTTACCAAGACGCTTAAAAATTGCTTTAGAGATCTGATTTTCAGCTGCTTCAGCACATTTTTCATAAAATTTTTCATTATTAAGTTCAAGTTTTAGAGCTTCAAGACAGTCCTTACGACTCTGTTCACTCATCTCAACTTCACCATATTCTAGATAGTAAGCTGCTGATTTTACAAGTTCTCCTTCTGCTCCACAGTATGGACAACGATCAGGTGCCTCACTTCCTAGATATGTTTCTCCACAAATTTGACATCTCCATGGTTTCATATATATCACCTCCAGTATTGTATTTAAATATTATATCCTATCAATAATTACTTTAAACGCAAATTAGTAAATTCCTGTTTTTAATTTAGGTGTTATTAAAAAAGGCAGCTAATTTAAGCTGCCTTTAAAATATTCTATTTAATTTTTTAATTTCTTTTCTGCAACCATACCCAATACTGCCACTGGATCTTTTGGTGTTGAATATGGTGGTGCATAAGCAAGATCTACCTGGAATAAGTCTTCTGCAGTTAGTTCACTGTATATTGCAGTACTTATTACATCAATTCTTTTATCTACTTTTGACTCACCTTCAATTTGAGCTCCTAAAATTCTATGAGTTTTTTTATCAAAAACTCCCTCTAATCTTCATTTTTTTGAAGTTAGGGAAATAGCTTGCATGATTAGAACCAGTTATTTCAACTACTACTGGTTCAAAACCTGCATCTTTTGCTTCATTTTCGTCTAAACCTGTTTTAGCAACTGTATAGTCAAATATTTTTGTGATTGCAGTTTGAAATACTCCAAAGTGGTGGTTGTTTCCACCTCCAGCATTTTCACCAGCAACTCTACCCTGTTTGTTTGCAGTAGAACCCATAGGTATCCATGTCTTTTCATCTGTTAGTAAGTTAACGGTTTCTGCACAGTCACCTGCAGCATATACACCATCAACATTTGTTTCCATCTTTTCATTTACTTCAATTGCACCGGTTCCCCCTATTTTAATTCCGGCTTCTTTTGCTAAAGTAACTTCTGGTCTAATTCCTAAGGAAAGTAGTACAAAGTCAGATTCAATTTTTTTACCTGAACTTGTTACTACTTCACTTACTGAACCATCACCTAAAAACTTACTTACTCCATCACCTAATACAAGTTTTACACCCTGTTCTCTAAGGTGATTATCCACATATTTAGTGATATCCTCACTAAAGGGAGGTAATATTTTATCCTGTAGTTCTACAACTGTTACTTCTTTTTTTAATTCTGAGAAAGATTCAGCCATTTCTAACCCAATAAGTCCGGCTCCTATTATAGTTACTTTCTTTTTACCCTTTACCTTTTCTTTTATACGGTCTGCGTCTCGTACTGACCTAAGTGGATAAATGTTTTCCAAATCGATTCCTGGAATTGGAGGTACTAATGCTTTAGCACCTGTTGTAATTATCAGTTTATCATAATTATATTTATCTTCTTTATCATTTTTTAGATTTTTAAAAGTTAATTCCTTTTTTTCTATATCTAGATTTGTTACTTCATGTTCTACTTTAACATCTACATCATATTCTTTAGCAAACTCTTCAGGAGTATTTATTATTACTTTTTCTCTTTTAGGAGTTACTCCTGAGATATAATAAGGTAGTCCACATGCTGCATAAGAAATATCTTTGTCTTTTTCAAATATTACAATTTCAGCATCCTTATTTGTTCTTCTCGCCTTAGCAGCTGCACTTGTACCAGCAGCGACTCCACCAATAACAGCTATCTTCATTAACTATCAGCCCCTTTTTTTGAAAAGTTATCTTTAATAGTTTTAATTAAAGTATCATTTACAGAAATACCCTCTGGATGGACCAAATCATACTGATGCTCTAAAGTCTTTTTTAAATCGGAGTTTATATATCCGGTTGGAAGTGGACATTCAAGACCACTGTCTATAAATTGAAAATGTCTTAATGCTAATTCAAATGCGCTAATTGCTTTAAAAGCACAGCTAGTTTTTGCACCATCACAAAGTATACCTCCAGAATCACTATATAAATTATTAATTCCTTCTTCTATCATATCATCTTTGTCATGTAAATACAGTAAAGCAGCTAACAAACCGGGAGCTGCAGCTGTAAATAGTCCACATAATGATGAAAGCTTACCCATTTTTGTTTTAATAAAGTAGGCAATGAGATGAGCAATTAATGTAGCCTTTAGTACTTTACTTTCCGACTTATTATATTCTTGGCCAGAAATATATGTACCTAAAGTTATAAAAATCCCTTGATCACCACTACCAGAAGAAGTTAAAGCAGGCAGCTTAGCCCCTCCCATTCTTGCATCAATACCAGCAGCAATCTCAGCTGCAGTATTTCTAATAAAATCACCTTTAGCTGTTTTTTTATAACTTCTGCCTATTCCACAGCCTTCTTTATCCAAACCTGTAACAGCTAACTTCTTATTTATAGTATACCCTTGTTTAAGATAATTTTCAATTGAACTATCAAACTGCTTTTCAACTAAATCTATTAACTCATTTATATTTAACTTCTTGATTTCATTTTTTAAGTTAAATTCAACAGTATTTTCTTCGTTTTGGTCTATCTTCTTATAAATTGAATCTCCATTAACACTTATTTCAACTAAGTTTGTATGGTCATCTTCAATTACACTTTCTACAATATTATCACCAATTATCGTTGCTTTGATTAATAAATCTTTTTGTCCTTTTATAACTTTTAATTCAACTAATTCTAAAATATCTCCTGCTTTTTTTAATATACTTTCATTTAACCCATTTAGAAGTGTTAACTTCTTATCACCAGAGTTTTTAATAAAGTAACCGAGGGCAGCAGCAAGCTTATTACCACCATACATTTTGGTACCTGGAATACCTGTTCTCATACCGTTTTTGTATACATAACCGTCCATTTTAACAATTATTTTTTTAAGTTTTCCTTCTGAGAATTCGGAAGCTCTTGCTACAGCATAAGCTACAGCAGCCGGTTCTGTACAACCATTTGCCAAGTCCAGTTCTTGATTTACAAATTCCTGCAGTATATTCATCCTGCCAACCCCCATTAAATTGTGATATTCTTTTTTTATTTATTCTTGATTGAAATACAAAATCCCTTTTTAAAATAAAAATACACCTGGTATTATCCAGATGCATTTTTTATAATTATTTATTGATCTTGTCCAGGTCCACCTTCTAATACCATTGGTTTTTCACTTGGATCAAATTCTTTTTTCCTTTTTATAACTTCTTCAGCAATTTTTATAAACTCATTGCTTATATCATCATTGTTATCTTTATTTACAACTGGATTACCCTGATCTCCACCTTCTCTAACATGTTTCATTAAGGGTAGTTGTCCTATTAGGTCAACATTTAAAAGCTCGGCTAATTTTTTTCCTCCACCTTTACCAAATATATATTCCTTGTTTCCACATTCTGAACATTCATAATATGCCATATTTTCGACAATTCCTAGGATATCTGAATCCATCTTTTCAGCCATATGTCCTACTCTTCCTGCCACATTTGTTGCAGTAACCTGAGGAGTAGTTACTATCAGTGTTCTAGCATGAGGAAGTTTCTGCATAATATTTAAAACCATATCTCCTGTTCCAGGTGGTAAGTCTAAAAGTAAATAGTCTAAATCACCCCAGAGTACATCTTTAAAGAACTGCTGTAAGGCGCCTAATAGTAATGGGCTTCTCCAGATTACAGGGTTTTGTTCATGTACAAATGAGCCCATTGATATTACTTTAACACCCATCTTTTCAGCAGGGTGAATTAATTCCGATTCTTGTTCCACTCTTACTTCATCTTCTATACCAATTATTCTTGGAATACTAAATCCATGAACATCAGCGTCTATTATACCTACTTTTTTACCGCTTTTTTGTAAGGCAACGGCTAAATTTGCTGTTACGGTTGATTTACCAACTCCACCTTTACCACTCGCTATTGCTATTAAACCTTCACTTATTGAACCATGTTCTAACTTAATCTTACCTTCTGATACAGTATACATTTTTAAAGACCTCCTTTTAGTCTATAATTCTTTGATGCTTTTTACTTGTTAATCTATATAAAATTAAAATTAATAAAATAATTAAAACTAAGGTGATAGTAATTGAATAAATTGAATTAAAACCAATATTTAAAACTGTTCCAACGGTTATTGCTGTTAAAACCATAACTGAAGCTGATTTTAACATATCCTTTAATCCTAACTCTTTAAACAAGATTATAAAGGTTGCTACACAGGGGAAATAGACTGTTAAGATTGTACTTGCCACAACTAACTGTTTTATTGTTAAATCTAAAGGTGCTAACATTCCCATTGCAAGGTCTTTTCTTAAAAAACCCATAAGTAATGCTGAAATTACCTCTTTGGGTAGTCCAAAAAGTGTTGAAAAAAGTGGACCTAAAAATTTAGTTAAAAAATCAAAAAATCCAAGAGCATACATAATATTAACAGCTAGTACACCTAATAAAACAAAGGGGATTGCCTCTTTTAAAAAGTTTTTAGTTCTCATCCACAGTTTTTTAAATACAATTGAAATTACAGGTAACCTTAATGTTGGTATTTCTATTAATAGATCACTTGAATAACCAGGCATAAAGTAGTTTAAAAGCAGACCAACAAATATCCAGACCACAAATAATGCTGCAAATACATAAGCTACATATCTACCGCCAAATGCACCAACAAGTCCGATAATCATTGCAGTTTGAGCCATACATGGTATGGATATCGACATCAATGTACTTGCAATAAACTTTTCTCTTTTACTGTCCAGATTACGGGCAGCTAGTGCAGCAGGAACATTACAACCAAAACCTAAAATCATTGGTATTATTGAAAATCCATGTAAACCCACTTTATGCATTAAGTTATCTACCAAAACTGCTAGTCTGGGTAAATATCCGGAATCCTCTAAAATACTTAAAACAAAATAAAAAGATATTATATAAGGCAAAACAGCAGCAAAAGGTATAAATATACCGGTTGTTAAAAGACCAAAGGACTGTTCAAAATCGATTTGACCATTAACCAGCTGACCTATAAATAAATCGTGTAAGAAACCACCTTCATTTAAAAAGTTACTAATTAAAATCAAAAAAGAACGATAAGGACCTTCAAAAATAGGTTCAGCTATGTATCCAATTAACCCTTCACCAATAAATCTTATCACTACAAAGGTGAGATATAGAACAAATGCGGCAATTGGAATACCTGTTAACGGTTTTAAGGTATATTCTTCAATTAATTCTCTTTTAGAATGATGTTTATGATCAATTTTTTGTACTTCATTAATTAAATGACCAATTTTTTTCCACCTTTGATCTACAGTTAACTCTTTAAAATCCTTTATCTTCTCATAATCAAGATGATCTAATGCTTCTTTAAGTCCATTACCCGTTGTAGCTATAGTTGGAATAACTGGAACTTTAAGTTCTTCTTTCAATTTTATCTAAATTAATATTTATTCCTTTGTGTTTAGTCTCATCCCACATATTTAAAAGTATTACAACCGGTATATCTTTTTCTAAAAGCTGTAAAGTTAAATTAAGATTTCTTTCTAAGTTTGTTGCATCTATAACATTAAAAACAAGGTCCCCTTCTTTAAGCATTTCAACTGCAACTTCTTCAGCTTTATTAGTAGGATCTAAGGTATAAGTTCCAGGAACATCTATTAATTCAATATTTTCATCATTATGTTTAAAAAGACCCTTTTTATATTCAACAGTTGTTCCAGAATAATTTGAAGAAGTTACACTGGTACCTGTTAGTCTTGAAAAAATTACACTTTTTCCGACATTTGGATTCCCCATTAATAGTACTTTTTTCATTAATTATCTATCCTAACCATTATTTTTTCAGCCATACCTCTGCCTATAGCTATACGGGAACTATTTTCAATCTGTATTGTAATAGGTCCCTTTAATACCATATCACTTACCTTTTTTATTTTCTTATCTTTTCTAATTCCCAATGAATCTAACTTTTTTCTAAACTTTTCTCCACCTTTAAAATCATATATATAACTCCACTTTCTCCTTCTTTAATAAAGGATAACGATACTATTTTATCACCCATAATTAGATCATCTCCTAATATATATTGATATTCATTCTCATTATACATCTAAATATATATTAACATAATACATGACTTAGTGCAATAAAATACATTTATTACTTTTTTCTGTAAAAAAGGCTGTCAGCATTACTATTGATACCAAAGTAAATGTTATTGTATAACCTAATAGATTAATCAGTACTCCACCTATTAAGGGTAAAATGATTACTAATATATTTAAACTGTCACGGATTCCTAAATATACTGTTCTATTCTCTGTAGGTGTTATATCAAGTAGATAAGGTGTAAACCCTATCTTTCTTCCACTTATTACAAATCCAACTAATAAGAATAAATACTTATATATTTCCGGACTTAATCTACCAGCAATTAAGGCTAATATAGGTATTGCAGCTCCAATTAAAATACAAATTCTAACTACATACCTTGCACTCCTTTTATTACCAATATAGCCCCAGAATAGATTTGAAAGTACCATACCAGTTATTTGAAATAATAGAAAAGTACCTACATACTCACTTGATAAATTAAAAGTATCGTTTGCAAAAACCATATAAAAGGGTAGTACCATCAAACTAAAGCTTGAAAGATTTTCAATTAAGACGAACTTTAAAAATCTGGGATCATTTTTTAAGATTGCGGGAACTTTCTTTATAAAATGAGTTAACTTCATCTTCTTTTCATTAACAACAGATGGTTTTTCATCAATTGTCCAAAAAGAAAATGCTGCTACAATAAGACCAATAAAACCAATGAATAACAATATACTATAGTTATTAGGAAATTCATAGTTTCCAGGTGAAAATATATACTTAACTATCATACCACCTGAAAAAGCCATCACACTTGCAACAAACTGCTTTGCAGCAAATATTTTTTCACGATCTCCCTTTGTAGTTAGTTTACCTATTATTTCATTGTAAGATAAAGATGCAAATCCACCACTAATTGAAAATAAAAATATCCAGATGAAAAATGAGAAAACTACTATAGAAGGGTTGTTTTTACCATAATAAAATGTTGTAACTGCCATACCCAAAAATGAAATAGCTCTAAGATAAATTCCGGAAATCAATATCTTTTTTTTGTACTTTACATAACTTAAATAATGACTGAAAATAATATTAAATATCCTTGGTACTCCTAAAATCATTGAATAAAGTAAACCAAAAATTATTTTAGAGCTAGTCAGTTCAGATATTAAGGAAGGCAATACTGTGTTAAGATCTATCATTGCCATTGTTAGAGCTAAAAAAGCTCCATGCCATAAAAATATGAAATATACTTTCTTATTATTTGCTGTAATTTTAGGTCCCTCCTTAGTTTTAATCATATGTTATCTTATCAAAGAGTATTTTTTTATTCTGTTAAGTATTTACATCAAATAAAAAAACCAGCCTAAAAGCTGGCTTTTTAAAGTTATTATTAATATTATGTTTATTTTAAATTTTCATTATCTAATAAACCCATTAGAACTGCAGAATAAACTGTTGCAAGATCATTAAACATAACATGTACCCAAAAACCTAATTAAGATAGCAGCAATAATCTTTTTATATTTATTATTAGAATAAAAAATATTTTTTGCAATTGTATAAAAAATCCAACCAAAAAAGAATAGCCCTCCAATTATACCCCAGCCAGTAATAATATTAAGATAATTATTATGTGGTGTCATAGCATGTAGGGTTTCTCCTGGTACTCTATATTGAGGATAGACCGTTTCAAAATTGCCAGGTCCTACCCCAAAAAATAAGTGATCTTTAAGTAATTTCCATGTTCCTTCATATATTTTGATTCTCATAAAATTACTTCTATCTTCAAGAGAAAATATAGAAATTACTCTTCTATAAAAACTGTTATCTGCAACTAATGCTACCACAACTAATGCTGTTAAGACAGCTATTACTTTCCAGGAAATTAATAAAGTTAAAATAAAACTTCCGGCAGCTGTTCCAACCATTGCTCCTCTTGAGCTAGTTATTATTAATGCCCCTAATGATAATATGATATATAAAAGATAAATTAGTTTTTCTTTTTTATCTTTTACTATAATTAAAAATCCTAAAGAACCAATAATTCCCGCCTGAATTATAACTCCTAACCCATTATCTCCAATACCCAAAATATTTGCTCGACCATTACCATTAATAAGCTCAAATCCTTTATAAACAACTCTCCATGAAAAGTAATCTGCTAATAGAGTAATTATTGCTAAAATCACTGTACCTCTAATCACATCTTTTAAAAAAACAACTGGTTTATCTATAAAATATTTACCCATTATATATAACCAAATAAACACAAACGGTATCAAAAAAGAAGTAACTGCTAAATTTGTATCATAAGCATTAATAACACTAATTATACCCGAAACAAACAAGCCTGCCCACAAATATAAATTAATTTTATTCCATTTAACTTTTTTTAGTCTTTTAAACCTTAATGGTGATAGTACTAAAATACTTAAAAGAGCAAAACCTGGATTTATATTTAATGTAAATCCCATTATTCTTTCCCATTTTTTAGCTAGCTTTTCCATCTAATCACCTTTCTACAAATACTCTAATATCTTCTGTGAAGTTTTATCTATGACTCCTCTTTCTCCCATTCTTGTTTTTCCAAATTTACTTCTTTTTTTGTATTCCTCTTTATCTTCTAATAATTCTAATATTGAATATGCAACGTTTTTAAAGTTTCTTTCTAAAAATTTTACTCCATCACCTAAAAGTCGCTTTTGATCAGCTGCGAATTCATAATCAAACTGAGCTCCAGTCCCCGGAAAAATTATCACCGGTTTACCCATTCCTGCAGCTTGTTCATTAGCTGTTCCAGCCATTCCTAAAAATAATTTTGCTTGATCTAATACATCACCAAAACCATTAAAAATTATATGTATAATATTATTTCCTTTTGGAGAGTGTAATTTTAACTTAGTATAATTTTGATCACAATCTTCAATCTCCCAAGAAGTATCAATTACTTTACTTTTTAATAAATCAATTGAAAATCCACCTGCTACTGCAGTTAAAAAATCAAATTGACCTGTTTCAATCTTTTCTAACTCTTCAATTACTTTCATGAAATCTATCATATTATCATAGGCTTCTTTTCTACTTCCAGGTAATATACCTATTTTAGTACTTTCATCTTTTAATTGAAAATCTAAATCTTTTATTTCAAAACAATCCATCATAAGATTACCATAAAATTCTGCATTAATACCATATTGAATAAGATCATCTTTGGTTTTCTTATCACGAGGCAGTACTAAACTTGCATATTTTCTCATAATATTTTTTTCTATTTTATAATGGCCATCAATATATTCAGACTTAGCTGTTGGTAAAAATATAATATTACCACCTTTAAAAAAACCTGTAAGAAAAAGTATATAGACGTCTCCTACAACAATAGTTGACTCATATGAATTTTTGGCTTTTCTTAAAGTTTTGATCTGTTTGAAAGTATTAGATAAAAGACCAGCCTTTAAATCTTTCCATAAATTAGAAAGGCTGTTTCTTGCAAAACCTCCACTTGGTAATTTTACAGTTGGACCAATCTTATTTACATCTAAACTATTAAAGTCTTTACCTTCTCCTACAAAAGGAAATACATCAATTTCTAATTCATCTGTTTTAAAATTTTTATATAATGACTTTATTAAATTAGAAGAAATTATATCTTCCCCATGACCATTACTTATTACTAATACTTTTTTCTTTTCATTCATTTTTATCATCCTTGCTCAAATTGAGATTTATAAAGATTATAATAATATCCTTCTTCTTTGATGAGTTCTTCATGTCTTCCCTGCTCAACTATCTTACCTTCTTCTAATACAACAATATTATCAGCATTTATAACAGTAGATAAACGATGAGCAATAACAAATGTTGTTCTGTCTTTTATTAATCTCTCTAAGGCTTCTTGTATTAATGACTCTGATTTTAAATCTAAAGATGAAGTTGCTTCATCTAATATCAATATCTTATGATCAGTTAAAAGGGCTCTAGCTATTGAAATCCTCTGTTTTTGACCTCCAGATAATGATACACCTCTTTCACCAACTTCAGTATCATAGCCCTTATCAAATTTAGTTATAAATTGATGTGCATTTGCTTTTTTAGCCGCTTCTATAATTTCTTCTTTTGATTTATGATCAGCTCCATAAGCAATATTTTCTGCAACTGAACCCCTAAATAATACTGTTTCCTGGGGAACAATTCCGATTTGTTTTCTTAAAGTATCTATTTTAACATCTTTAATGTTAATTCCATCTATTAGAACTTCACCCTCTAAAACATCATAAAATCTAGGTATTAAATTAACTAAAGTAGTTTTACCAGCTCCACTATGGCCTACAAAAGCTACCATTTCTCCTGGAGCTACATTTAAACTTATATTTTTTAGAACTTTTTCATGACTATTATAACTAAAGCTTATATTTCTAAACTCAATCTTCCCATCAATTGGAGGCATCTCGATAGCATCTTCTTTTTCTACTACTTTTTCATCTACATTTAAAAGGTTGAATATTCTCTCTGAAGCTCCAATAGCCTTCTGCATCAAATTATAACTTTTACTTAATATATTAATTGGACTAATTAATAGACCTATGTATCCAATAAATGTTATTAATTCTCCTGTTGTCATCTGACCATTTAGTACTTTATGACCTCCATACCATAAAAAAGCAGCTGAACCAACAGCAATTATTAGCTCCACAATTGGTGTGATTGTCGCTTCTACCTGTACTCCTTTTAAGTTTTCCTCTAATGTTCTTTTATTTGCTTTAGAAAACTTTGCAATCTCTTTTTGCTCATTATTAAAGGCTTTTACAATTCTAACTGCTGAAAGTGTTTCTTGCAGTATATTCGTAACATTACTCATTTCATTTTGTATTTTAGTACTTATTGACCGCATTTTAAATCCAAACTTACTAATTGCGAGTGAAACTAGTGGTATTACAATAAAAGAAACTAATGCTAATTTCCAATCAATATACAACAAAAATCCAACTATACCAATAACCATAATTGGTTGTAAAACCAAATTGGAAAGGCCCTGTGTTAAACTGCTTTGTATAACATTTACATCATTAGTTATTCTGGACATCAAATCTCCTGTTCTTTGTTTTTCAAAAAAACTAAGAGATAGTTTTTGTAAATGCTGATAGAGTTCATTTCTTAAATCAACAATTACATGTTGGCTTAATCCAGAAATTAGATATTTTTGTCCATAGTTAAATATTCCTTTGAGAAAATATAATAGAATTGCTCCAAAGGCGATATAATTTAAAAAAACTGGATTACGTGCAATTAATACATCATCAATTAAAAACTTAAATAACCATGGTATTAATAAACCTATAATACCAACTAATATTAAGCAGATAAATCCACCTATTAAGCTTCCCATATATGGCTTCATATATTTATATAATTTTCTATAAGTTTTCAATTTTTTAATACCTCCAAGGCATATTATATAATATATATTAAATAACCTCAATGCATGATTGAAATATAAGCAAATTTATTAGATAATTAATATATAAACAATGTATTAAGGAGTCTGTAAAATATGAATAACAAAATAAAAACTAGTATTATAATAGTAACCAAAAATAGAGCTGACATATTAAAAAAATGTCTACAAGTTTTAAATAAACAATCTATTGATAACATTGTTTTTGAAGTAATAGTTGTTGATGATGGATCTACTGACCATATTAAAAAAATGATAGGAAATTTATATTTAGATATTAATTTAAATTATATCTATCAAAATCATAACGGATCTGCTTCAGCACGAAACAACGGTATTAAAAAAGCTCAGGGTAAATATATCATCTTTATTGATGATGACATTATAGTAAATGAAAAATTTATTAAATCTCATATTGAAAAGCAAAAACAGTTTGATAATGTTGTTGTACACGGACCTGTAATATATACTAACAATATTGCTGATTCTCAAACTGCAAAAGAAAAAATAACTGATTTTTCAAATGCATTCTTTGCAACGGGTAATGTTTCAATAAAAAAAGAGCATCTGATTGAAGCTGGCCTTTTTGATGAAAGGTTTAAAGAATACGGTTGGGAAGATTTAGAATTAGGTAAAAGATTAAAAGAACTTAATCTAAAAGCTATACATGCCGATAGTGCAATAGGTTACCATCTAGAATATAAATTTTCAATGCAAAAACTACCTGAAATTATTGATAGAGAAAAACAGCGCGGTAGAACTGCAGTATTATATAATGAAATAAATTCATCCTTTGCAGTTAAATTAGAAACATTATATATCAAGCCTTTGTTTATATTAGAAAAAATTATGAATTTTGGCAACTGGTTAGAATCAGATACTACTAAAAAGTTATTAAATCTTTTTTATAAAAACAATTTAAAGATCTTACAAACTTTATTGTTGTATTTAATTAAAACACATGCATACTTTAATGGAATGAAAAATAATAATAATTACTCTTGAAAAGTCCAAAATCTGTTGCCTCCAAAATTAACGACAATTGCAAAGCCCATTGCAATTACTTCAGAATAAAGTTCTGGGATTTGTAGTGATTCAACTAATATATAAATCACTGACAGCTTTAATCCCAAGGCAACAATATTTACAATAATAAACTTTATTAATACATCAATAGAATGTTTTTGCTTAAAGGTCCATCTTAAATTCCCAAAATAACTATTAATTAATCCAACTATATAACCCAAGGTACTTGCAATTATATAATAAATACCTATTACTTCAAAGAATACATAAAATGATACTAAGGAAACTAAAGTATTTGAAACACCTACAACTGAAAACTTAATAAATTTTATTATATCATCTTTATTCATTTTTATTATCCTCATTAAAGCCATACTTATCTTTAACTATATACTGTGGTCTATTTTTAAGTTCGGTATATATCCTGCCAATATATTCCCCTAGTATTCCAAGAGTCAATAGTATAATACCACCTAAAAACAAGTTGGAAACCATTATTGAACTCCAGCCAACAATAGTTTGGTCAGTAAAATACTTTAGATAAATGATTCTTAATATGTATATAAAACTAGCACCTGATATAAAAAGACCTAATATAGTTGCTATCTTCAATGGGAAAGTAGAAAAAGAAGTTATCCCATCAAGAGAAAATTTTATCATCTTAGATAATGAATAACCAGTTTCTCCAGCATGTCTTTTATCCCTATTATACTCCACATATGTCTGCTTATATCCTACCCATGTAACCAAGCCTCTTATAAATCTATTTTTTTCAGGCATACTATTCAATTTGTTTACTACTCTTGAACTTATCAATCTATAATCACCAGTATCTAAGGGAATATCAATATCTGACATAGAGTCTAAAACTCTATAAAATAATTTTGCAGTATGTTTTTTAAAGTAGCTTTCACCTGCTCTACTTTTTCTTTTAGCATATACTACATCATAACCCTCTTTATATTTTTTATACATATTTTTTATTAGTTCAGGTGGATCTTGTAAATCTGCATCAATTATTACAACTGTATCACCTATAGTGTGTTCCAACCCCGCTGTTACAGCAACCTGATGTCCAAAGTTTCTAGAAAAATTCAATAATTTAATGTTCTCATCTTTATTAATAAGTTCTTTAATTTTTTTTACTGAATTATCCTCACTACCATCATTTACAAATATAATCTCGTAAGATAAACCCATATCTTTTTTTACAACACTAATTAATCTTTCATATAAAGGAAATATATTTTCTTCTTCATAGTAAATAGGTACTACAATAGAAATATCTTTACTCATTTTTTAATCTCCCCTAGAAATTTTTTATTACCATCATGTCTTTATACTCATTTACAATCACAATCAATTCTACATAATCTTTGACATCTAAATAATCCTCACGATCCATATATACATATACTTGATCATTCGCATTTAAAAATTCTCTTAATTCATTTTTATTTGTTATATAATTTACCTTTCTTTTGGAATAAAAAACTATGCTTGCTGGTTCCATATCCAGTGCACTTACAACTTTTACTTCCTCTGAAAGATTTTCTGGTAGGGAATTTGCTAAAGTCTTAGCAGGTTTAAACTGATCTGCCAATGGTAACACAAGAGATATTATTACAGTAATTGCAATATAAGCTATACCTAGATAAGTTATAAATGATCTAATCTTTTTTTCTTTCCAAATATAAACGATAAAACTTAAAATACCCCCCGCAATAAATATAATTGGGAAATAAATTAATATATCTAATACTTCAAGATATTCGTTTAACTCATTTTCAACCATTGGTCTTATATAATATAGACCAACTAACATTAATAATCCGATTAATATAATAACAATATTTGATACTAAAAACTTTCTTATCCCTTCTCCAGTCTTTAACAATCTATCCCACCATAGACCAATTAATATTGCAAAAGCTGGATAAGTCGGCAAAATATAACCTGGTAGTTTTGTACTGGCAATACTAAAGAACACAAAAATTACTGTGATCCAGCTTATAATTAGTCTGTATTTATCTTTGTTATTTTCCCAAGTCCTTTTTATCATTGGAAACAACCAGGGAACAAATGAACTCCAGGGAAACAATCCTAAAAATAAAATTAAGATATAATAATACCAAGGTCCACCATGCGTTTCAATTGCAGTTGAAAAACGGGTTAACATATGATATCCAAAATAATCTCTTAAAAATTCATTTCCATGACTTAAATATACTGTTATATGCCATGGTAAGGCAAAAATTAAATAAACTAATACAGATAACCAAGTCCACTTTGATTTAAATTCTTTAAATAAGTTTATAATTCCCACATAAAATAAGGCTATTAGGCCGGGCAGACCGAATGCTACTGGTCCTTTTACTAATGTTCCTAAAGCTAATACTATTCCCATTAAAAGATAATATCTTCTATCTTTATTATAACCAATATAAAATAACAAAACACTTAAGGTAATAAAAAGTGTTAAAGGTACATCCATATATAAAATTCTAGATTGAATTACATATTGAAAACTCGTTCCTAAGATCAATGTTGATATTATTGCAGTTCTTCTATTAAACAGCATCTCGGCAAGATAATATAATACAACTAAATTTAACATACTAAATATTACAAGACCAATTCTTGTTGTTAATTCACTTACCCCTAATAAACTATAAAAAAATGCAGTAACCCATAATACTAAAGGAGGTTTATCAAAACGAGGACTATAATTATAATAAGTATTAATATAATCATTCCTTAATAACATTTCCCGGGACATTTCTGAATAAACTCCCTCATCAAGGTCCCAGAGACTATTAACTCCCAAATTGATAGTATATAAGGGTAATAGTATTATTAATATTAATAATATGACCTGCCAATTCTTATATGCATCTACCTTTAACATTTCAACACCTTCTTTACTGTCTAGATATCCTTAATTATTATACAACCAAAACGGTTGTGACCATAATTTTTTATTCTTGTCCTTATCAACTATTTCTAATCTGATAAAATCTTCATTTCCTTTTGGTTTATAATCAGCATTAAATCCACTTTTGCTTTTTAATAATTTATTATCTCCCCCATAAAAGCTGATTTCATATGATGTATTACTTGTTACATTAATAATATTATCTTCTACAAAAAATTCAACTTCAGGACCTTGTGTGCTGTAAAAGCTACCTCTGGTTAACGCTTTTAGCAAATCTTTTTCTGTAAAATTATCTGCTTTAACCATTATCCAATTTTTATCAATATCATCAATATTGTGAGCATCATCTACTGCCAAGCCCCAAATAGGAGATTGATTGCCATATTTATTTAATAATATGTGCCAATACTTCATATTTATCATTTGATCTGAAAAATGATTTGCAATTTCAATAAACTTTATATTTTCAAGTTCCAATAGTTTATCAATGTCCCAACGTTGAGTACCCAGGCCACTTTCAGTTGCCGGGTGATTAATAACTGTAATATTATTCTGATTTAATACCTTATCAACATCTTTTAATTTATTATACTTACTTCGTTTTTTTACACCTATTCTATTAAGGTGTCTACCTAACGGCCAAAAAGGATTAATAACCGTTAACTCTTCACCAGTAATCGTTTTGAAATTGTTATCATCATATTCCTTGTTTATAGTAATTTTATCATGATCAGTTATTGCAAGAAAATCATATCCTCTATTTTTATACTCCTTAATCAATTCATTAACTTCAAGCTTACCATCACTTTCTTTTGTATGTGAATGCAATTGAGCTTTAAAGTATTTACCTTCATAATCATATGGATTATGAACCTTAAAGTCATCAAAGTTATTTTTAATATTAATATTTATATTAAGTACCTTTTCATCAATCTTTCTAGCTCTTTTTATATAATAGAGATAAACAAAAAGTGCAGTAAAAAATAATAATATCGCTATTGATATTAAAATATAGAATATAATTTTTAACATAGTAATGCTCCTCATATATAAATAATTTAAGTAGTATTCAATTCGTTAAGTATATCATCTACCATAATTTCTGCTGCACCATTATCAAATTGTAATTTATTTATTCGTTTTTTTATTTCTTCTGTTTCATTAGTTTCTAATAGTTTTATAACTGTATTTGCTATATTATTGCTATCCAAAACTCCCATTAATTCAGGAACTATATTTTCGTTGTAAATAAGATTAACCAATGATATATATTTTCTTTTTTTGGCCATATTTGGTATCACTAACTTCTTAATTATTTTACCTAAAAAAGGTATCTCACCAATTAAACCTATAAGACCAGGTAAGGGAATTAATTCAGGCCTATTAAGGGGTAATAAAACTAGCATTGGTGTTCTCAAAACTGCCAATTCCAAATTATTTGTACCTGGAATTGTAATCGCAAAGTCTGATTCTCTCATAATACTGTGTATGTTTTTTTCATAAATATTTATTTTAATGTTATTTATATATATACTTTTATTGTTTTTATCATAGCTAATATTATATTTATCATCTATATCTTTTAATGTTTTTTTAATGATTGATTCATCAACAAAAGAAGATTTTGATATAATAAACTTTAATTGATTATTCTGTTTAAATAACTTTTCTGCCACTTCTAAAAATAGTGGTAATGCAAATCTAAATTCATCAGATCTACTACCAGGCATCAAATTTATAATAAAATCATTATCCTTTTTATCTAAAAGTCTTTTGGTTTCTTTTTTACTCAATTTAGGATTAATTGAATCATACATTAAATTACCAACAACTTTTAACTTCGAACTGAGAATACCATTATCTATTAATTTTTTATATATATTCTCATCTGATAAATAGAACTTTTTAACACTTCTTTTAAATCCAAAGTCTCTTTCTGTATAAGAATAAACAGGATAACCTAATTTTTTACCTAAAAATACCGCATGCATAAAGTCTCCACCTAAAAAAAGTACAAACCCCTTTTTAGATGGATTAAAACCTAAAGGTCTAATATTAAATAAAACATATTTAAGATATTCTTTTTTATTAAATGTATTTGTAACTCCCTCTATATTATTGAGCACCTTACCTTCATTACCACTAGAAAATACACAGGGAGGTGTGAATACATAAATATTTTTTTCTATATCTTTTTTATTTAACTCATCCACCACCGGTCTAACCCAGGCAGAAACTTCCCCAGGTGAGTTGGTTGTAATAATTACATCAATCAAATTAATCATCCTTATTTTTCTTTATTTTAAATGGTGTGTACTGTTTAATAGTTTTAAAACTGGATATTTTTTATAAAACTTAATTCTTGAAACTGAAACGTTATCAACTTCAATACTAAAAATTCTATTAAGTGGTAAATCTAACAAATAGGCAATAATTATCCTGACAATCCCTCCATGGGTTGCTATCAAAATCTTTTTATCCTGATTTTCATTAACAATCATATCTATAGCTTTTCCCACTCTCTCTTCAACCTCTTTGATGTGTTCACCTTCAGGCGGTTTACAACAGGTCGGATCTTTTGCCCATTTTTCTGCAAGATCTGGATAATCTTTTTCTATCTCATCAAAAGTTAAACCTTCCCACTTACCAAAGTTAATCTCCATTAGATCTGCAATTGTAATTACATCTTTATTTTGATAATCTGCAATATCGTTTACCGTATGGTAGGCACGTTTTAAAGTACTGCTGTATATAACATCGAATTCTTCATCTTTTAAATAGTCATATAATTTTTTGGCTTGATCTCTACCTTTTTGATTTAACTTTATATCAACTGCACCCTGATATCTTGAATTTTTATTCCAATCGGTCTCTCCGTGTCTTACTAAAACTAATTTAGTTGTCATTATAACACCTTCTTGTATAATTTGTTTTCTTTTACTATTATAATTGAAATATCCAACTATATCAATAAAATGATAGTTTTAAATTAGAGCATTTAAAAATCCCTCACTTCTATATTGAAAAAGTGAGGGATTAATTATAATCATTTTATTCTACTATATTATTAACTTCTTCAGTTAGTTCTGGATAAATAGCTTTAGTTAATAATGCAAGTCCCTGAACAAGCCTTGTTGAAGCTCTATTTAAGATATCTTGGTGGATTATATACACTCTGTCATTTTGGATAGCACTAATAGGTTGAAATCTTTCTCGATTTTTAATCTGTTCTTTAGATACTTCCATTTCAGCACTATGAGGAGTAGAAATATATACTTCAGGATCTTCAATCAATAGTTTTTCAAGATTATACTGTGGCCATGGTCCCTTCTGCTAATCTACCAATATTAAATCCACCTGCCATATGAATTAAATCATCTATGAAATTATTTGCTCCTGCAGTAAACAATGGATCACTCCAGATTTCATAAAATACCTTTGGCCTTTCATTATTTTTTAGCTTTTCATCAACTAAATTTCTAATTTCAGCTATTTTAATATACATTTCAGCTGCTATTTTATCACCGTTTTCTTGATAACCAGTTAGAGTAGCTATTCTTTTAATATTTACAATTGCTTTATTAACACTTACTGCCTCAAAACCAGCTACATTAACACCAAGTTCTCTTAAGCGTTCAATTGTTTCTTTTTTATTTACCGATGAAGCAACTACTAAATCTGGTTCCATTGAAATTATCTTTTCAATATTGGGTTCAGTAATTGTCCCTATTTTATCTACTTTAGTTGCTTCTTGGGGATAGTTTGCAAAAGTTGTTACTCCTATAACATTTTCACCGGCTCCAATTGCAAATAGTACTTCTGTCATGTTTGGTGATATAGATATTATCTTTTCAGGCTTTTCATTCATTACTATCTCCTGGTCTAAATCATCGGTAACTGTCAGTGGGAAATCTTGTGCTAAACCTATACTGCTAATTAAAACTAATGTGGTTAAAACTAATAATGGAATTAATATCTTGCGTTTGTTAATATTCATTTTGTCCCCCTTTTAATTGTTTGTAAAAATCTTATTTATTACTTTTAATAGTTTAAGATTACTTTTCCTATCTTTTATAGCAATTCTAATATAATTATCATCTAGTCCTTTGTAGTTATTTAACTTTCTAATTAATATTGAATCTCTTATAAGTTTTTCATATAATTTTGTCCCATTAAACTTAGAACTACTAAGATCAATAAATAAATAGTTTGCATTGGGATAATATACATTTAAACTATTTATTTGTTTAAGCTTTTCAAATAAATATTGCTTTTCTTTGTCTAATTCTTTTAAACTTTTAATTTTATACTGATCTTGATTTATTAACACCTCCCCAGCTTTTTGAGCTAAAATATTTACATTCCAGGGATCTTTATAACAGTTCATTGCCTCTATAATCTCTTGGCTTCCTACACCATAACCAAGTCTTAACCCTGGTAAACCATATAGTTTTGTAAGAGATCTTAAAACAAATAAATCATCATACCTATTTACTAGTTCAAGAGCTGATATGTCTTGATCTATAAATTCAACAAAAGCTTCGTCAATAACAGTAAAAACATCATTTTTACTATTGTGTTCTAAAATATCTAATATCTCATTTTTTAAAATATAGTTCCCGGTTGGATTATTTGGATTACACAGAAAAAAAAGATCAATATCATCTGTTAAATCTTTTTTTAGTTTTTCTATATCTAAATTAAAATTATTTTCTTTTTCTAAATAATGATATTCTACCTTACTGTTCACTGTATTTAGTGCTTTCTCATACTCTGAAAAAGTTGGAGCTAATAATAGACTTTTTGTTGGGTTAAGGTAGTTAACTAAAATATATATTAACTCCACAGCCCCATTTCCAATAATATAATTATCCTTTTTCTTCCCAAATTTTTCTGAAAAAAGACATCTTAATTTTTCAGAGTTTTGTTCTGGATATCTATCTATATCCTTTAACTCTTTTTTAATTTTATCTAATACTTTTTGAGGAGGGCCCAAAAAATTAATATTTGAGCTAAAGTCAATGACTTCACTTTGTTTGATATTATATTTTGTTATTACTTCTTCAATATTTCCACCATGAATTTGTTCCATAAAATTACCTCTTTTAATTTAAAATTTTATAACCACCATTAATGATTTTTGTTTGAAATAACAATTCTAAGTTAGGAAAATTAATTTTTATGCTTTTTATTATTTCAGCACTAAATTTCTTATCTTTTATTAAGATCCCAATTATTGTTCCACTATGAGCGGTATTTAACCCTAGAAAACCATTTTTGTTTTCTAACTGTGCTATTAATTCTTCTAATTTTGGTTTTTCTAAGATATTTTGATTAGCAAGACTACTCATTGTAGCAGCCTTTCCAATCAATTGAATATCATTACTTTTAATACCCTTTTTTATCAACTGATAAGCATTTTTAATCTTTTTTTGATTTTTCTTGCCTAATTTCTTTAAATCTTTATTTTTATTAAATTCCTTAGTTTCTACTTTTCCACCATAATCAAAAACTATTAAATCAATTGGCTTGATTTTTCCTAATTTCTCAATATAATCTCCATTAAGATAATCAAAAAGCACTAAGCCCTCTAAAAATGTGGAATCTGATGGTTCAACCTTAACTGCTATCTTTTTAATAAGGTCCAGATCAATTTCTTTATTTAACAAATCCATCACAGCTATTAACAGAGCAGAAATATCTGCTGTTGAACTTCCCATTCCTTTTGAAGTTAAAAGATTAGAATTAAATTTAATTTCCAATCCCAAATCTTCAATGTCATAATACTTTAATAGAAGTTTTAAAGCCTGGTGACTTTTTACTTTACTCTTTTTTATATTAATCTTTTTTGTATCAGTTAACTTTACATTAACTAGACTGTAAACATCAATCGGACAACTAATTAATTGATTAGACCCTTTAATATATCCCTGTATTAATTCACCACAACTACCCGGAACTATAACTGTTTTTCCCATTTTAATCTCCTTAAATTACTATAATAGAAACTAATAGAATAACTACCTCAATGATTTCGTTAACAGCTCCATAATTGTCACCGGTTAGTCCCTCAATTTTATTTGTTATATGCTTTCCAATTAGTAAAACTGATAATAAAGCAACAATTATTAATACAAGACCCTGCCAGAAGAGTAATACAGTTGCTAATAAAAATGTCCAGAGTGATGCGACCAATAAATGTTTTCTTTTTAAATACAGTTTATATGCTTTCCCAAATCCTTCTTTTCTTGCATATGGGAACAGATAAACAGCTAAAACCATAGCAAATCTACTAATAGTAGGAACAGTAATTAATAACATATTCTTATCTTGTATTGGTAACTCGGTTAATAATGTAAACTTTAACAGTAAAATTAATACTATAGCTAAAACTCCATAAACTCCTACATTGCTATCATGCATAATATCTAAAATTCTTTCTTTATCTTTACCACCAAATATTCCGTCAAAACTATCGGATAATCCGTCCAGATGAATTCCACCTGTTAATGCTACCCATGATATTATCAATAATATATTTACAACCAAATTAGGTAATATTTTAGATAAGATAAGATTAACAACCACCAATATTATCCCAATAATGGTTCCAACTAGAGGATAGTATAACATTGAACGGGCAATATTTTTCTCGCTGTAGTTCAACTTACCTTTAACCGGTAGCGTTGTAATAAACTGTAATGCAATTAAAAATGTATTCATTATTTGTTCTCTCCTTAAAGGTCTAGAGAGTCAAAAGTTGCCATCTCTTTAATTATTCTGTTTGAAGATTCAATAATACCCATACCTAAAATAGCACCAGTTCCTTCTCCTAATCTCATATCAAGATCGAAAATAGGTCTCATGTTTAAAAAATCATAAAGTTTCTGATGACCTGGTTCAACAGATTTATGAGAGGGTAATAAAAAGTTTGCAACCTTTGGTTCTATTAAAAATGCAATTAATGCAGCAGCCCCAGATATGAGTCCATCTACTAAAACAGGCACATTATTTGCTGCACCAGCTAACATTACTCCGGCCATTCCACCAATTTCAAATCCGCCTACTTTACTTAAAATATCTATTCCATCATTTTGATCAGGACTATTTTTCTCAATTGCCTTTTTTATAATACTTATTTTATTCTTTAAACCTTTTTCATCAATTCCTGTACCATAACCAACCACTCTCTCTACAGTTTCACCAGTTGCTACTGAAACCACAGCACTACTTGGAGTAGTATTACCAATTCCCATTTCTCCGGTTCCTAATATGTTAGTTCCATTATCTATAAGATTTTGAGCTATTTTTATGCCAACTTCAATACTTTCTACAGCTTGCTTACGCGTCATTGCCGGACCATGTAAAATATTATCTGTTCCTTTTTTAATATTTTCATTAATTAGACCTTCTGCTTTAAGTGAATGCTTCATTCCAATGTCTACTATTGAAATATCTACATTATACTGATTAGCTAAAACATTTACAGCAGCTCCCCCATTTAAGAAGTTTTTTACCATAGCCTGGGTGACTTTTTGAGGAAAAGCACTTACTCCTTCTTGGACAACACCATGGTCTCCGACCATAATAACATGTGATTTGTTACTTAGATCAGGACATATATCTTTTGTAATCCCTGCTACCTTTACTGCTAATTCTTCTAAATATCCTAAACTTCCCGGTGGTTTTGTTAAGTTATCAAGTCTGGCTTGGGCTTCTTCCATCACCTTTTGATCAAGAACTCCAATTTTGTTAGTCGTTTCTTTTAACAGATTAATCTTTAATCAACTCCTAACTACTTAATAGTTTTATTGAGAATAAAAATATGTAAAATATAAATGTTGAAAGATACATTAAATTTATTGTCTTTTTTATCTGGTCAGTATTTATATCAACTGCCCCTGTTCCTAAGGTTGCTTTATTAACAATCTTATTAAAATACCTGCTTGGCCCGCCAAGTTTAATTCCTAAGGCTCCAGCAACTGCTGCTTCTGGATAGCCTGCATTAGGACTAGCATGTTTTTTTGCATCTTTTCTAACAACCTCTATTGCTTTCTTGTAATTATAGTTTTTTAAAAAACTAGCTATTATAAATAACAGAGCGGTTACCCTTGCCGGTATATAATTGACTAAATCATCCAACTTAGCTGCTGCCCAACCAAAATAATAATACTTTTCATTTTTATATCCCAGCATTGAATCCATCGTATTTACAGCTTTATAAATAACTGCCAGGATTGGACCTCCAATTAAAAAGTAAAATAAAGGGGCAATAATTCCATCACTGGTATTTTCTGCAACAGTTTCTATTGTTCCCTTAATAATTTCTTCTTTGTTTAAGTGCTCAGTTTCCCTACTAACAATAAATGACAACATTTTTTTGGCTTCATCTAGATTATTTTCTTTTAACTTTATATATATTTTATAAGCTGAATCTCTTAAACCTTTTACTGCAATTGTTGTTGATAAAAGCAGCCCATTTGCTGTGATATAGAGAATATAAGGTAACTGTTTAAATAAGTAAATCAAAAAATATGTTATAAAAAATGTAATTAAAAGAACAGTTATAACTAATAAAACACCCTTTACTTTCTTTATATAATCATTGTTTTGTTTATTTAAAAGTAGCTTCTCTAAAAAATTAATTAATCTCCCTATTAATACAACTGGATGTGGGTAAAAACTTGGATCTCCTATGATAAGGTCTACAATTAGACCAATCGTTAAAATATACATTATGCATTCATCCCTAAATCCATAATTTTATATAACTTTTCTAAATCTAAGTTTTCTTTAACTTTTTCAGCTAATTTATTGATTGCTTTTTCTCTTTGTCTTTTAAAGTTAATAGTTTCTTGCTTAATACTTTCACTTGATTTTTTATCCAAAAGATGGTTGAGAACTTCTCTTCTAAAATCATCGTTATCAAATATTCCATGGATATATGTACCCCAAATATCATAAATTTTTGATACTGCTCCATCTTTTATCAAACATTTTTGGTTAGACCTGGATTTAATCTTAAACATTGGAGATATGTTTTTGCCTAATTTAGTCTCTCCCATATGTATCTCATAACCTTCAATCTCAGTATTATTTAACTCATCTAATAAATTCTGATCTTGATACAGCTCTGCTTTTATCTGGTATGTATTTTTACCTTCACTAAATCTGGTTTCAATATCTAATAGACCCAACCCATCTATTTGTTTTGTTTTACCCTCAGTTAAGTTTGGATCAATCAACTTCTTACCTAACATCTGATAACCACCACAGATACCGATAACTTGTACATTGTTTTGAGCAGCTTTAATAATTTTTTCTGCTAACCCACTTTTTTTTAGATACCTTAAATCCTCTGTTGTATTTTTGGTTCCCGGTATTATTAATAAATCAAAGTTTTCAATATCATTTACTTTATTATTTATATATCTTAATCCAACTAAAGGATGTTGGTTAAAAACATCAAAATCTGTAAAGTTAGATAGATGTGGTAAGTTGATTACCCCAATTTCTATTTCTGCATTTTCATTGACATGTTCTTTTATAGAAACTGAATCTTCTTCCGGTAGATCAATATCATCAAAATATGGTATTACACCAAGTACAGGTGTTTGTGTTCTTTTTTCAATAAAATCAATCCCGGATTTTAGAGAACTTTTATCACCTCTAAATTTATTAATGATTATACCTTTTACATATTTTCTATCTTCACCCAATAGTTCCATAGTCCCAACAATAGATGCAAAGACTCCACCTCGGTCAATATCTGCTACTAGGATTACAGGGGTATTAAATAATTTAGCTACTTTCATATTAGCTAAATCTTTATCTGAGATGTTTACTTCAGCAGGAGAACCTGCACCTTCCATAACTACAACTTCATATTCTTTTTTTAACTTAGTTAAAGATTCTTTAATAATATCCATTGCCCATTTAATATAATCACTATCTTTTCTTGTACTTTTAAAATCACCAACTGGTTTTCCCTTAACAATAACTTGAGATGTGCCATCTCCCTTTGGTTTAACTAAAAAGGGCTGCATGTCAACATTAATGATTACATTACACGCCTCAGCCTGTAAAGCTTGAGCCCGACCAACTTCACCGCCTTTTTCTGTCACATATGAATTTAAGGCCATATTCCAGGACTTAAAAGGCGCTACTTTCAAACCACTATCATAGATTATCTTACATATAGCAGTAGCTAAGATACTTTTGCCTACATTTGAGGCAGTACCCTGCAGCATAACTGTTTTTGCCATTTATATATCACCAAACTTATCAAGTATATCTTTATCTTTTAATTGATCTAATTCTATAGGTATTCCGGCTACTGTAAATATAACCTTATCTGATTTTTGTGCAAGATATTGATTAACTCTTCCAGAAATGTCTCTAAATAGTCTTCCAAGTTTATATTCTGGAACTAAACCAAGTCCAACTATATTAGAAACTAAAATTAAGTTTAACTGTTTCTGTTTAGCAATTTTTATTATATTTTTTATTTCATCTAAAATATGTTCTTCCTTTGCATAATCATCTTCTAAGCTCACCTTTTGATCTGTATTATCAAACTCAAGTAACAGATTAGTTACTAAAAGCGTAATACAGTCTATTAATACTGTTTGTTTATCTTCTGTTTTTTCTAAAGCCTTACTTATTTTAATTGGTTCTTCTACTGTATCCCAACTATCTGGACGCCTACTCTGATGGTGAGCAATTCTTTCTTTCATCTCATCATCTAAAGCTTCTGCTGTTGCAAGATAAGTAACATTATTATTTCCTACCTTTTTTGCCACTTTTTCAGCAAAACTGCTTTTACCACTTCTTGCTCCTCCGATGATCAAAACTGTCTTTCTCAAAGTATTCAGCCCCTTTTTTTGTTATACAAATAAAAAAACCAGATCTTCTTCAAAATTAAAGATCTGGTGAGTTTCATAAATTGATCTACTGATCTTGTTAACCGAAGAATGTAGATTATAAATAGGCAGGTCTCCTGACTCACAGCTTATCATCCTCCCAACCTTCCCTGTTAATACAAGTGGTTAATGGGGGACATACTGTTTACAGTGGCGGGCCCGTTCAGGATTTTCACCTGATTCCCTATTCTCTTTCAGCAGTACTGAAAGCACCTATTTACAACAATATTAAATTTTTCTGTTATTAGTATAATACTATATATATTAAAATATTCCTGCTAGGTTAATAAAATTTCTCGCTTAGGAATCGGAATTGGATCCATTTTGTGTTTGTTTTTTGCTGCCAGGGTTTCAATTTTTTCTTTTGTTTTAGGATCAACTTCTCCTGTTAAAATATACTTATCTAATTCATCATAGCTAAGTCCCATTTCATCTTCATCGGTTTGTCCTTCCCAAAGACCTGCAGACGGCTTTTTATTTATTATATCTTCTGGAATACCAAGGTGCTTAGCTAAAGCTCTTACCTCAGTCTTAACCAACCTGCCTAATATTGTAAGGTCAATTCCTCCATCACCATATTTGGTAAAATAACCAACTTTAAGTTCACTCCAGTTATCTGTTCCTAAAACCAAATAGTTATTTAATGCTGAATAATAATAAAGGGTGACCATTCTTAATCTGGGTTTAACATTTGCTAAAGCTAAATTATTATTTTCTGCACTTTGTTTTGCATCAACAGTTTTTTTAAAGTTATCATATAAGGAGTCCAACTCTTTTATTTCATACTCTATATCAAACTTTTCAGCTACTTTAATAGCATCCTTTTTATCCTGTTCATTGCTATAACAAGGCATAATTACACCTAAGACATTATCTGGAAATGCTTTTTTAGCTAGTACAGAAGTTACTGCAGAATCGATCCCTCCGCTAAGTCCAATAACAACACCCTTAGCATTAGCATTACTTACCTTTTGTTTTAACCAATTGACCAATGTTTTTTCTACATGATTATAGTCTAAATCCAAAATTATCACCTGTCCTTATAAAAGTTTCCTTCTATTAATGCTCTTATATCGCCATTTATCTCTGTAATCTGCCACAGTCCATCTATCTTTTCAACAATTAAAGTATCGTTCATAGTGCTTTCTTCCATCTGCTCTTCTCCAGGGTAATAGAAAATATAACTTGTTTTAAACTCAAAATAGTCATTTTGTTCAAACTGTTCAATTGATAGAGTTTTTATTCCATAGATTTTGTTTTCTTCCTTTTCTTCTTCTGATAGACTGCTGTATGCATTTCTCATAGTCTCCATTACATGACCTTCTGTAACCATATTCTCTAACTTGTTTAAGTCTACCACTGTTGTTTGGTCTATAACAACAGGATCTTTTTTATCAATTGAATCATAAAAGAAATTAACTACTTCTTCAGGAGAAGTCTCTTCAGTAACTACTGGTGTAGTTCCCCCCATAAAACCTAGTCCAACAAACATAGCTATAACTGCTATGACTAATAAGGTTTTACCCCAGTGATGTCTGAAGAAAAATATTATACTTTGTTTTCTTTTATTCTTTTTTAACTTTCCTTTACTTAGCTTTTTATTTTCTTTTATTTCTTTTTCACTTGCTTTAATTATATTGTTATTTGTAATTTCATCTAAACCATTTATTAGATCTTTTAAATCTTTATTTTTAAAGCCATTATTTAACATTGCTATGATTAAATCACTTAAACTTTTAGATATATCAGGGTTTAAAAATCTTGGTTCATCAAAAGAGTTAGTCATTTTTTTATCAAACATCTCTGTTTTATTGTCACCCTGAAAGGGTAGTTTATTTGTTGTTAAATAATAAAGAATTACTCCAAAGTTATATATTCTACCAACAGTATTATAATCCCCACTGTTAATAACATCAGGGGAACGATATATCTCATCATGTTCGTTTTTTATTGGTTTATAGCGGTATGATTCAATTACTTTATTAACAAAGGGATTAACTATTTTTACTTCATTGTTATTATTGATTCTAAAATAATTTAACTTCAACTCAGCATTGAATTCCTCTTTATATTCAAAGTTATCCCAAATCTTTAAAGCTTTTTTTACCCAGTTTACAGCTTGTTCTATATCATAGTTATCTTCTTTAATTTTCTCTAATAAAGTAGGCATATATTCTTTTTTATCACTAATAATGTAATACTCGCCCTCTATTTTCTTTACACTTATAAAGTTTAAAAAATTATCATTATCTATTTTATATTTTTCTAAAACATTTTCAATGTCTTTTACTGTAGATAAAATAACACGTGAGCGAGGTTTCTTATTTTGAAATATCTTTTCAGCAGTTAATTTTTTATTGCCTTCATTAACTTTGATATAATTTTCATCCATAAGGTTATATTTGCTCCTTTTTATATAATATAATCGTCTTTTTTGTCAGGACGTAAATTATATTCATTTTTCATATCTTCATATCCTTCTCTTCCGAAAACTCCGTAAGTATAATTTTTACCAAGCTCTACTCCGGGTTGATTATATGCATTTATATTAAATAGTTCTCCCACAAAAGCAGTCTGAAGTTCAAGAAGATAAAGTAGTTGACCAATTGTAAATTCATTGACCTTTGGAAGAATAATAGTATTATTTAATCTTTGTCTTTTTGTTAATGCAAGTTCTGTTGCTTTTTTTTCAGTATTTATTAATTCAGATAAACTTTTATTTCTTAAATATGATACTCCTTTAATATCCTCATAAATATCTGGTATTTTAAGGTCATTATCAAACTCTAATACTTCAATAAAGTTAATTACTTTATCAAAAGGTCCTTCCATATATAGTTGTGCCTGGGAATGCTGGTCAGTTGCTCCTAAAGCCTTAATAGGTGTTGGTCCTACATTTACAACTTCACCATCCCTATTTTCTTCTTTGCCAAGTGACTCTGCCCAAAGCTGTCTATACCAATCAGCCATATCTTTTAATGCATTTGAATAAGGCATCATTACAGACATTACTTTTCCTTTTTTATATGCTAGATACTGTAAAACCCCGTTTAAATAAGCTGGATTTTCCCATACATCAGATCTAGAACAAATGTCTTTCATATATGCTGCTCCTGCTAAAAGCTCATCAATATCTATTCCTGCAAAGGCAGCAAATACTAAACCTACCGGAGTAAGTACTGAAAATCTACCTCCAACATTATCTGGTATATAAAACATCTTAAAGTTTTCTTTTTTAGCTATTTCTCTTAGATATCCTGAATCCCTGCTGGTTGTAGCAATAAAATGTTTACTAATATTTTTACTTCCAATTTCATCTTCTACAGCTTTTTTTGCAATCATAAACAGACTCATTGTTTCAGGAGTTGTTCCCGATTTTGAAATTACATTAAATATAGTTTTTTCTAAGTTTAAAGTTTCTAATAAAGATTTAAAATTATCAGGATCAACATTATCGGGTACATATATATTAGGTTTTGACTCTTTTTCATTATGATAACTATCATTTAAAGCAGTTTGTAATGCAATACTTCCTAATGCAGAACCACCAATACCTAGAATTACAAAGTTATCAAATTGATCTTTGTTTTTATCAGCATAATCTTTTATTTCCTCTACAACTTCATCTTGTTTATCGGGAAGATCAATAAACCCAAGTTTACCTTCCTTATACTGCTTTTTGATATTTTTATCTGCCTTATTTATCTCTTCAATCATTTCATCTACTTCTTTAGGCTTTATACCGTGCTTTTTACCAATGAACTCTTCAAACATATTATTAACATCTAACTTTACTCTCATCTTTTCTTTCCACTTATTATCTTCATATCTAATGTTCATTGTTTATCCTCCCTCTTTTATCTAACTTTGATAAATAATTTTTAATCCATTTATCAAAAGTATACCACTTATTCACTTAATTTCAAGTCATTGTCATTCTCATCTAATGATACTTTTATTAATATATATTTAGCTTATTTTTAAATAATTATGTAGTAAAAAAAAATATCCCCATCTCCGTACGTTCCGAAGAGGGGATAATGTCTAAGTCTTTGTTATTTTTTATTTAACTTCAATTTTTTTCTCGTTTTTCCAGTAACCATGAAGGTTGCAGTAATTTTCAACTTTTAAAGTTACTGATTCATCCAATTTTAATGTTAAGGTAGCTTCTGCTTCACATTCAGGAGTAAATGTCACATTAGCAACTTTTATGTCACCAGCATAAACATCGAAAAATTCAATAAAGTGACCTTCTTCCATTGGGTGATCAATTTCTTTACCCATCTTTACTGTTACTTCAAAAGGCTCTCCTTTTTTTACACTATCAGGAGCTGTAATAAAAGGAACATGTTTTTTCTCTAAAACAGTTTTGTCATTTGGATCTTGTAAAGTTTGCACTTCATACTTTGACATTGAAACTCCCCCTTTTTATTCGTTCTAATATTATTATATTAAATTTTTAATTATTTTTCAAATACTTTAAATTCTTCCTTTTTAGCACCACAGATTGGACATTCATCAGGAGTGCCATCTACAACAGTGTGTCCACATACTTCACAAATACTTACAGATTCTAATTCAATATCCTGACCATCTAAAACAGACTCTCTTGCTTCACCAAATAATTTTGAGTGAATTTTTTCTGCTTCTAAAGCATAATGGAAAGAACGAACTGCTTCATTTTCCTGCTGTTCTTTTGCTACAAGATTGTATGTAGGATACATTTGATCGATCTCAAAATCCTCACCAGCTTTAGCTCCTTCTAAGTTTTCGGCAGTTGGACCTAAACCAAATACTGCACCTGAAGCAACTAAAAAGTCTCCCTGGCAGTTATCTAATGCTGTAAAGTGATTGCTTGCATGTACATGTTCTGCATGAGCAATTGCTTTAAATAATAAACCTACATTTGGATATCCATCTTCTTTTGCCTTATCACTCCACACCATATACCTTTGAAAAGCTTGACTTTCTCCACCATATGCTGATCTTAAATTTTGTGCTGTCATATCATTTTTAACCATTTTTATTCCCCCTTATATTTTACGTTATTAGTAATTGTTACTGCTAATGATTATAGCATTATATCTTCTTGATGTCAAGATACCAATTTTATACATTTTTTAGTTTAATCATATAAATAATTAATTAAATTAGCCTCTTGATCAATTTTTGGTCTAATAATATTATTCTTTGCTGTCATAACAGTAGTTACACCGGGTCCATGACCCATTTTAATACAGTCACTGTGTATGACAACCCCAATACTTCCAGCACCTTTTTTAAATTCGCGTCCATAAGTATTGTCACTATCTTTTAGATAAACAAAATCACCAAACTTTAGTTTATCAATTCCTAATTTTTTAATTTCTTCTTCATCTCCAGTAGTAATATCATAATCACCTAAAGCTACTGATGAAGAACCAATTCCTGAACCCATTAAATGAGCTGGTATTTCTGTTGTAACTCCAACTTCTATTAAGCCATCATTTTCTGTGATATTCATCTTATCCAAAAGATTTGGGTCTAAGTTAAAAACACTGATTTCTGGATGATCTAGTAGCTCTAATCCCTGACCAAAAGCCTTAATCAATATTTCATCACCAATCTTTAACTTATCCAATACTTCTGGCTCAAAGTCTACTATCACATGGTCAATTCCTCCATGTGTACCTGTAACATAACCAAATGTTCCTTGAGCTTCACCACTTATTAACTTAGCTTTATTTCCAATACAGGCTAATAGACCTAACCCATAATTATCATTAGATTTGTTTTTATCACTAATTTTCATACTTACACCTGGTTCAATATGATCACCAGCCCAACCGAATGCTGAATCACCGATTCTTACATTATAAGAAATACCACCAGTACCTGGTAATATACGTCCTTTTCCTTCTCTATCCATACGGTATGGAGTTCGAGCAGCCATCGGATGTGAAATTGCTCCCTGAACTGCCTGCATAACTAGTTTTGTTTTGTTTATATTAATACGACATTCCTCCTTTTTTAATCATTGTCTACCTTATAGTTAATATTACTCAAAAGAGTTCTATATCCTTTATTTTGAGCATAAAAAAACACCTAAGTTAAAAAACTTAAGTGCTTTTATATATTTCATTATTCTTTTGAACTATTCCATATGAGAAGCTCTTACTAAATACTTAACCATCTTTTCTAAATACTCCTTATCAACCTCATCAAAGTTGCTATTTACTGGACTATCAATGTCTAAGACACCTATTACTTCATCTTCACTAAAGATTGGAACAACAATTTCAGAATTTGAATTAGGATCACATGCTATATGTCCGTTAAATTCATGTACATCATCAACTACATAAGTTTCTTGATCTTCAACTGCTGAACCACAAACACCTGAACCTACTTCTATTCTGATACAAGCTGGTTTACCTTGAAAAGGACCTAAGACCAATTCCCCATCTCTCATTAGGTAAAACCCAACCCAGTTAACATTTTCTAAGTGGTGATAAAGTAAAGATGAAACATTTGCCATATTTGCTACCCAATCTCTTTCAGTATCAATTAAAGCTTTCATACTGTCATAAAGCGCTTTATAATTTTTTTCTTTTTGTTCTATTGTCATAATAAACTCCCCTATTTTAAGTATATAATCTTTCAAATATCTCTCTTAATTTTTTATTTTCTCTTAAGATCTCTAAAGAAATTTCGGCATGTCCTTCAGTATATCCATTACCAATAATCATATTAACATCTTTACCTACACCTTCAGCTCCTAAGGCTGCTTTAGTAAAACTAGTAGCCATTGAGAAAAAGTAAATTGTTCCTTTATCTTTGGTACATAATACTGATGACATTTCTGTATCAGAAATATTTACATTGTTTATAACTATATCTGCTAATTCTCCATCTGTTTTTTCTTTTAACATCTCTAAGGTTTCAATAGGTTTTGTTGCATCTCCCTGAATAATGATATCAGCTAAACCTAGCTCTTCAATTCTTTTACAACTGGAATCACTATGACCCATTGCTATAACTGTACCAGTAACTCCAGCTCTTTTTTTCGCTTCATGTAAACAAATTAATCCTGATTTCCCACCAGCACCGATTATCATTACATTATCACCAGGTTTTACTAATTTAGCAGTTTGGGCTGCTGCACCAGCTACATCTAATACTGCTAATGAAAGTGTATCTTTCATATCATTAGGTAGTTTTGCATAGATCCCACTTTCAAATAATACAGCTTTTGCTTTTACTTCTACCTGGTCAATATCTTTGTGTACCTTTTTAATCTCTTCGATTTTTAATGGAGTCAATGATAAAGAAACCAATGTTGCAATCCTGTCTCCAACCTTTAAATCTCTATCTTTTAGGTTGTCACCAATTTGGGCTACAGTCCCGATTAACATACCTCCAGAACCGGTTACAGGATTATGATGCTTACCTCTTTTATTCACTATCTGCATCATCTTTTCCTTTATTTTTTCTTCACTTTCTCCTACTTCTTGTTTAATCTGAGTAAAACTAGCTGAATCTATATTTAATATTTCAACATCAATTAGTATCTCATTATCATATATTTCCATTGTATTGTCAATTTTTTCTGCTGGTTGTGGTAATACTCCTTTTGGTTTAATAACTCTATGTAAGCCGTACTTGTTTCCTTTTTTCATAACTATTTAGCCTCCTATTAATTATCTGTATTCTGGATTAGGATTATCAAATCTGCATCCTGCATCCCATTTTGATCTCTGGTTTCCATAATCTTCAATACCATCATTGTCTTTTAAAAGTTTAGCCATATGCATAAGATTCCAACTCATAAAGGTTGTATTCCTGTTGGTAAAATCATTTTCTGGGCCACCAGATCCTTCATCCAAATATGATGGACCTGGACCTATTGCTCCTAACCATCCTGCATCTGCTTGAGGAGGTATTACATAACCTAAATGCTGTAATGAGTAAAGTATGTTCATTGCACAATGTTTTGCTCCATCTTCATTTCCAGTAATTATGGTCCCACCAACTTTTCCGTAGTATAGATACTGACCTTTTTCATTTAATTTACCTGAATTAGCATAAAGTCTTTCAATTACCTTTGCACAAATTGACGACTTATCACCTAACCAAATTGGAGTCCCTAAGACTAAAATATCTGAGTCCATTACTTTTTTTTGAATTAAAGGCCATTCATCTTTTTCCCAACCTTTTTCTTTCATATCAGGGTATACTCCATTTGCAACATCATAATCAACAACCCTAATTACTTCAACATCAACATTATGCTTTTCCATTATGTGTTTTGATACATCAATTAATCCTCTTGTGTGAGAAGTCTCGGGAGATTTTTTTAATGTACAGTTTAAAAACAATGCCTTTAAATCTTTATAATCATACTTAATTTTAAACCCCTCCTTAAAGATTATTCAATCTCTAGAATTCCTCTAGCTTCTTTAGGTCTAGCAACTTCACGACCATATTCATCAGCTAATCTAACAATTCTTTTTACCAATTGAGCATTACTTTTTGCTAATTCACCTTTTTTATAAAAGATATTGTCTTCAAAACCTACTCTTACATGTCCTCCCATTATTATAGTATGATAAGCAAGTTCAAGCTGAAATCTTTTAACACCTGCTGAAGTCCAGGTTGCATTATCTGGAAGATGTTCAACCATAAATAAAAGGTTTTTAACGGAAGCAGGCATTGCACCAGGTACACCTAAAACTAAATCAAAATGAAGGTGTTTATCTAAAAAACCTTCTTTTTTTAATTTTAATGCATTGTAGATATGTCCTACTTCAAAACATTCTAACTCTGGTAATACATTTAATTTTTTCATCTCTTTAGCAAAGTTACGCATTAAAGGAAGATCGTTTACAAAAATTTCATCTCCAAAGTTTGTTGTACCACAGTCTAACGTAGCCATTTCAGGTTTTAAATATATTGGTTGGATTCTTTCTTTCCAACTCATTCCGGCTGCTCCACCGGTAGAGGGTTGTATTATTGCATTTACTCCGAGTTCATTCATTTTATCAATTGCTTTTTTAAAGATCTCTTTATTCTGGGTAGGTTTACCCTGTTTATCTCTAACATGAAGATGGATTATTGAAGCACCTGCTTTTTCAGCCTTTAAAGCTTCTTCTGCCAGTTCTTCTGCTGTTATTGGCAGATTGGGGTTATCTTCTTTTGTAACCTCTGCTCCACAGATTGCTGCTGTAATAATTAGTTTTTCCATCATTAATTCCTCTGTCTTTCTTTTTGAACCACACAGGTTCCAGTTGCTTTAGCAACTAAAACAGGCTCTTCTAACACATCACAAGCCGAATCATATTTAGCGTCTTTTGACGAAGTTATTACTTTATATGCTTCAAACTCCATCTTTCGTGATGTGTTTCCTTTTTTTACGATTTTGCCTTTTGCTTCAATAAAATCACCCGCATAAACCGGTGCTGTAAATTCAACATTGTCATAGGATAAAAAGAGACCTTCATCTCCATCACTTCTAATTAATAATTCAGTAGCAACATCTCCGAATAGTTCTAACATTTTTGCTCCATCAACTAAGTTTCCTGCATAATGAGCATCATTAGTACTCATTCTTAATCTAATTAAAACCTCTTCACTCATTTATATCACCATCCTTAAAATTATTTTCAAATACTTTTTGTGCAATATATGATGCAACTTGATTAGGTTTTGTGCCTGAACCAAATCCAGCATCAAATCCTAATTCTAAAGCTAGTTCATGACTGATTCTAGGTCCTCCTAAAACTAATATGTAATTATCCCTTAAACCTTCAGCTTCTAATATTTCTACAAACTCAGTGAGATTTTTAATATGTATATCTTTTTGTGTGACTACCTGGGATATTAAAACTGCATCTGCATCTACTTCAACTGCCTTTTTAATTAGAGCTTCATTGGGGACCTGACTACCTAAGTTAAATGTATTATACTGAGGGTACCTTTCTAATCCATACTCTCCGGCATAACCTTTCATATTTAATATTGCATCTAAACCTACTGTATGTGCATCTGTTCCTGTACAAGCACCTACAACGGTTAACTTTCTTTTGATTTTATCTTTAATATAGTCATTTATTTCATAGTAGGACATCTCTTCTGTGTCAATTTTGGCAACACTTATCTTGGATTTATCTACAACAACATTTGAAATTGCGTAAACCACAAAAAATGTAAATCCCTCACTTAAATCTCTCATATGAACAACTTCAACTTCTTTTAATCCCAGCTGTAAACAGTATTTGCGAGCTGCCTCTTCTGCTTCTAAGCCTTTTTGTATTGGTAGTGTAAAGCTTAGTTGAATTTTACCGTCATTATATGTATCACCATATGCTTTTATTAAATTATTTTTATCCATTAGATATATTCAACTCCTTTTTAAGAAGTTTATAAAAAGGATTAAAGTAGTTTTCGGACTTCTCTACTACACCTTCAGCACCTTTTCCACCTTGAACAGGTCTTTTAATATCAGCAAAAATACCTTCTGATAACGACTGCATTAATCCTTTATCAGATATTTCTTTTAGAATTTCAGCAGTTTCATTTAATACCTGATCAGCACGCTTTTGTATTTTACCATCAGGTCTAAACTGAATTTCATCACTTAAACTACGAGCAGAATTGAATACATGTTTTGCATTTTCTATACTCAATGCCCTGTCCTGTAAAAAGGGAGTATGAATTGCTTCAGTTAACATACCTAAAAGCTGAATACTTTGATCTGTCATAATTGAAGCAAGGTTAAACATACCATCCATTAAATGACCTCTAAAGATATCACCATTGATATACTTTGTGGGAGGCATATACTTTAACGGAGAATCAGAAAAGATCTGTCTTACCATCTGTGCCTGTGCTAATTCTAATAAGAAGCTGTCTTCTAACTCAGGATTTATCTCAAAGGCGTGTCCTAAACCGAGTTGTTCTTTTTTCAATCCAGTTCTTAATCCGAGTTCTTCATTAATGAACTGTGAGGCTAACACAGTATGTGCTTCATTAACTGCATCTGATGTAGTTAAATAATTATCTTCACCTGTATTAATTATTACACCTGCAAAAGCATTAATCATCCTTGAAAAATGCTGATCTATAAAAGTACGTTTCATATTTATGTCTCTAAAAAGAATTCCATACATCGCATCATTTAACATCATATCTAATCTTTCAATAGCACCCATAGCTGCTATCTCAGGCATTGCAAGCCCGGAACAGTAGTTAACAAGCTGAACATAATGACCCTCTTTTTTTATAACTTCATCAAGTGCTTCTCTCATTATCTTAAAGTTCTCTTGGGTTGCATATGTACCACCAAAACCCTCAGTAGTCGGTCCATAAGGTACATAATCTAATAAGCTTTGTGCTGTGCTTCTAATTACAGCTATTATATCTGCACCCTGTCTTGCAGCTGCCTTAGCCTGTTTTACATCTTCATATATATTCCCTGTTGCCACAATTACATAAAGCCAGGGTTTTGGTCCTGGAGAGAATTCATCCATCATCTGATCTCTTTTTTTAACATTCTCTTTGATTGGTTTGATACTTTCTTTTGCTTTTTTATAGATGAAGTCATTAACTTTATCATTATCTTCTTGGGGCAGATTTAAAAGGTCTATTTCATTTTTGCCAATTTTATCGGCAAGAGTCTGTACATCAAGATCGGTTTGCAGTAATCCGTTACCAAACCAGTAAGAAATACCCCGGTTTAATTTATCTTTGGCTTTTATCTTTTCAACCACCACATTGGGTAGTGGTATTCCGTGTTTATCTACACCATCAACCCCTAATAGTCTAAGAACAGTTCTTTCAACTGATGTCGTTGTATTATTCTCAATTTTTTGTTCTATATCATCTGCAATTTTAGAAGTATAGTTTCTACATAAGTTAATTAACTTCTGGTCTAAATTTAATTTAGGTGTCAAAATACTCCTCCTTTCAAAGTTTAAGCTTTTATATTATAGATTGGTAAATCAATTTTTTTATTTATTTCTTTTAAAAATTGTTCCTTATCTAAGCTATCTCCTTCTGGATTGTATGGATTAATCGTTAATCCAATTATATTCATTGGATATAGTACATTAATCCCAATATTATTTTTAGTTAAAAGATTAAAACTCATTTCATTTAAAAATAGTTTTGTTGAATCAGCCACAACTAACTTGAACTTATTGTACTTTAATTTGAATATCTTTTTGGCAACTGTGTCGGTAAAAGCACCGTTGATAAAAAGATATTTTATCTTTTCTATATTGTTTTTTTCAAGGTAGTCTATGATGTCGTTTATAAGCATCAGTGAAGTTGGAGAATTAAATTCAACAACTCCGTCATTTTTTGTCCACAGAACACTAACTCCTTTATTTTCAAAGCTCTGTAGTTTTAAAAGTTCATCTTTGTCTTTTAGAGAATCTATCATTATTTTTTTTAATTCATAACTGGTTTTTTTTATTACATCTTCTATATTTATACCTATCACAGCTCCAGTTGATAGAATCATTGCCTCACTTAATCTAGGTAAAGCTGAACTTTTTCTATCCAGGGCACCGTCTATTAAAGTATAGTCTACAAAACTTTCTATTAGATCTTTTACTATTAAAAGATGACTGATCCGATTTATCCCAACAAGTTGAACAACACCTTGATCTAAACTTTGATAGAGATTTACTTCTCCCATCGTAGTTTTTATATCAGTACTTTTAATTTTTTTATACTTTAAAGTATTATCTCTTAAAGCCCTTGATGAAGTTACAAAATAGCTGCCCGGATAGACATTAACAGGTGGTTTTTTCTTACCTGTAATTAAGTCTATTTCTTCTCCATCTCTTCCATAAGATATTAAACCAACCCTAAAGTTGTTTTTATAGAGATTTTCTGTAAGATAGTTAAGTGTTACGGTCTTACCCGTGTTTTTAGCTAAACCCACAATAGATATCACTTTTTTATTTTTATCGATAAGTGATTCAAATAATGTTTTTCCCATCTTTTACCCCTTTTATAAAAATTGCAATTATTATGCCACAAAAAAGAATAATTTAAAAACTTAAAATGAAAGGAACTAAAATAGGCACCAAGGTAGAAAGAACAACACCACTTATAAATGCAAGTATTGCAATCTCTTCACCAGCTATTTTTTTAATTAATGGTAAGGTTACATCCATGGTTGTAGCACCACCAGGACCTATTGATGGAATCTTCCCGATATATTTTACTACAAAAGGAAGTGATATAATAGTTATTAGTTCCCGAAATACATTGGTTAAAAATGCAATCGAACCTAATTCAACACTGTGTAACTTTGTTATTAAAACAGCTGATAAACTATACCAGCCAAAACCTGCTCCTACAGCAAGGGCATCTTTAGCTTTCATGTTTAAAAAAAGACTTGCTATAAAAGTTCCAAAAAGAGTTCCGATTACAATTAAAATCGGTATAATTAAAATTTTAAAACCTAATATTCTTAACTCTTTAAAAGCCTTTTTGTTTAGACCTATATCTATACCAACTCCAAAAAGCAAAGCAGCTAAAGCATATGTTGTTATTACTTCAATTGTTGGTAAGTACTGTTCTTTTAGAATACTTAGACCTAATATTAGACCAATAGTTATTGATGCTACTATCATTAAGGTGAGTCGATGATCTGAACTCTCCTGATTTAAGTTTTCATCTTCTTTTACTTCCTTGTAGTTTGTTTTTAAAAACATAGCAAAAAGTTTTAAAAATAATACACTACCTATAATACTAAATAAGGCTAAGATAAAAGATTTAAGTCCAATAACTCCCAGCTGATTTATTATACTTTGATCAACACCTATTCTTGCTCCCATAGAAGCTAAAAGTATTATCAGACCTATTTCAGTAATATAACCAGAATATTTATAAAAAATATCTGGTAAAGGTTTAAAGTAACCTATGATAAATCCGGCTATTAAAAATAATAATATTAATGTTATATCCATGTTAACACTCCTAGTTATCCTTTAAATTATATTTTTTGAGTTTATACTGTAAAGACTGTCTTGATATTTCTAGTTTACGTGCTGCAGCACTTATATTATGGTTAGTCTTTTTTAAGGCATCTTTGATTAAATTCAATTCTATTTTTTCTAAATACTCATCTAATGGAGGCATTTCATCACTGTCTAGAGAGCTTATATTATTTTGAAAACCATTACCCACAGACATATTCCTATTTTGTCCCATCCGTTCTCGAATATATCCGGGAAGATCTTTAATCTGAATTTCATCTCCAAACTGTTTTACATTATATGCACTTTCAATAACATGTTTTAACTCTCTAACATTGCCAGGCCAGCTATAACTTTGAAATGCTTTTTTTATTTCATCATCAAGGCCTAAAATTTCTTTATTGAACTTTTTATTAAAATGATTAATAAAGTGTTCAGCCAATAAAAAGATATCATCTTTTCTTTTTCTCAGTGGTGGTAGATGAATATAGACAACACTTAACCTGTAGTATAAATCTTCTCTTAGTATGTTTTCTTTAAATGCACGGTCAGGATGCATATTCATGGTTGTAATTACCCTTACATCCACCTGTTTTTCTTTTTGCCCACCAATCCTTCTTACTCTGCCATCCTGCAAAACCCTTAACAGTTTAGCCTGTAGTGATAAGTCCATTGAGTTTATCTCATCAAGTAAGATTGTTCCTCCATCTGCCATTTCAAATAAGCCCGGTTTACTTTTTGCTCCTGTAAAACTGCCCTTTTCAGTACCAAATAAAAGGGATTCCAATAAATCTTTTGGTAATGCGGCACAGTTTTGAGCTATAAAATCATTATTTTTTCTTTGACTTGCATTATGAATACTTTGAGCAATAAGTTCTTTACCGGTTCCGGTCTCTCCATAAATTAGAACTGATGATCCACTACCTGCACATTTTATTGCATCACTAATGGAACTATTAAACTTTTTATTTTGTCCAATTATATCAGAAAACTCATAACTTGTGTTGTTATCAACTTTCTTTTTGGTTTTTTTACTACCCTCTTTTAATTTGTTTCTTAAATCTGTAATATCATCTACCAATTCCTCAGTCTGGGTAATATCTTTAGATATTTCTACAGCTCCTTTAGTATCATCACGAAAAAAGACTGGGAAAGTGTGATTGATAGTTGTAGTCTTTTTACCCCGGTAGTTTATGAAGGTTTGTTTATGGTTTAAATACTTTTTTTCATTTTTTAAAGTTTTCATTAAAGTTGAAGTTTCAAGAGTTAAAGATGGAAAAACCTCAAACAGGTTTTTTCCTAAAACTTCTTTTGGTTTAAGTCCATCAATTTCTGATGCCTTTTTATTGTATAATATAGTTTTACCCTTTTCATCAACTACATGTACTCCCTCACTTAAATTATTTAATAACTTACATAAACTATCTTTATTTAAGTATAGATTCGAATCAATCCATTTTGTGTTCATCTTTTAATCCCCCTAAACTTTCTTATATTAATTCTATTCTTTCTTTTATTAGTTATACCTTCTGAAAATCGCAAGTATTTTTGCATCACAGAAAAATTTCTTGCGCAAAAAAGGAATAAATCTATCCTTGTGGAAGTAATTATTGAGGTGGGAAAATGTCAAAACAAAAATTATTTATTAATGGAAAAACAATATTTTCTGATAATGTAACTGCTTTTTTAACCGAGGACAATAAAATTTTAAAAACCGGAACAACAGATCAGTTATTAAAAACTAAAGATAGTAATACTGAACTAATTGATTTAAATGGACAGTTTGTGATGCCTTCATTTAGTGACGGACATCTACACTATTTTTATTATGCCCTCCAAAAAGACAGTATCAATCTAAAAAATGTAAGTTCTATCGATGAGGTATATAACAAAATAAAAAACAAGACAGAAAAAAATAAAGATAACAACTGGATTACCGTTATAAACTGGGATGAAGAGAAGTTTAAATCAAAGCATAAAATGGACAGACTGTTTTTAGATAAAATATCTAAAACCATGCCTATTTTAGTTAAAAGAAGGTGTTTACATGTTGCCTTTGCTAATACAAAAGCATTAGAACTTGCTCAAATTGATCAAAACACACCTGATCCCGAAGGTGGTAAATTTATTCGGGACAAAGAAGGTTACCCAACCGGAGTACTACAGGATGAATCCATTACAGTATTTGATGACCTTGTTTTAGAAAAACAAAAAGAAAGATTTAAAGAAATAATAGAAAATTCATTTGATGATTTCTTAAAAAATGGTATTACATCTATTCATACCGATGATTTCACCCAGAAAAAGTATCGAGACTATATCTTTAATAGTTATCTTGAACTAGCTAATGATAAAAATCTTCCAATTGATATTACATTACAGCTTAGAGTAAATCAAAAAGAAGACTTTAATTACTACAATAAAATTAGAGAACAGGTTAAAGATATTGAAGGATTAAATACCGGTCCTGTTAAGTTTATGTATGACGGCTCCTTGGGAGGTAGAACTGCTGCCCTTAGAAAACCATATACCGATGATACAACAACTAAAGGGGGATTATTATTTGATACCGATAAATTAGAATCTTTAGTAGATTTAGCTTATCAAAATAATTTCCAACCTGCTGTCCATGCAATAGGAATCAAAGCTGTTGAAAATGTTGTAAAGATTTATATGAAGATGAAAGATAAGTACCCTAAAAAGAATTTAAGGCCTATTATCGTACATGCCTCTATGATCGATGACAAGCTTGCTGAAAAAATTAAAAAATATAATATTGTTTTATCTATTCAACCAACCTTTATTAGTTCAGACTATAAGTTTGCTGAAAAAAGACTCGGTAAACGCAGAGCTAAGTTACTTTACAGAATGAGAAGTTTAATTGAAAAAGGTATCAATCTTGTGGGAAGCTCTGATGCCCCTGTGGAAGATATCAATCCATTACTGGGAGTTTATGCAAGTGTTAAAAGAAAAGATCCCAAAATGAGAGCCGAAGAAAGCTGGATACCTAATGAAATTATAGGTATAAAAAAAGCCCTGCAGTTATATACTACAGGACCGGCATTTCAATCTTTTGATGAAAATATTAAGGGCAAAATTAAAAATGGTTATCAGGCTGACTTTATAACTTTCAATAAAAATCCCCTTGAATTAGAACCTGAAGAACTAATTAATTTAAAAGTACAACAGGTTTTTAAAAGTTCTAAATTAGTGTTTGAAAATTAAAGTGAACTTATATAATGTTTATCAATATAATGTGAAGTCATTGCTTTAAGCATTGCTCCATAGTTTAATTTAAACTCAATTTCACTACCAATTTGTAATTCTCGTATAGCTTCAGTCACATCACATAGTAGATGGTCACTGCTTGCCCCTAAAATCTCTACACCATCCAACATGGGAGTCATACCATCTATTTTAACATCCTGCCTTCCAACAGCCAAAATAGCCCTTTTTATAACTCCTTTATCTTCAAACTCCGGTTTGTTGCCAAACGCATCATGACCGGTTTTTCCAGTTGGCGCTGATGGCTTTTCTTTCAACTCAATTACTTCAGCAGAAAGAGTAATATTATTACTATTTAAAAATGGTATCTCTCTTTGGTGAGTAATATCAGTTCCCTGAACTAAGCCTTCACCAACTCTTAGATTGTTTATACCTTCTGGTAGTTCATCTCTTTCAAGTAAGATAGTTGTTGCTGTATTACCACCAGATATTACTTCTAATTCATAGTTTAGTTTTTCTTTAATTTCTTTTTTAAGATCAATTAATATTTTAGTATTATCTTTTGTAGGTAATACTCCACCATAACAACCTACATTTGTACCAATACCAATTACATTGACTCCCTCAATTTCAATAGCATCTTTCATAAAACCAATTAAATCTTTAACTAAAACCCCTTCTCTTAAATCACCTACATCAACCATAATAATAACTTTATGTTCTGTTTCATTTTTAATAGCCTGACGGCCGATACTCTCTAATGTAACTAATTCAGAGTTTAAACTAATATCCACATATTTGATAAGTTCTTTTATTTCGGTTAACATAGGTAACCTCAATAAAACCATTTTATTATCAAATCCTGCTTCTCGCATCTTTATAATGTTTTCAATCCTGGAATCACCCAGGGTTGTTATTCCACCGGCTACAAGAGCATTAACTATTCTTAAATCACCTGCTCCTCCTTTAACTACTCCGGTGATATCTATTCCTTTTTTATCACAACGTTTTTTTAATAAACGTGCATTTTGTTCGATATTATCTAAGTTAATGTTTACTCTGGGCATTTTTTTCATAATATATCCCTTCCCTACTTATTTAATTATTAACAACTTTTATTATATTACATTCTATATTTATCTTCAACATTATCACCAACTGGAATACTTTTTGCATAATAATATATTGGTATTTAATTTATTTTTTTACATATAAACTAGGGGGTATAAAATGCGTGATTATAAAAAGATTGACTTATGGAGTGATGTAAGTGAAAAAGAGTGGAATGATTGGAAATGGCAGGTTAAAAATAGAATTACAGATATAGATACTCTTCAACAGGTTATTGATTTAAATGAAAAAGAAAAAGACGAAATTTCTTCTTCCTTAAATAAATTAAGAATGGCTATTACTCCATATTATGCAACTTTAATGAACTATGATGACCGTAACTGCCCAATACGAAAACAGGCAGTTCCCACTGCTAAAGAATTAAATCTTGGTAATGCAGATATGGAAGATCCATTACATGAAGATATAGATTCACCTGTACCTGGTCTTACACATAGATATCCTGATAGAGTTCTGCTTTTAATTACTGACCAGTGTTCAATGTACTGTCGTCACTGTACTAGAAGAAGATTTGCGGGTGTAACTGATAAAGCTATGCCTAAAAGTCAAATTGACCAGGCAGTTGAATACATAAAGAATAATGAACAAATCAGAGATGTGCTTTTATCAGGTGGAGATGCTCTTTTAGTATCCAATGATAAGCTAGAAAGTATCATTAAAAAATTAAGGGCTATTGATCATGTAGAAATAATTAGAATTGGATCGAGAACACCGGTTGTTATGCCACAAAGAATTACCGACGATTTAGTTGAGATGTTGAAAAAATATCATCCGATATATTTAAATTTACAGTTCAACCATCCCAAAGAAATCACACCAACTGTAAAAAAAGCTATTGAAAAACTAAATTATGCCGGTATTCCGGTTGGTAATCAAACAGTCTTACTTAAAGGTATTAATGACCAACCTGCAGTTATGAAAAAATTAGTGCAAGATCTTTTATATATAAGAGTAAAACCGTATTATCTATACCAGTGTGATCTTTCAAAAGGTATTGAACATTTTAGAACTACAGTCAGTAAAGGTATCGAAATAATAGAATCATTAAGACAGCATACCACAGGTATGGCTGTTCCCACTTATGTAATCGATGCACCAGGTGGTGGTGGTAAAATACCAGTAAGTCCACAGTATATGATTTCACAGGCTAAAGACAAAGTTATTTTAAGAAACTATGAAGGTAAGGTCTATGCCTATACAGAACCAGGTTATGATAAATCTGAACATCAAGGTGATAAGTTAAACCGCGGTGTTTCAAAATTAATCGATGACGATATTTATACTATTAATAATTAAAAAGTAAACTAAATAGATAAAAAAACTCCCCTTAAGCTAAATGTTTTTAAAACAATTCCAAGCTTTAAGGGGAGTTTTATCATTATAGGTATCAAAACTCTTTTATATCATCACTAATTATTAACTCTGCCTCTGTTTTATTAACCACTTCTTCAACTGTTGTACCTTCAGCAATTTCTTTTAATAATAAACCCTGTTCTGTAACTTCCATTACTGCCAGTTCAGTTACTATCAGATCAACTTCACCTTCAGCAGTAAGGGGAAGGTTACACTCCTTTTTTATCTTTGAACTTCCACTTTTAGTTTGATGGGTTATAGCACAGATTACCCTTTTTGCTCCAACGGTTAAATCCATTGCTCCTCCCATACCAGGTACAAGTTTTCCCGGTATCATCCAGTTAGCAATATTACCTTTACCATCTACTTGTAGAGCTCCTAAAACTGTCATATCGAGATGTCCACCTCTTATAATATTAAAGGACATCGCTGTATCAAAAAAACTTCCCGTATTTTTAATAGTGGCATGTTTCCCACTTGCATTAATTATATCTTTGTCTTCAAAACCTTCTTCAGCTTCTTTATCAAGACCAATAAGTCCATTTTCAGAATGGATTGTTACTTCAATATTTTCAGGTATGTAATCACACACTGAGGTTGGAATACCAATTCCTAAGTTAACTACATCTCCGTCACTTATTTCTCGGGCGATTCTTTGAGCAATTTTCTTTTTATTCTGAGACATTTTTTCACCCTTTCTTATCTGCAGCATATAAGAACTATTATTAAAAACAAATTATAATAATATCTATAAAAATATATGTCAATTTATACTTTTTTTACATTTCTGATTGAATAATATAATCTGTAAAGATATTAGAAGTCATGATATTATTATTATCTAAATCACCATTATCTACTATTTCTTCAACCTCTACAATAACTTTATCAGCCGCCATTGCCATAATAGGATTGAAGTTTCGAGCAGAGTATCGATATATTAAATTACCGCTTCGATCTGCTTTCCATGCTTTAATTACTGCTACATCAGCTCCAATTGGTGTTGCTAAAATATATTCTTTACCATCTACTTTTAATTTTTTCATTCCTTCTTCTGCTTTAGTTCCAATTCCTGTTGGAGTTAACACTCCCCCCAGTCCGGATCCTTTACATCTAATCTGTTCTACAAGAGTTCCCTGGGGAATGAGATCTACATCTAATTTTTTGCTATTCATCTTATCACCCACATCTGGGTTAGTACCAATATGAGAAGTAATCATTTTATTAATATCGCTATTTGCTAAAAATTTACCCTTACTTTTATTATTATATCCAGCATCATTTACAATTACAGTAAGATCTTTTAAGTTAAGCTTATTTATATGTTCCAAAACAGTTTCAGCAGTTCCACAGTCTAAAAAACCACCAATCATAATCCTCATACCATCATTAAATAGATTATCAATCGAGTCTAAGCTAACTACCTTATCCATTGACAGCCTCCTTACTTTCCTTTAAAATCAGGTTTTTCTCTTTTTATAAATGCCTGCATACCTTCTTGTTGGTCATAAGTACTAAAACAAAGTCCAAAAAGCTTTGCTTCATAATCAAGTCCACTAGCTTGATTAGAATCATGTTTGAAGTTTATTGCTCTTTTAGCCATCTTAACTGCAGAAGGTGAATTGTTCATAATTTCATAAGCTATTTCTTCTGCCTTATCATCTAATTTATCTAATTTAACAACATGATTTGCTAGATTAATTTCCTTTGCCTTTTTACTATCGATAGTTTTACCGGTGTATATATACTCTTTTGCTAATCCTTCACCGATTATCTTATTCAGTCTTTGGGTTCCACCAAACCCGGGGATTATGCCCAAACCGACTTCAGGCTGTCCAAACTGTGCATTTTCGCTTGCTATTCTTATATCACAGGCTAATGCTAGTTCACATCCTCCACCTAAAGCATGGCCATTTACTGCGGCTATAACAGGAAGTGATAACTTTTCTATTTTATCAAATACTTTTTGACCTAAAGAAGCAAACTCTTCAGCTTGAATAGGATCCATTCCAGCCATTTCTTTGATATCAGCACCTGCTACAAAAGCCTTGTCTCCTTTTCCTCTAATTATTACTACACGTAAATTTTTATCTTTGGCTATCAAATCTAATATTTGATCTAATTCTACTAAAGTCTCTTCATTCAATGAATTTAATGATTTCGGTTTATTAATTACTATATATGCTTTTTTATCTTCTTTTTTAAATTCTATATTTTTAAAGTCCATATTAAACCCCTTCTTTCTTAATATTGATAAAATCCTTCTCCAGTTTTTCTACCTAACTGCCCTGCTCTAACTTTCTTTTTAAGCAGTGGTGCAGGTCTGTATTTAGGATCACCGAACTCATCCTGTAAGGATTCCATTATTGATAGACAAACATCTAAACCAATTAAATCTGCCAATGCTAACGGACCTAAGGGATGATTAGCTCCTAATTTCATAGCAGTATCTATAGCATTTGGTGAAGCAATATTTTCCTCAACTAAAAAGATTGCTTCATTTATCATTGGTATTAGTAATCTATTTACTACAAACCCGGGTGATTCATTTACTTCTATTGCTTTTTTTCCTAATGAATCAACAAAAGATCTTGCTTTTTCAAAAGTATCATCACTCGTTATTATATTTCTGATTAACTCGACTAGTTTCATAATAGTTACCGGATTAAAGAAATGTATTCCTACTACTTTTTCCGGTCTACCGGTGACAGTTGCTAGCTCTGTGAGGCTTAAAGCAGATGTATTACTTGCTATTATTGCATCCTCATTTAATGTGTCATCTAATTTTTTAAAGACCTGTTTTTTAATCTCTTTTTTTTCAGGTACAGCCTCAATTACCAAATCAACATCTTTTATATCTTCATACTCAGTAGTTGTTTTTATTCTACCCATTATTAGTTCTTTATCTCTTTTATTTAACTTATCTTTTTTTATTGCACGATTAATGTTATTTTCAATTGTATCTATACCACTTTTGAGTAATTCTTCACTTAAATCAACTATAGTTACTTTATAACCCGCTGTAGCGATAACCTGTGCTATGCCATTGCCCATTGTTCCTGCTCCAATTACTGCAGTTTTATTCATAAATTTATTCCTCCTTTTAAAAATTATCCTAACCATTATTAATTAATGCAAAAACCATTCCATATTTATTATATCTTATTTTTAGAAAAAATTAAAAAATCCCGGTAAAAAAACCGGGACTTGAGAAGTTATTATATTTTACTTAATATCGATTTTTTTCTTTCTAGTGACTGTTTCTTCTTTTTTAGGTAGAGATATTTCTAAAATACCGTTGTTATATTCAGCTTCTACTTCATCTTCTTTAATATTTTCAATATAGAAGCTTCTACAGTAACTTCCTTTTCTTCTTTCTCTACGTATATATCCTTCACTTTCTTCTTCCTCATAATTTTCATTATTGGCAGTGATTGTTAGATAGTTGTCTTCCATTTCAACTTTGATATTATCTTTATTCATCCCAGGGAGTTCAGCGTCTATAATATATTTATCCTCTGTTTCTTTAACATCTGTCCTAAAACCTAGCTCAGAATGTTCCCTCACATTGTTAAAAAAGCTATTCCATAATGCATCAAAAGGATCCTCACTTCTTTCAGTCATCTTATTTTCACTTCTACGACTTGGAATTAAATCAAACATACAGACACCTCCTGAATTTTTTTGTCTTTATTTGACTTTTTGACTTTTCTTGACTTTCTACTTATTATTATAATTATTTTTTCTAAAATTTCAAATACAAAAAATCGGCAATAATTTTACTTACTGCCGATTATTATATATTATATTGATATTTCTTTGATTAACTTAAGTTTACTTTATTTTTCTTCTTTAAAAATTTTAAGATTTTATCGGTATCTGAGTTTATTATATCATCGTTTGATATAATACCATCACCGATTATTGGTTCTAAAGAACTCAAATTACCGACCATGTCTTTATAATGAGCATCACTGTTTACAGCGAGAATATTACCATTATCTAAAGATAGTTCAATTAACTTCCTTGTTAACTCTCTATTTCCTCTACCTTTATTAGCTTTATGTGAGCTGGCATTAATTTCTAGTATTACATCATATTCTTTTGCTGCTTTAACTACCTCTTTTAACTCTAGCCTATTAGACATACTTGCTGGATGAGTTATCATATCAACTAAAGGATTTTTAATTGCATTGATAGTAGCTTTTGTATGTTCCTTTTTTGTTGTATTGGTATATCCAGTATTCATATGAATTCCACAGGCGATAAAGTTAAGATGTCTAAAGAATCTTCTGCTTAAGTCCAGTGATCCATCATTTAAGATGTTTGCTTCAATTCCTCTTAATACCCGTACTCCATTTATCATATCAGGAAGAACACCTAAATTATTAAAGTAATTAAAGTGAGTTCCTCCCGGTAATGCTGGCCCGTGGTCTGTTAGTGCTATCATTTTTAAACCTTTTATCTTTGCCTCATTGGCTAGTTCATCTATTGTAGAATAAGCATGTCCACTAAATGTAGAATGGACATGCAAATCTGCTTCTATTTTTATCAATATATTCACTCCTATTTTTTTATTGTATAGTTATTATTCATCTTCATGTTTACTTTTGATTTTTTCTTTAAACTCAGAAGCTTTTTCAGCTTGTTCTCTTATTACTTCTTGAACTTTTTTGTGCACTTCTTCTGCTGGTCTATCAAACATAATCTCTATTGCTTCATCTATTTTACCAACTGAATAAAGATGAAACTTATCATTTTCTATTTTTTCAATAACTTCTTCATTTAACATTAGATTATCAATATTTTGTTTGGGAATTGCAACTCCTTGTTTACCATTTAATCCTTTTTCTTTGCATACTTTATAGAATCCTTCTACTTTTTCATTTACTCCACCTATTGGTTGGATTAATCCTTTTTGATTCATTGAACCGGTTATTGCAATATCCTGTCTGATAGAAAATCCTGATATTGATGAAAGAATTGCAATTAATTCTGCAGCAGTAGCACTATCTCCATCAATTCCACCATAACTTTGTTCAAATGCTAAAGAAGCATTTAAACTAAGAGGAATATCCTGGGCGTACTTATTACCTAAATATCCGGAGAATATTAATACACCTTTATTATGGATACTACCACTCATCTCTGCTTCTCTTTCAATATTTATTACTCCATCCTGTCCTAAATAAGTCTGTGCGGTAATCTTTGCAGGTCTACCAAATGAATACTGTCCGGTTTGGTAAACTGATAGTCCGTTTATTTGACCTACTTCTTTACCTTTAACATCTATTAAAATATGATCTTTTTCAATTCTTTCCTGTATTTTTTCTTCTATTAGATTAGATCTTCCAATCTTTTCATCAATAGCTTTTTTAACATCTTCTCTTTGAACTAAGTCATGGTTATTTACTTCAGCTATTGAATTAGCCTCATAGATAATCTCTAATATTTGGTTAAACTTAGCTGTCATTTTATCTTTATACTGAGATATTCTGCTACTATATTCTATTACTTTTGATACCGCTCCTGCTGTAAAGTGGTTAATACCATCATTTCTACAAACTGAAGAGATAAAGGAAGCAAAGTTTTGCATGTTTTCTTTACTTCTCTCCATTTCATAATCAAAATCTGCTCTTATTTTAAAGAGTTTCTTGAATTCTTCATCATAATGGTACAAGAGCTGATATAGATGGGGATTACCTATTAAGATAACCTTTAGATCAATAGGAATTCCTTCTGGTTTTAGTCCACTAATTGGAACCGAACGATACTGTTCACCTATATTTTCAACAACAATCTCTTGGTTTACTAATATCCTTTTTAATGTCTCCCAAGCAAAGGGTTTAGTTAATAAATCCTTTACGTTTATTATTAAATAACCGCCATTAGCCTCATGAACTGCTCCACTTTTAATCATTGTAAAATCAGTTGTTAAGGTACCAAACTGACTTTTGGCTTCAGTTTTACCAAAGAGATTATAGTAAGTTGGATTGTGTTCGAATATAACAGGTGCTCCTTCCAACTCCTTATTATCAACAATTAAATTTACTTTATATCTAATAAAAAATGACTCATCATCTTTTTGACTAAATAAATTAGCAATATTTTGTTGGGAGTCATCATTATTTTTAAATTTGTCCAAATGTTGAGTTATATCATACTTAACTTTTTCTAGATATCCTATGATTTTTTCAACATCATCATACTTTTCTTTTAAACTCTCAATGCGAGGTTCAATTACATTAAGACTTAGCTTTTTTTCCATTTCTTTTAACTTTTCTTGTGCTTCTGATTTAATTTCTCTAATTTTTCTCATTTTCTTTTCTAGCTCATTTTGTATTTTTTGACTCTTTTTCCTTAAAGTGCTTTTTTTCTCATCACCCAGTTGTTGAAAATCGTCCTGTTTTATGATATTTCCATCTTCATCAATAGGAACCGGAACTGTTCCTTTTGCTGTATTTTGTAAGGTAAAACCTTCTTTATTTATCTCTTTATCAAACTCTTCCATTATTTTATTTGATTTTTCCTGATAGCGGCTCATTATCTTATTTCTTGCTTCATCATATTCTTCTCCTTGAAAAACTTCAGGAATTTCTTCTCTTAGATCTTTAATAATATTTTCCATATCACTATCAAGTCGAAGGCCTGTTCCCGGAGGTAACTTCAAAGCCCTTGGTTTTTCAGGATTATCAAAATTAAAAATATAGCATAAATCTTGAGGGACTTCTTTTTTATCCGCTTTTTTATTAGCTATTGTTTTTGCATAAGTTGATCTACCTGAACCTGTAACTCCTGAAATATAAATATTGTAACCATCCTGATTTATTCTCATTCCCATATCGATGGCATCTACTGCCCTTTGTTGTCCTATAATACCATTTTCAAAAGGTTCAATTTCAGCTGTAGATTGAAATGAAAATACTTCTGGTTCACAACAGTACTTTAATTTATCTTCAGAAATCTTATATTTATCTGCCACTTTTGACCACCTCCACTTTATTAATTAAATTATACCATAGGTAGCAATACAAATTAAAGTTTTAAAATTTCTATCTAATTCACAAAAATTTTAGTATAAATATAAAAAACCCTATCTGGTATAACAGATAGGGAAGGGGTGTCAAAGTTATTAAAATTTAATTTAAATACAATTTAAGAACAATTATTTATCTTTTATTTTCGATTTCAAAGATAGTATAACATAATTATTTACCTTGTGCAAGTATTCACAATAATTTTTTTATATTTTTTTCTTGTTAACTTTTTAAACCCCTTTTTTCTTAAAACAATGAGCTTTTATTTGCTTTAAGATACTTACCATTTCCCCTAAATCCTCGATAAGATCCTCTGTTTATAATAATATTTCCTCTACTTATTGTAGTTATTGGATATCCTTTGACTTCTATATGATCATAGGGACTATATCCTGCACTGGAATGTAGATATAGACTGTTTAGCTCCTTCACTTTTTCAGGATCAAAGATTACTATATCTGCATCAGTATCCTCTTTTAAACTTCCTTTTTGAGGATATAGGCCATATATTTTGGCCGGATTCTTTGATAACTTATTAACAATATCTACAACATTTAGTCCTTTTTCTCTGCCGAAATTATAGATTAATGGTAATAAAGTTTCTGATCCGGGAATTCCAGGTAAAATATCAAAAGCATTATTCCCTTTTTGCTTTTGTTCTTTTTTAAAAGCACAGTGATCAGTTGCAACAACATCTATATCATCATTAACTAAACCATTCCAAAGGCTTTCATTATCTTCTTTAGTTCTCAGCGGTGGTGTCATAAAATATAGGTAACCGTCTTCTCTATTTAGAAAACTCCTATCTAATAAAAGGTAATGTGGAGTGGTCTCTGCATGAATATTTACTCCTTCAGATCTTTTTTCCTTTAAACTATTTAAACCTTTTTTAGAAGACAGATGTGCTATATATGCTGGTATTTCATGTATCTCTGATAGTTCAGCAATATTTTCTACAGCCCTTGCTTCAGAAAGGTCTGTTCGTATATCTGGATGGTAACTGATATCTTTTTTACCTTCTTGTATAAATTTTTTCTGGTTTTTTTCTATAATCTCATTATCTTCTGCATGGACTGTTGGTAAGAGTTTTAACTGTTTTAAAACTCTAAAAAGTTCATATAACTTTTCCTTATCAATTAAATAACCTTCTGCTCTATAAGTAGTAAATATTTTTATACTACTTATTCCTTCATCCTTAACTTCTCTTAACCACATAGCAGTATCTTGATCAAAATGAGTAACAGTTTGATGGAATGTATAATCAACTACTGAATCTCTGGCATCATGTTTCCTATCTTCTAATGATTTTTTAAAATCTTTATCTTGTTTGTGTTCATCATCAATATAGTCTATAAAAGTTGTCACACCACCAAATGCTGCTGATAATGATCCTGTATAAAAGTCATCAGCTGTAACAGCATCACGTGATTTTAATAAATAATGTGTATGAGCATCTATCATTCCTGGGAAAACATAACAACCTTTAGCATCAATGATTTCACTTTCGTTAATTTCTTCTTGGGTAAACTCATCTTGTTTTGCTACTTTTTTAATAGTTTCATCTTCAATTAGTATATTAAGCTTTTTTTCTTGACTGTCTTTTATTACTTTACCGTTTTTAATATAAATACTCATCTAATTCCTCCTTTGAAAATGTCTTTATAAAAGAAAAAGCCTATCTATATTTTAAGATAGGCCAGTGATTAAAAGTTTATTTATTAATATTTTGTTCTTCTTTTAGTTAAAATAAAGATCGTTTCTTCTCCAATATTTGTTGCATGGTCTCCAATTCTTTCTAAGGATTTAGCAACATTGGTAAACTGAAATATTTGATTAACATTTTGTACATCTTCTTTTTTACTTAATAATTTTATGTTTTTATTATAAAGCTGTTCATAAATATTATCAACTCTTTCATCCTGACGGCAAGCAGCTTCAGCTAAATCAGCATTCTTTGTAATAAAAGCCTCTAGAACAACATCAAGCATATCTTTAACGATGTTAGCCAATTCAGGAATCATAACCAATGATTGTAAATATGTTTCACCTTTTACTTCAAGCACAATCTCAGCTATATTTGTTGCATGGTCAGCAATTCGTTCTAAATCACTAGCAATTTTAACTAAAGCAATACTATATTGGGCATCACTCATGAGGGGTTTGTCGAGAGATAACAATCTAGTAACTTCTTCTTCTATAGTAACCTGATAGTTATCCATAACATCATCTCGATTAATTACATCTCTGGCTAAGTCACCATCTTTTTCATCGAGAGCTTTAATAGCATTTTGCAGCATTTCTTCTGCGACTTCACTCATATTACTTAGATCGTCTAATAGTTGTTTTCTTTTTTCCTCATAAACCTGTTCCATATAGACAATTCAGCCCCTTCTATAAAAATATTTTCTCTTAATTATATATTCTCTATTTGGTGATAAAATCCTCCCTAGATTATATACTATATTGATAAAGACAATTATACTTTAAAACCATCTTTAAAAACAGTAATAAACTGTTTTAAAATTTTTTCTAATTTTTTTTCAGGTAATGGTAATTTGTGTTCACCTTTTTTTATCAAATCTAAATAAGAAAAGTTGTATTTTTTGGATATATATTCAATTAACACCATTGATAATCTGCTTATTAAAAAAGATAAAAGTTCATCGTCAAGATCATTACCGATTAAATTATTTCTTTGACCTTCTTGAATGTATTTATTAAAAAATTGATCTGATTTTTCCTTTAATTTACTACTTATATTATCAAGTTGATCATTTGTTGTCTCATTAATAGCATTGATAATAAGCATTGAATATTTTGGGTTTGTAAGATCAAACTTATCTCCAATCAAGTGCATTTTCTTAATTAAATTAAGTATTTTATCACTTTTTATATCAATATTTTCACTAATATAATTTAACTTTTTATCACTTGCTAATTCTAATAAATACAAAGCGGAGGAGCCCCCCTGTGGACTTTAGATATTATTGTTCTTGTCTTAAGTATTATCTTTTATACTTTAAAGTACTTCTTATATTAATTAGGTCGCCCTCCAGTCATTTTAACACATTTTGCTGCAACTTGATTCGCATAGACTGCTGCTTTGTTTAAAGTATTATTTTTCAAATAACTAGATATATAAGCAGCAGTAAATGCATCACCAGCTCCGGTTGTATCTCCATTATCTATTTCTTCCTTTTGTTTTATAAATTCAATATTGTCAGAACTTCCTACATAACAACCTTTTTTACCGTACTTTAGTACTACGCTTTTATAGTTATCTAATAGTTTTTTTACCATCTTTTCAGGTTTTGTCTTATTTGTTAAAGCCTTTGCTTCTTCTAGGTTAGGAAAACAAAAATCTATATCTTCAGTCTGTTTTAAAATCTTTTTTACTCCATAACTTTTAATCATTGAATAGGATGATGGATCAAAAGAAATACTAATTTTTCTTTTTTTTGCTTCTTTAATTACCTTTAAAGCAGTATCAACCATGTTTTCTCCACCGAAAAAACTATATGCTCCTATATGCAGATGACTTATACCCTCAAAATATTTTGCCTTAATATCTTCTGTTTTAAAATCAGTATTTGCTTTGCGGTCTGTTATCATTGTTCTAGCACCTTCTTTGTTTAATAGAACAATAATCCTTCCGCTTTCTTTTGAACTTTTTAAATTGATATAGTCTATATTAGTATTTTTTATATCTTTTTTTAAAAATTTTGATATGAAGTCATCTCCTGTTTTAGATATAAATCTAACCGGAGTATTAAGATAATCTAACCAAAATGAAAAGTTAGCTGCAGAACCTCCTCCTCTAAAATTAATCTCAGAATCACTGTCAGTATCAAAGTTAAGCTCTTCTCTTAAATTTACAATTATATCTAAGTTAATATCTCCAATTACTAAAACCATTTTAGTATCTTTCCTTTAATTCTTTAGCAATTTTACAGCCTGCTTTTAGATTGTTTTTCACAAGAGAAATATTTGCCTTAACACTTTCACCTTTAGTTTCATCTTTTATTCTTCCCAATAAGTATGGAGTAATTTCTTTTCCTTTGATATCTTTTTCATTAATCTCTTTAGTTAAAAGATTAATTATTTGCTCAAACTCATCTCTATCTAACTGGTCTTTTTGAGGAATTGGTACTGTAACTAAAATACCATTATCATTTTCTAATAAGTAGTTATAATTCATTATATCAACAACTTCTTTTTCATTATTAACTTTGTAATCTACTTTTAAACCACTTTCTCTTAGATAAAATGCGGGAAACTCTTCGGTTTTGTATCCTAATACCGGTACTCCTTTAGATTCTAATACCTCTTTTGTTTTAGGTAAGTCTAAGACTGATTTTGCGCCTGCACAGACTACTGTTACCGGAAAAGTGGACAATGCTTTAAGGTCAGCAGATATATCAAATGTCTTTTGAGCTTCTCGGTGTACACCACCAATCCCACCGGTTACGAAGACATCTATTCCAGCCAAATAAGCAATCTGCATAGTGGAGGCAACTGTTGTTGCACCATTATAATTATTAGCTAAGATAACCGGCAAGTCTCTTAAGCTTGCTTTTTTGACATCTTTTGATTCAGCCACAAATTCTAATTCTTTTTTTGTTAAGCCTACCTTAATTTTCCCATCAATGATTGCTATAGTAGCTGGTGTTATACCATTATCTCGAGCTTGATTTTCTAGATTTTTTGCCAACTTAATATTATCAGGATAAGGAAACCCATGTGCAATAATAGTTGACTCTAATGCAACTACCGGCCTATCTTCCTTAAGAGCATTTTCTACCTCTTTAGAATAATCGAGTATATTTTCCATAAATAATCATCCTTTCTTTATTCCCATTTCCAAAATTTAATGGTGATAATTAAAGTAACTACAGACCAAACTGCTAGTATAAGTAAATTTCTAGACATTGCAACTCCAGATGGAATGCCTACCATTGCCTCTCTTAAAGCATTACCCAAATAAGTTAATGGTAAAATCTTAACCACTGGTCTGACATAGGAAGGCATAAACTCTATAGGGAAAAATATCCCTGATAAAAACAGCATTGGAAACTGAACAACCTGTACAATTCCCCGGCCGCTTTCCATCGAATTTGCAAATGTAATTAACATATATCCTAAACTGATAAAAGCAAAAGCTCCAATTAACACAATTCCAAAAACTTTAAATAAGTTGCTTACAATTTGTACATCAAAAAGCCATCGGCCGATAAATATAATAAGAACTGTCTGCATAAGTGAAATTAAAAGTCTCATCAAAATCTCACTACTTAAAATAATATGTCTTGGAAGAGGAGTAACTCCTAATCCTCTGATAATTTTCTTTTCTCTTAAATTCAAAAATTGAAATGAACCAAATAATCCTAACTGCATAATTGCCATTGCTAATATACCTGGTAAAATATAGTCAAAATCACTTAATCTTTCGGTTTGGACCGGTTTAGATGTTATATTAAAAAGCTCTTCTCGATTGGTTATTTCTCTTTCTATATTAAAAAAGACTTCTTTTAATGAAGATATCAAAATACTAGCTGAACCGCTTCTTTCATTATTATAAAATATTTTAATATTATATTCTTGAATATTATTTGTATCAATCTCTGGTACTATCATTACAAGTTCACGACTTCCACTATTTAAGGCTTCCATCTCCTCGTTTCTTGTATTTGTACTCAAGTTAAATACTGAAACATTTCTTATAGATCTTTCAATAGTTTCATTTACCGGACTATCACCTTCAAAAACAAGTCCGATAGTATAACTTTGTTGACCTGAACCACCTGTAAATATTAAACCGAAAATAAAAACAAATATAATTGGGAAGGCTATCAACCAGAACATACCGCTTTTATCTCGAATTAGTTCTTTAATGTTTGCAATAAATACTTCTTTAAAGATCTTCATCAGTATACACCCGCCCGGTCAGCTTTAAAAAGACATCTTCTAAAGTAGCTTTTCTGATTAAAACATCATCTAATTCTAAATTATGGTTCTCAAATAACTGAAAGAGGGACTTAAGAGACCTTTGTATATTATCTGAATATATTAAGACTTTATCATCCTTTTCCTCAAAAGAAATCTTTTTATGTTCAATTATCTCTACAATTTCTTCTTTAAACTTTTTATCAAACTCAACATCTTTAAATTCTATTATTTTGTCTTTGAAATACTCATTAATTAAACTTTCAGGGGAGCCCTGAGCAATTATTTTTCCCTTATCTATTATTACCAAGTCATCACAAAGTTTTTCAGCTTCATCCATGTAATGGGTAGTCAAAAAAACAGTTTTACCCTGTTTTTTTAACTTTCTTATTACTTCCCAGAGATTAATTCTAGCTTGTGGATCTAAACCTGTTGTCGGTTCATCTAGAAAGATAATATCCCCATTGCTGATCATAGCTAATCCTACAGCTAATCTATGTTTTTGACCACCTGAAAGCTTTTTTACCCATTCTTCTTTTTTTTCTACTAAACCAACTTGATTTAAAACTTCATCTACTTTAATAGAATCTTGGTAAAAACTACCGAACATATTCAAGATTTCAGCTACCTTAAGACGGGGAAAAAGTGAGGGTGATTGTAGTTGAACTCCAATCTTTTTTTGTAGCTTTTTTAAACTTTTTTCCGGATCTAAGCCTAAGACACTAACATTACCATTATCTCTTTTATAGAGTCCAGTTAGAGTTTCAATGGTTGTTGTCTTTCCTGCACCATTTGGTCCTAACATTCCAAATATAATACCACTCTCTACATTAAAATTTACACCATCTAAAGCTTTTGTATCTTTAAAATATTTTTTTAAGTTTGATATCTCAATAACATTCTCTGACACTGATAACCACCTCATATATTATTATATCTATTACTCTCACTGTTATTAATTAGATATTATTTAACTATGTCCTTTTTAAAATTGCTATATTTTTGATACTTTAAAAATTCAAGCCTTATATGTAATAATCTCTACTTCTTCTACTGTAACTAGACCCTCTTTAACCATCTTTTTTACAATTGGAATTACCTCTTCTATTTTTTCTGCTTTATCAACAACCTCAATAACAACAGGTAGATCTTCAGACAACTGCCAGATATGATTACTTTTGATTCTGCTATTTAATCCAAAACCCTCTATTCCCGTCATTGCTGTCGCACCAGCCAAGCCCCTCTCTTTAAACATTTTAATTAACTCTTGATAGAGAGGTTCATCATTATAAAGGTCATTTTCTCCAATATATATTTTTAAGATTTTCCCTTTTCCTTCCATAATTCTCTCCCCTTTTTATTATTCTTCTTTAGATAACCAGTTTTCACCTGCAAACTTTATCCCAGCAGCTCCGAGAGGAGCTGTTATTATAATTGAAAGAACTGCTATTGCTAATATTAATTCACCAGATTTAACTCCTGCTGCAAGTGGTACTGCACCAATAGCAGCTTGAACTGTTGCTTTTGGTGTATAGGCAATTACACTAAAGATACGTTCTTTTATATTAAGATTTGTTCCATATACTGAAATTAAAACACCAATACTTCTTGCCATAAGTCCGACAAAGATAATTAAAAGACCAGCTAATCCTGAGTCCCAGGCTAGATAAATATTAACTTCAGCACCAACTAGAACAAAGAGCATAATTTCAGCAAATACCCATATTTTATTAAACTTAGCTGCTAATCTATTACCAATAAGCTTATATCTCTCCTGTAGTACAAATCCAATTGTCATCACACCTAGTAGTGCTGCTATGGGAACAAAATCTGCTAATATATCTTCTAGACCTGTTAAAAGTATTGCAGTACTTAATATTATTAATGCTTTTTTTGTATCCCTTATATGATACTTTTTGAATATATATATTAATACAAATGCACTTATTACTCCTAATATTATACCAATTATTATTGAAAGTGGAACACTGATTAACTGGATTCCAACATTTAATGATTCACTGGTATAAAAACCTAAAAATGTAGAAAAGACTGTAATAGCCATCACATCATCAACCGATGCTCCGGTTAAAATCAAGGTGGGTATTCCTTTTTTAGTTCCTCTACCTTCATCAATTAAATTAAGCATCTGTGGTACAACAACTGCAGGTGATACTGCAGCAATTATAAAAGCTAGTATTCCAGCTTCAATAAACCCAAGATTAAATATATAACTAGAAATAATTAATATTGTAAAGCCTTCCATAAGTCCGGGAATAAAACTAAGCTTAACTGCAGGAATACCTATTTTTTTCAAGGTCTTTCTTTCAATACCTAAACCAGCTCTTAATAATATCACTATTAAGGCTATTTTTCTTAAATCTGCTGAAATCATAAGGATCTCTTTACTTATTAAACCTAATCCATATGGTCCCAATAATATACCTAAAAGTAGCATTCCTAATAGACCTGGAAGTTTTAACTTTGTAAATATTTTATTAAATAATAATCCGAATACAATAATTACTGCTAAACTAATTGCCATCTATATTACCCCTCTCAAACTATTGAACGTAAAAAAACTCCTACCTAGATATATAAAATCCAGATAGGAGCCATTAATTACATCTTTAATGTAATGGTTAAAGGGGAGCTCCATCCCCAATTTATTTATATCCTATTAACTACTATTCTCGACTGTATGCTTTTCCTAATGAAGCCGGGAACTCCACTCTCTTTCTGAACAACCACATGATTACTAGTACAGAGATAAATGGTAACATTAATAAGAACTGATATGGTAGAACTGAAGATCCAAGCTGTTGTTGAAATGAAAATACTTCAATTGCTGCAAATATAAATGCACCAAGATAAGCTCTTTCAGGTCTCCAACTTGCAAATATAGCAATACCTATTGCCATAAAACCTCTACCATTTGAAATATTAGTAGTATATGTTCCGGTAACAACTAATGGTAAATATGCTCCTGCCAAACCCATAAACATACCACCAATAATTGTAGTAACATATCTTCTTGCTGTTACATTGATACCTACTACATCAGAAGCTTTAGGATCTTCACCAATAGCTCTGGTCTCTAAACCAATTCTTGTGTGATAGAAGATATAATAAGCAATTATAACTGCTATATATGTGAAATAGACCATGACATCCTGATTAAATATCGCAGAAACAATTGGGATGTTTGATATTCCTGGTATCGTTATCTCTGGCACTCGAGGTGCCTCAGGAGCAAACAACTGTACTCCAACTATTGTTTTATATAATAAATCAGATAATCCAGTACCTAATATTACCAATGTAATTCCTAATATGAACTGACTGATCTTTAAAGATTCGTGAATATATATCAAAATAAGTCCAAAAAGACCACCCATTAAAGCCCCTACTACAAAACCCATAAACCAGCTTCCGGTTTGATATGCTGCAATAAATCCTGCAGAAGCAGCCGCTAACATTATACCTTCTCCAGAAATGTTAAAAACTCCTGTTCTTCCACCGATTACAATTCCAAGGCTGGCCAGGGCATAGATAGTAGTATATGAAATTATCTGTGAAATCATTTCAGTAAGTTGACCCACATCACCACTTCCTTTCTTTCGTTAAGTATAAAAGATTATTCAATGAAACTACCCCCAGCTTTTCTTCTCAATATAACTATTAGAAGTACTATAATTGCTTGAGTTAAAAATACAAGTTCTACGGGAACCTGTAATGTTCTCTGCATCGCATCTGCTCCAACAAGTAATATTGATATAAATAGCGCAGATACCGGTACACCTAACGGATTACCCTGACATATAAGAGCAGTAAGTATTCCAAATATACCGTACTGAGCACCACTGGTTAAAGCAAAACCTTCAATAAGGCGGGAGTGTACTCCCATAACTTCTATACCTCCACCAAGTCCACCCATTGCACCGGCAATTAAGAAGGTAATCATTAATGTTCTTTTCATCTTTATTCCATAAACAGATGATGCATCAGGATTAAGTCCTGTTGCTTTTATTTCATAACCTAAAACAGTTCTGTTCATTAAAAAGTAAATTGCAAAAATAGCGATACCAACTACTACTATACCTAAATGGATCTGTCCAAATAATTTAGGTAGTATTGCAGCTTCTGGCAACCTTAAAGTCATCGGATGACCCGATAAAGGAGCCTTCCACGGTTCATTTGTCGCTATAAAGTTAACAAAATAAAATGCAATAAAGTTCAACATGATTGTTGAAATAATTGGATTAATATTGTAATAAGCTTTTAAAAAGCCTGCAATTACAGCAAATAAAGCACCAGCAATCATTGCAACAATTAATAATATCGGAATAAATATTACTGCAGGAAGATTAAATCCTGATAATGCTATACCTACAATCGCAGTCATTGCTCCACCAAATAACATCTGTCCCCATCCACCTATGTTAAAAAATCTAATTCTGAATGGGATTGCAAAGGCATATGTTGCAAATGTAAGCGGTATAAACTTCTTTAAAGTTTCAATAAATCCTCTTCTAGAGGTAAAAGAAGTAAAAAGCAGTGTTTGATATGCTTTTGGTATATTATATCCAAGTAGACCAATTATAGCTCCTGATATAGCAAATGCTATTAATAAAGCCAGAATATAAGGTTTAAAACCATTCCAGAATAATTGCCATTTAGTTTCTTCAATTGTTTTTTCTTCTACAGCCACTTTACTAACCTCCAATCATCTTAGAACCAATTTTATATTTATCAAACTGATCCTTTTCAAATATATCTACTATTTTTCCTTCATGAATAACACCTATTCTATCACTGACTTCCATTAACTCATCCAAGTCTTCGTTTATATACAAAACGGCAGTACCTTTAGATCTTAGTTCAACTAATCTCTTAAATACAAATTCAACTGATGCCATATCTAAACCAGCTGTAGGACTATGAGTAACTAATAAATCAAGATCATTTAATAATGCCCTACCTATAACAACTCTTTGTATATTACCACCGGATAATTTCCCGATTCTTTTGTTTTCATCAGGTGTTTTAACCTGATACTCTTTTATAATATCTTTTGCATCCTGTTTTACTTTATCCCATTTAACTATTCCACTACTTTGATATTTTTTTTCTCTCTGGTGACCTAATAAAACATTGTCTTTAATATTTCCAAGTCCTAAAATCGATTCTTTTTTTCTATCCTCAGGAATATAAGTTACATTTTTACTAAAAACCTTGTTGGTTGTTATGCCATTAATCTTTTCTCCCTTTAAACTGATTTCACCTTCTGTAATATTATTAGGATCTATAATTACTTCAGCTAACTCTTTTTGGCCATTTCCTGATATACCTGCAATACCAAGGATTTCTGCTCCATAGATATCAAAAGATACTGACTCTAAATCAGTACCATCTTTTTCTTTTGACTTGGCAGAAATATTATTCAAAGTTAAGATTGGTTCCTTGGACTTTTCGACTTCAGGAACATCAATTATTGGAATTGCACTTTCGGTAATATCTATCTCATGAGTACCAAACATTAACTTAACTAAGTCATCTTTTGATGCCTTTTTAGTATTTAAAGTCCCCTGCATAACTCCACCAGTTAGCACACTGGCTCTATCACAAGCCTGAAGAACTTCTTTAATTTTATGAGTTATAAAGACTATTGTTACACCATCTGCAACCATCTTCTTAAGAGACTTTAAGAGCTGTTCAAACTCTTCAGCAACCAAAGAAGTTGTTGGTTCATCTAAAATCAGGATATTTGCACCTCTATAGATTGAACGTATAATCTCTACCTTTTGTTTAATACCAGCTGGTAGATCTTTCACCTTAACATTTAATGGAAACTTAAGACCAAAGTTTTCTTGTATCTCAAGAATTTTCTTTTCAGCATTTTTAAGCTCTAAAGTCATCTTATTACCTTCAGTACCTAAAATTAAGTTTTCTAAGGCTGTAAACTCAGGTACTAATGTAGAGCTTTGGTGGATCATACCAATACCTTTTTTAATTGAATCAATTGGAGAATTAAATTCAACTTTTTCTCCTCTTATATATATTTCACCTTCATCTTCTTTATATAAGCCGTATAACACATTCATTAGGGTTGACTTGCCTGCACCATTTTCTCCTAATAAACCATGGATTTCTCCCTCATTGAGGTCAAAATTTACTTTATCTAAAGCTTGTACTGAACCAAAACTCTTGCTTATATTTTTTGTTTCTAAAACTTTATTTTTATTAGTCATATTTCAAACTCACTCTCTTTTTAAAGTATTTTTGTTATTGATAAATACCAAGCAAGAAGGTATACTCTCTCTAATTAAAATTAGATTGCTGCCTGAAGCTAATCAGGCAGCAATTTATATATCATTTAACTTTTTAGTTTAATACTTCAACATCTATTTCTAGATCAATTTCTGATAAGTTCTTTTCAACAACAATTTCGCCACTTGCAACTTTTTCAGCAATTCCTTTTATCCATTCATTAACTTCATCTGAAACGTTATCAACAGGAAGTTTTAGATAACGGGAACTTTCAGGACCATATTGCATTGGAATATGGTTACTTGTTTGACCTGATTGAATTCTTTCTATAGCTTCAAAAACAACTGGATTGTACATAAATAAATCTGATGTTAAGTGATGTTTTGGAGCTAAGTTATATTTATTTGTATAAGTTGTTGTAACATATACTTGTCTTTCAGCATCTTCAACTGCTCTAAATAGACCATAGTTACCTAAGTTTACACCACTAATAATTACATCTACACCTTGAGAAATTAATGCTTCAGCACTTTGTTTTGTTTTAACTGTATCATTAAAGTCACCAACATATAGATAACTAAACTCTATATCAGGATTATACTCTGCAATAGCTTGACCAATTGCATTTACTTCACCATAAGTGAAAGGAAGTTCTAATCCACCGATATATCCAATTTTATTTGCTTCTGTAATCCTAGTTGCTAAAGCACCTAAAACATAGAAACCAGGATAATAATTACGTTCTAGGAGAGTAACATTTGCCATTTCTTCATCTAGAGGGGCATCAGCTTCAATTATAAAAGCAACATCTGGAAACTGAGGAGCTACTTCAAATACAGCTTGATTAAACTGTGCACCATGTGCCCAAATAATACCATAACCACTAGCAGCATATTCTCCTAAAACTCGAGCAGCATCAGGAACTGCTACCTGTTCTGAGTAAGAAACTTCTAAGCCTAATTCTTCTTCTACAGCTAACATTGTTTCATAACCAGTAGCATTATAGTCAGCATCCTGTATTGAACCCGGGAATAATATTGCCATCCTATCAAGATCTTGAGCATATACGCTGCCCCCAATAAAAACTAAACTAAACACCATCATTAAGGCAATTGTAAGAATTCCTGTAAATTTAATTTTGTTCATTTTTTTACCTCCTATTATTATTAACTCTAATTAACTTTTGAACTAACTTGTTTTGAATTGGGTGTCCACTCCCTCTCCTATTGTTTATTCTACTATTATAACATATTTTATGATAATTTTCATTATAATAAAAATATTAATAATTTAGTGAAAATTTAGTAAATATACACAAATTGTAATATTATAATATACTAAGCTAATACCTCTTTGAAGATTTTGACTGCTTCCAATATGTCATCTTCATCTACATCAAGGTGAGTAACTGCTCTTAGTTTATCATGTAAAACACTTAATCTTAAACCTTTGTCTAATAATTTTTCTGCAAATTTATCCGAATTCCTCTTTTTAACTTTAAAAATAACAATATTTGTATCAACTTTTTCCGGATCTATTATAATATCCGGTAAATTGGCTAATTCTTCTGCTAGTAATTTAGCATTATCATTATCCTCTTTAATCCTTTCAAGATTATTTTCTAAAGCATAAATTCCTCCTGCAGCAATTATACCAGCCTGCCTCATTGCACCACCTAATCTTTGTTTCCAGTATCGAGCTTGATTGATAAACTCTTTTGAACCAGCTAAAACAGATCCCACAGGAGCACCTAACCCCTTACTTAAATCAAACCAGATTGAATCAAAGTTTTTACCATATGTTTTTGCATCTATTTTAGTTTTCGCCACTGCATTAAATAGCCTTGCACCATCCATATGGGTTTTTAAACCTAATTCATGAGCTCGATCAGTAATTTCTTCAATTAACTCAAGCGGCCAAATTCTTCCCCCACCTAAGTTTGAGGTCTGTTCAATTGAAAGCAGTTTACTCTGTGGATCATGATAATCCTTAGTGCGCACAGCGTTTTCAAACTGTTCAACTGTAAAAATCCCGTTTTTTCCTTCTACTGGATTAATAGAGGCTCCACTAATTACTGCTGTTGCCCCTCCTTCATAATGTATAGGATGAGCACTTGCATCCATGATAATTTCATCTCCCGGATTACAGTGAACAGCAAAAGAGATTTGATTTGCCATAAGACCAGAAGGTAAGTAAATTGCCTCTTCTTTTCCTAAAATTTCGCTTGCCATCGATGTTAACTTGTTTACACTTGGATCTTCTAAAAGCTGTTCATCACCTACTTCTGCATTAGCCATAAAGTCTCTCATTTCATCAGAAGGTCTTGTCGAAGTATCACTAAATAACTCAATTTTAATTTCCATATTTTCACTCCTCTTAAATTAATGTCAATATATATAAAAAAACCATACCTGCAAATACCGTTGTAAAAATACTCCTTGAAAAATATGCAGTAAAAAATGTAGGTATTGCAGCTAATAAATAATTGTTCTGTAAAGAAATATCCACACTACCATCTGTAATAAACAGGGTTGGCGCCAAAAGAGCTGCTAAAATTGCAGGTCCGACAAACTTCAAAATTCTTACCACTAAATCAGGTATTTTTACTTTTGAAAGCAAGGTAACCGGCAGCATTCTTGGTATATAGGTTACTAAAGTCATTCCTAAAATCATTAAGATATACTTATAATGCATTTTCTATCATCACCCCTAAGATTGCAGCAGCTACTGTAGCTATAATAATATTCCAATTACCGGGAATTAAAAAGTATAATATGATTGATAAAAGTCCTGCTAGAATTGATACCACTATATCCATTCTATCTTTTATCTGCATGATAAGAAGGATTATAAACATTGCCGGAAGCACAAAATCAATAACAGGTATTTCAAAACTTAAAATATAACTTCCCAAGATAACTCCAATTAAAGAACTGAAGACCCAGCCTAAATAAGCACTTAATCCCATCGCTAAAAAGAATATCCCCTTGTTTTCTCTTTCTTCTTCTAATAATGTACTACCTAAAGCAAAGGATTCATCGGTGATCACAAAACCAATAAAGGGAAGTAGTTTAGAGGAAGTTTTTTTAAAGTGAAGACTTAAAGAAGCACTCATCAAGATATGTCTTAAATTAATTAAAAAGGTTGTCATAATAACTGGAATCACAGCAGCTTGAGCAGCTAACATGTTTACAGCAATTAATTGTGAAGAACCTGCAAATACAAAAACTGACATACCCACTATTAAATAAGGAGGCAGATCAGTGCCCAGTGCTAAAATACCATAACTTATCCCGATTGGTAGATAGCCTAATATAACTGGAATTGAATTTTTGACTCCATCTATTACAGCATTTTTGTAACTCAAAATAAAAAACTCCCTTCCCATTAATATTATAATTCGGGAAGGGCTATCTCAATTCCTCTTGCTTTTTCATTAATTTTTATATCAATATCATAAGCATGACCTAAATTGCTACCGGTCATAATCTCTTCTGTACCACCATCAGCCATAATTTTACCTTCTTTTACAATAATTACACGGTCACAGTATTTCATTGCTAAATTAGGATCATGTAACGCCATGATTACACCAGTATCACTATTTTTAGTCAGCTTTTTTATCTCTCTCATTATTAAATTCTTGTTTTTAAAGTCTAAATGAGAAGTTGGTTCATCCATGATAAGATAACCTGTATCCTGCATTAATGCCCGTGCAATCAATACAAGCTGTTTCTCACCACCACTTAATTCATTGTACTGCCGATTTGCAAGATAACCAATATCTAATTTTTCAAGAGTTTGAAAAGCTTTATCAAAATCATCATTTGAAGGCATTTTACCAAAGCCTAAGTAAGGAGTAACCCCCATAGTAACTACATCAATAACACGATATGCAAATGCTACAGAATGTTCTTGTGGGACCATGCTTATAAAACGGGCTACCTGTCTTTGATTTAACTGATCAAGGTTAGTCCCATCAATTTTAATCGTTCCATTATCCTTATTTAAAATTCCGTTCAAGCATTTTAATATAGTGGTTTTACCAGATCCGTTAGCTCCCAGAAGGCAGGAAAACTCCTGTCGTCTGATATTGAAGTTTATATTATTGATTGTTTTGACTTTATTATATGAAAACTCTAAATTATTTACCTCTAGCATATATTTCACCTTCTATTTCTATAAACTATCTCCACCTAATTCTTGATAGCTTTTATTATATAACGTATTATAATAATCATCAATAACTCCCTGTAAGTTTAGCTCATCAAATCTTTCGGGATATATTTTTTCTGCTAACCAGACAATACCTAAATAAGAAGATGGACTTGGAAAGTCCCATGGTTCAACTTGAGATGGAAACCTAAATACATTATCATTTTTAATTGCTTTAAGTTCTTGTAGTTCTGGTCTGTTTTTTAGTTCTTCAACTGTTCCGCTATAGTACTGTGATACTACAATATAATCTGGATTCCAGTTGATTAATTCTTCAAGGGAAGTTTTAATAAAACCAGACTTAACTTTCTTAGCAGGGTTAATTCCACCAGCCATCTCTATCATACTGGTCTGCAGCATATTTTCTCCTATAGTATCAAATAATGCTGTGTTGGCAAAATATACTTTCTTTTTATCTTCAATTTCACTTGTTTTTTCTACAAGTTCTATAATCTCATTGTACTTACTTATTACCAAATCAGCTCTTTTTTCAACACCAAGAGCTTGACCTAAAACTTCTGTAGCCTGTTCAATCTGTTTATAGCTTTCTGGAATGATTATAACAGACGCAATACCGAATTCTTCTAACCTTTCAGCAACATCTGGTCCTTCATTGTGGGGAAATAAAATAACTAGGTCAGGATTTACTTCAATAATCTGTTCAAGGTTTAAACCATTTCTTTTTGAACCCACATTAGGTAATTTCTCACCATTATATAACTTGTTAAATAGAGATATTCTCTCAAAACTCCTATCTGATGCTACCAATCTATCCTGAACATTTAGAGCAAATACAAACTGGGTAGCAGTTCTATAAGTAGTTACAACCCTATTTACTTCATCAGGCAGTTCAACCTCACGACCTGCCATATCTGTAATAACTCTTTGTGCAAATATACCTGTTGAAGCCATCACACTTATTAATAATACTAATGCTAAGATAATTGAAATTCTTTTAATATTAACTGTCATATCTAATTTCCTCCTAATTTTTTGATATCGTTATTTGTAACCACATATAACGTTTTTAAAAAAATATTAGCTGTTAAGCTTATTAATTAAATCATCAGTAAAGTACTTCTTCTCTAATTTTGACATCTCACTTACTGCTTCCTTACGGAACTTTAAAAAAGTAACCATAAGTAACCTACCTTTAGTAGTTAAAGTTGAACCTCCACCATCTGAACCGCCGACCTGTTTTTCTAACAGCTTAAATCCAAGCTTTTTTTCTAGTTTATCGATAAGCTGCCAAGCCTGACTGTATGACATATTTATCTCAGCGGCTGCTTTACTTAGAGATCCTAATTTATCCACTAAATAAAGGATATCAGCAGGACCGTCACCAAATAATTTTTCGTTTTCTTCTTCTAACCACAGTTTATAATTAAGTTTCACAGAAACCATTCCTAACTGTATTTATCTTTATAATAAAGGTAATCATCATAATAGTCAAGATCAATTATCACTTTATTATTTTCAACAGGATAGTGTTTCACAATATCTTTATGACTATCTAAGAAAGGTTTTAAACCCATTGGTCCCTCTAACTTATTAATTTCAGGAAGATATTCAGTACTAATGATTACAGGATGACCTGGTTTTTTATTATAAACTGGCAGCATAATCTCTGCAGAGATCTCTTCAAATCTGTTAATAATGTTATCAAATATATCAGGAGTAATCAATGGTTGATCTCCTAAAAATATCACAAGATATTTTGTACTTTCTGACAAATGTTCAATACCTTTTTTTAAACTTGTACTCATACCCTCTTTATAATCAGGGTTTTCTTTTATAATAATCCTTTTATCACTGTTATATGAAATCTTATCTTTAACCCGATCAGCTTGTGCTCCTAGAACAATTCTAATCTCATCGTCAATATGCTTACTGTCTAGAACATTATCAATTACAGTTTCTAATATTGTTTTTTCTTTCCAGGGAAGTAATTGTTTTAATTTACCCATTCTATCTGCCTCACCGGCAGCTAAAATTACTGCTGAATACATAAAATCACCTTCATTTTAAAGGGAGGGTTAAAAACCCTCCCAGAATTTTATGTTTATTTTACAACCAGATGAAATAACCTACAAATACTACACCTAGAACGTATACTAACCAATGAACATCTTTACCCTTACCTGTAAATAGTTTAACTAAAGGATAAACTATAAATCCTAAAGCAATACCATTTGAAATAGAATATGTTAAAGGCATAGCAATCATTGCTATAAAAGCAGGTAGAATTTCAGTAAAGTCATCCCAATCCAGCTTAGTAACATTAGACATCATCATAGTACCAACTATTATTAAAGCAGGCGCTGTAGCTGCTGCAGGTACTAATCCTACTAATGGTCTAAAGAATAATGCTAAAAAGAATAAGATTGAAACTACTACACCAGTAAGACCAGTTCTACCACCTTCAGCTACACCAGAGGCAGATTCAATATAAGTTGTTACTGTACTTGTACCAAATAAAGCACCACCGGTTGTACCAATCGCATCAGCTAATAAAGCATTACTAGCTTTTGGTAAGTTACCTTCATCATCTAAGTAACCTGCCTGTTGACTAACACCGACTAAAGTACCAGCGGTATCAAATAGGTCAACAAATAAGAATGATAATAAAACACCTACCATACTCAGTCTTAATGCAGAAGCTATATCTAATTCAAATAGAACTTCTCCCCAGTCACCCATACTAGGCATTGCAAAAAATCCACTGAATTCTGGAGTAACACCATTTGTCCATCCAAAAGCAGTTGCAATTAAGATACCCCAAAGGAGTGCACCTTTAATTTTTAAAGCATATAAAATTCCAGTTATAATTAATCCAACAATCGCAACTAAAGCTGGCCCAGACATAATATCTCCCATCGCAACTAAAGTAGCCTGATTAGCCACAACGATGCCAGCATTTTGTAATCCAATAAAAGCAATAAATAGTCCAATACCTGCACTAATACCAGTTTTTAGACCCATCGGTATTGAATTTACTATCATCTTCCGAACTGGAGTTACACTTAAAACAATAAAAATAACACCTTCAATAAATATTATACCTAAAGCAGTCTGCCAGGTAACACCCATACCTAATACAACTGAATATGCAAAAAAGGCGTTTAGACCCATACCAGAAGCTAATGCAAAAGGATAGTTAGTTAAAAATGCCATTGCTAATGTACCTAGGATAATACCAGCAATTGTTGCAATGAAAACCCCGTTAAAAGGCATTCCTGCATCACTAAGAATAGATGGATTTACAAATATTATATAAGCCATTGTCATAAATGTAGTAAATCCAGCAATAACCTCAGTTTTTACATTAGTATTATTTTCTTCTAATTGAAATACACTTTCCAGAACACCCTTATTCATTCATCTCACTCATTAAATTCCCTCCTTGTAATTAATATGAAATAGTTCAAATAAAAGATAATCAAAAAATATTAAATCTATATAGCTACTATCCCCCTAATAACACCTCCTCTATACTTATTTATCTACTCCAAGGGACACAAACCTATTTTCATCAATATCAAATAAACCTTGATCGGTTATTTTCAAAGAAGGAATTACTGGTAAAGCCATAAAAGATAAAGTCATAAACGGACTCTGTCTAGTAACTCCCATTGAGTATACTTTCTCTTTCATCTTTTTTAATCTTTTAGCAACTGCTGGAATTGAATCTTTTGACATAAGACCAGCTATTTCCAGTGGTAAACAGTCAATAAGTTTTCCATTTTCTACAACAGTAATTCCACCCTGTAATCGTTCTATCTCCTTAACTGCTTTATACATATCTTTTGAATTAAGGCCGACTACTATTATATTGTGTGAATCATGACCAACCGAAATAGCAATAGCTCCTTTTCTTAATCCGAATCCTTTTAGAAGACCCAGGCCAACATTACCTGTCTTTTTATGACGTTCTACAACACTAATTTTAACTAAATTGTTTGCAACAAGGTCATCAATACTAACAGTTTTATCAAATTCAATTTCTTCTTTACCAGTTACAATCTGATCTTTAATTAAATTAATCACCCTATATTTTTTATAGTCCGGTAAATCGAAGTCTTTTGTTTTTATTTTCCCAATATTTATTGATTTATATATTTTTTCCGATTTTCCTTCTTTTATTTCCGGTAAATTAACAATTAAACTTTCATTTTCTGCCACTAAGCGACCATCTTTAAAGACTTTTTGCACATTAAAATCCTTTAAATTATCTAATATTACAAGGTCTGCTTTATAGCCTGGAGCTATTGCTCCAACATTTTTCAAATTTAAAGCTTTAGCTGAATTTAATGTTGCAAGCTTAATTGCTCTAAGTGGTGAAATACCGTTTTCTATAGCTTTTTTAATCACAAAATTTATGTGTCCATCTTCATAAAGATCTCCCGGATCTCTGTCATCTGTTGCAAACAAAAACCTAGATAAGTTTTTATTATTTATAGCAGGTAACAAGCTTACTAAATCTCTCGTAACTGAACCCTCTCGAATCATTACATACATTCCCTTTGCTACCTTCTCTATTGCTTCCTGTTTAGTAGTACATTCATGGTCTGCCATAATTCCACCTAAAAGGTATGCATTTAAATCTTTTCCACTTACTCCAGGAGCATGACCATCGATAAATTTGTTACCAATCATATCAATTTTATCCCATATACTTTTATCACCATTGATAACACCGACAAAATCCATTACTTCTCCTAGACCAAAAATTCCTTTTGCATCTTTTAGTTTTTCTAATTTGTCGGCAGTTAATACAGCACCAGAAGTTTCATTAGAAGTTGCAGGTACACAGGAAGGAAGCATTAAATTAAAGTTCCAGGGAAGTTGATTACCTCGTTCTAAAAAGTATTTAATACCTTCAATTCCAGCTACATTTGCTATTTCATGTGGATCAGCAAAAATAGTTGTTGTACCACGAGGTACTATCCAGGCAGCAAATTCATCTATTTTAACCATAGCACTCTCTAAGTGCATATGTCCGTCAATAAATCCGGGACAAATAATATTTTCTTCAAAATCTATCTCTTTTACCCCTTCATAATCACCAATACCTAATATTTTACCATCAGCAATTGCAATATCTTCTCTTATTAGCCTCTCGTTAAAAACATCTACAATTCTACCGTGTTTTAAAACTAATTCGGCTGGTATTTCACCCTTTGCCATCTTTAAAAGTTTTTTATCAATCAACTTTCCCCCTCCTCCCTATATATCTTAGACCTTTATTTATTCTAATTTTAAAGCACCAAAGTTACAACGGGTTATACATAGTCCACAACCAACACATTTTGCATCATCAATAACAATATAGTCTTTAGTATCATTATATGATATTGCATCATACACACAACTTGTAATACAAAGTCCACATGTAGTACAGTTTTTTTCTATTACAGTTGGAACTACTGTATTAAAGTTAGCTTCTTTTTGCATAACTTTGGAAGTTAAACCTTTGATATCATTAACACTGTTGTAGCCGTTCTCGTCTAAAAATTCATTTAGTTCTTTATTAATTTTTTCATAAACTCTTGGACCATTAACAATAGCTTCAGTACAGACCTGTACAGCACAAGCACCTGCCATAAACATCTTAGCTGCTTTTATACCACTGTCTATTCCCCCAACACCTAAGATTGGTATATCTACAGTGTTTGCAGCTTGATAAACTGCTCTTAAAGCTAAAGGAAAAATAGCGGGTCCTGAAAGCCAGCCATATCCATTATCACTACCCATTAAAGGTTTACCTGTTTTAGGGTCAATATCTAAAGTTGGTCCAAAGGAATTAATTAAAACAATACCATCTGCTCCCGCTTTTTCAGCAGCTTGAGCAAATTCAGGTATATCTATTTGTGGGCTTAACTTAACAAAGACAGGAATATCTACTTCATCTTTTGCTGCTTTAATACTTTCTTCCATTGGTGTGGTATCATCACCTAGATAATGAGTTGACAACTCTAGAGCATCAGAATACTTTTCTACTTTTTTAGCAAGCTCTCTTATCTGGTCTTTAGTATAACCAATACCTGCAATGACAGGAAGACCAAGCTCTCTAATTTTGGGATATTCATTTTCTAACCAGTGTTCTGGTGTTAATTCAGACCACAACTCTGTGTTCATAAATCCGCCTTTTATCTTTGCCATATTAGGTCTTGGAACCTTGGCAGCTGTTGTTGAAATTGTTTTTGTAACTATAGCACCAGTTCCACCTTCTTTAGCTTTTTTAGCAGCTTCAGCATCTTTAATTGGTGGACCTGCTGCCGGCATAACTGGATTGTCTAACTTTAATCCTGCAAATTCTACTTTTAAATCAGCCATTTTACTCACTCCTCTTCAGTTAATAATTTTTTTAATGACTTATAGGTTATATTTGAAATATCTTCTCTGTTTTTGTCAGATAATTTTATTATTGTTATATCTTCTCTATCTCTTATTTTATCTAAAAAAACATTGTGCTCATCTTTAAGAACTGCTAATACATTTTTATCACTATCAAGTACTTCAAATACTTTTTTTTGAAATTTAAGTGCCTTTAATTCAAATCTACCTAGTTCATCCATGATAACAATATCTTTATACTTTAAACCGGTTTTCAATAATTCAACACCTTTATTATCAAATACATCAGGATCTACTTTGAATTTTTCCTTAGGAGAATTTCGTTTTGCAAAAGTCTTTTTTATTTTTTTATATATCTTAGATTTTTTACTGTCATCACGATAATAATATTCATAAGGGTCTACTAGATAAAAACTTAACCAAGCATCTTTTTGACCCGTCCTACCAACTACAAATCCACCGGGTATTAGATTAAACTTATCAAGACATTTTTTAATTAAAGTACTTTTGCCTACATATTTATCACCAGTTATTATAATATTATTCGGCATTGCTTTTTTTCTCTAAAGCATCTAATATTTTTTCCGGTGAAATTGGTAATGATTTTATTCTTACTCCAATTGCATCATATACAGCGTTAGCAACTGCTGGACTTGCAGCTATCATAGTAGGTTCACCAACACCCTTTGATCCAAAAGGTCCATCTGAATCTTCATTTTCAATTAATACACTTTCAAATTTAGGGATATCTTGTATACTTGGTACCAAATAGTTTGTCATATCAGCATTTATGGTAATACCTTTATCAATAACTTGATCTTCCATTACAGCCATCCCTAGACCTTGCACAGTTCCACCTTCAATTTGACCTTCAACATTTTGAGGGTTGATGGCTTTTCCAACATCAAGGGCAGTATAGACATTCATTACTTCTATGATTCCGGTATCAGTATCAACTTCTATATCCATAACCTGAGTCATAAAAGTATAGGCAACATAGTTTTTCTTAGTTTGTCCTGTCTTTCTATCAGGAGGAAAAGTTTTTGGGAAAAATGTTGCTTCTGCTTTCAAGGCTTCTCCTCTTTCATTAACAAACTCTGCAAGTTCCCAGTAAGTTATTTTATCTTCAGTTCTATCACAGAAATATATATTTCCTTCTTTAACCGTTAACTCAGGATGATTACTGTTAAAATGAAGGCTTCCATAATGGTATATCATACCTAATACTTCCTCAGCTGCTTCACGTACAGCATTACCTGAAAAAAAGGTCTGTCTTGTTGCAGAAGTTGAACCTGAATTTTTAGTATTGTGTGTATTCTGACTTGCTATTTCAATATATGAAGGATCTATTTTTAATACATCAGCAGCAATCTGGGTCATTGTGGTTAAAAAACCCTGTCCTACATCTGCTCCTGCTGTTCTAACTATTATCTTTTTATCTGTTGTTATCTCTACTTCAGCAATAGAGTGGTCAGGAAATCCTTCCCCATAACCAAAACCGAACATTATTGTAGCCATTCCGCGTCCTTTTTTTCTCATCTTTTAATCTCCCCCTCCCAGTTAGAAAGTTCTACTGCAGCCTCAATTGTTCTTTTAGTATTAACACTTTCAGTTAACTTTTGACCATTGGGAGTAGTAGAGTTTATATCATAAGCATTTTGATATCTAAATTGAGCAGGGTCCATATTTAGTTTATGAGCAATTATATCCATCTGGGATTCATAAGCAAAAGCCATTTGGGTTGTTCCAAAACCCCTCATTGCACCACCATAAGTATTGTTTGTATAAACTGCATAGGAAACTCCTCTTACATTTTCCACATTATATGGACCTGTACAGTGATACATTCCTTTATGAACAACAGCCGGTCCACTTGATGCATAAGCACCAGTGTCACCAATAACTTTAACCTCCCAAGCAGTTAAATAGCCGTCATTTGTTACTCCGGTTTTTGCTTTTATGGTTAAAGGATGACGCTTAGATTGAGAGATCATTGATTCTTCTCTTGTATAATCTAATTTAACCGGTCTATTGGTATGCATTGCAGCTAGCGCTAAATGGATTTGAACAGATACATCTTCTTTTTTCCCGAATGCGCCTCCGATTGCAGTCTGGATTAACTTTATCTTTTCTTTAGGCATATTTAAGGACTGTGCCACATCAGACTGTGTATCATGTAACCATTGATAGGCTGCCCATATTTTTAATTCATCTTTTTCTTTGTCATATACAGCATAACCGGATTCGTTTTGTATAGGAAGTTGGTCAATATGCTGAGTTTGATATTCGTTTTCTACAATAAGGTCTGCTTCTTTAAATCCTTTCTCTACATCTCCTTTTTCCAAATGGTGATCAACTAATATATTCTGACAGGGAATCTGTGGACTTAAATAATCAGTACAGTATTCATCTGTATCTTCATGGATATTTGGAGCATCTTTTGTCATAGCTCTTTGTGGATTGGAAATTACCTCTAACTTCTCAACCTCTACTTCAATTAAATCTCTTGCTATTAGAGCTGCTTCTTTGGTCTCAGCAATTATTATAGCTAGGGCATCCCCCATAAACCTCATCTTTCCCCCAACCTTTATTAATACTGGCTGGTCTTTAATTATTAAACCGAACTTATTTAAATCAGGATAGTCTTTTTCTAAAATAATATCGACAACTCCGTCAACCTGAAGTGCTTTATCTATATCTATACTTTTTAAAATTGCGTGAGGATAAGTAGCCCTTTTGATTTTTACATGTAAGAAATCATCAAACTTTAAATCAGAAGGATATTTTGCCTTTCCGGTTACTTTATCCTCGGCATCTACCTTAAGAATATCTTTCCCAATATATCTATTAACCATTATCTTCACCCCCACTTCTCATTTTGTGGGCTGCTGATTTAACAGCATCAATTATTTTAACATAACCTGTACATCTACATATATTTCCTGATAAAGCTCTTTTTATATCATCATCGGTCGGATTTTTATTATCATCAAGAAGTTTTTTGCTGGACATAATCATTCCTGGAATACAGAAACCACATTGAACTGCACCTTTTTCTATAAATGATTCTTGAATAGGATGAAGTTTGTCTTCTTTAGTTAAACCTTCAACTGTTAAAACTTTAGCTCCATCAGCCTGTACGGCTAATACAAGACAGGATGTAACAACTTTATCATTCATTATGACAGTACAAGCTCCACATTCTCCTTTTCCACAGCCTTCTTTAGTTCCTGTAAGTCCAAGGTCTTCTCTTAATATATCTAATAGCCTTGTATGAGGTTTAACATCAACTTTTCTCTTTTCACCATTAACTGTTAGTTCAATTTTCATGAATTTATCACCTCTCTAAAGGCACTTTTAGTGATATTATTTATAGTCTGTCTTCTGTATTTAGCAGTACCCCTTATATCATCTATCGGTGATATTTCTTCTGCTACAATTTCACCTAATTTTTCAAGGTTAACCTTGTTTATATTTTTATTATTTAAGTACTCTTCTGCTTCTTTAATTCTAAGTGGAACTGGAGCTGCTGAACCTATACATATCTTAGCATCTTTAATAGTTTTTTCATCTTTGAAAACTAAGTTTAAGGCAAGACTGATTGATGAAATTACAAGGGCTTTTCTTTTACCTACTTTTTTCCAAACACCTTTTTGTTTTTCATCTTTTAGAGGCAGAATAATCTTTTCTAAGATTTCTCCCTTATTTAATATATTTTTCTTTGGACCTGTAAAGAATTCATTTATATCTACAGTTTTTTCTCCATCTTTAGATAAAACTTTAACCTTGGCATCATATACTAGTAATGGAGGAAGTAGATCTCCTGCTGGTGAAGATGTTACAATATTACCACCAATAGTACCACGACTTCTAATCTGTGGAGATCCCACATCACTTGCAGCTTTTTGTAGTACAGGAAATAGTTCTTTTATCGTATCTAATTTAAATAGTCTTTCATGGGTTACCATTGATCCTATTTCAACTTTATCATCATATATTTTTATCTCTTTAAATTCATTGATCCAGTTTAAATCAAGCCAATCATTTATTTCATGAAGTCTCTCAAATTTTGCAACTAAAAGATCAGTTCCTCCTGCGATTATGGTAAAGTCTTTATCATAGTCGTTTAAGATCTCAATAAGTCCTTCTTTAGATTGAGGTCTAAAATAGTTTTTAGAACCTTCTCCAGAAATCTTCTGCTTGTTTTTTACATCTTTCGATTGTTTTTTCATAGTCAAGCACTTTCACCTCCCGGTCTTCCATTAAAACATGACCGTTAACAATTGTAGTGTCTACTAAACCACCATTAAATCCGAATATGATATGATAAAAGTAATTTTCATCTGTTATTGGTGTAGGTGGTTTATAGTCTAGTATGATCAGGTCAGCTGGAACACCTTTTTTTATTATTCCCAACTCTTTATCAAAAAATTTGTTGGCTATTTTTCTATTGTTTTTAAATACTAATTTGTTAATATCTTCGCCCCCAAGGTTTGAATCTGAACCCTGGTGTTTCTGCAGGATATCTGCAACCTTAAGGCTTTCAAACATATCAGTTGTATAACCATCGGTTCCCAAACCAACTGTTACACCTTTTTGAAGTGCTTTTTTGATATCTATTGATCCAACTGCATTACTCATATTTGACTGCGGGTTATGAATTAAATAGACTCCCTTATCAGCTAATTTGTCATATTCTTTTTCTGAAAGATGAACTCCGTGAATAGCAAGAGAATCTTTTTTTAATATACCTAATTTATCTAAACGATCAGTAAGATTTTTATAGCCTCGTTTTTTACTATCGGTTTGATCTACTTTGCCTTCTGCAGCATGAAAATGCATTGGAGTGTTAGTTTCATCAGCTAACTTTGCTACCTCTTTTAATGTTTTGTCTTCAAGTGTAAAAGAAGCATGTAGTCCAATCATTGGAGTTAAGAAGTCATTATTTAAACTTTTAGTTCGGTTAATAAATCTTTCATTTTCTAAAATAGCTTGCTTAGACTTTTTATCTCCGTGTCGGTCAGAAATTTCATATGATAGATTAGCTCTTAGTTTTGTTTTCACAACCGCTTCTGCTATTATATCTAAACTGTCTTCTATATATCCATAACTTGCATGGTGATCAAATATTGTTGTAGTACCATTTCTAATACTTTCAACTAATGCATAGAGTGTACTATAATATATGTCTTCACTATTTAGTGTTTCATCTAATCTCCACCATAACTTTTCTAATATCTCTTGAAAGTTTTGTGGTGGCTGATCTGTTTTTAAGTCCATACCACGGGCAAATGTGCTGTAAAAATGCATATGAGTATTTATCATACCCGGCATGATTACTTTCTTTTTTACATCTTTAAAGTCTGCTTCTTGATATCTTAATTTTAACTTATCAGTTTTACCGTAATCCTTTATTATTCCTTCATCAATTAAGACTGCTCCATTATTAATAACAGGGTCTTTATCATTTAGGGTAATTACTGTAGCATTACCGTAAAGCTTCAACTTCAAATCCCCCCTTTGTTATTTAAGCATCTTTCGAGCAATTTGATCATGTTTCTTTATAATATTATATTCTTTGATTGTAGTAACTTCTCCTTTTCTTACCACAACCCGTCCGTTAACAATATTGTAGTCAACTTCCTGAGTTGTTCCTGTATTAACTAAGGCTTCTACAGGATCTAATCGTCCTCCTGAATAGCCCAAACGGTTACTATCGATTAAGAATAGATCAGCTGCTTTATCTTTGTTTATACTACCTATCTCAGGTTGGTTTAATACATCACTTCCACCATTAGTAGCTATAGATAATATATCTTCAGAAGTTATGCTTTTTATTCCATGGAAAAGTTTATGCAGTAAGTAAGCTAACTTTAACTCTAATATCATATTAGAACCATCATTACTGGCACTTCCATCAACTGCCAAACTTAACGGAACATTCTTTTTTAACATATATGGAACCTTTGCTACCCCAGATGAAAGCTTCATATTTGAAGCAGGGCAGTGAGAAACACCGGTTTTTGTTTTGCTTAACCTTGCTATTTCAAACTCATTGAAAAATATTCCATGAGCATACCAGACATCTTCTCCAACCCAGCCTAATTCTTCCATTAACTCAAGCGGCCTTTTATTAAAGGTATCTATACAAAACTGGGTTTCATCTTGTGTTTCAGCAAGATGGGTATGTGCTAAAACTCCGTATTCACGCGCTAATTTAATTGACTGTTTTAAAAGATCTTTTGAAACAGAAAATGGTGAACAGGGGGCTAATACTACCCTCTGCATTGCATACTTATCACTGTCATGATATTTTTCTATTACTCGTTGAGAATCTTTTAGTATTTCATCATCACTTTGAACAACTGAAGCAGGTGGTAGACCACCATCTTCTTCACTTAAAGACATACTCCCTCTACTTCCGTGAAATCTAATTCCAATCTCACGAGCAGCCTGGAACTGATAGTCCATTAAATTATCAGGTTGGCTTTCAGGAAATACATAAAAATGATCTGCTGTTGTTGTACAACCTGTTTTTAATAGTTCAGCTGAAGCTAATAGCGTACTGTAGTATACAGCTTCAGGTGTTAAATTAGCCCAGATGGGATAAAGATATTTAAGCCACTCAAAGAGTTCAACTCCCTGTGCTTTGGGCAGATTCCTGGTTAAAGTCTGGTAAAAATGATGATGGGTGTTAATTAATCCTGGGAAAACATAGTACTCTTCAGCATTAATTATTTCATCTAATTTACTTTCATCTAGATCTAAATTTTTACCAATTTCTTTTACCTTCGGTCCTTCAATTAATAGATCTACATCTTTAAATCTATTTTTATCTTCATCCATTGTTATTAATTCTTTAATGTTTTTAATTAATATCCTAGACATCTTCTCCACTCCTACTAACCTTAGCAGCACTTTCAACAGCATCTAAAATCTGTTGATATCCTGTACATCTACATAGATTTCCTTCAATAGCTGTTTTAATTTCTTCTCTAGTTGGAGTAGGGTTATCCATTAAAAGCGCTTTTGTTGACATCAGCATTCCAGGTGTACAAAATCCACATTGAACTGCTTGAAAGTCAATAAAAGCTTCTTGAAGTGGGTCAAGCTTTCCATTCATCTCTAAACCTTCTACAGTAAGTACTTCACTGCCGTCAACCTGGAAAGTATAGACCATACAAGAGTTAACTGCTTTTTTATCTAAAATTACTGTACAGGCTCCACATTCTCCGATACTACAACCTTCTTTTACACCGGTAAACTTAAGCCTTTCTCTCAATGTATCAAGAAGTCTTTCATCTGAGTCTACTTTCAAATCATATTTTTTATTATTTACTGTTAGAGTTACATCTACTTTTTCCATTACTGCACCTCCTTAACAATATCCTGGAGAGCTCTTTTTAATAAGTTGCCTACTACAGGCTTTTTATATGGAGTAGACCATCTAGTTCCTGTTATGTCTACCATTTCTTGTCCTGTTTTATCTGCTATCTCTTCAAGATTTAGTTCAGCTATATCTTTTCCTTCTAAATACTTTTCAATCTTTCTAAATCTAATCGCTGTTGGAGTAGCTGATCCAAAAGCTATTTTTATATCTTTTAACTTATCATCTTCTATTTTTGTAATTACTGCTAAGTTTATTCTTGCAATTGCAACAGCTTTACGTCTTTTTACCTTCTGGTAGTTGTCATAATACTTGCCCTTAATATAGGGGACCTTAACTTCTGTCATAATTTCATTTTCTTTTAAGTCTGTTCTATAGGGTCCTGTTATATACTGACTTAATGGTAACTCTCTTTTTTGGTCTTTAGATTTAAGAACAACTTTAGCATCTAAAGCAATCAGGGCAGTCACCAAATCTGCTGCTGGAGAAGCGTTATTTATATTTCCTCCAACAGTACCCCTGTTTCTAATCTGTGTAGAACCAATTACTCCGGCTGCCTTTTTTAAAAGTGGGAACTTTTCTTTGACTAAGTCGGAGCCAATTATCTCGTTGTGAGTAACTAGTGCACCCAATTTCATATACTTATTTTTGTCTTCTATAAGATCTAGGTCAGTAATTGAACTTATATCTAAAAGGTAATCAATTCCCTTTAAATCATCACTCTCATTATGAATTCCAACTAACATATCTGTTCCACCGGCTATCATTTTTACTTGTTTTTTCTTTTCATCTAGTATATCTAAAGCCTGGTCTAAGTTATCTGCCTTTAATGCTTGAAATTCTAGCATTATTTTTCTCCCCCTTTTGTTAAGTCTTTTCCAACAATAATCTTTTCTAATTTTAGAGGAAGTGACCTTATTCTTTTCTTAGTTGCATTTGCTACTGCATTTGAAATTGCTGCTGCTCCTAATTCTAAGGTTGGTTCACCAATTGATTTAGCTCCAAACGGTCCGTTAGGATCAGGATTTTCAACAATTATTGGATCTATATCCGGCATATCTTTAACGGTTGGAATTAAGTACTCATCAAAGTTTGTGCTTTTTATATAACCCTGGTCAGTTTCAACTTCTTCCATAATTCCATAACCTAGTCCCATTGAAACTCCACCAAAGATCTGTCCCTTTACATTAGCAGGGTTTATTGCTCTACCAACATCATGGGCTGCTGTCATATTTATTACATCAATCTCACCGGTATAAGTATCTACTTCAACTTCAGCAACCTGACAACCATATACATAAGTGAAATATGGATTACCATGACCTGTCTCTTCATCCCAGGAGATATCAGGTGATACATACCAGCCGTAAGTTGTGAGATAAATACCTTCCATAGCAGCTTTTGATGCCATCTCTTTTAAAGTCATTATTTCTACATCTTTTTTACCGTAAATTGAACCATTTTTTAACTTGATATCTTCTTTTTTCTGTTCAAACTTTTCAGCAATATATTCTTTAATTTTATCAATTAAGTTTTCTGCAGCTTTCATAACCGCATTTCCACCAATTAATGTCGCCCTGGAAGCAACAGTTGAACCACTATCTGGTGAAATTAAGGTATCTATCTGCATAAAGTTAACCTTGTTAGTTTCAATTCCTAATTTTTCTGCAGCCATCTGGCAGTATACAGTTTTTAGACCCTGTCCATTTTCAGCCAGACCACTGTATAAACTGACACTACCGTCTTTTTTGAGTGATAGTATTATACCGGCTGCATCAATTGCCTCCGCACCCAAACTACAGCCTCTAAAGCTAATTGCAAAACCAATACCTCTTTTTTTACTTCCGGTTTGTTCTTTTGAATACTTTTTATATTTTTCAACATAGTTACTTTTTTCAACAGCTTTAGTTAAAACTTCTTCTAAACTAACTTCATGGCTGTCTAATTTTTGGCCACTTGCTGTCACAGAATCGTTATGATAAATATTTTTCATCCTTAACTCTATTGGGTCCATATCTAACTCTTCTGCCAGTTCGTCCATTAGTGACTCCTGTGCAAATATTACCTGTGGTGATCCATATCCACGCATTGCACCGGTATATACATTGTTTGTATAGTAACCATAGGTATCGGTTTTTACATTTTCAACTTCATAGGGACCGGTAGCCTGTACAACAGATCTCCAGGTAACAAAAGGAGTCTGACAGGCATATGCTCCACTGTCAGCTACAGCTTCAATCTCCATTGCTTGAATTTTACCGTCTTTGTTTGCACCAATTTTATACTTCATATTATAGGGATGTCTTTTATAGCTTTCTCTAATTGATTGATCTCTTGTGTTTACCATTTTAATCGGTTTTTCAGTTTTTAATGCTAAAACTGATGCTCTGGCAGCCATTGATGAAACTACTTCATCTTTTCCTCCAAAAGAACCACCCATATGGTTTTGTACAATTCTTATCTTATTTAGATCTTCTTTTAATACTGTAGCAACAGCGTTTTGTGTTGCAAACGGGTTTTGTACTGAACCATAAACAGTTACTGTTGAGTTTTCCTGATAAGGTACTGCAATTACTGCTTCTGGTTCAATATATGATTGTTCTATAAATGGTGTCGAATACTCTCTTTCTAAGATTACATCAGAGTTTTTAAATCCCTCATTAACATCACCTTTTCTTAAAGGATGATGAATTACTTCATTGTTTTCAAGGTCATCATGGACAAGCTGTGAACCTGCTTCTCTAGACTTTAATGGATCAAATACTCCTTTTAATTCTTCATATTCAACTTCAATAGCTTCTACAGCTTTTTTAGCCTGTTTAGGAGTTCTAGCAGCTACAATAGCAACTCCATCTCCAATATATAGTGCTTTTTTCTTAGCTAATACCTGTTGGTTTTCAATTATTACTCCAAACTCATTGTTGGGAATATCTTCAGCTGTTATTACAGCTTCAACTCCCGGCATTTTTTCTGCTTTTGATGTATCTATACTTACGATTTTAGCATAAGGATATTCAGTATGAAGTACTTCAGCATACAACATATCAGGGAACTTCATATCTGCACCATACTTTGCTTTACCGGTTACTTTTTCATAAACATCTACTCTTTTTTCCGACTTATTTACATGTGCAAATTCCATTAAAACACCTCCATTTTTATTCTTAAATAGAAATTATCTATTTCCTGTTTAAATTATTTAATTAAATTTGCATTAAACTTAGTATATTTATATGATTTATATTTCTTAAACACTTAACTGGGTTTCTCTTTTCTAGGTAATAATAGATTTAATAATATAGCTATTATTGCTCCAACAGTAATACCTGATGATAAAACTGTAGATAAGATATATCAGGTAGTTGAGCCACTATATCAGGTCTAAATGTTACACCTAATCCTACACTTAATGCAACTGATAAAATGAATATCTTAACTGAGTCAGTCAAACCACCTCTTGTAACAATCTTCATACCAGATGTTGCAACCATTCCAAATAGTGCTATTGTTGCACCACCTAAAACAGCATTTGGCATTACACTAACTAATGCCCCTATTTTAGGCAGTAGTCCTAAAATTACTAATATTGCAGCTACAGCATAACCAACTACTCTACTTCCTACTTTAGTCATCTGAATTACTCCTACATTTTGACTAAATGTAGTATTAGGCATACTGTTAAATATTGCTGCTATTGCACTACCAACACCATCAGCTAATATTCCTCCACTTAATCTTTTTCGATGAAGTTCGCCATCTACCGGTTCCCCTGATACTTCTGCTACAGCAGTTAAGTCACCAACAGATTCTATAGCTGTGATTATATATGCAATTATCCAGGGTAGATAATGTGATAATTCAAAAGACATTCCAAACTTCAATGGTAACTGGATACAGTAAACCAGCCAGCATCAGCTACTGGTTGGAAATCTACAATTCCAAGCGGAATAGAAACAATATATCCTGCAATTAAACCAATTGCTACAGCTCCAACTTATAATTAGACCTTTTCCAAACCTATTTGCTAAAATGATAATGACTAATAAACAAATGTTCCTAAAAGTAAGTTTTGTACACTACCAAAATCTTGGGCTCCAACTCCTCCACCAAAGTTTGTCATTCCTGTTTCCATAAGTCCTAAACCAATTAACATTACTACAACACCTGTAACAACTGGTGGAGCTGGGAAAGCCTTTTAGCTTGTTTGATAAATCTACTAATAATCATTTCTACTGGAGAAGACTGCTAAGGACATACCTAAAACTAGTGGTAATGCCACATGTATTAACAGCTGCAATCGCCATTGGAACAAATGTAAAGCTAGTACCATGAACTGCTAATAATCCTGAACCTATTGGACCAACTTTTTTAGCTTGTATGTATGATGTTACACCTGAAACAATTAAAGCCATATTAACAAAAAATGCTGATTGTTCTGCATTTAAACCAGCCACTCCTGCAATAATTAAAGGTGGTGTGATTATTCCTACAAACATTGCCAACATATGCTGAAATCCAAGTAAGATTGTTTCAGCCCGTCGGTGGTCTGTCTTCTAACCTGCAATAGACAGAGTCTTCGTCCTCTACAACTTGCTCTTCTATTTCTTCAAGTCATTTATTGATATATCTCCTTTTGATAATATACTTTTTAAATATTCAAAATATTTTATGGTATTTTAGATCAACTATATTCAATTGTTAAAAATAGTGGTAGCAAATATTTACTACCACTATTTATTAGTCTTTACTTACCTCCCATTGTTAAAGCCATTACTGCTTTTGCGGTATGAAGTCTGTTTTCAGCCTCATCATAAACTATAGAATGAGGACCATCAATTACAGAGTCTTCTACTTCATTACCTCTGTCAGCAGGTAATGCATGCATATACAGTACGTCACTATCAGCCATTTCCATCATCTCTTCTGTACATTTCCAATCTTTATATGATTCAAGTTTTTCATCTATAACATCTTCACTTTGATCATTAACCCAACTTCCCCAGTTTTTAGGGATAACAACATCAGCATCTGTGTAAGCTACTTCCATATCATGAGTTATTTTAAATGAACCTCCATGTTTTTCTGCATTTGCTCTGGCTTGTTCAATAACCCAATCAGGTAGATCATAACCTTCTGGATAAGCTAATGTTACATCCATTCCAAATCTTGGGAATAGAAGTGCTTGTGTTACAGGTACTGAAATTGGTTTTTTATGACTTGTTGCATAAGCCCAGATAATGGAAACTTTTAAGTTTCTTGGTTGTTCTCTTTTTTCCATTATTGTCATAAGGTCAGCTATACCCTGCATTGGGTGGTATAGGTCATCTTGAAGGCTTAATACAGGTACTGGTGCCCACTTAGCTAAACTTGTTAGATAATCATTACCAATACCCCAATCACAGTTACGACAAGCTAACATATGACCATATCTACCTAATATAATTGCCGTATCTTTAGCAACTTCACCATGAGATACCTGCATGGTAGAAGTATCTAAGAAGTTGGCATGGCCACCTAACTGAGCTAAACCGGCTTCCATTGAATTTCTAGTTCTAGTTGACTGCTCAAAAAACATTAACATACCTGTTTTATTTTTTAAATAGGGAGTATCTATCCCCATTGCAAATTTCTTTTTTAAATCAAATGATACATCAAGTAAAGTATCTAATTCCTCTTTAGACCAATCCTGTAATGTTATAAAGTCTTTACCTCTAAAAAGTGTTTGCATTTTTTATTCCCCTTAATTTATTTTACAATATTTTCAGTTTTCTCCGGCATTTTATCAGCATAATCATTTACATAAACACTAGGAATTAAAGCATAAATTGCAGCTGCTTTAACTAATTCATCTTTCCAGGTTTTCTCATTAGGTGCATGTGCTTGATCTTCATGACCTGGACCAAATCCGATTACAGGAATCCCGTGTCTACCCATTATTGAAACCCCATTAGTTGAAAAGGTCCATTTATCTACAAGTGGATCTTCTTTAAATAATGATTTATAACTATCAACTAATGTATCACAAACTGGATGGTCTTCTTCGATTACCCAGGTTGGAAAATATGCTTCAATTGGATATGTAAATCCAGTATAAGAAGGTCTGTCATACTTATACATTTCAACATCGGCATCAGCATCTTTTACTGCTGGAAGATTTCTAATCTGTTGTAAGGCAAATTCCCAGCTCTCTCCAGCGGTTAACCTTCTATCAATCGAAATTGAACAACCATCTGCTACAGCACATCTGGAAGGTGAACTAAAAAATATTTCTGATACAGCTAATGTACCTTTACCTAAAAACGGATCATCTTTTAGATTTTCATTTAAGGCCTTAAGTTCATTAATGATCGGTGCCATCTTATATATGGCGTTATCTCCACGTTCTGGAGCTGAACCATGACAGCTAACTCCATGTGTGGTAACTTTCATCTCCATTCTCCCACGATGTCCACGATATATATTACAGGAAGATGGTTCAGTTATTACAACAAACTCAGGTCGAATATCTTCCTCTTCAATCATATAATGCCAACATAAACCATCACAGTCCTCTTCTTGCACTGTACCAGTGATTAACAGTGTATAATCATCTTCTAAGTTTAAATCTTTAATGATCTTTCCAGCATAAACCATTGAAGCCATTCCACCTTCTTGATCACTGGCTCCTCTACCAATTATAATATCGTCATCTTCATAACCTTCATAAGGATCATAATCCCAAAGATCTTTATCACCAACCCCAACAGTATCAATATGGGCATCAATGGCAATTAGATGCTCTCCATGACCTATGTATCCTAATACATTTCCCATCTCATCAATTTCAACTTTATCAAAACCTACTTTTTCCATCTCTTCTTTTATTCTTAAAATTACATCTTTTTCCTGACGACTTTCACTAGGAATAGCTATCATGTCTCTTAAAAACTTTGATATTTCTGGTTTATATTTTTCAGCTTGTTTTAATATTTGTTCAAAGTCTTTCATTTAAATAATACCTCCATTAACAGTTATTTATTAAAAGTTCGGTGGTGTAATAGCAGAAATAAATACTAAATCATCTTCTCCAATACTTGTTATCTTATGTGGAAGGTTAGCATTATAGTAAATACTATCACCTTTTTTTAACTTATATATCTCACTTCCAATTGCAATCTCCATTTTTCCCTCAATTACTATACTTACTTCTTCACCATTATGTGATAATGGCTTATCTAAAGTACTTGCTCCAGGTTTTAATCTTGCTTCTATCATTTCAATATCATGGTCTAAGTCTGGTGATATCAATTCAAAAGTTAAATGTGAACCTGGAAATCTCAATACTTTTCTATCTTCTTTTCTTACAACTGCATTGTGTTTTTGATCATCTATTAAAAAATAAAATATTGGTACCTTTAATGCCTTAGATATCTCACGTAAGGCAGTTATAGAAGGTTCTGCTAAACCTCTTTCAACCTGACTTAAATAACTTGAGGTCTTACCAATCATTTCGGCTAAGACCGAGAGACTAAGTCCCTGGGTTTTTCTGATATTTCTAATTTTTTCACCCATTTTAACATTTGCTTCCATCTTTTAGATAACCCCCTTTTTACTAAAAATCCTGGCTAATATATCAATATCTGCTTTAATCTCTATTAAATCTCCTGTTGCCTTACGGGCATTATCAATGTCTTTTAACCCATTCCCTGTTATAACTACTGCAACTTTTTGATCAGATTTAATAATACCTTTTTTTACTGCTTCTTTTATACCTGCAAGTCCAGTAACACCGGCTGGTTCTCCAAAAATACCGGTTGTACTTCCTAAAGTTTTAATCATAGTTAATATTTTTTGATCACTTACATTAATCATATCTCCATTAGACTTTTTAACAGCATTTAATGCTTTTTTATAGTTTCTGGGACTTCCAACAGCAATACTGTCTGCTATTGTATTTTCTTCAGTCACCTTAAGATCATTTCCGGTTTTAAAAGCTTTCGTAATTGGTGCACAACCTTTTGCCTGTACACCGAGTAGTTTTGGAATCTTATCAGTAAATCCAATCTGTTTAAGATCATAAAAACCCTTGTATGCTCCGGCTATTGTACAGCCATCACCAACTGAAAAGACTACCCAGTCCGGTATTTCCCAGTCCAGCTGTTCTGCCATTTCAATTGCTGCTGTTTTTTTACCTTCAACAAGATAGGGATTAATTGCAGCATTCCTATTATACCAGCCCCATCTTCTAATTGCCTCATCAGATAAGTAATATGCTGCTTCATAGGAATCCTGTACAGAAACAACTTCTGCTCCATATATTAATAGCTGAGTAACTTTGCCTGCTGGAGCCCTTTCTGGTACAAAAATAACTGCCTTCATCTTGTCATCCATTGCGGCAATGTTTCCAGCTAAGGATGATGCAGCATTACCTGTAGAAGAGCAAGCTACTGTATCTGCATTAGCCTCTCTTGCTTTAACAGCTGCCATTGCAGAAGCCCTATCTTTTAAAGAACCTGTAGGATTTAGACCATCATCTTTAATAATTAGATTATCTAATCCTAGTTTTTTACCCATCTTTTCTGATCTATATGTTGGAGTATGACCAATTCTTAAGTTAGGTCTTTTTGTATCCTCTTTGATTGGAAGTAAGGGTAAGTATCTCCATATTGACTGTTCATCATTGTTTTTTAGGCTTTCTTTATCCCAGTCCTTTTTTATCTTGTCATAGTGATACTGTACATCTAAGATTCCTTGATCTTCACAACTGTCACATAAATACTTATCAGGTAAGGGTTCATATGTTTTACCACAGTTAGTACATTTTAAATTTTTTACATATTTCATTTTTTACACCTACTTAGATTTAATCTAATAATCCGACTTTTTTATTAAACTCTTTAATCAATTCATCAATTTTACCTGTCATATTATGAATGCTTCCCCAGTAGTTATCATAGTCATACCACTGAGCATTTAACTCTTCTACATCTTTACCCTGTTGTTCTACCCAGGTATAGTATTTTAGATTATGGATTCTTTTTCTACTTTCATAAGTTAATTCTTCTAAATAATCAATTGTTTGTCCTTTAAGATGTGTATTATAGTCTACTGCTGCATCAACTCTATCATATTCACCAAACTTTTCTTCCATCTCTTTTAATCTTGATTGATATAGTTCCATTGAATCTGTAAATACTGTTAATATGATATCATCTTCACCTAATTCATAGTATTTAGCAAACTTAATGGCTGAGAGCATGTTTGCAACACCGGATATACCCATTAAACTTAACTTATCGATTACATCTTGTTTAATTTTTAACTCATCTTTTAGATATTTCTGACCAGCAGGTTCATTGAATAGTCTAACTAAACTCATGCTGTCATTATCATCTACTGCAATTACCATATCTGTGTTTTTCACATTATGAATCCAGGGAACATGTTTATCTCCAATTCCTTCTATTTGGTGTGCGCCAAATCCATTGTTCAGTAGTGTTGGACACTGCAAGGCTTCTCCAACAGCTATCTTACTTCTTGGATACTTTTCTTTTAGATAATCTCCAGATGCTAATGTTCCGGCTGAACCTGAAGTTAATGTAACACCGGCAAAGTTATCATTTTCTCCCATAACCTCTTTTAGAACATCTTCCATTGCACTTCCGGTCACTTCATAGTGCCAAAGATGGTTTCCAAACTCCTCAAACTGGTTAAAGGCCATTACATTTTCTCTTTTATCTAATAGTTCTTTTGTTTTATCAAAAATTTCCTTTACATTACTTTCACTTCCTGGAGTAGCTATTACTTCACCGGCTACTTCTGATAAGCCATTCAAATCTTTCACTGCTCATCTCTTCTGGTAAAATAGCAATAGAATCACATGCTAGAAGTTCAGAATTATATGCTCCACCTCTACAGTAGTTACCGGTAGAAGGCCAAATTGCTTTATGATATGTAGGATCAAACTGTCCTGTAATAAGACGGGGAGCTAAACAACCATATGTTGCACCAACTTTATGTGCACCGGTAGGAAACCATTTTCCAACCAACCCTATAATTCTAGCATCTACACCTGTAAGTTCTGATGGTAGTTCAAAATAGTTTACACCATCAAAAAGTCCACCTTCTTTTTTAGGTTCATTTTTCCAGGTTGTTCTAAATAGGTTATATGAGTTAATATCCCATAATCCCACATCTTTTAATTTTTCTTTAATTGAATCCGGTATTAATTCTGGATTTTTCATTTGTTCAAAGGTCGGCATTATTATATTTTTCTCACGAGCCCTTTGAATTGTTCTTTTTAACTGTTCTTCATTAATCTTTAGGTCTATCATTTTTACCCTCCTCTTGTTATTTAACTAAAGTTAAAATATTTCGCATATATATTAAGTTTAATTTAAATCTTGTTATATATATTCAATAAAATTTAATTATTTCCTCCTTATATGAGGTGTTTTTTTAATCACAATTAAAAAAAGAGCTGTTCGTATAGTCTTATTTAAAAAACTATACAGACAACTCTTAATTTCTTAAAAATGATACTTCTATTGTGGTTAAGCTTTGTAAAAATTAAACTGATTTTAAACTCAATTGTTAAAAACCTCCGCACTTATAGATATGTGTAAACGTTTTTAACACTTTTCTTACTTTAAGTTTATAACTTTTTATTAATAGTTAATTTAAAAAGAAAAAACAGGCTCAAGGCCTGGTTTAGTGATTTTTGATTAATTATTGTATTTAATATAAAAGTTCTTCGAAGTACTTCATTGCTTCTTTTGTACTTTCAGATTGGTTATA
>JAXHLT010000005.1:0-143029 GCA_034521955.1 Halanaerobiales bacterium | reverse complement strand
AAATTGGCTTTCCAAATTAAAAGAAAGCCATTAAATCTTTTGTAATCCTATTGCTTATTAATTTTTTTTGCGATTTTCCTTGTTTTATTAATTACATTTTCATTTTTCTCTACAGGTTTTTTATCAGTACTAGATACATAAACTTTTCCAATTAAGTTTTTTGCATTCAGATCTTTTATTACTCCATTTAAAACTAACTCTATAGATAAAAATTGATTTTCATATTTGGGTGCTCCTCCGCAAATTAAAAATACTGCATTTTTTTCTTTTAAGTTATAACTTTCATCTCTTACTCTTTCAGCCCAATATAACTGCATTCTATCAATTATATTTTTTAATGGACCAGGCACATTATTAAAATAAAGAGGTGAGGCAAAGACTATATTATCAGCATTATCAATTTTTTCATAAATATCCTGCATACCATCTTTTATTGAACAAGCTCTTTCTTTCCAACAATGTCTGCAGTCTATACAGGGTGATATATTTGACCTATAAGAATCGATAATCTCTATTTCACCTTCAATATTTTCAACAAAAACATTTAATAAAGCTTTTGTGTTACCATTTTTTCTTGCAGAACCAAAAAATACAAGAGTTTTCATGGGTATACCTCCTGCATATATCATATCATTTATATTCTTTTTATTAAAATAAATAACCCATCTCGGTTAAAAGATGGGTTTTAATACATTACTATTTATACATTTTTCATTTTTGGATCAAGAGCATCTCTTAAGCCATCACCCATTAGGTTAAAGCCTAATACTCCAAATATAATTGCTAAACCAGGGAATGTTGCAACCCAAGGAGCTCTTTGTAGTGAACTTCTTGCATCACTAAGCATTGCTCCCCATTCTGGTGTAGGTGGTTGGGCACCTAAACCTAGGAAACTTAAAGCAGCTGCTTCCAAAATAGCAGTAGCTATACTTAATGTGGTTTGTACAATTAAAGGCGCCATTGCATTTGGTAGTAGATGATGGAAAATTATTCTAAAATCATTTGCTCCCATCATTCTTGCAGCAGCAATATATTCACTTTCTTTAATTGATATTGTTGAAGATCTAATAATTCTAGCAAATCTCGGTATGTTTATTACACCGATCGCAAGCATTGCATTTTTAAGTTGTGGACCTAAAATTGCAACAATAGCAATCGCAAGTAGTATTGCTGGAAATGCTAACATAATATCCATAATCCGCATTATTACCATATCTAGAACTCCACCATAGTATCCGGCAATCAAACCTAAAAATACTCCCGCAACTAAAGCAATCCCTATAGAAAACAAACCAACTTGTAAAGATATTCTTGAACCATATATTATTCTACTTAAGATATCCCTTCCCATCTCATCTGTACCTAACAAATGTTCTGAGGAGGGAGCTTGATAACGTGTCATAATATTTTGCTCCAATGGATCATATGGTGCTAGAAGTGGAGCAAAAATAGCCACTGATACCAATATTCCAATAAAAACAATCCCTAAGACACCTATTCTGCTTTTCATTAAGCGTCTACCGGCTTCTAACCAAGGATTACCTCCATATTCTTTTAACTTTTCTTCTGCCATTTATTTCACTCCTACCATTTAGTTGTATTCAATTCTAGGGTCTATTGCTGCATATGAAATATCAACTAATAAATTAACAAATACAAATGAGATTGCAAAAAATAGAATTCCACCCTGAACTACGGGGAAATCTCTAGCATATATTGCATCAACAAGGTACTTTCCTAGTCCTGGCCATGAAAATATTGTCTCTGTTAAAACTGCTCCACCAAGTAAAACTCCAAACTGTAATCCAACAACTGTTATAATAGGTATAAATGCATTTTTTAAAGCATGTTTATAAACTACCACCCTATCTTGAAGTCCTTTTGAATAAGCAGTACGTATATAATCTTTCTTTAAAACTTCTAACATACTTGATCTTGTCATTCTTGCAATAATTGCCATTGGAATTGTTCCCAAAGCAATAGCTGGTAATATAAGATGACTTATAACATCTTTTAAAGCTGTCCAATTCATTTGAATAATGCTATCAATAAATAAAATATTAGTTATATATTCCAATTCTATTCCTACACTTAATCTAGATGATGGTGGAAGCCAACCTAAATTAACTGCAAATAACCAAATCAACATCAAACCTAACCAAAAGATTGGCATCGACACTCCAATCAATGCAATCAACATACTGAAGTTATCAAATAAAGAGTTTTGGTGTGTTGCAGCAAATATTCCTGCGGGAATTCCTACAGTCACAGCAAAAACTATTGCAAAAAATGATAACTCTAAAGTAGCTGGAAACCGAACCGATATTTCATTAATGACCGGATTATTACTCATAATAGATCGTCCCAGGTCAAATCTTAACAAACCTTTGAAAAAATCAATAAACTGTATATGCAAGGGTTCATTTAGACCCATTGATTCCCTTAATTGAGCTAAAGCTTCTGGAGAAGACCTTTCACCTAACATAACTTGTGCAGGGTCACCTGGAATCAAGTGAATTATTAGAAAAACTACAAGTGCTACTCCTATTATTACAGGTATAAGTGCAAGTAATCGTTTTATAATATAATTAATCATCCTCAGATGTTCTCTCCTCTCTAAAAATCACTAATATCAAAAATATGCGGCCATTATAATAATGACCGCATACATTATAATTGAATTGTCTTTCTAATTATTGATCTAACCATACATTGTGTAATTTTTCTGTACTAGTTGGGTTAGGCACATAATTTTTAACCATTGTTTTCTTAACTAATGGTGGTGTAGAGTGAGCAATTGGTACCCAAGGTACATCAGCGTGAATAATCTCTTGAGCTCTTTCATAAAGCTCAGTTCTAACTTCTTGATCAGGTGTTCTTTGAGCTTCAATTAAAATTTCATGTAGCTCATCACTTTTATAGTTAATATTATTTTGAGTTTGATCTAATAATACATATAAGAAGTTATCTGGGTCACCATTATCTCCAGTCCATCCTAATAAGAATGTTTCTAGCTCATCAGCATAATACTTATCAAGATAAGTACCCCAATCATATGAAAGTAAGTTAGCTGTTACGCCAATTTCACTTAAATAATACTGAATTGACTGAGCAACCATTTTAGGTTGTGGGAAATATGGTCTTGCAACTGGCATATAATAGAAGTCAAATTCAAATCCATCTGGATATCCTGCTTCAGCAAGAAGTTCTCTAGCTCTTTCAGGATCATATGGATAATCTTCTATCTCATCATTATATCCCCATAAGGATGGTGGTAGAGGGTTTTTAGCTGGTTCAGCTAAGCCCGCATAAAATGCACCAATCAATGCTTCCTTGTTAATAGCATGAGCAAACGCTTTTCTAACTAATACATTATCAAAAGGCTCAAATGCCATGTTCATAGCAAGGTAACCAACATTATTACTAGGTCTTAGAAGTAAATCTAAGTCTTCAGATTCTTTAACACTGGCTACATCTTCTGGGTTAATATAATCCATCATATCTATTGAACCTGATCTTAGTTCCATATAACGTGCACCATTATCAGGAATAGATCTAAATACAACTTTATCTAAATAAGGACGTCCGCCCCAATAATCTTCATTTGCTTCTAAAATAACTCTGTCACCTTGTCTCCATTCAACAAACTTAAATGGTCCACTACCTACAGGATTTTTAAAGTAATCTTCACCATGTTCCATTACGGCTTCTGGACTAGCAATACCGAAGGAAACCATAGCTAAGTTATTTAAAAATGGAGCTTGTGGTTCAGTTAACTGAAATCTAACTGTAAGTTCATCTACAGCTTCAACTGATTCAATAATACCAGGGAAGGATTGGAACATGTAACCATAATATGTGAACTCTCCACCTATATGGTAAGGATGATCTTCTTGTCCCCAGCGTTCAAAGTTCCACACAATAGATTCAGCATCTACAGGATTTCCATCATGGAATTTAACTCCTTCTCTTAAATAGAAGGTCCATGTTTTACCATCTTCACTTACATCCCAATCTTTAGCAAGACTAGGAATTACTTCAGTTGTACCTGGTTTATACATTACTAATGTATCATAAATCTGTTGTGTTACCTTAAAGGATTCACCATCAGTAACTTGAATTGGATCAAGTCCAACTGAGTCTCCACTACGTCCAAAAACAAAAGTTCCTCCATACTTACCCTCTTCATCTTGTGCCATAGCTGCAAAACTAAATAAACCAATTATCAATGCAGCGACTAATAAAATTCTTAAACTTTTTAAATGTTTCATATAATCTACTTCCTCCTCATTTTTTAATAAATATAGATAACTAAAATTATTTTTTATTTTACTCTACTTCTCTACTACGTCACCCCCTTATTTATATTAAAAAAATATAAATATATATATAGTATTATAAAATATAAAATCATAAAAGTCAAAGCCTTCATATAAATAAGGCTTTACTTTTTGGTGAATTGGTGTATATTTATTGTCTCTCTTATTACTATTAATTCACGATAGTTAAATAATTTCCTTTAATTTTTTCATTATTTTCTTTGTTTTTGTTGATATTACACAAAAAACAATTCAAAAAATTATTTAAATCTAAAAAATTATTTTTTCCATTTAAACAACTAAAAAAATCCTGTTTTTATAAATACACGGGGAAATAAATACATGAAATGTATTATTGACAAAATTATATCTAGTTATACTATGTTATTTTATTAATCTAATACACTATTTAAAAACCAGGTTACTATACTTAATATAATAGACCCAAAAACAGCAGTCCAAAATCCAGCAATAAAGAACCCAGGCACAATTGCTGCTGCTAACCATAACATCAAACCGTTAACAATAAATAAAAACAAACCCATTGTGATTAATGTTAGTGGTAAAGTTAGAACAATGAAAATGGGCTTAATTATTACATTTGCAATACCTAATATCAATGCCGCAACAAATCCGGAAAATAAACCTTGAATACTCATCCCTGATAGTATATAAGACGTTATAAACAATGCAGCCATGGTAATAATAAGTTTAGCTAACATTCCTTGCCTTTTTTCTTTGAATTCATAATGATATGTTTCCATAAGTATCCCTCCCTCTTTTATACCGTATTGTCAAACATTTTGGATCTTCTCCATTTCAGTGGGTAAAAATTTGATAGAAAAGAAAGACAGAAGACAAAAGACCTCTAAGACTTCTTTAATATTTCTTCATGATCATTTTGCTCTGCCAATTTTTGCGCCATATTTTCACCATAATGATAAGAATAAGTTTCAGCATCATTTTCTAATAATAACTCCGCAACTTCAACAGAATTAGTTGCACTTGCATACATTAAAGCATTAAGAGCGTCTCTACTTTCTTCATTTATATTAGCTCCATTTTCAATTAGCAATTCAGCTATTTTCAACTGAATTTATTGAACTTTGCACCCATTAAGTGGAGTTACACCTTTATTATTTTCTGCATCAACATCTGCACCATTTTCAATTAACAATTCTGCTATTTTTTGAGAATTATTATTAGCTGCATAAAATAATGCAGTATTTCCATCAATATTTTTAGTGTTAGGATCTATACCTTCTTTTAACAAAGACTTTACTTTATTTATTTCATTATTTTTTGTAGCATTTATTATAGCTTTTTGGCCACTGTTTTCTTTATTTACCTGTATATCTAATTCTTCTCCTTTTTTATTCATTGCTTCATTAAATAGCTTATCCCTCTGGTCAATTATTAACTCTTTTTTATTATATTCTTTAAAATCTTCAAAAGTCGTGTCTTTGATTTCTTGAATATTATCAGAATATTCTTCTTTTTGTTCTTCATCCATATTTTCATATTTTTGTATTTGAGTTTCTTTAATTTCTTCATATTTATTTCTTAAAGTTTCATCTATATCTCCATTTTCAAATTGTTTTTTAGCTTTTTTTTCATAGTATTCATATACCTTTTCACGTATCGCCCTCATTTCAATATTTCTTTCAAATTCTTGATAAGTAACATTTGTCTCATCAAATGATACAATCCTTTCTATAATTTCCTCTTTAGGATGATCTATATCATTAAAATGACCCAGTGGATATGTATCATTCATTCCAGAAGTTATAAATGACTCTGCTTTTTTAACTAATTGATAAATGTCTTCTTCAGTAACTTCTAATTCTTTTTCTTTAATTAACTCTCTTAAAATAACTTCCTCAATGAAATTACTAAAGACAGTATCTCTTTTTTTACTCTTTGATGAATCTCCCTTGATGTTTTCAACCCTATTATCATATTCTTCAACCGTTAATACGTAATCGTTAACTTTCAGGACATAATCTTCTGCAATGACAAAATAAGATGCAGTGAAAATAATTAATAGAATAACAAAAATAGTTAATCCTTTTTTCATTATAGTTTTCCTCCTTCTTTAAAATATCTTGTTTATATCAATTTTCTAAATGAATTATATAAAATAAGTAGTAAACATTCAAGATTTTAAAGGGAAAGAGAACATTCATTAGACTATAGACATAGTATAGAAATTAAGGATTTTGAACAAAACCTGTATGGCTTAGCTGCAATAGAGAATTATGTTGATAAAATGCGGATAGAAAAATGAAAACAGAGATATGAGTTGGGTTAAAGAAGACGCAGAAGCAATAATAAAGATATTAATACTTGCTCACAATGGTGTTTTATAAGAAAGATTGAAAGATGATTACTATCAAATTAAAGTATAGAAAACGAAAGTTCGAAAGAGAGTGGAGTAATTGGTTACAAGCTAAAATGCCACCATTAACCGATCCATCAAGTAAGAAAACTGAGTTAGAGGATTGAAATCAATAGTTGCAGTTTAATACTAAAGTATGAGGTTTCTATATTCCCTAACTTTTCTTGACACAAACTAAGTTTCTTAACATCTTGAATATTATAATTATTATTATTATAATTATATTTTACTATAATCTTAAAATCTCCTGCTTTTTAATAAACATCAATATTATATATAAAAAAGGATTTAATCATTTTATGTACAATTTATTACTTATAGAAATAGAGAGGAGCAAGAATAATGAAAAAAACAACAGTATTTATAATACTAATTAGTATTATAACTTTAATATCTTTTAATACCTATGCATATCAAACTGACATTTATTTTGATAAAAGCTATGGTGATCTAGAATTGAATTTAGACCCAAGATCAACTACCCCTGGTTATTCTACAGAATATAAGCTGTCTTTAGACACTTTAATTTTTAAAGCTAACTTTAATGAATATATTTTTAAAGATTGGGCAGACTATTATTCATTAACTATAGGTAGCAATATTATAGGAACCAAAACCAGAAATGCTGAGACTATAAATTATATAGATAATATTAATAACAGAGTAAATACTATTACTAATGAAACAAACTATCAAACATTTTATCTAGATATCCTTTTAGCAAACTATCTATTAGAATATTCCACTCCTGAAAAAACTTATTTAATATTAATTGGATATGAATATGAAAATTCTGTATATAGTTTAACAGATGGGAGTATTTACGACTATTCAACAACAACTACTACTACTTTAAATGGAGAGATAACCGATCTTGATTTTCAAAATCATTTAGTTTATCTTGGTATGATTTTTAATAAAAATATAACTCGAAATTTAAAAAATAAATTTGTAGTTAAGTATTCTCCTTATGCCTATACAAAAAATAGTGAAAACAATTATTATCAAAACTATCAATCAGAAGGAACTAATCAAGGCAGCTATATATATGTAAGTGATAATATTAGATATAATTTAAATAAGAACATGTATTTAACAGGCGGATTAAGTTACAAACTTTTAAATACTACTGGTGATACAGAAAGATATTATTATGGCGGTGCTAATCAAGGTTCAACAGTAAATGTAGATCAAGAATTGAAATCAGAACAGTATAGTATAAATGTAGGATTTCAATATTTGTTTTAATTTTGAATTATTTAGACTCCCTTGTCAAAACTGATAAGGGGGTCTTTTTTTGTTTAACTATAATTAATTCTTTGTTAAATATATGTTAATAAGCTTGACATTTGATTTTAATTCCTTATAATAGGTAACGTTGATTGACGAAAGGAGGAACAACAATGAATTTTGGTAAAAAAGTAAAATGTGAAGCATGTGGAACAAGAAACTGGTCAGGTAACGAATACTGTGAAAAATGCAGTGGTAAACTTGACTATGATAATGTAGTTAATATGGCTGAAAAAGTAAAAAAACAAATAGCATAACCTGCAAGTTTTAACCTTCCTTTAAGAAGCACCTCTACCTTCTCTTCTTTTTTTCCTGCCTTACATAATCATTAAATCTTATTATAAATTGACATCCCAACATTAATAATTTAAAATTATAACAGTACGTAAAATAAAATTAAGGTTGGGATATATATGGATTATGTTTATTTAGATAATGCTGCTACAACAGAACTACTCCCAGAAGTAATAAAAAAAATGAATAAGGTACTCACAAAAAATTTTGGAAATCCTTCTTCACTGCATAGACTTGGAATTGATGCAGAAAAAGAAGTTAAAAGCGCTCGCCAAAATATTGCTCAGATTTTAAAAGTTGATTTTGATGATATAATTTTTACAGGAAATGGATCGATAGCAAACAATATAGCCATTAAAGGCACAGTTAATAGACTAAAAAAATACGGTAATAAAATTATAACAACACAAATAGAACATAAATCTGTCTTAGAAATTTTTAAACATTTTGAAGCTCAGGGATTAGATGTTATTTATTTACCGGTTAATAAAGATGGCATAATCGATTTAGAATTCTTGAAAAACAAATTAGATGATAAGACCATTCTTATAAGCATTATGGCAGTAAACAATGAAACAGGAGTGATTCAACCACTAAAAGAAATCTCAGATTTGATAAAAAATTATAAAAAACTATACTTTCATGTAGATGGTATACAGGCTTTAGGTAAGATAGATGTAGATATAAAAGAATTAAATATTGACTTATTCTCAATGAGCGCACATAAAGTTCATGGACCAAAGGGAGTAGGTGCTTTATATATAAATAAAGATATTATTATTGATAAAATTCTTCACGGAAGTAATCAGGAAAAAGGGCTTTATCCCGGAACAGAGAACACTGCAGGAATTGTTGGTTTTGGTGAAGCTGTAAAATATCTTCCAAATAAAAATGAATTAAAAAAGATGAAGGAATTAAATGTATATTTAGCAAATAAAATAAAAAATAATATTAATGAAGTTAAAATAAATACCCCTATTAATGGTCAAAGTGCTCCACATATACTTAATGTTTCTTTTTCAAAAATTAAAGGTGAAGTGTTAGTTCATAGTCTAGAAAGTGATAATATCTATACCTCAACAGGTTCTGCTTGTTCATCAAAAAAAGATACTACAAGCCATGTAATTAAAGCTATAGGTATTCCAGATAAATACAAAGAAGGTACTATTAGATTTAGTTTCAATAAAAATATTACCGAAGAACAAATAGAATATGTATTCAACAATTTGCAAAAAAATATTTCAAACTTAAGAAAGATTATGAGGTGAAAAAAATGGAAAACCTATTTTTAATTCGATATGGTGAAATAGGATTAAAAGGTGAAAATAGATCTTTATTTGAAGATAAACTTCTATCAAATATAAAAAATAGCCTGAGAAAAATTGATGATAATCTATCAGTATATAAAACTCCGGGCAGAATATTCTTGAAAACTACTGCTGATAATAAGCTAGTTAAAGAAAGTTTACAAAAAACACCGGGATTAGTTTCATATTCTCCGGTTGAAAAAGTTTCCTTAGATTTAAACAAATTTAAGGCACTTGTACTAAAAATAGCCAAAGATGAAATCAAAGAAGATAAAAAAATTACCTTTAGAATTAGTGCAAGGAGAAGTAATAAAGAATACAAATATGATTCAATGGATTTACAGTATGATCTTGGGGAATATATAATTGAAAACATTAGTAAAGATAAAATAGAAGTGGATTTACACAATCCTGATTTAAATATAAATGTAGAAATTAGAAAAAACTATGCATACATTTATTCTAAAGTATACAAAGGAATTGGCGGTTTACCGGTTGGAACCACCGGTAAAATTGGTCTAATGTTATCTGGTGGAATTGATAGCCCAGTAGCAGGATTTATGGGAATGAAAAGAGGAGCAGAAATTGTTCCAGTATATTTTCATAGTTTCCCATTTACCAGTGATCGTACTAAAGAAAAGGTTATTGATTTAGCAAAAGTACTTGCTAAATATCAAAACAAAATAAACTTACACATTGTAAACTTTACTGATATTTTAAAAGAAATTAATGATAAATGTCCTGATAAATTACTAACCATAGTTATGAGAAGATTAATGTTGAAAATAACTGAAAAAATAATTCAAAAACAAAACGGAAAAGCAATTATAACCGGGGAAAGCATTGGACAGGTAGCTAGTCAAACCCTTGAGGCAATAAATGTAACCAACAGTATAGCTAATCTTCCAGTTTTAAGACCTCTAATAGGTTTAAACAAATTACAAATAATAAATATCGCTAAAGATATAGGGACCTATAAAATATCAATTAGGCCTTATGAGGACTGCTGTACAGTTTTTGTACCAAATAGTCCAGAAACAAGACCTACACTCCAACAAGTATTCGAAGGAGAAAAAAAGTTGGATATAGATAACTTAATAAAAAAAGCAGTAAATAATGTCGAAATCATAAATATTAACTAACTTTTCAATCTTCATTACTAATAAATTTAAGTCCTTTAAAAATATTCCAGAACGACTTTGACTTTAAACATGTTGGTTCTTCACATATTATTTCTTCATTATTTATTATGTATTCAGCGTTAGTAAAAAATTGAATGGTGTAACTACCACAATTATTTTCTAGTTTTCTTTTCGCTCTGGCCAACCATTCAAGTCCTACATTGTTATTACCATGACAGTCGGAAGCAATAACTTGAACTAAATAGTTATCGACTAATTCAAAAGCAGTCTTTTTTACATTACTTCCATATACTCCAAAAAGACTGCCGGCATTGAGTTGAAAGATAATTCCATCCTTAACCCATTTATAGAGGATACCTGGGTTTTTTATTACTTCTTGATTTCTTTCCGGATGAGCAATTATAGGTTTATACCCCATCACACTCAAATCATAAAATACTCTATCCAAATAATCTGGTATATAATTCATAGGTAATTCTAATAAAATATATTTACTATCATTTATAGTTAAAATATCCCTGTTTTTAATCTTTTCTAGCAAATCCCGCGTTAAGTATATCTCATGACCAGGTAATATTTCCACCTGAATATTTTTTGATCTTAATAATTTATTAATCTGTTTTATTTTTTCTTTTATCTCTTTTCCTTCAACTTTATAGTTTTCTTCCATATAATGGGGAGTTGCGACAATTTTATATATATCATAATTTTGGGCAGTTTTTGCAATTTCAACAGTTGCTTCTAATGTTTTAGCACCATCATCGATTCCTGGAAGAAGGTGGTTGTGAATATCTATCATCCTCTACACCTACCTTAATTTTTTTTCGACTCCCTTACAGTGATTCCAATATCACTCCTATAATGCATATCTTCAAAAGACACTTCTTCTATATATTCATAGATTTGATTTATTGCATCATCTAAATCTTCACCTAGTACAGTAAGCCCGATTACTCTACCTCCAGCCGTGTAAAATTTATCACCAATTTTTGTAGTGCCAGCATGAAATACCAGTAAATTATCATATTTATTAACTTTATCTAAACCATAAATTTCCTTACCCGTATCAAAAGTTACTGGATAACCAGCAGAAGTCAATATAACACAAACAGCTGATCTTTCATCCCAGTTAATCTCAACATCCGCAAGTTGTTCATCAATGGTCTTCTCAAAAATATCTATTATATCTGTATTCATTCTGGGCAATAAAACTTGTGTTTCAGGGTCACCAAACCTAGCATTAAAATCTAGTACTTCTGGACCCATATCAGTTAATATCATGTTAATATATAATAGCCCTTTATAGTTTAAACCTTCTTCATTAAATGCATGTAGTGCAGGATTTAATATTTCATTAATTATTCTGTTTTTTAATTTTTCATCTATAAAAGGTAGAGGTGAAAAAGATCCCATGCCACCTGTATTAGGACCCTCATCTCCATCAAAAACAGCTTTATAATCCTGGGCAAACTCTAAAGGTACAAAGTCTTTTCCATCTGTAAAGACCATTACAGAAATCTCCTGACCCTCTAAAAAGTTTTCAATAACTATTCTGCTTCCAGCATCCCCAAAAACTTTATCTTCCATAATTTTAGTAATAGCTTCTTCTGCTTGTTCTTTAGTAGTAGCAATTACTACACCTTTACCAAAAGCCAATCCTTCTGCCTTTATAACAAGTGGATAATCTGCCTTTTTTAAAAATTCCATCGCTTCTTCAGGTTCTGTAAACACTTCAAATTCAGCTGTTGGAATATCATGTTTTTTTAATATATTTTTTGCAAATACCTTACTGCCTTCAACTCTTGCAGCTAATTTATTTGGCCCAAAGATTCTTAAACCTCTCTTTTCAAATTCATTTACAATACCCTTTACTAGCGGCTTTTCAGGACCGACAACAGTAAGATCAATCTTATGGTTTTTAGCCCATTCTGCTAATAGTTTAGTGTCACTGGCTGCAATATCTACTTGTTCTGCTAAGTCAGTCATCCCGTTATTACCTGGGGCCACATATATTTTGTCAACTTTTTCACTTTGGTATATTTTCCAAACCAAAGCATGTTCTCTACCACCATTTCCAACAACTAATACTTTCATGGTTTACACTCCTTGTATAAAATAATTGGAGAAAACTTATTTATTAAAACATTACTATTTTCTAATAATCGTATCTACTCTTTTAGGTCCAGTTCCTATAATTGAAATAGGGATTTCAATTTCTTTTTCAATCATTTGAACAAATTCTTGAGCTTCTTTTGGTAACTGATTAAATGATTGTATACCTGAAATATCTTCTTCCCATCCCGGATATTTTTTATATACTGGAACTTTTTTTGTATTTTCACTCCCTAAGTCAGTTGTATCAGAATTGTTTTCATAAGATGTACATACTTTGATTTCTTCTAAACCGCTTAGTACATCTATTTTAGTTAAAACTAATTCCGTTAGTCCATTAACTCTTACGGCATATTTTAGTAATGGTAAATCCAACCACCCACATCTCCTTGGTCTACCAGTTGTAACACCAAATTCATGCCCTTTTTCAAGTAAAAACTTACCCATATCGTTAAATAATTCGGTAGGAAATGGTCCTGCTCCCACTCTTGTTAAATATGCTTTTGCTACTCCTATTATATCATCAATCTTTGTTGGACCAAAACCAGCCCCTGTGCAAACTCCTCCGGCAGTTGGATTAGAAGAAGTAACATAAGGATATGTACCATAATCTATATCTAATAATGTACCTTGTGCTCCTTCAAAAAATATGTTTTCATCATTTTTATATGCTTGATCTAATAAAAGTGATGTATCAGTTACATATGGTTTTATCTTTTCAGCTGCTTTTAAATATTTATCTTTAATATCTTCATAGGATAATTCTTTTTCATTATAAACATTCTTTAAAATAAGGTTTTTATATTCTAAAACATTTTTTAATTTTGTTTTAAAAACTTCTTCATCTAAGAGATCAGCGATTCTTATACCTCTCCTTGCTGCTTTATCAGTATATGCAGGGCCAATACCTTTTTTAGTTGTTCCTATCTTATTATCACCTTTACGTTCCTCTTCAAGGCCATCAAACTTTCTATGATAAGGCATAACTACATGAGCTTGATTACTTATATAGAAATTATCAAACTTAAGCCCGCGTTTTTTTAAACCTTCCATTTCACTAATAAGAGCTATTGGATCTATTACAACTCCACTACCTATTACACTTGCTTTATCTGGATAAAGTATACTAGAAGGTATTAAATGTAGTTCATACTTGTCATCTCCGACAATTACTGTATGTCCAGCATTGTTACCTCCGCTAAATCTAACTACATAATCTGCTGTCTCTGCAAGTTTATCTGTTACTTTCCCTTTTCCTTCATCTCCCCATTGTGCTCCTACTACTACTTTAACTGACATATCGATTGCTCAAGTGATAATTACTTGAGCTTCCCCCTTTCAAAGATAAAATCCACTTCTTTAATAAAGTTATTATAATTAAATATTCCATTTAACTCTTCTTTATTTAAGTATGTCATAACTTCACCATCATTTTCAATCATTTTTTTGAAACTTTTATTATCATCCCAAGATTTCATGGCATTTTTTTGGACTAATTCATAAGCTCTTTCTCTATCTAAACCCTTTTCAATTAAAGAAAGCATAACTTTTTGAGAAAAAACAAGTCCATTAGTTTTATTAATATTTTCTTTCATTATATCTTGGTTAACCTTTAGATTATCTAACAAATCAGTAAATTTAAATAACATATAATCCAATAATATGAAACTGTCTGGTAGAATAATTCTTTCAACTGATGAATGAGTTAAATCTCTTTCATGCCACAAGTTAATGTTTTCAAAAGCAGGTACCATATTGCCCCTTATAACACGAGCAAGTCCACTAATTCTTTCACTAACAATTGGATTCTTTTTATGCGGCATTGCAGAAGAACCCTTTTGTCCTTTAGAAAAGTTTTCTTCAACTTCAAGTATATCTGTCCTCTGTAAGTTTCTTATTTCAGTACTAAACTTCTCTAATGATGCCGCTATTAAAGATAGTCGACTCACTAGATCAGCATGTCTGTCTCTCTGCAAAATTTGATTAGTAAATAAAGAAGCCTTAAGTCCTAGTTCTTCCATTACTATTTCTTCAACTTCTGGGTTAATTGTGGCATAAGTACCAACAGCACCGGATATTTGACCAACTCTTATAATATCATCTAGTTGTTTGATTCTATCTAGATGTCTCTTTATCTCTTGATACCATACTGCTAACTTTAATCCAAATGTTATCGGTTCTGCGTGTATACCATGGGTTCTACCCATCATGACTGTATGTTTATGTAATATTGCTTTTTGTTTAATCTTATCTTTTAGTTTTAATAGATCTTCTTTTATTAAATCTAACGCTTCAACTAATTGTAGTGCTAGACCAGTATCTTTGATATCATTAGAAGTTATACCTTCATGTACAAACTTTGAATGTTCTCCAATGTTTTCATTAACATTTTCAATAAAGGCTAACATGTCATGTCTTGTCACAGCTTCAATTTCTTTTATTCGTTTTACATCAAATGAAGCGTTTTCTTTGATTTTTTTATAAGCTTTTTGGGGAACCTCACCTAATTTCATCCTTGCTTTGACAACTGCTAACTCAACATCTAACCATTTTTGAAATTTATTTTTCTCACTAAATATTTTATTCATTTCCTCGCGACTATATCTATCTATCAAAATTATCTTCCTTTCTTTATTTATCGTTTCCGTTTTAATATTAGCAAATAAGATATTTACTGTCAAGCCAGCAAAGTTAAAAGGTCCTATTATTAACTTTTAGTAAAAATTAATAATATAGATATCTATTTTAAATTATTTTAATATTTTCAATAAAAATTTTGCATTGTATTTTATAACTAAAACATGTATAATTTTTTACAAGGGTGAGTTAAAATTGAAAAATATAAAACTAATCGAACATAAAAAAATTAGAATCTGTTGTGATGATGAAAAACAGAGTATTGAATTAGGTCGTGAAAGTATAAATAATGGGTTTTTAAAATCGCTACCCGGCCCTTCTCTGCCTGTATTTATATATATATTAACTCATCTTGATAATAATAACACAATAAAAACAAATCCAGCTCTAATAGCAGGTTTTTTACCACTTGATCGTGAAAATACTATAAAGGGATTAAATTTTTTAGAGGATAATAATTATATAAAAATAGATAAGAACCGAACTGGAAACTATAGTCATATAATATCTGTAAATTTAAATAAAATAGATAATTCTTGTTTTATTAACAATGATAATGATCAGGTTAACAATGAAAATTTAACATCTTATCGTAACAAGGTTATCGACGAGAATAATTTTAATAAAGAAGATATAAAAAAAGCCCTTTTAAGTTTTTTACCTGATAAAATAGATCACTCTATGTTAATAGATGAAATCGAATGCTGGATAGATGATTTTGACAAAAAAATGCTTAAAGAACTAATCAGGAGAACAAATAAATGGTTCAAAAAGAATAACAAAAACAAAAAGGAAGGTTTTTATTATCTTCACGGAATAATTGATGATTGGTATAATAAAGATATCTTTGAATATGAAAGACTTAAACATTTTGATAAAATGTATAGAGAAACAAATGAATTGGCAAAATGTTATGGCTTAAAAAATTGGTATAATGTAACAGAGACCCAAATGGAAATTTTCCATGATTGGTTAAACAAAAATGAAGGAATTAACCTCTCTATTGCTAAATATGCTATTAAAGAAGCCTTTAAACGAAAAAGTGATGGCCAACCATCATTAAAATATATTGAAGATAATTTTATTATACCACTTAAAGAAAACAAGGTGCAAAATATTGAGCAGGCCAAAAATATTTTAGATAACAATAGTTATAACAAAAATTCAAATGAAAATAATAATAAATTTAAAACTTCTAATAAAAAAAATAATTGGAATACATTTGAATGGGATATCGAAGATCTTAATTAAAGATCTTAACAGGAGGATTAATAATGGCTTTAGAGCAAAATTATACTGGAAAAACTGGAGATAGTGTAGAACAAGAGTTCCAACTTTTATCTATTCTCTTACAGTATCCAAATAAGATTGATGAAGTAGCTGATGTTTTAGAGACAAAACACTTTCTAAATCCAAAAGCACAACTTATCTATGATATATTATTAAAACAATTTGAGCGAGATAATCAAATTTCTAAAACTAAACTATTTCTAAAACTTAAAAATGAAAATATTGTGAAAAGACCAGAAGAAATGATAGAAAATTTAACCTCAGGTTTTAGCACTCCTGAAGAACTTAAACCTACTATCGATATTATAAAAACAAATCATCAAAAAGATCTTTTACAAAGAGCTTCTAAAAAAATAGATAAACTAGCACAAACAACTGAGTTAGATATCTCTGAATATCAATCAAGGGCTCAAGAAATAATATTTGCCGCAACCAATGAATCAAATGATTTAGATAAACATATCTATACCATGGAAGAAGCACTATTAGAATCATTTGAAGCATATTTGAAAAGAAAAGACAATAAAGTTGATGTCGGCTTACAAACTGGATTTATTTCACTTGATAATTTAATCGGTGGTTTCAAAAGAGGACACTTAAATGTAATAGCAGCTTCAACAAGTATGGGTAAAACTGCCTTTGCAATCAACATTGCAAAAAATGTCCTGAAAAGAAGTGAACCAACAGCTATAATAAGCTTAGAGATGGAAGCACAGGAAATTGTAGATAGAATGATTATACAGGAAGCAAAAGTTAATGGTTGGAAATATAATCAGGGAGAAACAAATGACCAGGAAGATAAAAGAATATCTAAAGCATTAGATGATTTACATGAGTTTCCTCTTGCAATCTCTGATGAAAGAGGTCTAAATGTTGCTCAAATAAGGGCAAGACTTAGAAAATTTAAAGCTCAAATGGATGATTTAAGCCTTGTTATAGTCGATTACCTACAAATGATACAGCTTCCTCAAGAACATGCTCAAAACACCGCAAGAGCTGTCGGAGAAATCGTGTTACAGCTTAGAAACCTTGCTTCTGAATTAGAAGTCCCAATTGTTTTGATTTCTCAAATTAGTAGAAGTTTTACATCAAGACAGGATAAGAGACCAGTATTGTCTGACCTTAGAGATTCCGGTAATATTGAGGAAATCGCTGATGGTGTAATCTTTTTATATAGACATGCCCATACCAGTGCAGCTGCTAGAGAAAAGGCTGAAGCTGAGGGTACTGAACAAGATACAGATATTATTATAGCTAAACAACGTACTGGCCAAACTGGATCTGTAAAACTGAAGTTCGAAGAAGATTACATAGCATTTGTAGATCCGGAAAATGTATCTTTGGAGGGTATGATTCCAGGTGAGTAAAGATATTGATTTAAAGATTGTATATGAGTTTACAAATAAATATGAGAAATTAAAAAATGAAGGGAAAATATCTGAAGAAGATTTTCAAAAGATACTTTCCCTGCTTGATGATATGGACCAACTATCCGAAAAAGAACTTGAAAATAAATTAAAAGATGTAACTTAATTCAACATTCAAAACAGCTTTGGGCAGTAGTTGACCAGAGCCTAAAAAATCATCCTCTTTACCACTTAGATAGGATAATTTGATATTTAAAGATGTATTTGAACTGAGTTGATTACTATAATTTGGTATTAATGCAGTACTTCCGTCATCTAATGAGGTTATTGAGAAAACTCCTATTGAACTAAAGTCGTTAATATTGTAACTTACATTACCTAGAAATATTTTAAGATAATCAGAATTAAACAATTTCATCAACTGCTCTTCTGAACTAGATACAGTTTTCCCCAAAGAGTTTAATACTTCAAAAATTCCTTCATTATTTTCAATCATGTGATATTCACCTTGGAAATATAATCTGTTTCCATAACCACCGTCTAGAATATAACTATAATCTGACCCTAGCATATAAGCATTAGTACTAATATTATTAGTATTATTATTTAAATTCAATACAGAACCATAAATACCAACATTTCCTATATCTCCCTTAAAAGATAAACCTAATCTTGAGTTGTTTTGATTATTAACTTCTTTATTTACATAATTTAAACTAATATCATAATCTTTCACTAAAGTTCTAGCCCTAAAACCTATTTTATCATAATCGGGATTAAACTCATTAACTAAAGATAAGCTACTATACCAGTTAATAGGATAACTTAACTCTAAAGCATTTACATATTTAGCAGAAGTTTCTTGATCTAATGTTTCTGCCCCTAAGTTATAATCAACAGTATTAATTAATGAGCCAAAAGACCAAGACACAGGTTGTTTGCCTAAAGTTAATCTAATATCTTTAAATTTATGTCTTATATAAGCCTTTTTCAAAGAAATATCTAAATTATAATTATTATCTGTATAACCATAACTATTTTTTGCTGATATTTCAAAGTTTGCATTCTCAAAATTCAATTCCAAGTTTACATTTTCATATATTAAATTTTGGTTTTGATTTGTATTTTCATAAAATAGAGCATTAACTCCAGTATTTAGTTCTCCACCAAATTGATATGCTAATGATGGTGAAGTAACTATTAATAAAAACACAATCGTGATAAATAATACCCGTTTTGAAAACACTAATAACCCTCCTTTAACATTATATTATTGTAATGATTCTAATGAAAAAGTTCCTTCTGGTATTTCGGGATTAAACTCAATTGAATTTATAATAAAAGTGGTACTAGTATTTTCTCTCAACTTATTTTCCATTGTTGACTCCATTGGATACCATCTTCCTTGAATTTCCTCTGTCCTTGTAACAACAATCTCTTTTAATAAACGACCACTTTCTGCATACAACTCTTCTTTTAGTCCAATAAATCTTTCTTTATCAATCCATGAAATTCTTTTATAATAAGATACTTCAGCCCCTTCGACTTTAGTAGCTTCAATCTTATAACATTCTCTTCCCTGATATTCTTCCTCTCCTATTAATTCAAAGTTATATAACTCAAGATATTTTTCTGATTCCATCATATCTTTGTATGAAAAGTCACTACCCATCATACCTCTTTCTAACATATGACCAGATAATTTAACAACATCTTCTGCATCTGGGAAAAACATCCATAAATTATCATCTCGTTTTAAAAATTTAGTACCGCGGTCCATAGGATTTATGAATTCTGTTAATCCATTATCTCCTTCAATTAAAGATACCATATTTTTTTCTAATTTTCTTCCCCTGTTATTAATAATCATAGTTGATTCAATTCTTGCTGTTTTAATAAACTCATTATCATCACGATGTTGAATAATCTCTTCCGCTGTAATAGCCAAAGCAGAAGTCGAAAATATAAATAGTGAGATTATTAAAAATAAAGTAATTTTTTTCATTTTTATACACCTCCATTAAATATTCCTTAAAGCATCATGAGGTTCAAGTTTAGCCGCTCTTCTAGCAGGTATAATACAAGTTAAAGCAGTTACAATTGAACCAAGTAAAAATCCGAAAATAACATTTTCTAAATTATAAACAGGATATAATACTGGATTCATGAAAAATTCTTCCATCATACCTTCAACTGCTTGAGTATAATCTATTCCATGAACAGATAAATACTTTGTTAACATACCTCCAAAAATTGCTCCAAAGAAACTACCTACAATACCTAAAAAACTTCCTTCGATAATAAACAATGTTAAGATTTCTTTGCTTCTTAATCCCAATGCTCTCATCATTCCAATTTCTTGAGTTCTTTCTTTTACGATCATCACCATAGTGTTTATTACAACAACAGCTGCTAAAATAACCAGTAGTATATATATAACATTATATATGTATTCAGCTACATTAAATAATTTTAACATCGGATTAGCCTCATCCCAGGTTTGAACAATATATTTTCCTCTTGCATCATTATTATTAATTATTTGTTCAATTTTAGGTTTGATTTCATCGGCCTCATTCATAGAATCGGCTTTTATTAATATTTCAGTTGCACTATTTTCCATTATTAATATTCGTTGAGCCTGATCAAGAGGTATATAAAACAACCTCTCATTAATTAACGGTAGATAATGATCAATTTCTCCTACTATTTCAAATGTTGAACCTTTAAAAGAATCAAAAGAATTATTATATACAATAGTTAAACTATCTCCAACAGATTTATTGACCTTATTTAGTAAGCCACTTCCTAAAACTATTTCTCTTTTATTAGGTTCGACCATTCTTCCCCTTACAAAATTAGACTTAATGTCAGTAAATTCTAATTCTTTATCAGGATCTACACCCCATCCTAACATACGTATAATTTCGTCACCAGGACTGGCCATTGCTCCAAACTTAAGTCTAGGAATCACTATGTTTATACCTTCAATAGATTCAATCTTTTCAACCATTGGTAATACCCCTTCACCTTCAAATCCATCTACAGGATGTCTTAAAGATAAAAGTTTTTCCTTCTGATCATATGTTTCATCTATTACTTTAAGATGACCAGAATCATATTGTATATATAGGGAATAGGAAGAATCTAATATTCCTATTATAAGTCCCCGCGCAAAGATAACAACCATTACAGCAATAGCTATTGCAAACAGAGATACAATAGTTCGTATTTTATTTCTAAAAAGATTTCTCCCGGCAAGCGTTAATAAAAATTTCATTCACTGACACCTCCTATTTATGGTATATGGCTTTAACTGGATCTTTTTTCGCACCCCATATTGCCGGCAAAATACTGGCTAAAATAGAAACTAATATTCCAAAGAAAAATATGAATATAAATGTGCTAATTTCCCAACCCCCATACAATTTATCAGCAATAGGTATACCAAAAGTAGATTGTCCCTCTGTCATAGATGAAACACTTAGACCATAATTGCTCATAAAATATACACCTATACCACCAATTAATACACCAAAAAACGAACCAATTATTCCTATTCCTGCTGATTCAATAACAAAAATATAAACAATTTCTCTTACCTTTAATCCCAAGGCTTTCATCATACCAATTTCTTCTAATCTTTCTAAAGCAGATAATATAACTGTATTAATTACCCCAACTGTTGCTAACACTATAATAATAATTAACATAATCATATTTTCGATATTTCCCTGCTGAATCATTGCCAGTAACTCTTGGGATAGTTGTTCCCAATTATAGGCATGTAAATTTGAACCAGTATCATTAAAAAGAGAGTTAAGATTGTTTGCTGCTGTTATAGATTTATCTCTCTCTTTTAATTTAAACAGATATTTACTTACCTTATTACCAATATTTAAAGAATCTTGAGCTAATTGTAAAGGAAGATATACATGAAATTCATTAATTTCAGGATGTGGTGAATCAATTACACCTGACAATTGAGCATCAATTGTATTAAATGTTCCTTCTTCTGTTCTGAATAATAAAGTAACATAATCGCCCACATTAAAACCCATTAAGTCAGCTAATCCTTTACCAATTACAACATTTTGTCCACCGGTAAACATCTCACCTTCTAAGATATATTCTTTTAAATCAAATACTTTTTGATCATCATCTGGTTTAATTCCGATAGCATTAATAGGATAATCTTCACTGCCATTATTTATTGTTGCACCAAATAATAGCCTAGAAGTATAACTATCTGAACTCACAGTATTTTTGATATCATTTATAATATTTGAGTCTTCCTCGATTAAATTATTCATAGGTAATTCATCTTTGTTCTCCCAATACTCTTCTTTCATTACCTGAAGGTGTCCAGTTTGAAGATTAATACTATTATTTAACGTTAAATCACTCATTCCAACCATTAAAGAATCCGATACTAGAAAGATAAAAATACCAAAAGATATTACAAAGGCAGTTATTATAGTTCTTTTTTTATGTCTTGTTAAATTTTTTAAAGCCAATTTAGTGAGGAACATCCAAATCCTCTCCTTGTTCATCATTAGTTACCTTTCCATCTCTTATTTCAATCAATCTCCTAGCATACCTCATAACTTGAGGATCATGGGTAGAAAAAATAAAGGTAGTTCCGAACTTCTTATTCATTTTAAGCATTATATCTAAGACTTCTTCACTTGTCTCAGAATCTAAATTTGCTGTCGGTTCGTCAGCTAAAACCAATTTTGGGTTTTTAACCAGTGCCCTTGCAATAGCTACTCTTTGTTTTTGGCCACCGGAAAGCTCATTTGGTTTTCTGTTTTCCAATCCTTTCAACCCTACTGATTCTAATATATCAAAAACTTTTTTTCTTCTTTCTTTTTTCGAAATTTCATCAATAATTCTAATTGCAAATTCTACATTTTCAAATGCTGTTAATACTGGAATTAAATTATGTCCCTGAAAAATAAAGCCTAGATTATATCTTCTGAAATCAGATAATTCATTGTTATTTAATTCAGAGAGCTTCTTTTGACTTTCATATGTTATATCCCCACTGCTAGGTTTATCTAAACAACCAATAATATTTAGCAATGTTGTTTTTCCAGATCCAGAGGGTCCAAAAATAGTGGTGAATTCTCCTTTTTCAATATCGAGAGATATACCTCTTATGGCTGGAACATCAATCTTTCCCTGATGATATATCTTTTTAATATCATCTAATTTTAACAATGCCATTTAGTCAACCTCCTTTTTAATTCCAAAACCAATTATATCCATCATGTTTTCAACTAAAGGTAAAAACTCATCAAAATTATCTACATCATTTTCTTCTAAAAAGTATTCTGTAATAAAAAAACTAGATTTATATAACAGATGGGAAATATATTTTTTATCAATATCATTTCTGATCTGTCCTTCTCTTAGAGCTTTCTCTAAAAGCTTTTCAAACATTTCATTGCCCACTGGTTGAAATTTATCAATGATTTTTTTAAATTCATTTTTATCTTTATTTTTAATTAAACTTAAAGAAATTATTGCTAACTGTTTATTATCCTTCGCAAATTTAATTCCAGCTTTATTTAACATCCTCCAATATTCAAAAAAATCGAATTTATCGTTATTGGTATTAATCTTTTTATTTATATACTTCATTTTTCTCTCAAATACTAATTCAATTATATACTCAAATAAATCAAATTTGTTTTCAAAATATTGATAAAAGCTTCCTTTAGCAATTTTTGCTTCATTTACAATTCTTGTTATACTTGCCTTTGTATATCCGTATTCTGCAAATTCATTAATAGCAGAATTAAGAACCCTTTGCTTTTTACTTTCATTTAAATTATAAAAGGTCTCACTCGGCAATTAATTTCCCCCTCTCTTATATGTGTAGTGACTATATATTCACATGACTCTATATTCATATTATACCTTTATTATTTTACTCTGTCAATATCTTTAAAAAATTGGTACAAAGACAAAAAACCCCCAAAAATATGGGGGTTAAATACAAATTAAATTTTCATATAGCTATTCTTTATCTTCTTCTTCTTTTGCTTCAATAACCTCAACAATTAAATTAGCATAAATATCATCAAATAATTTTACTGGAACTTTATGAACACCAAGTTCTTTTATGTTTTCATCTAATGAAATATTTCTTTTATCTAATTCATAACCTTCACTTGCTGCTGCCTCACTAATATCTTTGCTTGTAACTGATCCAAATAATTTTCCGTTTTCTCCTGCTTTTACAGGGAAAATAAATCTTTCGGCCTCAAGTTTTGTCTTTAATTCTTGAGCTTGTTCTGTTTTTTCAGCTTTTCTTTTCTTAGCTTTTTCAATTTCATTTCTTAATCTTTTCTTTTGAGATTCAGTTGCTTGTACAGCATAACCTCTTGGTATTAAGTAATTTCTGCCATAACCATCAGCAACTTCTACAATATCTCCAGAAGAACCTAATTTATCTACGTCTTCTCTAAGAATAATTTCCATTATCTAAAACCTCCCTTATCTTCAATCATCCTTTTTAGTACGGTTTTTTAATTTTCTAAAATCAAACCAGAAATCTGTTAGCCCCAGCAAAACAAGTCCTGGGGGAAACAATGGTACAAATAGGATAATTGCTGTATATATAATTTTTATTATCGAATTACTTGTTTTTTTATCAATAAAGTATAAAGAAACTGCATATCCTTGTATTAATGCCAAAAATAATAATACCATGTTTAAATTAACAAATATTATATTTCTTTTTAAAATTAATGATATAACAATTCCAATTGATATGATCCATCTTGGTAAAAACCAGTATTTAATCGTTTTATAGATTTTTTTAGCATAACCAACCTTTTTTAAATACCAGTTAGTTACATAATAGTTTAAACTACCAGTAACTATTGCCGAAATCGCTACTAGAGATGGAAATAATCGCTGTAATAACTGTAGCTGATTTGCAATCATATCTTCCATATTACCTATGTTATTTGATTGTCCTATTATATTCCCAACTTCATTTATTATTGCTTGAAAATTAACTCCAAGTAAATATCTAGATATATAAACTAATAATACATGTGATAGCAAAACAGAAAGTACCGAGAAAATCAATGTATTTAATGGTTTTATATCTTCTTTGATACAAGTACCAATAACAAAACCTATTAGACCAAAACCTATAACAGCTAATAACCCAAACATTGGTCCAAACAATAATCCATTTATAAGTGCAGTAACCGCGATTACTCCCACTACCGTATTCCTATCATGCTTTAATGTAATAACTGCAACCGGAATAGGCCATACAATTAAAACTAGAATGCTGAGAAATGGAATATAAACATTTATTAATGTCAATATTAGTAGATATATAACTGCTTTAGTACTATCTTTTATTCTTTGATTAAGCATTTATTATTACACCTCAACATTATGATAACTGGCTTTTAAAAAATATAATATAAAGGGAGGATACTTAAATAATACCTCCCAAAAATATTATACATCTATTCTTTTACATAAGGTAATAAAGCTAGTTTTCTTGCTCTTTTAACCGCTTTAGTTACATCTTTTTGATGTTTAGAACAATTTCCTGTAATTCTTCTAGGAACGATTTTACCTCTATCAGTAATATATCTATTTAATGTCTTTAGATCTTTATAATCAATTTCTTTATCTTTTGAACAAAAGAAACACGATCTATTTCTTCCTCTTCCCATTATAATACCTCCTTCTTAAAATGGCACCTCAAAATCATCGTCTGATAAATCCTGTTCATCGACTGTATCTGTATCTTTTTTATTATTATTATAGTCTGAGCGGCTATTTTTATTTTTATTATCACTAGGCCAGTCTAAAAATTGGACATTATTTGCAATTACTTCAGGATTAATGTATGTCCTATTATCATTTTTTCCTTGACTTTTTCTAATTTGAAGTGATCCTTCAACAGCAACTAGTCTACCTTTACCCAAATGATGGGCAACATTTTCAGCTAATTTTCGCCAAGTAACAATTTTTATATAATCAACATCGGTTTCACCCTGTGAATTTTTATAATTTCGTTCAACTGCTAAAGTAAAGTTTGCAACTGGTGTTCCATTACTTGTATATCTTAATTCAGGATCTCTAACCAGCCTTCCAATTAAAACAATATGATTTAACAATTAAGCCACCCCTTAATTTAATCTTCTTTTCTAACTATTAAAGAACGTATTATCTCACCAAGAATACGATAATTGTGTTCAAGTTTTTCTAAAACATCAGTTGGAGAATCGAATTCAATAAATGTATAGTAACCAGAACGATAATCTTCAATTTCATAAGCTAACTGTCTGGTTCCCCATTCATCAGTATTAGTAACTTCTCCATCATTATCAGTAATAACAGATTTTATTCTTTCAATTATTTCTTCTCTTTTTTCTTCTTCTAAATCTGGTCTTAAAACTAATGCAGTTTCATAACTTCTTACTTTTTCCATCTTTTCTTTCACCCCCTCCACACGGTCTAAGCGGCTTCATATTTGTCTTTATGAAGCATGGATTTAATTATAACTATTTTATAACCCAATTCTTAATTATTATAGCATTCAAACATTGAAATTGCAACTTTTACACAATAATTATACATTAAATTTAAAATGACAAAAATCACCATCTTGAACTATATAATCATGGCCTTCTATTCTAAGTAAACCCTCTTCTCGGGCATCTTTAATTGAGCCTGCTCTCATTAAATCAGTATAACTTATAACTTCTGCTTTAATAAACCCTTTTTCCATATCTGTATGTATTTTACCAGCTGCCTGTGGAGCTTTAGTCCCTTTTTTTATTGTCCAAGCTCTTATCTCTTTTTCTACAGCAGTATAAAATGTAATTAAATCTAATAGTTCATAACAAGATTTAATTACTTTATCTAAACCAGAATTTTCCAAACCAAAATCTTTTATAAAAATTTCAGCCTCATCTTCAGGCAGTTCTGCAATATCAGCTTCAATTTTTGCACTAACAGGAATAACGTCTGTGTTTTCTTCAAAAGTATACTCCCTTATCTTTTCAATACACTCATTACTATCTTTATTAAGGTCTGCTTCTGAAACATTTGCAATATAAATAATCTTTTTATTAGACAGTAAAAATAATTCTTCAACTAATTCTTTTTCTTTATAACTAAGAGCTATATTACGAACTGGAATTCCTTTATTTAAATTACTTTCTAACTTTTCTAATATCTCGTATTCTATTTTATATCTATCTTCCCCGGATTTCAGCATTTTCTTGGTTTTTTCTTTTCTTTTATTTATTGTTTCTAAATCAGCCATTATTAATTCTGAATTAATTACTTCTATATCCTTTATAGGATTATGCTCATTATCTACATGAGTTACATTTTTATCTTCAAAACAACGTACTACATGAGCTATTGCATCTACCTCTCTAATATGAGATAAAAATTTATTGCCCAATCCTTCACCATGATTTGCTCCTTTTACCAATCCTGCAATATCTACAAACTTTATTGCTGTAGGTATTTTTTCAGGAGGAGAAAATAATTCATATAATTTATCCAACCTTTGATCTGGTACCTCTACTATTCCTATATTCGGATCAATCGTACAAAATGGATAGTTTTGAGCAGATACTCCAGCCTGTGTCAATGCATTAAATAATGTTGATTTTCCTACATTTGGTAAACCTACAATTCCAATTTCCATTATACCACCCTATTTTATTATTTCTTTTAGGTTTTTCTCAAACTTTCTTCTAGGCATCATGACAATATGGTTACATTTTTCACATTCAATTTTAATATCCATACCCACTCTAATAATTTTCCAAACTTCTGAGCCACATGGATGAGGTTTTTTCATTTTGACTTTATTTCCCACTTTTAACTCTGCCAATTTTATCCACCTCACATGATATATATTAGTAATAATATGATTAAAATTACTAAAACAACAAAAAATACACATCCTTTATTTTTATATAAAGGTTTATCATCAACTTTAAATGAATAAGACCCTCTCTTACGTGCTTTTTTTAAATACTGAACAGATTTTTTATATTCTCCCTGTTCTCTATAAATCACACCTAGATTATTATATGCATTTCCATATTCTGGTTCAAGATCAATAGCCTTTTTATATAACTTTTTGGCTTTTTCAATCTCACCTTTTTTCTTATATATACTACCAAGATTAGTTATTGCTGATACATATTCTGGATCTTTTTCTAATATCTTATCAATTAATTCATTAGCCTGATCTAAATTATCATTATATATTTCAATAACAGCTAATTTATTCAATATTGGGATAAAGTCTTCAACTTCATCTAATATTTCTTCGAATTTCTTCTTTGATTCTTCAAACTTTCCAATATCTAACAAGTCTGAAGCTTCTTTATATTCTTTTTTGATATTTTCATCTAATTTTTTTAAATAATTTTCTTCTAACATATTACAACCCCTCGTAATCTTATTCTTTCAATATTATATAATATTCCACTAATTAAAGCAATCTATAGTAGAAATAAGCGGCACAAGGCCGCTTATTTTATTAATAAATATTTGATTTTATATTTGTCACCACTACCATTTTAAATCAGGTTCACGAGCAGCTTTTGCTTCATCTAATTTTCTAACAGAAGTATTATGTGGTGCATTTTTTACAATTTCTGGATTATCTTCTATTTCTTTAGAAATTATTTTAAGAGTATCAATAAATTTATTCAATGTTTCAATATTTTCTGTCTCGGTTGGTTCGATCATCATAGCTTCCTTTACAACTAATGGGAAGTATATCGTAGGAGCATACTGGCCATAGTCTAACAACCTTTTAGCAATATTTAATGTGCTTACACCTTTTTCTTTTTGTTTTATTCCGGATAAAACAAATTCATGTAAACTGTTTTCTTCATATGGTAATACAAAATCCTCTTTAAGTTTTGCTTTCATATAATTAGCATTCAATACTGCATTTTCTGTTGTTTTCTTTAATCCTTTATATCCTAATGTTTTAATATAGGAATATGCTCTAATTAGTACTCCATAATTACCATAAAAACCATGGACTTTACCAATTGATTTTGGTCTATCATAGTCCCAATAATATTTGTCTTCCTCTTTAACCAATAACGGGCGTGGCAAATATGGTTTTAAAAATTCTTTAACTCCTACTGTACCTGAACCAGGTCCCCCTCCACCATGTGGAGTAGAAAATGTTTTGTGTAGGTTTAAATGTAATACATCAAAGTCCATATCTCCAGGTCTTGCATAACCCATTACGGCATTTAAATTTGCTCCATCATAATAAAGTAATCCACCTACATCATGAATTATATCAGCGATTTCTTTTATATCTTTCTCAAATATTCCTAATGTATTAGGATTAGTTAACATTAATGCAGCTACATCATCATCAACTGCTTCTTTTAATTTCTCTAAATCAACCATCCCTTGTTCATTAGAATCTATTTCTACAATATCAAATCCTGCCATAACAGCACTTGCTGGATTAGTTCCATGAGCAGAATCAGGAACAATTACTTTTGTTTTTTCTATTCCTTTATCTTCAAAATACTTTCTGATTATTAAAAGACCCGTGAATTCACCATGAGCTCCCGAAGCTGGTTGCAGTGTCATTTCATCCATACCACTTATTTCTGCTAAATCTGTTTTTAATTCATGTAATATTTGTAAGGAACCCTGAACATCATCATCACTTTGATAAGGATGTATTTGAGTTAATTTTTCTATTCTTGCAATATCTTCATTTCTTTTCGGATTATATTTCATTGTACAAGAACCAAGTGGATATATTCCAGAATCTACACCATAATTCAATTCTGAAAGAGCAGTATAATGACGAACAACATCTACTTCACTAACTTCTGGAAAGTTAAGGTCTTTACGTACATATTTAGATTCAAGATTATCCTCAATATTAATATCCGGTACATCTAAAGGAGGTAATGAATAACCTTTTCTGCCTGAGCTCGAATAATCTATAATTAATTTTTCAGCCATCTACATCGCCTCCAATAGTCTTACTAAGTTATCTAATTCTTCTTTAGTCCTTTTTTCTGTTACACTTATTAATATTCCCTCTTCTTCTTCAAAACGAGAAATATCTATTCCGCCCAGTATTTTTTCTTCCTTTAGACTAGATAATACTTTTTTTACAGGAAGTTTAGTTTTTACCCAGAATTCATGAAAAAAGTTATCTGTGTTAACTACTTCAAAATCTTCTAATTCATCAATCTTATCTGCAAGATAATGTGCCTTTTTATATGATTGTTCTGCAACTTCTTTCATACCTTTTTTACCCATAGTTGCCATATATATAGTTGAAATAGCAGCATTTAATGCTTCATTTGTACACATATTAGAAGTAGCTCTTTCTCTTCTAATGTGTTGTTCTCTTGTCTGTAATGTTAATACATATCCTCGGTTTCCATCTACATCAACAGTTGCTCCTGCAATTCTGCCCGGTATTTGTCTTATAAACTTCCTGTCGTTTATACAGGCAAGATATCCTAAATATGGTCCACCATAGTTTATTGTGTTTCCTAAACTTTGTCCCTCACCTGTTACTATATCTGCTCCAAATTCTTTAGGAGGTGTTAATAAACCTAAAGCAATTGGATTAGCAACAACAATTAAAAGTACTTTTTTATACTCTTCTTTTAATTGTTTGATCTTTTCCATATTTTCTATTGATCCATAAAAATTAGGATACTGTACAACTATTGCTGCAACATCATTATCTAAATTATCTTCTAACTCTTCTAAATTAGTTACACCATCTTCTATACTAATTTCAACGAAATCTAGATTTTTTGGTTTACCATAAGTTTTGGCAACCTCTCTGTATGATGGATGTAAAGCAGAGGAAATTAACACCTTTTTATTACGACTTATTCTTGAAGCCATTAAAATAGCTTCTGCAGTTGCCGAACTCCCATCTAATAATGACGCATTGGCAACATCCATCCCAGTTAATTCGCTGATCATACTTTGGTATTCATAAACCACTTGCAGTGTGCCTTGGCTTAATTCAGCTTGATATGGTGTATAAGCTGTATAGAATTCTTGTCTTGAAATCAAGTGGTCAATTATACTTGGAACATAATGATCATATGCCCCTCCTCCTAAAAAAGAGGTGTAGTTTTCTAACGATATATTTGTGTCAGCAATTTTATTTATATGTCTTTTTAGTTCTAACTCTGACATACCTTCTGATACATCTAATTCTCTATTAAGTTTTACTTCGTCTGGAATAGAGTCAAATATATCTTCTATAGCCTCCACTCCAATTTCTTTTAACATCTGCTGTCTTTCTTGTTCAGTATTGGAGACATAGTCCATTTACTATTCCTCCTCTATAAACGCCTTATATTCAGCGCTATCCATTAATTCTTCTAACTCACTTTTATCTTTTACTTCAACCTTGATTAACCAACCACTACCATATGGGTCTTCATTAATTTGTTCAGGTTGATCCATTAAATCCTCATTCACTTCTACTATAATACCACTAACAGGCATAAATACGTCAGAAACAGCTTTTACTGATTCGATTACGCCAAATTCCTCAAACTGATCCAACTCTTCTTCAACAGAAGGTAATTCAACAAACACTATATCTCCTAATTCATCCTGAGCATGTTCACTAATACCAACAACAGCTTCTTTTCCATCAACAGATATCCACTCGTGATTTTCAGTAAAAAATAAATCTTTTGGAATTGTCATAAAATGTTTCCCCCTTTTTTTATTAAACAAACGGTGTTTCAACTATTTTAGCCTTAACTTCTCTTTTCCTAATACATATATCAATTTCAGTATCTGCAGAAATATAATCTAGGTCAATATATGCTAATCCAATATTTTCATCTAAGGTTGGAGAATAACTACCACTTGTAACTTCTCCTACCTCCTTATCATCTATCTTAATCTTATATCCATGTCTAGGAATGCCTCTTCCTTTCATTTTAAATCCTACTAGCTTTCTGGTTATGCCTCGTTTTTGAACTTTTTCTAATACTTTTTTTCCATTAAAATCCTCTTTATTGAATTTAACAGTCCAAGATAAACCAGCTTCAATTGGATTAGTCTTTTCATCTATATCATTACCATACAGACAAAGTGCTTTTTCTAACCTCAAAGTATCTCTTGCCCCTAAACCAGCAGGCGATAGACCTTTTTCTTTCCCTACATCTAAAAGCTTACGCCATAATTTTGGACCATTTTCTGCCTTTAAATAGATTTCAAATCCTAATTCTCCTGTATATCCAGTCCTTGATATAATAGCGTTAAAGCCATTTATTTTAGTATTAACAAATCTATAAAATTTAAGATCACTAATATCATCATCTACTAATGGATTAATTATTTCCCGGGAAATAGGTCCTTGAATTGCAATTAAAGAATAATATTCAGATTTATCTTCTACAACAACGTTATTAAAAAACTTAGCATTTTTTTCTATCCATTTTAAATCTTTATTTTTATTTGAAGCATTAACAACTAACAAGTATTCTTTATCATTTTGCTTATAGACTAATAGGTCATCTACAATCCCACCTTCTTCATAACACATAGGTGTATAGATAACTTGACCATCCTCCATTTTAGATGCATCATTAGTGATTACTTTTTGTACAAGCTTTAAAGAATCTTCACCTCTAACTAAAATCTCACCCATGTGAGAAACGTCAAATAATCCTGCTTTATTCCTAACAGCATTGTGTTCATCAATAATACCACTGTATTGCACAGGCATTTGCCAACCACCAAAATCAATCATCTTTGCTCCAGAATTTAAATGTTCATCATAAATAGCTGTTTTTTTCACATCTTCACCTCCTCACAAACTATGATTGATTTAAAATAAAAACAGGGGAGTTTAAGTCGCCTTAAACCCCCCTGTTCTGTTAAGTTCAGAGTTTGGTCCATTCAGATTTCTTCTGCCTGAGAGTTTCGGCTTATATGATAAGCTTTGCTCCTTCGGCGCCTTAAAAAAGGTCTCTCACCTGAACTTCAACCCAAATTATATATTTTTTTCTTATCTATATACTAGTTTATTGATTTTTAGAAGATTTTTCAACTTTATTTTCGCTTTTTTTATCTGTTTTCATTTCTTTTCCTTTATTTTCCAGTAGTTCACTTTTCCCAATGAATTGTGCCCCTTCTTCAACAACTAACTTTTTAACTTTAATATCACCTTTTAAAGTTCCTGTTTGAAGGATTTCCAATTTTTCATTGGCAGTAACATTGCCGTCTACTTTTCCCGCTATAACAACCTTCCTGGCTTCTATGTTGCTACTAACTGCTCCTGATTCTCCCACAAATACATCACCCTCAGCATCTATAGTACCAGTAATTTTGCCTTCTATTCTTATTGATCCTTTAGTTTTAAGTTTACCATCAAATTCTGTCTGCTGTCCAAAAATAGTATTAATTTCATCTTTTTTAATTTCTTCTTCTTTATTAAACAATAGGTTTACCTCCCAATATAATTTCTAGGATTTTTTGGAACTCCATTAACCCTTATTTCATAATGTAAATGTGGTCCAGTACTTCTTCCAGAATTGCCTGATAAAGCTATTTTGCTGCCTTCATTAACTTTATCACCTTTGTCAACTATAATTTCATTTAAATGAGTATACATCGTTTTATATCCATGACCATGATCTATTTCAACACTCCAACCGTAACCATTCTTCCATCCAACAAAAGTAACTCGACCAGCTGCTGTAGCGATTACTGGGGTATTATACCAAACGGCTATATCTAAACCTTCATGATACTCCTGTTGAGAAGTTATTGGATCAGTTCTCCAACCAAAATTAGAAGAAATATAACTGTCATTATCGTTAACTAAAGGCCAACGAGTTGGAATAGATCTTTGCAGTTCTTTATATTCAACTGCATCATTACGAAGTTTTTCTTGTACTACTTGCTGATTTTTTATATTTTCTTCAACTTTTTCAGCACTTTCATTTATACCATTTAACAACTTATCTGTATCATAGTAATATAGATTTAAATTATTACCACCCATTGGTATACCTTGTTTTAAAATGGAATAATTATAGTCTAATATAGATGTAATCTGTATTTCATTGTTGTCTTCTTGATCATTGTTATTGGTATCTTCACCTAAGATATGTCTTATCTCTTGATTTGTGCTTTTTAAATTATTCATTGCTTGTCTAAGTTCTTCTGTATTTTGACTTAAAATTAAAATATTTTTCTTTAGATTCTTGTTTTCTTCTTGTAATTCATTTATATTGATATTACTTTTATATTCTTCAAAATTATTTTTTGTCTGCATATACTGACTTCTATAATAAATATAGTTAGAGGAAAGTATACCAATAACAACAATTAAAACAAATACTACAATTACAGGTATAAAACGTCTTAACGAATAGTTTTTTATTTTATTTCGAGTCGAAGAAGGGGTGACTGTTATGTACAGTTTTTCGCTTAAAAAGGTTTTTATACTTTCCCAAAGCGAATCATTCATAAAATTCCTCCCTTAAAAACATATTTTAATTAATTATACCATAAATATCAGTTCTTAAAAAGCATTAATATTATATTTATTAAAAGACGAACTGTGCAATTACTATTGCAACAAAGATCGAGGGTAATAAATTTCCGATTTTTATTTTAGCAGATAGGAGCATATTTAAACCTATTGCCATAATTAACAATCCACCAGTAGCTGTCATCATTGCAACTACATCCTGGTTTAAAAGTTTTTGAGCCCAAGATGAAAGTAATGTTATAGACCCTTGGTAAATTAAAACCGGTATACTAGAAAATAGAACTCCTATTCCAAAAGTAGCTGAAAAAGCAACTGAAGCTGTACCATCAAGAAGGGATTTGGTAAACAAGATCGAAGGATCATTGTTTAAACCATCCTGTATTGCGCCCATAATAGCCATAGCCCCAACACAATAAATTAGGCTGCTTTGAACAAAACCCTGAACAAACAATCCATCTTCATTTCCAAATCTACTTTGAATTTTTTCACCTAATCCTTCCAATCTATCTTCAATCTTCAATATTTCTCCGATTATTCCACCAATGACAAGACTAAAAATAACAACTAATGTTCCTTTAGTACTTTCCACAGAAAACGCCATCTGAAGCCCTATTATTAATACTGCCAGGCTTATTCCTTGAATAACAATGTTTTGAAACCTTTCAGGTAGCTTCCCTTTTACTAAAAATCCTAATATACTCCCTACTATTATAGCTAATACATTTACTATTGTTCCAATCATATAAATTAACCTCCGCTGAACATTTTAATAAGTTCTTCTTTATACTCTCTTCTCGTTAATGCTACTATCAAATCATCCTTTTTAATTATTGAATTACCACGGGGTACTAGACTTTCATCTCCACGTAATATAGTAACCAAAACTGATTCCAATGGAAAATATATATCCCTTAATTTTTTATTAATATACTCACAATCACTACTTACAGTTATTCTAACAAGTTCTATTTTATCATGATTCTTATTTAATATATACCTTAAGTCTTGCAAAGTCATTTCTTGTTCAACTAAAGCTGCTAGTATAGAGGAACTGCTAACAGCCACATTAACCCCTAACCAATCGAAAAGCCTTTCATTGCCTGGAGTATTGACCCTAGTAAAAGTTCTAGGAACATCAAACTTTCTTTCTGCCATTTGACATATTACAAGATTGTCTTGATCATCACCTGTAACAGCTAGTACTACGTCTGCTTCATTAATTCCGGCTTGTTCTAAAAGTTTTTCGTTTGTACCGTCTCCACAAAATACTTTTACTCCATATTTTTCTTTTAGTAATTTACAGTTGTCTGAATTATTTTCTACAACATGTATTTTATATTCTTTTTCTAGTAATTCTTTTATTAAATAAGTTCCAACTTTCCCGCCACCAACAACTATTACAAACATATTATCCACCTCTATTAATTATTGTTTCACGTGAAACAATTATACCTAATTAATTGATCTTATCAAGAATATTTTCCATTTCTTTATAATCGCGACAGTTGATAGTGATCACCTTTTTACTAACTTTATCTTTTATATTCACATCTAAACCTAGTTTTTCAGCCAGTTGTTCTCGAGCTTTTATCCATTTCGGGCTTAATTCATCCTTGGTTTTTTTAGTCGAAGTTTTTTTATCTTTTTTTTCTGTTAATTTTTTTACTAATTCTTCTGTTTTCCTTACAGAAAGATCTTCTTCAACAATTTTTTTGGCAATATCTTTCTGTTTTTTATGTTCTAATGGTAATAATGCACGTGCATGCCCCATTGAAATTGTTTCACGTGAAACAATTTCTTGTACAGAAGGCGGTAAATTTAATAGTCTAAGTGTGTTCGCTACTGTTGACCTGCTCTTTGAAACACGTTTAGCGACTTCTTTTTGAGTTATCTCAAGCTCTTCTATCATTTTTTTATAAGCATGTGCTTCTTCAATTGGATTTAGATCTTCTCTTTGTAAGTTTTCAATTAAAGCAACTTCCATCATTTCTTCATCTTTAAAGTCTCTAATTATTGCTGGAATAGTCTTAAGACCTACTTTTTTTGCTGCTCTCCATCTTCTTTCACCAGTCACAAGTTCAAAGTTGTCATACTGAACCTCTCTAACGGTAACGGGTTGTAAAACACCTTTATTAGCAATTGATTCTGCTAATTCGTCAAGCGCATCATCCGCAAATCTATTTCTGGGTTGAAATGGATTAGCTTTTATTTTTTCAATATTAATGTCTTTGATTTCATGTTCTCTTTTTTCTCCCTGGCTTTTTGATAATAATGCATCTAGCCCTTTACCTAATCTTTTTTTATTCACGATCAATCACTTCCTTTGCCAAATCTTTATATGCTTTTGCTCCGCGAGACGTTGGATCATATGTTACTATCGGCTCACCGAAGCTTGGAGCTTCACTTAACCTAACATTCCTTGGTATTATAGTGTTAAAAACATCTTTGCCAAAATATTTTTTAACTTCTTCTATAACTTGGCTGGAAAGATTAGTGCGTGCATCATTCATCGTTAATACAACCCCTAGTAAAGTTAGATCGGGATTTAAATTGCTCTGTACTAGTTCAACTGTCTGCATCAGCTGTCCTAATCCCTCTAAAGCATAGTATTCGCACTGAATTGGTACAATTATATGATCTGAAGCAGTTAATGCATTTAAAGTTAAAAGACCTAAAGAAGGTGGACAATCAAAAAATATGTAATCAAAATCTATATTTGATTCTTTAATTTTCTTTTTCAATCTGCTTTCACGTGACATTATTGATACTAATTCTATTTCTGCACCTGCTAGATCAATATTTGCAGGTAATATGTAAAAATCATCGTGTCCGGTTGGCTTTATAATTTTATTAAGGGGGGTATCATTAATTAACGCATCATATATACTGTATTCTAAATCACTTTTTTCTAAACCAAGTCCACTTGTGGCGTTTCCTTGTGGATCAATATCAACGATTAAAACCTTACGGCCTTGTTCAGCCAGACTTGCTCCTAAATTTATAGCAGTAGTGCTTTTCCCAACACCACCCTTTTGATTTACTATAGCAATTTTTTTAGCCAAATAAAAAACCCCCTCACGTTATATCTTCATTATTTTTTGGTATTTTTATGTTATACATAATATAATTATTTTTTTCTTCCTTATTTACTTCAACTTCAATACCAGCTTTACGAATCTGCTCAATTGCTGAATTTAAAGTGTTTTTTAATAATCTAACATCTTTATAATAAGTTTTTACTTGTTTTTGTTCAGTTTCACTCTTTAAGAATTTATCTATTAACTGATTAAAAGCTCTTACAGATAGACTATCTTTTTTAGCTTTTTTAATAAACTCAACCTGTTTTTGCTGGTCGTCTAACTTAAGTAATGCTCTAGCGTGCCTTTCAGTTAAGGCACTCCCCCTAATTAATGCGAGTATTTCTTCAGGTAATTTTAAAATTCTAAGTTTGTTTGCTATTGTAGATTGACTTTTTCCCACTTTTTCTCCCAATTCGGTCTGACTTAAACCAAATTGATTCATTATACTATAATATGCTAATGCTTCATCTAAAAAATTCAAATCCTGTCTCTGTATGTTTTCAACTAATGATATTTCTGCTATCTCTTCTTCCTGATAATCATTTATAATGACAGGCACTTTTTTTAGATTAATTAACTTGGCGGCCCTCAGGCGTCTTTCACCAGCAATTAATTGATATCCTTTATCTTTTTTACTTACTATCAAGGGCTGAATAATTCCAAAGTTTTTGATTGATTCAGCTAACTTTTTTAAGTTATCTTGATTAAAATCAGTTCTCGGCTGGTGCGGATTAGGCTCAATTTTATCAGTATTGATTTTTTTTATTTTACTATTATCATCTTTATTAGCTAAAAAAGAAAAGTCCATTAATTTACCTCCATTACTTTTATAATTATTCTTTATAGTTTATATATCTCCTGCCTAAAGGGGACGTTTTTTAGGAATACCTGCTCTTCTAGGGTATTTTTGATCTAAATCACCTCTGACATTAAATTCTAATATAAATCTTTCTTGCTCTAAATTTGGGATGTCTATATCATATACATTAATTAACTTGGTTTTTAAAGTTTTTAAAGCATTTTTAGCTTCATTAAGCTCATCTTTATATGAAGGTCCTTTATATAATAAAATACTACCGTCAGGATTGGAGAAGGGTACTGTATATTCTAACAAAATATTTAATGGAGCTACAGCTCTTGAAGTTACAACATCATACTTATTTCTATGTGCTTTATCCTGGCCAAGATCTTCAGCTCTACCATGAATAACTTCAATTTTATCATATAAATCAAGTTCTACCTGCAGCATCTTTAAAAAGTTTACCTTTTTTAAACTCGCTTCAAGTAATGTTAAATCTATATCAGAATTAATAATTTTAAAAACAAAACCGGGGAAACCAGCCCCGGTACCAATATCTATAACTTTCCCTTTGATATCTTTTTTTGAAAATAAAGCTGCTGAATCTAAAAAATGCAGCTTAATAATATCCTTAGGATCAGTAATAGAAGTTAAATTGTATTTTTTGTTTTCTTTTATTAAAAAATCCATATATTCATTTATCATATTTGCTTGTTTATCACTTAAATTCAAATTTATGCTATTAAATTTATCTTTTATATTTTTATTTTTTCCCATCTTTATTCTCTCTTTCTTGCTGTTCAATATATATCATGAGTACTGATATATCAGCAGGAGAGACCCCTGAAATTCTAGATGCTTGTCCCAATGATCTAGGTTTTATTTTTTTTAGTTTTTCCCTTGCTTCTAATCTTATATTTTCTAAACTATCATATTCTATATCTTGAGGTATTAATTTATGTTCCATCTTTTTAAACTGCTCTACTTGAGACATCTGACGGTCAATATAGCCTTTATACTTTGTTTGGATACTTACTTGATCTTTTACTTCTTGGCTTACTTCTGGCAAATCGGGAGCAAAAAATCTTAAATCATCATAATCAACTTCCGGTCTTTTCAAAAGTTTAGCTAATTTAACCGGTTTTTTTAATGCACCACTATCTAGGCTTTTTAATTGTTCTCTATTTTCAGGAGTAGGAGTAACCTGATAGTTTCTCATAAACTCCAATGTTTTTTCAATATCTTCTTTTTTATTAAGAAAGTCTTGATATCTCTTTTCAGAAATTAATCCTAGATTATATCCAATCTCTTTTAATCTTAGATCGGCATTATCCTGTCTAAGTATTAATCTGTATTCTGCTCTTGAAGTCATCATTCTATATGGTTCTTCGGTTCCTTTGGTCACTAATTCATCAATTAGAACACCAATATAGGCCTGAGAACGATCTAAAATTAATGGTTCTTTACCTTTTAATGATAAAGCTGCATTAATACCCGCAATTAAACCTTGTCCAGCAGCCTCTTCATAACCAGATGTCCCATTTATTTGCCCGGCAGAGAAGAGTCCTTTGATTTTTTTGGTTTCTAAACTTAACTTCAAATCATTAGGATCAAAACAATCATACTCTATAGCATAACCCGGTCTCATTATTTCAGCATTCTCTAAACCAGGTATAGTGCTCAGTAAATCATACTGTACATCTTCAGGTAAACTGGTTGAAAGTCCGGATATATAATACTCAGCAGTCAATTCTCCTTCTGGTTCTAAAAACAGTTGGTGCCTTCCTTTTTCTGGAAATCTAACCACTTTATCTTCAATTGAAGGACAGTACCTAGGTCCAACTCCCTCAATAATACCACTGAATAGAGGAGTCCTCATTTTATTGTCCTGGATTATTTCATGTGTCTTATCATTAGTATATGTTAAATAGCAAGAAACTTGTTCTCGCTCATAAGGTTCTGAATCAAAAGAAAAGGTAAGATCTTTTTCACCTTTTTGTTCATGCATTTTTGAAAAATCAATACTTCTTTTATTTATTCTTGGAGGAGTACCAGTTTTAAATCTCCTAAGCTCAAAGCCTAATTCATTAAGTGATTCAGACAGTTTATTAGCCGGATATTGCTGGTTTGGACCAGCATTAAAAGTCGCTTCTCCAATAATTACTTTACCTTTAAGAAATGTACCGGTAGTAATTACAACCTTTTTTGCTTTGAATAATATACCAGTTTTGGTAATTACTCCCTTTATTTTATTATCTTCAACAACTAACACTTCAGCTATCTCTTGTTTTAAATCTAAATTGGGTTCATCTTCTAATAGTTGTTTCATTCTTAAATGATATTTCTTTTTATCTGCCTGGCCTCTTAGTCCATGTACAGCAGGGCCTTTTGTAGTATTTAACATTCTGATTTGTAACATGGTTTCATCCATATTACGAGCCATTTCACCACCAAGTGCATCAATTTCTCTTACAATATGTCCTTTACCAGGACCACCTATCGATGGATTACATGGCATAAAGGCAACATGATCTAGATTAACAGTCATTGTTAATACATTAAGACCCATCCTGGCTGGAGCAAGTGAAGCCTCACATCCAGCATGTCCTGCTCCTATAACAATGACATCATATTCTTTTTCAAATACTTTATTATATTTATAGTTTTCTTCCATTTTTAATAAACACTCCTTAACTATTTACCTAAACAAAAATCGCTAAATATTTGATCAATAATATCTTCAGTAACTGTTTCACCCGTAATTGAACTTAAATTAAATAAAACATCTTTTAAATCTATTGTTAAAAAATCATAAGGCATTCCTTCATCTAATGACTTTTTTACTTTTTGTAAAGAATCTAATGCCTTAATTAATGCATCACGATGCCTAACTTTTGTAACTAACACTTCATTATCGGTATTAATTTTTTCCTGTAATATTTCCTCTAAAATAGTATCTTTTAATTCTTCTAGTCCTTTTTCTTCCTTTACTGATATTAATAAAAGAGGATGTTCGTTAAATTTTTTTTGCATTTTTTTAACATCAACTTTTTTATCTAAATCAGTTTTATTAATTACAACAATTGTAGGTAATTTTTTGATTAAATTATATACCTTAATATCCTCTTCAGTTAAGCCTTGACTAACATCTAACATCATTAAGACAAGATCAGCTTTTTCCAAAGATGTTCTTGTTTTTTCTACTCCAATTTGCTCTACCAGATCATCCGATTCTCTGACTCCGGCAGTATCAATGATTTTTAATGGTATACCCTCTAAGTTAATATATTCTTCAATTACATCTCTGGTAGTTCCAGGTATATCTGTTACAATTGCACGATTTTCCTGCAGTAAATAGTTTAACAAACTTGATTTACCAACATTAGGTTTCCCGGCAATAACTGTTTTTATGCCTTCTTGATATAGTTTGCCTTGTTTAGATGTTTTTATCAGATCTTTTAAAGGCTTTTTAATTTCATTTAATCTTTCATTTAACTGACTTGAATCAAAACCCTCAATTTCATCTTCTGGAAAATCAATAGATGCCTCAAGATGAGCTAGTAATGTAACTACCTTATCCTTTATATTGTTTACTTTATCAGATAGTCCACCTTTTAGTTGTTCTACTGCTATTGAAAGGCTTTTTTCAGTTTTTGAATTAATAACATCTATAATAGCTTCTGCCTGTGCCATATCTAACTTGCCGTTCATAAAGGCACGTCTTGAAAACTCACCAGGTTCAGCCATTCTGGCACCGTTTTCCAATAGTAGCTCTAAAACTGATTCCAAGGGCACCATGCCCCCATGACAGTCAAACTCTACCACATTTTCACCTGTAAAGGAACGCGGATTAATCATAAGTATTGCTAAAACCTCATCAATTGTTTTATCGGTTTTTGGATCTACAACAAAACCATGATGAGCTGTATGTGATTTGGCTTCAGTTAGCTTAATATTAGATGTAGCTTCAAATATTTTTTCACCTATCTTAATCGCTTCTGGACCACTCATTCTAACCTTACCTGTGCCAGAAGTACCGAAGGGAGTTGCAATTGCTGCAATTGTATCTTCCTTCATAGTATTCATTTTTTTAACCCCCTTAAAAATATTAAACCCAGCAGGACCACCTACTGGGCATTGTTTATAATATAAGTATTATAATATAATCCTTAGTCTACTGTTTCAATCATAACCTTTCTAAATGGTTCTTCACCTTCACTGTATGATCTAACTCTAGAATCTTTCTTTAAAGTTATATGGATAATTCTGCGTTCATGAGGAGGCATTGGCTCTAATACAACTTTTCTTTCTTTATTAACTGCTTTTTGAGCTAACTTACGAGCTAACCTCTCAAGTGTTTTTTCCCTTCTATCCCGATAACCTTCAGCATCCAGAATTATACGGTAGTACTGTTCAGTATCTTTATTAACAACCAGTGAAGTTAAATACTGTAAAGCATCTAAGGTTTCACCTCGGCGTCCAATAACAATACCTAAATCTTCAGAATGTATATCATAAACAACCTGCTCTTCATTAGTTTGTTCCTTTATAATGTTTATCTTTACATCTATATTTGTTTTTGAAAATACTCCTTCAAGAAAATCCTTACCTATTTTTATTGGATCATCTTCGATTATAATCTCAATTTCTGCTTCCTTTTTACCAATTAATCCTAAAAAACCTTTGTTTCCCTGTTCAATAATATTAATTTCTGCCTGACTTCGATCTATCTCTAAGTCCTTTAGTCCTTTTTTTATTGCCTTATTAACTGATTCAGCTTTATATATCATTTTTCTCATTACTGTTCAACAGCCTCCTTATTAGCAGGTTCATTTGATATTACATATTGCTGTATAGCGGTAAATACTGTTGAAGTAAACCAGTATAATAAAATACCAGAAGGTAATTGGAAACCAATAAATATAATGAATACAGGCATAATCCACATAATCATATTACTTTGTTTATTACCACCTGACTGCATCTTCTGGGTAACATAAGTTTGTGCAATCATTGCTAAAGCATTAACAATTACTATTGCAACATCGGGTTCTGCTAAAGAACCATTTGTTAAAGTACCAATCCATAAAAAAGAAGTTTCGTTTAATATATCACTTAAACTTAATATTGCCCTATATAACGGAATCAAAATAGCTAACTGAAATATCATTGGAAGACAACCAGCAGCTGGATTAACATTGTTTTCCTTATATAAGTCCATCATAGCTTGCTGTTGTTTCTCTTTGTCATCTTTATGCTTTTTCTTTATTTTATCCATTTCAGGCTGTAAATCTTGCATTGCTTTCATTGATTTTGTCTGTTTTGATGTTAAAGGATACAGTAATAATTTAATTATTAATGTAAATAATATAATAGTAACACCGAAATTATGTACAAAACCATTCATAAATTTTAAAGCTTCTACAATTCCATTTATTAACCAACCAAACATAATCTGTTTCCTCCCAAATTATTATTTAAGTGGATCATAACCACCCGGATTAAAGGGATGGCATTTAGAAATTCTTTTAACACTTTTTAATCCACCTTTTAATGCACCATATTTTTTTACTGCTTGATAAGAGTATTCTGAACAAGTAGGATGAAATCTACATGTTTTTGGCGTCCAAGGAGATATCACTTTTTGATAAGCTCTTATCAACCAAAGTATTATTTTACTCATTATTTCACTTCCCTAATTATCAATCAAGCCCGCCCTTTTATACAATTTTTTTAAATCGTTTTTAATTTCTGAAAATCCCAAACTATTAACAGGTTTTCGAGCTATGATTATAATATCATAGCCATAAGCAGTATTATCTAATCTAGTTCTAATAATTTCCTTTAAACGCCTTTTAAGTTTATTTCTAACAACCGCTTTACCGATTCTCTTGCTAATAGAAAAACCATAACGGTTATTATCTAACTTATTTGGATTCCAATAGAGAACAAGATACTTTGAAGCAATAGATTTTCCACAGTTAAAAACTTTTTGAAAATCTTTTTTTTGTTTTAAGGTTTCCAAATAATTTCCTCCTACAAATTTAGTGTAATAAAAAATTATTATAATATCAACTCTCATACGGTTTAAATTATATGTTATTTATTATCTAGAGTCAAGAATTTTATCATAATACAACATTATTAATAATAATAAATAATTCTATTTAATCAAGAATTATTTTAACCTTATTATCCACAAGCTATATCCTTCTAATTTTTGTTGAATAATTGTTGATAATCTGTTAAAATGTTAATGATTAACCACGATAAATAATTTTGGCGTTTTCTTTAATTACTATTATAACTACAATTTAATAAGATTACAAGATTTACACACCTTGTTAATTGATTTATTCACAGTTAAACACTATCCCATCCACATTTCTCTTAGTTATCCACATTGTTGTCCACATTTATTCACAATATGTTAATAACAATCCAAATTATTAACGTTATGTGGAAATATTTTTGTTATTCTTAACAGGGAAATTAATGAAAATTACCATATTTACCAACATAAAGGTATTTATAAACAGTTGAATATTGTGGATAACCACGGTATTTATCCACAAATCTGTTGATAAGTCCGCTTTTAAAATATATTTTGGGGATAACTTGAATAAATATGCTATATTAATCAAAATTGTGCAGGAGGTATATAAATGGCATTTTCACAAGAAGAGTTAGAACATATCTGGAATCAAACTTTACATGAAATAAAAGATAAATTAAGTAATCCTAGTTTTAAAACCTGGTTTTCAAACACAAAACCAGTCGATTTAAAAGATGATAATATCCTTATGATAGAAGTGCCAAACGATTTTATAAAGGACTGGATAGAAACACGGTATAATCAATTGATCACTGATGTTATTCAAAATTTAACCGATTCAAATCTAAAATGCCGTTTTTATACTGAAGAAGAACTTAATGAAATTTTTAAAGAGGAAACCGAAGAAGAATCAAAACAAGAAGAGACTAATAATAAAGAAGAGAAAAAAAATAAAAAAGATAAAAATGCAGAAGGATACAATATTAATACAAATTTAAATCCTAAATATTCATTTGACTCTTTTGTTGTTGGTAATGGAAATAGATTTGCTCATGCAGCAGCTTTAGCTGTAGCAGAAGCACCTGCAAAAGCATATAACCCATTATTTTTATATGGAGATGTAGGTTTGGGAAAAACACACTTAATGCAGGCTATTGCTCATTATATTTTAAAACATAATCCAGACAATAAGGTTGTATATGTATCTTCAGAAACATTCACTAACGAACTTATTAATGCAATTAAAGATGATAGAACAGCTTCATTTAGAAATAAATATCGTAATATAGATATATTATTAGTCGATGATATTCAGTTTTTAGCTAATAAAGAAAGAACTCAGGAAGAATTTTTCCATACTTTTAATTCTTTACATGAAGCAAATAGACAGTTAATAATTTCTAGTGACCGCCCACCTAAGGAAATACCTACATTAGAAGAAAGGCTTAGATCAAGGTTTGAATGGGGATTAATTACTGATATTCAAAAACCAGATTTAGAAACTAGAATTGCTATTTTAAGAAAAAAGGCAGATATGGAAAACCTAAAGGTTCCAAATGAAGTGATGATCTATATTGCAAATAATATACAGTCTAATATAAGAGAGCTTGAAGGGGCTTTAATTAAAGTAATTGCATATTCTTCTTTAGTTGATAAAGATATTGATACAGATCTAGCTGAAAAAGCTTTAAAGGATCTTATTGTTGATAATAAAGAACCTAGAGAAGTTAATATAGAATTAATTAAAGATGTTATAGTTGATTACTATAATTTAAAAGATGAAGATATGACTTCTAAAAAAAGAACACAAAAAATTGCTTTTCCAAGACAAATTGCAATGTATTTATCTAGAGAATTAACAGATCTTTCTTTACCACATATTGGTGACGAATTTGGAGGCAGAGATCATACTACTGTTATCCATGCTTATAATAAAATAGAACAAAAAATTGAAGATGATAGTAAATTTGCAAATGTAGTTGATAAAATAATTACACGTATAAATAACTCATAATTACGCTGTTAATAAATAAGTTGATATCCTGTGGATTAATTGTTAACTAATTTAATATGTTGGTATGTGTATAACTGCTACCTTTTTATGTACATGTTATCTACATACCTAAACTATTAACAATACAGTACTAAAGCTACTTTTACACAAATTCACACTCCCTACTACTACTACTACTAGTTTAAATAAATAAAATATATAATAATTATTTATTTTTTTTGTGAATAACTATCTACATACATAGGAGGTTACATGATGAATTTTACAATTACAAAGAAAGACTTTTATCAAGGCCTAAACATTACAACAAGAGCCTGTGCTTCAAGTAATACAATGCCTATTTTAAAAGGTATACTTATTGAAGCATCAAAAGAAAAAGGTATTCATTTAATGGGAACTGATTTAGAAATTGGAATTGAAAACTGGGTACCAGCCGAAGTTGAAAGTGAAGGTAGAATTGTTTTACCTTCAAATCATCTAAAAAATATTATTCGTGAACTACCTGATGAAGATATTCTTTTTGAAGTAAATCTAGATAATTACAAAGCAAAAATTACTTGTCTAAACTCAAAATTTGAAATTAATGGTTTTAATCCAGAAGAATATCCACAACTACCAGATGTTAATATTCCAACTAATTTAGAAATTCCAGCTACAAAATTAAAAAAGATAATAACAGAAGTAGAATTTTCCACATCAAATGATCAAACAAAACCTGTATTAACAGGTGCATTAATGGTAATTGAAGATAAAAGTATAAAAATGGTATCAACAAATAAATATCGTCTAGCATACAGTAAAATTGATAATAATAATGATATAGATGAAAAAATTAATATAATACTACCTGGTTCTACAATTAAGGAAATTAGTAACTTGTTAAATGAAGAAGGTACAGTAAAAATGAAGGTTAATGAAAATTATGCTAGTTTTGAGTTTAATGATATAATTGTAGTATCGAGATTAATTGAAGGTAAGTTTCCTAACTTTGAACAGGTTATACCTGATGAAAAAAATTCTACAGTAGTTATCAATAAAGATTATCTTAACTCAGCTGTAAAAAGAGCTTCTTTAATTGCTAAACTTGATTCTAATATTGTCAGCTTAAAAACACAAGATAATAAAATAATTATTGAATCAGAAGATTCAGATTCTGGAAGTGCACATGAAGAAGTTCCTATCCAATTAGAAGGTGAAAACCATAAAATTAGTGTTGATGCTTCATATTTATTAGATGTGTTAAAAGTAATTGATGATGAAAAAGTTAAATTAGATTTAATAGGATCTTTAAATCCATTAGTTGTTAAAAAAGAAAATAATGATGATTATATATACTTAATAATGCCAATTAGACCTGGTAATGAAAACCAAGGAGAGTAAATTTATGAAAAAAATTAATATAAATACAGAAACTATTAAATTAGATCAATTTTTAAAATGGGCAAATCTTGTTACTACCGGTGGAGAAGCAAAAGAGTTAATTCAATCTGGAATGGTAAGGGTAAATAATAAGATTGAAAAAAGAAGAGGAACTAAATTAAAAGATGGAGATTTAATTAATGTAGATGGTCTGGAGGAAACTTTAAAAGTGAGCGGATAAAGTTATGTATATAAAAAAGATACTATTAAAAAATTATAGAAATATTGATAAAACATACTTAAATTTAAATCCTAACTTAAATATTTTTATAGGTGATAATGGTCAAGGTAAAACAAATCTATTAGAATCTGTATATTTGATGGCAACCACAGAATCACATCGTACTAATAGAGATAGTGAATTAATCAATTGGAATAAAGATAAAGCTTTAGTCCAGTTAAAATTGATTAAAAAAGATTATGATTTAACAATTTCTTATGAAATTGAAGGTAGAAATAAATCAATAAAAATAAATAATAATCCTCTGGAGAAGATATCTGATTTAGTTGGCAATTTAAATGTGATACTTTTTTCTCCGGAGGATTTAAAGATTATTAAAGGTGGACCAAATAATAGGAGAAAATTTTTAGATCTTGAAATATCACAGGTAAATCCCTATTATTATCATCTATTAAAAGAATATGATCATATAATACGACAAAGGAATAATTTATTGAAAAAAATGTATTATCAAAAAAATAAAGATATAAATTTATTAGAAGTATGGGATGAAAAGTTAGCAGAAAAGGGTTCTAAAATTTTATTCAAAAGACTTAAAGTATTAAAAAAGTTAAAGATTTTAGCCAGACTTGCACAAAGAAAGTTAACAAATGGTAATGAAAACTTAACTATTAAGTATGATTGTACTTTAAATATTAATAATGATTATAGTTTACAAAGTATAAAAAATGTGTTTTTAAATAAATTAAAAGATGATAGAAATGATGAATTTGAAAGAGGATATACTTTATCAGGACCTCATAGAGATGACTTAATCTTAAAAATTAATGATATGAATGTCAGAAAGTTTGGATCACAGGGACAACAAAGAACAGTTGCTTTGGGATTAAAACTTGCAGAATTAGAGTTTATGAAGTCTGAAAGTGGAGAATATCCTGTTTTACTTTTAGATGATGTTTTTTCTGAACTGGATAAAAAAAGAAAAAACACCTTATTATCTATTATCAATGATAAAATACAGACCTTAATAACAACAACTGATTTAGATGATATTGATAACTTAACTTATAAAAATTCAAGTAAAATTTTCAATGTAAAAGATGGATTTATTGCAGAGATTAAGGGCAGGTGAGTTTTATGTTTTTACATATTGGCAAAGGTCATATGATAAAAAAAGAAGATGTAGTATTTATTGGAGATATGGAGTCAACTAAAGACTCTAAGATTACTCAAGAATTTTTTGACATAATTAGAGAGGAAGGCTTTATTATTAATAATTTTGAAGATGAAGCCAGATCTTATATTTTAACTGGAGAAAAAATTTATTTATCTATAATATCTTCAACAACTCTTAAAAAAAGAATGGAAGAGATTATTTAGTAGAATTGGGGGATAATGATGGGAGATTTAAAAAAAGGACGTTATGAAGCAGACAATATCCAGGTATTAGAAGGATTAGAAGCTGTTAGAAAAAGACCTGGTATGTATATTGGATCTACAAGTCTTGACGGTTTGTTACATTTAGTATATGAGGTAGTTGATAACAGTATAGATGAGGCTATGGCCGGTTACTGTGATAAAATTGATGTTGAAATTAAACCAGATAATATTGTAAGTGTAACAGACAATGGTCGTGGAATTCCAATTGAAAGTCATCCAAAGGTTAATAAACCAGCAGTTGAGGTAGTAATGACTACACTACATGCTGGAGGTAAGTTTGATGGAGAAGGATATAAAGTATCTGGTGGTCTACATGGAGTAGGTGTATCAGTAGTTAATGCTTTATCGGAATGGATGACAGTTGAGATTAAGTGGAAAGATGGTAATATATATCGTCAAAAGTACAGAAAAGGAGTTCCAGTTTATGATTTAAAGAAAATTGGAAGTTGTGAAGTAGATAGAGAAACCGGAACTAAAATTACTTTTAAACCAGATAGTGAAATATTTGAGGAAATAGATTTTAGATATGATAAATTAATTCAAAGGTTTAAAGAGATGGCCTTTTTAAATAAAGGTATAGAAATTAATGTTATTGATAAGAGAGATGAAGAAAAGATTAAAAAAAATCAATTTCACTATGAAGGTGGAATTGTACAGTTTGTAAAATATCTAAATAAAAACAAAAAACCAATAATTGAAGAACCAGTTTATATTGAGGAAATTGGAGAAAAACATGAAGTAGAGATTTCGTTTCAATATCATTCTGGTTTTAAGGAACGAATATTTAGTTTTGCCAATAACATTAATACAAGAGAAGGTGGAACACATTTAAGTGGATTTAAAAGTGCTTTAACCAGAACAGTAAATGGTTATGCAAGAAGTAAAGGTTTACTTAAAGAAAAAGACGAAAACTTAACTGGGGAAGATATCAGAGAAGGTATTACAGCAATAATAAACATTAAAATTGAAGAACCTCAGTTTGAAGGTCAAACTAAAACAAAGCTTGGTAACAGTGAAGTAAGAGGTTTTGTTGATTCTGCTTTATCCCAACATTTAAAAACTTTTATGGAAGAAAATCCATCTGTTGCTAAAATTATTGTTGAAAAAGGTATTAAGGCTTCTAAAGCTAGAAAAGCTGCAAAAAAGGCTAGAGATCTAACTAGAAGAAAAAATGCTTTATTTTCAACTGCTTTACCGGGAAAATTAGCTGACTGTTCTTCAAGAGATACAAAAAACACTGAACTGTATATTGTTGAGGGTGATTCAGCAGGAGGATCTGCAAAACAGGGTAGAGATCGTAATTTTCAGGCAATATTACCATTAAGAGGTAAAATATTAAATGTTGAAAAGGCAAGATTAAATAGAATATTAAATAATAATGAGATAAGAACATTAATAACTGCAATCGGAACTGGGGTCGGCGAAAGTTTTGATATTGAAAACAGCAGATATGGTAAAATAATAATTATGACTGATGCAGATGTTGATGGTGCACATATTAGGACATTACTTTTAACCTTCTTTTATAGGTATATGAGTCCTTTATTAGAACAGGGCATGATATATATTGCTCAACCACCTTTATATAAAGTAAAAAGGGGAAGGTCTGAGGAATATTTATATAACGATAGAGCTTTACAAAAGTATGCAGAAAAATATAAAGATGATAACTTTTCTCTACAAAGATATAAAGGTTTAGGAGAAATGAATCCCGACCAATTATGGGATACAACAATGGATCCAGATAATAGAATTATTCTACAGGTGCAAATAGAAGATGCCATTATGGCAGATGAAACTTTTACTACTTTAATGGGAGATAAGGTAAAACCACGTAGAGAATTTATACAACAACATGCCCAGGAAGTAAAAAATCTAGATATATAGTTAAAGGAAGGTGTAAAAATTGGTTGATGAATTTGAAAATAAAAATGTTGTTCAGGTTGATATAGATGATCAAATGAAAGATGCATTTTTAGATTATGCAATGAGTGTTATAGTTAGTAGAGCACTACCAGATGTAAGAGATGGACTAAAGCCTGTACATAGGCGTATACTTTATGCTTTACATGATTTAGGAATGACTCCAAATAAGTCTCATAAAAAATCTGCTCGTATTGTTGGAGAAGTATTGGGTAAATACCATCCACATGGAGATACAGCAGTTTATGATACTATGGTAAGAATGGCCCAGGACTTTTCATATAGATATCCTTTAATAGATGGCCATGGTAACTTTGGTTCAGTTGATGGTGATTCAGCTGCAGCTATGCGTTACACTGAAGCTAGAATGGAAAAGATAACTACTGAACTATTAAGAGATTTAAATAAAGATACAGTTAATTTTATACCAAACTTTGATGATAGTCTAAATGAACCAGAAGTACTACCATCCAGGTTTCCTAACTTGTTGGCAAATGGTAGTTCAGGTATTGCGGTTGGAATGTCTACAAGTATTCCACCTCATAATCTAAATGAACTTATTGATGGAATAATTAGAATAATTGATAATCCCGATATTGAATTAGCCGAATTAATGGAAGTTATCAAAGGCCCTGATTTCCCAACAGGTGGACTAATTATGGGTAAAGGTGCTATATATAAGGCATATAAAACAGGTAGAGGTAAAATTACTGTAAGAGCAAAAGCAAGAATTGAAGAAAACGAAAATAGATCTGATAGAATAATAGTTGAAGAATTACCATACAAAGTAAATAAAGCTAGATTAATTGGAAAAATTGCAGATATGGTTAGAAATGAAAAAATTGATGGAATAAGTGATATTAGAGATGAATCTGACAGAAGAGGACTTAGGGTTGTTATTAAAATCAAAAGAGGTTTTAATCCTAAAATAGTCCTAAATCAATTATATAAGCATTCTCAACTACAGGTTACATTTAGTATTATAATGTTATCAATCGTTGATGGTGAACCTAAAGTATTAAATTTAAGGGAAATAATTGATCATTATCTAGATTTCCAAAAGGAAGTTATTACAAAAAGAACTCAATATGAATTAGATAAGGCTGAAAATAGAGCTCATATACTTGAAGGATATATGATTGCCTTAGATGATATTGATAAAGTAATTGAACTAATTAAACAAGCACCTGATGTAGATACGGCAAGAACACAGCTGATGAATCGTTTTGATTTATCTGAAAAACAAGCAAATGCGATATTAAGGATGAGATTACAGCGTTTAACAGGACTAGAGAGAGAAAAAATCGAATCAGAATATCAGGATCTTAAAGAAAAGATTATATATTATAAAGAAATACTTGGTGATGAACAAAAATTATTAGATATCATAAAAGAAGAAATCTTAGAAATTAAAGATAAATATGGTGATGAAAGAAGAACAAAAATATTAAATCAAACTACTGACCTTGATTTAGAGGATTTAATAGAAGAAGAACAAGTAGTAATCACTATGACTAGTCAGGGCTATATTAAAAGAATGCCTGTTGATACTTATAGAAGCCAGAGAAGAGGTGGAAAAGGTATAATAGGTACTACTACTAGGGAAGAAGATTTTGTAGATAATGTATTTATTACTTCAACACATAATTACTTCTTGTTTTTTACAAATAAGGGGTTAGTGTATAGACTAAAAGGATATCAGATTCCACAAGCAAGTAGACAGTCCAGAGGAACAGCAATTGTTAACTTGCTGAATTTAGAATCAGATGAAAAAGTTAGTTCAGTAATTCCAATATCTGATTTCGAGGATAGTCATTTCTTAACTATGGTCACCAAAAATGGAATGGTTAAAAAGACTCCTTTAGTTGAATATGACAGTAACTATACAGGAATTATCGGTATTAAATTAATGGAAAATGATGAACTAATTGAAGTAAAAAATACTAAAAAGGAAGAAAACTTAATATTAATAACACACCTTGGAAAAGCAATTAGATTTAATGAAAAAGATATAAGATCAGTTGGTAGAGCTGCACAGGGTGTAAAAGGTATTGATTTAGCAGATGATGATTATCTAATTGGAATGGGTATTGACTCTGAAGGCTCTGATCTTTTAGTAATAAGTAAAAACGGTTATGGTAAAAGAACTGTTATTGAAGATTATAGAGTTCAAAAAAGATATGGTAAAGGAATTATTACTCTCAATATTACTGAAAAGAACGGTCCAGTTGCAGCTACAAAAGTTGTAAATGAAGAAGATGAAATAATTATAATAACAGCAGAAGGTATTATAATAAGAACTAAGGTAAAAGAAATTTCACAGACCGGACGTAATACAATGGGAGTAAAAGTAATAGATGTAAGTGAAGATGATTATGTTGTATCTTTAGCAAAGTTAAATCTAGAAGAAGATGATGATGAAGACGATGTTGAAGATGAGAATAAAAACAAAAATGAAATTAATAAAGATAAAAAGCCAGAAGAAACAAATTAATAGACACACAAAATAGATAATTAAAAGATAAATTTCCGGGTTTAAGTACTATAAAATTCGGGAAGTTCTACTTTTATATCGAAATAATTTATTATTTTTAATATTAGTCCTTGACAATCAAGCCTCTCAATGTTACTATAGTAAAGGTCGCGCTGTTAAAGAAACGTGATTTGGCAGCCGATTTTTTATGTGAATAAAGTTTTAGAACCTTGAAAAGTGAACAGCAGACCCTGACAGTTTTTTTGAAGTTTCAAGAAACAAATTTTAGTTATAGCTAGCGCAAGCTAGAGGATAACTTTTCATTATTAAATGGAGAGTTTGATCCTGGCTCAGGACGAACGCTGGCGGCGTGCTTAACACATGCAAGTCGAGCGAGAAGCCAACCGTGGATCCTTCGGGAGAAGCAGTTGTGTGGAGAGCGGCGGACGGGTGAGTAACGCGTGAATAATCTGTCCTTAAGTTGAGGATAACCTGATGAAAGTTGGGCTAATCCTGAATGATCTATTTAAGTGGCGACACTAAAATAGCAAAGGTGGTTTACCATCGCTTAGGGAGGAGTTCGCGTCGGATTAGCTAGCTGGTGAGGTAACGGCTTACCAGGGCGACGATCCGTAGCTGGTCTGAGAGGACGATCAGCCACACTGGGACTGAGACACGGCCCAGACTCCTACGGGAGGCAGCAGTGGGGAATCTTTCGCAATGGACGCAAGTCTGACGAAGCAACGCCGCGTGAGTGAGGAAGGCCCTTTGGGTTGTAAAGCTCTGTTGCCGGGGAAGAAAGTTAGTGTAAGGAAATGTGCATTAATTGACGGTACCTGGTGAGGAAGCACTGGCTAACTACGTGCCAGCAGCCGCGGTAATACGTAGAGTGCAAGCGTTGTCCGGAATCATTGGGCGTAAAGGGTACGCAGGCGGATATACAAGTCAAATGTGAAAGGTGTAGGCTTAACCTACAGACTGCGTTTGAAACTGTATATCTTGAGAGCAGCAGAGGAAGGCGGAATTCCTGGTGTAGTGGTGAAATACGTAGATATCAGGAAGAACACCAGTGGCGAAGGCGGTCTTCTGGGCTGCATCTGACGCTCATGTACGAAAGCTGGGGTAGCAAACGGGATTAGATACCCCGGTAGTCCCAGCTGTAAACGATGGTCACTAGGTGTTGGAGGTTCGAATCCTTCAGTGCCGGAGTTAACGCATTAAGTGACCCGCCTGGGGAATACGGTCGCAAGACTGAAACTCAAAGGAATTGACGGGGGCCCGCACAAGCGGTGGAGCATGTGGTTTAATTCGATGCAACGCGAAGAACCTTACCGAGAAATGACATCCCGTGACTACTTGTGAAAGCAAGGTTTAGTGTTTACACTACACGGAGACAGGTGGTGCATGGCTGTCGTCAGCTCGTGTCGTGAGATGTTGGGTTAAGTCCCGCAACGAGCGCAACCCTTGTCCTTAGTTGCCAGCAAGTAATGTTGGGGACTCTAAGGAGACTGCCGGTGAAAGTCGGAGGAAGGTGGGGATGACGTCAAGTCCTCATGCCCTTTATATCTCGGGCTACACACGTGCTACAATGGTCGGAGCAGAGGGAAGCGAGGCTGTGAAGCCAAGCCAATCTTAAAATCCGATCTCAGTTCGGATTGCAGGCTGCAACTCGCCTGCATGAAGCTGGAATCGCTAGTAATCGCAGGTCAGCATACTGCGGTGAATACGTTCCCGGGCCTTGTACACACCGCCCGTCACACCACCCGAGTTGGATGCACCAGAAGTCATCTAAGGATGCCGAAGGTGTGTCTGGTAAGGGGGGTGAAGTCGTAACAAGGTAGCCGTACCGGAAGGTGCGGCTGGATCACCTCCTTTCTAAGGAGAGAGACTGTCGTAGGAATCTGCTGTTCACTTTTGAGGGTTCGTAAAGAACCTTTTAAAAAGAGGGAGGGCCTATAGCTCAGCTGGTCAGAGCGCACGCCTGATAAGCGTGAGGTCAGTAGTTCAAATCTACTTAGGCCCACCATTTTTATATTTATGGGGGTATAGCTCAGTTGGGAGAGCGCCTGCCTTGCAAGCAGGAGGTCAGGGGTTCGAATCCCCTTACCTCCACCAAAAATGTTCTTTGAAAACTGTATACAGGAAGGAAAGTCAAGCATATAAGGGCTTACGGTGGATGCCTAGGCACCTGGAGGCGAAGACGGACGTGATAAGCTGCGAAAAGCCACGAGGAGCTGCTAAATAAGCGTAGATACGTGGATATCCTAATGGGAGTACCCACCAGTGTAAAGCACTGGTATATACAGATGAAATGAGTAGTTTGTATAGGCAAACTGAGGGAAGTGAAACATCTAAGTACCTCAAGGAGAAGAAATCAATAAAGAGATTCCCCAAGTAGCGGCGAGCGAACGGGGAGTAGTCCAAACCCTGTTAATGTATAAGTCTACAGACGTTGTTAGTGGGGTGTTTAGGATACACATACTTTAGACTGTAGTTTAGAGCAAAGAGAGCTATATCATAGTCGAGTTGAGTGGAAACTCAAACCAAAGAGGGTAAAAGTCCCGTAGACGAAATGGTGTATACATTTGAGTGTAATCCAGAGTACCACGGGCCACGTGGAACCCCGTGGGAATTAAGGAGGACCATCTTCTAAGACTAAATACTCCCAGGTGACCGATAGTGAACAGTACCGTGAGGGAAAGGTGAAAAGAACCCCGGGAGGGGAGTGAAATAGAACCTGAAACCGTAAGCTTACAATCAGTAGGAGGGCTATTAGAAAGCCTGACTGCGTACTTTTTGTATAACGGACCGGCGAGTTACTTGCAGTGGCGTAAAGGTTAAGCCGAAAGAGGTGAAGCCGTAGCGAAAGCGAGTCCTAATTAGGGCGGCAGTTGCTGCAAGTAGACCCGAAGCCAGGTGATCTAGCCATGTCCAGGGTGAAGTTGGAGTAAGATCCAATGGAGGCCCGAACCCAATAACGTTGAAAAGTTATGGGATGAGATGTGGCTAGGGGTGAAAGGCCAATCGAACCTGGAGATAGCTGGTACTCCTCGAAATAGCTTTAGGGCTAGCCTCAGATTAAAGGTACGGGGCTGTAGAGCACTGATCGGACTAGGGGCCCAACAAGGTTACCAAATCCATTCAAACTCCGAATACACCGTATCGATATCTGGGAGTCAGACTATGTGGGATAAGCTTCATAGTCAAGAGGGAAACAGCCCAGACCACCAGTTAAGGTCCCCAAGTATAGGCTAAGTGGAAAAGGAAGTTAAATCGCACAGACAACCAGGATGTTGGCTTAGAAGCAGCCACTCATTTAAAGAGTGCGTAACAGCTCACTGGTCAAGCGATTTGGCGCCGAAAATGTAACGGGGCTTAAGCCTATCACCGAAGCTGTGGATTTGTGAGTCGTTCATAGAGTCTATTGTCCGTAATAGACTAAAAACCAACCAAAAGGTACTAGAAAGATTAAAGGAATATTATTTTTCAATCCAAGAGATAATAGACTGTATGAACGGCTTGCAAGTGGTAGAGGAGCATTGTGTGCTGGTTGAAGCTGTACCGTAAGGAGCAGTGGACGGCACAGAAGGGAGAATGCCGGTATGAGTAACGATAAAGGGGGTGAGAATCCCCCTCGCCGAAAGTCTAAGGTTTCCTGAGGAAGGTTCGTCCGCTCAGGGTTAGCCGGGACCTAAGTCGAGGCCGAAAGGCGTAGATGATGGATAATGGGTAGAGATTCCCATGCTAGTTAATATCATTTGAACGAAGTGGGGACACTGCAAAGAAGGCAAGCGCACGACTGGAGGTGTGCGTACAAGGATAAGAGAGGGACAGTGAGGCAAATCCCGCTGTTTTTAACCTCTTTATTTGATGTGGAGCCAATTGAGGTGAAGTTGTTAGATGAGCAGTCAAGAAAATCCGCTAGTGAGATATTAACTACCCGTACCGCAAACCGACACAGGTAGACGGGGAGAGAATCCCAAGGCGCGCGAGAGAACCCCTGTTAAGGAACTCGGCAAAATGGCCCCGTAACTTAGGGAGAAGGGGTGCTGCATATTGCAGTTACAACAAAGTGGTCCAAGCGACTGTTTATCAAAAACACAGGTCTCTGCTAAGTCGTAAGACGAAGTATAGGGGCTGACGCCTGCCCGGTGCTGGAAGGTCAAGGGGAGAGCTTAGTCATAAGACGAAGGTTTGAACCTAAGCCCCAGTAAACGGCGGCCGTAACTATAACGGTCCTAAGGTAGCGAAATTCCTTGTCGGGTAAGTTCCGACCCGCACGAATGGCGCAACGACTTGGACGCTGTCTCAACAGGGGACTCGGTGAAATTGAAATACCTGTGAAGATGCAGGTTATCTGCGACAGGACGGAAAGACCCCGTGGAGCTTTACTGCAGCCTGATATTGGGTTTTGGTACTAAACGTACAGGATAGGTGGGAGACAATGAAGCTGGCACGCTAGTGTCAGTGGAGTCACCGGTGGGATACCACCCTTTTAGTAGCGGAATTCTAACCAGAGGCCATGAACTGGTCATGGGACATTGTCAGGCGGGCAGTTTGACTGGGGCGGTCGCCTCCTAAAGAGTAACGGAGGCGTCCGAAGGTTCCCTCAGTGCGGATGGAAATCGCACGTAGAGTATAAAGGCATAAGGGAGCTTAACTGCGAGACACACAGGTCGAGCAGGTACGAAAGTAGGGCTTAGTGATCCGATGGTAGAGAATGGAATTGCCATCGCTCAACGGATAAAAGTTACCCCGGGGATAACAGGCTTATCTCCCCCAAGAGTTCACATCGACGGGGAGGTTTGGCACCTCGATGTCGGCTCGTCGCATCCTGGAGCTGAAGCAGGTTCCAAGGGTTGGGCTGTTCGCCCATTAAAGCGGCACGCGAGCTGGGTTCAGAACGTCGTGAGACAGTTCGGTCCCTATCCGTCGCAGGCGCAAGATACTTGAGAGGAACTGTCCTTAGTACGAGAGGACCGGGATGGACACACCGCTGGTGTATCAGTTGTTCCGCCAGGGGCAAAAAGCTGAGTAGCTATGTGTGTAGAGGATAAGCGCTGAAAGCATCTAAGCGTGAAACTTGCCTCAAGATAAGGTATCTCACTTGCAATTAAGCAAGTTAAGACTCCTGAGAGAAGATCAGGTAGATAGGCCGGAGGTGTAAGTGTGGCAACACATTCAGCTGACCGGTACTAATAAGTCGAGGGCTTGACTTTCCATTAATTCCTGTATACATTTTTGAGAGAACATTCTTAAAAATTTAATAAACTTTCCGGTGGTAATTGCGGAGGGGTCACACCTGTTCCCATCTCGAACACAGAAGTTAAGTCCTCCTGCGCCTATGGTACTGCAAGGGTAACCCTGTGGGAGAGTAGGTCACTGCCGGATCCTTTTTTGACTATACTACCTAAAATTAAGGTAGTTTTTTACTTATAGGGGGTACATTTTTAAAGTTTAATATATACTTTCATTAATATTGTTAACTTTTATAGGGCTGGACAAAATGCCTTATAATTGTTATAATATAAAAAATGAAAGCCGTATAAAGATTCCCCGATAGCTCAGTTGGTAGAGCAGGTGACTGTTAATCATCTTGTCGTAGGTTCAAGTCCTACTCGGGGAGCCATTTTTTTGACTTTACGGTAAAAATGTATTCAAAATATAGTGAAACAAAAACTCATGAGGAGAGTGAATTAATTTTATGCAATTAAAAAGAGTATTATCAATAGTTATGATATTAACTTTACTAGTAGCATTTCCAGTAGCTGCACAAGAAGGTGAAACAACAGAGTCAGATCAACCCAAAGTAGCTGCTGTTGTAAATGGAGAAGATATTACAATGCAAGAGCTTGACCAATATTCTGGAACACAAAACTTAATTATGTCATTATATAGATCTAATCCTGAATTTACACAGGTATTATTACAAACTGAAGCTGGTCAAAATGTAATTGAAGAGTTTCAAAAAGTGAAATTAGATCAGTTAATTACTGAAAAATTATTGGCTCAAGAAGCTAATAAAAGAGGTATTGAACTATCTGAAGAAGAACAAACTGAAATATTCAATAAACAACTTGAAGGTATAAAACAACAAAACAATTTAAATGATGAACAGTTAGAACAAACTCTACAACAACAAGGTATTGAATCAATTGACGCATATAAACAAAGATTTTTTGATATAAATAAAGATAGATTAATTATTAATAAACTTCAAGAAACTGTTATAAGTGAAGCTGAAGTAACTGAAGAAGAAATGAAAACTTATTATGATGAAAATACATCTCAGTTTGAAGTACAAGAACAAGTTGAAGCTAGTCATATTCTTCTAAAAGATGAAGAAACAGCCCAAGAGGTATTAACTGAATTAGAAAATGGTGCTGATTTTGCTGAATTAGCAAAAGAGTATTCAACAGGTCCTTCTGCTGAAGATGGTGGATCATTAGGTTATGTAAGTAAAGATCAAAATATTGCTCAAGGATTTAAAGATGCTTTATTTAAATTAGAAGTTGGCAGTATAAGTGATGTAGTAGAAACTCAATATGGTTTCCATATTATTAAAGCTTCTGATAAAAAAGAAGCTGGAACAAGAAGCTATGATGAAGTAAAAGAACAAATAAAACAACAACTTAAAAACCAAAAAGGTCAAAGTATTTGGGAGCAATTTGTAAGAGAACTTAGAGATGAAGCTCAAATAGAAAAGAAACTATAAATTAAGTTAAAAAAAGAATATTATTAATTAATGGGAAGGTGAATTTTCACCTTCCCTTATTTATTTTTGGAGGAATTACATTTTTAATAGAGAAATAGTATATTTAGAGAAGGAGGGTTATTTTAATTGAAAAGCAGAGATCAGTTAATATATAATAACATAGATAAAATATTAGATAATATCAATGAAGGGATTCATGTTGTAAATGAAGTAGGTAAAACTATTATATATAATAAAAAGATGTCAGAATTAGAAAGCATGGATAAAGATATTGTATTAGGTAAAAAAATTACAGATGTTTTTCCTTCTCTAAATGAAAATAACAGTACCTTAATGTTAACATTGAAAAACAAAAAGGAAATAAAGAATAATCAACAGGAATATCTTAATAAATACGGACAAAAGATAATTACTATAAATAGTACAATACCAATTTTTTTGGAAAACGGTAGTGTCTGGGCGTTAGAGATTGCAAGGGATATTACTGAAACCAAAAAGTTATATAATAAGATTGTTTCACTTCAAGAAAAGTTATATACAGATGATAATTTAGATGATGAACAAAATAGATACTTTACTTTTAATGATATCAAGGGTGATAACAAAAAGTTAAAACAGGTTATAAGCTATGCTAGACAGGCTGCAAGAACAGATTCTTCAATTTTAATTGTTGGAGATACAGGTACAGGTAAAGAGCTTTTTGCACAAGGTATACATAGTGGTAGTAGAAGACAAAATAAACCCTTTATAGCTCAAAACTGTGCAGCTTTACCTGAAAATCTTCTAGAAGGTATTTTATTTGGTACCAGAAAAGGAGGTTTTACAGGAGCTATAAACAGAAAAGGTCTATTTGAACAAGCAAATGGTGGGACTTTACTATTAGATGAAATAAATTCAATGTCAAAAGCACTACAGGCAAAGCTACTTAGAGTATTACAAGAAGGATTAGTTCGACCTGTAGGAGGCAAAGATGATATTAAAGTAGATGTTAGAATTATTGCTACCAGTAATAAGTCTCCTGTGGAATCTATAAGAGAGGGTAATTTAAGAGAAGATCTATATTACAGACTTGCAGTTGTTTTACTACAGTTACCTTTATTATCCGAAAGACAGGATGATATATTACTTTTAGCCAACTATTTTATTGATAGAATCAATAAAAAGTTCAATAAAAGAATTATGGGATTAAGTGATGAAGTTAAAGAAATATTCTATAATTACAGTTGGCCTGGTAATGTAAGACAGCTTGAACATGTTATTGAAGGGGCAATTAATATAATAAGTGATGGTAATTATATTAAAAAAGAACATGTTAAACCCTTTTTGATCGATATAAGATCTAATCAAAAAGAACAAAAAATAGATGATAAAAAGACATTGCCGGAAAAAATGGAAAAGTTAGAAAAGGAATATATAATTGAAGCACTTAAAAAGAATGCCAAAAATATTACTGCTACCGCAAAATATCTTGGCATTAAAAGGCAAAGTCTACAGTATAGGATGAATAAATATGATATTAATTTAGATGATCTTTAAATATTAATAAATGTATAAAAACTTTATTTGTGGTGCTGATAACAGTTAGTTATTGGTATCACAAATTTTTTATGTATAATTGCCTTTTTTGGCATGCGATATGCATATATATAAGGGTAGGATATAATTATGATATTATAATGCAAAATAATTTTATCAGGGGTGTGATATAGTTGAAAAATGATATTGATATAATAAATAGAGGGAAAAAGATTTTAGAATTGACAGAAAATTTAGTAAATATTGAAAGTGTAAGTAATACCAAAGGTGTTGTAAAAATAGGTAACTATATACATGATATGTTAGAAAAATGGCCTTATTTTCAAAAAAATCCAGAACATTTATTAAAACTACCATTAAAAAATGATAAGATGAATAGATTTAATTTGGCTGCACTTGTAAAAAGTGATAAAAAGGCAAAAAATACAATCGTATATATAAGTCATATGGATACGGTTGATATAGGAGAGTATAGAGATTTAAAGGATTTGGCAACAAAACCAGATAAATTAGTAGAAAAGTTAAAAACAAGGGATCTTTCTTCAGATGTCAAAAAGGATATTGAATCTGGAGAATGGCTATTTGGACGTGGAAGTGCTGATATGAAGTCCGGAGTAGCATTAGAGTTAGAACTTTTAAAAGAATTTTCAGAAAATACTAACGATTTAGATGGAAATATACTTGTGATTATAACGGTTAATGAAGAAGCTGATTCATTAGGTATGCTAAATATTGCAAAACCATTAGTAGAATTAGCAAAAAAAGAAGATCTTGAATATATAGGTGGTATAAATACTGATTATACTACAGATGAGATAGGTAATAAGCCAAGGGATAGATATATTTATAAAGGTACTTTAGGGAAAATTGTACCAGCCTTATATGTTGTAGGTAAAGGTTCTCATGTTGGTGATGTGTTTGGTGGTTTTGATGTTAACTTACTTATGTCAGAACTTACCTCAAGAATTGATAATAATATGGAATTAGCAGATAAATATAATGATAGAATTACTGACCCTCCAATTTCACTTAAACAGGAAGATCTAAAAGATGAGTACAATGGGCAGCTGCCCTATGAAGGTTTTGCTTATTATAACTTTTTGAACTTTAATAGAGGTACTTCTGAAGTAATGGAAATATTTAAAGAAGAAGTATTAGATAGTATTAGATCTTCCCTTGATTGGGTTGAGGGTAATTTTAGAGTATATAAGAGCTATCATCCTGACCAAGATTTATCAATTGATTTGGATATTGACTGTTATACTTATCAAAAGTTACTAGAAATTGTAAATGAAAAGTATATTAAAGACAAGATAGAAGCAGAAATTGAAAATGTATTAAACAAGGTAGAAAAAGAAGGAATAAAAGATTTAAGGATTCATTCTTTAAGAATTATTCAAAGAATGTGGGAACTATCTGAATTAGAAGGTCCAGCAGTTATCATATTTTTAGTTCCTCCGTTTTATCCACCACAAAACCCTGAGATAGATGATATTAAATTTAAAAAATTCAATGCAATGGTTGAAAAAGCAATTAATAATCATGATGTAAATAAAGATTATGACTATAATATTATCATTAAAGATTTCTTTCCTTTCTTATCAGATGCTAGTTTTGCAGCTTTTCAGGGTGATAAAAAGGATGAAGAAGTTTTGAAAAATAATATGCCTTATTGGGGTAAAGGTTGGAAAATTGATATAGATTCAGTCCGTAAATTGAATTTACCTGTGGTTGATGTGGGAGTACATGGTAAAGGGGCACATAAATATCTAGAAAGAGTACATATACCCTATACTATGAAGGTACTCCCTGAATTAATAAAGACAATTACAGAAAAAACTCTGCAAAATTTTTAATGAGCAACCGAAAAATTTTGCGGTAATAGGGGGTGGTTACAAAAATAAGTTTGATATTGTAGGAGAGTAGATTAGTAGTTAAAATAAAAAAGGGGGAAATAATAAATAATGTTAAGAAGTAAAAGAGTAGTTATTTTGTCATTAGCTTTATCTCTTTTATTAGTTTTTGGTGGAATCGCACAGGCCCAAGAATATGAGATGGTGATTTCTCATTACACAATAGAAGATACTTCTGTAAGTGGAATAGCAGCTTCCTTATTATACTTTGAAAATATGGTAGAAACTAGATCAGATGGTTCAATTGATGTAAAGATATTTGGTAATAGTTCATTAGGTGGGGTTCAAGAAGTTACAAGACAGACTGTTAACGGTGATACTGTTCAGTCTTCAATTGCTTATGGTGGTGTATTTGCAACATTTTTCCCAAAATATCAACTAATGTATTCACCATACTTATTTGAAAACTATCGTTCAGCCTGGTCATTCTTTGATAGTGACTATTTTGCAGAATTTATGAATGAAGCTAGAGAAGAAACCGGACTAAGACATTTAGGTGTATATGATGATGGAGGCGGATTTGTTGCCTTTACAAACAACAAAAAATTAATTAAAAATCCAGCCGATATGGAAGGTTTAAGAATTAGAACTGAAGGTGGAAATGCAGCACAACTTGCAATGATTGAAGCTTTAGGTGCAGAAGCAGTACCACTTCCTTGGGGAGATGTTACTACTGCATTAGCCAGTAATGTAGCAGATGGTCAGTTTAATGCTCCTTATGTAAATGAATTTGCTAAGTTCTGGGAAGTAAATGATTATTCATCCTGGATTAAGTTCATCTTTAATACAGCAGTTTGGTCTGTTAGTGATGAATGGTTCCAAACATTACCAGAAAAAGAGCAAAATATAATTTTAACTACTGCTGAAGAATCAATTGATATGGCAAGAGGAATTAATTCGCAACAGTCCTTATTGGGTTGGGAAAGATCTAAAAAAGAATTTGAAGACACATATAATCCTCCACCTGAAGTTATGGAAGAATGGAAAGAAGTCTTAAGACCTGCTTTCTATGAATGGATAACTGAAGATTTTGGTATTCCTGCTGATGAAGTAGATGAATTTTGGAATAAAGCAGAAGAAATTAGTAATGATGTAGATAACAAAATAATATCAAATTATGGAGTAAAATAATTAGTTTTAAATGACAACATAAAAAGCGGGGGATCTCTGTTTTATAGGGATTCCCTGCAAATATATGTAAAAGGGGTGGAACTGAATGCTAAAAAAGATTAAAGCATTAAGTGATTTTTTAGATAATATAACTTTAAAATTTGCATCAGTACTTGTGGCAGTTATATTGATAATTTCAGTATATGGTGCTTTTTTTCGTTACGTATTAGGCAGTCCCCTGCCCTGGCCACTTCCAGTTGAAAGAATTTTAATGATATGGAGTGCTCTTTTAGGTATAGCTGCTGCATTTAAAAGAAATCAACATATGGGAGTAGAGGGACTTATAAAGTCACTTCCAGAGAACTTTGAAAGAGTGTTAAGATATGTAATATTTTTATTTGTATTTCTATTTATAGGAGCATTATTTTGGTACGGTCTACAAGAAACTTTAACTAATAATGATACTTATATGATTACCGGTAAATTAAGGATAAGCTCTAAATGGTTAGTTGCAGCTATTCCTGTAAGTGCATTAATACATCTAATTCATTTATTAACGGCTCCAAGTATGATTGAAAAACAAATCAAACTGGACCTTGCTGATGAGTTAATTGATGAACAGGTAAATAGATAAGGGAGGGGTGTAAAGAATGCTGTCTGTTTTTATTGTATTTTTTATAATAGTAGCTATTGGTGTTCCAATAGCATATTCAATTGGACTTGCAGGAATGTTTGGACTTTTTATAGCAGGAGGAACAAGTTTTTTCACAATAATTTCAACCAGACTTCTTGCTGCTGTATCTGATTTTATATTAATCTCAATACCTCTGTTTATATTAACATCAGAGTTTTTAAATAGAAGTGGTATGACGGAAAAAATAGTAAACTTTGCATTAAGTTTTATTGGTAGATTTAGAGGTGGACTTTCACATGTTAACATTGGAGCGAGTATCTTATTTGCAGGCTTAACTGGTACTGCTGTTACTGATACAGCAGCAATTGGTAATATCTTAATACCTGCAATGAAAAAAAGAGGATATGGAGCAGCTTATAGTGCAGCTGTTACTGCTTCTTCTTCAGTAATTGGTCCAATTATTCCACCTAGTTTAATTATGATTGTTTATGCCAGTATGTTTAAAGAAGTTTCTGTTATTTCAATGTTTGCAGCTGGTATTATTCCGGGACTAATAATTGGTTTATCATTACTTGCAATCAGTACAATTGTTTCAATGAAAAGAAATTATCCGAAAGAAAAACATTTTAGCTGGAAACAAAGATGGGAAGCAACTAAAGATGCTATTTGGGCACTACTAACACCATTAATTATTCTAGGTGCAATTCTCACAGGTGTGACTACAATAACTGAAGCAGGTGCTCTTGCAGCCCTGTATGCTTTTTTAGTAGGAGTTTTTGTTTATAAAAATCTTGGATTTAAAGAAATTTATGATTCATTAAAAAACAGTGTTATCTTATCAGGAGTTGTCTTCTTTTTAATTGGATCAGCTAATATTTTAGGCTGGGTAGTAACTTATAGTGGTCTTACTAAAACCCTAGGCAATGCTATGTTAAACTTCAGTGAAAGTCATATTATACAACTATTAATGGTTAACATACTCTTTTTATTAGTAGGAATGTTTTTAGATATAGGTCCTGCTGTAGTTTTATTGGCACCGATTGTAACACCTGTAATGGTTCAATTAGGTTTTGATCCTTTGCATTTTGCTATGATTATGATGGTTAATGTAAACATTGGAAATGCAACACCACCAATGGGGATGACATTGATGGTGGCCTCTCAAATTGCCCGGGTGCCCTATGAAAAAGCCATAAAAGAAGTTGCTCCTTTTATTGCTGCTGAAATAGGAGCCCTGTTATTAATTTCGTATCTTCCAGAACTAACTTTATGGATTCCTAGAATTTTAGGTTTAAGTTGGGGCTAAAATGTAGTAAAATATAGAGTGATGGCATAATTATTGCATATATATTAATATGTGAATAATTTGTATAATAATAATTAGTCAAAAATTAAAAGGAGTTGATATTAAGTGATTATTGGTGTACCTAAGGAAATTAAAAGTAATGAGAACAGAGTTGCAATTACTGCAGCGGGCGTGGAAGCATTTGTTAATAATGGGCACAAGGTAGTTATTGAAAAAAGTGCAGGTGTAGGTAGTGGTATCAGTAATGAAGATTATATCAAGGCAGGAGCTAAAATGTTAGATACTCCTAAAGATGTATTTGATGAAGCTGATATGATTATGAAGGTTAAAGAACCATTAGAAGAAGAATATGATTATTTTAAAGAAGGTCAGATTCTTTATACATACCTTCATTTAGCAGCAGAAGAAAAGCTAACTAAAGCTTTAATGGAAAAAAAGGTAGTTTCAATTGCATATGAAACTATTCAACTTGATGATGGGTCTTTACCTCTTTTAACACCAATGAGTGAGGTAGCTGGACGTTTAGCAACACAGGAAGGTGCAAGATTTTTAGAAAAACCACAGGGTGGAAAAGGTGTTCTATTAGGTGGAATTCCTGGAGTAAGCCCTGCTAAGGTTGTAGTAATCGGTGGCGGTATAGTTGGTATGAATGCTGCTAAGATGGCTGTAGGACTTGGAGCAGATGTCACTATTTTAGATATTAATCCTAAACAAATGAGATATATTGATGATGTATTTAATGGTAGAGTTAAAACTGTTATGTCTAATAACTATAATATTTTATCAGAGATTATAGATGCTGACTTAGTAATTGGAGCTGTATTAATCCCAGGTGCTAAAGCCCCTGATTTAGTAACTGAAGAGATGATAAAAGAAATGTCTGAAGGTTCAGTTCTTGTAGATGTAGCAATTGATCAAGGTGGTTGTATTGAAACAACTTATCCAACTACTCATGATGACCCTGTATTTACTAAACATGGAGTAATTCACTATTCTGTTGCAAATATGCCGGGAGCTGTGGCAAGAACTTCAACATATGGATTAACTAACTGTACATTACCATATGGACTTCAACTGGCAAATAAGGGATATAAGCAGGCTATGTTAGACGATAAAGCATTAGCATTAGGTCTTAATGTATACGAAGGTAAGATAGTATATAAAGCAGTTGCTGAAGCATTTGACATGGAATACACACCACTAGAAGAAGTTATGAAAAACTTCTAAAGATCACAATAGGAGGAGATTATTAATGGAAAATATAAAAGTAGTACTTTGGGGTATGGGCTCTATGGGAAGTGGAATGGGCAAATACCTTGTAGATAAAAAAGGTGTTGAAATTGTAGGTGCAATCGCTAACCGTGAATCTAAAGCTGGTAAAGATGTAGGAGAATTCTTTGGTCTAGATAAAGAAGTTGGAGTTAAAATTACCAATGATCCAATGAGTGTAATTACAGAAGATGTTGATGTAGTATTACAGGCAACTTCTTCTTTTGTTGAAGATGTTTACCCACAAATAGAGGAAATAGTTAAAAGAAAGGTAAATGTAATTTCAATTGCTGAAGAAATGGCTTATCCTATGGTTGGAAGTAAAGAGTTAAGTGAAAAAATAGATAAACTTGCAAAAGAAAATGGTGTTTCTGTTTTAGGTACAGGAATTAATCCTGGGTTTGTCTTAGACTTATTAATTATTGCATTAAGTGGAGCATGTGCAAAGGTAGATAAAATTGAAGCTGCTAGAATTAATGACTTATCACCATTTGGTCCTACAGTAATGAGAACTCAAGGTGTAGGAACAACAGTTGAAGAGTTTGAAAAGGGTATCAAAGATGGTTCTATCGTAGGTCATATTGGTTTCTTAGAATCTATTAATATGATAGCTGACCGTTTAGGTATTGACTTAGATAAAATAGAACAAACCAGAGAACCAATCGTTTCAGAAACACATAGAGAGACCGAACATGTTAAAGTAGAACCAGGTATGGTAGCAGGATGTAGACATATTGCTAAAGGATATAGTGATGGTAAAGAAGTTATCTTATTAGAACATCCACAGCAGATTCATCCTGGTAAAGAAGGAACTGAAACCGGTGATTATATTAAGATCAAAGGAATACCAGATATTAATATGTCAATTCAACCTGAAATTCCTGGTGGAATCGGTACAATGGCAGTTGCAATTAATATGATTCCTGTAATTGTAGGTGCAAAAGCAGGATTAGTTACAATGAAAGATCTACCAGTTCCTGCTGCAATGGTTGGCGATTTAAGAAAGTTAATGGACTAAAATAATTATTAATTGGAGGTATTGTTATGGGAGATGTTATTAAAGCCGGTAGTTGGGTACAGATCTATCAAGTAATTCTTCCTGCTGGTAAAAGAGCTCCCCAGGTGCCTGAAGATACAAAAAAAGTACCTTTAGAGTTAAAAGCCAAAGGCTTTTTACAAGAGGATGCTAAACTAGGAGATACTGTTGAAATCAAAACAGTTACTAATAGGATTCTCAAGGGAGAGTTAATAGAAGTTAATCCATCATATGAACATAAATATGGAAAGATGATTCCAGAATTATTAGAAGTTGGTCCTCAGATTAGAAAGATAATAAGGGACAAGGAGGTGTAAGGATTGGCAGCAAATGACTATGGTGAAGTAATGGCAAGAAAAAATGAGATAATGAAAAAGGCTGTTGGAATAGACTATGAGAGGTTTGCTACCGGTGAAATTGGATTTGACTATGAGAAAATGATGTCGGAAGTGGGATACAAGTTAGATGAAATAATAAAAATTCAAAGTGAAACTGCGGTTGGTAAAACTCCATTTATTGAATTAAAAAACATAACAAAGTTAGCACGAAAACTAGCACCTGAAGGTAAAGGAGCAAGGATCTTTTTAAAAGATGAAGCTGCTAATCCATCTGGTAGCTATAAAGCCAGAAGAGCCTCTGTATCAGTTTACCATGCTGAAAAGGAAGGTTATCCAGGAGTTGTGGCAGCAACAAGTGGTAACTATGGAGCAGCTGTTGCATCACAGGCTGTAATGAGAAATCTAGAAACAATTATAGTTCAGGAAGTCTTTGACAGTAGAGGTATGGGACAACCTGAAATAGTAGAAAAGGGAAGAAAATGTGAAGCCTATGGAGCTGAAGTACTACAGTTAAGTGTAGGACCTGAACTGTTCTATACTTTCCTTAGGGTATTAGAAGATACCGGATTCTTTAATGCCTCATTATATACTCCATTTGGTATAGCAGGAGTAGAACCATTAGGATATGAAATTGTTGAAGAACTTAAAGAAAGAGAAAACAAAGAACCTGATGCAGTGATTATAACTCATGCCGGTGGTGGAAACTTAACCGGTACTGCACGAGGTATCTTAAAAGCTGGAGCAAAAGATACTAAAATAATTGCAGCAAGTGTAGACTTAAGCGGTCTTCATATGGCAAGTGATCATGATTTCAATAGAAAATCATTTACAACAGGTCATACGGGATTTGGAGTTCCTTTTGCAACCTGGCCGGATAGGGCAGATGTACCTAGAAATGCTGCAAGAGCTTTAAGATATATGGATGAATATGTAACTGTAAAACAGGGAGAGGTATTTTATATAACTGAAGCATTAGCACAGATTGAAGGCATGGAACGCGGACCTGCCGGAAATACTTCTTTAGCTGCTGCTTTTGATTTGGCACAAAAGATGGATGAAGACCAAATCATAGTTGTGCAAGAAACTGAATATACCGGTGCTGGGAAACACCCAATGGCACAGCTAAACTTTGCTAAAGAAAACGGTATTGATGTCAGAAACGGTGATCCTAAAGAAGAAAAAGCGGGTAAGTCAGTTATTATCCCTGAACATCCTTCACAAATAAAAGCAATAGATGTTGATTTAGATCAGCTTAAACTTTCATATTTAACAAAAGTAGTTGAAGACACTAATGTAAAAGAAATTAACCAAACTGATCTTAAGTTTTTAGCTGATGAAATAAATAAATCAAAAAAAGCTACAGAAAAAATACTTAAAGAAGAGTTTAACCTAGCTGTAGTTGGAGGTTAAAGTATGAAAGTAGATTTGTTAATAGCTGAAATAGGTAGTACTACTACATTAGTAAATGCATTTGATAATATAGAGAGTGCTAACCCTGACTTGATTGGTCAGGGTTTAGCACCCACATCAGTTCTTGATGGGGATGTAACGATTGGTGTAAACCAAGCAATTTCAGACCTTGAAACTAAATTAGGTATAGATAAACTAAATTGGGAAGAGTTTATGGCAACAAGTTCTGCCGCAGGTGGACTTAAAATGACTGTTCACGGCCTTGTAAAAGATATGACAGTAAAGGCAGCTGAAGAAGCAGCCCTAGGAGCTGGTGCGGTAATCAAGATGGTTACAGCAGGTAACCTAAGGGAATTTCAGCTTGGTAAGATTATAGATATATCTCCTAATATAGTATTATTAGCCGGTGGAGTAGACTATGGTGAAGAAGATGTAATAATTAATAATGCAAAAAAGCTAAGTTCGTTAGATATTGATGTACCTTTTATCTATGCAGGAAATAAAGTACTACAGGAAGAAGTAAAAAGCATTTTTAATAAAAAGGGTAAAGATATTATAATTGCCGAAAACGTCTATCCTGAAATTGATACTTTAAATATTGAAGAAACAAGAAGTATAATCCATGATGTGTTTGCAAAACATATTGTGAGAGCTCCGGGTATGTCTAAGATTAAAGAAATGCTTTCAATTGATATGATGCCAACTCCGGGAGCAGTTATGAAGGCATCTCAACTTCTAAAAGAAGGTATCGGTAATTTAGTAACAATTGATGTTGGAGGAGCTACAACTGATGTTCATTCTGTTACAGAAGATTCTTTAAATGTAAGAGAAATATTAATGAATCCAGAGCCGATGGCCAAAAGAACTGTAGAAGGAGATTTAGGTGTTTATCTAAATGCATCACATGTTTATGATATGCTCAGTGAAAAAGTTGATTTAGAAAAAATTGATGATCTACCACCGATTCCTAGAAATGAAAAAGAAGAAAAATATATTTATGAATTAGCAAAAAAAGCTGCTATTACAGCACTTGAAAGACATGCTGGAAAGTATAGGGACTTATATGGAGCAAGTGGTAGACAGACTGTTGCTGAAGGTAAAGATCTAACAGCAGTTAACTGGATTATAGGTACAGGTGGTGCGTTAACCAGATTAGAAAAGGGTAAAGATATTCTAGGTTATTTAAAGGACTTTAACAAAACATTACTTTTACCACCGAAATCTGCAAAACCATTAATAGACAATGATTATATCATGGCTTCAATGGGGCTTATGAGTAATAAATATCCTAAGGCAGCCTTGGCTTTACTTAAAAAAAGTTTAAAGTTCAATCAATAGATTATTTTTATTAAGAAGGGAAGTGGTCAGATGCCGATTAAAAGAGAAGATGATTTTGAAAAACGAAGAACTCATCTAAAAAATTTATCTGATAAAGAGTTAAAAGAAAAGTTTTGGGATCTAACAGAAGAAATAGTTGATCCACTTATTGACCTTGCAAAAACACATACCTCAGCTTCTATAGAAAGATCTGTCTTACTAAGAATGGGTTTTAATAGTGTTGATGCAAAAGCAATCGTTAATGAAGTAGTTAAAGCTAATCTTTTAGGCAAAGGAGCAGGACATGTTGTATATAAGCTTGCTCAAAAAGAAGACAGACCTATTAAAGAAGTTGGATTAGATATAGGAAATGAAAAATATAATAAAAAACAACTACAAGCTTTATTTGATGGGGGTGAAAAATAATGGAATTAAAGCCAGATCAAAAAATAAATATAAAAGAAATACTTAAAGATATTGAAAATTATCGCCCTCGTCGTAAAGGTTGGACCTGGAGAAACAAAAAAGAAAATCTAAAAATTGGATCATTTGAATATAAGGAAATGGCTGAAGGCTTAAAAAACAGTGTTCCATTACCTGCTGCCCGTAGTTTTGATAATATAGATCCTCAACCTGGACCGGTAATTACTACCGAGATTGCTTCCGGTCGTTTTGAAGATGATATTAGAAGAATGAGAATGGCAGCCTGGCATGGAGCAGACCATATTATGGTTATAAGAACAGCTGGGCAAAGTCACTTTGATGGACTTATTGAAGGTACACCAGAAGGTGTAGGCGGAATTCCTATTACTAGAAAACAGATTAGGGCTACACGTAAAGCCCTAGACTATATAGAAGATGAAGTTGGAAGACCAATTAACTTTCACTCTTATGTAAGTGGTGTTGCCGGTGCTGAAATAGCTGTATTATTTGCTGAAGAAGGAGTAAATGGTGCTCATCAAGATCCACAGTATAACATCTTATATAGAAATGTAAATATGTATAGATCTTTTGTTGATGCTGCTGTGGCTAAAAATATTATGTCAAGCACAGGAATGTTACAGATTGATGGAGCACATAATGCAAATGCTACTGCCCGTCAAGCCTGGAAGGTTATGCCTGAATTATTTGTACAACATGCAATAAATTCATTGTTTTCTGTAAAATCTGGAATGTCAAAAGATAAGATTTCTCTATCAACTGTACCTCCAGTTGCCGCACCAGCACCGGATTTAAGAATGAACCTTCCTTACGCAATCGCTTTAAGAGATCTTTTTGATGAATATAAGTTTAGAGCACAACAAAACACTAAGTATATGCAATCTTCTATAAGAGAGGCAACAGTTACTCATACCTTAAACTTATTATTATCCGAGTTAACTTCTGCAGACATACAAAGTACAATTACTCCTGATGAAGGTAGAAATGTACCTTGGCATTACTTTAATGTTCAAGCGGTTGATACTGCAAAACAAGCCTTTGCAGGAATGGATGGACTAAAAGACTTAATAGAGATTAAAAAAGATGAAGGTTATCTAAAAGAAGCATCAAGAGAATTAAAAGAAAGAGCAGTACTCTTTATGGAAGAAATTTTAGAAACCGGTGGATACTTCAAAGCAGTTTCTGAAGGATTTTTTGTTGATTCTGGTAAATATCCAGAACGTAATGGTGATGGAATTGTTAGAAAATTAGACGGTGGAGTTGCTGCTAATTCAATAGTTCCGCGTGATGACGACTATATGGCTCCGGTTTGTGACCACTTTGGATATAATAATCTGCCGGAAGATATTGATAAACCATGTGATTTAATTGGTGGATGTACATTACACAATCCAGAAAAAATAGACTTTATTGATGAATTAGATCCAGATGATAATGTTGAAAAAAGATTAGAAAAGACAAAAGAGTTCAGAGAAGAAAGCCAGTTAAAACCTGAGGTTGAATGGCTTGGAGACGGCTGGGTAAATATCACAATGTTTTTACCTGAAAGTGAGGATGTTGCTGAAGTAGCTGCTGTAGAGATCGCAAAGAAAATGAATCTAAAAAATCCAGAAGTTATTCATAAGGAAGTTATGCAGCCAGCAGAAGGAACATTATGTGAAGTTAAAGGTAAAGTTGACTTTTCAATAGATATTGATAAACTAGAAATTCCTGAAAAAGAAGAATCACTACCTTTTGATGAACTTAGAGGCTATGTTGATGATAATCCAGTTAATGTAGTTGCTGCTACAGTAGGTAAAGATGAACACTCTGTAGGAATGAGAGAAATTATTGATATAAAACACGGTGGTATAGAAAAATATGGTATAGATGTTACCTATCTTGGTACTTCAGTACCTATTTCAAAAGCAGTAGATGCAGCTATAGAAACAAATGCTGATGCTATATTAATCAGTACTATAATTAGTCATAATGATGTTCACCGTACAAACATGAAAAAACTAAGTGACCTTTGTGTTGAAAAAGGAATTAGGGATGATGTAATCTTAATTGCTGGTGGTACACAGGTTAATAATGACATGGCACTTAAAGCCGGTATGGATGCCGGTTTCGGTCGAGGAACCCATGGTGATGATGTTGCAACATTTATGGTAAAAACACTAAGAGGGGACTATGATGGAAAAGAATAATAAGCCGACTAGACCGGTTTGGGCGGAAGTTAATTTAGATAATATAAAGTTTAACTTAAAACAGGTAAAAAAGAATATTCCAGAAAACACGAAGGTAATGGCTGTTGTAAAAGCTGATGGTTACGGCCATGGAGTAATACCTGTTGCTCAAGCAGCCCTTGAAGCTGGAGCAGATCGGTTAGCTGTTGCTTTACCCGAAGAAGGTAAAGAACTTAGGGAAAATGGTTTTAAGCTCCCTATTCAAATTTTAGGTGAAGTATTACCTAATCAGATACCTATTTTAATAGAAAATGATCTAATACCTACAGTATCAAAGATAGATACAGTTGAAAGATTAAATGAATTAGCTGCAAAAAAAAATATAATTAAAAAAATACATGTAAAGATAGATACTGGAATGGGTAGAATAGGTGTTTTCCCAGATAATGCAGTTGATTTTATAAAGAAGGTAAATTCATTTAAAAACATTGATGTTGAAGGAATCATGACTCATTTTGCAAAAGCTGATGAAGAAGACAAATCTTACACCTATAAACAATGGGAGAAGTTTAAGTCTGTAATTGATGAATTAAAAGAAGTAGATATAGAGATACCTATTAAACAGGCTGCCAATAGTGCTACTATAATTGATTTACCCGAGTTTGCATTAAATATGGTAAGACCCGGTATTATGATGTATGGACTACGACCATCCCATGAGGTTGATGAGTCTTTTAAGTTAAAACCGGCATTAAGCTGGAAAGCTAAAATAGTATACTTAAAAGAAGTCCCTCCGGGAACTGGGATTAGTTATGGAGCGACCTATATTACAAAGAAAAAAGCAAAAATTGCAACAATACCTATGGGTTATGCTGATGGTTATTCAAGACTTCTATCTAATAAAGGAGAAGTTTTAATTAATGGTAAGCGAGCCCCTATTAGAGGTAGAATATGTATGGATCAGTTTATGGTTGATATAACAGATATTGATAATGTAAATATAGGAGATGAAGTAGTTTTAATTGGAAAACAGGGTACAGAAGAGATTACTGCAACTGAAATGGCTGATTTAATAGGTACAATAAACTATGAAATTACCTGTGATATAACAAAAAGAGTTCCAAGAGTGTATAAATAATATCAATTCCCCCACTTAATTTTCCGTGGGGGATATTTTGTGTGCGACGGGCAGTCGCACTTATTTAATATGTACTTGAATTAATTGTTAAGGATAGCGTTTAAGTTACCTTGAAGGTAGAAACGAATCGAGAGTCTGTAAGGTTAAGTTAAAGAGGATATCTATGACAAGCTTGAAAAACTCCAGATGTCAGATAGCTCATTTTATAATGGGTAATGAATGGTTTCGAGATGAGTCTTACTGATGTTCGTCAAAAGATAATGTTCTGAAATGGATAATATTTGGAAGAGCCGTATACGTTGATCCGTACGTAAGGTTCTGTGAGAGGGAAGTGGAAATCTCCCCTACTCGATTCTTTTAAAATAAAGGTTTTAAATAATATCTACATAATTATATATAAAAGAGTAAAGAATTTAGAAGGTTTACTTGATTAAAAATATTTAAGTAACTGTTTTAAAATAAAAATTTTCTGGAGGTATGAATAATGGTAAAAATAGAAGTTTGTGTGGGTAGTCACTGTGCTTTGGTGGGAGGACTTAATATTTTAGAATCACTTGAAGACTTAAAAGAGGACTATCCTGAACAAATTGAAGTTAAAAAAGTAGAATGTTTAGATGTTTGTGATGATATAAAAAGATCTCCGGTTGTAAAAATAGATGATGAGGTGATTACAGCCGCCAAAAGTGAAGTTGTGATGAGTAAGGTAATGGAAAGGATCAAGACATGACATTAAAGGGTTTATATACTGACATATCACATATTAGGCGGATGGTTTTTGAGGAAGTAGCCAGAATTGCTTTAGAAGATAAAGGATATGAAGAGTTTGATAAAATCCCCTACAATATTATTGATACTGAAGAACCTACTTACCGATCAAGTATTTTCAAAGAGAGAGCTATTGTAGCAGCTCGAACTAGATTAGCAGTTGGCCTAGATTATAAAGAGAGTCAGGAACATAAATTAATATCTGATAGTATTAAAAAATTTCTTGAAGAAAGCAGTCCTTTTTACAAACCCTTAGTGCGAGTAATAAAATTTGCCTGTGAAAAATGTCCGACAAAAGCCCATTTTGTTACAAATAATTGTCGAAAATGTTTAGCTCATCCCTGTAGTATAGTTTGTCCCGTAGATGCTATAACCATCGGGGAAACACAAGCTATCATTGATCAAGAAAAATGTATAAACTGTGGGCGCTGCAGAAAGGCTTGTCCATATAATGCGATAGTAGATTATGAAAGACCCTGTGCAGCTGCCTGTGGGGTGGATGCTATTGAAAGTGATGATTATAATAGGGCGATCATTAATCAGGACAAATGTGTAAGCTGTGGGCAGTGTATTATTAGTTGTCCCTTTGGTGCTATAGCTGATAAATCAATGATTTATCAATTATTAACAGACCTTAAAAAAGGTGATAAAATTAATGCAATTATAGCTCCTTCCTTTGTAGGTCAGTTTGGTCCTTTAGCTTCACCAGGTCGGATCATTGCTGCTTTAGAGAAATTAGGAATAGAAAAAGTAAGAGAAGTTAGTTTTGGAGCTGATTATGCTTCACTAGAAGAAGCAGAACTTTTTTATGAGGAAGTTCCAGATAAGAAAGAGTATTTGGGAACTTCATGCTGTCCTTCCTGGACTTATATTGCTGATAAGCATGTAGAAGAGGCGAAAGATAATATATCACCTTCTTATTCACCAATGGTAGTTTCAGCTGATTCAATTAAACAGGAAGATCCTGGGAGTAAGGTGGTTTTTATCGGTCCCTGTATTTCAAAAAAATTAGAGGCTACTGACCCTCATGTGGTTGATTATGTAGATTATGTAATAACCTTTGAAGAACTGGCTGCAATATTTGTTGCTGCTGATATTGAATTGACTAAAATAAATAAAGAAAAAAAGATAGAAGATGCTTCAAAATATGGGCGTGGTTATGCCAATGCGGGTGGTGTAGCTGAAGCAATTAGGACTAATCTTAAAGATAAATATGGAAGTGAGATTGATATTGAAAAAGCCGATGGTTTAGCGGATTGTAAAAAGATGTTAACTAAAGCAGTACACGGAAAATATAAAGGTTATTTACTTGAAGGAATGGCCTGTCCAGGAGGATGTGTAGGAGGTCCTGGTACCTTGATTAAAACGAATAAAGCAGGAAAAGAGGTCGATAAATTTTCTGAAAAATCACCTTACAGAACGGCCGAAAATAATGATAAACTAAAAAAATATGAGAAAAATAAAAAGTAAAATAATTTTAAAAAGAGCAAAAGAAAAAGGTCAGAATTATTACACTGATGAAAGCATCCGTAAAATAAAATATGCACAGAGATTAGCGAAAATATAAATTCAAATTAAAACACTTTGGTAAGCTGTATGCCTTAATAAGGCACGTGCGGTTTGATGAAGGGGCAACCATTAAAGTGGTCGCCCTACTCTACTATTGCTTTTTTTAATAATTATTATATAATTATTTTAATACATACACTAAAAGGAGTATCATAAATGACAAAGTTATCTAAAATAGATAAGATGGTACAAAACTTAATAAATATGACAAAGATGATCTTTGATGCTGAATTAATTGTAATTGATGAAGACAAAAATGTTATAGCTTCAACCATTGAGTCAGAAAATGTTACTGATGATAATTTAAGCAGCTTATTAAAGTATGAAATTGCGATTGATAAAAGAAAGCTTGGATTTATCTATTTAGATGATAAAAATATAAATAAGAGTCATAATAAAAAGATTGAAAGTTATCTAAAACAATTAATTGATATAATAACTGAAAAATATATTGAAAAGATGATGGAGTTAGAGACTGAAAAACTGTTTTTTCAGTTAAACTCAGTTTTAGACTCTATTAAACCCGGTATTATGGTAGCTGATCTGCAGGGTTTAATTACCTTTGTTAACCAGGAGTTTGAAAATATTACCGGGGTAAAAAAGAGTGCTATAATAGGTCAACATCTAAATTCTATATTTAATGACAGTTCCATTTTAAAGGTTTTACAGCTTAATGAAGAGATTTGGAATAAAGAGGTCATATTTAACAATGAATCTATTTCAAAAAGAGTGGTTGTAAGTGCTAATCCCATTAAAAAGAACAATAAAAACAGAGGTATTGTAATTACAATAAGGGGTATTAAAGATATTCAAAAAATAATTAATGACCTTTATGTTGATATTAAAAAACCAAGTTTTGACAATATAATTGGAGAAAGCAAAATTTTAAAAAATGCAAAAGATAGAGCTAAAAAAGTTGTTTACAGCAGTTCTTCTGTTTTAATTAGAGGTGAAAGTGGTACAGGCAAAGAGCTCTTTGCAAGGGCAATTCATGAAGAAAGCAAAAGAAGCAAAGAAAACTTTGTATCTATAAACTGTGCTGCAATACCAGCAGAGTTATTAGAAAGTGAACTTTTTGGTTATGAATCAGGTTCTTTTACAGGTGCTAAAAAGGATGGTAAACCAGGTAAGTTTGAGATAGCAGATAAGGGTACAATATTTTTAGATGAGATAGGAGATATGCCTCTTACAACTTCAGGCAAAGATTTTAAAGTTTATTCAAGATAGACAGTTTTATAGAGTAGGGGGAGTTAAAAAGATAGATGTAGATGTTCGTATTATATCTGCAACAAACAGGAACTTAGAAAAATTAATTAAAGATAAAAAGTTTAGGGAAGATTTATACTATCGTCTAAATGTTATACCTCTATATATACCACCACTTAGAAAAAGAGATAAAGATATCTTGTTATTAGTAGAGCACTTTATAAAGAAATTTAATCATAAGTTAAATAAAAATATTAAGGGGATTACAGACCAGGTTAAAGAAAAACTCCTTAATTATAATTGGCCGGGTAATGTAAGAGAGCTAGAAAATGTTATAGAATATGCAATTAATATGGAAACTACTAATTTACTAACAATAGATAATCTGCCAAATAGATTATTCAGTATTGATATGAAAGAAATTAGTGATGATCTTGAAAGTGAAATTAACAAGGTGGAACAAGATCTAATAATTAAAGCATTAAATAAATATGGTAGAAGCACAAAAGGAAAACTTAAAGCTGCAGATAGTTTAGGGATAGGAAAAACAACTTTATATAAAAAAATCAATAAGTATAATATAGAATAATAATTCCGGATAAGTGGAAATAATTCCGCTTTAATGGAATTATTTTTTTGTTTTATATAGATTTTATATATTAATTTTGAATAAATCACTATAAATATAGGAAATATATAAATATTTTTTATTTTCTGATAATTGGCATAAAAAATGCACTTTATAATAGTCAAAAGGGGAATAGGAGGTGTAATTTTTTACTTTAGTCCAAACAAAAAATATGGAGGTAAGAGTAGATGAGTAAAAAAATTAGAACAATTACTTTTTTGATGGTTTTTATCTTAATCTCAACTATTAGTGTAAGTGCAGCTCCTTTAATTATCAAATTGGCACATGAAGAACCAGGTAATGCAGAGGTATCTAGTATACATACTGCAGCACTAGTTTTTAAAAATATTGTAGAGACACAGTCTAATGGTGAAATGGAAGTAAAGATATATCCAGCAAGTTCGATGGGTGAGCAAAGAGAAAGAATGGAACTAACTAAAGCAAATGTATTACAAGTAAATATTGCTTCAATTGGAGGATTAGCTCAGTTTTATCCAGCAATAAGTGCAATAGATTTACCTTTTGCTATTCCAAACCATGCTGTGGCAAATGAAGTATTTAACGGTGAGTTTGGTGACCAATTAAGAAAAAATATATTAGAAGAAACCGGATTTAGATTCTTAACTACAAGTGGTGGTAGTTTTTATGTATTAAGTAATAATGTTAGACCTATAAAGACACCAGCAGATATGAAAGGTATTAAATTTAGAACTATGTCTGTACCTAGTCATATAGCAATGATGAGGTCATTAGGTGGAGCTGCAACTCCAGTAGCTTGGTCTGAACTATATACTTCACTTCAAACTGGTGTTGTAGAAGGCCAACATAACCCAATTCCTATAATGGCTATTGGTGGATTACAGGAAGTTCAGGACTATGCTACATTAACCAATCATTTATATGGAGCAGATTGGTGGATAACAAGTCAAGACTTTTATAATTCATTAACTGAAGAGCAGAGAAAAATATTTACTAATGCATATACAAATGCAGCAGTTGCAGGACAGGGCAAAAAATTAATGCTTTCCGCAACAGAATATGGGGTAGGATTTTTAGAAGAAGCTGGTATTGAAGTATATTCACCAACAAGTGAAGAGCTTAAACAGTTTAAAGATTTGGCTGTTCCAGCCGTTTTAGAAGCAATAGAAGAAGATCTAGGAGAAAAAGGAGTACAGTTGGCTAATGATTTATTAGAAGCAGTAGAAGAAGCAGAAGCCAAACTATACTAATAATTTATTAGATTTATATACTGGGGATAAATTTTTTTATCCCCAGCTTAAAAATTATGGGGTGATTAGTTTGAGTATAAATGAATGGGCTCGTAAAATCAGCAACATTTTTGAAAGAATAACAGCTATCCCTCTAATGGTAATTGGGGGAGGTATGGTATTAGTAGTATTAGTAGGTACACTTTGGAGATATGCATTTAACGACCCATTACTTTGGACTGAAGAAGCAGCTAGATATTTGATGATCTGGATGGCTTTAGTAGGTGCAAGCATAACATTAAAAAGAAGAGAACATGTAGGTATTGAAATTGTAGTAAATAAGTTTAAACCTAAAATTAGAAAAATTATTAGAGTTATTATAAATCTCTTTATTTTATACTTTTTATACATATTAATAATACATGGTTATAAGATGGCGGATGGAGCGCGTAATCAACTTTCACCTGCTTTAAGGATCTCAATGTACTGGCCCTTGCTTTCTGTACCAGTCATGGGGTTATTTACTTCAATACAGTTAATCTTACAGATGATTATAGATATTACAGAATTAGGTGATCATAAATGATTAGTTTTATGGTAATTGTATTTTTCCTTTTATTACTTGCAGGAACACCGATTGCATTTGCTTTAGGTATTACTGCAGTATTTACATTTATAAAAATGGATGCACCAGTATTAATGATGTTAGTACCTCAAAGATTTTATTCAGGGATAAATATGTTTGCTTTAATGGCAATGCCCTTTTTTATGTTAGCTGGAGATATTATGAACAGGATACAGATCACACATCGATTAGTAAAATTAGCTAATGTTTTAGTTGGACATATTAGAGGTGGACTAGCACATGTTAATATCTTAGTTAGTATTTTCTTTGCAGGTCTAACCGGTGCAGCAGTTTCTGATACAGCAGCATTAGGAACTATGTTAATACCAGCAATGGTTGAGGATGGTTATGATAAAGACTTTTCTGCTGCTATTACAGCAGCTTCATCAATTATCGGACCGATAATCCCCCCCAGTATTATCATGGTAATTTATGGATCTTTAATGAATGTTTCCATCGCTGGTCTTTTTGCTGCTGGAATTGTTCCGGGAGTTTTAGTTGGTATTTCACTTATGTTAGCAGCTGGTTACATATCTAAGAAAAGAAATTATCCTATTGGAGACAAAAGGCCTACATTAAAAGAGATTGCTATAAGCTTTAAAGAAGCTATAATTCCTCTCTTAATGCCTGTAATAATATTAGGAGGAATTTTATCAGGAATATTCACCCCAACAGAAGCGGCAGCAATTGCAGTATTATATGCATTGTTTGTTGGATTTTTTGTCTTCAAAAATTTAAAACTTAAAGATATTCCAGAACTATTATATGAAATGGTAAGAAATAGTGGTTCAGTATTTATTATATTATCAGCAGCATCAATATTGGGTTGGATATTGGCTAATGAACAGATACCGGAGTTAATTGGATCTATGATTTTAAGTGTTAGTCAAAACAAGATAATAGTTTTACTAATAATTAATGCGATCTTAATTATATTAGGTATGTTTATGGATATGACAGCTGCCTTAATAATTTTAGGACCTATTTTACATCCATTAGCAGTTAGTGTTGGAGTTCACCCCCTACATTTTGGTATAATAATGGTAGTAAACTTAAATATTGCTTTGATGACACCACCTTTAGGGGCATGTCTGTTTGTTGCCTGTGGGATATCAAAGTTAACGTTAGAAGAAATTTCTAAAGAAATCTGGCCTTTTATATTAATAGAAGTTTCTGTATTATTACTAATTACTTATGTACCTCAAATTTCAATGTTTGTACCAAAATTATTAGGATTATATTAATACCAGATTTTTAAGGAGGAACTGTAAATGTCCAAGGAAGAATTATTAGAAAAAATATTAGATAACTATAATGACGATGAGGCAGTAAATTTATTAGCAGATCTAATTAAAATTCCAAGTCACAAATACAGTCAATATCAAGAAAGCAAAATTGCTGAGTATATTAGAGATTATTTTATTAATGAAAATATAGAAGATGTAAAAATAGAATACATTGAAGAAAACCGTCCAAACTTAATTGCCAAAATAAGTGGAAATGGTAAAAAGGAAAGTCTAATGTTTAATGGACATTTAGATACTGTACCTCCTTATAATATGGTAATACCTGCTTTTGAACCTGTTATTACTAAAAAGAAGATTTCAGGTAGAGGAGCAGTTGATATGAAAGGTTCAATTGCAGCAATGCTTACTGCAATGGCTTTGATTAAAAGGTCAGATATAAAATTAAAAGGAGACTTGTTTTTTACAGGAGTAATTGATCAAGAACAAAGATCAGTTGGATCAGTAGATTTAGTAGATAAAAATATTGATGTAGATTATGCTGTGGTAGGTGAGCCTACTAATTTAAAAATCTGTAATGCTCACAAGGGTATGGAGTGGATAAAAATAATAATTAAAGGTAAGTCTGCTCATGGTAGTACACCAGAAAAGGGAATAAATCCAATTTATCATGCCTGTAGGATTGCAAGTGAGATTGAACTATTAAATAAAGAACTAGAGATGAGAGAAAATGAGATAATGGGTAATCCAACAGTAAATGTGGGAGTTATTTCAGGAGGGAATGATCCTAATATAGTACCAAGTGTTTGTTATATTGAAGTGGATAGAAGATATACAACGGAAGAAAAGCGTGAAGATATATATGAGGAAATAAAAAGGATAATAACACGTCTAAATGCTGCATATCCAGCATATCAAACAGAAATCATTAGTATGGATGATAGGATATGTCCTTTGAAAAATATTCCTTTAAAAACAAACGAAGATAATAAATTAATTAAAGCGTTAAAAAAAGGTGTTAAAAACTCCGGTTTAAAAGATACAGAAGTAACTTCATTTAGGGGTTGGAGTGATGCAGCCCTTTTTGTAAATGAACTTAATATACCTTCTGTAGTATTTGGACCTGGTCTACCAGAACAATGCCATGCTGCAGATGAAAGTTTAGAGATTGAACAGTTAAAAAAAGCAGTAAAAGTTTATCTATCTTTAATAATTGAACTATGCTATTAAACGTAAAAGAAAGAAGGGCTTAAATTGTATGACTTGATTATAAAAAACGCAAATATTATAGATGGTAGTGGAGAAAGCTCTTATAAATCAGATATCGCTATAATAGGTGAAAAGATAGTTAAAATAGATGAAAATATTAATGATGAAGCAAAAAAGATTATTAATGCAGAAAATAAAAATGTTGTTCCCGGCTTTATAGATATGCACTGTCACGATGAAGTAGAGATCTTAAAAACCAATACAGTAGCACCAAAAATTAAACAAGGAGTAACAACTGTAGTTAATGGAAACTGTGGAATAGGATTTATACCAGTAAATCCAGAGAAAAAAAGCGACCTTTATGATTTTGCATCAAAGTTATTTAATCTTGAAGATATTGAAATTTCTTGGAACAATTATGAAACCTTTAAAAAACAATTTACAGAAAACAATTTAGGAATTAATATTGTAAATTTAATACCACACGGAGCTTTAAGAATATCTGTTATGGGATTTAAAGAAAAAACAGCAGATGAAAACGAAAAAAAAGAGATGGGGTTAATTTTAGAAGAATACTTAAAAGACGGTGCTTATGGTATGTCTACAGGTTTGCTATACCCCCCATGTTCATACGCTAACCTGGAAGAGTTAACATATCTTTGCAATATATTAGCTAAACATGATAAGATATTTACTATCCATCTTCGTAATGAATCTGATGAAATAATAAAATCAATAAAAGATGTAATAGAGATTGCCAAAAAAACAGGTGTTTCTGTTGAAGTTTCACACCTTAACATATCAGGAAAAGATAATTGGGGAAAATCCAAAGAGGTCCTTACATTAATTGAAAAAGCAAGAGATGAAGGTTATAATATTAACTGTGATCAGTATCCATATAAAGCCGGGAGCACTTTTATAAGTGCTTTATTGCCACAATGGAGTTTAGATGGTGGTACAAGTAGTTTAATAGAAAAGTTAAAAAGTAATAAAGATAATATAAAGATAAGAATTAAAGATGAAATTGAAAATGGAATAGATGGCTGGGATAATATAATTAAATCCTCAGGCTGGGGCAATATTGTAATTAACTCTGTAAAAAGCAAAGCAAAAAAAGATATAGTTGGGAAGAGTTTATTAGAAATCTCCAAACTATGGGCAATAGACAAATATGAAGTATTATATAAATTAATTGTTGAAGAAAGAGGAGAAGTAACAGTATTAATTTTCAGTGTAGATGAAGAGGATTTATACAGGATATTTAAAAAAGAATATATTATGGTTGGAACTGATGGTATAAAACTAGATGGAAAGCCACATCCTAGACTTTTTGGAACATATTTTAAAATATTAGATAAATTCATTAAAGAGAAAAATCTATTAAGTTTGGAAAAAACAATTAGAAAGATGACTTCACTTCCTGCTGAAAAGTTAAAACTAAAAGACAGAGGATTAATTAAAGAAAACTATTTTGCTGATTTAGTAATCCTTGATTTTGAAAAGATTAAAGATTTAGCTACTTATGAAGAACCTGAACTAACGGGTGAGGGAATAAAATATGTAATACTTAATGGTAATATTGTTGTTAATGATAAAAATGTTGTAAGTAAAACCAATGGAAAGTTCTTATAAAATAAGAAAAGAGGCGGAATATCCGCCTCTTTTAAACATTTACTTATTTATCAGTTTTCTTTTTATCGTTTTCAAAGAAATCTCTAAAGTCTCTGTTTCCTGAAACCTCTTTTTTGGTTTTGTTGAAAAAGTCTCTAAAGTCTCTACTTCCATGATCAAACATTTATAAATCACTCCTTTTATAGATTATATTCTTTTTATGGTACATTCATAATCATAAGGGAAAATACCTGAGTAATATAGTAAGTATTTAACAAATTTTAAATTAATGGGGGAAATATATATGGATAATTATCTAAAGAAATCTCAAACCATACATATTAGAAAGACTGAATTAGATGATTTGGATTTTGTAATTGATACAGAAAGTGCAAAAGAAAACAAAAAGAACGTGTTTCAATGGACAAAAAATGAACATATTGAAATAATAGATAACATAGACACACTACATTTAATAATTGAAGATAAAAATAATAAAAGTATTGGTTATGCAATTGTTGCCGGTTTAAAGAGCAACAATAAAAGTATTGAGCTTAGAAGAGTTGTTATTAGTGAAAAAAACAAAGGTTATGGAAGCGAGTTTTTAAGACTTATCAAAGAGTATACCTTTGAAGATTTAGGATATCATAAATTATGGCTTGATTTTTTTGATAGTAACAAAAGAGTTGAAAGCTTATATAAAAGGAATGGATTTAAAAGAGATGGTAAACTAAGAGATCTATACTTTTATAATAATAGATATATAACAATGGTAGTTATGTCTATTTTAGAAGATGAATATTTTAGGCGATAGTAATAATTATTAATACTTATAACACAATATATATAAATTCAGCAGACAATTTTTGTTGTTCAGTAACAAAAATATTTAAAAAATATAGTTTGTGATAATAATGACAAAGTACCAATAAAAAGATATCATAATAGTATACAAGATAGTTATTAAATTCACATTAAAAACGGAGGGGAAAAATGTTGAAAAGTCGCAAACTAAATATTATTGTTTTATCTATGTTAGTCTTTGTTTTATGTTTTAGTTTTAGTCTATTAGCCGCTGAACATGTTGTACCAATTGAAGAGAGAGGATATGCTAATCCTGATGCACTTATAAGCTGTGAAGATTTAAATACTATGCTTGAAGATGAAAATGTAGTTGTTGTTGATAATAGAGGTAAGGTAAAATATCATACTGGACATATTCCTGGGGCAGTTAATATTGAAAAAGGTGAAATGAAAGCTGATGGAGGTATGAGATTAACTAAAAGTGATTTTGAAGCACTTTTCTCAAAGTATGGTATAGAAAATGATGATACTGTTGTCGTTTATGATGATCATGGTGATTTATATTCTGCCTGGTTATGGTGGATGGCAAAACTATATGGACATGAAGATATTAGAATGTTAGATGGTAGTATCAACAGATGGAAAGAACTAAATTATGATACCAAACTATTTGGTTCAAGTGTAGAAGCTAGTGAATATAAAGCAGAAGAAGCAGATCTTAGCCTATTAGCTACAAAAGAAGACGTACAAGAAGCAATTGAAAATGAGGATACAATCATTCTTGATAGTAGAGCTAAAGGAGAATTTGATGGCGAAGAACTTCTATCAGGTGCTGCAAGAAAAGGTAGAATTCCTAGTTCTGTTTGGTTAGAGTGGAGTGAAGTATTAAATAGTGATGATACTTTCATGACTGCTCAAAAAATAAAAGAGATGTATGATGAAAAAGGAATATCTAGTGATAACACAGTTTATCCATATTGTCAATCAGCAGTTAGATCATCACATGCAACTTTTGTAATGACTCAACTTCTTGGTTATGAAAATGTTGCTAATTATGATGGCTCATGGATTGAGTGGAGTAATGACGAGAGTTTACCTATAGAATAAATGAAAACATAAATTAAATATAGAGTATTAAACATATAAAAGAGGGGATATCCCCTCTTTTTTTTATGGATAATTACTTTTTAAATTGGATTTTGCAAGATATTTTTATTATAATGGAATAAAAGTACATATCATATATTGTTTCATATTCTTTTGAAAAGTGGTGATTATATTGGCTGAAAAAGTATTGATTGATTGTGATAATACTATGGGGATTCCAGGAATGGAAATAGATGATGGTTTAGTTATATTGTTGATGGCAGCAAGTAAAAAGGTTGAAATAAAAGGTATCACAGGAGTTTTTGGGAACGGAAGTATTAATCAAGTTATGGAATCTACTCAAAACTTAATTGAGCAGATAGGTTTGACTGACCTCCCTTTATATCGTGGTGCAAAGTCTAAAAATAATTATAATACAAAAGCAGCTGAATTTCTTGTTAATCAAGTAAATAAAAACCCTGAAGAGATTAATATATTAGCTATTGGACCTTTAACAAATATTGCTGGTGCTTATAAATTAGATAATGATTTTTTTAAAAAGGTAAAAAGCATTGTTGTGATGGGAGGAATTACAGATCCATTAGTGTTTAATGGTAAGACTATGGATGAATTAAATTTTTCATCAGATCATAAAGCCGCTTATACAGTATTAAGTTCTGAAAGTTCTATAGTATTAGCAAATGCTAATTTGTGTCTCCAAGCTTTTTTTGGCAAAAAAGAGATGGAATTTGTTGAAAAGAATATTAATGGGATATCAAAGTATATTAAACCATGGTATAATAAGGGGGAGGATTTAATAGGTAAGAAGGGTTTTTATATGTGGGATCTTGTTGCTGCTTTATATTTAATAAAACCAGAACTTTTTGAAGATAGGTATTATTATTTAAGATCAACCATTGATGATTTTAAAAAGGGTAAATTAAAAGTTGAAGAACAAGAGAAAGCAGATAAAAATGAAAGAAAAATTATAAATATGCCTACAAAAATTAAAGACATAGAATTATTTAAAAGGACTATATTTAATTTATTAGATAATTATGATATAGATTTTTGAAAATAAATTATAGAGGAGTATTAAGAGTATGAATGATTTTAAAAAAAATTTATATTTACAAAATAAATATAAAAATGTTTTGCTAGATGATGGTGGATTACGTACACTCTGTAATATATTGACGGAAGAGATAGGAAAGGCTGTATTTATACTTGATCAATATAAGGAAAACTTACTTTATATTGACAGAAAGCTCAGAAAAAAAGAACATAAATTTTTTGAATATTTAAATAAAAGAAAACTAGAAAAAATAAATGAAGAAGTGATGGATTTTAAATGTGAGTGTTCTAATGATATCAAAGAATACATATATACATATAATGGTGAAGAATCAAGGGTTTTACAAGTAAAGTTGGGTGATGAAGAAACACTCGGATTTTTATCTATAATTCTAGGAGAAACTAAATTAGATAAAGATGCTTATTATTCTGTAATGCAGGCCTCAAATGCTATTTCAATTAAGCTTCACCAAAATAATTTGATACAAAAAATAGCTCGAAAAAGTAGTAATGAATTAATAGAGAAAATATTAACAGGAAAAATAAATAAAAAAGAAGAGTTAATTAAAAGGGGAGAGTTAGCAGGTTGGGATTTAACGGTCTCATATCAACTCTTTATTATCCGCTTTGATTCTTCAAGAGTAAAAAAAGACAATAAAGATGGAGTGAGGTCCCTATATACTTATGAGCTTGAGGAAAAAGTTATCACAAGTCTACATCGTATAATTAGAACTAATATTTCTAAGAAATATATAATATTTTCTTATAATGGGGATATATTACTTTTAATTCATTATCCATCTAAAAATAAAGAAATAAAAAATGATGGAAAGAATGTTTGTAAAAAGTTAGAAGAAAAGTTTCCCAAGTTAAAAATAATGATTGGTGTAGGTTGTTATATAGAAGATTGTATGGATATACCACAAAGTTATCAAACAAGGCTTATATACTTTAAATTTTTTAGAAGAATCTGATTACGAAGCTATCTTTTTTTATGAAGATCTTGGAGTTTTGAAGTTGTTATGGAGGCTAAATAAAGAAGAACTTATAACTTTTGCGAAGGAACATCTTAGATTATTACTAAACTATGACGAGAAAAATAATTCAAAATGGGTGGAAACACTTGGAATTTATTTAAAAAATAACAGTGGATTACAGGAATCAGCTAAAGAACTTCATATTCATCCAAACACGATGAGTTACAGGATAAAAAGAATACAAGAAATTCTGGGAATTGATTTACATAAGTTTGAAAACAAATTAAACTTAGCCATTTCATACAAGATATATAAACATATAGCCAATAAATTTAAATAAAAAAATATATTCCATTTGAGTTTATTTGATCATTTCAAATATATTGATATTTGCTATATAAATTAATTTAAGCTATTAGAAAGAGTGATTAATTAATGCATAATAATTTATCTTTTAAGAATAGATTTTATAAACAGTTAAAGGTCTCCATATTATTAATAATATTAATTATTTTTATAGGGTATTATTTATATGATTTATCACCAAATCTATCATATTCGTTGATGTTTGGACTTTCAATTGGGTATGTGATGCAAAGATCTAGGATTTGTTTTACAGCTGCCTTTCGTGATCCTATTTTGTTTGGGATGACTGAATTAGCTAGAGCAATTGTGATTTCATTAATTATAACTACAGTTGGTTTCTATATTTTGCAGTATTACCAACTTGGTTCTGGGTTGGAAATCAGCGGTAAATTCACACCATTAGGATGGCATATACCTATTGGAGCTTTTGTATTTGGAGTAGGAGCTGCTATAAGTGGAGGCTGTGCTTCCGGTACACTTGTAAGGGCAGGTGAAGGATTTCATATGCAGTGGGTTGTTATTTTAAGTTTCATTATTGGTTCTGTTCATGGGGCACAACATAGTGATTTTTGGTACAGTTTTTTTCAGGTTGATAAAAGTGTTCATTTACCAACAATATTGGGTTGGAAAACAGGTTTAATAATTCAGTTGTTATTTTTAATAATACTTTATATTGCACTGTACTATCATGAAAAGAAAAAATTTCCATTAACTAAGTAATATAATAGACTGAATTAATATAAAATAACTTTGTTTGTTATGAAAGGAAGGTGAATTATCGCAGTTTTTTGCTTTTTTTAAAAGTAGATTACTTGCGATTTGTTAAATGAAAAAATTAGACTGTATAGGAGAACCTTGTCCCTTACCATTATTAAAAGTTGAAAAAAAAATAAAAGGACTATCTGACGATGATATACTGTTAATTGAAGTTGATCATAGCTGTGCGATGACAAATGTTCCTGAATGGGCACGCAAAAAAGGTTATGATGTCAAAATTCGAGAGGTGAATTTTGGTGAATGGGAAATTGAAATCAAAAAAGGAAAAAGATAAATTAGATAATACTTTACATTATATATTTATAAAACCTTGGCCTTATTGGGTTGGTGGAATACTTATTGCGATTTCAAATATAATATATATTTGGATAACAAAAAAACCCTGGGGAATTACAAAGGGTTTAGTGAGGACTGGAGCCTGGTTTTTAAAGCTTTTGGGTTTTGATATCAGTAATTGGTCCGCCTGGAATTATTATGATTATATAAATCCATTACAAGATATGGTTACTTGGTCTAATATTGGTATAGTTATAGGAGCTTTTATTGCTATATTAATGGCTGGTAAATTCAAAGTAAAAAAACTAAAAAACTATAAACAGTTATTTATTGCTATTATTGGGGGCTATTTAATGGGCTATGGAGCAAGAATAGCTTCTGGTTGTAATATCGGAGGATTATATAGTGCTATTTCTTCATTAGGGATTAATGGTTGGTTGTTCTTACCGTTTGTAGTTTTTGGTATATACATAGGAAATTTAGTTATAAGGAAATTCTTTGTGTAAAAGCACAAAGAATTTTTTTTTGCCTAAATATAATTAGCTCTATTGAAGAGTTCTTGTTGTTCAACAACAAAAACAGGTGACATTATTATATTGTGAAAATAAAGACAAGGTGTTGTGAATAAGTTATAATATAAGTATAGTATAATTTGTGAAAAATAGATCATTCGATAAAGGGGTGTAATTAATGTTATCTAACGAATTGCAAGAAAGAATGGAAGAAGTAATTGAAGACTGTATGGGTGATGCTCCTGCTCCTTGTGTAGCTACATGTCCACTACATATTGATGCAAAAGGGTATGTAAACTTAATTAAAGAGGGTAAATATAAGGAAGCTTTAAGTTTAATCAGAGAGACGACCCCATTTCCAGGTATTTTAGGAAGAGTCTGTGCACATCCGTGTGAAGAAGAATGTAACAGACAGGATATTGAAGAAGCATTGTCTGTTAAGAATCTGAAACGTTTTGCAGCAGAATTTGATGATATTAAGGATTGGGATATTTCTACAAAAGAAGACACTGGAAAAGAAATTGCAATTATTGGATCCGGACCTGCTGGAGCAACAGCAGCGTATGACTTACAAAAAGAAGGACATCAAGTAACTATTTTTGAAAAATTACCTGTGGTAGGAGGAATGCTTAGAGTTGGAATACCAGCTTATAGATTACCACATGAAGTTATCGATGAAGAATATATTATTTTAGAAAAATTGGGTGTAAAGATAAAGTTAAATACAGAAATAGGTAAAGATATTTCTTTTGATGATATAAAAACTGACTATGATGCAGTATTTATAGCAATTGGATCTCACAACGGTATAATGCTGCCTATTGAGGGCTCTGATCTAAAAGGAGTACAAAATGCAGTAGATATATTACGTAACGCTGGTTTAGAAGATTTTGAAAAAGTTAATATTGATAAAAAAGTGACAATAATTGGTGGCGGTAATGTTGCGATGGATGTCGCTCGTACTGTTTGGAGACTTGGAGCAGAAGAAATACATATTACATGTTTGGAAAGTGAAGATATTATGCCTGCCCATCCATGGGAAATTGAAGATGCTCGTGAAGAAGGTATAATAATGCATCCCGGTTGGGGGCCAGATAAGATAAATGGAGATAACAAGGTAGAAAGTATTACTTTGAAAAAATGTACATCTGTTTTTGACGAAGAAGGTAACTTTAGTCCCAGTTATGATGAAAGCGAACGAATGGAGATTGAAACAGATAACGTTATTTTTGCTGTAGGGCAGGGTACAAAATCAGACTTTCTTGAAGATAAAGTTAATCTTGATAGAAGAAATAATGTTATTACTGATGATTTAACTTTACAAACAGACGTAGAACATGTTTTTGCAGGTGGAGATGGAATTGGCAGACCATTATTAGCTATTGAAGCTATGTCTCACGGAAGAAAGGCTGCTGTATCGATTGATCGTTATCTTAAAGACGAAAATTTAGTAGTAAATAGAGAGTTTGAAGGTAGTTATGAAACCTGGTTGGATAAAGAACTACCTGAAGAGCCAGAAAAAAAGAGAGTATCAGTGAGAATGATACCTGTTGAAGAAAGAATAAATAACTTTAAGGAAGTAGAACTTCCATTTACAGAAGAAAGAGCAAAAGATGAGGCAGATAGATGTTTAGAATGTGAATGTAAGGACTGTGTTGGGGAGTGTGAATTCTTAGATCAATACTGTGAACATCCAAAAGATTTAATGGAAAGATTATTAGAAGATCCAACAGATGATTTATCAATTTCATACTTTTGTAACTTATGTGAAACATGTACAGTATATTGTCCAAATGATTTTGAGTTAAATAATATCTTTTTAGATATTAGAAGAGAATTAGTACAACAAGGTAAAGGACCTCTAAAAGGTCATAATCCTGTAACTAAGTTTCACCAACCGTTAGGATTTTCAAATATTTTCACATCAAGATTAAAAGATAAGAACACTAAAGATACTAAAAGGGTATTTTTCCCAGGTTGTAGCTTATCTTCTTATGCACCAGATGTTGTAGCTGAGACCTATAAGTATCTACAAGAAAATTTACCGGGTACAGGGTTTATACTAAAATGTTGTGGAGCTCCTACAAATATGGTTGGTCAAGAAGATAAATTTGAAGAAAGATTTAATGATCTTATTAATGATGTGAGAGAACTTGGTGCAGAAGAGATAATTACTGCTTGTCCTGATTGTACTCATAACATAATTAGCCACAAACCAGACGATATAAAGGTTACTACAGTATATGAAGTTATTGATGAAATTGGATTACCTGAAGACAGAAAAGATATTGCTAATGGGAAAACTATTTCTATTCATGATTCATGTACAGGCAGACATTTTACTGAACTACATGAAAGTGTAAGAAATCTTGTTAAAGATTTAGGTTTAAATATACAAGAGTTTGAACATAATAGAGAAGATACTCGTTGTTGTGGTTTTGGTGGAATGGTACTTCTTGCAAATAAAGATCTATCAACAGATATTATGAAAAGAAGGGCTAATGAAACTGATAAAGATGTTGTAACATACTGTGGTGCTTGCCGAGAATCAATGACAATTGCAGAAAAACCAGCTTTTCACTTGCTTGAATTAATTTTCAGTGACCAATGGAAAAACGGTGCAAATGATGCTGATAATCCAATTGTTCAATGGTATAAACGCTGGCAAACAAAAAAGAAAGTTGAGAAGATAAATTCTTAATTGGTTAGTCCAAAAATTAAATTTTAAATAAAAATATCATGAGGAGAGATAAATTTATGAGTGAAAAAAACCAAAGAAGAAGCAACATAATTAAAATTATAATATTTGTTGCTGTTATTGCAGTCGTATTTATTTTGGTTAGGCAATTAGGATATATGAAATATTTTAGCCAGCCACAATTATTAAAACAGGCAATGGAAGGTTTGGGATTTTGGGGGCCATTTGTATTTGTTTTACTTTGGATTTGTTCAGCAGTGTTTTTCTTACCAGGTTCTGCTTTAGGTATAGTTGGAGGAATTCTTTTTGGTCCTTGGTTTGGAACACTTTATACAGCTATAGGAGCAACATTAGGTGCTTTAGCTGCATTTGTAGCAGGTAAATATGTGGCAAGAGATATGGTTAAAAATATGCTTAAAAGTAATCCTAAATTAAATAAAATAGATGAAGGAGTAAAAAAGGAAGGTTGGAGATTTGTTATGTTGACAAGATTAGTTCCGGTTTTTCCTTATAATGTACAAAATTATGTATATGCTTTAACTGGAATAAATATAGTTATTTATACATTAACAACATTTGTATTTATGTTGCCCGGTGTTTTTGCATTTTCCTTTGCCGGTGGAGCAATTACAACTGGTGGAAGTCCTGTTAAAATAATTGCTTATTTAGCTGTGGCCGGTGTTGTTCTATTTCTTATTTCATTAATACCTAAATGGCTTAAAAAAAGACGTGGCGGAGATATTTTAGAAGATGTTGAAGAATAAAATTTAATAACATTTAGGATATCATATATTGTATCTTATTAATAAAAATGATAATCTATTGATGATATATCTAAGAAATTACAAATCAGGGTAAGACTATTCTCTTATCCTGATTTTTTAAACTTCAATAAAGATTATATTTATTTGAGAGGAGCAAATAATGTTTTTAAAAAAGTTTGTAACTATAATTTTATTAATTGTAATGTTTTTTGTAATTAACATTTCAATGAAAACACAAGCTGAAAGTTCTATTAATATATTAGATAGTAGTTGGGAAGAGATAACAAATAAAGCCTCAGGTACACAAGTTAATTTTTATATGTGGGGTGGAAGTAGAACAATTAATGAATGGGTAGATAATTATGTTTCAACAAAACTTAAAGAAAGATATAATATAAATTTAAATAGAGTACCTATGGGTCCTGATGATTATCTAAATAAATTACTAGTTGAAAAACAAGTTGGAAAAGAATCCAGTAGTATTGATCTGCTCTGGATCAACGGTGAAAACTTTAAAATTGCTATGGAACATGAATTATTATTTGGCCCTTTTGTAGAAAAGTTACCTAATTATAATAATTATATTGATAAAAATGATGAAAAAAACACTATAGATTTTGGTTATCCGACTAAAGGTTATGAAGCACCCTATAGTAGAGCTCAATTTATATTTATATATAACAACAATAAAATAAAGAACCCACCTGAAACATATAATGATTTTATAAACTGGATTAAAGAAAATCCGGGACAGTTTACTTATCCAGCTCCACCGGATTTTACAGGGAGTGCTTTTTTAAGACATATAATCTATAATGAATGTGGTGGCTATCAGAAGTTTGTAAATATGGATAAAAGTGAAGTCAGAGAAGAAATTAAGCCAGCTTTAGAATTTTTAGTAGAAATTAAGCCCTATTTATGGAGAGAAGGAGAAACTTATCCATCTACAATAGCTCAGTTAGATAACATGTTTGCTGATGGTGAGGTTTTAATGACAATGGGGTATGAACCAAATAAAGCTAGTTCAGAAATTAAAAAGGGTAATTTTCCAGAGAGTGCAAGACCTTTTATAATAAAAGAAGGAACAATAAGTAACACTAATTTTTTAGCAATACCTTTCAATGCAGCAAATAAAGAAGGTGCACTTGTTACTATTAACTTTTTAGAAAGTTTTGAAGCTCAACTTTCTAAATTTAATCCAGAAAACTGGGGAGCATTACCTGTTTTTGATTATGACAAATTAAGTATAGAAGAAAAAGAAGAGTTAAAAGAAATAGATCTTGGAGAAGCTTCTTTGTCACAAAAAGTACTTGATGATAATAGTGTTCCTGAAATCCCAGCGGATTTGGTTCCAATAATTGAAGAAGAGTGGCAAAAGATAGTTGGTAAACATAGTTAAAATGGAGGGAAAGAAGTGAATTTTAAAAGTAAATCTTTTTGGCATCCATATATTTTATTAATTCCTGCCTTAATGATCTTAATTGGTTTGTTTTTAAGAGGAATCATTACAGGTATAGCTCAAAGTTTAGGCTATTTTCCCATGGTAGGCCTTAAAGATTTAACTTTGAAATACTATTATGAAATATGGTTTAGCTCTGAATTTATAGATGCATTAGGATTTAGTTTATATATATCTTTTGTGTCATCTTTAATTGCTGTAGTTATTGGAGTTTTTTTAGCATATCAATTAGTGAAATTACCCAAAAAACATAAAATAATTCGTCTTTTATATAAACTTCCAATTGTTGTTCCACATATTATAGCATCTTTATTGGTATTTTTATTTTTTACACAAAGTGGAATTTTATCACGGATACTATTCCATATCGGTCTTATTGAAGAAATTCAACAGTTTCCACATCTTATATTTGATGATGGAGGGATAGGTATTATTTTAGTATACTTATGGAAATTCACCCCCTTTATCGCTCTTGTGTCTTTTACTATATTAAAACATATAAACAATTCCTATACTGAAGTCGCAGAAAATCTTGGAGCTAATCCATGGCAAATTTTTTGGAATGTGTATTTTCCATTAGCTTTACCAAGTATTGCATCGTCTTTTATTATTATTTTTGCATTTTCGTTTGGTGCTTTTGAAATACCATATTTGCTTGGACCGACTTATCCGCGTACACTCCCAGTATTAGCATATCAAAAATATATTAGTTCGAATCTTTTAGAAAGACCATATGCAATGGTTATTGCTGTAACTTTAAGTATAATTTGCTTTATATTAATAATAATGTATGTAAAATTGTTGAATTATGTCTTTAAATACGATTAATAGAGGAACCGGTGAAAATATTATGAAAAACAAATTTAAATACATCATATATTCATTAGTGTATTCAATAGTTTTATTCTTGGTAGTACCTCTACTGGTATTATTTATCTGGTCTTTTACTAAGGGGTGGGCATGGCCTTCTCTTATACCACAGGCTTTTACTTTACAAGGATGGGAATATTTGTTTTCAGCGAGCAGTAATGCTTTAGAGGCTTTAAAAATGAGTTTTATAACCGGTATTGGAGTAACAATAATAGCAATAGCAGTAAGTGTGCCTGCAGGTAAAGCACTTGGTATTTATGATTTTCCCGGGAAAAAGTATATGAAAATAATTGTATTAGCTCCAATAATAATACCTCCTCTTGCAGTAACTATGGGTATTCATATAACTTTTATGAAAAGTAATTTAACAGATACTGTTTTAGGTGTAATGCTTGTTCACCTAATACCAACAATTCCATATTCTATAAGGATATTAACACATGTTTTTGAAGCAGTGGGAAATAAACTAGAAGCACAGGCTCAGGTTTTAGGAGCCAATACATGGCAGCGATTTATACATGTAACTTTACCTTTGATTTATCCTGGTATATTTTCAGCTGGGGTAATGGTATTTATAGTTTCATTTAGCCAGTATTTTCTAACATTCTTAATTGGGGGAGGGCGAGTAGTCACTTTTCCCATGGTATTGTTCCCATTAGTAGAAAGTGGAGATAGAATGTTAGCTTCTGTATACAGTTGGGTATTTATAGTATCAGCTTTATTGTTTACTATGCTGATGGAAAGAGTTTTCAAAGGAGGAGAAAGACCACAGGATCATTTTTATCTATAGATGAGGTGTAATTTATGGTTTATATTGAAATGGAAAATATAGAAAAAAAATTTGATAAAGATTTAGTAATAGATTCCTTTGATTTAGAAATAAAATCCGGAGAAATACTTGCTTTACTAGGTCCGTCGGGATGTGGTAAAACTACTATTTTAAAGCTTATTTCCGGGCTGCTTGCACCTGAGATTGGTGACATAAAGTTTAATGGTGATTCTGTATTGAATATACCTGCTGAAAAAAGAGGGGCTGTATTAGTATTTCAAGATTATTTACTATTTCCTCACTTAAATGTAGAAAAAAATATTATGTTTGGAATGAAGATGCAAAAAACTCCTGTATCTATTAGAAAGAAAAGGACAGAGGAGTTATTAAAATTTATGGGATTATTTGAACATAGAAACCATTATCCAAATGAACTTTCAGGTGGTCAAAGACAGCGTGTGGCATTAGCAAGGGCACTTGCAGTAAAACCAAAAGTAATATTATTAGACGAACCTTTAACAAATCTTGATGCAAACCTTAGAGGTGAAATGCAAGAGTTTATTAGAGATATACATAAACGAGAAAAGATGACAACAGTTTTTGTAACACATGATCGTGATGAAGCTATGCTAGTTGCTGATCGGATTGCTGTTATGAATAAGGGAAAAGTTGAGCAGGTCGGTACTGCGGAAGATTTATATAAATTTCCTAAAAGTTGTTTTGTTTCTAACTTTTTTGGCTCGACTAACTATATTGATGGTGAAGTTGATGGTGAATTTTTCGTTTTCCCTGAAGGTAAAATCAAAATGAAAAAAACTAATATTGATAAAGATATAGACATATATGATGGTAAAAAACTCAAAATGATGATTAGACCTGAATTTATAGATATAAATGGACCTAATGATCGTGAGCACTTTTCATTTAAGGCTAAAATTGTTCATCGAAGTTTTGTAGGAGAGAGAATTCTTTATAAAATTGATGATGGTAAACAAACATTAAAAGTAACAACATTACCGCCTTCCGATTATCTAATAGGAGATGAAGTTCTTCTTAGTATCAAATTAGAACATGTCTGGTATATGGAGTGATAAATTTGACTGAATTAATATCAATAATAATACCAGTATTAAATGAAGAAAATAATATTGAAGGTATTCTACAACAGGTTAATAGACTAGTTGGTAATAAGGAAGTTATTGTTGTTGATGGCGGCAGTAGTGATGATACTGTTAATATAGCTCAAAGAAAAGCAGACAAAGTTATTATTAGTAAAAAAGGAAGAGGGCAACAATTAAATAAAGGTGTGGAATATGCCAATGGAGATATTTTATTTTTTCTTCATAGTGATTGTACATTAAAAAAAGATGCACTTTTATCAATTAATGATGTGTTGAAAAACAAAGATGTGATTGGAGGATGTTTTCGTTTAAAGTTAGATGGCCGGGGTTTGTTTTATAAATATATTACTTGGAGTTCAAATTTAAGAGCTAGGTATTTAAAATTAATTTTTGGTGACCAGGGTATATTTGTGAGAAAAGATGTATTCAATGAGATAAAGGGTTTTCCTAATAAACCTATAATGGAAGACTGGGATTTTTCTAAAAAATTATCAAAACATAAAGGGGAATTAGTTTTTTTAGATGATGAAATAGTAAGTTCAGTGAGAAAGTTTGAAAAAAATGGGAAATGGAAAACATTTTTGTTGATGCAGTGGATTAAAATTTTATATACTTTTGGTGTTAAAGCCGAAAAGATATATGAAATGTACTATAACTGATAAGATTATTTTAAATTAAAGCGGGTGGGTTACAAATGTCAACAGGTATAATATTATTTAGTAGAGTTCCTATTCCTGGTAAGACTAAAACCAGGCTACAGAGCCATTTGTCTTCAAAACAGTCTGCTGAATTACATAAAACATTTTTAAAAGATATGAATAATATGTTGGTTTATGTTCAAAAAAAATTAAAAGATATAAATCTCTATTTATTTTACACTCCCAGTGGAGAAAAAAAAGTTTTTGAAGGGATAATTTCTAATAAGTTTAATTATTATCCTCAAAAAGGATTAAATATAGGTGATAGGATGTATAACAGTCTTAAAACTGTTAGTAAGTTTAATGATAAACAAATACTTATTGGCAGTGATTTACCAACTTTACAACCAAAAATATTAGAGGATACAATAAATGAGTTAGATGGAAGTGATATTGTTATCGGACCCTCAGATGATGGCGGATATTACTTGGTGGGTTGTAAGAATCCTAATGAAAAAATCTTCAAAGATATTGATTGGGGTACCAAAGATGTATTAGAAGAGACAATAAATGTAATTGTTGAAAATAGATTAACATATAAAAAAGTCTCTAAATGCTTGGATATAGATTATTATTATGAATTAGAACAGTTATATAAAAAATTAATTAAATATAATGATTTAGAATTTTATCCTCAAAATACAGCTGATATACTTATTGAGATGTTTAAAGAAGAAAAATCACAAAGAGAGGGAGTTTATAATGGGGCAAAGTTCTTTAACTTTGGATCAATTAGATAAACTTGTAAAAGAATATGTAAAAGATAAAGAATTTAAAGATAAATTAAATTTGAATAACAGTATAAAAGTTTCTTTTTTAGCTCAAGGAGAATATAATATTAACTATATTATTGAAGATAGTAATCAAAAATATGTTATGCGTATTAATACAGGAAGTCAAATGAATTTATCTAAGCAAATAGAGTATGAATATAAAGCATTAAAATACCTTGAAAAATCAGGTGTTACTCCGAAAGTATTTTATTTAGATGACAGCCGTAAAGAGCTGCCTTTAGGTATGCTTATTATGGAATACCTTCCCGGTAGAAGCATGTTATATAAAAAAGATCTAAAAAAAGCTGCAGAAGTATTAGCAAGGGTTCATCAAGTTGAGATCAAAAATGATTTTGATTTAATAAAAGAGAACAGACCATTGACTGGGATTTATAAAGAATGTTCAAATTTATTACCTGTTTATCTTAATTCAGATCTTGGAGATCCAGAAGTTAAAGATGTATTAGAAAAAATGCTGCTAATATTAAAGGATTTAAGAAAAAAGAAGACTATATAATGCAAATCTTACCTAAATCTATTGTAAATACTGAAGTTAATTCGGGTAATTTTATTATTGATGATAAAAATAACAACTATTATTTAATAGATTGGGAAAAACCTCTAATAACAACTCCCTTACAGGATTTAAGTCATTTTTCAGTACCAACAACAACTCTCTGGAAGACAGATTATAGGATGAATGAAAAAGATAGAAGTGATTTTATCAATACATATTGTAAAAAAAGAAAACTTTTAAATCATTTTGAAGATATAAAAAAAGCATTAAACACATTTGATAAATATTCTGTTATGAGAGGATTATCTTGGTCTGCTATGGCCTGGATTAAATATCAAAAAGAAGATAGACTATTAAAAAATGAAGATACTTTTAAAAAAATGGATTCTTATCTAAAGATTGATTTTATAAAGGATATTTTCAATGATATATTTGAGATGCATTAACTAGATAATCCTATTAATTGTAGTCTATAAATAAAGTGGATACGAGTCTAATTTTGTCTAAAGCTTATTTCTGACAACAATGGGGGGATATTTTGAGAAAATCATTTAAATTATTATCAATTTTTATAGTTGTAGAGCTTATATTACAAGGGGCATGGGAGTATGCAGTTTGTGGTGTGTTTTATACGATGGAGGGATTAGGTTTTATAGAACATCAACTTTTAATGATATCAGCAACAATTGGTGATGTTTTTATTGGTCTAGGGTTATTTATAGTGCTTGCATATGTAAATAAAAATATAAATTGGTTATTAGATACATGGGAACGTAAAGATTATGTAATAATTATTCTCTATTCAATATTAATTGCTTTTTATTTTGAAGCACATGCTTTACATATTGACAGATGGGGTTATAAAGAAATAATGCCTCTTTTCCCGGGTACTTCTTTAGCTTTATTACCGGTAATTCAACTTATAATATTAATACCCCTTGGATTATTTTTAACAAAAAAAATTTATAAATACAAATTTAAAAATAGTAATGATTAAATTCAAAATATGGTGTGTATCACAAATTATATGAGATAGAGTTTAAACTTCACAAGTATCAATATAGGGCAGGTGTTATAGTGGGTAAATTAATAGAAAAATTTAAAGGTTTTTTAAATAATAATGAACCTGTGGTTAGAATTGAAGATAAAAAAAAGAAAAATATTGATAATATTAGAGAAGTAGCAGAAAATTATTATAGAGATGGTGACTATTATTGTTCAGAGGCAATTGTAAAAGCTTTTATTGAAGAATTTGATTTAAAATTGGATGATTCAGCAGTAGGAATGGCATCTGCTTTTCCTGTTGGAATTGGTGGAAAAGGATGTACATGTGGAGCTTTAACTGGTGCCACAATGATGATAGGATATTTTTATGGTAGGAGAGAAAAAGGGAGCAAACAAGTAGAAAAGTCGATGGAGCTATCAGCAAAACTTTATGATGAGTTTGTTAAAAATAATAAAAGTACCTGTTGTCGAGTATTAACTTCTGGCATGAAAAAAGGATCAAAAAAACATATGGACCAATGTGTTAGATTAACTGGTGAAATGGCTTATAAAAGTGCTCAAATAATATTAGATGAAATGTAATAAGTGAATTTAGTTGAAAAAATATTGCAATTAATATAAATATATAATATAATTATAAAAAATATAATACTGATAAATAGTTGACTGGGAATAGTAGATTATATTTCTTTATAGAGAGTTAATGGTTGCTGGAAATTAACAAGAAGTATAGTTGAATCCACCCATGATAGGTAGAGGGAAATCTTAAGTAACTCTACCCGGCAAAGACCGTTAACTTATTAAGTGGACCATATTGGTTAAAAAGGGTGGCACCACGGGTTATATACTCTCGTCCCTAGTTGTAGGGAATGAGGGTTTTTTTATTTTATATATAAATTTTGATTCAAAAAACTATAAGGAGGGCTATCATGTTAGATCGTAAATTTATCCGCGAGAATATTGAAAAGGTTGAAGAGGCATTAAAAAACAGACAGATGGAAAGTCCGTTAGATAGGTTTCAAGAGTTAGAGGAAAAAAGAAGAGATATTTTATATGAAAACGAACAACTAAGACATAAAAGAAATATTAACTCAGATAAAATAGGTGAACTTAAACGTGAAGGTAAAGATGCTAGTCATATTATTGAAGAAATGAGAGAAGTGTCTGATAAGATAAAAGAATATGATGAAGAGCTTGATAAAGTTGAAACTGAATTAGATGATATATTATTAAGAATCCCTAATATTCCAAATGAATCAGTACCGGTTGGTGTAGATGAGGAAGATAACAGAGAAGTAAGAAAATGGGGAGAACCAAGAGAATTTGATTTTGAATATAAGGCACATTGGGAACTTGGAGAAGATCTTGATATACTAGATTTTGAACGTGGTGGAAAAGTTACAGGTGCCAGATTTACATTTATGAAAAAAGCTGGGGCCAGATTAGAAAGAAGTTTAATTAACTTTATGCTTGATCTACACACTCAAGAACACGACTATAGTGAAGTATTCCCACCATTTATTGCAAATGCAGAAAGTATGACAGGTACAGGTCAATTACCTAAGTTTGAAAAAGATATGTTTAAACTAAAGGGACTGCCTTACTATTTGATCCCTACAGCAGAAGTTCCGGTTACTAATATGTATAGGGATGAAATCTTACAAAAAGAAGAACTACCGATCTACCATACAGCTTACAGTGCATGTTTTAGAGCAGAAGCTGGTGCCCATGGAAGAGACACAAGGGGAATTATCCGTCAGCATCAATTTAATAAAGTTGAGATGGTGAAGTTTGTTGATCCAGAAACATCCTATGATGAATTAGAGAGAATAACAAGTGATGCTGAAGAAGTATTACAAAAACTAGAATTACCATATAGAGTTGTTGCCTTATGTACAGGAGATCTTACTTTTTCTTCTGCAAAAACTTATGACCTTGAAGTATGGATGCCGGCTTATGATACTTACCGTGAAATATCCAGCTGTAGTAACTTTGAGGATTTCCAGGCAAGAAGAGCAGGTATTAGATATAGACCAGAACCTGATGCAAGTACAAATTATGTCCATACATTGAATGGATCTGGATTAGCAATTGGTAGAACTGTTGCAGCTATTTTAGAAAATTATCAAAATGAAGATGGAAGTGTTACAGTACCTGATGTACTTAGACCATATATGGGAATTGACGTAATTAAATAAAAAAAATTAACTGATTGCTGTTATTGTCTTGACAATGACCTCATTATATAGTAAAATTTAAACTGTGCCAAAAATGGAGAGATGTCCGAATTGGCTAAGGAGCCGGACTTGAAATCCGGTGAAGCCGAAAGGTGTCGGGGTTCGAGTCCCCGTCTCTCCGCCATTATTATGACAGTAATCAAGTCCCTTCTGCAAAGAGGGGGCTTTTTTTATTAACTAATGGAGCTTATTTTTGGGGGAACCTATCAGTTCAGAACAGTTTATAAGTGTTAAAAACCTCTGCACATATTTGTAGGTGGGATAATTCCAATAGATAATTTGTAAGTAGTTTAGTAATATAACATAAGCTTTTTGAATTATTTTGAACTTGTGTTAAAAACTACTTAATAAGATTATTTTTTTGCATATAATCTAATTTTTTATTAAATATGATATTTTTTATATCGATTTTGCTAAAAAAGTTGCTTTTTATTACTAATAGTTGTATAATTTAATCAATGGTGGTGATTATATGAAGGAGATAATGCTGCGTCTGCAGCAGGTACAACTGAATAATTTTAAGAATGTTAGGCAGGGTCAGATTGATTTTAACAGTTATAAAAGTGAAGACTTTTTTTCTAAAACATCAGATGTACTAGGAATATACGGTCAGAATGGTTCTGGTAAAACTGCTTTTATTGAAGCTTTGTGGATACTGAAAATGGTCTTGCTTGGAGAATCTTTGCCTGGAGATATTAAAGATTATATATATCAGGGTGAGAAAAAAGCTGCTATTAATGCTGTTTTTTCTATGAGTTTGGAAGAGAACAATTATCAACTATTTTATGAAATGGTAATTGAAAGAAGAGAGAATACTGTACCAGTTATTATTAAGGAAGATTTATCATATAAGAAACTTGAAAAAGATGGCTGGACATATAAGCGGGGAATAATAACTCACAATCTGGAAGATAAGGAGCAGTTATTAAGTCCTCAGAAGAATTATAATTTGCTCACTAAAAACAATAAGAATGCTAAGGTAGATATTAAAGTTGCTAAGGAGCTTGCAAAAAAAGAACAAACATCATTTATTTTTTCTAATGAGATGGACCATATTTACAAAGGTAATGAAGCTTTTAAAGAATTTGTTGATATTATAATGGAGATTAAACATTATGCTCGTATGAATCTATTTGTGATTAGAAATTCTCGCTCTGGGATGATCAATGTCAATCTAATTATACCCTTCTGTTTTCAGGTTAGTGATTCAGAGAGAATAAAAGGTGGAGACCTGGCGATAGCACTTTCTGAGCCAACAAAAGTTCCTGAGCGTGTGCTGTCTACTGTCAAAAATGTTATCGAGAACTTAAATATCGTCTTAAAAGAGATAATTCCAGACTTAACCATTAAGATTAAAGAATATGGAGAAGAACTTGATGAGAATGGTGATCCAGTTATTAAAATAGAGTTGTTGGCAGAGAGAGGAGAAATTAAGATTCCTCTCAGGTATGAATCAGATGGTATTAAAAAGATTATTTCTATCTTGAGTGCGATAATTGCTATGTATAATAAGCCAGGAATTTGTCTGGCAGTTGATGAACTTGATGCTGGTATATTTGAATATCTTTTAGGTGAAATCCTGGAAATCATTCAAAATAGAGCAAAGGGACAGCTGGTCTTTACTTCTCATAACCTAAGACCTCTGGAGAAACTTAATAAAGAGTCATTGATTTTTACGACCACTAATCCTCAAAATCGATACATTAGATTTAGCAATGTTAAGGAAACCAATAATCTAAGAAGGTTTTATTATAGAGGAATAAAGTTAGGTGGACAGGATGAAGAGGTTTATGAGAGAACAAATGAATATAAAATAGCCAGGGCTTTTAGAGCAGCTGGTAGAGTTGATATTGATGACTAGAAAATTAATTCTATTCTTAGTAGAAGGGATAACAGAAGAAATTTCTCTTGGTCTTATTTTTTCTGAGTTATTTGAGTATAAAAATGTTGAATTTCAAATTGCTCATGGGGATATAACTACCGAGTGTGGAGTTAATTCTAGCAATGTCATCAGAAAAATAAATGAAGAAATAAAGAACTTCATGAATAGAGAACATTACAAGAAAAGTGATATCATAGAGATAATTCATTTACTGGATACTGACGGAGCTTATATTAGTGAAGAATTGATAGAAAAGCATGATAAGGATAAAAATTATTATTATAGCGATAAGTTATGCACCAGTCATCCTGAAAACACAAAGAGAAGAAATGACAAAAAAAGCAGGATTATGGATAGACTAAGTAGGCATTCTAAAATTAATGATATTACATATAATGCTTATTATTTGTCCTGTAATTTAGAGCATGTACTACATGACGATGCAAATGTTGATGATGAACTAAAAGCAGAAAAAGCTGAAGAATTTAGTGAAAGTTATTATGAAAGAGAATTTGAATTTTTAGATTTTATTAGAACTGGAAATTTTGCTGTTGAAGGTGAATATAAAGAAACCTGGGATTTTATTAAGCAGGGAAATAATTCCTTAAATAGATATAGTAATTTACATCTTGTTTTTGAAGATATCTAGAATATTGAATAAGTCAATTTCCCTATTAGTAATCTCAAAAATTACAAAATATTCTAGAGGGATCACGTCTTAATTATGAATTTCAAATTGATGTTCGTCAACCCATCACCTAGAGCATAACTGAATATTTAAAAATACTGAGCTGTCTGGATAATCTCTTAATTGAGGCTCTCCTCGCAGCTTTTTTTATACCCAAATTTAAGGAAGTGAAGAGTAGATAAGAAAGTGGATTAGTTCAAAATAACGAAAAATATGTGAATAAGATAGGTTATAAGACAGTTGTTATCATAATACTTGGTGATTTGGGCTGGCAGAGTTTATTCAATAGAGATATTTTACTGGTTTTGTTCTTAATTCTCTTTGATCTTTACCTAATATCTGAGTAACTCTTGTTTTAGTTGAAAGACAAAACAAAACTAAAATAATGAGGTAATAATTATGATAAAAAATAAAAATAAGGTTGAGACTGTTCTAAGACTGAGAGAAATTCTGTTCACAACAACAAAGTTGCTCTGACTGCTGTGAATAGTGTTAAAAAGGAAGCTGCCTTGGGCATCTGTTGGGAACAACTATAAGGCTGGAATAATGCATAATATTAAATTCAGGTGACTGTCATTGAGAGATGATGGTCTCTTTTTTTTGAAGGTGAAAATTATGCTGAATATTGGTATACCGAGTGATGCTTGGAGAATAAAGAGAGATTTAGGATCTTATACTGAGCCGCTGGATGAAGACGAGATGGAGAGAGCAGCCAAATTACTGTAGAAGAAGAGAACTACTACAGTTTAGAGCAGTGATGATTGGGAATTTAAGATTCCATTTTAAATTAATACTAAAAATATAAAGAGATGAGAGTAATGGTGAAAATTCAGAACTTCAGCTTAAGAATTGTTAAGGTTTCAGGTGTAAGATATGACATTGATAATATGTAAGGAACCCTTTTCGGGTAAGTGACTTCATGTTTAATTTAAGTACATCAAGAAAATTGTTTCATAATACTAAAGAAGTTATCCAATCTAATTTGATCTTAAAAAAAGTATAAAATCGAAAAAAACGTGCATCAAATGTAGTAATATTTATTAATAATAAAAAATATAATAATCTATCTTAATAATTGATTAACTTTATAATTTTTTAAATATGTCGACATTCCACAGCCGAAAAGCTTAAAAAAGGCTGATAATTGCTGTATATAACAAATTTAAATAATGTATATAATTATTTAAATAACTGGTATTATGTTACTTTTTGATAAAATCTAAAAACCGATATGTAATTCTCCAAATTTTGGTTTTGGTAATATAATATTTAAAGGTCATTAATTATTAATTTTTGTAATTTTATGACCACATAAAAAATATTATCCTGCTAAAATATTTGATAATGTATAGAAAAAGATGATAAAGGTTATTTATGCTATATTTCAGTAAAGATAAATATAACGGGGATTTTGGTAAAATTTATAGGAATATGATAATAAATAGAATGGACTTGAAATCTGGTGAAGCCGAAAGGTGTCGGGATTCGAGTCCCCGTCTCTTCGCCATTTAAATAATAGGGCTTATGCTCTTTTTAGAAACCTGCCGAGAGGCGGGTTTTTTGTATTTCAGGGGTGAATCCTGACAGAACCCTAACATTTTGATTTTTCAGAGTAATAAAAAGAATTTAAAATTGCAATTTAAATTAAAACGGTCCAACCCCCTAATAATGGAGAAAAAGTATGTTTAACTCCATCATTCTTAGAATTTCAAATTTAAGCAATAAATTCTTTTGGTTCAAATTCTTTGTTTTGAATAGCTTTATAGAAATTCGACGGTGACATGTCATCTAATGATCCATGACGGTATCTATTATTGTAATAATTCATATAGTTACTAACTATTTCATAAACATCAAGATAACTCATAAACTCATTTATGCTGTAGCAATCTCTTTCAAGTATTGCATGAAAGGATTCAATATGAGCGTTCATATTCGGTGTTTTAACAGGTATTCTTTGATGCTTAAGACCCAATGATTTACATGTGTCACCAAATAACTTAGAAACAAACTGTGGACCATTATCTGTTCTAATAGTAGGCAAATCTTTCATTCCTTTAGTTAACTTTCTTTTTGCTAAAGCGGTTTTTAGAACTCTAGCAGCGTCCTTAGCTTTACAACTTAAACCGAGATGATAACAGATAATATTTCTGTCAAAAACATCGATTAACGATAATTGGAAAAAGAATTGATCTGTTCCTTTTATGAAACCATACTTAATGTCCATCTCCCAAAGCTGATTGGAACTAGTAACTTTAGTTCTTTTAGCTAATTTTCTGGGATGATGTTTCTTTAATTTACGTTGAGGTTTTAATATATCAAGTTCTTTACATAGTCTATACACTTTTTTCTTGTTGATCTTTAGAAAGTATTCTTCTTTAAGGCATTTAGTCAATTTACGGTAGCCATAAGGGAAACCATCACCTGAAACTAGTTCCATTAGATATTCTTTGATCTGTTCATCAGATACTTTATGACCAGATAAATGATATGAAAAACCTGGAATCGGTCTACCATTAGGGTTGTTAATGTTCTTTTCTTGATTTCTGTTGTTTTTAATGTTGTCATAATAAGTGGATTCAGCCAAGCCGACAAAGTCCAGTACTACATTTGCTTTATATCCTTTATTTATCCACTTGTGGGCGATGATAACTCTGTCGGTTACTGCGGGTCCGATTGGTCTCTAAGGTCTCTTAAAATAGCTAATTCTAGTTCTTTTTCAGCTAATATCTTTTTGAGCTGATTATTCTCAGTACCTAATTTATTAACTCGTTTTTTGATTTCATTGAATTTTTCTTCTTTATTTTTAGGAAGTGCTCTTATTGAACCATTTTCTTTATATTTTCTAACCCAGGAATAGACAGTTGGTTTTGAGATACCGTGTCGTCTTGCTACTAGGGAAACATTACCCATTTGTTGGCATTCATGTACGACTTGTTCTTTAAGTTCATCTGAATAAGTATTACGTTTCATTTTATTAATAACCCCCGATTGAATTTTATTTAATTTTTTAATTAGAGCTAGCTCTAATTAAACCTTAAAACCATAATAAAACCTAGTATAACACATACATAATAATTCTCCAACTCTATTAGGGGGCTATATAGAAATTAAAAGGTAATATATTATCTTTAGAGAAATATATGTTTATGGTTGTTTATGGTAATGTAGAAATATAATTATAGTGAAAGCAAAGAATTTAAATATTGATATTGATAAAGCTAGTAGTAGAGTATTTATTGATAAAATAACAAATATTAATAGAGAAAAGCCATTAAATTTTTTGGAGTGATTTTAGATGATAACAGCATTAATAATGGCTGGAGGAGAAGGAACAAGATTCTGGCCTTTAAGCAGAAAAAATAATCCTAAACAATTTTTAAAACTAAATGATGATCAAAATACAATGCTGCAGGAAACTGTAGAAAGAATAAATAAACTTGTTCCATTAGAGCGGGTTTTTATTGCAACTAATGAAGCCTATCAAAAAGCAATCAAAAAACAATTGGATGGTATACCGGAAGAAAATATTATAGTAGAACCAATGAAAAGAGATACAGCTGCCGGTATAGGTTTAGCTTCAGTAGTAATTGAAGATAAATTTTCTGGCTCAACGATGATTGTATTACCAGCTGACCATTTAATTAAAGATCAAAAAAGATTTGTAGATATTTTAAGAAAAGCAGTTATGACTGCAGCTGGTGGTGAAAATTTAGTTACTATTGGTATAGAACCAACTTATCCAGAAACAGGTTATGGTTATATCCACTTTGGTGATAGATTCAATACCATAAATGGTGATCAGATATTTAAAGTGCGAAATTTTACCGAAAAACCTGATTTAAGTACTGCTAAAGAGTTTTTAAAAAAAGGTACATATCTCTGGAATACCGGTATTTTTATCTGGAAGTTAAGTACTATTCTATCTAATATAGAGAAACATTTACCTGAGTTGTATGATTCTTTACAGATAATAAAGAATGCTTTAGGTACAGATTCAGCAAAAAAATTAATTAGAGATGAATTCGAAAAAACAAAGAGTGTTTCTATTGACTATGGTATTATGGAGAAAGCAGATAATATTTTTGTTATTCCAGGCTATTTTGGATGGGATGATCTTGGCAGTTGGCCGGCGTTAGAGAGAATCAAAAAGGTAGATGATGATGGTAATGTAGTGATTGGTAAACATTATGGAATAGATACTACTAATTCTATTATTTATAGTTCTAATAAGGTGGTAACCACCATTGGACTTGATGATTTAGTTATAGTAGATACAGAAGATGCTATCTTAATTTGTGATAAAAAGCGAGTTCAGGAAGTTAAAGAGATCAGGAATATCTTAGCAGAGAATGGACTTAAAGATTTTTTATAAAATCAGCTTAAGGTATAAGGGTTAATAAACAGGATGATTTTCATGAAAAATAAAGATTTGATATTTAATTAAATTAGTTCACGGATCTTAAAGATAAACAATTAAATCGAGTATAGTTAACAGTAGAAATATAATTTTTGGGGAGAAATTATGGATAAAAAATTATTCGGGTTTATCTTAACTATTTTTTTGATTACTCTTGTGATTTCAATTGGAGCATTAACAGAAGCAGATGCTCAGCTTTATAGAAATTATATTGATCAAAAAAGCGAATTTCAGAATTATAAAGCTTTGCTCTATCAGGTAAATGAAAGTCAAAAGATTTTAAGTTTACATTTTTTAAATGGAGAAAGATTCAATTTTAAATTGGATGAGGAAGTTGTTATATTTGCTGATAAAGAGGAGATTGATTTAGCTGATTTAAAAGAGGGAGATGCCATTATCGTAAGTCTTGGTCCTGATTCTAAGATAAAGTTTTTAGAGAAAATAGACTATAATCTAGAAAATAATAAGGAACTTTCTGATTTAGGTTATAGAAATGATATAACTATATATGGAACAGATATTGCTCAGGATATATTTTTTCCATTTAGTGAAAATATGAATACACGTCAGATGCAGCTTTATTTAAATCTGGAGTATTCAAAATTTATTAAGCCGGATTCAAAAATCATAATAAAGATAGAAGATGAAGAAATATATCTTAATACTGTCTCAGATTTAAAAAAGAGATGGTTTCAGAGGGTATATACCGGTCAGAAATAACAATTGATCTAAGCCGTTATATTAATAATGATGATTTAAATGATAGAGTAATAAAAATATCGCTTTTAGCAAATTTAAATACCAGTTTAAATAGATGTGAAGAAGCAAATTCTGATGTATTCTTTTTTAGGATAAAGAATAATTCTGCTTTAAGATCCCAAAATAAACCCTACTTTAATTATAATATTTCTAATTTTATCAATTTTAAATTCGACAAATTAAATATACATCTGCCTGAAGAATTAAGCCCTAAAATTGCTGAAGCATATATTAAGTTAAGGCTTTTTCTAGAGAGAAATTTTCCAAATATTGAAAAAGAGCTTATTTTCGGTAGCGATTACAAATCTGATGTGATTATGAGTAGAAATCTAAAAACAGGTAATATATTTATCAAAGATGGTAATAAAATAGATCTTGATAGGAATTTCAAATTAAGTATAGGTAGTGGAGCAGCAGACAGTTTTATTAGTAAAGTTAGGACACTTTATCTAAATGACAAAATGGAAGTGATTAAATTTAATGAGGATGAAAAAAAACAGAGGCAGCTCTCCTTATCTAAATTAGGTTTTAACTCCCTTGTTTTTAATGGTATTGGTGAGATAGAAAAAAATGTTTTATTTACATCTGCAGATCTTGGATTCAACCCTGAAAAACTGGAGTTTTATATAAATAGTGACTATACAGCTCCTATAAATAATCAAGCAGCTGATAAAGATAACAGTTATTTAAAAATATATTTTAATGGTCAGCTAGTTAGAGCACATCAGCTTGATTACAGTGGAACTATAGATAATCTATATTTAGATTTACCTCTTTACTTGCTTGAACAGGAGAATAGAATTCAATTTGTTTATTCATATTACCCATTAGGTAGGGATTGTGTAGCTGATGGACAAGATTTTGAGGCTGTAATATCTCCAGATAGTTATCTAAATATCAAAGGTGAAAAAGTTGATGAGGTAATTACTTTTAATAATCTTCTTAATAATTTTTATGGAAATGGAAGAGTTATGTTGGATATTGATAATAAAGAATTGAGTTTAAAACATGCAGCTAGAGTAATTTCTTCTTTTAGAAAATTGGATTCACGTTATCTTAATATCAATGTAGATTTTGTAAATAGTGATCAGGAATTTGAAATAAGTGAATCTTTTAGGTGGGGAATCGCTGTATTAGCTAATTATAAAGATTACAAGATAGATAGTTTTCTCAAAATAGATAATGGAGAAATAAATCTTCATCAGAATTCAAAAAACTTTATTTTTGAAGGGAAATCACCAAATGCATCTGCAGCCTGGCAGCTCGATAAAATAGATGGTAAACCATTTTCGCTTATTACAACTTCCAATCTGAGTAAGGAATCTTTAAATTCACTCGATCTTTTGAGCAGAAGAATCAACGATATCGATTTTTACAGGAATTTAGATGGTACTCTTCTCTTCTCCAGTGGAGGCAAATTAACAGACTTTGCAGCTGATGAATATGCAATAGTAAAAGCAGATCAGAGAAATCAACTAGTTAATATTTATAAAAAATACAAAGTTCAGCTCTTTATTGTTTTTGTTATATTAATTATTATTTTATCTTATCTTGTCTATATTAAGCTTGCTCAAAAACCGGAGGAAAAATAATGAAAAGAAATAAGGAAAAACGTTTGGGACAGTTACTCTTAGATAAAAAGTTAATAACTGAGAAAGAGCTGCAAAAAGCCCTTGATATTCAAGCGTATTCTGGTGGTATGCTTGGTGAAATATTAATTTCCGAAGGGTTTATACGAGCCATCGATTTTTATAGAGTACTATCAGAAAAATTAAATATGGAATTTGTTACAGATGACTTTTACTATTATAAAGAAATGGTGAACGAAAAGCTTGCCAGGCACTTTGAAAAAGAGACCCTTATGCAGAAATTATTTTTTCCGCTTAAGACTAAAGATAACACCTTAACTTTAATGGTGGTTAGACAAGAGGATAAAGAAGTTGAAGAATTGATTGAAGAGAAGATGGGCTTTGTAGAACTGAAAAAAATAATTGCTACAAAAAGAGATATTCAAAATATGGTGGAAAACACATTTAAAAAAGAGATGATCAGGGAATCAATTTCAGATATGTACAGCAGAAATCCTGAAGAATCTGCAGCTAGGGTTTTTACTCTTCCACAAATTGTATTTTTCGCTCTACTTTCAGTTTTGACTATCTTTGGAGCTCTATATTATCCTTATCAAACAGCAGTTTATATTTTCTATATAATAAATTTTATGTTTCTTGCCTCAATTTTATTTAAATTTTTACTCAGCATAGTTGGTTCATTTTATGAAAAGGATGAATTTATTTCTAAGGCTGAAGTGGCTGATATTATTGAAAGAGAACTTCCCATCTATAGTGTGCTGGTACCAGTTTATAAAGAACTAGAAGTTATAGAGCAGCTAATAAATAATCTTAAAAAGTTGGATTATCCAAAAAGCAAGCTAGAAGTTCTTTTTCTATTTGAAGAAAATGACCTAGAGACAATAAATAAGGCTAAAAGTGTTCAGACACCTGACAATTGGAGTTTTATCTATATCCCTGATTCTCAACCCAAAACTAAGCCGAAAGCACTTAATTATGGAGTTAAAGAAGCAAGAGGCGAATATGTCACAATTTACGATGCAGAAGATAAGCCAGAACCTGATCAGTTAAAAAAAGCAGTTGCTGCTTTTAAAAAATCAGATGATAATATTGATCTGTTTTCAAGCAGCTCTAAACTACTTCAATAGAAATGAAAATTTACTGACAAAATTATTTACCTTAGAATATTCATACTGGTTTGATTATATGCTGCCTGGACTTGATGCTCTAAATCTGCCCATTCCACTTGGTGGTACATCAAATCATTTTAAGATTGATAAACTCCGTGAGCTCGGCAATTGGGATCCATTTAATGTAACTGAAGACGCTGATTTAGGTATCAGGGCAAATGCAAGGGGATATCGGGTTGGTATACTTAATTCTACAACCTATGAAGAGGCAAATAAAGAACTTGGTAATTGGATTAATCAAAGATCGCGCTGGTTAAAAGGCTATCTTTTGACTTTTTTGGTGTACAATAGACATCCCATTAAATTTATAAAAAAAGTTGGTTTTAGAGGCTGGCTGACCCTACAGGTATTTATTGGAGGAAGTGTTATAACACAGCTTGCTGCACCATTTTTCTGGGTTTTGTTAATCGGCTGGCTCTTTGATTGTTTCGGTTTTTTAACACTTTTTTATGATTCTTTTTTAATAAATATTTCTTTAGTGAATCTTCTTTTTGGTAATTTTTTAATTATTTATCTTGCATCAATTGCAGTTTTTAAAAGAAATTATCATGATCTTATTCCTTATGTTCTTTTAAATCCATTTTATTATTTTTTGCAGTCTGTAGCTGCTTGGAAAGCACTTTTTCAACTTTTTTCTAATCCATTTTATTGGGAAAAAACTCAACACGGTTTGACTTTAAGTGAGGTGTTTGAAGATGATTAAGATATTAATTTTCTCACTGAGCAGTTACTATCTTTCAAATTATTTAAAAGAGAGGAAGGTTTCCTATCTTTTTATCGGCAGCTTAATCAATGCTATATTTTATATCCTTGAACCTGTAATAATATTTTTAATGCCCTTTTATGCTTCTATATTTTATTTTTCTTGTAATAACTACTGTTCTAAAAAACGTTTATCGCAATTATTTGTATTTGTTTTTCCAACTATCGCAGCAGCTTTTTCATTGAGTTATATAAGCTGGATTTATGGTAGGGGTTTTAGATTTATATATCTAAACGGCAATCTTTTTGGAACGGCTGTTGAGTACAGCGGCAACGTAAATAATATTTTTTCTTTTTTAACAAATTTTTCAACCAAACTGTTATTTTGTATACTTGCATATATATTTATGTTGATTTGGATAATCTACAAAAAAGGAGCGGCTGAGCCTTTTATTTATCTTTATTTAATGCCGATTTTTTTGTATGTAGCCAAACAAATACTTGAGAATTATAATGCTGATCTAATTTTTTACAGTCTTTATTTGTTTTTTGGACTGTTCTATTTTATACTTTTCAAAACTGAGATGAATATATTTACAAAGCTTGTTTTTTATCTTGTTTTAGTCTTCAATTTTTTTTATTTAATCTATAATCTTTATCCATCTTTATTCTTTATAACTGAACATATAAGTTAGCTTAAAATCCGGTGAAACCGAAAGGTGTCGGAATTCGAGTCCCCGTCTCTCCGCCATTAATATGACAATAATCAAGTCGCTTCTGCAAAGAGGGGGCTTTTTTTATTTTATAGCATATATGTGTTGTAATGAGTCATAATAAAAAATATCTATTTATAATAAGAGAACTTATAGCAATAAAAAAAGATTAATTTTTAATAAATAATTTTAGAACTCCTAAAGTGTAATATTTTAAATATATTATATCACCTGAATTATTCATAGCAATTTGAAAAAAAGCATTTTTTAATGAGGTCGTTTAAAATCAACTCAAATGATTAATTAAATCAAGTAATAATGTCAATTTGAGTGAGATATGTCACAGAATAAAGTTGAGTAAAATGCTAAACTTTAAATAGTAAATAAAAATTATTAATTATATATAAAAATATTTGGTACAAAAAGACCGTTTTGTATTAGGTACCTATTCAAAAATTAACTATTTAATAAAAAGGAGTGTTTTAAGAATGGAAAGAAAAATTGATGTTAATAAAAATTTATTTGAGATAACTGAAGAATATCCGACAGTAGTTTCAGTACTGGTTAATAAAGGATTTAACCAATTGGATGATGAGGCAAAAAGAAAAAGTTTTGGTAAACAGATTACTTTAAAACAGGCTGCCGGTCTTAAAAATTTGGATTTAGAAAAACTTGTGGATTTAATGGAAGCAGAAATAGAGAAAAATACAGCTAAGAGCAGTAGTGGAGAAAAAATTAAAGTTTCAGGTTCTTTACCCTGTCCGGTCAAAATTCCGATCACTGAAGAATTGGAAAAAATAACAGCTGAGCTTGATTATGAGGTGGAGCTTGATTTAAAATCTGCTTCTCAGGGACTGGAGTGGCTGCAAGATGGTTTTGCAGAAATAAAATCTGCAGATGAACTTTCAGATATCTTTATTTCTGCTGGCTTTGATTTATTTTTTGATAAAGATTTAATGGATCGCTTCCGCCGTCAGAATGTTTTTAAAGATGCTACCGGAATTAAAGAACTTAATCAAGATTTTACTAAGGCAGATGTTGATCTTTTAGATCCTGAAGGTGATTATTCAGTCTTAAGTATTGTGCCCGCAGTATTTCTGGTTAATAAAGAAGAGCTGGATGGGCGAGAAGTTCCGCAGAGTTGGGGAGAAATTTTAAGTGAAGAATTTGCCAACAGTGTCAGTCTGCCTGTTAGTGATTTTGATCTCTTTAATGCAATTTTATTAAATATCTATAAAGCTTACGGCACAGAAGGAGTTCAGAATCTGGGGCGTTCCATGAAAAAAGCTCTGCATCCATCTCAGATGGTTAAAGAGGGTGGAAGAAAAGCTGATGATCAACCTGCAATTACAATTATGCCTTACTTCTTTACCAGAATGGCGAAGCGTTTTCCACATATGGAATTTATCTGGCCAGAAGATGGGGCAATTGTTTCTCCTATTTTTATGCTGACTAAAAAAGAAAAAATTGAACAGATGCAGCCTCTAATTGATTTAATGGCATCTGAAAAAATGGGTAAAATTTTGGCTAAACAAGGTCTATTCCCAAGTGTGCTGCCACAAGTTAATAATGGGCTGCCCGAAAATGCTCAATTTATGTGGCCTGGCTGGGATTTCTTGCGGGGTAAAAATCCAGGTGAACTGTTAAGAGATTTAGAAGCAGAATTTAATAAAGCTGTGGAGGTGGCTGTTGTATGAATTTAGTGACTTTTTCAGGCCCACCGTCATCCGGTAAAACTGCTGTAATCTTAAAAACTATAGAAGCTATTCAGCAGCGTGATTTGAAAGTAGGAGTTGTAAAATTTGACTGTCTTTATACAAATGATGATGAACTTTATCGTAAAGCAGGAGTGCCGGTTAAAAAAGGATTATCCGGTTCACTATGTCCAGACCATTATTTTGTGAGTAATATCGAAGAGGTTGTCCAGTGGGGTCGAGAAAGAGAGTTAGATTTATTAATTACAGAAAGTGCGGGTTTATGTAACCGCTGCTCACCCTATATTAAAGATATTAAAGCAATCTGTGTGATCGATAATTTAAGTGGAATTAACACACCTAAAAAAATTGGACCGATGTTAAAAACCGCTGATATTGTTGTAATCACCAAGGGAGATATTGTTTCTCAGGCAGAAAGAGAAGTTTTTGCTTCTCGGGTTAGTACTGTTAATCCAGATGCAATGGTGATGAATGTTAATGGTTTAACCGGTCAGGGAGCCTATGAATTTTCAACTCTGCTCTATGATGAAAAAGATCATATTGAAACAGTAACTGGTAAAAAGTTAAGATTTTCTATGCCTTCTGCCATGTGTTCTTACTGTTTGGGTGAAACAAGAATAGGTAAAGAACATCAATTAGGTAATGTTAGAAAAATAGAACTGGGTGATGAGTAATGATCAATAAAGAAAAACTAAAAAATTCAACTGTAAATGAGATTATAGAAGAATATCCTTATACTGAAAGCTTTTTTGAAGGTCAAAAGTTAGCAGTTGATGATCAAGATAAAAGTTTAAGTAAAATTTTTTCGGAATTAACAGTGAAAGAAATGGAAGATGTAGTCTTTGATGTAGATCAATTTGCAGCTAGTCTGGCTTCTCATATTCGTAATATGCAGGAGTTTTTAGGTGAAAACGATTCAGTTGTTGGCAAACTTTCTATACTGCCTGGTAAGGATAAAGATGGTGAACAGGAAAATTACGGAAAATTAGATATAAAAAGTGGAGAAATCATTTCAATTGTTGGGCCAACTGGCTCTGGTAAGAGCCGTCTGCTGGCAGATATTGAGTGGACTGCCCAGGGAGATACTCCAACTGACAGACAAATTTTAATTAATGATGAAGTTCCTGATAAAAAATGGCGCTTTACTGGTGGTAAAAAGCTGGTCGCTCAGTTATCTCAAAACATGAATTTTGTAATGGATCTTTCGGTTATGGAATTTTTAAATCTGCATGCAGAAAGCCGCTTGATTGATAATCAGGAGGAAGTTGTAGAAAGAATTTTTAGAGAGGCAAATCAGCTGGCAGGAGAGCAGTTTGGCCGAGACACTCAAATCACAAGTTTAAGTGGAGGTCAATCACGTGCCCTAATGATAGCAGATACTGCCATTTTAAGTTCTTCGCCAATTATTTTAATTGATGAAATAGAAAATGCCGGTATTAACCGCGAAAAAGCATTAAAACTCCTGGTAGGAGAGGAAAAAATTGTGCTAATGGCTACTCATGATCCAATCCTTGCTTTAATGGGAGATAAGAGAATTATCATCAACAATGGTGGAATAAAAGATATAATTACTACGACTGCAGAAGAAAAAGAATTAATGAAGGAGTTAAAGGTTCTGGATAAAGTATTAATGGATCTCAGAGATGATCTACGTTATGGTAAAAACTTATCTCGAATTAGTGAAGAGTTAGCTGCAGTAAAAAATGCATAAATTGGCAGGCAGCATATATATTTGTACCTGGTACAAGAGATAAAATTTCACAAAATATATAAATGAGAGACAGCCCTGGAAAGTATTAACCAAACTTTTTTGGGCTGTCTTTATTATTAAAAAGTATTTTTTAAATAATGTTTTTAAATAAATTTCATTTCTTAGCAGTAGAGGATATAATTAGAAGTAAAGATTATTGATTTTGAAGCTGTTAAGTAATTATTAAAAATAAGCTAACTCAGCCGTAGTTTCTGATTAATTCACGCAGCTATTAATCAAGATTTCCTCTCTTGTTCAGAGTACTTACATATCCAGCCACTTGAGCTTGCGTGAGGCCGTTTAAAGCTGAATGAGGCTTAATAAAGTTACAAAAAAGCATGTAGACACAGATTAAGTCTGGTAGAGGTAAAGGATTTAAAGTTTTTTATAATCGTTATAGAAAAAGGTGCTCCAAATATTATTTTGAAAATTATATTCAAGGAAACTTAAAATGTGCCGAGGTGTGCCGAAAGGAGTCGGGGTCCGAGCCCCCGTCTCTCCGCCATTATTATGACAGTAATCTCGTCACTTTTAATTAAGTGGCGATTTTTTTATTTCATACTACTTTTGAAGACTTTTGGTGGCAGGAGTTATTCAATTGTCATGAGTAATATTAAAATCGCTTTTATCTAATACCTTTATACTATAATTTGAATTTGAGTATTATTATAAATACATGTTTTTATTAAATTTTAATATAAAAAATATATGCATATTGTTAATAATGTTTTAAAAGATGTGCTAAAAAGTTTAGATATGAGGAAAAGGGATGATCTTGTAATACTAATAGAGATTGATGTATGGGGCTTAAAATGATATTTATTACTGTTAATTAGTAGGTAAAAACTAATGATTATATAGAGGGGAAAGTGATAAATATAGTAATTGATTCAAAAATTAATTACAAGAACAGATATTTTTGAAAAATTAACATGTGTTTACAAAGTAAGTTAAATGTCTATATATATTTAAGAAATAATATCATTTAATTATAGACCTTAAAAGAGATTTTTTTGTGCTTTTAGCAGGTTATTTTTCAATTATAGTCAATTTACAATTTAGAAATATAAAATGTCAATTTACTTATTTTATTAAATACAGTATATTGAGTAAAATGTCAAAAAGAATGCATAATCTATTTATTGGTCATATCGGATATAATCTTTAGTTCAGGAATAAAAAATATAGGGGTGAATAAAATGAAGAAAAAATTAATAGTTTCCGTTATCAGTGGTTCCCTTTTAGGTATAATATGTATTATTGGTGGAGGAATAAGAATGGGGTTCAGTGGGAATGGACTCTATTTATTTGCCCTCTGGTATAATAGATTAATTATGGGTTTCTTAATTGGTCTGACAAAAATGGATCCAGGTATTTCTGGGCTAATTAAAGGTGGTTTATTGGGATTGATTGTTTCTTTTGCATTTTTTATTTCAACAGGTATGAATGATCTAATATCATTTTTAGCTGGGATAGTTTATGGAGTAATAATAGTAGCAGTTGCCCGTAAGTATTAAACCAGTCGGTTTTATATATTAAAACATTAGACTAAAGTTACTTCAATTAAAGATTATTCTTAATTGATTTAATAGTTATTAATAATATCTATGATTACAATCAAATATTGAAGATGATTTTCAATGAAAAAGATATTTGAATTTTGGACTATATGTTAATTTTATTATCCACAGAATGCAAAGATAGAAGAATTATTTTCAAATAAATTATGGTTAAGTATATAAAGTAAAAAACTTTATTGGTATATGTTTGCAGGTATGTATTAAATCTTTAAAGTGAAAGTCCTGAATCCCTTGAAGCCAAAAGGTATTATGATTAAAAATAATGCATTATATTTAAAATCATCACTAATTATACTAAAATACAACTAGTTATAAACTAATCTCATTGGTACTAAAACATGTTTAATTGTGCTAACAATCACAAAAATGGTTTGATAGTATTCTGTTAAAACAAAAATTAACTTAATAGTTGGTATATGATTAAAATTATACTTATAAATAGAGTATTTTAGTTTAAAAGCATTATAATTTAAGATCAATTTTAATAAATGTGTCATTTTAGGACAAGTAGTTATTGTGTTCTAAAATGACACATTTTTCTTTTTAGGTCTAATTTGTAAGTGTTTATATCGAAAGATTAAAATCAAAAGTGAATAAAATGTATTATTATAACACATTTATTATAATATTCACAAAACTTAGATTAATATATTTTAAACGATAAAATTAATTTATAAATTTTAATATTTGATTTAACAAGGCTTATGGTGTTTTTTTAAAAAAATTTTGTTACTATTAACTAATTGGCATGATATATGCTTTATATAATATATTGAATAGTTAAACAATTTTTTTCTATCTAGATGATCTTGTTCTGATTATTTAAAAAAGAAAGGGGTGGAATTTAGTTTTTTTATAAAATTATTAAGGAGGAATAAATTTGAAAGAAGCTAATGAAAAATTAAAAAAATTATTAGAAGACATGCTCGTTATTAGAGAATTTGAAACAACAGTTCAAAAACATTTTGCAGAAGGAGAAATTCCGGGATTTGTTCATCTATATTTAGGTGAGGAAGCAGTTGCTGTTGGTGCTTGTAGTGCTCTTACAGAAAATGATTATATAACAAGTACTCATCGTGGTCACGGTCACCTTTTAGCTAGAGGTGGAGATATCAAAAAAATGATGGCAGAAATTTTCGGTAAAGCTACAGGCTATAATAAGGGTAAAGGCGGCTCAATGCATATTGCTGATGTTAGTCTCGGTATTTTAGGTGCTAATGGTATTGTTGGTGCTGGTTTGCCTATAGCTGCAGGTTCAGGAATTACAGCTCAAATTTTAGACACTGATGCAGTTACTATCTGTTTCTTTGGTGATGGTGCTTCTAATAGAGGTACTTTCCATGAAGCATTAAATATGGCTTCAGTCTGGAATCTTCCAGTAGTTTTTGTCTGTGAAAATAATATGTATGGTATTTCTATGCCACAGTATAAAACAGAAGGTAGAAAGGGTCAGAATATAAAAGATGTTTCTGATCGTGCTGTTGCTTATGGTATTTCTGGTGTTACAGTTGATGGAAATGATGTAATGGCAGTGAATGAAGCTGTTACAGAAGCCGTTAAAAAAGCACGTCAGGGTGGAGGCCCCAGCTTAGTAGAATGTAAGACATATAGATGGAGAGGTCACTTTGAAGGAGACCCAACAGTATATCGTTCAGATGAAGAATTAGAGCAGTGGAAGAAAAAAGATCCTATACCCAGATTTGTTAAGATTCTTAAAGATCAAGAAGTAATTGATGACAAAGGATATGAAAGCCTAAGATCTGAAGTAAAAAGTAGGATAGATGAGGCACTCCAGTTTGCTCAGGACAGCCCGAATCCAGATCCTTCAGAACTGACAACAGATGTTTTTTATGGGGGTGCTGAATAATGAAAAAATTAAGTTATGCTGAAGCCTTAAGAGAGGCAATGGCTGAAGAGATGGAAAGAGATGGTTCAGTATTTATAATGGGTGAAGATGTAGGAATATTTGGTGGTTGTTTTGGTGTAACTGGAAATCTTGTAGAAAGATTTGGTGAAGATAGAGTTAGAGATACACCGATTACTGAAACTGCAATTGTAGGTAGTGCTGTTGGTGCAGCCATGACAGGCAGTCGTCCCGTTGCAGAAATTATGTTTGCCGGTTTTATGGGAGTACCAATGGATGAAATTTTTAATCAGGCTGCAAAGATGTGTTATATGACAGGTGGACAGGCTCACGTACCAATGGTAATTAGAGTTCCTAATGGAGCAGGAATAGGAGCTGCCGCTCAGCACTCTGAAAGAACTGAAGCTTGGTTTACACATATACCTGGTCTTAAGGTAGTATATCCTTCTAATCCAGCTGATGCTAAAGGATTATTGAAATCAGCTATCAGGGATGAAAATCCTGTAATCTTCTTTGAACACAAAATATTATATAATCATACTGGTGATGTACCTGAAGATAAGGACTTTTTAATTCCCTTTGGTAAAGCAGAGGTAAAAAGAGAAGGTAGTGATCTGACTATTGTGGCGACTGGTATTTTAGTTAGTCATGCACTTACAGCTGCAGAAAAATTAGCAGAAGATGGCATTCAGGTTGAGGTGATAGACCCTAGAACTCTAGTACCTTTTGATAAAGAAGCTGTTTTAAAATCAGTAGAAAAAACAGGTAAATTATTAATTGCAACTGAGGAAACTAAAAGAGGATCAGTGGCTTCTGAAATAGCTGCAGTAGTTGCAGAGGAAGGATTATTCTATTTAGAGCAGCCAATTAAGCGAGTATGTGCTCCAGATGCACCTGTGCCATTTAGCAGTGTGTTGGAAAAAGCATATTTACCTGATTCAGAAAAAATAATTGCTGCTGTTAAAGAGATGGTTTAAGGTGGGTGAAAATATTAATTCAGTTGGAATAATTGCTAACCCAGCCTCCGGACGAGATATCCGGAGGCTGGTAGCTCATGGATCTGTTTTTGATAACGCAGAAAAAGTAAATATAGTAAGACGTATATTACTTGCTTTAAATAATCTTAACTTGGATAAAGTCTATATTATGCCTGATTCTTTTGGAATAGGTAGTGAAGCGGTAAATGGTCTCTGGGGTGAAGAGAAAGAAAATTTCAAATTAGATGTTAATATTCTCAAGATGCCGATTACAAGTACGGCTGAAGATTCTTTCAATGCAGCCTGTTTAATGGAAAAGAAAAATGTAGATGTGATTATAGTTTTAGGTGGAGATGGAACCAACAGGGTTGTTGTTAAGGCTTTAAAAAAGACTTCAATTTTATCACTTTCAACTGGAACTAATAATGTTTTTCCAATAATGGCTGAAAGTACTATGCTGGGTTTAGCTGCCGGTCTTTATACAAAATTTTCAGCTAAAGAACGAAAAAAAGTAGAAAGACCTATTAAATGTATATATATTATAAAAGATGGAGAAATAGTTGATATAGCTTTAATTGACGCAGTATTAGTAAATGAATCATATATTGGAAGTCGTGCTCTTTGGCATCCTGAACTGCTGGAAGAAATTTTTGTAACCAGAAGTACTTCCCATGATATAGGTATGGTATCTATAGCAGGCAGATTAACTGAAGTTAAACAAACAGATGCCGGAGGTGTATTTTTAAAAGTTGGAAAAAACAAAAAAGTAGTTAAAGCAGCTATTGCACCTGGGGTAATAAAAGACATTCCTATTTCAGAATGGCGAAAAGTAAAGCAGGAAGAGATAATTGAGCTTCCTCATAAAAAAAGAATTATTGCTCTAGATGGAGAAAGAGAGCTAGTTGTTAAAAAAAATGAGAAATTAAGTATGCAGTTAAGCTTTGCTCCAGCAAAATTTTTGGTATATGAGGAAGTATTAAGACTTGCTGACAGCAAAAATATGCTGGAGGTGAAGTAGATGAAACTAGATAAGTTAGCTGAGAAATATGCAGACTGGTATCAAACGGAAAGAGGTAGTTATGTTGGGGAAAATGAATACAACTGTCTTTTAGGGCATATAGGTGACTGTACTGATAAAAAAATAATAGAAGTTGGCTGTGGGACAGGATTCTTTTTGCGTAAGTTTGCAGAGATGCAAAAGAAGCAGTTGGTTTTGATTTAACAGCTGGAATGCTTAAGGCTGGTAAAAAAATCGCAGAAGAAAAGGGACTTAAGATCAACTTTATACAAGGAGATGTTCTTGAAGGTCTACCTTTTGATGATAATTATTTTGATCTAGTTTATTCAAATTCGATGATTGAATTTTTCAAAAGTGAAAAAATGGCGAAAAAAGCTTTAAGTGAAATGTGGAGAATATTAAAACCCAGAGGTAAATTTGTAATTGGAGTTTTAAATGAGGATAGTACCTGGGCATATAAAAGAACTGTTGAGACTTTAAAAAAAGATACAATATTTTCTGAAGGGAAATTCTATAAATGGAATGAATTAAAAGAATTAATGCAATATTTTGGAGATGTAAAAATAGAAACAACACTTTTTGTACCTCCTTATTTTGAAAACAAAAATGATTTTGAGTGGTTTAAAAATTTAGAATCAGAATTTAAAAATCGTTATCCTAAAAGAGGTGCGCTAATTGTAGCAAGTGTTGTTAAGAGGGAGGAAAATTAATGGGTAAAGAACTATTAATGCCTAAGTTAGGTTTAACCATGGAAGAAGGTACTTTAATAGAATGGTATGTTCACAAGGGAGATACTTTTAAAACCGGTGATTTACTTTTTTCAGTTGAAACAGAAAAATTAACCAATGATGTAGAGGCAAATGAAGATGGTGAGATTTTAGAAATTTTAGTTCAGGAAGGCGAAACAGTGAAAGTAAAAACTCCTGTGGCAAGATTGGTTGGTTATGAAAAAGAAAGTGCAGTTGAAAAACAAAAAGAAGAAAATAATAAAGCTGAAAAAGAGGAAAAGGTTGAAAAAAATGTGACACAAAAAGAGAAAAAGGAGCCTAGTAAAGCTAAGGTGATGGCTGCTCCAAAAACTAGAAAATTTGCAACTGATAATGATGTAGATTTAAATAAAGTGGCAGAAAAAACAGGTAAAAATAATATTAGTGTTTCGGATATAAAAAAGTATCTACAAGAAAGTGTAGAAAAAAAAGAAGAAACTGCTCCTGCTGATAAAAAAGCAAGTTCATCAATGCGTAAAATAATTGGAGAAAAATTGACAGAAAGCTGGAGAGCACCACATATATATTTAAAAAAAGAAATTAAAGTAGAGGCTTTACTGCAACTTAAAGAAACATTTGCAAAGAGTAAAGAACATGTATCATTAAATGATATAATATCATTTATTACAGTAAAGACCATTAAAAACTATATGAAAATTAATTCTTTGGAAAATAATTCGAAAGAATTTGAAGTTTCAGAAGATATTAATTTAGGTCTAGCTGTTGCTGTAGAAGATGGTTTGTTAGTACCAGTGGTTAAAAATGCAGATCAGTATAGTTTACAAAAGCTTGCACATAAAAGTAAAGATTTAATTTTAAGGACAAAAGAAAACAGATTGAGTCCTGATGAAATGCAGAGTGGTACTTTTACAATTACAAATCTAGGAATGTTTGGGATTGATGAATTTACAGCAATTCTAAATCCACCTCAAGCTGCTATTTTAGCAGTTGGTACTATTAAAGACAAATTATATTTAGATACAGATGATAAAGTCAAATCCATTAAAGTAATCAACTTTACTTTAGGTGTTGATCACAGAGCTATTGATGGAGCAGCAGGAGCTAAGTTTATGCAAAAATTTGCTGAATATATAGAAAATCCGTATTTGTGTTTTTAATTAAATCAGAGCTAAAATTTGTTTTATAATAACCTGCAGTGATTTGAGTTAACTCATAAATAACTGCAGGTTTTAATATCATTAAGCAAATTAAACTTAAGTCTATTAAATGAATTAAATTATAAACTAGCAAGATTGTGAAGACTAAAAAATATTAGAAAGTTAAAAACTTATAACAAAGGACAATATGTTTAGTTTTAATTATTTTTTTTGATTTTATAAATAAAAAGATATTGTCTAGATTTGAATAAAAAGAGTAAAAATATATAATTTAGGGATTTTATTCTAATAAGATTAATTTCATAAGTTTTTTTAAATAAGAATCAGTAGAATTATTTTTAAAACATCAAAAAAATATAGGAGTGGTGAAGTTGATTGATAAAAAATATAAAATTGTGATTATTGGTAGTGGTCCGGGTGGTTATGTTGCCGCTTTACGAGCAGGACAATTAGGTGCTAAGACCTTGTTGATAGAAAAAGAAGTTCTGGGAGGAACCTGTTTAAACTGGGGTTGTATACCGACTAAAGCATTTGTGCGCTCAGCTGAACTATTTGCTGATATTAAAAACGCTGCAAATTTTGGGCTTAAAGTTGAGTCTGCAGAAGTTAATTTTCCGGAAGTGGTTAAAAGAAAAGATAAAATAGTTAAAAGACTGGTGGGAGGAATTGACTTTTTACTAAATAAAAATAATATAGAGATGGTAGCGGGTAAGGCATCATTTATTGATAAAAATACAATTAAAATTGAAAGTAATGAGAAAACATTTGAAGTGAAAGCAGAAAATATAATAATTGCAACCGGTTCCCAAGCTTCAACTCTTTCAATCCCTGGTGCAAATTTAAAAGGGATTTTAGATAGCCGTGCGGTTTTGGATCTAAAAGAACTACCAGAGTCTATGGTAATAGTTGGAGGTGGAGTTATTGGAATGGAGTTTGCCTTTATCTTCCGTAATTTTGGAGTGGAGGTAACTGTTATTGAATATTTAGATCAGCTAGTAAATGGAGTTGATTCAGAGATTGCTACTGAATTAAATCGCTCAGCTAAACGCCGAAAGATCAATATTAAGACTTCTTCAGAAGTTAAAGAAATTAAAAAGAAAGACGAATATTATGAAGTAATATATTCCAACGATAACAAAGAAAAATCTGTTAAGGCAAAAAAGGTATTAATGGCTGTCGGACGTCAACCTTTCATTGAAGGTTTAAACTTAGAAAAGGCTGGTGTAGAAATAACTGATCGACGAAAAGCTATTAAGGTAAACTCTAAAATGCAGACTAATGTTGAGGGAATTTATGCTGTCGGTGATGTAACAGATAAGATTTTACTGGCTCATGTTGCTTCACATCAGGGGGTAATTGCTGTAGAGAATATTATGGGTAAGAATCGAGAAATGAATTATCAGGCTGTTCCAGGAGCAATTTTTAGTTCACCGGAAATTGGAACAGTTGGTTTAAGTGAAGAACAGGCTCAAGAAAAAGGAATAGATTATAAAGTTGGGACTTTCCCCTTTGCTGCTAACGGCAAGGTAATGGCCATGGGAGAAAAGGAAGGTAAAGTTAAAATAATTGCAGAAAAAGAAAGTGGTATAATTATAGGTGCAGCCTTAATTGGTATTGAATCCAGTGATTTAATTGCTGAATTAACTCTTGCAGTAAATCTTTCTTTAACTGCTGATGAACTTGCAGAAACTATCCACGCTCATCCAACTACAGCAGAAACAATACATGAAGCTGCTTTAGATTTAACTAGTGGTGCACTTCATTACAGTAGTTAATTATTTTCTAATTATCATTTAGTGGCCTTTAAGAAGTCCCTATTATGTTGCATATATGATATAATTAAAAGAAATGAAGGAACTTTAGTTATCAAAAAAGATTATAGAAAAATTAGTTTTAAAGGAAACCCAATAATTTTGAAGAAAATAATAACTACAGAAGATTCAATTTAACTGCCTGAGGAGTGAAAAAATGAATACCCAAATGGAAATATCTAAAAGGGAATGGGAAAATTTTGTAAAGGGCGGGCAATTTAATCAAAAAAATGTGCGGGAAGTTATTTATCAGTCTTGGCAGAGGTGTAAGGAAAATAATGTGGACCCCTTTGGTGGACGCGGAGAAAAACAGGATGAAAAGTTATTAGATAGCATTAGAAAAACAAATAAAGATTTAATTAAAATAGCGAGACCTTTCATGGAAGAGTTAGCAAAAGTCGTTAGAAATTCTAATTTTGTAGTAGTATTAACTGACAGCAGTGGAATGATAGTAGAAATTGCAGGAGACGAGGAAATTATTGATAGAGCTATTAAGCTTAGATTTTCTCCAGGTTCCTACTGGTCAGAAGAAAAAGTTGGGACAAATGCTATTGGTACTGCTATTAAAATAGATAAGCCGCTTCAGGTTATTGGAGCAGAACACTACTGTCAGAAACATCATCCTTGGACCTGTTCGGCAGCAACTATCCATAATCAAAATGGAGATTTAATTGGAATTTTAAATATGTCGGGTGATTCTGAATATGCTCATCCTCATACTTTGGGTATGGTAGTTGCTGCAGCTAAATCAATTGAAAATCAGATTTTTTTGATTGAAAAAAATCGAGAGTTAAAAAAGGCAGATAATTTTTCTAAAGCAATTTTTAATTCAATGTCAGAAGGATTAATTTCGATTAACAATCATGGGAAAGTAATTTTAATCAACCAGGCAGGTTCAAGAATGCTGGGAGTAAACCGCAAAAAGGTTTTTGGTATTGATATCAAAGAAATTTTAGGAGAGCAAAAACCAATAGAAAAAATGTTGGCTGATCATAAAGTTTTTAATGATGAAGAACTATCTATTCCATAAAGATCAAAAAAAGATTTATCTAAATGTTTCTACAAGAATGCTTTTAAGTCATTGTGGTGTTCCGGATGGTTTTATAATTATTTTCAAGAAAAATGAAAACTGTTAAGAAAATGGTAAATCGCTTGACGGGTTCTGAGGCAAGATTCCAGTTTAAAGATATTATTGGTGATGATCCGAAAGATAAAAGAAGTTATTGAAATGGGAAAGATGATATCTAGCAGTCAGGCTGCTGTATTAATTGAAGGGGAAAGTGGAACCGGTAAAGAAATGATGGCCCAAGCAATTCATAATGCTGGAAATCGAAAAGAACAAGTTTTTTTAAGTATTAACTGTGCAGCAATTCCGCAGAGTCTTTTAGAAAGTGAGCTTTTTGGCTATGAAGGAGGAAGCTTTACCGGTTCAAATAAAAAAGGGCGGCCTGGTAAGTTTGAACTTGCATCTGGAGGCACTCTACTTTTAGATGAGATAGGGGAGATGCCCCTTAATATGCAAGCAAGTTTACTAAGAGTATTACAGGAAAAAGAAATCACTAGAATTGGTGGAATGGAACCAATTGCAGTTGATGTTAGAATACTTTGTTCTACAAATAAAGACTTAGAAAAAGAAGTAGAAAAAGGTAATTTTCGTAAAGATTTATTTTTTAGAATAAATACTGTAACTATTAAAATGCCTCCTCTTCGAGAACGGTTGGAGGATATTGAAAAATTAGTAAAACATTTTATTTTTAATTTGAATCATCATAGTCCTAAAAAGATTTATGCAATTGATAATGATTTTATAGAACGATTAAAACAATATAACTGGCCTGGTAATGTAAGAGAATTAGAAAACATTATAGAAAGAGCAGCTTTATTATCTAAAGAAGGCATTATTAATGTTGAATATCTACCAGTAGATTTTAAAGAAAATGATAAATTTTTAGAATCTAAAAAGGTTAGTTCAAATGAAATTCCCTTGATGGAACTAAAAGATTTTGAAATCTTAATGCTGAAAAAATCAATGGATGAATGTAAAACTTTAACTGAAGCAGCGAGTAATCTGGGTATTAGTCGCTCAACATTTTATAGGAAATTAGAAAAATATAATATTGATCGATAAAAAATCAAAAAGTAAATTGATTTTTGAAAGGAGAGTCAGATGATTTATCCTGAGGCAACAGTGGGAGCAGTAATTTTAAACTCGAATAATAAAGTATTAATATGTAAATCAAATAAATGGAATCAAAAATATGTTATTCCAGGTGGTCACATTGAGGCTGGAGAAAAAATGGAAGAAGCTTTACGTCGCGAAGTGAGAGAAGAAACCGGACTTGAGATCTATAATATTAAACTGCTTGGAATTAGCGAAAGCATTTATTCTAAGTCTTTTAAAAATCAGAAACATTTTATTTTCATTGATTTTCTTTGTCATAGTGATTCTATAGAAGTAGAACTTAATGATGAAGCTCAGGCATATGAATGGATTAATTTAGATGAAATAGAAGATTATGATCTAGAAGAATTTACTGCTGCCCTGTTAAAGGAACTACGAGAGGGCAACAAATCAGAATATAGAGAAGATATCATTTACGGTTTATAGTTGTGAAGACACAGTTTATAATATAAAAACAGATCTACTTAAAAAGGTAATTAATAACTAATATATAATTATAACTAGGCCTCCTATAAAGGGGGTTATTTTTTTATTATATAGGTGTTTATGGTAATGTAGAAATGTACAGTAGGGTAATATAAAAATGTACAGCTAGGTAAATAAACCTTCAAGTATTTTAACAGTTTAAGAAATTACAAATTTATTGATATTAACTCAATGCGGACTTTTCAAGTGTCATATTGAACTGATTTTACTTCGCTAAGAATAGGAATAAAAATTATGGTTTACAGAAAGAAGTTATTACAGTGTAGAGATGAGAGAAGTGAATAGGGAGTGAATTGATGACTAAGAAAATTAGTATTAAATCTTGCAATTCAAATTTATAAAGGATTTCTATTTTTATTGTATAAGTAGATAAACATAATATTTAAAGTGAAGATACAAAGATTTAACAGAGTTTAGCGTATAAAATAAGTGAAACTTCTTCAATATGTAGTATTTATAATGAAGAAAGAGATTTGGGTGAGTTCGGATAAAGGAATTAGGAAAATATGCTCTAAAGCATATAAAAAAAGGTGGCTTACTTGGCGGGTAAGCTTTTGATGCATACGTAGTAATTGTGTCCGTTTTTGTTAATATGAAAACACAATCTTCGCTTTTAAGAGAAAAAGAAATTAAATGGGTTGTGACTGCAATAAGAAAAACTGTTGATTATGCAGAAAATTAGATGTGTAAATAGCTCTAGAAGCTTAAAACAGATATAAAACTCATTTTCTTAATATTCATGATCAAGCAATAGAATTACTTAAGAAAGTTGATCACGTAAATATTTGCTTGTGGTTAGATATATTTCATATGAATAAGGAGGTTTAGCAAAGTGGAAAAATTAAAATTATTACAAGTTGGTGTAGGTGGCTGGGGTTATAGTTGGGCTGGAGTTGTACAAGAATCAAAATATTGGGAGGCAGTAGGTTATGTAGATATAGACCAACAAAATTTGGTAAAAACTTCTGAAGCTTATGGGTTGAGTCAAGAAAAATGTTTCAATGATTTGGATAAAGCATTAAAAATAATAGAGTGTGACGCTGTATTAGTAGTGGTTCCCCCAAAATATCACAAGGAAGTTGCAATAAAAGCTTTAGAAAAAGGGAAACATGTTTTAGTAGAAAAACCTTTAGCAGATACTTTTCCATCTGCTTTTGAAATGGTTAATAAAGCTGAAGAAGTTGACAAAAGATTAATGGTTAGCCAAAATTATAGATTTAAAAGAGCTTCAAGAACTGTAAAAAAAGTTTTAAAGAAGGAAATTGTAGGTCAGCCGGGTTATATAACAGTAAATTTCCATAAAGCAACTCATTTTGATTCACCTTTTAGATTGGAAATGGAAGAACCATTACTAAGAGATATGTCCATACATCATTTTGATCAAATGCGATATTTCGTTAGATGAAAATCCTGTTAGTGTGTATGCAAAAACCTGGAATCCTTCTTGGAGTTGGTTTGACGGCAATGCAGTTGCAGTTGTACTTGTTGAATTTGAAGATGGGACGATTGTTAATTACCATGGAAGTTGGGTCACTCAAGGTTGGGAAACAACTTGGGACGGAGTATTGGAGATTAGAATGTACAGAAGGAGAAATTCATTGGGATAATAATGAAGTTATTGTAGAACCTGCTACTATATCCCAAAATGTATCTAATTTAAAAATGTTGAAAAAAGATGGTAAATTAATAATTGATCTTTTACCCATGGAAGTTGAAGAAAGGAAATATTCACTGTTAGAATTTTATACTGCAATTAAGGAAAACCGTGAAGCGGAAACTAGTGGAAAAGATAACATTTATAGCATGGCGTTAACTTTTGCAGCTGTTGAATCTGCAAAAACAAATCAAACGATTCTTATTAAAGATTTATTAGAAAAAAATAAATAGAAGTGGTAATAATGATATATAGAGTCAATACTTTTGACTTCACTTCTTCCTTTAGTTAATAGGGAATAATTATTTTTTGACAACTCTGTCCGAAATAATGGGGAATAGTCTTTCCAGGCAATACTTTAATGTAGTCCATTTAATCACTTCTTTCCTCACTTGTTATTTTTATTCTTTTCACTGGATGTTATAGCTTTATTGGTTGAAGCGAGAAGTTCTTTTTGTGGCAAGTAAATATTTTCATTGCCGATTTTATGAGCCAGGCCAATCTGTTGCAGCTCATTTAGAATATGCTGATTTACACCGGTTAATAAAACTTCTCCATTATTTTCATACACCTTATTTATAAATTCCTCTAAGACCTTAATAATTGTAATATCCAATCTCTTTACATTACGCATCCTAATAATGAAGTCAGCTTCTTCTTCAAAAAAATCGTCAAGTTGTTTTTTTAGATCTTCTGCAGCACTAAAATGAACTGCTCCTTTTAGATCAATAACTCGAGCTCTATTTTGCCTTGATTTGTCATCAGATTTTCTTTTTATATCTGCATCATGTAATATATATTCTTCTTCTTCCTTTTTTTTGCTGTAGTAAAAGAAGTCTATATCAGCTTCATTAGATATTTTTAAAACTACTACAACAGAAACAATTACTCCAAAATAAATTGCTTGATCAAGATGAGGTAATATTATAACAGCAAGAAAAGTCGAAATTAATACTAATGCATCACCACGAGTAGTTTTTAAATTATTTTTAATTTCTTTTATATCAATAATTTTAAGAGCGGCTGCAATTACAAGGCCTGATAATACTGCAACAGGTACATAGGATAAAAGAGATCTAAAAAAGAGTATAAATATTATAATAGAAATTGCTGAAAAAAACTGAGAAATTTTAGTTTTAGCTCCAGCAGTTAAATTAGCGTAGCTCTTTGCAAATGAAGCTGAAATAGCAAATGAGCTAAAAAATGGTATAATCATATTTGTGATTCCCTGACTTCTAAACTCTTTTCTAAAATCAATATCTTCTTTTGTTCGTAATGCCACAGCTTTCAGAACGGCCATAGTCTGGATCAATCCAAGTAAGGCAATTGAAAAAGCTTTAGAATATATTTCTGTAATCATTCCCCACTCGAAATTTATGATATTGAAATCAACAATTCTATTTGGAATTTCTCTAATTAAAGGAATTACCTCATTTAGTCCGCTAAGTGAAGTAATCGAGGTCATGATTATTATGGCTAATAAATATTCTGGTAAATTTATTTTCACTTTAGAAAATAGATAAATTAATAGTACTGTTGAAATACCAATTAGCAGATTTACATAATGCAACTGATCAATATTGTTTAAAAAGCTCCAAAACTTTAAAATAAAATTAGAACCAGTGATATTAATGCCTGTTAAATTTTCCAGCTGACTCATTAATATCAGAAGTGCTGCACCATGAGATAAACCAACCACTACTGGATAAGAAATATATTTTACCAGTTCACTTAAATTAACACTAACCAGAATAAACTGAAATAAGCCTATTAAAAATGTAGTCAAGAAAATAATTTCTAAATAATTATCTCCCTGGTATTGTCTTAAAGTACTATAAAGAGCAACAGTCATCATATTTGTTGGACCAACAATGAGATAATTGGATACATTAAATATAGAAGCAGAAAGCATTGAAAAAATTGAAGCATAAACACCATAAATAGGGTTGATGTTTAAAATTAATGCATATGCCATATTCTGTGGAAGTGCAATTGTAGCAGTAGTTAAACCACTTATAAAATCATCTTTTAAATTTTTTGGATTCACAGTTAATCACCACTCTTTTTGGTGTTTTAGTTTCTCTATTTATATAATTCAATAATTTTATTTTATATCCTTTAATTAGGATTTGTCTATCTTTTTAAATATTAAGCCAAATCTCACTAATTTTTTAAATAGATTTATTTATAAAATAAAAAGGAAAATATTTATTTATCTATAATTTTATAATACTAGAATTTATAAATTTTTTATAAAAAGGGAGGGTTAAATTTTGGATGCTGCAACTATTACAATTATATTTATTGTTCTTTCAGCTTTAATAGCAGTTGTCTTAAAAAAAATTAAAAAAGACAAATGCCTTAAAGACTTTATAGATGATATGATTACTGTAGAATTATTAAACGGTCAGCAGTACAAAGGGAAATTGGACCTAAAAAGTTCCGGTTTACAATTTGTTTATCCGGAATTAATTAAAAATGAAAACAACATGAAATTTTTAAGTTTTCTGATCTATGAAAATGAATATCCTGATATTCAAGCATTAGTTCGCTATCATAAAGATTTAACTGAAGAAGGAAAGAAACTAAGAGAGGAAGATTTTCAGAGGACTTTTCAACCTTCACGCTGGGCGAAGTTGAAGCGCTCTATTTTAAATTTTTTAAAAATCATCAAAGATGCTATCATTGAAATTATTAATATGCTGACCAATCATATTTCTAGAACAACACCGGTTGGAGCAGCTATCAGCAGTAATAATGTCCAGGTTAATAAAATGAAAAATGATGTTTATGGTTTAGTTGAAAGCTCCTATGAACCTCTACTTGAAGATTATATAGGTGAAAGAGTGATTTTAGAATTAAAAAGAGATAGTGAATGGGTGAAATATAATGGAGTTTTAAAGGATTATACAGCAGATTTTGTTGAATTAATAGATGTTGATTATGCACCTGAGAAAAAAGGTTATATTGATGCCGATTTAATTGTCTTGAGAAAATATGGGATAGTTCGCAATTTAAGTGAATAAGATTTAATTATAAATGTTTTTAATAATAAAATTAAAACTGCTTGGTTGATATCAAAAAGAAGGTGATATATAATTATAATAACAAGGAATATTTATAAATAGTAAGCATAACTAATTAATATATACTATTTATAAATATCCCCAAATTACTTAAAAGGGGATGATTAAAATTTTCATTAAAAAGAATTTGATTTTAATCCTTTTTATTAGTCTTTTATTAGTGGTGAGTTTAGGAATTGTTGAGGCTCAAGATAATGATGAAGTTTTTAAAGATGTTAAATTACCATCTAATGTGGCGGAGTTGGTTAAAAGCTTCAGTTATATGAGTTATGATGTAGTAGTGATCAATAATGGTCAGAAAGAACAGGAAACAACTATAGAATATGATCATTTAGGTAAAGAAGAAATTGATAATGTGGAGACTGATAAAGTATCATTCATAGTTGCAGATAGTCAAAATAATGATATGCCTGCAGAGATGTTATTTTGGTTTAATGGTACTGATATTAAAAAAATGGAAATTGATGGTCAACCAATTCCAGCTCAAATGGCTGGTATAATGGGAGAGAACTTACTTGGTGCTATATTTTCACCATTTTATAGTCTATCAGAATATAATATAGATGAATTAAGCAAAATGGGACAAGTAACTCATTCAAAAGAAAAATTTGGAGGGGAAGATATTGATGTTACTACAATTGTAGTTGAGAATATCCCTGAGTATGAAATCGAGTCTGGTGTAGTAAAAATTGGTAAATATCAGGGTGTGTCGTTTGTATTAAGTTATAATTATGTATCTTCTGAAGAAGATTTAGAAATAAAATTTAATGTTAATGAAATTGAATTCAATTAATAATTTAAAAATTAATCATAACTTTATCTAAGGACAATAAAAGCTGACTTAGAGATTAAAAAAGATTATATGTATCAAGCTGTTTTATCAGATCTATATTTCTCCCAAATTATCTTCTGATAAGATTTTTGATTTATATGATGATTTAACAAAAACACATATTGATTGGTTACTGAACTATATAGAGTATAGTAACCATTTAAATATTAAACTTAGACCTCCTTATAACGGAGGTTATTTTTTTGGGACAAACAAATTAACATATCAAATACTTTTTGCAACTATATTGTAACTTGAAGGTAACCTCTTTAAGTTATATTAATAATAGAGTTATATGTTTTTAAAGAAGGGAGGTAGTTTAGATGTCTAATAAAGAAATCAATAATGCCAATATTTATTATGAACTAGTTGGTGATGGTAAAGAAGTTATAGCATTTTTTAATGGTATAGCAATGCAGACAGCCTTATGGCAGTCTCAACTTAATGCTGTAAAAGACAATTATAAAGTACTGCTTCATGATTTTCTGAGGACAGGGTCAGTCTTCACTTGAGATATCAAATTTTACTTTTGAACAACATGCTGATGATTTTTATGACTTACTAGAAAACTTAGAGATTGATAAAGTACATATTGTAGGAGTATCTTATGGTGCAGAAGTAGCAATGCAGTTTGCCTTAAAATATCCCGAAAAAGTATCTTCATTAATATTAGGAACTGTAGTAAGTGAAGTTAAACCATTACTTAAAGCTATGGCAGAAGCCTGGATATCAGCTGCTGAGACTTATGATGGTGAACTATTCTTTAAAGTAATGTCTCCTTTTGTATATTCTAACACGTTTTATGAAAACAAAGGTGAATGGCTTGACCAAAGAGCTAAAATCTTTGGAGAAACTGTTACCAAGGAATGGATGGATGCATTTGTTGAACTTTGCAGAAATTTTCTAACTCTAGATTTAACAGATCAATTACATGAAATAAAGATACCTACTCTAGTAGTATCAGGAGAAAAAGATATCTTAAAACCTGTTTCATATGGGAGATTAATTAATCAAAAGATACCCAATTCAGAATTTGTAGTAGTAGATGATGCAGGACATGGACTGTTTGCAGAAAAACCAGAAGAATTTAATCAACTAATTATTGATTTTATTGAGAGAAATATAGTAGAATAAATATTATTTAAAGACTGCTTTTTTAAAGACAGATAATTTTAAGAGCATTTAATGTCTTAGAATTATAGGTTGAGGCATTAAATTCTTTGTGATAATATTAACAATAGGATAATAATTAAAATGGAGGTTATACATTATGACTAATGGTAAAACTATATAAATGAAATAAAGGTGGGGGATGAAGCATTTTTACAAAAACAATTACAGAAACCGATGTCTATAACTATGCGGGAGTTACGGGAGATTTCAATCCAGCTCATATTAATGAAAGCTTTGCTAAAGAGACCATGTTTAAAGGAAGAATAGCCCATGGTATGATAGCAGCTGGTCTAATATCTACAGTATTGGGTACCAGATTACCAGGACCAGGTTGTATATATGTTAGTCAGGAGTCTTAAATTTACATGCTCCAGTTTGCTTTGGTGACACAATAACAGCCAACAGTAGAAGTTGAAGAGGCTAAATGTAGAAAAAAATAGAGTAACACTTAGTACGATATGTACCAATCAAGAAGATGAAGTTGTATTAAAAGGCAGAGCAGAGTTAATGCCCACAGTTAAAGAAGAGTAAAAAAATTTTTAATTATATTGTGAATCTTTTTACATATGGAGGTATAAATAATGGATTTTAACTTAAGTAAAGAAAAAGAGATGTGTAGGAAAGTCTATAAGGATTTTGCAGAAAAAGAAATTAAACCGATTGCTGCTGAAATTGATGAAAGCTGTGAGTTTCCGACAGAAAATATTAAAAAGATGGCTGAAGCTGATATGATGGGAATTCCTTTTCCTCAAAAATATGGAGGAGCTGGTTCTGATACTTTAAATTATATATTAGCCGTAGAAGAGTTTTCATATGCTTGTGCTACCCATGGAGTAATTTTATCAGCACATACATCTTTGGGGGCTCACCCAATCTATAAATATGGAACAGAAGAACAAAAAGAAAAGTATCTAAAACCACTAGCTAAAGGTGATAAATTAGGGGCATTTGCTTTAACAGAAGCTGGAGCTGGTACAGATGCGGCTGGAGTCAAAACCACAGCAGTACGTGATGGAGATGAGTATGTATTAAATGGAACTAAGATCTTTATTACAAATGCTGGTACAGCAGATATCTTTATAATTCAAGCTATGACTGATAAGTCTAAAGGAACAAGAGGAATTAGTTCCTTTATAGTAGAGGCAGATACTCCTGGCTTTTCAGTTGGTAAAAAAGAAAATAAAATGGGAATTAATGCTTCTGATACAAGAGAGTTAATCTTTAGAGACTGCCGAATTCCAGTTGATAACCTGCTGGGTAAAGAAGGAATGGGTTTTAAAATCGCAATGTCGACCCTTGATGGAGGAAGAATTGGTATTGCAGCCCAAGCCCTAGGAATTGCTCAAAGAGCCCTAGATGAGACTGTACAGTACGTTCAGGAGCAAGAGACAGTTCGGCCGCCCCATAGCAAAATTTCAGGGGCTTCAATGGATAATTGCAGAAATGGCTACTAAAGTTGAAGCAGCAAGAAATTTAGTATATAAGGCAGCTAAAACTAAAGATGAAGGCAAGAGATTTTCTAAAGAGGCAGCGATGGCTAAATATTATGCTTCAGAAGTTGCTTCTGAAGTATCAAATAAAGCAGTTCAGCTGCATGGTGGATATGGATATATTAAAGACTATCCGGTGGAAAGATTAATGAGAGATGCCAAGATTACAGAGATTTATGAAGGTACAACTGAAGTACAAAAGATGGTAATAGCTGGTTCATTATTAAATTAAGAGATAAAAGGAGGCAAATCTATGAATATTGTTGTGTGTGTAAAACAAGTACCAGATACAAATGAAGTTAAAATAGATGAGAAAAAAGGAACCCTTATTAGAGAAGGTGTACCAAGTATTATTAACCCGGAAGATAAAGTAGCCTTAGAAGAGGCAGTTAGATTAAAAGAAGAGTTTGGTGGTAAGGTAACTGTAATAAGTATGGGTCCACCTCAGGCTAAAGATGCATTGATAGAAGCTTATGCAATGGGAGCAGATCAAACCATATTTGCTTTCTGATAGAAAATTTGCCGGTTCAGATACCTGGGCAACAGCTTATACGTTATCACAGGCTATAAAAGAGGTTGGAGATTATGATGTAATATTCTGCGGTCGCCAGGCGATTGATGGAGATACAGCTCAGGTAGGACCACAGGTAGCAGAGAATTTAGATATACCCCAAATAACATATGTATATGGATCTTAATATAGAAGGAAAGAAAGTTACTGCAAAAAGAAAACTAGAAGATGGATACAGTATAATAGAAACTTCTCAGCCCGTTCTTTTAACAGTGCTCGGTGATTTAAATAAACCCAGGTATCCTTCTATTAAAAGAATGATTGATGCTTTTAATAATAAGAACACAATAAAGGTTTGGACTGCTGAAGACTTTACAGTTGATGAAAACAAATTAGGTTTAGATGCTTCACCGACTCAGGTTTATGATACCTTTGTTCCTACAAGTGATCATGAAGCAGAGATTTTAGAAGGTACTGTGGAAGAAAAGGTTGAAAAATTGATTAGCAAACTAAAAGAAAACAAGATTGTCTAGTTATTTTTAAGGAGGCTTAACCAATGTTAAAGATAATTGCTAACAAATGTACGGGATGTGAAGTTTGTATAGATAAATGTCCCTTTGATGCTTTAAAGATGGAAAATAATATTGCAGTTGTTGATAAAAACAGCTGTACAATGTGTGGGATATGTGTAAAAAGTTGTGAATTTGATGCTATCAAATTAGATAAAGAAAAAGAAAAAAGAATGAAGCATTTGCTGATTACAGTGGAGTATGGGTTTTAGCTGAACAGCGTGAAAATAAACTGATGGAAGTATCTTTAGAATTAGTCAGTGAGGGAAGAAAACTTGCTGATAAATTAAATGAAGAACTTTCAGCTGTAGTTTTAGGTTCAGATATAAAAGATAGTGCTGAAAAATTAATTGCCCATGGTGCTGATAATGTATACTTAATAGAAGATGAAAGACTCAAAGATTATCGCACTGGACCATATACCAGTATAATCTCTGAAATGATAAATAAATTCAAACCAGAAATTGTTATTTTAGGTGCAACCCATAATGGTCGTGATCTTGGACCTAGAATCTCAGCAAGAATTAATACCGGTTTAACCGCGGACTGTACAGAACTATCTATTGAAGAAAAAAGAGGTATATTACTACAGACCCGTCCTGCTTTTGGTGGAAATTTAATGGCCACTATTATTTGTCCTGAACATAGACCTCAGATGGCTACTGTTAGACCAGGAGTCATGGAAAAAGCAGAACCTGATTATGATCGAGTGGGACAGATAAGGGAGTGTAAGATTGATTTAGATCAAGATAATATTGATTCAGAGGTTATTAAAAAATCTAAGATAATTAGATTGGATTCTAATACCTCGAAGTTTGATTTTTATACAGAGATTAAAGAAATTGTTAAAGAGGCTCATGGTAATGTTAACTTAGAAGATGCTGATATTATTGTAGCAGGTGGTCGTGGTGTTGGTGACCCAGAAGGTTTTAAAACAATAAGGAATTTAGCTAAAACCCTTAATGGAGAAGTAGGGGCTTCACGTGCTGTAGTGGATGAAGGTTGGATCGACAAAGAACATCAGGTTGGTCAAACCGGGAAAACTGTAAAACCTCAGGGTTATATATTGCCTGCGGTATTTCAGGTGCGATTCAGCATAAAGCCGGAATGAATAATTCCGATATTATTATTGCAGTAAATACTGACTTAGAGGCACCTATTTTTGAAGCTTGTGATTATGGTATTGTAGGAGATTTACATCAGATTGTTCCAATGTTAACTGAAGCATTTGATAGTATTATTAATTAAAAAAA
>JAXHLT010000004.1:0-137202 GCA_034521955.1 Halanaerobiales bacterium | reverse complement strand
TAATTCACAATAATAGATGAATTCATCAAACACTTCCTCTTTACACCTCTCTAACATATTCCTTTTTTATAGTTAATATTTTTACCGACCCTTTGTTTTGATAGAATGAGGTATTCAATATTTATTGAACACTCTACCTTTAAATAGAAAAACACCCCTAAAGGGGAGATAAACTCATCCTGTTATAGTCAACCACAGAATCTAATCATGCTACCCCGGACCAACAATTTTGCTTCAGACTTCCTTCAGATTCATAGACACGCGCCACACCCTTGTCATCAACTAAATTTTGTTCTGTGTCTGGAATTAAATATTTTACTCTAATTGATGTTGGCTTCAGAAGAACTATCCCTTTTTACAGGGATAGTCCGTGCATATGCTGATTTTATTCGACAGGATAAATAGAATTGGCTAACGTCCTGTGTCAGTATCTATATTTTCAGGTGTAGCAATTCTGTTATCAAGAATAACCTTTTGAGGACCATGTTAAGCATCTTGACCAGCTTAATAATTGATATGCATATGCAACTGACAGTCTTCCCATTAAATAGCGGTTTACTGCATGGCTATCGAGCATCATGGATTTTCAATTGTTTCTCTAATGCCTTAATCTTGTAGTACGGATCTGCATACATATCCAACCAATACTATATCTTCACTATTTGATAATTACTGGATACCTTTAACTGCACCAAGAGTGCACGAATGTATACGTGCCAAATACACCTTTCGAATCTGGATTAGCTAAAATAGCATTTTGTACTTGATTAGCCCCTTTATTTCTATCTGTGCTGTCAAAATGTATTGATCACTACTATATCAGGGTCTTTGTTCGCTTGCATTTCTAAATCCTTCTGCTCTAAGCTGAGTGGTTGTTGTTCCTGGAGTATCACTTTGTATTACTCCTTTACCTTCCCCGCCAATTGGTTCAGCCATTATATCGGCAGCCTGTGCGCCACCTACTGTATTATCACCTGGTGATTTCTACGGCTAATATACTTGTTATCTTCTATTGTGGTGTCCATTGCAATCATTGGTATACCCGCTTCAGCAACTTTTTGTAGAGGTTGAATCATAGCGTTATTGTCAGTAGGTGCAATAATTAAAGCATCAAGATCCTTTTAGTTCAACAAACTCTCTACAATCTGTGCCTGTTTGGTATAATCCCATTCCGCACTTCCTTCCCATAATAAATTAATATATGTATTCCTCCGCAATATCTTCAGCGCCATACTTAGCACTAATGTAAAATGGTTCTGTAATCTGACCGGGAACAAAAGCAACTGTAAATTCATCTTCTTGAGCTGAAACCATACCTACCTGTAATACCAACATACCTATCACTAACATTAATAACACTAGCTTTTTCATCTTTCTCCCTCCTATGATTTTTTTGTTACTTTATATTAATTTAGCCCTTTTTAAAAAGAACTAATATTAACCATAAGTCAATGTTAATTATTTTAATCTTAACCCCTTTTTCCTTTGAGTATCTAAATAAACTGCAGTAACCAAGACCAAAACCAGTAGCTGACTAACTGCCAGTATGGATCAACATTTAATAAGATTAGTCCAGTCACTAGGATAGAAATGATAGCTGCCCCACTTACAGCTCCGATTATTGAACCCTTACCTCCCAGTCAAAACTAGCTCCACCAATTACTGCAGAAGCTATAGCAAGCTGAAGTTCAAGATGGTTACCTGTTAGAGGTGAAGCAAGCTACTGAAGCGCATAAGAGTCAAAAGTACCTGCTGAGGAGCCAATAATCCACTTAACATATATACCTTTAATAGATGTTTTTTTATATCAATTCCAGCTAAAACGAGCTGCATCTTCATTACTACCAATAGCGTATGTATATTTACCAAATCTTGTCTTGTGAAGTAATAGATAAAAAATAACCACAATAATTAAAGTGATCAATACTCGTATGGGTAAAAAACCACCTAAGACAGTATTAGCAAAATTACCTAATGGTTCTGGGATTTCAGCTATACTAACAGATGAGAAAAGAAATGTAGCCCCTTTTGCAATACCAAGTGTTCCTAAGGTAGCAATCAAGGGTAAAATATTTAGCCTAGTAATAAATATGCCATTTATCAAACCTACAAGTAAACCTATAAAAATACCAGCAGATAAACCGATAATAATAATTACAGTTTCAGAATAACCAGATATTAACATGTATCTCGATAGTATAGGCTGATACTATACTACTTTAAACCCATAGTAGAACCTACAGATAAATCAATACCAGAGGTTATAATAACAAGAGTAACGCCAATAGCGGTTAATACAAACTTGTACTGCATAAACTGACGGCCATGAACCGACTCCTCATACTAAGAAAGCCAGGAGCAATAATAGAAAAAATTAATATAAAGAAATGAAACTCCCACAATCCAATAGTCTCCAATTAATTTATTAAAATTAATTTTTGAGTTATTCCTCTTATTATCTTTCTTAACTTCCATCTTGCCCCCCTAAATATTTTCTTGAATTTTAGAGCCGGTAATAAGACTAACAATGCGTCCATGCTAGTTTCTTCTTTTATAACTTCTCCAACTTTATTGCCCAATCTTAAAATAACTATTCTATCAGCAACTGCAAAAACATCAGGCATATTGTGGCTGACAATCAATACAGGTGTATTATTCGTTGATTGTACCTTCTTAATAAGTTTTAGCACATTCTCAGTCTCTTCTACACCCAGAGCAGCAGTTGGTTCATCCATAATAATCAAATTTTGCGCCCATGCAACTGCTCTACAAACTGCAACCGACTGCCTTTGACCCCCCGAAAGTGTCTCTACTTGAGTTACTTCATTAACCGGTACATTTAATTTTTTTAAAGTTTTCAAATTATTATCAACCATAAATTTTTTCTATCCAAAAAACCCAGTTTACCCAATATACCGTCTTTCACCTTTTCTCTTGCCGGAAATAGATTATCAGCCAATATCTAAATCTGGTAGCCACTGCTAAATCTTGATATACTGTTTCTGGATTCCGGCATCTCTAGCTTGAGCAGGATTCCTCTTAAATTTCACTTTTTTGTTTTCTAAATAAATATGGCCATAATCAGGTTGTAAAGCTCCAGACATTATTTTTAATCAAAGTAGATTTTCCCTGCACCATTATCTCCAACAATTGCTACTATTTCTCCAGGGTATATCTTCCATACTAACAACACCTTTAATGCTTCTATATTGCCAAAATTTTTGCCAATATTTTCAACTTTTAAGGTTGGATTCATTCATCCAAGACCTCCTTTTTAGTTTCAGAGCCATGCTCCATAATGCATACATATTATTACCGGCATGTTAGGAGCTTTATCTGAGGGCATGAGGAGATATTTTTACCTTTCAACCATTCAGCAGAGAAAGCTGCCAATAAAGGCATCCCGCACCAGAGTGTATCAACAACATACTCCTAACCTCATATGCCTTCGCGAAACCACTTCTCTCCCCTTTTTATCATAAAGCAATACTACCGGTTTCACCCAGAGTAATAACCAAACAATTCTGGCCCCAACCAATCCATTGCACAGAAATTAATTCATCTATTTCTTTAAGATTATATTCCGAACAAGATAAAAAAGCTACATCAACTAAAGGGAAGAGTCTCCTTTAGTAAATTATCATCAAATTTGTCTGAATAATCAACAAAGTTATCTGATTTTTAAAACCATTAAATTCTTCAAGAGATATTTTATAGTTGAACCATTGATGTTATTATGTATTAAGTCATACTTTTTTATAAAATTCATTGTCTCCTCATCAATAATAAACTCTTCGATAATTTTCATATGTTCTTCAATAAATTCTCTTTCAGCATTATCCAAAAATACATCAGTTACTGCTGATTCCATAGGAAGTTTTTTTATCATAACTAACATCAATTTCCTTATTTTTTAGTTCTGAAATTATTCTCTCTCCATTTTTATCATTTCCAATTGGTCCCACATAAGCCGTATGAACCATCATTTCGCTTTTAGGGCTACTGCCACATTTAAGGCATTTCCTCCTACAAAGGATTTATTGATTGGCTTTAAATAATTGTCTATACAATTATCTCCTACAGCCACAGCTTTTAACACAAACATCACCTCAATTTTTATTATTACATTTTTACAAAATATATTAGCTCAAATAGAAAAAACTATTACAAAGATAGTTACTAATTACTGCTATCTGTCCATACTTGATAAAGAAAATAATAAGTTTTATTTTATATATATAATATTTTTACTTGAATTGAAAAATATTTAAAAAGAAAAGATCAAATGAATTAAAAGTCAGAAACTCTTATATCTACATAGGTTTATAATTTTTTACAAATAAATGAGTATACTTCTGATATTTTAAAATACCAGAAGCATATCTTTAGCATTTTTTTAAAACTAATAATCCATTTGACGATAATATCTTCTCTTATCGAGAGTGATTTGCTTCTTGGGAAAGATGGTAACTAAAACGCTCTAATATTGCATAAATTACCAAAGGAGACAAATGTTTTCTGAATTCTTTATCCAATGGTAATTCTATATCTTGAGCGTCAAAGATACTGATTTCATCAGTTATTTTTTTAGCTGAAACCATATACTCGGTCCATTAAAGGTCTTGTCTCATCTTCACCATAAAGCATGATAATACTAGTATCTTCTTCAACAAGTTCCAGTGTTCCGTGAAAAAACTCTGCAGCATGAATTGATTTAGTTTTTATCCACTGCATCTCTTCAAGGGATACACATAGCATAATCGATAAGCTTCTCCCCATATATTTCCACTACCTGGTACGACCATATGATACTCTGTATCTTTATGTTCTTTCGCCAACTTTTTACATTTATCATTATATTTTTTCCTTACCCTTTATTAGATAAGGTGTAATTTCTTCAAGTTGATTCATGAATTTATTATATTGAGGAAAATAATTATCATTATATAATAAACCGAATATAAATGGGATATTTATCAAATAAATAGATTCAGCCAAATGATCATCTTCAGCGTAATTACGAAAATAAATAGTCGGTTAATTTACCAAGCAGGTGTTCCCTCAGTTCACGCTACGTGAGTTACTACAGTAGCACCTGCTTTCCGGCAGTACTTCTGAGCTTCAATAATTTCTTTGGTATTTCCAGATCCTTGTAGAAAAAATACAAATTGAATCTTTTGTAAATCTTTGATGATCCATAATCATAAATTCGGAAGCAATTACTGCACGTGTTTCTCATATCACTTAATGTTTCAAGCATATATTGTAAAGTATAATGAATGTGCATATGTTCCCCCTACACCAATTAAAAATATGTTAGAATATCCTTTTTTGATATTTTATCAGCTGCTTTTTCAATATTATCTCTTTGTTTTAAAGCTCCATTAATTACCTTTTCATATTCTCGCTATATCCAAATTTTCCCATCATCTATTCCTCCTATTTGTCTTTTTAAATAATATCTATCACACTGTTAATAATTGAAATTTTTAAATATCAAAATATGTTTACTTGTTTAAAAATATGCACCTCCTCTAGTTCATTTAAACGTTTAAATGAACTACAAAAATTAATTTTGAATTTTACTAGTAGAATTTCTTATGATTAATTCGGGTGTCTATATTAATTACTTGGTAATCTCTTTCAGGATCTTCAATTCGTTCGATTAATATTTCACTTGCTTTTTGTCCAATTATATTTGGAAATTGAGCTACAGTAGTTAAGTGGGGTTTAAAAACAGATGCCCACTCGAAATGAACATCAAAACCACGCTAATGAAATATCTTTCAGGACATCTATATCCCTTTTGTAAGATTACCTTCATAGCACCTATTGTCATCAAATTCATGGGTGCTAAAGATAGCTGTTGGTTTATTTTCTAGTTGTAATAGTTCATTGGCTGCTTCACTACCTCCTTCAATATTATATCTTCCATATGCAACTAAATTCTTTTTGAAAATCTATTTTATATTCTTTTAATGCTTTTTTATATCCATTCAATCTTTCATTACTAGTTTCGATTTTATCCATCAAAATACCTATTCTTCTATGACCCTGCTTTAATAAATGTTTTGTCATAGTTGATAAGCTCGCTCTACATTATTAGATTTAACCATATCACTTTTTAATTTACTTGTTTGACGGTCTACACAGACATAAGGTATATGATTTCTTCTTTAATTGCTCAAATATATTTAAATTTTCACCTGTAGGAGCAATGATTAATCCATCAATCATTTTTCTGCATTATTACATCAACATATTCTGACTCTTTTACAGCATTTTCATCTGTATTACAAATTATTAAGCTATAATTTTTTTCAGATAATACCTTTTCTACACCTTTTCATTAAGGGAGCATAGAAAGGGTTAGCTATATCAGAACATATTAAGGCAATTGTTTTTGAACGCTTGGTTTTTAATCCCCTTGCTACCTCATTAGGTTTATAGTTTAATTTTTTAATCACTTCGATTAACTTTCGCAGTTAATTCTGGACTAACATAATTGCTATTATTAATAACATTTGAAACTTGTAGCTGTAGAAACTTTTGCTTCTTTAGCTACATCTTTTATGGTGACCATATATATCTCCCTTCGTATAATTAATCGTTTAATTAATCGTTTAAATGTATGATAACAATTATTCTTATAATTGTCAAAATATTTAAATCTTTGATAGTGTCAAGTTACTTTTGGATTTAGATAAAACTCCCTTTTTTATATTTAAAAGGCATATGCCTTGACTGCTGTATAAGTTCCGCTTACTTTTCCGCCTTTCAAAGCGGGCATTACTTCTTTTGCTTCAGGATAAAGACTCTTAAGTTTACTTCTTTTAAATATTCTTTCTTTTTGAATCTCAATTTTCTTTTCTTTTTTATTCTCTTTTATTAAATTACATATATTAATTACTTTACCACCATTGAACTTAAATGCTCTTAACCTAGACATCTGATCTGCTCCTAAATTACTCCAACCCATTGGACGACTAGATAATCTATGAGATAAAATATGACTCACATGACCCTCAGCACTACAGCCTAATGCATGTGGGTCTTGATAATATCGAACAACTCCACTCCAATTTGATAATATATATCCACGAGATTTTTTAACTGCTTTCAATTTCGTTTCTTTTTCAGTTTTATCTATAATCTCTTTAAAGACTGAATCTACCATTTCTAAATTACACTCATTTAATCCTTCCCAAAGATAAAACCTCATTTTTGGAAGATGGCCTGTAGCTTTTAATACATACTTATTTAGATGATATCTATCCAATACATACTTAGGCCTTGGTAACCAATGTAATCCCTCTTTAATCCAATCTGCCCCATCTCCTGCTAAATATGTAGTCTCTATTTCATCTACATCATAATGTTCATCTATATAATCTATTACCTCAAGCCACAAATCTTCAAAACTGTTTTTATATAAACCACTAAAATACTTCACATTCTTTAACCTATTCCGGTTTTCATTTACTTTCTCCAAACCTTCATGAACATATATTAACCTACTGATTGTACTTTTACCATCATTTTGTAATGCAATATGATCTTCATCTGCTTCTACATATAGTCGTTTGACTTTTCTTTTTTTATCAGGTATATCTTCTAACTCACGGTTATCTATCTCTCCAAGCTCTCTTATCTTGTTTTTAACCGTCTGGCGGCTTAAGTTTACACTTTTAACAGCCAAATCAGCACTTTTTTGATAGGAATGATCTGAAGATAGTTTAACTATTTTTGCAGATAGACCATCATCTAGCCTTTGATATCTTTCTATACCTAAAATATCATCAACAAGGTAGGTAAACCCCTGGTTAGATTTCGATTTGTAATATACTCTTGAATACTTTACTTCTCCAAAGGTAGTAATTAAAGTTTTCTTCATATCTTTTTGTTGTACTACCCATTGTTTTTTACGTTCTTGGGATTTTTTAATTTCATGATCACATTTTTCTATGAAATCTTTAATAATATTACAACCCAGTTCATTTAAGTTGTTTTCAACATTATTAATTACTTGACTAATGTCACCTTGACCTTCAACAAATATGTTTTTTACTTCCTTTTCTAATTCAGATGTGATTTTTTCATAAAAATGTTGTATAATAGTATCCATAAGAAGACTCCCCTTTCTATGTTTTGTTTGGATACAAACATTTTATCAAAAAGGGAGTCTTCTTTCTATTTTTTTATCACTATTCTCCAAAAGTTATTTTACACTAAGTAAATCTTTTGTTTTTTACTTGTATTTTTAGATTGTTAGTATTAGTGTGCCATTTTTAATAACCGCATAAAATAGTAAAACACCATAAAATCCGGGAGTAAACTAATTAAATAAAATCACTTTTCCCTTCAACTTCTCATTGTAACTCTTCAACTCTCTGATCGACATTTTCTCTTCTCTTCTAAATTCCTATTAATTTCAAATTGCAGAATATCCCCTTCTTCAACATCATCAGGCAAAAAAATATTGGGTCAAATCTGTCTTCATTTTCTTTTCTAATCTGATTGGCGAAACTGCATAATATCCTTCTATTCGCTCTAATGTTAATTGTGATTTTTTATTATTTTGGGCTTTTACCATATTCATTCTCACCAGTAGTACCTTCTTCAGCACATAGTATCAATATATAAATTCCTCCAATTATAGGAACTAATTCTAATAATAGAAACCAAGCACTTCTATTTGTATCATGTAATCTTCTTGCTGTAACTCCCAATGAAGGCAAAAGAACCAACAAACTATATACTAAAAATATCCCTATATTTATGAAAACCAACAAAACACTAATAATAGTTGAGATAAGTACAAACATCCAAAACTTCTTCCTACTTACTCTTCCTCTAAATTCATCATATTCATTCAATACCTCTAAATAATACCTGATATGCATCACCTTCATTTTATAAGATTCCGCGAGTTAATAAACAATTTTTGAAACTTTAACTGCAACAGATAAATAAATAACTTAGTTGAGCTTTTTTATAAATTATTTTCACTACTCCTCTATCTGCCCCGGCTCCTCAACAATAATCTCTGGAGCTCCTTTATACTCTTTAACCTTACCTCTAACTTTAACTTTCTTACCCAAATAATAATCTTCGGGCTCAAAATCAAACTTATATTCATCACTGCTAAAGATTACTGCAGTAAATGTTTCACTGTAATTTTCATCAAAGTTCAAAAATATAGCCTTTCCTGAATCATAGGTATCAACAATTGTACCTTCTACAATTACTTCTTGTCCAATATAATTACCAGCTTCTTCCCATGATATTATTGGTAAATCATCTGTTTCCTCTTTTGGTTTTGCCCAAAGACCTCTATCATTCTCCCGGCTTCTTTAGCTAACTCTTTAAATAGATTCTACATACTTTAACATTCGGTGGTATGGTTAAAAGATTAGCATATCCATCATGCAACAGTTTTGCTCTGTCTGTGGATATATACTATATCATTCTCAAACTTTAATCTAAAGGATTTCTTAACTTTTTGCTCAATTAGAATATAGCAAATATTAAGAGAACGCAATATAAAATTGAGAGGTGGAACATTATGTATTTGTTTTTCAGGAATAGCTATAATATTAATACCTACCTTGTCATGATTTTTAGGAGTAATAGGCAGGAATACTCTTTCAGACAATTTCTCAAGGTATAACTAAAGATAATCTAAAAGATAAAATCACTGATTCAACTCATATTAGAACTAAAGGAAACAAGTATAATAACAAAGCTTTAATCCTACATACTGAAACTACAGGTTTAACAGCTGTAGATGAATTCATTGAGATTACTGTTGTATTAGTTGAATTTGATAAACAGGGATCTTTAACTATTATAGATAAGTATACAGGCTTAAGAGAACCTAATGTGGACATTAATCCAGAAGCTCGAAAATGTTCATAATATCACCCCTGATATGCTTAAGGATCAGCAAATCGATTACCAGAGGTTATACTACCTATTTGATGAAGCTGATTTTTTAGTAGCGCATAATGCCTCTTTTGATAAAAGATATATACAGAAAGAATTTAAGGACCTTAAGAATAAAGTATGGCTTTGTAGTATGAATGGAATCAGATGGAGAAAAAGAGGATTCAGCTCTAAGGGTTTACAAAACCTATTAAATGATCACGATATAAAGACCAAACAAGCACGTAGAGCAGAATCAGATGTTATGGCTTTAATCGATCTATTGAATAGTAACGGCTGGTTCTAGAAGCTACATACTTTAATCAACTACTGAAAAACAATAATATTATAGACATAAGGATATTGAATTTTAAATTTTTATGTATGCTAATATTTTTCTGACTTATTAACACTTTTTAATATACCTCTTTCAAATAAATGTTTTAAAGGAGTTTTTTTACTTTTGGTCAATATTATAATAAATAACATAAAAAGAAAGGATGATATTATGAACAATAAATTATTACTACTACTAATTCTTTCTATTAGCTTTTACTGTAATTTTATCGGGTTGTGATACATTACCATTCTATTTTAATACTTATACAGTAAAAGGCACAATTACTAACTCAAATGGATGATCCATATAAAAATGCTACAATTAGTTTTAGTAATGGAGATACACCCGTAAAATCTAAATCAGATGGATCTTGGTACAAAACTGGCTTGGGTGGGACTGTCACTATCACAGTTCAAAAAACTGGTTATACATTTACACCAGAAGACTATACTGTGACATCTGAAAGAAATAACTTAAACTTCAAAAGTGCCGAAAAAGAAATTAGTTTATCTGGAACTGTAACAATTAGTGGTTCAGGTTTAGCAGATGTTTCTATAAGATTTAATAATGGAGCAGATTCTGCTATCACCGATTCCAATGGAAATTGGTCTAAATCATTAATAATAGAAGAAGCTGTAGTGGTTACACCTAATAAGACTGGTTATACTTTCGATCCTACAGATCAAACTTTAAATGGCAGTGATTTTAATGTAGATTTTGAAGCTACTGCAAATTAACAAAAAAGCCCCTCTTAATTCGGGAGGGGTTTAACTTTTTTATATATATGAATAATTTGAGTAAAAGTTACAAGTTTCCCTAAAAAATTCTAAAACAGAAAATATTTGATAGATATTTTTCGACTTCAAGTAATCTAAAGGATATATTCAGTAGTAGTAGGAGAAACAAAAAAGAGCCACTGAACTAGGCTGAAAACACCTAAAAATCAGTAACTCAAAAAGTGGTCAAAAGTTAAATATACCTCACAAGTGTAAGCCCTTAAGTTTCCCTTAGGACAACACTTAAAAGCTCTCAACAAAAAAATGGTAGACCATCGGGGACTCGAACCCCGAACCTACTGATTAAGAGTCAGTTGCTCTGCCAAATTGAGCTAATGGTCTACTTAAAATAAATCCGTATCTATATTAAATTATAATTATGTTTAAAATTAAAATGGGGTGGGTAATGGGGCTTGAACCCACGGCCTCAGGAGCCACAATCCTGCGCTCTAGCCTACTGAGCTATACCCACCATGATAAATGGTACGCCTGAGAGGATTTGAACCTCTGACCTACGGATTAGAAGTCCGTTGCTCTATCCAGACTGAGCTACAGGCGCATGTTAATATATGGAGCGGGAAACGGGGCTCGAACCCGCGACCCTCAGCTTGGAAGGCTGATGCTCTAGCCAACTGAGCTACTCCCGCTCACAGTGTTTTTTTCGTGCGACAAGTATTAGTATAACTTAAATTACCCTTATGGTCAAAATTTTTAACTAACGATTAGAGCCGATTATATATGTTAAGAAAGTTTTAAGCCAATAATACTCTTAATATCTACTTATTAATACCTTTTTCATTTTTTCTAAAGCATTTGCTCTATGACTGATTTTATTCTTTAAACTTACTGTCATTTCAGCAAATGTTTTATCATATTCAGATACATAAAATAATGGATCATATCCAAATCCCTGATTTCCTCTTCTTTTTTCTAAAATATAACCTTTACATAAACCAGAAACAGTATATTCTTTTTCTTCTAAAGGATCTACAACTGCTACTACTGTCCTAAACTGAGCAGTTCTTTTTTCATAAGGTACACCCTCTAAAAGTTCTAATAACTTATCATTATTCTCTTCATATGTAGCATTTTCATGAGCAAAACGTGCTGAATAAATACCAGGTTTACCATCAAGATAATCGACTTCTAAACCAGTATCATCAGCTAATGATAAGAGATTAGTTTTATATGCTCTATCTCTTGCTTTCTTTAAGGCATTTTCCTCTAAAGTTTCTCCATCTTCAATAACTTCTTTTAAATTATTAAATTGATCTGGAGTTACAAACTTAAAGTCAAGTTCTTTAAAATGGTCTTTTATCTCTTCGATTTTACCTTTGTTTGAACTTGCAACTAATAGTTTTTTATTCATTTATTTAAGTTCCAAACTTTTTTTCTGTTCTATGATTAAGTCATTAATACCTTTTTCAGCTAAATCTAAAAACTTATCCATTTCTTCTCTTGTAAAAGGATCTTTTTCAGCTGTACCCTGAACTTCTATTATTTCACCACTTTCAGACATAACGATATTCATATCAACTTGAGCATTTACATCTTCTTTATAACAGAGGTCTAATAGATACTCTCCATCAACTATTCCTACACTTGTAGCAGCAGCAAATCCTTTAAGAGGAGATTTATCAACCATACCTTCTTCTAACATATACTGTACAGCATCATATAAGGCAACAAAAGCTCCAGTAATAGAAGCTGTCCTTGTACCACCATCAGCCTGTATAACATCACAGTCAATCCAGATTGTTCTTTCACCTATTTTTTCAAGATCAATAACAGCTCTAAGTGATCTTCCGATTAACCTTTGAATTTCTCTTGTTCTACCACTTCTTTTACCCTTAGCAGCTTCTCTAATAGTTCTAGATTGTGTTGATCTAGGTAATAGTGAATATTCAGCTGTCAACCAACCTTTGTTTTTCCCTCTTAAAAAGTAGGGAACACTATTTTCAACTGATACAGTGCAAATAACTTTTGTATCTCCTGTAGATACCAATACAGAGCCCTCAGCATACTTTGTATAGTCCCTTATTATTTCTGTCTCTCTTATTTCATCATGTTCTCGTCCATCTACTCTTTTATTACTCATTTTATTCCTCCTAATATTACTTCTTATACCTAATTTTACAGGATATATTTTGTAAAGTCAAAATAATAAAAAGCCCATCTCTGGGCTTTTTATTAACTAACATATCTTATTATTAATATTGTTAAACTAAACGTTTTACTGCTTTATGAATTGATTCATAACCTGTACAGCGGCATAAGTGACCACCTAAAGCCTCTTTGATTTCTTCATCAGTCGGACTTTTAGTTCGATCTAATAAAGCTTTAATAGCCATTACAAAACCGGGTGTACAAAAACCACACTGTACTGCATCTTCAGCAGCAAAAGCATCTTTAATTTTTTTGAACTCACCGGTTTCTTTTACACCTTCAATCGTGACTACTTCTTTTCCATCAACTTCATGTGCTAAAACAATACAACTTCTAACTGCTTCATTGTTTAAAAGTACTGTACAAGCACCACATTCACCGTTTCCACAGCCTTCTTTTGCACCTGTAAGATGAAGTTCTTCTCTTAATAGTTCCAAAAGACTCATTTGATATGGTACTTCTAGTTCATAATCTTTATTATTAATTGTAGTGTTTATCTTTTTAGCCATCTATATCATCTCCAAGTTCACCGATATCTCTGAGACATCTTTTCAATAAACTTACAACCATTTTCTTTTTATACTCTGGACTTGCTCTAAGACTACTTGCACGAGGTGATACATTTTCATCAACTATTTTTTGTATTTCTTTAAAGGTTTCATTAGTGTAATTATTATCATTTAATAATTGATCAATTTCTTCATTTCTATATGGAGTTCTGGCAACTGTTCCAAAGTATGATTTATAACTACCATCACTTTTTTTAGCTAAAGCAGTATTTACAACTGCTAAATCCATACCGTCAACTCTACTTAATCTGTGATAACTGCTTTTTGTATTTTCTTCTATATCAATTATTATACTTTTTAATAATTCATTTTTCAGTTTAACTTTACCTACATCATACCAAAATTCATCTATTGGATATTCTTTTATACCATCTTGACCAACTACTTCTACCTTAGCATCTAATGCAAATACTGTTACACCAAACTCTGCACCTGGTGAAGCGTGGACAATATTTCCTCCAATTGTAGCTCTATTTCTAATTTCATAGCAGCCAAATTCACTGGCAGCTTGATATAGTGAAAAAAGCTCATTTTTGATAAGTTCACTGTTTTTAAGTTCAGTAATAGTTGTTAGAGCACCAATTTTAACTTTGTTTCCTTCTTTTTTGATTCCTTTTAACTCTTCTAATCCTTTAATATCTATCAAAGTTTCAGGTGAACTTTTAGCTTCTCTTAGTTTTACTAATAAGTCTGTACCTCCAGCTATAATTTGTGCATCATCATTTTTATCTAATAGTTCAAATACTTCTTCTAAGTTTTCAGCTTTTACATACTCGAAAGGACTAAACATCAAGATCACCTTCTTTATCCATATTTAAAAATATTTTTTCTCTAGTTAGTGGTAGATCAAATATTTCAATTCCTAATGCATTACTAATCGCATTACCGAAAGCTGGTGTTATACCAACTGTACCGTGTTCAGCAATACCTCTTGCACCAAATGGTCCAATCGGTTCAGGAGTTTCAAAAAAGTATACATCAAATTTTGTATCATATAGATCAAGTGGAGTAGGTATCTTATAATCTGTAAAACTGTTATTACGCATTTTACCTTCTTTACCATACCTTAATTCCTCATTTAAAGCTCCACCCATTTCTTGAACCATTCCACCTACAATCTGACCTCTAGCCATTTGAGGACTAATTACTTTACCGGCATCAATTGCCATCATCATATTAAGCAATTTAAGTTCACCGGTTTCTATATCAATTTCAACAACTACTCCTTGGGCTCCGTAAGTGTATTCTGCTGCTGCATTACCTTGTCCTGTTTCTGGATCAGTATAGGTTAAATCTTTTGGTACATAAGTTCCATAAGTCTGTACAGGTTCACCTGTTACAAGACCATTATCAGCTAAGTGACCAAAACAAATCTTGTCAGTTTCTATATACTTACTCTCATCTTTTTTATAAACTACTTTTTCACCCTGGTATTCTAAGTCATCTTTATCAACTTCAAGTACTAAGGCAGCATTTTCTTTTAGTTTATCGATTGCTTTTTCAACTGCATCTATTACAGCTCTTCCCGCTTTCCAGGTTGTTGTACTTCCGATTGTCTGCCAACCGTAAGGAGAATTGTCTGTACTTATATCTTCTTTTATCTTTATTTTTTCTAATGGTAACTTTAAGGCTGCAGCGGCAATCTGTTTCATTGCAGTTTTTGTACCCTGTCCCATTTCTGAACCACTAGCAGCTAAATCACAAGTACCATCCTCGTTAAATCTTAAAGTTGCTGAAGCTGCTGAATTAGTAGCCATTACTGGAGATTTCATCATTGCTGCAATTCCTTTACCATATACTTTATTAGGTTTTTTATCTATTTCTATTTCTTCAAGTCTATCCCTTATTTTTTTATAACAACCTATAAGGTCGCCATCACTTTCTTCAATTTCCTGGCCTAAAGCATTAATTGATCCTGGTCTTAACATGTTTTTTAAACGTAGTTCATGTTCATCAATTCCGAGTTCTTTTGCAATAATATGCATCTGTCTTTCTTTAGCCCAGTGCACCTCAGGATGTGAATAGCCTCTAAAAGCACCTACAGGAGGTGTATTAGTATAAACTCCATAAGAATCAACTTCCATATTATCAATTTCATAAGGTCCTGAACTATTGTGTCCACCAGCTGTTACAATGTGAACCGAAGTTGAACCATATGCACCTGAACTAAAGTAAATATTTACTTTTTCACCTAAAATCTTACCATCGTTTGTAACCGCAGTTTTAAGATCTACTTCTCCACCTCTTGCAATAAGGGAGGCATAAAATGCGCCTTCCCTACTTAACCTTAGTTTCACATATCTATTGGGAACAAACTTAGCAACAAAAGCAGTTAGTGGTTCAATTGAAACATCGGATTTACCACCAAAGCCTCCACCTAAATAACCAGATTTAACGGTTATTTTAGGAGCATCAAGTTTAAACATATCTGCAATTGCTGTCCTTACAAAAAATGGTGACTGTGTGCTTGCATACATAACCATTTCTTGATCTGAATACCATTTTGCAATTGCTCCATGGGGTTCCATTTGAGTATGTGACCTTTGAGGATAGTCATAAGTGTTTTCAATTATCTTATCTGCTTTTTTAAAAGCTTCCTCTAAATTACCTTTGCGAAGTTTATAATGTCTAAAAATGTTAGAATTTTTATGGTAGTTTGTATCCATGTGTCTATCATATTCTTCTTGGTTTTCATGTATTAAAGGAGCATCTTCTTTAACAGCTTCTTTAGCTTTTAAAACAGCCTTAAGCGGCTTATACTCAACTTCAATTAAATCTAATGCTTTTTTTGCTTTCCATTTATCTTCTGATAAAACCACTGCAACCGGTTCACCGTGAAATCTTACTTTATCCACTGCTATCGGTCTGTGGTCACCAATATCAATATTTATAATCTCATCAGTAATGTCCTGACCAGTAACTATTTTTTCTATACCTTCAACTTCTAATGCTTTTTTAAGATCAATATCAACTATCTCTGCATGTGCATGAGGTGAACGCAAAACTAAAGCATGTAACATACCTGGAAATGATAAATCATCAATAAATTCTGCTTCACCTGATGTTTTTTTATCTAAATCTAATCTTTTTTCTGCTTGCGGTATATCAACCATAATTTTTCACCCTCTATATAGTTTAGACTGTGTTGAACTTTCTGCAATAACTTTACCTTCTTTGATAACAAACCTTCTAGCCGGATGTAATCTAATTGCATCTATAGCATTATCAGTATCAAATACAACTAAATCTGCTCTGTTCCCTTCTATTATACCATAATCGTCAAGTCTTAAAATCTTAGCAGCATTATATGTTGCCATATTAAAGACTTCTTCAATCTCTTCTGGTAAACTCATATGTGCTGCATGAGCTGCAACTAATCCAACTTCCATAAGGTCACATTGGCCGAACGGATAAAATGTATCCTTTACACAGTCCTGACCATAACTCATATTAACTCCTCTGTCAAGAAGCTCTTTTACTCTTGTAATACCTCTTCTTTTAGGCTGTTTATCGTCACGCCCCTGTAACATTAAGTTTGTTACTGGATTTGTAATAACATTTATTTCAGCCTTTTTTACTTTATCCATTACATATTCTGCATAATGATCATCATATGCAGCTAATGCACAGGTATGACCTGCAGTTACTCTACCTTCCCAACCATTTTCAATAGTTTGATCTGCTAACATTTCTAAAGTACGGTAGAAAGGATCGTCTGTTTCATCAATATGCATATCTATATCAGCATCATATTTTTTTGCAATTTCAAATGCAATTTCAATATGTCTTTTACTATCTTCAGGAGTCTTCTCATTTGCCGGCATACCACCAACTATTTCTGCTCCATTTTCCATTGCTTCCCACATTAATTCTTCTGCACCGGGATCTTGAATAATTCCTTCTTGAGGAAATGATATAATTTCAATGTCCATGATATCTGAATATTTTTTCTTTGCTTCAACAATACCCTTAAGGGGTGTAAGTCCACCAACTGTATCAACATCTACATGTGTTCTCATTCTTGTTGTACCATTTTTAGCGGCTAATTTAATCGCTTTACCCGCTCTATCTACAATATCTTCAATAGTATATTCTTTTTTCTTTTCCCATCCAATTTCAATAGCTTCTTTTAAAGTACCCGTTTGATTAGAACGAACTACATCTAAAATAAATATCTTATCTAGATGAATATGGGGTTCAATAAGAGCAGGGGCAACAAAGTTGCCCTCTGCATCTATTATTTTATCTGCCCCTTGATCAATCTTTTCAGCGATCTTTACGATCTTGCCATCATCTATTAAGATATCCTGTAGTTTATCCTGTTTTTTTAAACGAGTATTTTTAACTAATAGATCCATTATTATATACCTCCTAAAAAATTAAGCAGTCTCTTCTTCAATCACTTCAGGCATTTGTTCTATTCCCATACTTTTAAATATATTAGATAAAATAGGCATAAGTACTGCTGCAACAATAATACCATTTAAAGGAGCAATACCTATTCCAGTTGTGCTTCCTAAGTATGCTGCAAGAGTACCTAATAAGTAACTAATTACAGCACTCCAGCGTACTTTTGGAAATTCAACATTTTCCATTCTTGGAATCTTAGACTTCCAAACAAAGAAGTAGTCACCTATAATTACCCCACCTAAAGGTGGAATGAAAATACCTAATCCACTTAAATATACGATTATATGATTATATATACCTGTTATAGCTAAAATTGTAGCAATTATTACTCCACCAATAACAAAAGGTCTTTTGTTATTTATATTAAACATTTCTGCACCTGCAACACCAAATGCATATGCAGCATTGTCATTAGTGGTCCATAAGTTCAAGGCTAAGAAAACAATACCCCAAAAGATCAAGCCCATACTATAAAGAACTTCAACAAAATCAGGAATTTGATAAGAAATTGCACCAACAGCACCAAAGAACAACATAATTCCATTTCCAAGTAGGAAAGCAATTAAAGCAGCCCAAAAAGCTACCTTCGCATTTTTAGCAAATCTTGTCCAGTTTGGAGCCTGAGTACCACCACTGGCAAATGTACCAACAATAGCAGTAATAGCAGTGGCAATTGTCATTGTACCGGTTGGTTCAATTGATGCTAACGCTCCCCAACCACCTGCATCTCCTGCTGCCTTTAATGTTACCCAAATACCTAATACTAATAGAAGTGGAACTGAAATATAACTTAAAAGTTCCATTCCTTTGTAACCATAGTATGCAGTTATACCCATCATAATACTAAATACAATCATTAAGGGAATCAAATATGCTTCCCATCCTAATGCCCTAGTAAACATATGAGCCATTGTGGCAACTGCAACAGCATACCATCCTATTTGAGTACCACCCAGTAAGATATCAGCCCATTTAGCACCAGCTTTACCTAATGTGTATTTACTTAATAATACTGTAGTCAAACCTGTTCGAGCACCTATAATAGAAAGAATTGCAACATAAACACCTAAAATTGCACTACCAGCTAATAAAATATAAAAGAAGTCAGGCCAAAGACTGAAAGAAATACCAATTTCAGAACCTGCTAACATAGTAGGTGTAAAAAATGTAAATCCTAATAATACTGCACTTATAGAAACAATACTAACTCTAGCTGTCTTAGGAACATGAGTTAACGGATAATCACGATCAAATTCTAAATCCAAATCTTTTTTCTCCATACTCAGATAATTCCTCCTTGTAAATATTTTTTATAGTTATTAAAGCAAATTTACTTTTATTGATTGAACCCCCTTTCCTTATAGTAATACTTTAAAATATATAAATTTTCTAAAAATTAGCATTATTATATAAAACAACGTATATTGTTCATAATATGAAATAAACATTTATTAGATGAACAACTACTTTACTAATTCTTGTTTAGTAGCAAATATCCTTTTATGAATATTATACAAATTTATTGCTCTTTGTTTTGTGGGTTAAATACAAAAAAGAGAGAAGCCTTTAAAGACCTCTCTCTTAATAGTAAAATTTAATTTTTTTATGTACTATAACTTACTTATAATACTCTCCCCGCACTATACTGCTCATCTCTTTTGATTTTTCTAAAAGAAATGGAATACACTCGTTAATTTTCTCATCTGTAAACCTCATTATTGGACCAACTACTGATACTGCTGCTACAGGTTCATTATATTTATTTAAAACAGGTATTCCGATTGCATTAATCAACTCTTCAAACTCTTCTTTCTCAACAGCATAACCTTTTTTTCTTATCTCTTCTAGTTCCTTAAATAGCTTATCTTTATCAACAGTAGTCTTTTTCATATATTTTTTCATACCTGTAATATGTAATATCTTTTCTACTTCTTCTCTTGGTAAATATGCCAACATTGACCTACCTGCTGCTGTACAGTACAAAGGTATTTCACGTCCGATCATAAGATATGCCTTAATAATCTGTTCTGATTCTTCACCAATAACACAAATTGCTTTATCATTTTCTCTTACAAACATAGTGGTTGTTTCTTTACATCGGCTTACTATTTCTTTAATAGAAGGTTTTAATCTCATCAGATAATTATGCATATCTCTATCTTTAATCCAACCATTAAAAATTTCAGAACCAATATTATAATTTTTACTCTGATGGTTTTGTGATAAAAAACCTTCTAATTTCATAGTTTTTAACATATGATGTATTGTACTTCTATTATAACCGAATTCTTCTACCAATTCATTTACAGAGACTTCATCAGATGAAGCCATAATATACTTTAAAACTTTTAAACTTTTTTGTACAGATTTAATTATACCTTTATTACTCATCAGTTATCCACTCACTTTAACTATATATTTCTTATTCTGTAAATATATCAAGTTCATCAAAGATTAGATGAGGTAAATTTAAGAATTCAGTTCCTCTATCTAAAAATTCATGAGATAATTTATTAAGATCACTTACATAAAACTCATGTTCATTAAAATCTATCGGTTGTTCGTGTTTACCACTGATCATTCCCCTAACTGCGAGAATATTTTTTGCTTTTTCAGCCATAGTCTCAGCAGGATTAATTAACTTAATTTGATCTCCAAGTACTTTCTTAATAACTGGTATTAAATAGGGATAATGGGTACATCCTAAAATTAAAGAATCAATTCCTTTTTCTTTTAATGGTAAAAGATATTTTTTAATAGTCATTTCAACTTCACTACCATCAAATTTACCATTTTCAACTAAACCTACAAATTCCGGACATGCTTTAGCATGGACTATAAAATCAGTGCTTTCTTTTTTTAAGGCATCTTGATAGGCTCCACTATTTATTGTCCCCTGAGTTCCAATTATACCTACCTTTTTATTTGCACTAATTTTATTGACTGTATATGCTACACCGTCAATAGTGCCAAACATGGGCAGATTTAATTTCTTTCTCAAGTCTTTAAGTAACATGGATGTTGCAGTATTACAGGCTAAAATTATTGTTTTTACATTTCTGCTTTCAAAATACTTAATAATCTTATCTACATATGTACTTACCTCTTTTTTAGGTTTTGGACCATAAGGTAAGTGAAGTGTATCACCAAAATAGATAATCTTTTCTGCAGGCATTGTTTTCATAATCTGTTTTGCAACCGTTAATCCACCAACACCTGAATCCAACATTCCAATTGCTCTTTTTGATTTTTTCATTTTTTCACTCCTGAAATATATATTACAAGTTTATTTTATTATATCCTGGTTTGATTCAATCGGTACACTTAAGTCCATATGACCAGCTAAAGTTTCTACTTCTTTTCCTCCGACTAGTATTTTAACTTCATTTATTTCTTCAAACTGTGTTAAAGTATTTACTATCGAATAAACAGTTAAAATTTCTCCTGATGAACCTCCCCAGTGATTTGATACAATTTCTTCACTAAAATCAACTTGTATTGTATCACTTTTTTTAGAAATGTTCAAAACTTCTACACCATCTGGTATAGTTTTGGTTAAATCAGAAGTTATAGGTCCTGTTATTAAAGCATTTACTGTTTCTAAATATATATTTCTTCCCTTAACATTTCTATCTTCTGTATCCAAATACATAGCATCACTGGTTGCAAAATATAGTTTTACATCTTTTTCTTTAACTAACAGATTTGAATTTAAGATTAAATAATATGCAGCAATTATTATCAAAACAAAGATTATTATAAGTATGATAGGTTTAAATAACTTGTTTTTCATTTGAAGATCACACCTCAATCCTTAAATTTATCAAAATAATTAAATATACCTTGACTAATCGCATCTGCTGTATTTTTAATAAAATCATCATCTGTCAATAATTTTTGTTCATTTGGATTTGATAAAAATGCAACTTCAACTAATACAGCAGGCATTTCAGTGTACCTTATAACATAAAGGTACTCTTTTTTAACTCCTCTATTAAACAACCCTAAACTTTTTATGAGTTCGGACTGTATATTTTCTGCTAACATTAAACTGTCTCCGCTTTTATTTGGAGCTATAAAGGTCTCGGTTCCTTCAGATGTTCTTTTAGTAGATGAATTATTATGAACACTTACAAATATCCTGGCATTATTACTATTTGCAAACTTTACTCTTTGGTTTAATGATATGAAGGTGTCATCTTCCCTTGTTAGAAGTACTTTAAATCCTCTGTTTTTTAATACTTCAGCAAGATTTTTAACTATATTTAAATTGACGTCTTTTTCTTTTGTGTTTCTAATACCTACTGCTCCAGGATCAAATCCTCCATGTCCAGCATCTAAAACAATTATATTATTTTTGCTTTGAATTTCTGATTTAGCTAAAGCAATATTAATCTTACTATCAGGATTTTCTGATATTATATTATGGTTATAGTACTCCTTTAACTCAAAGACAATTCTTGTTACAGTATTACCATCAAGTTCAAATCTACCCATTCTAATTTCCTTAATAATACCTACAACTTCAGGTATATCAACTTCATCTGGTGTGATTTCTTCTCCACTAATATCTACAACTAAGCGGTGAGGATATGAAAACTTTTTAACCTCATATTCAACCTTGCCACTAACATTTATATTAATATTGGTATACATGTTTTGATCTAATAGTTCAATATCATCAAACTTATTAGCAAAACTAATCCTGTGAATGTATATGTTTTTACTGAACTGTTCTTGTTCCCATTTATATGAATTAAGTTCATTTAAATCAGCCACAATCCTTACAATCTGACTATCAAATCTACCCACCCGCAGCTTTTTAACATTATTTTCTTTAATTTCTATTTGATCTGCCATATTATCTTCCCGATAAGTATTAAAGAGATTAACAACTAAGCGATTCGGATCTTCTAGGGTAAACATATCTGGTTCAATTGGAGCATCTGTTTTAAATATTATCTGATGGCCTTCATAAGCTAAATCAAATACTCTAGCTCTACGAGCCGGTTTTAATACTATTGTATCTTTTATATTATCCTGATTATCTATATTTAGATATTTATCTTCTTTTAAGTCTAAAACAACTCTTAATATTGTTGGTTCAAACTGAAACTGACTTACTCGAACATCTTTTATCCACTCATTTTCATCAATATTTTTTTCAAACTCACTTAACAGTAAATCAGAAATATCTAATACCATCCGACGCGGATTTTCTAGAAATGAAACTTCTGGTTTATTAATTTGTCCATTGGCTTTAACTTCTACCGTTCCATCATCTTTTAGATTAACCGCAGTAATCTGAGGCATAAATTTAATTAACAGATTACCGTTTTCTTCACCTATCACTTCATCGGAATTTATTGGTATTGGATATTTACTTGTTAAAACAATCTGTAATGTAGCCTGATTTTCAATTCTTCTACTTTTTAAATAGTAGTTTTGATCTGATACATTATCAATAAAATTGGGACTTAAAGCTGCTTTTTCTATTTCAATAATTAACTTTTTGGGATCATCTGTAAGTCTTAACCTATAAGGAGCAATCTCATCCATTTTTATTACTAAGGAGTCCCTGTTTGGACCCCATTTTATCTCATTAAGCGTTGCTTCCGGCTTAAACAAGAAATATGTATTACTTATTCTTTCAAACTCTATTAAAAATCCAAATACATCCATAATTCCAGTAAAAGGTATATATGTATAACCATCTTTTATTACCATAGGTGAATCAGTTCTTATGGTCCTATTATTGATTTGAATATACGGACTTCCCACCATCATTTTAACCGTTTTATCATCACGAGTCATTGATAATGTATTAATAGAACCTAACCAATTTAACTTTGCACCAATACTATCAGCCAGAGCTTTAGAGCGCACTAATACTGACCCATTACTCTTCATTGGGTCAAGTGTTTCAGTCTTATTTTGTCCATTTATGTACAGTTTAGGTAAATCTTGTGCAATTGCTATTTGGTTTGTTAATAATATTAAAAATAATAGTATGATTAGTATAATTTTTTTGAACTTCATCTTTACCATCCTCCGACCTTAAGATAGCTGTTAAATTAACATTCTTAATTCTAATATTCAACATACTAGTTCTATTTCCTGCCATTTTGCTCAAAAATGGAAATTAAAATAAGACTTCCACCAAAATATTTTAATAATAATCAACCGTATAGTCATATAAAATGATTCCGGGAAAGTCTTCAATAAACTTTATTAATTTGTTTATAACTTTGTCTAAATACCTTTTATCTCCTGCAACAGTAACTAAGCCAAGTTCTGAATTTTTCCAAAGATCATTTTTATCAACTTCTGCAACCGCAACATTAAATTTATTTTTGCATTTATCTGATAGGCTTTTAATTGTTCTTCTCTTGTCTTTAAGGGACTGTGCCATCGGAATTTGTAAGCTTACTGTGATTACTCCTACAAACATATTTACACCTTCTTTATTTGTATTCCACATTTTATTTATCTTATATTACTATACACATCTGAAATACACACTTTTTAAAAATACATTTTCATAGTATCAGACTGATATTTTAAAGTCAATAATATCATAAGCTGCCCTTAGCTTAAATATATTCTATCTTCTATAAAAAATATTTAATAAATATAATTTAAATATTTAAAGAAATCTGATATTATTTAAAAAAGGCTACTTAAGAAAGGAATTTTATAATGGAAGATAAAACCGTTAAAAAATATCAAATAAAAAAAGTTATAGATAATAAAATGCAGAATGAAAATGATAGCATAATAAAAGAACAGCCCTTAACAGTCTTTGTTAATGGCTATGAACTCGTAACCTTAATGACATTACCCTTGAATTTAAAAGAACTTGCTGTTGGGTTTATTGCATCAGAAAACATAATAGATGATTATGATGAAATCAATTCAATTAATTTTTCGCATCAAGATACAATAGTACAAATTGAAGTAAGTAAAGATATAGATATTAACTTATATAAAAAAAGAACCTTAACCTCTGGATGTGGTAAGGGTGTTACTTTTACCAATTTACAAGATTGTGCTCTTGATGAAGTATATAATGATAGCTTTAAAATTAATTCATCAATTATAAACCAACTAATGTCTGAAATGCAAAAGAAATCTGATCTTTTTTTAAAAACTGGTGGTACACATACAGCTGCACTTGCAGACCAAGACTCCATCATTTCTGTAATAGAAGATATCGGAAGACATAATACAATTGATAAATTAATCGGTTATTCTTATCAAAATAAAATTAACTTAAAAAACAAAATGATTATAACAAGTGGGAGGGTATCATCTGAAATAATAATAAAAGTTTTAAAACAAAAAATACCGATCCTTATTTCAAGATCAGCACCTACTTCTCAAGCAGTTGAAATAGCTCGCGAAAAAAATATTACACTAGTCGGTTTTACAAGGGGTAATCGATATAATGTTTATAATGATTTAGATAGAATAATGATATAATAAGATTAATATAGTCTATTTATGATTATTATTTATATAATTTTACATTTCTACATTACTATAAACAATTAATCGTACTTTATAAATAAATACTATTTTTACAGCTATATTATAATGTTAATAAAAGCAAAAGCGTGTGATCTATATTAAAATCACACGCTTTTTTTATATTATATTACTTTTGTTAGATTCATTATTCATCTAAATATAAATAAATCTAATAACTTACTCTTCTTTAAGTTCTTCTATTCTATTTATTATTTCATCTAACTCACTTTTCATGTTCTTAGCATATTCAGATAGATCTCTGATTTCATCTTCTTTAGAATAATCTTCTTCACGATAAGTAGGGGCATATCCTCCTCTGGCAAAACCAAAGTTAAATCCTCTTCTCATCCCTCGACCAAGACCTCTTCTAAAACCATGTCCCATTCCAGGACCGGGTTTAGTAAATCCAGGTGAATCAAATCCAGCACAATATCCTAATCCTCTTCCAGATCCTGGTCCATGTCCAGCAGGTCCTCTTCTATCTCCGCGTGGCATATCTATCACTCCTTTTGTTTTTGTTTATCTTAAATATATTATAACGTAGTTATGAACATATGTCAATAACTAATTAAAAAACTTCCTCTCAGCTTTTTAACAAATTAATTACTAATGGTTATGATGACCGTGTTCGTGGTCATGATCACTGTGATTACAAAGTTCATTATCTGTATCTAATTCATTATTTAGATATGCATTAACACTATCTTTTACTAAACCAGATGCTCCTGTAACAACTTCTATATTGTTTTGTTGAAAAAGATTAAATGCTTTTTGGCCCATTCCACCTGCTAAAACAATATCAACATTTAAATCGCTTAAATAATTAGGTAAAAAGTTCGGTTTATGACCTGGATTTTCAATGACTTCTGTATCGAGAATATCACAACCTTCTACTTCACAAATTGTATATTCTGGACACCTTCCAAAATGCTGTGCAACCTGACCGTTATTCGTAGGAACTGCAATTCTTTTTTTCATAAAATCATCTCCTCAATTAAGATTTTTTAATCTCTTATTTACTTTTTCCCAAATAGATTCAATTTCTCTGCTAACCTTATTATTTTGATCTTTTTCTACAATTAATTCTGCATTTCTAAGACTGTCTACTATATCAGATGAAAAAGATATTTTTCCCACTAATTCAATCTCTTCTTCTTTTAAGTAGTTTTCTATCTCTTCACTTATTTTTTCATTAATGTCATATTTATTGATTACAGCTAAAGCAGGTATATTAAAATGTTTAATTACTTGAGCTACTCTTTTTAAATCAGAAAAACCTGATTTAGACGGTTCAGTTACAAACAATACAAGATCTACACCTGTAATAGATGAAATTACCGGACATCCGATACCTGGTGAACCATCAATTAATACAACATCTTTATTTAACTTTTCTGCTTTTTGTGCTGCTTTTTCTCTTACTTCACTAACTAATTTTCCTGAATTATCAGAACCTATCTTTAAACTGGCATGAACCATTGGTCCAAATCTTGTAGTTGAATTATAGATTTCTCCAGTATCAAGAAGTTTTAAACTCAATGCATCTTCGGGACACATTGCTACACAGACTCCACATCCTTCACACTTATAGCTGCCTATATCATAACTTATTGGATCAACAGCATTAAACCTACATACATCATAGCAGATACCACAGTCTGTACATTTACTTTGATCTTTAACAGCTAATTTATTTGACTTAAAAACTTCTGACTCCCTGTTTTCAGGATTTAATAAAAGATGTAAATTAGGAGCATCAACATCACAGTCTGCTAAAACTAAATCATTGAATAAATATGATAAGTTGGCAACTACAGTAGTTTTACCTGTACCACCTTTACCACTAATTACTGTGATTTTTTTCATCAACAACACTCCTTACCTGTTTAAAAACTTTTCGGAAGTCATTTTTCAATTCTTTTTCTTCTAAAACAAAAGGGATTCCTTCTGAATAAAGCTGAGCATATTTTCTTTTGAAAGGTATCCTTAATAAAATATCAATATCATTTCTATTACAATAGTCTTCAATAATATAGTTACTGTCTTCTTCAGCTCTATTTATGATTACTCCATATGGTATCTTAAGCTCATCCATTAACTTTGCAGCTAATTTAAGATCACTTAATCCAAATGGAGTCGGTTCAGTTACTAAAAGACCATAATCACTATCAACAACCGCTTCTATTGTTGGACATGTTGTACCCGGTTGAGCATCAATTATTATATCTTTATCAGGGTCTATCTTCTTTTTTAATGCTTCAATTACCGGAACTGAACTCTCTTCACCAATGTTTAACTCTCCCTGCCAAAAATCAACATTGTATTCAGTGTTTGCATGTTTTAAAACACCTAATTCACGATCAGTTTCAGTTATAGCATTTTCCGGACAGATTAATTTACATCCTCCACAACTGTGACAGATCTCCGGAAATACTAATACTTCATCGATCATCATAGCCAAAGCATTATATTCACAAAAATCAACACACTTACGACAGGAGGTACATTTCTGTTGATCAACTTCTGGAATCTTCCTATAAATACTTTCCTCTTTATCAAAAATGGGGTGTAGGAAATACTGTAAGTTAGGTTCCTCAACATCGGCATCTAATAACTGGACATTTTCTAAAGAGAGAGCTAAATTAACAGATACCGTTGTTTTGCCTGTTCCACCTTTACCACTTAAAACAGTTATTTTCAAACTGTTTACTTCCTTGGGGTTCCATTGGGAGAGTTTAGCTGTGAAAGTTTATCCCCTTTGAAGCTATCTACAGCCTCTCTAACTGTACCCTGTTGGATAATATACATCTCAATATTTCCAGATGATAAAGCAGTATAGGCTTTTGGACCAACACTACCAGATATTAATACATCTACACCCCGGTCAGCTATCAGTTGTGCTGCACTTACACCTGCACCACCAGATGCATTAGCAGCCTCATTTTTAATCAATTCAATATTATCTGTTTCAGTATCAACTACTGCAAAATATGGTGCACGTCCAAAATGTGTATTAACTTTACTCTCAAAACCATTATTTTTTTCTGCTGTTACTGCAATTTTCATAAAATCCGCTCCTTATTTTTTCATTATTTATCGATAATATTATAACACTGTAATGAACATATGTCAATAATTACGCTTTGTGTCCACCGATTGTACTTTTAATTCTTTTCTTGATACTACCGGGTTTTAAACTTCTTCCGTAATAAAGAGCCTGGTAACCATATTTATCCTGCAGGTCGTCTTTAGTTTTCATTAATCTAATTTCATCTGCCTTATTATTAAATATATTAAGCTGTAGGTTTGCTTTATTAGAAAAATTGCCAAGACTGACTCGCACTTTCCGTACTGCCTGTCCTCTATAATATTCATTAAATAAGATAACCGCTGTCTCATAAATATCACTTGTTAGGTTAGTATAAATATCTAAACTTTTCTGTCGATGAAAACCACTTTCTAATTCTTCCTTACTATAGATTAATCCTAAACTGATTGTCTTACCGGTTAAACTACGATTACGGGCTCTTTTGCCCACTTCCTCTGCTAACTCAAATATGACCGTTTTTATTTTTTCTATATCCTTATAATCACTGTAAAGGGTAATACCCCTACCCAGATTTTTTCTTTCGTCAAGATAATGACCTTCTACAGTTGAAAGATCAACACCCCAGGCATGGTAATAAAGTTGAGTACCCATCACTCCAAACTTGTTTTCTAAGTACTCTAAAGGTAAATGAGCCAGGTCACCAACAGTTTTCACTCCCATTTCGATGAAATGACGGGATAGTTGGCTACCTATTCCCCAACATTTTTTTAATGGAAGGGGCCACAACTTATCTTCTACATCTTGATATGTCCACTCTACTAGTCCCTGCTTTTTTCCCTCATTATCCATTGCTACTTTAGATAAAAACATATTTGGACCCAAAGCCATACTGGAGTTTAATCCATAGTTTTCTAATAAATCTTTTTTGATCATTCGAGCTACTTTCCATTTGTTTCCAAAAAGTCTTTCAGTTCCATCAAGTTTTATCCAGGATTCGTCAATTGAGTAGACATGGATAGCATTTAATGGAACATATTTATTAAATAATTTAGTAATCTCAAGAGAAATTCTAACATAGAGTCCCATCCTTGCTTCTACTAATTTTATTTCAGGATCATCAGGAATTTGATAAAATCGGTCAGCTGTTTTTATACTGTATTTCTTTTTTAAAGCAGGTGAGGCTGCCAGTATGACAGAACCATTTCTTTTTTTATCACCTAAAACGGCTAACGGAGTCTCTACTGGATCTAATCCCCTTGATACAGCCTCTACACTGGCAAAAAAAGACTGCATGTCAACACATAGAATATTTCGAGAAGGCAAAGTATCATAATCTACAGGTTTCAAACTAATCACCTCGAACATATGTTTTATTATGTTAATTAAATTAATATTAACATACATATGTTCGTATATCAATAAAAAAATTACCGGCTAACCAATATAGCCGGCTATCGCCATAAGTCCGTGTATTGTTGCCAATACAGCGGTTACATAGGCAAGTCTAATATGGTATTTTATAGGGATTTTTGTCCAACCCCACCTGTTCATTCGCGGTATCAAAGCAGTAACTAAAAGCAGTAAATATGTGGTAATCCCAATATATACTATAAGAGGATAATTACCAAAATAGGTATAGGCAAGGTTGTTTAACCAAAGCATATTTTTCCTCCTTTAAAAAGTAATATTTACTGAAGTGCGGTTACTATGCCTGATTTTAAAACCATCATCACTCATATGATAGGCTAGTATTACTTTATATTCTTGACCGAGCTCTAAAACCCGATCCATATCATCACCGCTATTTAAAGGAATGACAAACTCTAAGACGGTTCCTTCTTCATTTTCTGTTCCGGCTGCCTGTAGTATATTGTTTTCATCATCTGCTCTGTGACCTGTGTTAGAAACACCAAAATGATCTTCTATATTTACAGTACCATCTTCTGTTACATCACCGATAATTATATTTGCATTTCTCATCATGGTTGTTGGATCAAAACCGACAGCAACCCAGCCTTTACCAACAGACTTTACTGCAAACATTAAATTACCATCTCTGGTCAACCAACCAATTTCCATCTCAAGGTCTTCTACCTTCATAGTAACATCATACTCATCACAATTAAACACACCATCCACTTCAGGATAATTAATATCCTGTGTATTAGCTGTTAATGAAACACCCGCTAATAAGATAAATAATAAACCTAAAACCGCTATTCTTTTTTTCACGAGCATCACCTTCCTTACATTATTTAAGTTTTTATTGACCAAAAAATTAAAAATTCCTTTTTAATTCAATAGATTGATATCAATAATATTTTTCAAAGATATTTCTGATATTTTTTTATCTGTTAATTTTAATGAGTTGCTTTGTTTATTAAAGTCTTTTATATAACTTGTAATATTTTTATATTCCTTATTATAATAATATGTTATTTTAACTTTAATCTTTTGTTTTAATGCTAACTTCAACTTATAGTCAAACTGTTCATAAATCTGTTGATCTAATTCCGGTCTTTTTTTATCACCTTCACTTTCTTTTAATTTTTCTAATTTTTTTCTGTGTTCAACTAACATCAGAGATGTCCATTTAATATTACCGCGATCTTTAATATCCAATCTTCTCCCTCCTTTTTGCGAACATATGTTCTTTTTTGTATTTCTATTATAGCATCAGGAGGATGTTTTGACAATCATTAATTTTTTGCTTTTAATCGTTTTATTTTAGATTCTTTTTTAAATTCATTACTGTTTTTACGCTTTTTCTTTACAACAATCTTATTATTAGAAGACGTTATCTTAACTTCTCTTATCTTATTACTGTACTCAAATGGAGAATATATATTTTCAATAGCTAACTTATAAATACCGGGTTTTATTTTGTTAAAATTAATTTCTTGTTCACCTTCATATTTTTTTATATACTCGTTTTCTTTATTATATAGTCTTATATAAATTAACTCCTTATCTTTACTTTCAATATATTTATCTATAGCGGTTTTAATTCTTTTAAAACCTACTTTCAAGTTTGTATACTTAACTAATTTAAACTCTATTTTTTCTCCCTTATAGTTGTCTATTAAAATTTGTCTTTGGGGTTGTAAAAAGTAATTTCCCTTAAATTTTCCCAAATCAACAACTTTAACTTTTAGTTTTTGATTAATAGTTGTTTTTAAAGATAAATTACCCTTTTTATCTGTTTTAATTTTCTTGCCGTTCACATCAAAAACAATACCTGCCAAGTCTTTATTATAACCTTTAACTCTTGCTTTTAGGGTTATAAGATCCTCTTTCCTGTCTTTATATACAAATCTTAAAGGAATTGATAAACCGAAGTTTATCTTACTATAAAATTTCTGTTTTTTAAAATTGTATGAATAATATCCTTCAAAACTTAACTTTTTATGACTGTCAATTCTATGATTAAACTTGTTTTCCAATCCTAATCTTAAACCATTATAATTATCTATGATTACTGAAGAAGTTAATTTATTTGATTTAATAAATTTACTCAGTTTAAATTTAATATTATTGTCTTCTAAAAAATCATTTATTTTTAAATTCATCATATAACTATCGTTTTTAAACATGAACGCTAAGTATTTTTTATCTTTTTTATAAAAATAGTTATTAACTCCATAATCAAATTTGATTAATTTACTATATTGTCTTTTATACTCATTAATATATGAAATCTTTTTTTTCTCATAACGATCAGTTGTTTTTAAACTATAACCATATGTCATCTTATTATTTATCATATCATTAATATATCGAAAATATTTCTTATGTTGGTTATCTTTTGAATAATAACCCATTTTAAATATATCTTTATTCTTTAATTTCTTTTTAACTTCAATATTATATAAGATATTATCAGTTTTTTTATAGTTTTTTATTTTATAACTAATATCTCTTTTTTCCCATCTCCCTTTAAAATAGTGATTTAAATGATTCTTACTTGCATTTAATTCTAGATAATAATATTTATTGTTGTCTTTATAATAGTTTCCTATTGCTATTTCATTATTAAAATTTGTATATATGATTCTTTTATTCTTATTATTAAAATTATTTTGATAAGATAATTTCAATCGGTTTGACTTAATGCCTTGATTTCCAAGTTGAACAAAGCTGTTAAAATATCTTCTCCCTATTTGCCATAAACCATTTTTGCTTTTATAATGAATTCTAAAAGAATCAGTTTGTAAAGTAAGATAACTATCTTGATTAAAGTATGTTTTTAGTTTCCAAACTTTATTTCCTTTTTTATTATTATCATAATAATAATTTAATTTTAAAACAGATTTTAAATCTTTTGAGTTTTCACTGTAGTTTAGCAAAGTAGCCTTTCTATTATATATACTATATTTTTTACCGTTTCTACTTTCTGCGAAAATACTAATATAAGGTTTCTTTGAAATACTGTCTAATTTACACCTTAAAAGTACTTTCTTTTTTTCAAATGGATTTAATATTAATCCATCATTTTTAATACTAATATTGTTACCTTTAAAGCTTAACTTTCTTTTTGTGTTTCCTCTATTTTCAATAAAAAATTGCAAATTAAATTCTTCATTAATATATTTTGGCCTTTTAACTAAATTAATTTTTAGATCTTTAACTTTTTTTACATTCAACTTAAAGTTTTTGATATGTTCTATTTCCTTGTTTTTTAATATAAATTTCAAATAATAATCCCCTGCAGTTACCTCAGCAGGGGCTTTCAAAAAAACATTTATAAATTTACTTTCTCCGTTTAATAAATTTATCATCTTGGGGGATATTATAATCTCCCATCCCTTCGGCAGTAAATATTCGAACTGTAGTCTTAAATCTTTATTACCATTGTTAATTATCTTAACTCTAACATCTTTTAATTCACCGGGTTTAAATTCATAACTATCAACCATTTCCATCTTTACTTGAGCTTCAGTTTGAAATGGTATTATAAGTATTAGTAGTATTAAAATTAAGATTAGTTTTTTAATTTCTATCCACCTCTACTATATATTCTCTACCATGATATCCTGAATTGTTGTTTCCAGTTATAGCTACAATTTTATAAGATATATTATCCTTTAAATTAAAATCTTTTCTTACTTTGATAGAAGTATTAGGATAAAGCTTTCTTTTTGGGGAAACAAATTCATTTATGACATTCCCATTATTTCTATTAATTAAAATTAGTCTAGTATTACTATCTAATAAATAATTATCCTTATTTAAAACTGCTAATTCAAAATTATATGTATTACTATCCTGTTTTTTGATTTTAACATTTTTATATTCTAAATTAAGTTTTTTATTTGTAGAAAAGTTAGTTATGATCTGTATCCCATATCTGATACTTTGTTTAAAACCAATACTTTGGTCTAAATTATTCTTATCAGCAACAGAGCTTATTCTATCTTTTTCTACCATAATCATGCTCCAATATGTACCAAAATATTTCTTTTTGTCAGGAACTTTAATTAAATAATTTACTGTCTTTTCTTCAAAAGGTAATAGTGTAATCATATTTTTATCCAAAAAGATCCATTCTGCATTTGATCTTTGATTTGAACCGGGTTTTCTATAATAATTATTCCCATTAGCATTAAAACTATAGTCCCTTTTATATAACTTAACAACTGTTTTTTGTTTTGATGTATTTTTAATAACAATTTTTCCTTCTCTAGTAACACCCTCTTGTAACTGATAATCTTGAGCTAATTTTGATTTTATTATTATCTGAGCTTTAAGATTCACACTACAAACAATTAATACTAAAAGAGTTATTATAGTAATTTTTTTTAACATATTTATCCTCCGCAAAATATTTTTTACATACTTGTTATTGTATAAGTTATAGTATAAGTAACACCAGGAGTTGGTTCTGCAAACATATCAGCAGCAACAGTATATGTAACAGTTTGTCCACTTTCAGAAATATTACTCAATCCAGTTATGATATCCTCAGGAAACTCCTCTAAAACAACTTGCCCTTCTGAAGTACCACTAGTACTTGCTACCTCAACCATTAAAGTAATACCTAATGGCATACCTCGATCTAGTTCTGCAGTAATTTTTTGATTACTTTCATTTGTCGAATAACTCATTGTAGTGCTTGCATCACTCACTTCCTCGGTTACGCTACTTTCAGTAGGTGATGTAACCGCAAGGCTAACTTCTGACTTTGAAAGAGTAATCTCGTTTAAAGCATTAACCGAAATAATGACATCCTGTGAAGCAGAATTTGCTTTCACATTATTATTGATAATTGGAAAAAATAAAATTAAGAATACTAGCAAATAGATTTTTAATTTTTTAAACAAATATATTCCCTCCCGTTAAATTTGATTATAAATTATATATATTTCTTTATATGGAATATTATACCATAATATATTTTATTTTACAAATTTTTCCTTTGGTGTATTATTTATGGCAAATAAAAAAAGCCCGGTTAAGGGCTTTAAAGTGATTATATTTAATTATAATATCTTTTAATATTTCACTTCATACTTATATCTAATAAAAGTAGCTATTCCATTTAAGATAAAGAGCATAATCAACAACACTGTACTACCTGCTGCTGCTACATAGTGATATTCTGTTTTTGGTAATGAAGTCCAGTTAAAGATCTGAATCGGCATAACAGTAAAACTATCCATAATTCCCTGTGGTATAAACATTACAAATGTTAAGGCTCCCATCATAATTAAAGGAGCTGTTTCACCGATTGCTCTTGAGATTGCAAGAATAAAGCCTGTAATTATAGAAGGTAAAGCAGCTGGTAATACTACCTTTGAAACTGTCTGCCAGTGATTAGCTCCCATTGCATAAGATGCTCTTCTTAATGAAGAAGGGACACTTTTTAAAGCTTCCTGAGCGGACACTATAACAACTGGAAGAACAAGTAAACTTAAGGTTAATGCACCAGCAAGTACACTTCTACCTAAGGCAAGTGTCCTAACTAATATACCTAATCCTAACATACCGTATATTATTGAAGGCACACCTGCTAAATTTGCAACATTTAATCTAATTGTTTCTGTTAGCCAGTTTATAGGTGCATACTCTTCTAAGTAAATTGCAGTAGCTGTCCCTACCACAAAAGTAATCGGGATCATAAGTCCTATTACATAAATTGTTCCAAATAATCCGGCTTTAATTCCTGCTCTTTCAGGAAATCTTGAATCAAATCTTGTGAAAAATTCCCAGTCCATCATTTTAAAACCATCTCTAAAGACATCAAATAATAAAACAAACAAAACTAATATTCCCAAAAAGATAAATCCTAAAAATATATATTTAAAAATCTTATCCAACATTTTTCTTCTTTTTAACCTATTCATTATTCATACACCTCTCTGTACTTGCGAAGTATAATGTGACTGACTAAATTTAAAGATAGTGTTATTAAAAATAATAATAAACCTACTGCAAAGATCGTATAATAGTCCAGGGATCCAACCGGTGTATCACCTAAGCTAACCTGTACAATATAACTTGTCATAGTTTGAATAGGCTTTAAAAAACTACTTGTTAGTTGTGGTCGCATACCTGCTGCAATAGCCACGATCATTGTTTCACCAATTGCTCTTGAAATTGCCAGAATAAATGAAGATAAGATACCGGAAAGTGAGGCCGGCAGCATTACTCTTGTAGCAACTTCAAACCTGGTTGAACCTAGTCCGTAAGCCCCTTCTCTTATCTGAGAAGGTACTGCACTTAAAGCATCTTCACTTAAAGATACAACCATTGGTAAAATCATAATACCTACTGCTATACTAGCACTTAAGGCATTAAATGTGCCCGCTTGAGGAAACAGTGGTTTTATTATATTCGGTGTAATAAATGTTAAAGCAAAGTATCCATAAACTACGGTTGGGACACCAGCCAATATTTCTAATATAGGCTTAACTATTTTTCTAAACCTAGGTGATGCATATTCAGTTAAATAGATTGCACTTCCTAATCCTAATGGTAAAGCAATTATAGCAGCACCAAAGGTAATGTATAATGTACCCATTACTAAAGGTAAAACTCCATATGATTTATTTGGTTCAATTAAAGGATTCCACACTTTACCAAACAAGAAATCTGTAACTGAAATTTCTTTAAAAAACATTACTGAATCACTTACAAGTATATATACTATTCCAAAAGTAGTTATTATAGTAATTAATGCTGCAAGTATTAATATATACTGTACCCATCTATTTCTATTTTTACCAGAACTCATATATCTAATCTTAGGATCAAACAGTTTATTTGTTAATTTATCTATAAAGGAGGATTTTTCTTTTTTTGGATATTTTTCTCTGACATATATTAAGCATCCTTTCTATTGAATTTATATAAACAGGTGTGAGGAGAGCCTATTAATAGGCGCTCCTCGGGTATAAAACAAATATTAGGGGTATTTATTTGCCTGTATATTTCTTTTTAATTATTTGCTAATTCTTTAACCTTATCTAATTGATCTTCATATGATGTTAATGCAACATATCCAACCATTGGGACTAACTCTCTAGCATTTTCAAAATAGAAGTTTAAGAAAGCTTCTACTTCTGGTCTTTTAACACTTGCATTGTTTACATAGATGAATAATGGTCTAGATAGTGGTGTGTATTTATTAGTTTCAATATTTTCAGGATTTGGTTTTACACCATTTATCGCTAGAGCTTTAAGCTTATTTTGGTTTTCTTCAAAGTAAGCATATCCGAAGTATCCTAAAGCATACTTACTACCGGATACACCCTGTACTAATACATTATCATCTTCACTAGCTGTATAGTCAGCTCTACTTTCACTTTCATTACCTACAATTGCACCTGTGAAGTAATCAAAAGTACCTGAGTCAGCACCAGGGCCGTAAAGTTCTATTTCTTCATTTGGCCATTCTGGTCTTACATCACTCCAGGTTTCTACAGAACTACCTGGTTCCCAGATTTTCTGTAGTTCTTCAACTGTTATATCATTTGCCCAGTCATTCTCTGGATTAACTACAACTGTTATTCCATCATAGGCTACTGTAAATTTTGTGAATTCTATACCATTTTCTTTAGCCTTTGCTGCCTCAGAATCTTTTATTTCACGTGATGCATTACTGATATCAGTTTCACCAATAGCAAATTTTTCCATTCCTCCACCTGTACCGGAAATACCTACAGGAACTCTAACTTTAGAATTAACATATGAAAACTCTTCAGCCATTGCTTGAGTTACTGGATAAACTGTACTTGAACCATCAATTTTTACTGATCCCTCTAAGTCTTGTGCAGAACCTACCATTGAAAAAGATACAAGTCCGATTAAAGCCACCAACATTAAAACACTAATTTTTTTCATTAAAATCCTCCTCAAGATTTAAAATATTTTTTTCTTTTATTATCTTACAAATTAATCATAATCCTATATAGTGCTTAAGTCAATGGGGTTTGGACTGTTTTAACAAGACGTTAACATTTAGTTAACAATGGCAATCAAGCCGTAACATACTCGATGAAGATTTGCATAAGTAAATCAAAGGTATTATAATATATTAGAAGTATTGGAGAGTTAATTAATTTCAAGGAGGCTTCAAGATGAATTACTTCTTTATAATTCTAGGTGGATTAATTGGTGGTTTAATAAGATACATACTGTCTAAACTGATTAAAAATAAAAAAAGAACCTATCACCATCTTTTAAATGGAATAGGAACTTTTATTTTAGGGTTTATTTTAGTTTATTATTCAAACCTATTTTCAAATCAATCTCTCTTTGAAAATATTATCTTATCATCTTTTATCTCTTTTTCACTTTTTGACTATCTGATGATTAATAAGTTTTCTAATCGGTTGTATACCAAAGCAGCCAGGATTTTATTCTTTAACTTATTTTTAGGATTAGTATTTTTTACTCTTGGTAACCTAATCGCTCAAGGACTTTAATCTCAATATTCTTTTTATTCCAATAATCCTTCTAAAACTAAATCAGCTGTTTTTAGATTAGTTGCCAGAGGTACATTATGGACATCACATACTCTAAGCAGCCCTGTAATATCAGGTTCATGGGGATGTGATGTTAAAGGATCTCTTAAAAAGATGATACAGTCTAAATTATTCTTAGCAACTTCAGCACCAATCATTTGATCTCCTCCTAATGGTCCAGAGGCCATTCTTTTGACCTTTAACTTTGTTTTTTGGTTAATTATTTTACCTGTTGTACCAGTTGCTATTAAGTTACAGTTCTTAAGCAGTTCAAGATGATTTTTTACAAAATCAACCATATCATCTTTTTTCTCATCATGAGCAATTAATGCAATTCTAAACATTTAATCAACTCCTATTGTTTAATTTGGTCTAAATCAAAATGATAAATCCAACCTTCTTTTTCATAAATACTATTATTTTTTGGTGGATATACTAAAGTAGGCAGACCCTTAAAACGATTTCTATATCCAAACTGTATGGCCATTAATGCACATAAAGCTGCATCATAGGTGTCTGTACCATGTTTAATACCATCTGGTATTATCTTATCTATTTTTGAAAATGCTTTTTTATACTTACCGGGTTTTACTAAAGCAGGATAGGTTTCTATTACATTTATCTTATCTTTTTTAAATCTAATCTCTTGATTAATATCATATTCCTTACTCCAGTATCTAAGGTGACTCATCGCAACTGTCGCATTATTTCCTAATCTATCAAAGGATGCTGAAAGCGGCTTTTTGTTGTACTTTTCATATATATAGCGGTCAGTATCTCTATAGGCAAGATTATTATATATCTCTAACTTTGGTTTTTTGATATATTCTTTTTCATTTTTTAAAAATGTAATAAAATCCTTTGGAAAAGTTAAGGGGGCATCAATACCAACTACTAAGTTCATCTCTTTTTTATAATAATCATCTGTTAATTCATATATTACTTCTTCAAGCTCAAAAAGATTATTCTCCTTGATTTGAAAGTTGTTTTCTAAATAGAACCACTTATCAATACTATTATTTACTGCTTTTATTAAAACAAAACTATTATTTTTACCCATCCAGCCCCCGACATCCCAACCAAGGGAGTATATAATATCATCCATATCTATCACATCCTAATGTATATATTATTATATTATATTAGAAATCCTTTATTAAAAAGAAAAAGACTGCTTAATTTGAGCAGTCTATTAACTAAGTATTTAGATTTTATAATATAAATGGATAGTAAAAATAAAATACAATAATCAAGGTATTAACAATTGTAACTGCAAATAAGGACGGCCAGATACTATCTGTTCGAGCTGCAGCCCAACCTCCGATTATTCCTCGGCCAAAAAATGAATATCCAACAAGAAATATATAATTTTCTACTGGTGGTAAGTTAAAATTTAAAATTACAATAAAAAATAAAAAGATAAAGGCCTGAATCAATACTCCCCAAAACTTATTCATTTTTAGAGATATGTATTGAATTAAAAATCCCCTAAAAAATATTTCTTCTGCAAAGATTAATATAATAAAGTTTGTTAAAAAGAACCCTCCAACCCCTTTCCATCCCTCATATCTTGTTATCCAATAATAAGCAGGATCAATTAATGGACTTCTAATTGTTTTATCAATTACAAGCCTAAATGTTCCGGAAAGCGGTTCTAAAACAACAAATATTGCAGCCAAAAAGATAAGGTTTAAAAAAAACACTAAAAGAAATTCACTGAATTTCACCTTTGTAAAACCAGCATACTTAGAATCACTTGATAATAAAACCACAAGAAATGTTAAAGATAAGCCAAATGATAGTATATAATGGAGTATCTGTTCCAAATAGTTGTGATTGGTAGAATAATAAAAATAATGCTGCAACTGTCCATACATAAAATAATTTTTTACTCATTGAGTTCACCCCAGTCCAAAAGATTTTCTTTTCATTTGGGGACATATTCTAATGTGTTTAATCAGCAAATTATGTTAGTAGTATATCATAAATTGCAAAATACATCTATTTTTATACATAATATTCATAATATTACTTTATTCTACGTGGAAATTTTTAAAAAAAGTATTTCTTTATTACTATAAGGCTCTTTCATAATTGCCTTATTTAGTTCTTAAAAAATTTTTGAATCGGTCAAGTTGATTTTTCCTTGAACATAAGTAAATTTAGTTCAAACTGCTAATTTACAATATATTCCAGACCAATTAGGTATAGATATCCTGGGTAAGTAGATAATATCTTTCAAAATATCTAAATCTAGGCAGCTTGTTCTTGTTGCTGATTATTAACTTTTACTGTTGATATCTTGGCAGCAATCAAACTAATGCTGCTTAACAATATATGGGTCATGACTTTCTTTTTTCCTTTAACCCTTATATTTTTCAAGCCAAGATTTTCTTTTAACCTAGAAAAGGTCCTTTCAACACTGGTTCTTTCGTCATAAATGTTCTCCCAATTACTTGATCCACAATGGGGAATCGAACTATAGCGTGGATCCTGTTTAGGCCTTGTTTTAGTAACAGAACCATAATTTGAATCTTAAACACCAGGCAGATCCATGTACGCAGTCTACTTTGCCACAGACATGCGGACATCTAAATTTGTTATCTCCATTGTAATGACCCCAGTAGACCATCTTGTGACCAGCACTGCAGACAGAAGTTTTTTTGTAATCATAATAGCCGGCTGACTTTTTGTACTAGGGGTAAAGCCTTATCGCCATCGCTTTTATTGGCTGGTGTTATAGAGATTGCAAGCGGTAGTTCACTTGTAGTATCTACTGCCAGATGGACTTTCCAGCCAAACCAGGTTAACTTATTATGGTGCTAATCAAGTTTACTACCCCAGTTGTTGAATATAGTTATTAATAGGTTTCACCTCTTTTTTGTGAGTATTTTTGTTTTTTCCTATTAACTATATTCAACAAAAATGGGGTAAAGTCTTTTTTATATTGTTATTAATACTGTCAATTCAAGGCTCATTTATATGAAATTACCTTTAATGTATAAATTTTCAGAATATATTGTATAACTTGACAAGCTTGCTCAACTATACTATACTTATGAATAAATCAACATAATTAAAAAGCTTGGAAAAAGGAAAGTACCTTAAAGGAAGTTTTACAGAGAGGAAACCCAGGCTGAGAGTTTCTGAATTTCTTTTATTTGGGAAGTGCCCTTTGGAGCTGTGTGCCGAACTAAGTAGGTCTACACCGGATTATCACCCGTTATAGTGATTAGGGTATGACAGTACCTAAAAATAAGTAAAAATTAAAGTGGAACCGCGAGTTTAAACCGCCTTTATATTATATAAGGGCGGTTTTTTATATTTTTTTGAGGAGGAATCAATTATAATGTTAAACAATGTTATAGAATTAATCGGTAATACAAAGATGGTAAAACTAAATAAATTGACAAAAGGCTTAAGATCTGATATTTTTGTAAAACTGGAAGGGAACAATCCCGGTGGATCAATTAAAGATAGACCTGTTAAAAAAATGTTTGAACTAGCTGAAGAAGCAGGTCACCTAAAAGAAAACAGTACTGTAATAGAACCTACCAGTGGTAACACAGGGATTGCAATTGCCCTAATCAGCAAACTTAAAGGCTATAAATCAATACTTGTTATGCCTGACACAATGTCTAAGGAAAGAAGAAAGATAATGAAGATGTATGGAGCAGAAATCATCTTAACTGATGGTAACAAAGGAATGAATGGTTCAATTGAACTAGCTAAAAAACTAAGCAAAGAAAATGATTACGTAATGCTTGATCAATTTAAAAATAAAGGAAATGTTTTATCTCATTATGAAAACACTGGTCCTGAAATTATTGAACAGTTATCTGATATAGATATTTTTGTTGCAGGAGTTGGCACAGGTGGTACGATTACCGGTGTTGGCAAGAAATTAAAGGAATACAATAAAGATATTAAAATAATTGCTGTTGAGCCTTCAAACTCTGCTGTACTTTCTGGACAAAAACCAGGTTCACATAAAATTCAGGGTATTGGAGCAGGCTTTATACCAGCAATTATGGATACTTCAGTGCTTGATGAAATAATAACTGTTAAAAATGAAGAAGCTTATGATTATACTAAAGAATTAGTAAAAAAAGAAGGGCTATTCACTGGTATCTCAAGTGGTGCAAATGTAGCTGCAGCAGTAAAAGCAGCTAGAAAATATAAAAACAAAAAGATTGTTACTGTTTCACCTGACAGCGGTTGGAAGTATCTCTCAATCGTCGATTATTAAAAAGGAGGTTCAAGATGATTAAATATATTAAAACAATTGTTAACTATACAATAAAAAAAGATCCGGCTGCTAAGTCATTTGCAGAAGTACTATTTTTATATCCTTCTGTTCATGCCCAGATCTTATATAAAGTTGCACATAAACTATATAATAAAAAGATGTACTTTATTGCTCGTATGATTTCACAGATTGGTAGGTTTTTAACCGGAATTGAAATACATCCAGGAGCAAAGTTGAGTAATAAAGTGTTTATAGATCACGGACACGGAGTTGTAATTGGAGAAACCACTGAAATAGGTGAGGATGTAGTGATTTACCACGGAGTAACACTCGGAGCTACTGGTAAAGAAAAAAAATTCAAAAGGCATCCTACTATAAAAAATCATGTCTTAATTGGTGCTGGTTCAAAAGTGCTTGGTCCAATTACAGTAAATGATGGAGCAAAAATTGGTGCTAATGCAGTTGTATTAGATGATGTCAAGGAAAATACTACTGTTATCGGTATTCCAGCTGAAGTTAATAAAAAGATTAGAATTGTTAAAGAAGATAAATATAAAAAAGTGAGTGCAAGGTAGTTAAACTGCACTCACTTTTTCTTTGATTTATCACACTTTATTTTTATTTATTATTATATTCAACTACCCACTTCGCCATATCCTCTTTACTACCAGGTTTTGTAAAATAATATCCCTGAGCATAATCACAACCCACTTCTTTTAAATAATCTAGCTGGGTTTTTGTTTCTACTCCCTCAGCTACAACATTCATATCCAGTGCATGGCTTAACCTAATAATAGAAAGCACAATATCTCTCTTTGCTTGAGTCTCTTCTATTCCACTAATAAATGATATATCAATTTTAATAAAATCAATTGGTAATTTTTTAAATACTTTAATGAAGAATAGCCTTTTCCAAAGTCATCTAAATATATTTTTACACCCTTAGCTCTCAATTGATTAAGTTTTTTTATGTTTGTTTCCATATCTAACATTAAATCAGTTTCAGTTATCTCAATTGCAAATTTTGCAGGGTCAAAATTATATTTCTCAAAGTTATTAAATAACATATCTATAAAGAGTGGATCCTGAAAGTTACGGGCTGAAATATTAATTCCTATATTTATGTTTTCATCATTGAAAATATCTTTTTTTGATTTAATATCTTCAATACTTCTTTTTACAACCCATTCTGTTAAAGGTTCAATTAAACTACTTTGTTCTACTTTAGAAATAAACTCTCTTGGTTCAATAAAACCTTTCTGAGGATGATTCCATCTAATTAATGCTTCATAAGTATCTATCGTATCATTTTTTAAGTTGATCTTAGGTTGATAATATAGTTCAAAGTGATCATTTTTTAAAGAATTATCAACATCACCTAATAATTCTATATTGTTATAGTTTATATCTATTTCAGTTTCTTCAAATATCCAGAAGTTTATTTTCTTTCTATCTACTTTTTCAAGAGCCAAAAAGGCCCTTTCAATTAATTGGTCACAGCTATTTCCTGTTTCAGGATATGTTGAAACTCCCATTACTATATCAGTAAAAATAGATATATTTTCAAATTCCACAGGTTTATTTAAAAAATTATTAAAGTCTCTTAATTTTTTTATCATTTCATCTTTTTTAAATTTCTTTACAAACATTACATACTTACTATCATTTATATAATAGAGATTGCTATCAAATTCTTTATATTTTTTGATATTATTTACCATCTTTTTAATAAACCTAGGAAAATTTTTAGAACCGATAACTTTATATATATCTGAATAGTTATTTATACTCAATATAATAACATGAAATTCTTCCTTCCTTTTTACTTTATTAGCAACCACTTGTTTAAATTTGGTTTTATTAGGTAGACCAGTATTTTCCTCATAATATGCTATTTGATTAATTTTTTCTAGTTGATCCTCTAAATGATCAAATAATAAACCGGCAAATGTTCCTATAAGTATAAAAGATAGCATTCTAAACAACCAGTTTACAGCTTCCTGCATTAACATTGTTTCCGTATTAAGTGGCATAAAGGGACCCAATATTATACCAGCAGCAATTCCTGCTAAAAAACCACCTAGTCTTTTATAATAGTAAGCAGTTATTAAAATAGGTATATATATTATATGTAGGTAACTTTGTCTTGTCCCACCTGTATAATATACCAAAAAACCTGCTAATATATAGGCTAAAATTATTATAAATATTGTTCTATTTTTCTCTTTGTATTTTTGTAAAAAAATGTTTTTTTAGTATGTTTTTCATATTCAACTACTCCCTAATCCTATTTATCTAAGTATTTATTAAACTCATCTTCTGGTACCATACTTCCACCTGTCGACCAAATTAGATGTATTGCTTCTTTATTTTGCACTATTTTTTTATATTTATTTAAATTATTTCTTTTGTTTAATACAACAGGTCCGTAAAATCCTGCTAATGCAGACGGTTCTAATTTAATATTTTCATGTTCAAAAACTTCTTTTAATAAAGTAAATAACCTGTCATCTGAAATAGTATAGATTCCACTTAAAAGATTTTTCATAATCTTTCCTACAAAAGCTGAAGGAGTTCCAACTGCTAATCCATCTGCTTGTGTTATATTATCAATACCAAAGTCTTGAACTGATATTTTATCATGTAGACCGGTTAACATGCCGATTAACATTGCAGGTGAATGGGTAGGTTCAGCAAAAAAACAGTATACATTATCAGCAAACACTTTTTTAAGGCCATAACAAATTCCACCCGGACCTCCACCAACTCCACAAGGAAGATAGACAATAAGTGGATTGTTACGGTCAATTTTTATGTTTTGTTTTTTGAACTGTTCTTTTAGTCTAAGAGCAGCAACTGCATAACCTAAAAACAAATCTTTTGATTTTTCATCATCAATAAAATATGATCTAGGATTACTTTTGGATTCTTCTCTTCCTTTTTTTACTGCAAGACTGTAATCTGATTGATATTCTCTGACAAGCACATTATTTTTTCTTAAGAGTTCTTTTTTCCACTCTTTGGCATCATTAGACATATGTACAGTTGTTTTAAAGCCTAATGTAGAACCCATGATACCAATACTTAGGCCTAAATTTCCGGTAGATCCAACTTGTATTGAATAATTAGAAAAAAACTTTTTGAATTTTTCTTTTGCAAAAATTTCATAGTTATTATCTATATCTATTAAATTATTATCCAAGGCTAATTCTTCAGCATGTTTTAAAACCTCATAAATACCGCCACGTGCCTTAATTGAACCTGCAATAGGTAAACTATCATCTCTTTTTACAAAAAAATTTCCTTTAAGGTCAATATTAAAAAGTTCATTTAATACTGATTTAAAAGAATTTAATTCTTGCAGCTTTGATTCTATTATACCTTCAGAGGGTTCTGTTTCTAAAAAAACTTTTTTTATATAGGGTGCAAATCTTTTTAACCTTTGATCAGCATCAATTATATCTTCAAGTCTTAAATTAAAGTTTTCAGAATTATCTTCTTTATTATAATCAGGATTAATCCATAAAACCTCTTTAGTTTTAATTATTTTATCTAAGAGCGGGTGTTTCTTTTTTAAATCATTTATATCTAATTTATCAGACATTTTTAGCCTCTTCTCTTTATTGAAATATATAGGAGATATTAATATAATATAGATAGTAAACAATAATTGAGGAGATTGATAATATGAATAGTCAATTTAACTGGCCAAAGTTTTTAATTTACATAGGATTAATAATTGCATTTTTAGGTTTTTTATTCACATATTTTGATATTAATCTCAGCTGGTTTGGTAGGCTGCCGGGTGATATTAGGATTGAAAAGCAAAACTTTAAGTTCTTTTTTCCGATAACTTCTATGATAATAATCTCTATTATAATAAACTTAGTTATTTACTTAGTTAGATTATTTTTATAGACAGAAAGGAGAGTATATTCTTCCTTTCTGCCTTAATATATCTATTCTACAAAGTGGGTGATTAACTTCTCTGCAGTATAATCCTCCCAATCTTCTTCAGGTTCTTTTTCACTATACTCATCAGTAACTTCTTTTAGATAACTTTCCATTTCTTCTTCAGTAATATTTTTCTTTAGTTCATTTTTAATATTACTGTTTAAAATGAAGTCCGCATACCACTTATACCAATCTTTATCAAACTTTCCATCTAACACATTTTGTTCATACTTATGATGAGCATTTTTTGCTTTTATTAAGACATATCTCATATTAGAAACTAAATTATTATCCATTCTTATTCCTCCTCTCATAAGGTATGATAATTTACTACTTATAGTTATTATTCAATAAGTGAAGCCTTATTTCCTTCCATATAGAAACTTAATTTTCTATTAAATTAAAGATTAAATATTAATGATGTTAATTCAGTCCTATTATTAACATCCGCCTTTTTATAGATATTCATTAGATGTTTTTTAACTGTATTAATTGAGACAAATAAATTCTTTGCTACCTGATAGTTGTTTTTCCCATCAAGAATCTGTTTTACTACATCTACTTCACGGTTTGTTAGATTAAATCTATTTTTTCCTTTGTCTAACTTTTTACTTATTTTCAAATTATTAAATATGCCATTTAAGATAAACAGTTTATACATCTGATTTGCTAGATGGGGTTTTATTATATTTAATATTATTAAATCTTTTTCTGTATAATCTAAATCACTTTTTTCTCTAAATAATCCAATTGTACCCAATAACTTATTATCATAATGAATATCAACACCACATGAATAATATAATCTGTTTTTAGCTAAAAAATCAGTGAAGTACTCCGTGTTTTTCCAGTATCTATAGTCCATAATATTAGTGCTTTTTATCGGTACCTTTATATCAAAGGTTTTATCTTTTATATCATCTATTTTATGATAATACTTTTCATAATCTTGAATTAAACTATTTTTCATATTTATGCACTTTGGTTGACCCATAACTTCCTTATTAGTGTTATACATAAAAAAATTTGCAGCATAATAAGGTATCAAAGTTTCAATTTCTTTTAAAACTGTATTGATATAACTGTCTAAAGTGTTCTGCATCCCTGTTTTTAAGATTAAATTAAAAATATGATTCCATTCCTTATTAGATAAAGTATACATTTTACCACTCCAGATTAAATATTATACTTTCGGGTAATTCTTTAAATTATTAATGTTTGTTATAATTATTTATAGTTCTTTAAATATTTTACAAATCCTGCAAAAGAAAGGAAGATTATTAATGAAAAAATATTTATTAATTACCCTCGTGTTTCTATTTATATTCACAGTTTTTGGAGGTGGTTCTACATATGCTCAATTTGGTATGGTTTCAGAAAACTATACCTCTATGCTGATGTTAAATGACTGGCAGATGGACTACTTAATGCCAATTGATCCGGCAGAGCTTTCTAAAGGTGAATATCGAATTTATGGTAATGCTGCAAAATTGAATTATAATAGTAACTATGGAAGCTGTTACTAAATGTTCTGGTACAAATTATATTGTTGGTTTTGATACTGCTTTAAGAGATAATTTATACTTTCATATTAGTTATGACATTGTTCCTTGGCAAGCAACAATGGAAGATGAAAAAGAAGAGCTTAGATTTGATATGCTAAAAATGTTTTTAGACTATAAATTCCAAAAAGATAAAAAAGTTTATTTTGGTTTCAATAGCAATATTTCTAATTATAAGGAATTTGATGAAGATACAAATTCATTTTTTGAAGAAGAAAAAATGGATCTAAATGTATTTTATGTAGGTTTTGAAATAAAAAGCTCATTTAATAGATAAGTTAATAATAATTTTTTAATATAATGATAAAGCTTAACCCCCTTTTAAAAGGGGGTTTTGTTTACTCATCTTGATTTAACTGTTCAAACATCAACCTATTTAAGTTACTAAAAGTACTTTGTTTACTACCTAATTTACTTACTTCTTCATCCATCATATCAGTAAATACTTCTTCAGCATATCCTCCATCTATATAACTTTCTTCCGGTAGAGTTGAACGCATTGACTTAAACATCAGTTTTACAAATACTGAAGTAAACTGTGAGATAGCTGTTTTAAGTTTGTCATCATCCTTACTGTTCATACTTTTCAACTGACTCTGATTAACAGTCTGTTGTTTAACTAATTCAGTTTTGATATTTTGATAGTTATCAATTTCCATTGTTTCAACTCCTAATTAGATCAGTTCTATCTTGCCATGAAGAGCACCGGCTGCTTTAATTTTTTGGAGAATTGAAATTATATCTCTTGGTGTAGCTCCAATTGTATTTAGAGCAGTAACAAGATCATTAATTGTATTTTCATTACTTACTACAACAATATTTCCTTCCTCTTCTTCTACCTCAATTTCAGTTTCTGTTGTTACTTTGGTTTCACCATCTGAAAATGATGGAGGTTGAGATACTTCTTCACTTGTTTTTATAGTTACCGTTATATTTCCATGTGCAACAGCAACTGTTGAAATTCTTACATTGTGACTCATTACAATAGTTCCTGTTCTCTCATCAATAACTACTTTTGCTTCCATGCTTGTCCTTACTTCAGTTTTATTGACCTGAGCAATAAAATCTACTACTCGATCATCATAGTTTTCAGGAACATTTATAACAACAGTTCCCGCATCTTCTGCCTGTGCAATATTATTATACTGCAGCTTTTCATTAATAGCATTTGCAATATTGTTTGCAGTATCAAAGTTCGGAGTTTGAAGTAATAGTCTTAGCTCTTCTTTATCTAATTCAAAGTTAATTTCTTTTTCAACTAAAGCACCATTGGGCATTCTACCTACAGTAGGATGGTTTTGCCGAACACTGGCACCTCCACCTTGAGCATTAAACCCTCCAATTGAAATAGGACCTTGTGCTACTGCATAGACTTCATTATTTGCTGCTCTTAGAGGTGACATTATAAGTGTTCCACCCTGTAGAGAATCTGCATCTCCCATTGAACTTACTGTTACATCAATCCTATCACCGGAATGAACAAAGGGTGGTAAATTAGCAGTAAGCATTACAGCAGCTAGATTTTGACTACGGATTTGATCAGGTGTTACATCAATACTAAAACTTCCCATCATATTTGCAACACTCTGTACAGTAGCCTGACTACGATTTGAATCACCTGTACCAGCAAGACCTACAACAATTCCATACCCAACTAATTGGTTATCTCTAATACCACGTATTCTTGTTATATTACCGATCTTTACAATTGGATCTTCATTTTGTGCATAAATGGTGTTAGTAAAAAAGATAGGTAAAAACATAATTATGATTAATAATAAAACAATATATCTATTTTTAAAGTTCAACTAAGTTCACCTTCCTTAAAAAATCCAATTAAATAATCTCTCTAAAAGTCCGGGCTTTTGTTTATCTCCTACAGGTCCATCACCTTGATATTCAATATTAGCCTTTGCAATATTTCTTGATGATATTGTATTATCTAATGAAATATCTTCCGGTCTTATTGTCCCTGTAAGTTTAATTGTCTGTTTTTCTCCATTTATATCAATATTTTTTATTCCTTCAATTTCTAAATTTTCATTATCATTTATTTTCACAATTTGAGTTGTAATATCAGCTTCTAATGTTCCACTTCTAGTTGTTTGACCATCAGCTGAACCTGAGTCTGAATAACCAAATCCAAATGCTTTCAAGAAGTTTAAAAATCCTATTCCAGCATCAGCTTCAATACTGCTATTTTGACTTGTGCTTGTATTAGCACTTTGAATTGCATTTGCATCTTCTTTGATCAAAACAGTAATTATATCTCCAACATTCAACTCTTTTCTATCTTTATAGATGTCTGCTGAGTCATCACTCCACAGTGAATTGTTTTCTGCAAAAACAGCTGTATTTATTGTAAATAGCATAACGGGAATTATTAATAGTATTAACAGTTTTTTCACTTTTTTATTCCCCTTTCTTTAATCCTTAATCACCTGTACAAGTTGAGGGCTTATGACCTTTGCATTAAACTGATGGTTATTTTTTGGATTTTCTACTTTTACATACTCACCCATTTTACCTCTTTCACGAGCAGTTACCATCAGTGAAAGTTCAATATCCCCCACAATTACCTGAGCCTGAATTTGATCTCCCCAGTTTATTAAATATGTTGTATTATAGTTGTTTTTCTTTAATATGTCTCCCTGTTTTAATGAATATGAGAGTTCTACTTTATTATTAAAAAGATCTGTATCTTTTTTTATAATATCACTGTCATCCAGGCTATCTATTTCCACTAACTTAAATTCATAATCATCTCTATTAATTTTACTACCTTGAGAAATATATCTTTTTGCAACATAGGCCTTTTTAAAGGCCTTTATTTCAACTGGAACATAAAATCTTTTGTATTCATTGTTATCAATTATTACTGCAGTTGGTACGGTCATTTTACCGGTCTTTATTTCTCTATCACCTATTATTTCAATACTATATTGTTTATCAGGAATAGTAATTTGTTTTTGCCTGAAATTTACACTTATTGAATATTCATCAGTTATATCATCTAAAATATTTGATAAATATCTCTTTATATGACTTTCTACTTCAGTTGAATTAACTTGTCTTGACTTTCTTTTAACAACTACTTGGTTTGGGATATTTAAATTATATTGATTTTTATTATATCCTAGTTTTTTTATTAATAGTTTAAATAATTCTTTATTAATATATTTTTTATATCCCGGTAGTGGTGACTTTCCAAGTTCAAGATTCTGTATATTTTTCAAATCATTTTTTGATATATTATTAAATTCCGCTATATCTTTTAAAAGTATATTACTGTCTTTTACATATACTTCTTTATCTACACTAATTTCAAAAGCTTTTATACTAAAAGATAGAGAAAGTATCATTATGACTAATATTATTAATATATTTTTAAATTTAACCAACTTAATCATACCCTTATCTAATAGATTATCTTCTTAATTGATTAGCAGTTTTTAGCATTTCATCTGCAGCTTGAATTGCTTTTGAATTTACATCATAAGCACGTTGTGCAGAAATCATATCAACCATTTCTTCAACAACTTTAACATTAGACATTTCAATAAATCCCTGGCTGATTGCACCAAAACCCTGTTCTCCCGGAACTCCTGTTTGTGGGTCTCCTGAAGCAACGGTTTGTGCAAACAAATTACGTCCCTCACTGTTTAATCCGGCTGGATTAGCAAATCTATATAGTTGAATATTACCAATTTGTTCTGTGGTACCACCTGTTTTTATATTAACAGTTCCATCAGAAGTAATTGAAATATCAGTTGCATCTTCCGGAATTACAATCTCAGGTTGTAGAGGATAACCATCTTCAGTTACCACTCTACCTGTACTATCTCTTTTAAATGATCCATTTTTCGTATATGACACAGTTCCATCAGGTTTCATTACTTGAAAGAAACCATCACCTTCTATTAATAAATCCAATGGGTTTTCAGTACTTCTAACATTGCCTGATGTAAATATTTTTTGTGTTGCTGAAACCTTTGAACCATGTCCAATTTCAATTCCAACCGGTACTTGTGCACCTTGTGCGTTTGGTGTACCTGGTTGTCTTACAGTTCTATACATTAAATCAGCAAAGTTAACTCTGCTTTTTTTAAATCCACCTGTATTTACATTTGCCAAGTTATTGGAAGTAACATTTATACTTGTTTGTTGAGAATTCATCCCTGTTGCAGCAGTCCATAGTGCTCCTATCATTTTATAATTCCTCCTTGGAATTTTTAATAACTACCTCTGTCAGTCAGTAGTTGTAATACAGCTTCCAATCACTGGTCCAGCTGTACCTTTTATTTTTTTTAAGCTAATCTACCCACATCGTTAACAGCCTTATCGAGAGTGTTATCGATGGTCTGGATAACCTTTTGATTTGACTCATAAGCCCTTGTAACTTCAATCATACTTGCCATTTCTTCAACAACATTTACATTTGATCCTTCAAGATAACCCTGCATAATACTGCTTCCTTCTGGTTCAATCTCTTCAATACCTTCTTCAGTTTGATATAAGTTGTTGCCTATTTTTGTTAATTGGTCATAGTTTTCAAAATCTACTAAATTTATTGTTTCACCTTCAAGTTCTCCTAGAAATATCTGACCCTGTTGATCGATAGAAATTTCACGACCCGGAACGATTTGAATGGGTTCATTGTTTTGATTTAAAAGAAAGTTCCCTTGACTATCAACAACTTGATTTTCATCATTAAGATAAAAATTACCATTTCTAGAGTATCTTATTCCTTCTGGAGTCTCTAAGGCAAAAAAGCCGCTGCCTTTAACTGCTAAGTCTAATTTGTTATTTGTATGCTGAATATTGCCTTCTTTAAAATTAGTATAACTTTCGTCAACTTCAACTCCGGTACCTAAAGCACCTAGTTCTTCTTTCCCATTTTTATCATACCTTGAGATTAACATTTCACTAAAAGTTCTTTGGACAGTACCATCCTTTTTATATCCATCAGTATCAACATTTGCTAGATTATTTGATGTTACATCCATTCTTTTTAAATTAGTCTGCATTGCTGAAGCCGATGTATAAAGACCTCTTATCATAATGTTTCACCTCCTTTTCTGTAATAAAGTTTTATTACCAACCTTGTTTCTCTAATACCTAATTTTAAACTTTTTGCTATCTTTTTCACACTTTTGTCTCTTCTGTATTTTCTTAAAACAGCCTGATGTTTTCTATTAAGCTTACTTATACTTTTTTTCAACTTCTCTCTGTCTTCTTTTTCATCCAGGCGTCTTTTAACTAACTTCTTAGTTTTTCTTTTGGTTAATGAAGTTATTAAGTTTTCTTTATACTTTAACCTGGAATTACTGTTAAATATATTGATAGCAATTAAAACCACTATCCAGGCCATAAAATCACTCCATTTCTAAACCCTAACATCAATAACTGAACCTTTACCTTGGTTTGTATTATCATCTTCATCATCATCTTTATTTTTCTTGTTTCGCCTCTTTGAATTTCCTTGATTATCTTTATTAATAATTAAGTTTTCACTTTTTTCTTTTTTGTGAACAGACTTTTTTTCTTTTTCCTGTTTTTCTTGCTGTATTTGAGAAAGTGTTTTTTGCTCATTAGAATTATGGACTTGTCTAATCTGCTCTATTCTTTCTACTTCCAGTGACATTGGTAATAAGGTGTTTGGGTTAATGGGATTTGACATAAAACCCCTCCTTTAAAGTCCAAATCTACACAACTCTCCTTCTTTAACCTTAAAAACAGTTCTGGTATGTGTTTCATCAACTTCATGATAATAGTTACCAATCTGAATCTTTACTCCCGGATATACTTTTCTTTTTGCTACAACTTTTCCATCGACTGCACTTGCTATCTTTTCAGAAAGTTCTTTAAATAATTTTTCATTTTTATCTATTTTTCCTACTAAATCTTCTCTAGTACTAACTAATCTTTTTAACATTTGAGCTTTTTCTTTCGGTAAACTACCACTTTGTTCTTTTATTTGACCAAGTATTTTAATGCCTTTTTCTGTTTTTTCAAGATTAGACTTACTTTCTGTAAGTTCTTCTTGTACATTATGGTGTTTATCTCTTGTCTCAGGATCTAAACCAGCAGATACAATTGTTTTTGTGGCCAGACTTGAACCTATTATATTAGCATTTATCTCTTTGGTAGCCCTTACCTCTCCACCAACAACTAATCCTTTGTGCCCTGTAAGTGATACTTTACCTGCAGCATGGATTTTGCTGTGCATTATAGCATCTTTTATGTAAATATCTCCTTTACAGGATACTATACCGTTTTGAATAGACTTTGCTTTAAGATCACCACCACATTCAATCTTCACCTTTACTTTTGCCAATAAAATTTTTATTGATTATTATATCACCTTCACTTAAAAGATGAGATGCTTCAACATTACCTCTAACATGTATTTCTCCTTTTGCTTTAACTTCAAAACCTTCTGTTACATTACCTTCGATGAATACATTTCCTACAAAATCAATGTTCCCTGTTTTAAAATCTACATCACCTTTAACTTTATATACTTTTTGTACACTAACTTTTTCATTTATATATGAAACATGTCCAACTGCTGTTGAAACTAATTCATCGTTTTCATTTATCTTTGTGTTTTCACCTTTTGGAAGAGAAGGATCCTTTGGTTCTTTTGGACTAATTTCAGCACCTGCAATATTTTTACCAACTTCACCAAAAACTGCCTCTTTTTTAGATACAAGTTTTTCTCCTTCATTTACATTGTTTACAATATCTAAATCGTGAAAATCCATACTTCCATCTTCCCTAAATGAACCAACATGTTTACTTTCATGTTCAAAATGAAAAATTAATTCTCCATCAGTTCCGGGTTTGGGTTCTTTACCTTCTGCAATAAGAAGATCTTCAATTACCTCATTACTGTTTATTATTTGATTTATACTATCTTTTTTAATTCCATAAACCACATTTTTTTCTTTTAGTTTATTAATTAGTTTTTGAGCATCAAAATCAGTTCCACATCCCTGAGCAGGAATATAATCAACATAAGCCTTCATTTTATCATCTGATTTTTTAATATGTAGTTCAGCATCAATTCTTTCTTCATAATTACTAAAATCGAACTTAACTACTTTAGTAATACTCTAAATTTAACAACTTATTTAACTCAAATACATCTTTTAATAAATTAATATTTAATTTCTTTTGTTTTTGAATACTTACCCTATACTTGTTTTTGCTTTTAAGCATTGAAAATACATTTTTTTCTTCTTCAACTAATAAATCATTTACTGTTAAGTCCTTGTGATCAGATAACTGTTTCAAAGCTTTTTGAGCTGCTTCTTTTTTGTCTGAGGCCTTGATAACTAAAGATTCCAAATATAAGTCACCCTTCCGTTAATTATTTAAAATCCTGCTTTTTCCTTGATAAGTATCCTCTTAATCTGTATACTGATTTTTTATGAATTTGAGATATTCTAGCAGGTGATAGATCCATTATTTCTGCAATTTCTTTTTGGGTTAACTCTTCGTAATAGATAAGTGAAACCACTAATTTTTGTCTTTCATTTAAATTCTCTATTGCATTTTTTAATACATTGGTAGCATGTTTTTTGTCTAAAACTCTTTCTGGTTTATCAGATTTACTGCTTGGCAGCCAATCAATTAATGATCTTCCGTTTAATTCTGAATAGATTGATACCCACTGTGATTCTTCTAATTTTTTTAGTACTTTTTTAATTTCACTTTTTGAAAAATCAACTTTTTCAGTAATTTCATCAACTGTTGGTTTTCTTTTTAATTTGTTTTCTAATTCTTGACTTACACTTTTTATTACTTTTGCCTTCTGTCTTATGGAATGGGGTAACCAGTCTAATTTACGTAATTGATCAATGATTTCACCTTTAATTCTTTTTTGGGCATAACTGTTAAACTTATAGCCGCGTTCTGGTTCAAACTTTTCAATAGCGTCAATTAACCCAATTACTCCATAACTTTCTAGATCCTCAAGTTCAATTCTATCTGGTAATTGAGTTTTTACTCTTCCAGCCTGATATTTTACAAGGTCTAAGTATTCTAATATCAGCTGATTACGAGCTTCTTGATCATTTTTATTTTTGTAACGCTGCCATAGTTTTCTATTTGATAGCATTAACTACCTACCTCATTTAAAATTAATTATTTTTCTTCATACTCAATTACAGGTGGTTTTATTTGATTAAACTCTTCTTCCCTTTTTTTATTTACATTACTGTTGTTATCTATATTATTTTCACTACTTTGATTATTCCTTGTACTTTGCTTAGAACTGTTTTTATCATTAGTTTTATATTTTTCACTTACTTTACCTTTCGGTTGTTTACCTTCTTGTTTTTTATTTCCTTTATTATTAACTATCTCTTCTTTACTATCATCTTCAAAAAATTCTAATACAAAGCTTAATACTAATGTAAATACAAAAGCTGTAATAGAAATTTTTAAACCTGACCTAAAAACCTCTGGTAAAGGGTTAAATTGAAATAATTTGATAAGTATAGTAATTAAATAAAAGATGAGTGCTACAAACAATGAACCAATTAATTTCAACTTCATCTATATCATGCCACGCCTTCGAAGTTTTCTCTGGTAGTTAAATAAATGTGATATTATTGTATCTCGATCTTTTCTATTAATATCAACAAACTCAATCCCGGCTGTTTTACTATATCCATCTTTATTATACTTTATCCTAACTATTTTACCTTCAACTAACTTATCTAAATCTTCAATATCTAATTTAAATAATAGTCTATCATTAACTTTGAGTTCATCTTTTAAAACCATTAAAAGGCCTCCACCACTTAAATCTATAGCTGTGGTTTCCTTAAATTCAGGTTGAATTTCTTTTTTGCGTTGTTCTTTTAATGATATGTATTGAATCTTTTTATTAATCTGTACCCTAAAAAAACTTCTTCTCTGTATTCTCTCAATATTGTCAGTTAATTTAATACTTAACATCGGAAGAGGTTCTTTTTTTCTGCCTGTAATTTCTGATGTAAGAGAGTAAAATGCTGTATCTCCTTCATAAAGTACATCTACTTTTGTTTCCTTTCTTAAAGGAATTAATTCTTCTCTTTTATATACAGCCATTATTAATATTTGATCATCTAGAATATCAGCAACTTTAGAATTATAACTTCCCTCAAATTGACCCTCTTTGACTACTAGTTCAATATTTTGATTTATACTTAAAAGTTTGTCTGGATTGGTCATTTGATTTACCTCCCCGGGGATATCTGACCTATAAGTTTATAGAAAAAGTTCTTGATACCTCTACTTGGTAAATCAAGTTCTTTACCTAAGAGGTTAGAAGCTATTTCCATAAATTTATCATTTACTTTTAGATTGGGATAAAGTTTAAATACCGGATGCTGTTTTTTAACAGATTTAGAGATATGTGTATCATTTGGTATTATACCTAATAACTCTATATCTAAGTTTAGATATTTGCGGGCTGTAGTTAAAAATCTATTTATAATACTGTCTGCTTCTTTTTGGGAATCAACTCTATTGACTACTAAGTGTAATTTCCCCTGATAGTTCTTACTGCTAAGTAATTTAATTAAACTATATGAATCCATAATTGATGTTGGTTCAGGAGTCAATACAATAATTATTTCATCTGCTGCAGTAGCAAAGTTAATTACAGTCTGACTTGCTCCTGCCCCTGTATCTAATAGAATTACATCATAATCATCTTCAATTTCAGCTACTCCGTTAAGAAGTTTTTTTATGTTTTCATTACTTATATTTATAATATCGTCTATTCCAGAAATCCCGGAAAGAACATTTAATCCATAAGGTCCTGTTTCAACAGCTTCTTTTAAAGTACACTGTCCATTTAGAACATGGTTTAAATCATACTGAGATTTAAGTCCAAGTAGTACATCTATATTAGCCATCCCAATATCACTATCAATTAAAAATACATCATTTTCTAGTTCTTGGATTGCTAATGCAAGATTAACAGTTAAGGTTGATTTACCTACCCCTCCTTTACCACTTGCTACAGCAATAATTCTGCTTTTCTTTTTAGTACTGTCATTGCTTTTATTGTCAATATCTTTTATATCATTGTCTGCCATAAATTCTTTGAGCTTGGAAGCCTGGTTATTCATCAAAATCCCCCATTAAGTAGTTATATAGTATTTCAGGGTCTGCTTTATCAATATCTTCAGGAACATCCTGACCAAATGTTATATATGAAAATGGTATATCATATTCCTGTTTTAAGTTAATAATATCTCCATATGATGAAGTCTCATCTAATTTTGTTAAGATAAACTTATCAGGATTTAAATTGTTGAAGTTCTTCACTGCATAATTTAAATCTTTACTATCCATATTTAAACTTAACATCAAATGTATTTCATCTACAATATTTTGTTTCGCAAATTCATTTAACTGTCCTAATTCCCATTTGTTCTTCCAATTACGTCCAGGAGTATCTACTAATATTAAATCAGCTTCCTTTTTAAATTCTTCAACTGCTTTGATAAATTCACTACCATCATAAACTACTTTAAGTGGAATATTTATGATATCACTGTATGTCCTTAGCTGTTGAACAGCTGCTATACGATATGTATCAGCAGTTATTAAACATACCTTCTTTTCCTTCTTTATTGCAAATTCAGCTGCAATTTTAGCAATTGTGGTTGTTTTACCAATTCCAGTTGGACCGATAAATGTAATTGTTTTGGGTTTGTTTGTTGTCTCGATTAATTCCGGTTTACCTATCATATCGATTAAGTAATTTTTAACTTTTACTTTCAAGTTTGATTTATCAAGTTTTTCATCAGTATTTATATCATTTAATATCTCTACAATATATTCATCTTTAACATTGTGTTTTTTTAAATGTCTTTGAAAGTTCTTTAAGACTTTTGGAATATTTGAATTTGTTACATTTTGATTAACATTATTATTCAGATCTTGTATCATATCTTTAAGATTATCTATTTCCTTTTTTGTTTTATCTTCTTGTGGATTATTATCTTCCAGACCGGCTAACACTTCCACCTTTTCTTTGGCGAAAAAACCTAAAAAACCACCTTCTTTAAACTTCCTTGTGTCCAATATTATTGCTTCAGTTCCTAAGTCAACTTTTACTCTAAATATTATATCCTGGATATTGTCACCAACATATTTTTTGACTTTCATTTAGTTACTCACCGTCCCTAATACTTGTAAATTTACATCAGGTGAAAGTTCGCTAAAAGATAAAACTATTAACTGTGAAAATGATCTGCTCGTTAATTCTTTTAGCGGTCTTCTTATCATTGGGGAAGTAACTAAGATCGGATCTTTCCCCTGTTGTAGTAGTTTTTGAGCTTCTTGTGATATATTTTCTATTAACTGTTGTGCCTGTTGTGGTTCAACAGCAAGATAGTTGCCTTGATCAGACTGTTCAACATTTTGACCTAAACTTTCTTCTAACTGTGGATCTAAAGTTATTGTATATAGTTCATTATCATCATTTGTATACTGATTTGTAATCTGTCTTGATAAACCCTGTCTTACATACTCAGTTAAGAGATCAATATTTTTAGTTGAAGTAGCAAAATCAGCAAGAGTTTCTAAGATAGTTACTAAATTATTTATCGGTATATTTTCCCAAAGTAAGTTCTGTAACACTTTTTGAATTTCTCCTAAGGATAATAGATCAGGTAATAGTTCATCAACAACAGCAGAATTCTCATCTTTTATGTTATCGATTAACTCTTTGACCTCTTGTCTTCCTAGAAGTTCATGTGCATGTTCTTTAATTACCTCAGTTAGATGTGTTGCCATAACTGAAGGAGGATCTACAATTGTATAGTTAGCAAGTTCTGCTTTTTCTTTTTTACTTTCATCTATCCAAATTGCAGGTGTTCCAAAAGCTGGTTCTTTTGTATCGATACCATCAATATCCTCTGTTGTCATCCCTGAATCCATTGCCAGAAAATGATCCGGCAATATCTTATAGCGGCTAATTTCTACACCTTTTAACTTAATTCTATATATATTGGGTTCAAGCTGTAAATTATCAAGAATTCGAACCGGAGGTATTATTATTCCCAGCTCTATTGCCATTTGTTTTCTAATCATTGAAACTCTATCAAGAAAGTCCCCACCTTGATCAGGTAGTACAAATGAAATCAAATTATATCCCACTTCAACCTCAAGTTGATCAACTTTGATAATATTTTTAATCTCAGCTTCTTTAGCCTGTTGAACTTCCTGTCTTGTAGGTTCTTGTTTTTCTTCTATTTCTTCTGTGCTTTCCTTTACAGTTCTTCTTAAAGTTAAACCTAGTCCACCAATTAATAAGGCCATTACTATAAATGGTACTGTAGGAAGTCCCGGCATTAATCCGAGAATAAATAGTACAACACTTGCAATATACATTGCTTTTGGTTGACTCATTAACTGACTTGATACTTCCTGGCCCATATTTTTCTCTGATGCTGCTCTAGTTACAATCATACCGGTTGCTGTTGAAATTAAGAGAGCAGGTATCTGTGATACCAAACCATCACCAACTGTTAGTAAGGTATAGGTTTGAGCAGCTTCTCCAAAACTTAGTCCCTGCTGGGCCATACCGATTATTAAACCACCGATTATATTAATTACAGTAATGATTATACCAGCAATTGCGTCACCTTTAACAAACTTACTGGCACCATCCATTGCACCGTAAAAGTCGGCTTCCTGTCTAATCTTTTTTCTCTGTTCTTGTGCTTCAAATTCGTCAATAATTCCCGCATTTAAGTCTGCATCAATACTCATCTGTTTACCAGGCATTGCATCCAAGGTAAACCTGGCTGCAACTTCTGCTACTCTTTCTGCACCTTTTGTGATTACTACATACTGGATAATTACAAGGATTAAAAAGATAATAAATCCAACTACATAGTTACCACCAACAACAAAGTTACCAAAACTTGTTATGATTTCACCAGCATAACCTTGTCCTAATATTAAACGAGTTGTTGATACATTAAGACCCAGTCTAAACAATGTTGCAAAAAGTAGTAATGAAGGAAATACAGAAACCTGTAATGGTTCATTTATATAAATACTTACCAGTATTATTAACATTGAAAATGTGATATTTGCTGTAAGTAGTAAGTCCATAAGTATGGTTGGCATCGGTATGATAAACATTATTACTATACCGACTACTGCAAATGCAAATAATACATCTATATTATTAAATATTTTGTTTAATGTACTACTGCCCGAAACTGACGGCATTTAACTAAAACCTCCAACTAATCTATATCTTTATTTTTAATATCTGTTTTCTTTTTTGTATACATAAGCTAATATTTCAGCAACCGCTTCATAAAGATCTTCAGGAATAAAGTCCCCGATTTCACATATCTTATTAAGTGACCTTGCAAGTGGTTTGTTCTCAACAATTTCTATATCAAGCTCTTTAGCTTTTTCTTTAATCTTTAATGCTACATAGCCTTCTCCTTTTGCAAGTACCTTTGGTGCTTCCATATCTTCTATATTAAACTGAAGTGCTACTGCTATATGAGTTGGGTTAGTAACAACTACATCTGCTTCTTCTACTGCAGACATCATTCTGTTTAAACTCATCTGACGCTGCTTTTCTTTTCGTTTCTGTTTAAGTTGTGGGTCACCTTCCATTTCTTTTCTTTCCTGTTTTACCTCATATTTAGTCATTTTAAGACTCTTTTTATGTTCCCATTTTTGATAGGCAAAGTCGAAAATCCCAACAGTAACTAAAAAGATTATAATAGCTATTGCTGTTTTAAAGATTGTCTGTCCTATCAAAACTAATGAGGCATTAAGACCCATCTCTGTCATAGAAACTAATTCCATAATAGAATTTTTAATGAAAATATATGATATTACAGAGATTATTATTATTTTCAGTACTGCCTTTATCATTTCTACAAAGCTTTTTAGAGAAAATATTTTTTTAAACCCTTTTATTATATCTATGTTTTCTACTTTGGGTTTCATACTTTCTCCTGTAAACAAAGGACCAACCTGACTGAAATTAATAATAATTCCCATAACAGCAGCTGCTATCATTACAGGTGCAACTAAAGAAGCTACATAATAGATACTTTCCATAAGTATTTCATAACCATCAGCCTTTGTAATCGGTTCAATACTGCTAAATGTTAAAAGCTGGGTTACCTTATTCATCAACGACTCTAGCATACCGGAAAACAAAACATAGAGTACAAAGAAACTGCTTAAAAGTGTAAAAGCTTGATTTAGTTCCTGACTTTTTGCAACCTGACCTTTTTCTCTTGCTTCCCGCTTCCGCTTCGGTGTTGGTTCTTCAGTTTTTTGACCTGTTGAATTATCTGCCATTTTCTATTCCTCTCCATTAAGTTAACCCGGACTAATCAGATTAATAATATGAATAATTTCATTAAAACTGTTGTTTAATATATCTGAGAAAAAATATATTAATATTTGAAAAGATAATACAAGTAATACAAATCCGATAAAAATCTTTAAAGGTAGTCCGACAATAAATATATTCATCTGTGGTACTGCCCTTGCCAGAAAACCTAATAAAACATCAACTATAAACAGTGTACCCATTATTGGAAGAGCTATTTTAAAACCCATCAAAAACAAGTCTGCTGATCTTCGAAAAAGAAACTGCCATAAATTGTTTGATATATTAATCTGACCTAATGGAATAATATCAAAGGATCTATTTAAACTCCCTATTATTATCAAATGACCGTTAAGCGAGAAAAATACAAGTATAGTAAATATATTAAGAAACTGACCGATAATTGGTGACGTTGCTCCACTCAAGGGATCAACAACATTACCAATTCTAAAACCCATTCTTAAATCAATAAACTGACCGGCAAGTTGAATAGCTGAGAAAAATATATAGATTACAAAGCCCATAAAAACTCCAACCGATAGTTCTTTTATTAAATATAGTATAATACCCAAATCAGTTGCTGGAGCAGTTATTGAGGCAGTTGGATAAATCAACATAAATGTTATTACAGCCATCAAAAAAGATAACATAATCTTTACTCGGTTTTGAATAATCCTACTGCTAAATATAGGTGTTATTAAAAACAATCCCATATAACGAGCCATTATTAAAAAGAATAAGTATATTAAATCTGTCATAAGTAACTCTTCAGCCATTTAAATTCATCCTATCATATATATAAGGGGATACTTTGAAACAGTTCATTTACAAAATCAATGACAGTATTTAATATCCAGGGTCCAAAGACTGCTATTGAAGCTAAGACTGCAAATATCTTTGGAACAAAAGCTAAAGTTTGTTCCTGTATTTGAGTAGTTGCCTGCAAAATTGCAACAAATAATCCGGTAATTAAACCTGCTCCTAAAACAGGTGCAATCACTGTTAAAACCACATATAATGCTCTTCTTCCAATATCAATAACTATACTTTGCTCCACTTATTTTCTCTCCTTTAAAAGGTCTGTACTAATGAATTAATGATTAAATGCCATCCATCAACTAATACAAACAGTAATATTTTAAACGGTAACGATATTATTACCGGTGGTAACATCATCATACCCATTGACATCAGTATACTTGCTACAATCATATCTATCATCAAAAACGGTATGTAAATCATAAAACCAATTTGAAATGCAATTTTTATCTCATTTGTAATAAATGCAGGAACTAATACATAAAGTGGTATATCATCCTGATTATTCGGTCTTTCCATCTCAGCCATATTAACAAATAATGCTAATGAATTTTCATCAGTCTGTTCAAACATGAATTCTCTTAATGGCTCTGCAGTATTATCATATGCTTGGTCAATATTAATTTCTTCGTCTAAATACGGTTGTAAAGCATCTGTGTTCACAGCCTGCCAGACCGGTGCCATGATAAAAATAGTTAAAAAGATTGCAAGTCCAATTAAAACCTGATTCGGTGGCATATTTCTAATTGATAGGGCCTGTTTCATTATAGAAAAAACTATAATAATCCGTGTAAAAGATGTAACCATTATAACAATTGCTGGGGCTAATGAAAGCACTGTTAGCAAAGCTAAAATCCTTAACGATAAAACAAGGTCACTACCTCCACCTTCTTGATTGGGAGAGGATATATCTAAATTAATATCAGGTATATTAAATTCCTGAGCACTTATATTAATACTAAAACTAAAAACTACTATTAATACCAATATTAATGCAAGTAGGTATCTATTATTCTGAATCACTATCGTTCCTCCCTAAATACTGCATAAAAATTTCTTTAAACTTTTCTGTATTATCTGAAGAATTATTATCGATTTGATCAAAGTCTATATCAAAATCATCTTTGTTCCACTTATCAAGCTTTTCAATAGAATTTTCGGTCTGACTAATCAGTATTATTTCATCATTTACTTCAACTAATAATAAACCTATTTTAGTCCCCATATAAATTCTATCAATCACTTTTAGATGGCTTCCAGACTGGACTTTGGTAATATTTTTTTTAATAAACATTGCTAAAAAATAGATTACTCCAACAATTAATATTAGATAAAAACCTATTTTTAGTATTTCAAAAGTGTAGTTCATTTTTGTCTCCTTAATATATAAGGTCTTTAAATATCACTAATACGTTCAGCAGGACTTATAATATCTTTTACTCTAAATCCAAAGCTTTCATCTATAACAACAACTTCACCTTTTGCAATTAATTTTCCATTGACATAAAGATCAACTAATTCACCAGCTAACTTGTCTAACTCTATAATAGAGCCTTCACCAAGATCTAATACTTCACTAATTGTCATTTTTGATTTCCCCAAACGAACAGTAACTGTTAAAGGAACATCTTTTAGAAGTTCCATGTTCTGTGGTAAAGACTGCCCTTCTTTTTCTCCAAATTCAGGAAACTGAGCTTCGTGTACATCTACCTTATCAGAACTTTTTAACTGTTTATTAGAACTTGACTTTGCAGTTGTTTGTTTTACCTTTTTTTCTTCTTTTTGTTCTTCTTGTTCTTTTTCTTCTTTTGTACTTTTTTCAGCAACTTCAGCTGAAATACTGGACTGCATAGAGTTATCAGACTTAGCAGTTAAACCTTCATTGTTTTCCTGTAATGTCTTGATTAATCTTTTTGTAAATTTAAGTGGTGCTAACTGTTTAAACTTACTATCTATTAAATTACCAATTTTTAAATCAAAAGATGTCACTACTAAAGGATCTTTTTTATCAAAGTAATCATTTTCAAATTCATCTGTATCAACATCAAAGATTGGTTCTGGTGGTGATATATTTACAACCTTATCAATAATATTTGAAATAGATGTTGAAGATGAACCCATCATCTGATTCATTGCTTCTCCAACTGCACTTAAATGAATTTCATCTAACTCTGCATCTGCATCTATATTTTCACCACTACCACCCATCATTAAATCTGCAATTATTGCAGCATCTTTTGAATCTAATATTAAAAGATTTAATCCTTCTAACCCCTCAACATATTCAACCTTAACAAGGACAAAGGGCTCAGTATATTCTTCAACTACTTTTTTGAATGAACTTATATCAACAGTTGGGGCTGTGATATCTACCTTTTTGTTTAATAGTGTAAATAATGCCGTTGCAGCTGATCCCATTGCTATATTACCAATTTCTCCAATTACATCTATCTGATCATCTGTTAATTGTCCTTCATTATTGTTATCATCACCTGAATTAATTAACGAATCAATTTCTTCTTGTGATAAGGAACTACCGTTACTCATCTAAATCACCTTCCTCCTCCACAACTTCATTTTCTACTCCAACTATTTTAAGAGCATGATGTCTATTAAAGTTACCAGGTATTGCTTTGAATTTCTTCATCTTTCCCACCTTAACATCTATTGGTTCATCTACCTTTTTGTTGAGTTTTACTATATCACCTTTTTTAAGGTATAAAATATCTTCTACAGTTAATTCTGTACCACCAAGTTCAGCATAAAGGTCTATCTTAGCTTTTTTTACTCGTTCTTTTAACTTATCTATATGTTCATTAGTCTGTTCCTTGCGTGTACTCGAAAACCAATGTTGAGCATTCAAATGTGAAACTATAGGCTCTAACATCATATATGGAATACATATATTAACTAAACCTTCACTATCAGCAACATTTGTTGACAGTGTTATTATAATTGTCATATCATTATCAGGAACAATTTGAGTAAACTGAGGATTTGATTCAAGTTCTCTTAATCTAGGCTTTATTTCAATCAAGTTCTCCCAGGCTTCTGTAAAGTTCTGTAAAATCCAATTAATTGCTTTTTTTAATACTACCTGTTCTATATCAGTAAAAGATCTGATTTTATCAATTGGTTTTCCTAAACCACCAAATAGTCGATCTATAATAGTAAATCCAACTTCTGGATTTATTTCAAATATAAACTGCCCCTCTAAAGGTGCAAGTTCGCAAATACTAATGATTGTAGGTTCAGTTAAAGATCTGATAAATTCCTGATATGAAAGTTGTTCAATAGAAGCAACCTCAAAACTTACCATACTTCTTAATCTTGTAGATAATGTAGTAGTTAACAAACGAGCAAAGTTTTCATGAATCATCTGCAGAGTTCGCATCTGTTCTTTTGAAAGTTTATTAGGTCTTCGAAAGTCATATTTTTTAACTTTCTCCTGTTCTTTTTGCTCTTTCATCTCGTCTACATCTACATTACCAGAATCTAAGGCAGATAAGAGCGAATCTATTTCATTTTGATTTAGTACTTCAGAATCTGCCATTTTATATCCTCCTTACTGAATAACTAATTGAGTAAACCATACATTTTTAATTTCTCCAGTATTAAGATTATTATTTACTGTATTTTTAATTTCATCTTTAATTCCTTGTGTTGAAGGAGATTTTATATCCTCTGGTGACTGTGCTCTTAAAACTGATATAATTAAATCTCTCATCTGAGGCTTTCTCGTATTTAACTCCTCAGTCAATTTATCATGACTTAATTCAAAAGCAATAGTTGCTTTCAAAAATTGAAAGTTTTGTGCTTCAGCAAAATTCACAGTAAAATCCCCCATCTGATATGTAGGTCCTAATTCTCTACTCTGCTCTACTTGCTGATTAGCAACTTCGCCATTTTCACTTGCAGGATTAATAAATCTAACCATAACAAATCCAATTATAGATAAAACCACTACTATTGAAACAGCGATTATTATTAACTTCATTAATCCACCTTTTTTTTCTTCATTTTCTGCCAAATTTATTCACTCCCTGTTTCTTGGTCTAAAGTTGTATCTAAAATTACTACTTCAACTCTTCTATTTATAGCCCTATTATTAGGGTTAGTATTTTCTCTTAAAGGTCTATACATTGAATAACCAGCAGCTGACAAACGACTTGGAGTAATAGTCATATTTTCTATGAAATATTTAATAACCCTTACAGCTCTTGCAGTTGATAATTCCCAATTTGATGGATATTCACTGTTGTTAATTGGAAGATTATCTGTATGTCCATCTACTTTTACATTGTTTGTAATTCCCTGAATATTTTTACCTATTTCATCCAGTACTTCTTTACCTTCTGGTTTAATTACTGCTTCCCCTAAATCATAGAGGATCTCTCCTGTCATTCTAATTACAAGACCCCGGTCTGTCATTTCAACATGAACTTTATCTTCTAGGTCATTTTCTGCTATATAACCCTGCATATTCTGCATGACCCGATTTAAATTCATTCTAGATGGATTGAAATATTCACCTCTCATACCTTGGTCCATAACCTGACTTTCACTAATAGTTTTCCCACCATCCATAACTCCTAATTGGTTTTGTAAGGCTGACATAAAACCCTGGAATTTCTCTAAATCCATTACAGAAAAAGAATACAGGAGTACAAAGAATACTAAAAGCAAGGTCATTAAGTCTCCAAATGTAGTCATCCAAGCTGGAGAACCACTATTTTCTTCTTCATTATTACTTCTTTTTTTTCTAGGCATTTTCACCCACCACTCTACTGGTATCTACCTGTTCATCTTCATTTTCTGCTGGTCTTGCTTCTTCAGATAAGAAAGCCTTTAGTTTTTCTTCAATTATTCTTGGATTTTCACCAGCCTGTATTGATAAAATACCTTCAATCATTAATTCTCTAATCAATACTTCTTCCTGACTTTTTATTTTTAATTTATTGGCCAGTGGTATGAAAAATAGATTAGCTAAAAAAGCACCATATAATGTTGTTATCAAGGCAACCGCCATACCTGAACCTAGTTGACTTGGATCATCTAACTGGCTTAACATCTGTATTAATCCAATTAAAGTACCAATCATACCAAATGCAGGAGACAATGCTCCCATCGTGGCAAAAATACTTTTTCCATTCGAGTGTCTGTTTTCCATATAGGCTAGCTTGGTCTCCATAATATCTTTAACTAGTTCTGGTTCAGTACCATCTACAACTAGTTGAACACCTTTCTCTAAGAATGAATCATCTATCTCTTGAATATCCTGTTCTAATGTTAGCAGTCCTTCTCTTCTAGCCTTTTGAGCTAATTCAACAAGTACTTTAATAATACTATCAGAATCAATATTATTATTTGTAAAACATATTTTAAGAAGTGATGGTATTTTCTTTAAATCAGATAGCGAAAAACTAACAAATGTACCCGAAATTGTACCACCTAAAACAATCATTATAGACTGTAGGCTTATAAATATTACAGCATTACCGCCTAAAAAGATTGCTCCCACTACTAATACTATTCCTAAAGCTATACCTATAACTGTACTTAGATTCATCATTTTCACTCCTTATCCAACGTTAAACCATTAAAAACTTTTCTCTTATAATCAATAACCTTTTCAATAACTTCATCCACTGTTTCTTTGACCAATATATTCTTATCTGTTGTTAATTTAATAATTGTATCTGGGGTGGATTTTACTACCTCAATTAAATTTGCATTTACAACAATTTCTTCATCATTTAATCTAGTAAGTTTAATCATTTAACCACCTCATGTTTGTAATAGTAGGGCCTCTATAAAAGGCCCCACTGATATTTATCTACCTTTTCATATTAACTAAGCCCTGTAGCATTTCATCAGAGGTGGTAATCATCTTTGAGTTAGCTTGAAATCCTCTTTGAGAGGTGATCATCTTTGTAAACTGTTCAGCCAAGTCTACATTAGACATTTCAAGTGTACCTGATGATATTGTTCCTCTACCACCAACACCTGCAGCTCCAACCTGTGGATCTCCAGAGTTATTTGAAACATTAAACATTGTATCTCCAGCCTTTTGAAGTCCTGCTGGATTGGAAAAGTTAGCAAGTCCAATACGTGCTAAGTCTTTATTATATCCATTATCATAGGAACCTATGATAACTCCTTCTTCATTCATTGTGAAGTCTTTTAGTTCTCCTTCACCATATCCATCAACTGTTCTTACATCTGCAGTTGAATCACCAGCAAATTGAGATAATCTTGAGAAATCTATATTAACATTTTGTGGATTTGTAGCACCAGTTCCTGGATCAAAATTAATATCTAGACTCTGACCTGCAGTTATAACACCATCACTATCAAAATCAATTGTATGTGGGACAGAGCTAATGAAGCTGGATACATTATCAATTTCTATACCATTTGCACCTATAACCCATTCATTAGCTGTCAGTATTTTCTAATTATATATTTACATCATGTTCAAATCCCAACGAATCAAATATACTAGTTGATATTATAGCTGATTCACCATCAGCAATACTTGCATCTAAATTACCATCAGTAGTTATATTTTCTGTTGCATTAGCATCCATTGTTTGATCAAAGTCAATATCTCCCATATTATCTACAGTTAATCCAGTAAAGTCACCATTCTCATCTGCTGTCCATCCTTGAACTCTATTTCCATTTGCAGTGTTTACAAGATAGCCTTCTTCATCAAAGTCAATGTTTCCAGCTCTTGTATAGTAGTTTTGACTTCCATCATTTACAATAAAGAAACCATTACCCTGGATAGCCATATCAGTCATTTTACCTGTGGACTGTAAACTACCCTGTCCCATATTTGTATCTATACTTCCTAACTGTACTCCTAAACCAATTTGTTTAGGGTTTGTACCTCCACGTCCTCCTTGTGGAGAAGAAGCACCACTTAAGGTTTGGTTTAACATCTCTTTAAATGTTACTCTACTACCTTTAAACCCTGTTGTGTTTACATTTGCAATATTGTTTCCAATAACATCCATTTGATTTTGGTGTACTTTTAATCCTGATACACCTGAATACATAGATCTTATCATTTATTAATCATCTCTCCTCTACGCTGGCAAAGTACCTCTGTCAGTTAGTACTTTGTGGCTCCCGTAAAGGGTCCTGCCATCAACCAGCTTTTATTTTTTTGTTTTTTACTTTTTACATTAATACCGTTGAATCGATATTAGTAAATACTTTTTCTTTCATATTATCTCCATCAATTGCAGTAACTACAGTGTTATTTTTAACACTCACAATATATGCTACATCATCGACTAAGATAAGTGAATCTCTTGCTCCTTTTGTTTCTGCTTTTTGAACTCCTTTTTGAAGTCTTTCCATTTTAGCTTTGCTTAAGTTAATGTTTCTAGCCTGTAATCTTTCTTTTGCATGTTTTGAGAATTCTATCTTTGAACTTTTTATCTTCTCTTGAAACACTTTCTTGAAAGGAGTACTGCTTTTATCTGCTTTATTATTTTTATTATCTACTTGTTCATTTTGTTTATTTGGTTTAATCGGCCTATTAATTATTAGGCGATTATCTATTTTCATTGTTCTCACCTTACTCCCCTTTTACTTTTAATAAATGGCAGTAATATCATCAACATTAATCTTATCATTGTTCTCATTACTTAAATGAGCAAATGTTTTACCATCCTCAAAACTTATCTTTTCAACTTCTCCTTTGATTAAGTTTGTTTGATCATCTTCTACAAACTCTCTTTCAACCGTTTTTCCAATTAAAGAACTGTTTTGATTAACTTTTTGGACATCAATCATTTGTTTTAAGTTTTGGTTCATATTGTTCATCTGTTCCAGTGAACTAAACTGTGCCATCTGAGCTATAAATTCTTTATCTTCCATCGGTTTTAAAGGATCTTGATTTTGAAGTTGAGTAATTAAGAGCTTGAAAAAAGCATCTTTATCAAGTTCTTTTTTTACTTGATTAGCAATATTATTTACATCTGTGTTTGTTGTTGAACTCAGCTGCTTCTATAGCCATATTACAACTCCTTTCCTTTAGGCAAAATATTCAAAACCACTTCGATATGAATGGTTGTTTGTCCAGTTAGATTGTTCAAACTGGTTTAGTTGTTTATTACCAATCTCATCTTGGTTCATATAGTTGAATATTTGGTTTTTCTGCTCTTGATTGTTCTTTCTGTTCTGCTGTCTTTCATCAAACTGCTGAAAACTAGGATTTTGATTCTTATTTCCTCTGTTATCACTTAAGTTTTTACTTTCAGATTCAATACTAAATTGATCAACCTGTAGTCCTTTAGATATTAAAGTGTTTTTTAACTCCTGTATATTGTTTTCTAAGAAGTTTTGTATATTAGTATTTTCAACAATAATTTTCCCAACTAATTTATTTGATTTAACCGATAACTCAATTTTTATTTTACCTAACGCTTTAGGTTCAAGTTGTATTTCAACTTGATTTTTATTTGTTAATGCTTTCATATTGAGCTTATCATCAATCTGTTTAAATACATTGTTTTCTTGTATAAGTTGATTAAAGTTATTACTTGTTATTTGATCAGTAGCTTTGTTTGTTGTTAAATCAATACTTTTATAGTTTGTTAGATTATCTTTTAGATTGTTTTTGGATTCATCATTTAAGAATTTAAGATTGTTGATCTTTTTATACTTGCTCTTATTATTATCTTCGTACTTTATCTCTAAATTATTAAATGTAATTTTTTCCTTTAGATTATTATCTCTTTTTAGTTGAGAAGTATTTTTTAAGTTATCCGTATCAACTTTGACTACTTTTTGATTTTGTCTAGTTTTGTTTTTTTGTTTTACTGTATCTTTTTCATTGATATTCTTATCAGCTTTAAAATTATTATTATTGTTTTTATTAAGATTATTATTATTTTTGGTATCTTTGTTTAGATTGTTATTAATTGTTTTTATATCATTATCTGTTTTATTGTTTATATTGTTTGATGCTTTATTTATAGTTTCATTTTTATCAACAATCTTTTCTAAGTCTGTTATTACTCTTTTAATTAGATCTTTTGTAAAGGATTGATTATTTGTTTTTGTTTCTATTTGATTGATTATTTTTTGTACTAATTCAGTTTTGTTTTCATTATCATTGAAATTAGTACTTTTAATTATATTACTTATCTCTTTTTTTACTGTATTAAATTCGTTTTCTGATAGATTAATTTTAAGCTGTTTTAGACTATCAATTATTTTTTGTAGTGATTTTTTATCTTCTTCAGATAACTTTAAATCAGATATCTTCTCTAAATCAATATTGTGTTTAGTATTAGTTCTATTGGTTGATTGGGTTGATTTATTTTTGTTTTCCCTAGTTTCATATTTTTCCAGCAGCTCAATTGCCTTGTTAAATAATTTCTCAACAGATTCATTTTTTGTTTTAATGTTATATTATATGTTATTATTATTACTTTTTAATGTTGGTCTTTTTGATCAGCTTTTAGATCAGTATTACTATTTGAATTAATTGTTAAGATTAAGTTCTCGTTTTCTTCCATTCCATCTATTTTATCTTGTGGAATATCCAATACTAGATCAAATCTCTTATCATCTTTATTACTTTTCAGTAAAGATAATGTGCTGTCATCTTGATTTGTTTTATTAATTATTATTTTGTTTATATCATCTAAACTAAGATCTGCTTTTTTAAGGATTTGTTCAATCTGATCTATTAGTTCTTCTAAGCTGATTTCTTGTTCTTTTTCTGAATTTAATTTATTATTGTTTAGTTCGAGGATTTCTGCTATTTTTTCTTTGAATTCATTACTTGGTTTAATGTTTTTTGAATCTGTTCTGCCAGTTTCTAGCTGGCCTGACAATAGTTTAACTGCTATAGCATTTATCTTTTTCACCTCCTTTATTTGATTATTTATATATTAAAGGAATACTATTCCCTTAATCTCTCTGTTAAATTAATTGCAATTTCCTGTGGTAAGTTCGAAATTATTTCTGCAACCTGTTCATCATCTAATTCTTCAACAATTTGCATTGTAGTTTCCATCTGTAAATCCGGTATTAAGCGGGCTGCTGCTTCTGGTTCCATATTAGAATATATATTTACAAGTTTTTCAACTCTAGCCTGCTCTTTTTCTTGAGTTGCTCTATAATCTTCAAATTCACTTTCTAAGTTTGCAATTCTTTCATCTTTTTGGGTTACTTGATTTTCTAGTTCAGTTATTGTTTGTTTTAATTCTTCATTTTCAGATCTTAATTCATCGTTTGTGTTTTCTAATGTGTAATAGTCTTCCATCATTCTGTCATACTGGGCATCTGTCTTTAATCTTTCTTTGATATAGGGGGTGTTAACAATCATATCATCGAGATGAAGGATACCGAAAAAATGAAGAACCCATACTGCATATACTGTTATGAATAAAAGTAAGAATATATAGATTAGCTTCTTCATCCTAAACCCCCTGATTAGATAATCTTAAACTTATTTCATCTAGTTCTTTTTGTTGTTTTTTTAAAAATTCTTTATAGAATGCTTTTGATTTCTTTTCTTTGATTTTCACTATTTTTTCTTTGGACTGTTTTTTTTCTATAACATTATCTTTATATGCATTTACAACTTCTCTATGTTTTTGAAGTTTTTGATATATATCCTGTATTTTTTTCTGCTGTTTTTTTATGTAATCTCTAGTTCTGATGTTTTCCATTACATCTAGATCATTATTTCTGATATAGTTAAACAGATTTGATAACTGCTGTTTTGCTTCATTTAGCCTATCTTCTATATCTTTTTCTTTTTGTCTGGCTTGATAGAGTTCATTTTGAGCTTTATCAAGCTCAACTTCTCTAATATCTAGAACCCTCTGCAGCCTGAAATTATATTTTGCCATAGTACTGCTCCTTTAGTTTTCAACTTATGAATTAATGATCTGGTCTAGTTTCATCTTAGTATCTTCAAAACTTACATCTTTTTCAATTTCTTGGGTTAGAAAATCATTTATTCGATCTATCTTTTCTATTGCTCTATCTACTTTTGGATTACTTCCATTTTCATAAGCTCCAATACTAATTAAATCCTCAGCTTCTTTGTAATCTGCTAATAGTTTTTTAAGTTGATTAGAATTATCAATATGATCCTTTGAAACCACATCTTTCATAACCCTGCTAACACTTTCTAATACATCTATAGCAGGAAAATGATTTTTAGAAGCCAAAGACCTTGATAATGTTATATGACCGTCTAATATACCCCTTACAGTGTCTGAGATGGGTTCGTTAAAGTCATCCCCTTCTACTAATACTGCATAAAGGGCTGTGATCGATCCTTTATCATTTGTTCCGGTTCTTTCAAGAAGTTTTGGTAGTTTGGCAAATACAGAAGGTGGATAACCTCTTGTTGCAGGAGGTTCACCTGATGCAAGACCAACTTCTCTTAAAGCCATTGCAACCCTAGTAACAGAGTCCATCATTAAAAGAACGTCTTTACCCTGATCTCTAAAATATTCTGCAATGGCTGTTGCTACACTGGCAGCCTTCATTCTAATTAAGGCTGGTTTATCAGATGTGGCTACCACTACAATTGAGTTTTTTAAGCCTTCAGGTCCTAAGTCTTCTTCTATAAAGTCCCTTACCTCTCTACCTCTTTCACCAATTAATGCTATTACATTTATATCAGCATCTGTATTTCTTGCAGCCATACCTAAAAGTGTACTTTTACCTACACCACTTCCTGCAAAGATTCCTAATCTCTGCCCACGTCCACAGGTTAAAAGACCATCAATACTTTTAATTCCAAGACTTAGTGGTTTTTTTATCCTCTGTCTTTTTAATGGGTCAGGTGGTTGTCTGTTTACACTTACTTCTTTTAGATTATTATATTTATTAAGATTAGAGGTTAATGGTTTACCAAGTCCATCTAAAACCTCTCCAAGTAGTTGATTACCTACTTTTATCTTTAACTCACTTCCACTGGCAATTACTTTTGCTCCTGGAGTAATACCTTTCATTACTCCAATCGGCATCAGTAGAACCTTATTATCATTAAAACCAACAACTTCAGCTTCTATGTCACCTTGTTTGCTTTTAATATAACAAAGTTCTCCAATACTTACTTCAGGTCCCACCGACTCGATAATTAGACCTACTACTCGTGTAATATATCCAAACTCACGGTTAACCTTTGTATTTTCAATTGTTTTTTCTAATGTTTCTAAACTTGTTTCTCTAAACATCTATTCACCTAAATCCATTTCTTGTAATATTTTGTTTTCTAGTCTTTCAATCTTATCGACTAAAAAAGCATCTTTACCTCCAAAGTTTGTATTTACAACACAGTCACCTTTTTTTAGACTGTCATCACTATTAAATTCAAACTTGCTTTCTGGAAAGTTTGTTTTAAGTTCACTTTTGTTTAAATATGGTAACAACTCTGGATTTACATTAATCACAAACTGCTGATGATTATTGCTTAAGTCTTGCAGAACATCTTCAACAATGTTGTTGATTACCTCAGGTGTATGATGGATTTCATGATTAATTATCTTTGATGCCATCTTTGCTGCAATATTAATTAACTGGGGTTGAAGTTCATTTAATTCTTTTTCATACTGTTCTTTAAGTTCATCTATTTTTTCACTTAGTAGATTAATAACTTTTTCAATTTCTTCTTTGTGTTTTTGGTATGCTTCTTTTTTACCTTTTTGGTATCCTTCTTGATATGCTTCTTCTTTAATTTCATCAACTTTTTCTCTTTCTTGTTCAGCTTCACTTATAATCTGCTTTGCTTTTTGTTCTGCATTTTTTATAATATCTTCTGCTTTTTTTTCTTTCTCTTTTACTGAATTTATATGTTTTTTATCAGTTTCTTGTTTGTATTTATTATTACCCTCTTCTTTGAGTTCTTGTTGATGTACATTTGACAACTTATATTTACCAATAATTTGAGAGGCTTTAATTATTTTAGACAACTAACTCACTCTCCCCTCCACGTGCTATGACTATTTCTCCACTTTCTTCTAACTGTCTTATTACATTTACAATTCTCTGCTGTGCATCTTCAACTTCTCTTATACGTACTGGTCCCATATATTCTAAATCTTCTTTTAACATTTCACTTGCCCTTGATGACATGTTATTAAAGATAACTTCTTCAACTTCTTCACCAGAAGTTTTCAATGCTAATGCAACATCATGGGTTTCAACTTCACGTAATACAAGTTGTACAGCTTTATCTGATAGTAATACAATATCTTCAAATACGAACATTTTCTTTTTGATTTCTTCTGATAGGTCAGGATCTTTTTCATCCAGTTGATCAAATATATTTTTCTCTGTACCACGATCTACCTGGTTTAAGATATCTACAATCGAATCAATTCCACCAGCTGATGCATATTCATTTGTAATAACTGATGATAATTTTTTCTCTAACACATTTTCAACATCTTTTATTATCTCTGGAGAAGTTCTATCCATTAATGCTATTCTTTTAGCAACATCACTTTGTACTTCTTCTGAAAGAGCCGACATAATTTGTGAAGCCTGTGAAGGTTCTATATATGATAAGATTAAAGCAATTGTTTGGGGATGTTCTCCTTGAATAAAGTTTAAAAGTTGATCTGGATCTGCCTTTCTAATATTATCAAATGGTCTTACCTGCAAGTTGGCAGTTAATCTATTTAAAATACTGTCAGCTTCTTTTTCACCAACAGCTTTTGTTAATATTTCTCTTGCATACTTAATACCACCACTACTGATATAGTCATTGGCCTGTAAAAGATGATAGAATTCATTTAAAACCTTGTTTTTTAACTCTGTACCTATTTTTTGCATATTTGCAATCTCTAAGGTAAGTTCTTCGATCTGCTCATTATCGAGATGTTTAAATATTTTGGCAGACATATCCGGACCTAGTGATATTAGTAGGATAGCTGCTTTTTGTTTTCCAGTTAATTCTTTCATTTCCGCCATAAATAATCTCCTTACCTTTTTAAAATATTTAGTCTTCTAATAACCAGTTTTTAAGTAATTTTGCAACATCTTCCGGTTGATCTGATACAACATCTTCAAGTTCTTCTGTAAGTTGTTTTTTGCGTTTTTCTTCATCACTTAAGGTTGGTCTACCTATATCTTGAGTTTCTTCTTCATAATCAGATTCTGATTGATAATCCACCATCTGTCCTCTTGGAACTGAGGGTGATGAACTATATGATCTTTTAATCATAAATATGATTCCTGTTAAGATTATTATAATTAATAGTATTAATCCACCGTAAATATACATTCTAGTTCTCTCTGAACTTTCCTGAGCTTCTTTTGCATTGGATATTTCTTCTGCAAGGCTGTTATCAAAGTTAAAGCTGTTTACAGTAACTGTATCTCCACGTTCAAAATCTACTCCAATTGCAGATTCTACAGATTCTTGTATGTTTGTTAATAATGCTTGATCTTCAATTCCATCAACCATTACTGATACAGATAGTCTCTCTACATCTCCACCGGCATATACATGTCTTTCTATCTTTTCATTTATCTCATAGTTAGTAACTGTATTTATGCTTTCTTCAGAACTTGTTTGTGTATCTTCTCCTCCAGCTTGATACTCAGGTATATTAGTTTCAGTACCTGCAGCACCACCATCTGGTTGAGAAGTTACTTCACTGGTCTGTTCACTTACTTCTTCACTTCTAGCAATCCCGTTGTCATCAACAACAGGGCTGTAAGTTTTACTTTCAACTTCACGCTGATCAAAGTTTAACTTGGCATTAACACTAACTGTAAAGTTATCTGGTCCTAAAACCTTTGTTAACATTGTTTTTAAGTCAGTTTCTAAACTCTGTTCAAAGTTTTTTTCCATACTAAGATTTTCTTTATTAACTTGTGAATTTAAATTATTTCCATTACCTTCTGCACTTAAAAGATTACCATTTGTATCAATTACAGTTACATTTCCTGGTGTTAAGTCCTGTACACTTCCTGCTACTAAGTTAGTAATTGAATTAATCTGTGAACTGTTTGTTTGATATCCTGTGTCTAGCTGGATCAAAACAGAAGCGGAGGCCGATCTTTTTTCATCCAGATAGATACTATCTTTAGGAGCTGTTATTTGAACTTTAGCATAATCAATACCCCTCATGAGGCGAATTGATCGTGAAAGTTCACCTCCGATAGCTCTATAATAATTTACTTTTCTTTCAAAATCTGTTGCACCGAACTGACTTTCATCAAATATTTCAAATCCTACTACTCCTTGATTTGGTAAGCCTTCTGCTGCCAAATCAATCCTGGCCTGATAAACTTGACTTTTCGGCACTTCAATAGTACCACCACCATTTGTTAGTTTATATGGTATGTTTCTTTCATCAAGTGCATTAACTATCTCACCTGCTTCTTCTGACACAACATCAGTATAAAGAGGTGTATAAACAGCTGCATCTCCGGATATTATTAGATAACCTAAAACAATTAATATAACTGCTGTACCTGCAGTAATAATTATTTTAGCCTTACCATCAAGACCTGTCCAGAGTTCTTTTATGTTATTTATGTATTCTGATACAGTATTCCACATACTAATTTATCTCTCCCACACACCAACAATTAGTGTCAAAATAATAGTTATTAATCAAACCTGTAACCTCATAATCTCTTTATATGCACCTACAACTTTGTTTTGAACAGCTAAAGTTAACTTCATCGCTGTTTCAGCCTTTTCACCAGCAATCATTACCTGATGGATATTGTCTGTTTTTCCAAGTGCAAAGTCTTCAGTGATTTGATTTGAATCTAACTGAAGTTTATTTACTTTATTAATATTTTCCTGTAATATGGACTGAAAGTCTTTAACCTTATCATTTTGTTTGTTCCCATCAGTTGGATCTATGTTTAATAACTGTAATCTGTTTTGAATTGGATTAATCATCTAATCTACCCCCTACCGATTTCTAAGGCCTTTAAAGCCATTCTTTTTGTTGTATTAAGGGCTGTTACATTAGCCTCATAAGAACGAGAAGCATCTATCATATCAACCATCTCAGAAGTGATATTTATGTTAGGCATCTCAAGATAACCATCTTGATTAGCATCGGGATGTTCAGGTCTATAAACTGTTTTAAAAGGTTGAGTATCTTCTCTTATACCGGCAACCTCAACTCCATTACCTGTGTTATTGTTTTCCATCTTTGAACTTAACTGATTGACAAATGAACCGTTTCTTTCTCTAAAAATAGCTAACTTTCTTCGATAAGGAAGACCATCTTCAGTTCTAGTAGTATTTACATTGGCAATATTATCAGCTATTAAATCCATTCTTAGCCTTTGGGCTGTTAAACCAGAAGCACTTGTATTAACCGTTGAAAACATAATTATTCACTCCCTTTCTGAATAACTTCCTGGAGCATACTGAACTTACCGGAAATTCTCTGTGTTAAAGTATTGTAGTATAAATTATTTTTAGCTAGTTTAGCCATTTCAGAATCTATATCAACATTGTTTTGATCATTTCTGTTAGTTGTGTTCCTATAATTAGTTGCTTTAAATCTTATCCTATTATTCGTATTATTACTTGCACTTATATGATTAGAGTTAGTACTTTTTAGACCAGTTAAACTATTACTGTTATCATTTTTTAATTTACCTATATTGTCATTTAAAACATCAATAAAGTTAACATCTTCTCTTTTATAGTTTGGAGTACTAACATTAGCAATATTATTAGTTAAAGCCTTATGCCTTGCATATGAGCCATCTAAACCAAACTCAAGGATATTGATTATAGAATTCAAGTAAATCCTCCCCTTCTAATTAACCATTTTCGCAACTGCTTCTTTTACTCTATCTTTTTTAAACGGTTTTACTATAAAGTCTTTAGCACCTAATTCAATAGCCTGGATAACAATTTTTTGTTGCCCCATAGCTGAACAGACTACTATATTTGCATCAGGATCAATATCTAATATTGCTTTAATTGCTTCAATTCCATCCATTACAGGCATTGTTATATCCATGGTTACTATATCTGGTTCATGTTCTTGATACAGTTCAACTGCCTGTTGCCCATTTTCTGCTTCACCAACAATATCATATTCTTCTTTCAATATGTTTTTTATATTCAGCCTCATAAATGCTGCATCATCAACAACTAACACACTTTTCATCTAATCATTTCCTCCTTTGTTATTATATAGAGAAATTTATTGTAGTTATTATATAAAATATTACTCTTTTTGTAATATTTATTTGTAAAAACATCATAAACCAACAAAGTATATTTTGGGTTTTTATTTATTTTAATAACGGAATAAAACTTAAATAATTAACTCATCTCTTTTATAGGAAGTCACCTTAATTTCACCCGTTTCAGTATAGAATCTCATTGTTCTGCCAAAGTCATCTCCTGTGTCTTCAGCTAAAATCTTTATTCCCTCTTCTTTTAATATCTTTTTAGCTGCTTTAGCATTTCTCTGTCCAATATTCATAACTGAATTTTCATCACCAAAGCTAAACATTTTAGCTCCACCAACAAGCTTTGCCACCAAATTTCTTTTTTTAGCTCCTAACTTAAGCATTTCATCTATTAAAAATGGAATCCCTGTGTCTGCATATTTTGCAGTATTTTTCTTGCCATTGCTTTCGGGAAGCATATAGTGAATTAAACCACTTATTTTAGAATATTTATCATATAGCGCCAAACCTATACAGGACCCAAGGCCTAGTGTTACTAAAACATGGGGTGGTTTAGCTACTTGATACTCAGCCATCTTTATCCTGATTTCGTCATTACCCATTGTTATCAAGACCAAGAGCGTTTAATATAGTTTTTAGGGATTCAATTTGTGGTATAAAGAAAAAATATCCTTCTATTTTTCGTTCACCATCCATAAATTCAGTTTCAATTAATAGTACATTATCTCCGGTTTTACTGGCTGAGATCATAGTTGAACTTAATATCGCACCTGCCATATCATATGAAAATCCAGGAATAGACTGAATCATATTTATTTCCGTCATATCACCGATGGATTTTAAATAAGAACCACTTAGGATATTACCCAGTTCTTTAAGAAGGGATACTTCCATTTCACCCATTTCATCTGGCTCAATTTCTACATCCATTACAACTTTTACCAGATATTTAATGGACTCTGAAGGGAAGATAAACAAGATGTTACCGGGAGCTTGACCTGTAACATTAAATAGAATACCTGCTACATGGTCTTCCTCACTCCCCGTTATTGTGCTAACATCTTCTAAAGGAATGATTTGTACAGAGGGGACATCAATCTCAATCTTACGATCTAATACTTCAGAAAATGCCGTGGCAGCATTCCCAGCACCAATATTACCAACCTCTTTTAAGGCATCTTTTTGTATTGAACCTAACGTGAAGTCATTAGTTACCAAGTTAATTCCTCCTGAAAAATGTATAATTTTGTATTTTTATCAAATATCTTGATATTTAAAACAAATAAATATAATATCGTTAATAATTATTTATAGTTTTATATTTTTACATCTTTACATCTTTTATTATTTCAATCAATATTAATTGCAACAAAAAACCTATAGCGGACTAAAAGCTATAGGTACCAAAAATAGTAAAACTAATTTGGTAACCTGGCAGCCTTATTATAATAAGGCCCATAGCTTTGCGCCCCTCATAATTAGAGGGTTGCCCTTTTCAAATTAGATTAATCAAAACAAACTATTTAAACTGTAATGAAACAAAATTATCTTATTACTTTAAAATAATAACTAATATTTGACAAGTTGTCAAGAAAAATCCTTAAAAGAATATTTATATATATTCAGCACAAATATATCTAAATATAGATTATATTAGTAATTATTACTTCTTAAAAAAAATTATAAATTTAATTCTTGTCTTTCAATCAACTCAATTATACTTATTAAAGTAAAATAATTGATTTCCTTCAAAATAATCATGAATTATTATATTTTAAAGCAAAAAGATTAATTGTGTATTGAAAACAAAAAAGCTATCCTTACCATATATTTGATATATAAGGATAGCTTTAATTTGTTATTTATAGGTTAAATTCATTTACATTATCTGATAGTTTGTTTGCCATCTCAGCTAACTCTTTTGCTGCATTTACAATTTCTTCTGTAGAAGCTATCTGTTCTTCACTGGCAGCTACAACTTCTTGAGCATTATTAGCTGCTTCTTTACTTACCATTTTAATCTCTTTAATTGCTTCTTCTAACTGTTTGCTATTTTTGTTCATTTTTTCTACAGACTCATGTAGTTTAACAATTGCTTGATTTGAGCTTTGTGAAGTATCATTAATTTTACTAAAGATCTGACCAGATTTTTCAATTGTTTGAACACTCTCATCAACAACTTCTTCAGTTTTATCCATTTTTACTACTGCTTTATCTACATCATCCTGGATTTCATTGATTAATTCTGAAATCTGTTCAGTAGCATTAGCTGATTCTTCAGCAAGTTCTCTAATCTCATCTGCTACAACACTAAATCCTCTGCCCGCTTCACCTAATTACCAGTAATGTTGGAATTAAGAACTTAGGAAATAATCCGTAACCCTCCCTTTTTCAAATGGGAGATATAAAGATTAGCAAATATTAATTTAAAGAATTGATATTTGCTCCAGGATTTATTATAATATAGATGTAAATTACAAGTGAATATTGGAGGTTGCAGTAGCTAAACCCCTACTGTGTAAAATATTCAGGGGGTTCGTTGTAGATAGAAGACACTAAATCTTCTAGTAAGCATTTATAGAGGTGCTTACACTTCTATCTTGAACAATAAAAGTATCTCTGAGTCTAGCATTTATGCTAGATAGGAGTAGTGGCGTTGGACACGCCGATTGGGTAACCTGCTTGATATTACGGGTAATTCCCATAAAAGCAAGCGACCATGAAGCTCGGTAATTAATTGCCGAGTAGTTCACACATAATACTCTTAGTCTTTATTTTTTTATCCTGCACATTTAACAACTCCCTTTAAATCAGTACTTGATTCTTTGTTTGTTTTTTATCAACTTTAATTATTAACTTTTTTTATCTATGAATTTTGCTTCATATTTACTATTTTTTAAATAACCTTTTCTTGTTTTAGTTTTTTCATTTAAAGAAATAAGATCATTTATAATGTCCTGCTTTTTATTCTGCATGTTTTTGGTGTTCTTATCTTCGAGTTCTACTATTTTTTCAATTAATTTTTCTATTTTTTCATATTTTTCTTTTGAATTATTAATATTTTTTAAGTATTCTTCTATATCAGGAGCCTTTTCGATACTCTCAATTACTTCTTGTTTATCAGTAATTACTTTGTTTAATTTTTCAATATCTTTATTTTCAATTAATTCATTTTGTTTTTTTGTTAACTCATAGTATTTTTTATAATTATGATATAAATCCAATTAATTCACTTCCCTGTATATCATAGAAGATATTTCAATATATTAAAGATAAATAAATATTTACTATATTATATATCAATTAAAATTTTATTGCTCTTGCTTTCTTCAGCATAGATCAATCCATCCGATATGGAACCGGTCAATTTTAATTTGACCTTACCTATACCAAACTCTTCATTAACTTTTTGTTGAATAGATAAGGATATTTCTGTTAAGTTATAACTGCCTGGTTTAATCTTTACAGTTTTGTTTTCATTTTTGTAGTTAATAAAAAAGATGTTATTACTATTATCAATTCTAATCGGTCTTTTTACTGCATCTTTTATTTTATAGTTTTGATTAACTTTATTATTCATTCTTTCTTTTTTTATTTCTATCTTATCATCATATTCCTTTAATTTTTTTATGCTTTTATTAATCTTTTTTTGTTTCAAATAATTATCTTCGGGGGTTATTTTTATATTAAGTTTGTTTGAATAAATTTCATCAATTCCACTCATTATTAAAACCCCTTTTGTTTATATTTTAGAAAACTATTAACCACTCATATTAATTTTTTGTTGTTCTTTTTCTTGATTAGGATTATTAATTACTTCTTTCCAGGTTTCTAATAAATCCATCATTAAGCTTTCTACATTTTCAATTGGTTCTATTTCTTTGTTGATATTAGCTGATATTAGTTCTGAATACATGAAATTATATAGTTTATATAGATTATTAGATATTTCTCCACCTTTATCCATATCTAAAGTATATCTTAGTTCATCTATTATAGCCTGTGATTTTTTTAAGTATTCATTGGCATTTTCCATGTCTTCTTCTTTTATTGATTTTTTAGCTATTCTTAAAAATTTAATACAACCCTGGTATAACATTAAAAGTAATTTCTTATTATTTGCTGTTTTTACCTGTACCTGTTTATATTGTTTATGTGCTGTCATTGACATTATGTTTCCTCCTTACATAATGTAACTTTATATTTTATATTATTTTTATATAATTCATTATTATTATTAGTATACTCTTGTGTTAATATAGTTTCCTTTATGGTCTGCTGCAGCTTTCTGAACTTCTGCACTTGTTTTTTGCATACCTTCAATTAACTTATTAACTGTAGCTCCATCTTGACTCATTGCAGTTTGTAATGTTGACATACCTATTGCTGATCTTACACTTTGAATTTGACTTTCTACTGCTGAGTTTATATCCATAAAGTATTAACCCCCTAAAATTACTACATCATACTACTCATCATATTAGCAGATCCACCCATACTTTGTAGTTGGCTCATCATCCAGCTTTGCTGAGACTGCATTTCAGATATAGCTTCTTCCATAGCAGTAAACTGCTGAACATAACGTTCTCTAGTCATCTCTACTTTTCTTTCTACACCTTCTATATCATCATTTAGGTTATCAATTCTGGTATCATAGAAATCTAATCTTCTTGGAATCAATCCCGTATTTGACTGCATTAGTTGATCTAGGTAACTATCCATTCTTACAGCCATACCATCATAACCTTCCGTATCTGATTCTGCTTTAAAAAGATTAGCTACTTCTTCTGGTGAGTTCTGTAATGCTTCTTCAAATTTGGCAGAATCTAAACTCATAACTCCATCTCTATCTATTTCAATACCAACCGCATTTAATGTTTGATAGTCTCCACTATCTTTTATTTTAGAAGTTACCATTTCACGCAATCTCATCTGTAATCTTATTGCAGTGTTATCACCCTGTAAGATAGCACCTTTTTCTTCATCAGCATCATAATCTGTTTTTCCATCTAAAAAACTCATTGCACTATTATATTGATCTATAAATGATTGAACAGCATCAACTGCTTTTTGAGTATTTTTACTAACTGTTATTGTTGCTGTACTATCAACTTCAGCTTCAGGATTAACATTAAATGTAACTCCTTCAACTGCATCAGAGAAAGTATTGGTTGAACTCGTAATTCCAGTTATTCCATTTATATCAATCTCTGCATCAGAAGCAGCTTGCAGTTCATTAGCAATAGTTCCATCAGCATTAATAACTCCTAAGTCTTCCAATAATTCATTAGAATCAGTTATTTTTGTAGAATCTAATGCGTTTTCCACACCTGTTTCTGCAGTTTCTAATACTAGATGATTATCAACTATTGAAGCCTTAACTCCAGCTTCAGCTTCATTTATTTTATTACTTACATCATTTAATGTATCTGTATCATTTATTGTTATATTAGTTCCATTAATAGAAATTGTATTTTCTGCAGCTAAACTATCAAATCCTGCTAATTCATTTAATGGAGTATCAGATGAACTCATCTGACTACCAGCTATTCTTTGTGCTTTAGCAGTACTTTTTACAGTTACATCATAGTTTGCTTCTAAAGAATCATTACTTGCAGTTGCAGTTACAGCATCTTTATTACTACTACTAGCTGTACGAGAGTTATAAGTAGCGGATAACTTTAAATCAGTTGTTAAGTTTTCTAACTTATCCAATCTACTGTTTACATCTCTCCAGGCTCCTTGAGTAGCCTCTAGTTCTGATATTTCTTTTTGGTATCTATATATAGGTTGTCTTTCTAACTGGACTAACTGTTCAATTATTGACTGTGTATCCATTCCAGTTGCTAGTCCACCTAAGGATAAATCTGCCATCTAACTCACCTCTTTTTCCTAAACTTTTTCGTCTATAAGAAGGCCTACCATTTTGTGTATTTTTGCAGCTAAATCTAACATTTCTTCTGGTGGCATCTCTTTTACAACTTCATTTGTTTTTATATTTACAACTTGAACCATTATTCTTTCTGTTTCATCATGTAATTTAAATGAAAGGTTTTCTTCTAATGTTTCAGTTATTTTATTCATATCTTCGATTTTTTCTTCTAATTCCTGTTGTAATTCTTCATGTGATAACTTATTTTCACTATTGGTGGAATCTTTTATTTCAACTTTTACCTTTTCATTTTTTTTATTATTACTCTCTGCTAAATTAATACTTTTCAAGTTTGCACTTCGGCTAATGCCTTCTATTCCTTCCACCATAACAATCATCTCCTTTTAAAGAAAATAAGCCAGCCGACATGAGCCGACCGGCTATATTTTTTAATATATTTAATTTATATTGACATTAACCGAGTAACTGAAGTACTCCTTGTGGAAGTTGATTAGCTTGTGCCATCATAGCAGTACCAGCCTGGCTTAAGATTTGAGATTTAGTGAATTCCATCATTTCTTTAGCCATGTCAACATCACTAATTCTTGATTCAGCAGCTGTTAAGTTCTCTTGAGCTGTATTTAGATTATTAATTGTGTGATCTAATCTATTTTGAGAAGCTCCTAATTTAGCTCTTTCAGATGAAACATCTTGAATAGCATCATCAAATGTAGTTATTGCTAATCAGCACCATTTTGTGTTGAAAGATCTAATGAATTTACATTTAAAGCAGATGATGACATATCATTAATTGCTATTTTTGTGTTTTGACCATTATTAGATCCAATTTGAAAACTTACTGAATTATTATTAACTGATACAGTATCAGTACCTGCAATCAAATCATTACTAACCTCTAAATCAAAACCAGCATTTGTTTCAATTTTACTATTGCTAAGATTTGCAGTTAACTCCAGCTTCCATATTGTTAATATTACCTTCAGATATCAGTAACTGTAACATCATGCTTCAAAGTTGTATCAAATGTTACCTGATTCAACTTCTGTGCCATCATAAGTATTAGCTATTTCATAACCACCAATTGTTTGAGCAGAACCATGTAGCCTGATCCAAGATCTACTCCATTATCAGAAGTTCTTGAATGTATTTACCATCATCATCTTTAAGATGCTACATCAGCTACTAGTATGCAGTACCATCTAACTTCCATGGAATAACTTTGCAGCTTTTACATCAGTTCCGTAATAGAAATATCTCCAGATGAAATTGAAGTGCCACCAGCATTAAAATTATTAGCAGCTGTTTTGCTTACATTGGATACATCAACAGAATAATCTCCACTATCTATAGAATCATCATTAACTTCAACACCTTCTGCTCCACTATTATTTGTACTAATTGTTGCATCAGCACCAATAGAACCATTTAATAATTTTTTGGTGTTAAATTCAGTAGTATCAGCAATATCTGATCTAATTCTTGATGTTAATTGATCAACTTCTTTTTGTATTTCTGCTCTATCAGCAGCTGTATTAGTATCATTAGATGATTGTACAGCAAGTTCTCTCATTCTTTGTAATATAGAATGTGATTCTTTTAATGCTCCCTCAGCAGTTTGAATTAATGAAATACCATCTTGAGCATTTCTTTGTGCTTGACCAAGTCCTCTAACCTGAGCATTCATTTTTTCACTGATTGCTAAACCTGCAGCATCATCAGCAGCACCATTAATTCTTTTACCTGAAGATAATCTTTCTAAAGACTTACTTAAGTTACTCTGTGTGTTTTTTAGCTGATTGTATGAATTTAAAGCAGCTATATTCGTATTAATTCTCATTTAATATCATCCTCCTTGATGATTGTATAAATTAGTTTTGTTTTATTGACTCTTTAACTCAGACATCCTTGTCTGTTTAAAGAGATCTTGGTTAAAAGCTCGTTTCCTTAATATGTCGGCCGCTCATATTTTGGTTACGAGTTTTAGTAACCATTATAGATCTGATTATTCAGACCTATAATCATTACTAAATACTTTGTTTATCTTCTAATTATATTATCGACTTATATCTTATTTTTTTAATTCTTTAATTTCGTCTTTAAGGATAATTAAGTCATAATAATTGCTATTTATTAGCGTATACTACTATTTTTGTACTTATTCCTTTTATTTACTTTATTTCTTATTTTTATTACCAAAGTTTTTTAATTGATCTAGCCCTACACTTCTTTCTTTAGTAGCTTGGATGTTTTCTTTTTCTACTGATTTAAATACTTCTTCTCTTAAAATTTCAACATCTTGTGGTGCTTCAATTCCAATTTTAACCTGATTACCCTTGATTTCAACAATTGATATTTTTATATCATCATCTATTAATATTTTTTCATCTTCTTTTCTGGATAGTATTAGCATCAGGACATCATCTCTTTTGCCTGGTTATTTTCTAGTTTGTGTTTTACAGGGTATTTATTATCATCTAAGATTACCTGTTTTCCCAGATTTTTATTTATATTAATTACTAAAGGTGCTGCTAGATTAATTGTCATATCTTCTACCTTTTCTTTGATTGTTACTATGTTTAATAGTATTATGTCTTTTATACTATCTATTTCTAAAAGATTTTCTGTTTTTTCAGAGATAATAAATTCATAGTCTTTTATTATATTTCTTGGTTCTAATGTTATAAAGGCTAGTTCAGGTGTTTTTATAGACTGCATGATAACAAATAAGGAGTCTTCATCCAGGGGTAATAATACAAATTCATCCTCTTCTTTAAATCCTGGAATACCTTCTGGAAATTGAATTATCTTATTTTTATCTATATTTACTTTACCAAAATCCCTGGTCATTATTTCCAATTTATACACCCCACATACTTTTCTTAAGATTATTTTTTATTTATTTAATAAAGTCTACTAATGATGGTTGAATAATTCTTCCTGCTGAAGAAAGTGATGCTCTATATACATTTTCACTCATCTTTAAGTCTGTAACTACTTCAGCTAAGTCAACATCTTCATTTTTAGAATTTAATTTTTTTATATTAAATATATCATCATCAATCCTATTTTCAATTAAATCCATCCTATTGATTTTAGCACCAATTTCAGCTCTATATCCAAAAGATTTATCCATTCCATCTTGTATATCTTTAACATAAGAAGCTATTTTTTCTCCATCTTCACCATTTTTAAGATCTTCATATAATTTATTTAAAGTTTCTATGTTTTCTTTAAATACATCTTCTGCATTTAAATTTACAGTTAACTTATTATCATCACTTATTTTTCTTTTTATCTTATTTTTATCTCCATTATATTCAACATAATGATCTTCAACTGGATCACTATAATCATAATCAGGATTTAAGCTAATCGGTTTCTCACCTGTTGCCTGTCCTGAAAAAAGATAGTCTGATCCTAATTTGCTGTTAGCAATACTAATCAGTTCATCTCTAAGCTGTTTTACCTCTTCAGCCATGTTCTTTCTATCTTCTTCATTCAATGAATCATTAGCACCATATAGTGCTAATTCATTGGCTCTCTGCATTACTTCTGTTGAATCACCTAAAGTATTTTCAGTTGTTTCTAACCAACTTTTAGCATTATTAATATCTTTTTGATACTGTTCATAGTTATTGATTTGATTACTAAAACTCATACTGGTTGTTACTTTTATAGGATCATCTGATGGTTTTGAAAACTTTTTTCCTGAAGAAAGTTGTTCATTTAATGTGTTTAATCTTTCTTTATTATTTGTTAAGTTTTCTAACATGTTTCCAACCATCATACTGTCTGTTATTCTCATATTATATCACTCCTACCTTACCATACCGATTAATGTTTCTAACATTTCATCTGATTTTGTTATTAACTTTGCTGCTGCATTGTATGCCTGTTGATATTTAATCATATTAGCCATCTCTTCATCTAAAGAAACACCAGAAATACTTTCTTTTATATTTCCTAACTGTCTAACAAGATCTCCTTGGCTTTCTTTCATTTGGTCTGCTCTTTGAGCATTAACTCCAATTGTTGAAATCAATGCCTGATAGTTATCCTGAACTGTTGCATCATTTAAGACTTCATCTTGATTGATTACTTCAGCTAAAGATGAAGCATTATTTCCATTACCTTCATTTTTGTTGAAGTTAACAGTAGTTTCTCCAGTTCCATTTAAAGTTAGTTCAAAACCTTCACTCCCGGTAAGAACAACAGTTGTATCAGGTGCTTCATTACCTGAATCAACACTATTACCATTTGAATCAAATATTTCATAATCATAATTCCCAGAACTATCATCATTAACTTTCACGGTATAATACTCATCATTATCAACTGTTCCAGTGATTTCTCCAGTAACCACACTTGGATCTTCACTAAAGTTACCGGCTGCAATTTTCGATATTCCACCATCAGCTTTTATATCTGGATGTAGTTCAATACCTCTAGATGCTCTATTGTATCCTGTATCAATTTGAAAGAATTCTTGACCTGTATTACCATCAAGATCAAATCCACTGCTATGTTTTTCATTAAACTTTGTTACAAAGCTATCTGCTATATTATCAACAGTATCTAAATATGATGGAATTTCATTATCTCTTACATCCATAATACCTTTTATTTCACCACTATCTGGTTCTACTCCTATTTCAGTACCATTTATATCAATTACTATATTATCTTCATATGTTCCATTTGCTGATATTTTTAGTTCGTTTGTATCAAACTTACTAACTAGTTTTTTTCCATCAACAGTTATGTTTAAGTTACCAACTTTGTCTACTGAACCTTTAACTGAAATTAATTCATTTAGTTCATTATATAATGCTTCTCTTTTGTCTAATAAGTCATTTGGTGTATTATTACTTGCTAATGCTGTTGTGATCTGTTTGTTATATCTACTGATTCGATCTGTAATTGAATTAATTTCACTTACAGTTTTTTCGACATCATTGTTTAAAGACCTTTTATAGTCCATCATTTGTTCATTAATGTTTCTAAATGATTTAGCTAAAACCATACCCTGGTTTTTTACAGCTGCTCTAGTTGCTGTATCATTTGGATTTGAGTTTAGATCTTGTAATGAATTCCAAAATGATTCAAAAGCACTCTGTAATCCAGAATCAGATGGTTCATTAAAAATATATTCTATTCTTTCCATTCCCTGTTGAATCTGATTCCAATAACCGGATTCTTGAGATTCTTCTCTTACCTGCTGATTAATAAATTGATCTTGTATTCGCTGGATATCTTCTACCTTAACACCTGAACCCATCATAAAGTCACTTCCGGGAACTAAGTTAGGTTGTTTTGCAGTTTGTATTGTTCTTTGTCTTGAATAGTTTTCATTATTAGCATTAGCTATATTATGTCCTGTTGTCTCTATTGATTTTTTCTGGGTTTGTAGTGAACTTAATCCGATATGAATTCCATCGAACATTAAAATTTCCTCCTTTTATCAATCAGCCTCTTTTATCTATTAAATGTGGTCTGTTTTTATCTTTACTATGATACGTAGTATTATTTTTCTTTAAATTATCTACTATTAAATCAATTGAAAATTTATTGAACTTAACTGCTTCTTCAATTAATCTTTTATTTTCTTCATTTAAGACATGAAACTCTTCTAATGTTTTTACTAAATCTTCTCTTATTGGATTTAATTTATCTTGCCAGTTATCTGGTGTGTTATTTATAAAGTCTTGATAAGAAAGTTCTTTACTGTTTATATCGAACTTTTTATCAATCTTATCCATAATTTCAAGCCTTCTGTTTTCAAGTTTTGTAACCTGATCGATTAGCTCTTGATCTGTTTCTACATGATCAAAAAGAGTTTCTATCTCATTTTGAACTAATGTTTCTTTTTTCTTTTCAGCAATCTTTAAAAGCTTTTTATAAAGAGTGCTTTCTTTTTTTAATACTTCAGTCAGCTCAGATAACAGCTGTTCACTCATTTTTCACACCTCTATTCTATATCAGAGATAATCTTTTCTGCAATTTTTTGTGAGTCTACTTGGTATGTACCATTTTGAATTTGATTTTTAATTTGATCTACTTTTTCTTGCCTTATTTCAGATTTGTTCTCAAGTGTTTCTTTGATATTTTGAATCTCTTTGGCTTCATTTGAGATATTAACCTGGTCTAATTTTGTTTGTTTTTTAACATTGTTATTATCTTGTTGATTTAGATTTTGGTACGCTTTCATGATTTTATTCATATTTATATCATTATTATTAATTTTCATGAAATACCACTCCCTGCTAATTTTTCATTTGTTTTCTCTCTCAATACTATTATCGTATACTTTTTATTTTAATTAAATTGATGTATTTCTTATTAAAAGGGATAAGAGAGTATTATCTTTAGATTAGTCTTTAATACTCTCTATTTTAATTGTTTTCACCATTAACTATTATCAAATCTATCAGCTACATGCATATTATGTCCTCTATTTCTTTTCTTAATTTCTTTTTTATCTTTTTTGGTTAAACTCTCTATTTCATCTTTCATTTCAGTAACACATGAATCACAGTACTTACCGTGTTTTATTTCTGTACCACATCTCTGACATTTAATAGTAACATCTATTTCTAAATCTTCCGCAATTAATCTATCGTTTTTTATAAATTCAATAATTACTTTTTTTTCAACACCTGTTTCTTCACTTACTGTATTTATACTGGATTTAGGGTTATCTCTTAAAAATTCTTTTACTTTTTCAAAATCATTTTCTTCTTCTGTTCTACAGCTATTACAGATCTTATGAACTCCATCATATTGAAAGATCTTTCCACACCTTTTACAGTTGCGAATACCCATTAATTTCACCCCTTTAGTAATGATTTTTTAAGATAAAGGTGGTTTATATATCCACCCTTATCTATTATTTGAACTATTAATTATCTATTAATTATTTTAACCATGAATACTTTGTCTTTTAATAATTATACTTCAAACTTATTGATCTCATCTTTAAGCTGTTCAGCCATTTTGGATAGACGTTCAGCAGCATTTACAATCTCCTGTGTTGAAGCACTTTGTTCTTCACTTGATGCTGCAACTTCCTCTGCATTACTTGCTGCTTCTTGACTAACAATTGAGATTTGTGAGATTGATTGTTTTGCATCACTACTGTTTGAACTCATTTGATCTGTTTCTTGAGAGATACTATCAATAAGTCTTGCTAACTGTTGAGCTGCATTTTCAATGTTTTCAAATGTATTACCTGTTAATTCAATTGCTGATACACTTTCATCAACTGCTCCTTCAGTCTGATTCATATCACTTACAGCTTTATTTACTTCATTTTGGATTTCTTTTATTAATCCTGCAATTTTATCAGTAGTATTTGAAGATTTCTCTGCTAATTCTCTAATTTCATCTGCTACAACACTAAATCCTCTACCGGCTTCTCCTGCTCTTGCAGCTTCTATTGCTGCATTAAGGGCAAGTAGATTAGTTTTTTCTGAGATATCATTAATTAGGCCAACAATTTCTCCTATTTTTTTAGAAGAATTACCAGGTGAACTGATTTGTTCAGATACTTGGTTAGTATTATCTTTTACAGTATTGATTTGATTTACTTAACTTTTAACCGCTCCACTACCATTATCAATGTTTTCCATCACATCAACAGCTTGTTCATTCATTTGTTTTGATTTTCCATTTACATTTTCAATTTGACTGTCAAGGTCATCTATTGTTGTAATTAATCCTACATTTCGACTACCAAGTTTTGTAGTACTTAAGATACCTAATACATCAGCTCCTTCATAGTCCACATACTCAATTGTTTCTTTAAAGTCAGTATTGTTATTACTTATCGGACCTTTTAGTCTATTTACTGCTTTGGTATCTATACTCTCATTTAAAGCTGCATCTTCTTGATATTCTCCTTTTCTGGTCTCTGTTAAGAGTCGACCATCTTGATTAGTTAAATATGCATCTGCTGTTTTTCCCAACTTTTCTAGACCGGAATGGATTAGATGATTAATCTGATTTTGTCCCATAATTAAATTTGCAGTACCTATTATCTCTTCACTTTTAGGATCATAAATTGTATCAGAGATTACAAGTGCATTTGCATTTATAATATTGGAATAAAAAAGTTATGACCGGGTTGTTTTTCCTGATAGGCTTCCCTGGACATAGTCTCTTATTGAAAGATCAGTACCAAGCGGTATTTTTTCTGTTGTTGAATAAACTACATTACCTTCCGGATCGGTTAAAAAAGCTGAAGAGTAACCGAATTCATTGATATAGCTATCGGTTAAACCATCTAGGATTTCAACTCTTTCTTCCCAACGGAAGTAAGTTGTATTCCACATTGTTTCTTTTAACATCATTAGAAGCTGCAAATACCTTAATTTCTCCCTCTTTATTGTTAAAGTATTCTTCAAACTGTTGGTCAATTATTGTTCCAAACATATCAAGAGAACCATAAACATTACTTTCAATTTCCTGTTGGGTATTATTATATGATAGGACACCTACAATAATAACAGGAATAATACCTACTAAAATAAATAGAAAAACCAACTTGCCTTTAATATTGAACATGACATCTACCTGCCCTTCGTGTTCTGTTATTTTATTTAGTTGTTTTTTTATAAAATGACAGATGTTCTTTTTCTAAATTGAACTTGTCACTTCCGAATATAAACTCTGTACTACCGATAAAAAAGTATCCATCTTCATTTAAAACCTTTGAAAACTTTTCTACCATCAAGTTTTTATATTCTTTAGTAAGATAGATAAAAAAGTTTCGGCTTATTATTAAATGCCAGTTTTTATTTCTAAAATCAGCATTTATTAAGTCCTTTTTTTCAAACTTCACTTTGTTTTTTATTTCTTCAGAAAGCTTATACTTCTCAAACTGTCCATTGGTTTTCTCAAAATATTTGTTAAATACATTTTTTGGTACATTTTTAATCGATGAATCACCATATATACCTTTTTTAGCAGTTTCTAATATTTCAGCATCAAGGTCTGAAGCCAAAATACTGTATCTATTAGGACTAATATTCATCTCATTTAATATGATTGCAATTGTATATGGTTCTGAACCATTTGAACAAGGTGCACTCCATATATTAATCTTTTTGTTTTCTTTTAATAATTTAGGAAATATTTCTTTTTTAAGATAATCATAGTTTTTCGGATTTCTAAAAAACTCGGATGTGTTAATTGTAAAGTGATTTAAATAGGCATCTCTAAACTTTAAATCCTTTTCTAATCTTTTTGCACATTCCTTAAAATCTTGTACATCATGTCTTTTCATTAAACTTTTTGTTCTTCTTTCTATTCTTTTTTCTTTATAGCCCGAAAGATCTAAATTTAATATTTTCGCTGCTTTTTCTTTAAATATTTCAAATTCAGTCACTTTTAAAATTTCCTTTCTATTGTGTCCATTATTTTAGCTGCTATTTCACTTAATGGTGCTATTTCATGGCAGGCATTATTATCAATCGCTGATTGTGGCATACCATATACTAATGCAGATTTTTTATCCTGTATTATACAGTAACCACCGTTTTCTTTTATATCTTTCATACCTATCCCTGCATCATGGCCCATACCGGTTAAAACCACACCTATTACCCTATCTTTATACTCTTTAGCAACAGAGCTCATCATATAATCAACACAGGGTCTTACACCCCATTTTTTCGGATTTTGGTTTAATTTGACTTCACCGTTTTTTATTTCTAAATGATAATTACCTGGTGCAATTAAAGCCTTACCTTTTTGAATTGTATCTCCATTTTGTGCTTCCGATATTTCTATTTCAGACAAACTATCTAACCTTTCAGCCAAGGTTTTTGTAAAACCTTCCGGCATGTGTTGTACTACTATTAATCCTCCCTGAAAGTCGGCTGGAAATGATGTCAATAGTTCCTTTAAGGCATTTGGTCCACCTGAAGATGCACCAACTGCAACTATTGGATAATTATCAATATCTCTATTAATACTTTTACTAACCACTTTTGTTTTATAAACATTATCAGACCTATTTTTGTTACTGTTATAGGCTGCTTTTACTTTTTTAATTAAATCATCAGATATTTCTTCAATATCCATTGAAATTTTGTGAGATGGTTTTGGCAAAAAGTCAAAAGCCCCTAAATCAAGGGCATCTATTACATTTGTTCGATCATCTAAAGCACTGACCATTAGAATTGGTGTATTAAACAGTTTTTTTTCTTTTAACTTTTTAAGAGTCCTTAGACCATCCATTTGGGGCATTTCAATATCTAAAGTTACTACATCTGGAGAATATTTTTTTATCTTTTTGATAGCATCTCTACCATCTCTTGCAACAGCAATTGTTTTCATATCAGGTTGTTTGTCTATTATTTTTTTAAAAAACTGTCTCATAAAGGCTGAATCATCTACTATTAATACATTTATCATAAATATATCCTCCCACAGCTTTTATTTTTACTGTTGAAACTGTTATATTTTAATTTTTTTATCCTGTGGTTGTTAGTTGAAAATCTTATTCATTGCATCTTTTATTCTTTGTCTTTCAAATGGTTTAACAATAAAGTCTTTTGCTCCAGCTTCTATAGCATCGATTACTAGACTTTGTTGACCCATTGCAGAACAAACTAATACATTTGCTGTATCATCAATAGCTTTTGATTTCTTTAGTTGCTGTTATTCCATCCATTTCCGGCATTGTTATATCCATTGTTACTATATCTGGTTTATGTTCTTTATACTTTTCAATTGCTTCTAAACCATTTTCTGCTTCATCTACAATTTCAAAGTCCATTTCTTTTATTATATTTTTTAGATTTAAACGCATAAATGCGGCATCATCTACTATAAGTACTTTTTTCACTGTTTTTCCTCCTGTGTTTTTTCTATTATTTTAACTGTTAATTTCCTTGATTTCTTCTATTTCATCTGAAGAAAAGATGTTGTTTACATCTAGGATAATAAAGAGCTTATCATTATGATTAGCAACACCTCTAATGTAGTCTTTATTATATTTTTTAGTTATTGAGGGAGCACTTTTGATTCTATTGTTCTCTATCTCAATAATCTCATCAACCCCATCAACCTCAAGGCCAATTAAGGTCTCCTCTACTTTTATTATTATTATCTTTTTTTCTTCAATATTTTCATCAGATAACTTTATATTAAACAGTTTATCTAGATTTACAATCGGTACAATTTCTTCTCTTAAGTTTATTACACCTTTAACAAAATCAGGTGATTCTGGTATAGATGTTATTTCACTTTCCATAACAATTTCTCTGCTGTTTAAAACATTGATACCAAAAGCCTGATTACCGGTTTCAAATTTAATATACTGTCTAGACTTTGCTTGTGTTTTGTTGTTTGCTTCAGTATAGGTATCCATAGTTTAAGCTCCTTTCTCTTCTTTGTTTTCAAAAAGGAGGTTATCTAAATCTAACACTATGATTAAATAATCACCATAGGTAGAAACCCCTTTAATAAATTCTTCTCTTATACCAGTTTTGTTTTCAGTTACATCTTCAATATCTTCTACAGATATATTTATTACTTCATTTACACCATCAACATATACACCGATTAACATTCCCTTTATATTAATAACTACAATCTTTTTGGCCTTTTCTTGATTAATATCAAGATTTGACTGTTCTTTTAAACCCAGTTTGTTTTTTAGGTTAATCACTGGAACAACCTGACCTCTTAGATTAATTACACCTAATATATATTCTTCACTATTTGGAACACTAGTGATTTTAGGTGGTTTAATTATCTCTTTAGCCTGATTTAATCTAAGTCCATAGATCTCTTTTCCAACTTTAAAGGTTAGAAACTGTTTAGTTTCAGCTGTGTTTTTTTTATTTTTAACATCTTTTGTTTTAGTCATCTTTAAAAACTCACCTTCCTTTATGCAATATCACGTACATCTAATATTAAGGCAACTTCTCCATCACCGATAATTGTAGCTCCACTAATATTTTTTACATTATCAAGATAATCACCTAATGATTTAATAACAATCTCTTGTTGGTAGAGTAGTTCTTCAACTATTAGTCCAATTTCTTTACCACCTGACTTGACGATTACAACCGGCATTTCATCTTTTTCTTTATATGATGTATCTTCAATTTCAATGTTTAAACTTTCTCTACTATCAATTAGTGGTATAGTCTTATCTCTAAGAACTATTACATCATATCCTTTAACCTGTTTTATTTCATCAGATTTAATCATTAAGGTCTCACTGATTGCACTTAATGGTATAGCAAATATTTCACCATCTATTTTAACCATTAAAGCATCTTGGATTGCTAAAGTTAAAGGAAGTGAGATTACAAACTTAGTTCCTTTGTTCTCTTCAGACCTAATATATATTTCACCATCAAGCCCTTCAATGGTCTTTTTAACTACATCCATACCGACACCACGGCCTGATACATTAGAAACTTTTTCATTTGTACTTAAGCCCGGCTCAAAGATAAGCTGCAGTTTTTTATCACGATCCATTTCTTCAATATCTTTTTGTGTTATTACTTCTTTTTCTTTAGCCTTTTCAACAACTTTTTCTACATTGATTCCTCCACCATCATCTTCAACCTCTATGATGATTTCACTACCCTTTTGATAGGCTCTTAAACTTACTGTCCCTGTTTTATCTTTACCATTTTTAACACGTTCTTCTGGTTTTTCAACTCCATGATCTACTGCATTTCTTAGAAGATGTGTTAGTGGATCACCTAATTCATCAATAATTGATCTATCAAGTTCAGTCTGTTTTCCTTCCATTACAAAATCAATCTCTTTATTACTGCTTTTAGATAAATCTCTTATCATTCTTGGAAAACGATTAAACATTACACCGATTGGTTCCATTCTAATCTGCATTACTGTATGATGTAGTTCCATTGTTACTCGATCAAGTTGAGGAAGTACATCTTTAAAACCATCTGACTTAATATCTAATGCTTCTAATCTCGTTTTATTTATTAGTAGTTCACCAATCATATTCATTAATTTATCAAGTTTACCAATATCAACCCTTACTGAGGAAGATACTTCAAACTTTGAGGAAGTGCTTTTGGTTTTTGTCTTTTTGGTTTTCTTTTCATCTTTTTTATCATTAATCTTTAGTTCTAGTTTTTTAAGTTCTACATTTTCAATATCGGTAATTTTTTCAAATTCATTTTCAATACTGTTATCTGGATCTTGACTTGAAATCAAAATCATCTTAACTAAATCATCATCTATATTTGCATCTTCTACATTTTCTTTTTTAGGAACTGATTTAAAGATATATCCCAGCTCTGATGCCTTTTTAAAGATCATAGAAGCACGGACCTGTTTAAACTGGGTTTCTTTTGATAACTCTACATTTACAGAATAGACCGCATCTAATTCCTTTTTGTTTTCTTGAATTGTATAGGAATCATCTTCTGTAATTGATAGAAAATTACTATCATCTTCATCAATTACTTCACTAACTTTTTCAATAGATTGATTACCTTCATTAATCCTTTTTTCTAATTTATCCAGATAATCACTAATATCTATCTTATCATTCCCATCTTCTTTGATCTTTCTTACCATTTCTTCTACATAATCAATACCTGCAAATAATAGGTCGATTATTTCGGTGTTAACACTCATTTCATGGTTTCTGATTTTATCCATCATGTTTTCCATCTTATGGGTTAGTTCAGTTAGATGATCAAACCTCATCGTTGCTGCCATTCCTTTAAGAGAATGGGCTGCCCTAAACATAGCGTTTAGGACATCCATATTCTCTGGATCATTTTCTAACTCTAATATATTGTCATTTAATATCATTATATATTCTTCTGATTCTGCAAAAAACATCTCTAGATATTCATTATTATCGCTCAATTTTGATCCTCCTTAATTACTCACTTATTTATTATTTATCTTTGTTTTGCTTTATATTTTTGATTAAATATCAAATTCATTTACTTCTTTAGTTAGTCTTTCAGCCATCTCAGCTAATCTTTCAGAAGCACTTACAATTTCTTCAGTTGAAGCACTTTGTTCTTCACTTGATGCTGCAACCTCTTCAGCATTACTGGAAGCTTGTTCACTAACTTCAGAAATTTCATTAATTGATAATTCAACTTTATCACTATTTTCAGCTATTTTGTCTGTTGCATTAGCAATTCTTTCAATAAGTTCTTTTAACATATCTGAAGCATCTTCTATTTTCTCAAAAGAACTGTTTGTAGTTTCAATTGCTTCAACACTGTTATCAACTGCATCTTCAGCTTTTTCCATCTGTGATACAGTATTTTTTACTCCATTTTGAATGTCACTGATAAGCCCTGCAATCTGTTCAGTTGCTTGTGAAGACTCTTCTGCAAGTTCTCTTATCTCATCTGCTACTACACTAAATCCTCTGCCTGCTTCTCCAGCTCTTGCTGCCTCAATCGCTGCATTTAAAGCTAAGTAGATTGGTTTGAGCTGATATATCATTAATTAATTCTACAATATTACCAATTTCTTCTGAAAGTTTACCAAGCTCATTTATCTTTTGTGATACTTGATTAGACTGTGTTTTTACTTCTTCAACTTGATTGATTGAATCATTAACTGACTTATTACCTTGATCAATACTGTTCATTACAGTATCAGCCTGTTTATCCATATCATCAGACATATCTTCTACATCTTCAATCTGTTCACTTAACTTTTGAACACTGGCACTCGTTTCTTCAATCTGTGCAGTCTGTTCTTCTGCACCTGAAGCAACCTGTTCCATAGCTGAACCAACCTCTTCAGCAGATGCAGCAATCTCTTCACTTGATGCAGAAAGTTCTTGACCTGATGAAGATAAATCTGTTGCAATATCATCAATATCCATAATCATCTTTTTCAATTTATTAGACATTTTGTTTACAGATTGTGCTAATGAACCGATTTCATCTTCTCTTTCAGTATATTTTTCGGCAATATCTTCTGTTAAATTTCCATCTGCAATTTCCCTACTGTGTTTTTCAACTGCTAATATTGGGTTAGTGATATAGTTACCAAGTAAATAGGCAGCAACTAAACCAATTAAAATAGTTATAACTATTATAGTTACTGCAGACCAGATAGTAGTATCAATTTCACTAAATGCTTCTTTAGAGTTAACCTGCACAATAGCACCCCAACCTGTCTTACTTATTGGTTTATATGAAGAAAGTTTTTCATCACCTTCAAATGTATAAAGGGCATTTCCTGTTTCTCCATTAGTTACATTAGCAACTGGAGCAAGATTATTCAAATCTTCCATTTCCATTACTAACTCTTGGTCAGGATGTGCAATTACTCTTCCCTGTTGATCTACAATATATCCATAACCTGTTTCACCTGGATTAACTTGACCTGCTAGTTTACTTAAAATAGCTAAGTCAATACTTGCTCCTAAAACTCCAACAACTTCACCATTTTGTTCTATTGGTGTAGCACATACAACAATTGGAATTCCACGACTTCTTGATATTAACACTTCAGAAAAAGATGTGTTTCCTTTAATTGCTTCCTGAAAGTATCCTCGGTCTGCACGACTACCCAAATCTCCCGTTGTCTTATATACCTGCATCCCATCTTTATCCATCACATAAACATTTGGTATATATTCACTTGCCTCAACAAGTCTGTTTAGTACTTTATCCATAGCTTGAACATCCATATCCTTTAAACTTTGAGCACCAGCAGCAACTTTTAACATATTTTCACTGTTGATAAGGATTTTATTTACCTCTGCTGCTAGACCATCTGCAAATGCAAAATTTTTATTATAGGTGTTTTCTGTTATCATATCCCTATCCTTATTTAAAGTTATCACGCCATAAACAATTAATGGTATCGCCATTAACACTACTAAAATTAATACTAATTTTACTTTAAAACTTTTAAAAAAATTCATTATTTAGTTTCCTCCTATTAGTTTATTAGATATTATTTTATATTAATTATTTAAATATATTCAATAAAATTAAAATGAATATATATTTAATTAATATCTTTAGTTTATGATTACTATATGCATTTTATTTACATTGATATAATCAAAATCATTATTTTACAGTGAACTACTCGGCATTAAAATACCGAGCTTCATAGTCGCTTGATCTTATCGGACACAAGATGAATTTCACCGCAGTATCGATCAAGTTACCTATTCGGATAGTCTGTATCCACTACTCCTATCTTGTTACAGACTCGGAGATACTTTAATTAAAAAGTTTAAGCTTACAGATTGGTGGCTGTTCCATGAGTATTTGATTAGATTCTTTAAACCTTCAACTTTGAGGTCAATATCAGGACCTTTGCGTCTTTGGTATAGATACTTTCTTAAAATATTGAAAGCACCTACAGTATCAGTCTTCATCAAGGCTTTGATTCTTCGGTTACATATAAACCTCGTTTTTACGGTTAGAACCTTGGGCATATTTTTTAGTGACCTTTTTGGTATAAGGACTACATTGGCTAGTATAGTCTTCATTCTTTTTGATTAAATTGATACCTTTTAATTTGAGCTTATACTCTAATTGGTGGTATATTTCTTCATAAGGAAGTTGATGTAGCTTTTGGTTGTTTACCTTGCCGATATTGTTATCGCCTCTGATACCTTTGATATTGCCGACTATAACTCTATTAATGTTATCGTCGATACAATAATCAACTATCTTTTAGTAGCAGAATGAATTAGATGTCTAATCTGTCTATCTCGTTTTTGGTATAGTTGTTTTAATCGTTTAGAAGTTTTCTTGCCTTGTGAGTTTAAGATAGATTGAAAGTGTTTTATCTTCTTATTAACAATACCGACTGATACTTAAATATTGACCGCCATCTAGAATAAAACTCTTTTTGGTTTTGTTCGTAATAACATCTGCAAGGTTATTAATTCCTAGATCAATCGACAGATAATTGCCGTTATCGGGTTTAATTTGTGGTGTATCGACTTTATAAGTTAGGATAAGTTTATAATTGTCATTGGCTAAAGGTTTAAACTCTACATCTAGTAGTATTATTTAAAATCTGCTCTCTATCATCAGATAAAAGCTCTTTAGGCACTTTTATCCATAAGCATTTTCTGGTTGATAGAGTATTCATCTTTCAATAGATCCTTTAGTCATTTAGAGCTCGATAATCTTAATTTATTATCGATAACCTTAATTCCGTCGTTAGAAACCGGAGATTGAATTTATTGTCTTCTAGGCTTATATGATGGTGGTTTAGGTTTGCCTGTATATTTAGTTTACTGGATTAGATTTATAGTCTTTGAGAGATTTAAAATCGGATTTCCAATTGTCTGATAGGAATCTTTACAGTCTCTTGGGCTGTCTGTGATGGTAGATTTTTATACCAAAAATTAATCTTTTAGCTCTTTCTTTTGGTTATACCTAGTCAGGAAAATCTTTATCACTGTCTTTAGAGTAATTTCTTCGTTCATAATTGCCGACATTATATAATCTTGCACTTGCATATCCTAGACAGCCAAGTATAATCTGTTGCGTTTTGTTTGGCTTGAAGATAAAATTTTCAGCTAGTTTCATCGATCTTACACCTCCATTCTTATAGCAATTTAAAAAGATTAATTGTCTTTTTGATTTTCGATATACTGTTTGACAGACTCTTTATAGATATTGCCAACGGTTTCAATCATAGTAAAATTTGTTCCTACAAGTGGCCTTCATATAGTTGTTGTTTTAAATCTATCAAACTCTTTTAAAAGCAATCGCCCAGTAATTCCTTTAGCCATTTTAACTATATAGACGTTGCTGTTACATATGGTATGATAAAATCAAACCGAGCATATTCATCACCCATTTGAATAAATAGGATAGGTTCTTATAGATCTGGATTATTCACTAAAAGAATAAAAAATATTATTGTAACTGGTTGAAAAATCGACATAAATTATCTCTCCTTTTTTATTTGTTATTTGGTTTTAAATATTAAAAAATAATATGGGAAAATAGCTAGTTTTACAACTGTTTATATATTCGAAACATAAGAGAATATATTAAGTTATTATACAGTCTATTATTAGTGATTAACTCTGCTATTTATTGTTATTCACCAAAATACTTTAAAATCTAATGAAATACAATTTTTTTTACTGTTTTATATATTATTTTTCAAACAAGGATAAAATTAATATATATAGAATTATCTATTACGGGGGCTGTAAATGAAAAAATTTCTAGTAAAAGACAAAAATCATTATATCTATATTTTATTTTTAATACTGTTTACTTCTCTTTTAAGTGTTTACAGTTTAGAACTGTTTCATATTTCTGTTGGAATCTATAGTATTGTTATATGTTTTATCATCTTTATAATAATATTAAATACTCACCAAATAATATCAAACAGTTACTATATCTTTTTGGGCCTCTCTTTTGCTTATATAGCAATCTTTGAAATATTACATGCTTTAACTTGGCAGGAATTAATGTTTTTGCCTTACATTTCTGGGTTAGATTCTGAATCTGTATGGCTGTGTGGACGATTTACACATGCTTTAATTATTTTGATTTCCTTTTATTTTGTTGGTAGAAAAATTAAGGTTTATAGAGTTCTGATTGGACTAAGCATCTATTCCATCAGTCTTTTTACTTTTTTAATTCATTTCAATATTAATTTTTTGGATTATTTACCTAGCCTTAATATGTTTGGGTTTGTGTTTAATAATAATTACATAGTAATAGTTATACTATTGTTTTCAATTATCTACTTTGATAAAATTAAAATATTATTCAGTAAATTTCATTATAATAATATGATCTCTTCAATAATATTTTTTATTATATCTGAATTGTTTTTTATCCTTCCTACTGAATTAAATATATATTCTAATGTTTTTGGACATATAACTAGACTACTTTCTTTTTACTTTATTTATAGATCTGTAGTTTTAACCGGGCTTAAAGAACCCTATAACACTATATTTTATAAGTTAACTCAGTCTAATAAAAAATTAAATGACTTAAATCAAATTTTAAATATTGTTAAAAATATTCATGAAACTATAAATGCCAACTATGAACTGGATATTTTGTTTGATAAAATTGTTAATGATCTGATTAAAAAAGAAGACTATCAGATGGCATTTATTGGGAAATATGATAATGATAAGGGAAATATTGAAATTAAATCAGGTGTTGGTATATCAAATGACTTTATTGAAAAGAAAAAATTAAATATTAATAAAGATATCAATGCAATAACTCAAGCAATAGATAAAAGAAAGATAGTAAAAGATAGTAATCCATATTCGATTTCTAATATTTTTTATAAAAAAGACCATAACTTACACAATTCTCTTATAGCCTTACCAATCTGTTATGAAAATAATATTTATGGTGTTTTAGCAATTACCTCTTATCAAAATGATGCATTTAATAATAAGATTGTTGACCTTTTAAATAAAATTACTCAAAATCTTGGTATAGCTATAACAAGGTATTTAAATACCCAAGAAATTATTTATATATCTTTTCATGATCAACTTACAGGTTTATATAATAAAAACTTCTTTAATGAAGAAATGAAAAGACTTGATACGAAACGTAAACTACCAATTTCAGTTGTCATTAGTGATTTCAATGACTTAAAAAAAATTAATGACAACTATGGCCATAATACAGGTGACAAGTTTTTAAAAGCATATGCTGATATACTTAAGAAAAATTCAAGACAGGAAGATATTATTGCCCGCTGGGGTGGGGATGAGTTTGTAATTCTGCTACCTAACACAGGAGAAGAAAAAACAAAAAATCTAATTGATAGAATAAAAAGTGAAATTGAGAAAATTGAAATTGCCAATGAAAAGTTAAGCATTGCCTTTGGCTATGCTGTAAAAGAGAGTAATGAACAGGATATAGATGAAGTTTTTAAAATAGCTGATCAAAGAATGTATAAGAATAAAAAACTAATGAAAAACTAATGAAAGGGAGAACCAAGTTTAAATTGGTTCTCCCTTTTTAATATTATTATAATTTTATTTAATTTCATTAATAAATACAATACTATTCATATTGTTTTATTAAATAACTTTTCCAGTTATTTGAAAACTCCTTTTTATTAACTCCAAATATAGATTGAAACTTTTTCGGTTGTTTTATTAAACTAACTAATATATCATAACCATAGTCTGAAACAATATATTCTACTAATGTACCGGATACTGTATAACCGAAATTATTATAGAAATTATTTTCAAGTTTTTCAATAATTGGTACTCGATCTGTTTTGATTAACTGTTTTATTTGAAGAGGATTAATCTGTTTAGCTTCAAATAATGAAATACCTTCATTTAACCAGATTAAAATATTATTGTTGAGACTATTAGTTACAATATGGGAAAACTCATTAACTGCACTTTTTAATATACTTTCATAAGTATGAAGTGGTCCGGGATTTAGGAAATAATCCGTAACCCTCCCTTTTTCAAATGGAGATATAAAGATTAGCAAATATTAATTTAAAGTATCGATATTTGCTCCAGGATTTATTATAATATAGATGTAAATCACAAGTGAATATTGGAGGTTGCAGTAGCTAAACCCCTACTGTGTAAAATATTCAGGGGTTCGTTGTAGATAGAAGACACTAAATCTTCTAGTAAGCATTTATAGAGGTGCTTACACTTCTATCTTGGGCAATAAAAGTATCTCTGAGTCTAGCATTTATGCTAGATAGGAGTAGTGGCGTTGGATACGCCGATTGGGTAACATGCTTGATATTACGGGTAATTCCCATAAAAGCAAGCGACCATGAAGCTCGGTAATTCATTGCCGAGTAGTTCACAGGTTACACTATTTTAATAGTTTTAATGTTTACAGTCAGTGCTGACTATCCCCGCTGAATAGTTAGTTAGGTTGTATTCTTTTTGAAAGTCCTTAACACTGGATAGATACAATCTTAATCTTTCTGTTTAGATTAAGACCATATCTGTTTAATATCTTTATATAGTTAGCCTCTAATTTATTATTAATATCATCTATTGGCTCATTATTTCTATAATAAGTATAAATGAAATGATCCATTTCTTTGATTGTTTTATTATTACTTATAGCTTGAGTTGTCACTGTAAAACTAATTATAATAATTAAAGCTTAAACATAGTACTATCTTTTTCTTTTGAAACATAAAATCTTTCTTTCTACATGTTATTCTACATTGATTTCTAATTTTAGTATTTTGTCATCTCCAGGTTGAGGATTTCCTCTACCATCAAGATTACTGGTAAGTAAATACAGATTATTATCAGGACCTACGATAATATCTCTTAACCTACCATATTTACCATCATAACTGCCTTTGGCAAATAGTCTTTCAATTTGTTCAACTTTATAATTATAATTACTTATATGTTCTAATTTGATACGTATTAAAGACTGACTACCTAATGTTGCAACATATAGATCGTTGTTGTAAAAAGCAATTCCAGAAGGTGGAGTAGCCCCTTCCCACATAATAAGTGGGTTTTCATATTCATTATCTTCAAAGTAACCAATACTATTCGGCCAACCATAATTACCACCTGGTTTAATTACCATTATCCTGTCTCTGCCTCTAAGTCCTTCTTCACCGGATGGACCGTGTTCACTGATAAAAAGCTGTTTTGTTTCAGGATGCCAGTCTAATCCTTGAGGATTTCTATGGCCTAAGCTGTATATATATGAATTTTCATAAGGATTATCTGAAGGAATACTTCCATCAGGATTAACTCTTAAGATCTTTCCACCTAAATTATCCATCTTTTGAGCAATACTTCTGTTCCAGGTATCTCCTGTAGATATATATAGTTTATCATCTGGTCCAAATGTCTATTCGTCCTCCATCATGGACCCTTCCTCCGGGAATTTGAGCTATTATTATCTCTTCATTACTACCATTCTTTCCATTATCGGTTATTCTAGTAACTTTATTATAGACCATTCCGTTTTGTCCCTGATAGGTATACATGATATAGATATATGGTTTTTTAGGAAACTCTGGATGATGGGCCATTCCCATCAGTCCACCTTCACCTGGAGCAAACAGATCAGGTTCAAAATATGGTTCTGACTGTAGTTTTCCATCTTCAATTAATCTGACAAACCCCTTTCTTTCAGTGACTAAAGCTCTTTTAGATTCTGGTAAAAAAACTAGCTGCCAGGGAATTTCTAAGTCTGTAACCCATTCACTTACTCTTAAATTTTCTGGGTTTAATACATATTCATCATCAACATCTTGTGGAACTTGACCGACTTCTATTGCTGCAAAACTTGAAAAAGAAACCAAGACAAGTAACACTACTGTTAAATAGATGATGATTTTCTTTTCCATATCATTATCCCACCTTTCTTTATTTTTTTAAACATTTTAATAGGTAGTGAACTACTCGGCATTGAAATACCGAGCTTCATAGTCGCTTAATCTTATGGGACACAAGATGAATTTCACCCGCAATATCGATCAAGTTACCTATTCGGATAGTCCGTACCCACTACTCCTATCTTGTTACAGACTCGGAGATACTTTTAATTAAAAAGTTTAAGCTACAAATTGGTGGCTGTTCCATGAGTATTTGATTAGATTATTTAAACCTTCAACTTTGAGGTCAATATCAGGACCTTTGCGTCTTTGGTATAGATATTTTCTTAAAATATTGAAAGCACCTACAGTATCAGCGTTAAAGGCTTTATTTTCGGTTACATATAAACCTCGTTTTTTACGGTTAAAACCTTGGGCATATTTTTTAGTGACCTTTTTGGTATAAGGACTACATTGGCTAGTATAGTCTTCATTCTTTTTGATTAAATTGATACCTTTTAATTTGAGCTTATACTCTAATTGGTGGTATATTTCTTCATAAGGAAGTTGATGTAGCTTTTGGTTGTTTACCTTGCCGATATTGTTATCGCCTCTGATACCTTTGATATTGCCGACTATAACTCTATTAATGTTATGGTCGATACAATAATCAACTATCTTTTTAGTAGCACAATGAATTAGATGTCTAATCTGTCTATCTCGTTTTTGGTATAGTTGTTTTAATCGTTTAGAAGTTTTCTTGCCTTGTGAGTTTAAGATAGATTGAAAGTGTTTTATCTTCTTGTTAAAATACCGACTGATACTTAAATATTGACCGCCATCTAGAATAAAACTCTCTTTGGTTTTGTTCGAATAACAAGCTGCAAGGTTATTAATTCCTAGATCAATAGACAGATAATTGCCGTTATCGGGTTTAATTTGTGGTGTATCGACTTTATAAGTTAGGATAAGTTTATAATTGTCATTAACTAAAGGTTTAAACTCTAATCTAGTAGTATTATTTAAAATATACTCTCTATCATCAGATAAAAGCTCTTTAGGCACTTTTATCCATAAGAATTTTTGGTTGATAGAGTATTCATCTTTTAAATAATCCTTTAGTTGTTTAGGGATCGATAATCTTAATTTATTATCTATAACCTTAAACCCGTGGTTAAGAAAACGGAAATTGAATTTATCGTCTTTAGGCTTATATGATGGTGGTTTAGGTTTGCCTGTATATTTGTTAGGGTTAGATTTATAGTCTTTGAGAGATTTAAAATAGGATTTCCAATTGTCTGATAGGAACTTTAAAGTCTCTTGGGCTGTCTGTGATGGTAGATTTTTATACCAAAAATGATCTTTTAGTTCTTTCTTTTGGTTATACCAGTCAGGAAAATCTTTATCACTGTCTTTAGAGTGATTTCTTCGTTCATAGTTGCCGACATTATATAATCTTGCACTTGCATATCCTAGACAGCCAAGTATAATCTGTTGCGTTTTGTTTGGCTTGAAGATAAAATTTTCAGCTAGTTTCATCGATCTTACACCTCCTTTCTTATAGCAATTTAAAAAGATTAATTGTCTTTTTGATTTTCGATATACTGTTTGACAGACTCTTTAGAGATATTGCCAACGGTTTCAACATAGTAAGATTTGTTCCACAAGTGGCCTTCATATAGTTGTTGTTTTAAACTATCAAACTCTTTTAAAAGCAAGCGCCCAGTAATTCCTTTAGCCATTTTGACTATATAGTGTTGCTGTTACATATGGTATGACAAAATCAAAACCGAGCATATTCATCACCCATTTGAAAAAAGGGTGGGTTCTTTGCTCTTTATTCCTAAAAATAATAACTATTAAAATACTTAAAAAGAACTTAATATAATACTTTATCTATTCATAATCTAATTATACTAAATTTCGTAATATTTTTAAAATATAAAAAAGCCCCTTTAATTATTTTAAAAAAAGGGACTTTAAAAGTTTAAATCTATTTTTTTAACATAAGGATCATCTTTACTTACCATCTTATTTTCACCACCTTATAATAATATTATATCCTTATGCTTATTTATATCTGTTTATTAATGAAGACTTTTAGTGCAATCATATTCTCATTCCTCCTAATAATATTGCGTTTATTACATTCCCATTGTTTTATAAGATTCTAATCTTGCATTTTCTCTTCTAGTTTCTTTATATTGATTATTGTAACTGATATCTTCAATTCTTAAAAATCTTTTTAAGTTACTCATTTTTAAACCTCCTTATTTATGGTCATCTTTTTTACTTATAGTAAACCGTTTCTGTATTCTTCTAAATGTGTGTTATCTTGTAAACGTTTTTTTTGTCTTTTTTTAAAACTCTTGTCTTCTATAGAAAAGAATTCATTTAATTTGTTATTAAACATTTTTTCACCTCCAGATAATTAGTATTCTTTTTTTAGAAATACTGATTTATGTATTCATCAGTAAGTCTTTTGTTTCTCTTGTTAAGTTTTATTTCTTTTCTCAAATTTCTATCTTCTATCATTTGAAACTTTTCGTTTCCAAACATTTTTTCTCCTCCTTTGCTTTTTTCTTTGATTCTATGGTTATTATATTCCTATTATTTAACTTTGTCAAGTATTTTATTAATTTTTTTAATATTAATATTAATTTTTTTAATATTTTTTGTTATTTTTATTTAATTTATAGCTATTTTTGCCACTTTTTACCTAAAATAATTACTTTTTTATTGATTTAATTAATTTTATTAATTATGTATTTAATTATATTTCATTTTTTATTTAATATATTTTATTTTTTATATAAACAATAAAAAAAGCTCCACTGTTAAGTGGAACCTTAAGTAGTATTTATTCTGTTTAAATTTAAGATGTTTTTTTATGTTTTCTTTTCTGTCTATACATCATCGCATCTGCTCTTTTAAACACTTCTTCTAAATTTTCATCATTAGATTTTTTTACTGCATATCCAATTGAGATACTAATTGGGTTTTTGGATTCCTTATTATGAAACTCAATCTGAGTTAAAATTCTTTCAATAACTCTTTTTACATTTTTTTCATTTGTTTGAGGAAGTAATACTGCGTATTCATCTCCACCAATTCTTGCAACAATGTCTTCACTTCTAGTAACATCTTTGATTATATCTGCAGTATGACTTTATATATTGATCACCGGCTCTGTGGCCGAAATTATCATTTACACCTTTTAGTCCGTCTAAATCTCCAACAATTATGCTTATGGGAGTTTTTCTTGAATCGTTTAATCTTTCCATCTCATTTTCAAAGTATCTTCTATTATATAGTTCAGTTAGTTGATCATGAAATGAAAGAAATCTTCTTTTTTCTTCCTGTTGTTTTCTTTCTGTTATATCATTGTATATACCGTAAATTCCTATCTGACCTTCTTCTAGCTTGATAGGAAAAGCATGTATAGATACATTAATCTTTTCCCCAGTTTTAGTTTTCCTTATAGATTCATCAATAATATCTTTACCATCCATTACTTCTTCTGTATAGTATACTCCTTCATCTTTTTTATCTTCAGGAGTTATCAGCTCATCGATATTTGCACCTAATACTTCATCTCTATAATATTCAAAAATGTCTAAAAAGAAATTATTTACTTTTAACACAGTCCCTTTATTGTTTAAGAGTACTATTCCCTCTGTTGATTCATTAAACAGCTGCTCAAAGTATGCTTTTTGTTTTTTAAGCCTATTTTCCATCTTCACCCTTCGGTCTATATCTTCTACAAAGCCTAAAAACTTATTTTCTCCAATTACAATTCCATTTACTTTAGCATAAAATTTATTACCATTCTTTTTTATGAATTTGTCTTCTAATTCAATCTTTTCTCTACTTTCAAACTTCTTTAATATATAATCTACTTCTCTTTTTTCTTTTACTGAGAGGTCAACAAGGCTCATATTCAAAAGCTCTTCTTTATCATAATCGGTCATCTTGACAGCATGTTTATTTATTTCCTTGATATTACCTTTATCATCTGTAACAAATATACCGACCGGAGCATTTTCAATATATGTTCTAAACTTCTGTTCACTTTCTTTTAATATATTATTCATTCGTTTCGTTTTATCTATATCAAGATGAATACCAACGGCTCTAAGAGCATTACCTTTATCATCTCTTTCAAATACTTTTCCGATATCTCTGATCCATTTATAGTTTCCATCTTTTGTTTTTAACCTCTGTTCAGCTTCATAGTAATTGGTTTTTCCATCTAAATGATCTTTCAATTTGTTAAACACATGCTGTTTGTCCTCGGGATGAAGTAGTTTTTCCCATTCACTAGAAGTAGGTTTAATTTCATCTTTTTGATAGCCCAACATCTCAGCCCAATTATCATTTATTGTCATAGTCTTATCTGTAACATTCCAGTCCCAAATACCTAAATTGGCACCCTTAATTGCTAATTCTAATCTCTGTTTTGTTTCTTTTAGTTTTTTATTCTTTAACTTGTTTTCTGTAATATCTGTAATAAAGCCGAGTAGGTACTTAACATCTCCATTTTCATCATAAATAGCACTACCCTGTTCCCAAACCCATTTTATTTCATCTTCATTTGTTTTTATTCTATACTCAATTTTAAATTTAGAGTTATTTTTTACTGCTTCTTCAATTTTATCTCTACCTTTTGATTTATCTTTTTCAAATATTAGATCAGAAAATGTAACACTTTTATTTTCTACTAAATCATCTACTTCATAACCTGTTAGATTAAAACAGCCTTTACTTACATACTTCATAGTCCAATTTTGATCATATAGGCATTGATAAACCATTCCCGGAAGACTGTTTAAGATCTTTTTTATGTCATTTTTTTCATAACTGTTTTTCCTAATCATATTATTCACCCTGTGATATGTATTGATTAATCTTTTTATTTTTATTAAAAGTTATCTATATAATATCAAAATATTAGTGTTATTGCCAATTTTATTACCTATTTTTTGTATAGTTCATCTAACATCTTTTTATATAGTTTTTCTGTATCTTTTTTTGTACATAATTCTGTCCCCGGTGTCATCACTGCAGCTGACCCGGCAGCTAATCCATATATTACAGCTTTTTCCATGTTATTTCCTCTAGCTAAACTTAAAACAATACCGGCTACCATACTATCACCTGCACCTACTTTACTTTTAATTGGAACAGTTGGTGGTCTTAAATACCTAGTCTTGTTTTCGGTAATAAACATAGCGCCACCGGCTCCTAAAGATATGACAATTGACTGACAGCAGTTGTCTTTAATTAGGTTTAGTGCTGCATCTCTAATTTCGTCTTCATCCTGAAGTTCTTTACCTATTAAATCCTGAAACTCTCCTAGATTTGGTTTTATTAAAAACACACCTTCGTTCATGGCTTCTTTTAAAGGTTGTTTTGCAGCATCTACTATTACCTTTGCTCCATTTTCTTTCGCTATTTTAGCCAATTGAGCATAAATACCAGAGCTTACTCCCTCTGGTATACTTCCACTCATTACAAGATAATCAGGATAAGGATCTAAATTAGATATAGTATCAAGTATATTCTTGTTTTCTTCTTTTAAAATTTGTGGACCGGGCATTCCAAACCTGTACTGTAAATTAGTTGTTTTTTCTCTAATTATCAAATTCTCTCTAACTGAATTTTTGATCTTTATTGCCTGTGTAATTAGGTTCTCTTCACTTAGTAAGTTATCAAGTCTTTGTCCGGTTAAGCCACCTGATATATATAGTAGTAATGATTTACCATCAAGTTTATTAATTGCCCTGGAGACATTAATTCCTCCACCACCAGGTTCATATCTGGGTTTATCACAGTATAGTTTGTTTTCAGCAACAACATTATCAACGGTTGAACTTTTATCTATAGCGGGATTTATTGTTAATGTAGCTATTTTTTTCACTAATTATTCCTCCTCAAAAACAATTGTCTTACATATTTACATATTTGTATATTTAAAAAAATTGTCCTGCTTAGTGAACACAAAAATACCGCCCTCAAAATACTTCAAGGACGGTTAATTTATAATAAACAATAGTGTTTTTATTTGTTTTTAAGTTCATTTATTATTTCGTTTAATTTTTCTTTATCTATTTCACCTTTTGCATATCTTTCTTTTGCAATATCTATTGACTTATCATTTTGATTATTGTCATTATAATTATTTCGATATGAATTATTATTATTATTCTGCAGGCTTATATTTGATTTTGAAATCAAATAAATAACTCCTATAATAATCAGTACCCAAAACAGAATCATATAAACTCCTCCTCCACCGTACTGTCCTAATCCATAATGCATCATATAAATCACCTTCCCTATTTCTATTTTTGCTTCTTATAATCCGGTTGAATATTTACTCTGCGCAGCATGTTAGCATTGGTCACTACTGTAATTGAACTTGATGCCATTGCAATCTCTGCGATAACAGGATGTAATAATCCTAATACTGCAATTGGGATTGCAATTGTGTTGTAAATAAATGCCCAGAATAGGTTTTGTTTAATTTTTCTAAATGTTGCTCTTGATAATTTAACAGCTGTTACTACAGCAGATAGATCTCCTCTAACTAATGTTATATCAGAAGACTCGATTGCTATATCTGTACCAGTACCAATTGCAATACCTACATTAGCCTGAGTTAATGCGGGGGCATCATTAATTCCATCTCCTACCATTGCTATTGTACCAAACTCAGATTGAAGTTTTTTGATTTCATCTACTTTACCATCAGGAAGTACCTCTGAAACAATATGATCAATACCTACCTGATCAGCAATAGCTTGAGCAGTTCTTTTGTTATCTCCAGTTATCATAGCTGTTTTTAAACCAAGGCTTTTTAACTCATTAATTGCATCAATTGAATCCTCTTTAAGGGTATCTGCTACTGCAATAATACCGATAATTTGATTACCTTTAGCAACTAACATTGCTGTTTTACCCTGATCTTCTAGTTCATGTAACTTATTTAATACATCTTCTTTTACATCTATATCGTGTTCTTCCATTAATTTTACACTACCTACAAATGTCTCTTTATTATCAATTAAAGCTTTAACACCTTTACCAGTAACTGCTTCAAACCCTGAAATTTCATCTAAAGTGAGCTCTTTTTCTTCTGCTTTTTTAACTATGGACTCACCTAAAGGGTGTTCTGAACCACTTTCAGTGCTTGCTGCAGCTTTTAGTACTTCGTTTTTATCATTACCGTTAAAGCTTTCTATATCTGTAACTTCAGGTTTACCTTTTGTAATTGTACCGGTTTTATCAAATACTATGGTATGAATATCTTTCATGGTCTGAATTGCTTCACCTTTTCTAATTAAAACACCATTTTCAGCACCCATTCCACTACCAACCATCAGTGCTGTTGGAGTAGCTAATCCTAGTGCACATGGACACGCTATTACTAAAACTGCGATTGTTGCAAATAATGCTAGGGTAAAGGTCCCTAATGTAGGATTAACCCAGGGTATAAAACTCTGTGCCCAAAAACCGACACTTCTAAATGCATCAGGAAATACTAACCAGAGCACAAATGTACTTAAAGCAATTACTAATACTGTTGGTACAAATATTGAAGTGATACGGTCTGCAAACTCCTGTATAGGAACTTTTGTACCCTGTGCTTCTTCAACCATCTTTATAACTTGTGATAAGAAAGTGTCTTTACCTACCTTGGTTGCCTTAACTTGAATCAATCCGTTTTGGTTTACTGTTGCACCAATTACTTCATCTCCAACTTTTCTCTCAACCGGCATTGATTCACCGGTTGCCATTGATTCATCAATTGTTGTACTACCTTTAATAACTTCACCATCGGTTGGTATTTTTTCTCCTGGTTTAACTAACATAATATCTCCAGGCTGTACTTCTTCAATTGGTACTTCTTTTTCATTTCCATCATCTATAATAGTAGCAGTTTTTGCTTCCATCTCTAATAGTTTCTTAATTGCCTGAGAAGCTCTACCTTTGGCTTTTTCTTCAATATATCTACCTGTTAAATGAAAAGCCATTATCATTGCAGCTACTCCGGCATAGTTTGCCATTGGTGTAAAGAAAACAAATGGACCTGTAATAAAAGCAGCACCTGTACCCATAGCAATTAAGACATCCATATTTGCTCCACCATGAGTTACTGATTTATAGGCAGATACATAGGTCTGACGACCATAATAAAACAGGGGAGGGATAGCCAAAACTATCATACCTAAATTAAATATGTCCATATTTGGCCAGGCAATTCCAAAAAACATCTCTGGAATCATCCAGACAATAACAGGCACTGTGAAAATCCAGGTCCCAACCATTTTCTTTTTAGCTTTTTCAACTTTTTTCAAATCATCATCTTTCGATTTTTTATATTCAGTTTCGTCAAAAAACTTTGTAAGTTCATATCCAGCATTAGATACAAAATCTTCTAAGTCTTCTTTTGTAATAATATTTGGGTCATAGGTTACTGTTCCAGTATCATTTGCAATATTTACATTAGCTTCATAGATACCATCTACTTCAATTAAGGTGTTTTCAACTGCTTGAGAACAACTAGCACAGTTCATACCTCCAACTTTAAAGGAGATCTTTTCTTTTTTTCTTTCTACATCATATCCACTATTTTGTACTACCTTTACTATATCTTCTAAAGTTAATTTTATTGGGTCATACTTTATATAGGCTTTTTCAGCAGGTAAGTTTACATTTGCTTCACTTATACCTTCTGTCTTTTTTAAAGCCTTTTCTACAGCCTGTGAACAGGCGGCACAACTCATACCTTCTATTTTCAAGGTTAAATTTTCAGTCATTACGATTCACTCCCTTATATACCCCTTGAGGGTATTATACATTAATCGTAACATAGCAGAGTATTATTGTCAAGTTTAGCCTCTGTTAAGTCTTTTTGATAATTGTTCGATCATTTTTGTAATAATAAAACAAACCCCACAAAAATCATGTGGGGTATTGAAATTATTTTATATTTGCTTTATATATTTTCAAAATTTAACTATGCTTTTGCTTTATATCCACTATCATTAACAGCTTTTACTAAATCATCTTTTGATACTTTATCACTGTCATATTCAACATATGCCTTGTTTTCTTCTAACTTCACATCTGCTTTGCTTACACCTTCATTAGAAAGCAGTGCTTCTTTTACTGTCTTAACACAGTGTCGACAGGACATTCTTTCAACTTCAAGAGTCAATTTACTAGTCACTTTAATCACTCCTTTATACTCCTGGTGGGCAAATATATTATATTAGCATATCTGACAACTTTTGTTAACTATCTATTGAGTGTTAAAAAGCTCTTATTTTATTTATTTTTTTATAAATCTTTTTTTCCAGTTATTAAATTAATAAATATTTCTGAAAGGTTAGGATCAAACTGTGTTCCAGAGCATCTATCAATTTCTGCAAGTGCCTCTTTTTTTGATATTGGATCTTTATATGGTCTTCCACTAATCATTACATCATAAGCATCAACTATTGTTAGTATTCTAGATAAAAGTGGTATTTCATCTTTTTTTAATCCCTCTGGATATCCTGTTCCATCCCATTTTTCATGGTGGTAAAGAATATATTCTGAAATATCAGCTAGTTCATCCATTGTTGATACTATCCTATATCCCGCTTCAGTATGTTTTTTAATTAAATTCCATTCACTATCTGTTAATTTTCCTTTTTTGTTGAGTATCTCCTGTGGGATTGTAATTTTACCTATATCATGTAATGAAGTTAAAAGTGATAGTCTATCAAGGTCAGAACTTCCTAATCCAATCTTTTTGCCTAACTTTATAGATAATTTTTTCATTCTACTTCCATGTTCTTCAGTTTCAAAACTTTTTTCTCTTAAGGTACTCATAAAAGCTGATAAAACACTACTTCTTGCACTACGGCGATTTGTTATTTTATTTTTATACATTCTATCTTCTGCCTTATTTAAAATCTTATATAAATTTTCATTCATTTCATTTTTAGTTGTAGTACCTAGGGAAATAGAAACTATTAGTTCACGGTTTTCTTTTTCAGCATTTTCAAATATTCTTTCACAGATTTCTTCACTTTCTTTTAAGGTTGTTTTAGTTAAAAGAATTACAAATTCATCTCCACCCCAACGGGCAATAATATCTTCTGCTCTACAGGTCTCCTTTATTATTTCAGCAGCTCTTACTATTAATTCATCACCTTTTTCATGTCCATAAGTATCATTTATAAGTTTAAGGTTATTTAAATCGCCCATTATTATACTTATTGGTAACTGACGTTTGGTATCAATTCTTTTCATCTCTTCTTCCAGATAAGCTCTATTATATAGTCCGGTCAACTTATCATGGAAACTCATATATTTGATTCTCTCTTGAGCCTTTTTGCGTTCAGTTATATCGTGAATTATTGAAAAAAGATATTCTTTATCATTAAGTTTAATAGGACCACTGTATATTTCTACTGTCCTTATCTCACCGTTGGCCAGTTTATGGTCAAATACAAACTTATTACTCTTATTATCTGCAGCATTACTCATCCTGTATATAACTTCTTCTTTTGATAACGTATTTATTTCAGTAATTTTCATTGAAGTAAATTTGTGATATGGCCATCCATAAAAATCACATGCAGCAGGGTTAACATCTACTATGCTCCCATCTTTTGGATTTAAAATCATCATAGCAGAATATTGATTTTGAAATAGAGTTCTGTACTTTTCTTCGCTTTTTTCAATTTCTTTTCTCATCTCATATTCTTTTGTAATATCTTCAATAAATCCATCTATTTCTATTTCTTTATCATTATATCTATTTACAACTTTTGCATCTAAAGAAAGCCATACCTCACCATTACCTTTTTTATTAGCTTTAAAGATAAAATCATTAACTTCATCATTTTCCTTTAAATCATTAAAGAGTTCTTTACGTCTTTGTGAATGAACATATACATTATACAGATTACCATAATAATCCATGCATTCTTTTAACGAATTACAACCTAAAATATTTAATAATCTTGGGTTTGCTAATATTAAATCACCCTTTTGGTTTGATTTAAACACTCCTACCGGAGCCTCTTCAAAAAGCATCCTGTATTTTTCTTCCCTTTCTTTTAACTTTTTTTCTGATTTTTCTTTTAGACTTTCATTTTTTATTGATTCAATTGCAAATGCTAAATCATTTGTCAATTCTTCTAAAAGTTTAATTTCTTGTGAATTAAAATAATTAGGCTTATCAATACATAAAGAAAAGACTCCCCACAAATTGTTAAAAACTTTAATTGGGAAAATTGCCATTGATTTATGCTTGTTATAAAAGGTAAGTTCTTCCCAATCAGTTTGTGAATCTCTTTCTTTAGTTATAAAATTAAGCAGTTCGTTTGAATCGATATTATATGTGTTATTAATTTTTTCTTCTGAAGAGTAATCTATTAGATCAATATCTATATTACCAATTAAACTACTGTGTACACCAGCAGAACCTAATATAGATAATATTTTCTTATCTTTATTAGTTTTTCCAATCCATATTGATTTATAGTCACCATTTTCCATTGTGATTTTACAGATCTGATGTATTAAAGAATCTAGATCTTTATTTCTAACAATTGCTTGATTTACATCACTTAATATTGAATATAGTCTCTTTAATTTGTTAATACTATTTATCATTTCTTTTCTTTCAGTAATATCAACTGCCATACTCAATATTAGTTTTTTATTGTTTTTATCTACACCAAGTGGTGCCGAACTAAAGTCCCAGACCCTTTTTTGACCATCTTTAGTGATTATTTCAAACTCACCATCATCTGTTTTTTTGTTTTTATCAAATAAATTGTCTACATAATCTTTTACAAGATCTTTTTTCTCACCATACGCTTTTTCAAACCAGGTTTCAAGATTAGGTAAATCATCTACTCCATATCCAGATATCTCCTGCCATGATTTATTCACTCTTATTATTTCACCATCTTCATTATGTAACATTAGAGGATAAGGAGCTTCATCAATTACATTTGAAAACAGATTTTCTCTTCTTTTTATTTCTTGGTCCATATTATACTGTTTAGTAAAATCTCTAAAAACCATTACAGTACCATATATATTGTTCTCTTCATCTTTTATTGGTGCTGCACTGTCTGCAATATGGTGTTCAGTACCATCTTTTGAGATAAGTTTAGTATGATTTGCTAATCCTACAATTTTACCCTGTTCAAAAACTTTTTCTACAGGATTTTTAACTGGTTTTCTGGTTTTAGAATTTATTATATAAAAAATATCTTTAATATCCTTGCCTTCAGCTTTTTCAAATTCCCATCCAGTCAACTCTTCAGCAATTGGATTCATTTGATTAACCTGGCCTTGTTCATCTGTTACAATTACAGCATCTCCAATAGAATTTAATGTTATTGATAAAAACTTATTGTTATCTCGAATTTCTTCTTCTTGATTTATATTCTTTATTATATTTCCAATCCTATTAGATATATCATCGAGTAACTGAACTTCTTCTTTTAAAAAAGGTGTGTCTTTGTATTCCTTTTGGTGTAAGGTTAAATGACAAACCTCAACTTCACCTTCTTTTTTTCCATCTATAATAATATCACTTTTTTGAAACCACTTAGTCTCTTTATAATTATTTGTTTTAAAAGTATAATCTTTATAGCTAATTTTTGCACAGGTATCTTCAGGATACTGCCAGGATTCAGGAATAATATTTACTATTTCTTGAAGTAAATCTTCTAATTTTAATTTTTTTCTCTCTAATATTTTAGAGATACTAAATAATCCACTTAATTCTTTTACTCTTTCTTTTAAATCTTCATTCATTTCTCTTAATCTAGATGAACTTTTAATTATATAATATGCAGTAATAAGGACTGTTGCTACTTCAATCAAATATCGATCTAAATCAATATGTAGATTATATATATCCTGTGCGGTTAAGATAATTATTGCAAAAATTGCTGAATAGATAGCACCTTTGGTACTATGTCTAATACTTGAATAAATGACAAATAGGATTATAAGAGGTTCTACTGTCTCTGTTTGTACAGTAATTGATAATAATAAAAGTAATAAACCATAAACAAACACCATATATTTAGTAGACATTAATTTTTTAGTTTTTTGTATAATATCTTTTGGTTTCATTAAGTCCACCTCATTTGAAATATAGACTAATCAAAAAGAGTTACTATTATTATAGATATTATATATTTTCATTGATAATCCTTTAATTTATATAATTATAGCGGCAGTAATTATTTTGCTATAAATTGAAATTTACAAAACTATAAAACCCCATTAATACTTATCATAAAAGTATCAATGAGGTTCAAGTCAATAATTAACTTTAGTTTTTTATTTTAACTTCTATGCTGTTTTATTTTCTCATATGCTTTTTGTATTTCTTTAAATTTCTTTTGTGCAAACTCGCGATAATCTTCGGGTAGTCCTTTTCCTATTATGTTATCAGGATGAAAGTCTTTGGCCTTCTTTTTATACTTTCTTTTAATTTCACTCATGCTTGCTTCAGGTGATACTTCAAGAATTTTATAGTATTTTTCTATATTTGTATCATTTTGCTCATATTGAGCTAAGATACTTTCATACTCACTATCACTGATATTAAATATATTTTTAGCTTTTCGAATATATTGTTTTTCATTACGGTGAAATTCATTATCCGCTAAAGCCACTCTCATTAATAAATCTAACATACTAACCAAAACTTCTCTTTTGTTTCTAAAGTTATCATAAAACTGTCTAGCAAACTCTTCAAAACTACTATTATTTTTCTTTGCTTCATCAAAGATTTCAATAGCAAGTTTTCTTGTTCTACCATCTAATTGAAGATCGTACTTTACAAAGTTATCAATTACACTAATTTCTGACTTTGTTACCGCTCCATCAGCTTGAGCGAATTTAGCTAACATTGAAAAAGTTGTTGTAAAAAATATCATATTAAGTCTTTCTTGTTGGTTCATATTAGTATTACTTCCGCTTTTATCAAAACTATTACCTACAACTGCTCCTATTACTGCTCCGATGGGGCCTCCAACAAAAAATCCTAATCCGCCCCCTAATAATTTACCTGTCCAACCCATTAAAATCCTCCTTTAGTATATCTGTCAATTAATTTTTCTCTCTATTATATTTTCTAGATTTTTTAATTCATACCTTCATTTGTTTTTAATTAGTAAGGTAATGATTTTATTGTTTTTAACAACTTTAATAGCTCTTTCTTGAGCTACACCAATTTTATTTGCCTCTTTTAAGATTTCAAATAGTACAAAAAATATTTATCTTTAGATAGTTCAGTAAACTTCATCCCAATTACTTCATCTTTATTGTGATTATCTATCTCGATTGCTTTTTGATTAATATCAACAACTTAAAAATTATTTCCATTTTCAATTGGTCTATAGATAGATACAGCATCATTAGTATTATCAAAAAGCTTTTTATACTTATTTTTTTTGATCACTTTTCATGATTAGTTTTCTTTTCATAGAAATGGTATATTGTTGAAAAAATAATCCCGCCTAATAAAATCGGTAAAAATAATGATAGATATTTAAAAGTATTGCCTAGTAAGAACTCTTGAAACATCAATAAAATGGATACTGTTAATCCACCTGTGATGAATAATATTATGAACTTTTTGTTTGAAACTTGCAAAATAATCACCACTTATGTAACTTTATTCAAATATTAATCATGATTTTTGTATTAATTATTATATTGAACAAAATACATTATTTTCCTTTACTTTTTCAAAATATATTATAAATATTTTTGTTTGAATTTAGTGATGTTTCACAGAAAGAAAAACAGACCCCTTATATTTAAAATAAGGATCTGTTTTTAACTACTCTTTAATATGATTAAATCTGTATCTTAAAACTTTAGTTAAATTTTAAACTTATTTACTGTTTCAGAAAGGTCTTGAGCCATTTGGGCTAGATTATCAGACGCATTTACTATCTCTTGTGTTGAAGCACTCTGTTCTTCACTAGAAGCTGCTACACGTTCTGCATTACATGTTGATTCTTCACTGACTGCCGCTATTTCAGTTATTGCTTTTTGAACTCTTTTACTGTTTTTTGCCATTCCTTGTGCTGATTTAGCTATTTCTTCTATTAATTTGTTTAATTGCTCTGATGATTTATTAATCTCATCAAATGAATTATTGGTTACTTCGATTGCTTTTACTCCATTTTCAACTGCATTTTCAGCTTGGTTCATTTGTCCAATTGTATCTTTTACTCCATTTTGTATATCTTGAATTAAACTAGCAATTTGTTCTGTAGCACTTGAAGACTCTTCAGCTAGTTCACGGATTTCATCAGCTACTACACTAAATCCTCGACCGGCTTCTCCTGCTCTTGCTGCTTCAATTGCAGCGTTCAAAGCAAGTAAGTTTGTTTGTGCTGATATATCATTTATTAGTTCTACAATGTTGTCAATTTGTTGTGATAATTTACCTAGTCTATTTATTTTTTTAGATACTACACTAGTTTGATTTTTAACTTCATTTACCTGTTCAATTGAATCATTAATAGAACTGTTTCCATTATTGATATTATTTTTTACATCATCAGCAGATTTATTCATCTTTTCAGCTTTTTCTTTAACATTTATTATTTCATCATCTAAGAGGTTAACATTACCTTTTGTATCATCAATTTGAGCAGATTGCTCTTCTGCTCCTGATGCGACTTCTTCGATTGCACTACCTACTTCTTGAGCTGATGCTGATATTTCTTCACTAGAGGCGGATAATTCTTCACTACTTGAAGAAAGATCAGATGAAAATTCAGCAATTTTACTTATTACATCTCTTAAATTATCCTGCATACCATTTAAAGCACCTGCTAAGATTCCAATTTCATCATTAGTATCTACCTCAATCTTATCAGAGGTTAAGTTACCATCAGCAATATCTTTAGCAAAATCAACACTTAAGTTAATCGGTTTTGTAATACTTTTTGTAATGATATATGCCATAAGTACTCCTAAAAGAAGAGCGATAATAAATGAAATGATAAGATTTCTTATTGCATCCTGTTGGACCATCTGCATATCTGTTAACTGTATTTTTTCCAGATTGTTTGCACTTGCTATAAATTTGTCAGCACTTAAGTCCATCTGTTCTTTATTCTGATCTTTAATTAACTCCATGTTATGTAGTTTATTAAAGACAGATTCAGTATTATTAATTTCAGTAATTATAACGTCTACTTCTCTTTTATCTTCTTTACTTTCTAAAGAAAACTTTAACTCTTCAGCTGTAATTTTAGCAGTATTAAGTGCCTTTATTGTAGAGTTAAAGTATTCTTTCTGTTTAGATGTATCTGCAAGATTCATAATGTAGTTTCTTTCTTGTCTACCTATTTCCTCTATATTTTCAATTAATCTATTTGTCAATATCAAGCTTTTAAGTTTTTGTTGTAAGTCATCTGTATCAAGATTATTGCTTAGTCTCATCCGAACTATTATTTGATCATATTCATCCATTTTTTTCTGTTGAATTTCTTTAATATTTTCTTTTAACATTGCTTCTGTTTCGACAAACTCAGTTCTCAATTCATTTTGACTAAACAATGAAGAAGCGAAAGAATTAGCAGCAGTCTTATACTGGGTTGCAAGTAACTGCATTTGTTCTAATATTTTAATATCATCCTCATCTGTCATCTTCTCTTTTGTTTTGTTACTATCTTCAATCAATTTAATTATCATACTATCAATATTATCTATGTACGCTTGGTCTTCTTGTAACATAAAGTTTTTCTCGTTTTCTCTTATTTTTAATACTCTTTCAGAAAAATCCGCAGTATCATTTACTATTGAAGCATTATCTTCAACATTGTTTAATCCTGTATAGCCCACAAAGGCCATAATTGATACAATAAGTAATAAGATGGCAAAACCCCCACCAATCTTAACTCGTGAACTACTCGGCATTGAAATACCGAGTTTCATAGTCGCTTGATCTTATGGGACACAAGATGAATTTCACCCGCAATATCGATCAAGTTACCTATTCGGATAGTCCGTACCCACTACTCCTATCTTGTTACAGACTCGGAGATACTTCAATTAAAAAGTTTAAGCTACAAATTGGTGGCTGTTCCATGAGTATTTGATTAGATTATTTAAACCTTCCAACTTTGAGGTCAATATCAGGACCTTTGCGTCTTTGGTATAGATATTTTCTTAAAATATTGAAAGCACCTACAGTATCAGCGTTAAAGGCTTTATTTTCGGTTACATATAAACCTCCGTTTTTTACGGTTAGAACCTTGGGCATATTTTTTAGTGACCTTTTTGGTATAAGGACTACATTGACTAGTATCAGTCTTCATTCTTTTTGATTAAATTGATACCTTTTAATTTGAGCTTATACTCTAATTGGTGGTATATTTCTTCATAAGGAAGTTGATGTAACTTTTGGTTGTTTACCTTGCCGATATTGTTATCGCCTCTGATACCTTTTATATTGCCCACTATAACTCTATTAATGTTATGGTCGATACAATAATCAACTATCTTTAGTAGCACAATGAATTAGATGTCTAATCTGTCTATCTCGTTTTTGGTATAGTTGTTTTAATCGTTTAGAAGTTTCTTGCCTTATGAGTTAAGATAGATTGAAAGTGTTTTATCTTCTTATTAAAATACCGACTGATACTTAAATATTGACCGCCATCTAGAATAAAACTCTCTTTGGTTTTGTTCGAATAACAACTGTCAAGGTTATTAATCCCTAGATCGATAGACAGATAATTGCCGTTATCGGGTTTAATTTGTGGTGTATCGACTTTATAAGTTAGGATAAGTTTATAATTGTCATTAACTAAAGGTTTAAACTCTAATTTAGTAGTATTATTAAAATATGCTCTCTATCATCAGATAAAAGCTCTTTAGGCACTTTTATCCATAAGAATTTTTGGTTGATGAGTATTCATCTTTTAAATAATCCTTTAGTTGTTTAGGATCGATAATCTTAATTTATTATCTAGTAACCTTAAACCCGTCGTTAAGAAAACGGAGATTGAATTTATCGTCTTTAGGCTTATATGATGGTGGTTTAGGTTTGCCTGTATATTTGTTAGGGTTAGATTTATAGTCTTTGAGAGATTTAAAATAGGATTTCCAATTGTCTGATAGGAACTTTAAAGTCTCTTGGGCTGTCTGTGATGGTAGATTTTTATACCAAAAATGATCTTTTAGCTCTTTTTTTTGGTTATACCAGTCAGGAAAATCTTTATCACTGTCTTTAGAGTGATTTCTTCGTTCATAGTTGCCGACATTATATAATCTTGCAGCTTTGCATATCCTAGACAGCCAAGTATAATCTGTTGCGTTTTGTTTGGCTTGAAGATAAAATTTTCAGCTAGCTTCATCGATCTTACACCTCCATTCTTATAGCAATTTAAAAAGATTAATTGTCTTTTTGATTTTCGATATACTGTTTGACAGACTCTTTAGAGATATTGCCAACGGTTTCAACATAGTAAGATTTGTTCCACAAGTGGCCTTCATATAGTTGTTGTTTTAAACTATCAAACTCTTTTAAAAGCAATCGCCCAAGTAATTCCTTTAGCCATTTTGACTATATAGCTAGGAGAAATTTTAGGTGTGAGCTGTTGCAAACAGATCAACATGATCTGGCATTATTTCCATCGTTTTCGATAATAAACTCTTTATCATCGGCTACTTGATATAAGATATCTTTAAGTCTACGATTCAATCTCGTCTTTGAAACTTTTTTCGGTATTTGGTTGTAAAGATAATGTGATATCCGACATTATAAACACAAGTTCGTGCGTGAACCAAGTTATTTTTGTTGCCCATAGCCATCACCTTTCTTACATATAGTATATTATCAGCAAGTTATAAAGTCAAGTTTAATAGTAAGTTGTTGATGTTACATCTGGTATGAGCAAAATCAAAACTCGAGCATATTGCATTTCACCCATTTGAAAAAAGGGTGGGTTCTTTGCTCTTTATTCCTAAATTTAAGTTTTTAAATAGTTTCAGCAATTTCATCCCCCTAATTCTTTAAAACTAATATTTTTAAATTATTAAATGTTTTAATAAACATGAAAGGTAGTTATAAAATCACAGGTTAATATATCTTATCGGCATTCTTAAGTATTTATTAAAACTGATTAGGGAATGTTATTTGCTATTAACTCATTATAGTTAAATATAACTGTACTTTGCTCTATATTAGATATATTTGATTATCTTTAGAATCAATATATTTAAGTAATGTTTATTTCTTTAATAAATTAAATAATTATTATAGATATTCTTTTTTATATAGGACAATAAAAAAACTCTTCCCCTAAGAGAAGAGTCTTAATCTTTTATTCGCTTTTAGAAAATTTAACTCAAAATACTTTTTAAAATAGATTAATATTTAATATTTTAAAGAGGTTCTATTATAAATTTAATAGCTGTTCTTTCTTCACCATTAATTTCAATGTCCAAAAATGCCGGTGTACAAATTAAATCGATTCCACTTGGTGCAACATATCCTCTACTAATTGCTATCGCCTTAACAGCCTGATTTAAAGCCCCTGCACCTACTACTTGGACTTCAACATAGCCTTCTTCTCTTAGAACACCTGCAATAGCACCTGCTACTGAATTTGGACTGGACTTTGCAGCAACTTTTAATACACCCATACCTTCATTACTTGAACTGTTAGTCATTTTTTTATTCCCCCCTGGTGAATCATTTGTTTTGTATATTTTGATAAATATTTTAAAAAATTGTTTTATATTTTTTAAACTTATGTACTAAACATACACGGTAATTTATTTTAGAATATTTATTTAAAAATTGTATAAAATGTTATAATCAAACTTTTTTAGTTAAGTAATTAATCATTTTATTAGCTCGTTTTTTATCAGGCTATATTCAAGTTCTTTAAATAAACCTTTTCTCCTTTATTATCAAGAGATTATTTTTCTTTACATTCAGGATCTTTGTTCAATAATATAATCTTTAGATCTTATATTTAATTTTTGAAGGCTTAACCCTTCAATAAATTATTGATAAAACCATTTTGAATTGATTAAAATTTAAGAATATAAATATCTTCTCCATCCCCATCCTTCCGTTTTTAAAAGGTTTTGAAAACTTATTTAACCAATTAACCTTCACTGTTTACATAAGTTACCCACATAATTTCTACAAATTATAATAAGTAGTAAATTAATGATAACAATTGCTCTCATAAAAGATCTCTAAAATATCTCAATAATATTTCTAATTTAATACATTTAATTGGAAAATTTAACAATAATTTAGATTTTTGTGATATCTGAAGAACATTTTCGTATAAAGAGTACAGAATTAGATAGTCCGTTTCGCCAACATATTTCTGCTAAAAATGTTTTATCTATTTCTTTGGCTGTTATCAAATAAGGTTAAAGTGCTTGGGTAGAAATTCTAAAACTAAAGGATAGAAAAAAACCGTAATTAATGATGAGGATGGGAGAAGATCCTACTCTTTAAACCCATTAGTTTGGATTAAGAGTTAATATATACAATATACTATGTTTTTTATCATATACCAATGATTTACTGATCTCAATTAAAAAATCCCTACCAGGTTATTGTAACCTAATTGATAAAAATTAATATATACAAAAGAAACATGTTATTTACATTTTTCATGATATTAACTATTTTATGTATCCGCTATAGAAAATACTACTTCTTCTATTTCGTCTGTCATTGGATCTTCCACATATTCACAGTACCAATGACCTTTTCCCTCACCAATTACCCGCTCACTTCAATAAACAATTATTAAATAAAAAAATACCAGCCTTAATTAAAAAGCTGGTATCAATTACATATTTATATTTAAGTGTTAGAAATGGATACTATTAACTATTGCTATCTTCCTCTTCTGCTTCAGCTAAAGCCTTTTTAATTGAATTAGTTAGTGCCTTTGCTATTTGTTCTTCATCATCAATACCAGAAACTATAATATCTGGTACATCACCATATAAATACTTAAATAGCTCAAATATTGCTATGCCAAATACAAAACCAATTATTCCACCAGTGATTTCATAAGCTAAAAAACCTAGCATAAACAAAATACCTGTAGTAATTCCTAAAATGTAGAAAAGATAGCTGTTATTTTTATGAAGTTGCATATCAACAAAGTCCTTCATATAAATCCATTTCTCTTTAATAATATCACTCTCCATTATATTATTTTTAACAAACGGAAATTTATTTTATCAATATAACAGAGATTTGTCAATCACTTTTATTCTTTGGTTTCTGTCAAACTTTTGCGGGGGCTACTTTTTCACAAAAAGAAATAATTAATAAATTTTAGTTTTAACGTTATAACAGAGGTTACTGGTATACTTCTTCTTTTTATGATTAAGTTCATTTAATTATATAATTTAGAGGATTTTGCAATTTATTTATGTAAATTAAATATTTCTGTATGAAGGTAACTTTTTATATTCATTGAAATATAGATATTAGGTGAATCCATAAATGTAATAATACTGGGGGCTATACAAAATGGTTAATGCGCTAACAGGTAGAAATATGAATCTCTATAATAGATTGAAAAAAGAGATACATAATGCTCAAGAAATCAAAATAATTGTATCCTTTCTTAGAGAATCTGGAATTAAGTTAATTATTAATGATTTAAAAAAACAAGCTTTAAAAGGAACAAAATATTATAATTATTACCAGTAAATATTTAAATATTACTGAACCCTCAGCCTTATATTTATTAAAAAAAGAATTACGGAAATTTAATTGACCTAAGATTCTATAATAAAAAGAATATTTCTTTTCACCCTAAAGCATATTTTATAAAAAAGAAAATGAAAAAAATTTTATTTATTGGTTCTTCTAATATTTCTGCCAGTGCTCTCACTTCAAGTGTATTGAATGGAATTATGAATTATTTAATAAAAATGACCAAAAAGCATATCATGAATTCGAAAAAGAATTTGACAAAATTTATAAAGAAGAAACAACAATTATAGATAATAAAGAATTAAAAAAATATACTCAATCATGGAAAAAACCACAATCGATGAAAGTTGTTCCTGATAAACCGGTTAGAACAAAATAGTAAACCCGAACCTAGAGGTCCTCAAATTGAAGCCTTATATGAATTAAATTTAGCCAGAAAAGAAGGTATTGATAGAGGTATGGTCATTGGAGCTACAGGAATAGGAAAGACATATATTGCAGCTTTCGATTCTATGCAATTTAACAAAATTTTATTTTTGGCGCACAGAGAAGAAATCCTTAATCAAGCTAATAAAACTTTTAAAAATATTAATTCTAATATTAAAACCGGGTTTTTCAAAGGTGAAATGAAGGAGAACAACAAGGATATTATTTTCGCAAGTGTTCAAACATTAAGAAAAAAGAAATATCTTAATAGATACTTTAATCCTAATACTTTTGATTATATAATAGTTGATGAATTTCATCATGCTGCTGCTGAGAGTTATACAAATGTAATTGAATACTTTGAACCTGATTTTTTGTTAGGTCTTACAGCTACACCTTATAGAATGGATAACAAAGATATTTATGAAATTTGTAATGATAATGTCATTTATGAAATTAATATGAAAGATGCCATTAATAGAGATTTATTAGTGCCCTTTAAATATTATGGAATTTATGATGATAATGTCAATTATGATGAGATAAATTATTCTAATGGTAAATATAGTACAAAAGATCTTAAAACAATTGAATACACATAAAAGAACAAATTTAATATTAAAACATTATAAAAATCTGGCTGATAAAAAAACTTTAGGATTTTGCGCATCTATCCAACACGCTAAATATATGGCAAAAAAATTTAATGAAAATAATATTAAAGCTGTATGTGTACATAGCGCATCAAATAAAGAAAATTTCTTCATGGAAAGAAATAAAGCAATTCAAAACCTTGAAGATGGCAATATTAATGTTATTTTTGCTGTTGATATTTTTAATGAAGGTGTTGATATACCAAGCTTAAATACCGTCTTATTTTTACGCCCAACAGAATCTTACACAGTATTTTTACAACAATTAGGTAGAGGTTTAAGAAAAAGTGAGAATAAAGATTACCTAAAAGTTCTAGACTTTATTGGTAATTATAAAAGAGCTCATTATATCCCTTATTTATTATCTGGAGAAAATCCTATGAAAAAATCAAATAAAGACCTAGCTAAAATTGATGAATTTGATTTTCCTGAAAACTGTCATATTAATTTTGACTTTAAAACTATTGACCTATTTAAAGAAATGGCAAAAAGTGATCCTCTTATAAAAAGAATGGAAGAAGAATATTTTAGATTAAAAAACTATTTAGGTAAAAGACCTTTGAGAAAAGATATTTATGATGGTGTAGATATAGATATTAAAGAATATTTAAAGGGAAGATATACAAATAAAAAGGGATATCTAAGATACTTAAATAGCATAAATGAGTTAAATAATATAGAAAAGAAATGGTTGGATACTATAATCGAAGATTTCTTAATTGAACTTGAAAACACCAGAATGAGTAAAGCATATAAAATTCCTGTTTTACTTTCTTTAATAAAAGATAATAAATTAAAAATGACCGTAGATGTAAAAGAAGTGGGAGAAACATATATGAACTTTTATAAATATAATAAATTACACCAAAAGGATTTTAATAATAAAAAACATAGAAATTGGAAAAATTGGATAAGAAAAAATATATAAAAGAAGTATTGAAAAATCCAATTAAGTTTTTATCAAAAAGTAAATTCTTTATCCATGATGAAATCAATAATAAATTTAGACTTCATCCGAAAATTGAATCTTTTATTAGTGAAGAATTATGTAATCATTATATTGATATTTTAAATTATAGAAAAAACAGATATTTTGAAAGAAGATTTTAATAAAATCATTCAAATAATGGAAGGAGTTATATAAGGTGGATACTATTGAATACTATAATAAAAATGCTGAAAAATATTATGAAAATACTGTAGATGTGGATATGAGTCCTTTATATAAAGAGTTTATAAAACATATTAAAGAAAATGGACATATCTTAGATGCTGGATGTGGATCAGGTAGAGACAGTTTGTATTTTTTAAAACAAGGATATGAAGTAACTGCTATTGATGGTTCAAAAAACTTATCAAAATTAAGTTCCAAATTAATTGGTCAAGAAGTAAAATGTATGAAATTTGAAGATATAGATTATAAGAATAAATTTGATGGCCTTTGGGCTTGCGCTTCTTTATTGCATGTCAAAAGAGAAAACATGAAAGATATTTTATATAATTTTTCTAAAGCATTAAAAATGAATGGTGTTTTATATTCTTCTTTTAAGTATGGAAATAAAGAGGTTTATAAAAATGGCAGATTATTTAATTATTATGATGAAGAATCTTTTAAAAATCTTATTAATAAAATTGGAAACTTATCAATAATTCAATTATGGAAAACTGAAGATCTAAGAAAAAATAGAAAAAATGAATATTGGCTTAATACATTATTAAAAAAGAAATAATTTAATGCAATATTTCCACTTACCACATCTTACTAATTTACAACTTTAAATAAATAATATTTTTATTGATCATCACATTAAATGTGATGATTCTTTTATTTTAGACATAAAAATGGCACGGGCAGGAGGACTTGAACCCCCAACACCAAGATTTGGAGTCTTGTGCTCTACCAGATTCGCCTTTCAGGCCCGCCCTTACGGGCTGAGCAATGATTGAAATAACAGGAATTGTAGGGTTTTTATGATCCACCGAATTGCTTAAAATATGACCCAATATTTCATTTTACACACCAAGATTGTTTAGCTTAAAAACCAATAAATTTTAGCAAAAAAACCTCTTCTATGCGATATTATTACCCAATACTTAGAATTATTTATTATATAAACATTCGCCTCTCACTAACGGAATGTCTTGTATTAAATCATTATTCTATTAAATATGTTATTTCCCTTTTATAAATAATGTTATTTTTTTATATTCTTCAGGTGAAAATAAATGCGTAGCCTCGGCTCTTTCGGTTTAGGTATTCTAGACCTCCCTTCTATATTTATACATTATTTCCCGCCTTCTCACTAAAATATTACATTATCTATTTATTTATAATACTGTCAAATCAAATTTTTAAAAAAAGGTTAATTGATAATTATGTCTAATTATAAAGATATAAGGTGCTATACATGTATCAATTCATAATTTTATAATAAATATAAGAAGTCAATTATTTACATAGTTACGTTCTATATGTAAGGAGGTGGCTCCAATAAAAAGATTCAAGAATGAACAGGGATATGCTTTAATAACTGTTATTTTTACGATGGTGATTTTATTTGCCCTTGGTTCAGTTTTATTAAATGTAGTTTTGGGGGAATTTAAAAGAGTGGAGACAGAAAAAAAACGGCTACAAGCATATTATATTGCAAGATCTGGAGCAGAATTAGTAGCTGATAGTATAATAAACAATAAAATAGATACTGAAAATGTTGTAGATACTACGACACAGACGAAGTGAATTTAGGTGAAGGTACTTTTCAGGCTGTAATCACTAAAGATGAAAATACTCTCTTGATAGAATCGGAAGGGACAATAGGTGATTATACAAGAAAGGTTGCTTTAGACTAAATTCAAATATAGGTTCTCTATTTGAAGATGCAATTTTTGCAGCTAATAATATAACAATAGATGGAACAGCACAAATAGATGGAGATATTAGCTTAAAGGGAGATTCATCATTATTTAGACATTGTCTAATTGGGATATGGATCAATATTTAAATGGAGAAATAAATTTTAATGTGGATAAACATTTGTCTATTCCTACTGCACCTAGTGGTATAACTGATGGTGGAACTCTACTAAAAGTAGAAGATGGAACTGAAAGTATTAATAGCAGTATTCATTACGATGAAGTTAAAATTGAAGGTAGTTCATCTATAATTCAATTTATACTTGGAAATGATGATGTTATTCTATCTACTTATAAATTAAAAAATGAAGATGGAGGTACAATAGATATATCTACAACTACTTCTTTTACAGATGATGCGAGAGCTATAATATACACTGAGGAATTGAAGGGTGAAACACTAGCTGTTACAAATAATGCGGAACCAGGACAATTAATTATTATTGTATATGGAGATTCTGCTGACAGTTCTGAAATTAGATTGGAAACGGGGACAACTTTTAGAGGTGGATTATATGCTCCAAATAAAACTATAATAATTGAAGATAATGTAACAATTGAAGGTTCCCTTGTTGCAGATAGTTTTATTATAGAAGATGGAGCTGGTAATCCTTCTTTTACTTACTCTCCGATAAATGATGAAGGCTTATTTCCAATTTCATTTTCAGATCTTACTTTTATAAAAGGTGAGTGGGCAAAAAATGTGGGTGATTTAAATGATTAGATCAAAAGATGGATTTACTTTAATTGAGTTACTTTTAGCCATAACTATATTAACAATTGTAGTATTAGGCTTATTTCCGCTCTTTGAATATGCACATACGGTTATAATGAACAATGGAAACAAGGCTGAATCTTTATACTCGTTACAAAATGATATAATAGATAAAATTGTTTCACCAGATAAAGATGATTTAACTTCAGTAGATGAAATCACATTTAATAAAAATGATGGCTCAGGAAGTCACCAGACATCTTCTATAGATGTGTATGATGAATCTGTAACTAGAAATTACTTTACTAGACAAGGAGATAAAAGTGTTTCTTTATATTATTATGTAATGGGAGATAGTTAAATAATTAGATTTTTAAGGAGGTGGGGACTATTAAAGTTTTAAAAAACAATGAAGATGGATTTACACTAATTGAACTAATTTTAGTTATAGCTGTAATTGGTATTATAACAACATTCTTAGGTACCCCATTAATTAATGGCTTTAATTTTTTTAAACAAGATCTAAATCATGTAAATATTCAAGAGGATTTAAGATTTACTTCAACTATGATTATTACTTACACAGAATATGCTAAGAGTATTAGTCTAATTGATAGTGAACCAGCTTCTTTTGCTTCCAATGAAATATGTATAATGTTAGATCAGAGTAATGATACCGTAAAATATTTAGACAGTTCTGGAGAAAAAAGATGGACTGAATCTACAATAACTGATTTAGCCTTTAATTTAATAAAAAAAGACAATCAACAAAATGTATTACAATTTAGTATAGCTGGTAATAAAGATGGAGAAGCTTATAATCTTGATTCACAAGTTTTACTAAATAACATCGCAGGAGAAACAGAAATAACATCTGATTATATAGGTATTTTGATAACAGAATAACTGTTGAAAATCCTTGTTCTAAAATAAATAGCAATCTAGAAATTAAGCAGTAAAAAACAGACTTAACTAAACAGCTAAAGCCCTAAATCAATTTGGGCTACGGCTGTTTATCTTTTTTATTTAAAGTTCCCCCGCGAAACAATAATTTTATTAAAAAATTGTATTTCCTAACTATCTTTTCATTCTATTAAACAACTCAGAGTGTCTTCATTAATCCACAATATGCGATCCTTATTTCCTTTACCACTGACAACCTTAAGTCTACCGGTCTGTAAATTAACCTCCTTCCAGGCTAGATTGATAAGCTCCGATAGCCGGAGGCCAGAATTTAACATCAACTTAATCATTACCTTATTCCTGTGTGAAGAAATATAACGGGTATTAAAGACATCCAATAACTTTTTCTGCTCCTCTTTAGACAACACATCCGGTATTTTTCTTTTTGCCACTTTAAAATCCCCCTTTTGTGTATATGCCACTATAATAGCCAAAATGGTTGATTATACACAGTATTTTTAATTCATCACTACTCAGATTGTAATCATCAGCATAATCGTTGGTTATTCACATATTTAGATTATATATAGACATCATTATATCTGATCCAAAATTCCGTTGATAATGTTTCTACTCACCCGATTGATCCTCTTAAAACTCTCCCTCAAATCATAACTCTTTTTATAGAGTGCTAGATACCTTTCGGAAGGATTATCTATATTAAAATATTCTGACACGAGAAAGGAAACTGTTTCAGCTTCCAACTCAA
>JAXHLT010000003.1:0-962788 GCA_034521955.1 Halanaerobiales bacterium | reverse complement strand
CGACCAACAGGGGCGCAGATGATCCCGATCAGCGACAGTTCACACAGCGCAGCCGATTTCAAAGCATGAATTTGCTGGTAGTCTTAGGGAACCAGATCAAAGAAAAGCAGTTAGAAATGTTTTTGGTACTGGATTAAAAACTCGTTGGAAGAATGTTGAACAAGAATATGCTAATCATGATATTCCTGTTCAAACAGTTATATATAATGCCACTTCACATGGAATGAGACATGAAATGTTAGTTGATAGGTTGAAATTTTTTAAAGCTAATTTAGGAGATGAAGTGGTAATGGATATAGATACCCATCAATATAAGGAAGATGATTTTGCTGTTGATTTTGAACAGTTTGATGAAATAAATATAAAAGGGGTTTATTGGGCCCAGGATCCCAATTTACCAGATCAACATAAGAAAATTTATGAAGTTGATCGAGGGGGTCCACAGGAAATTGTGTTTGTTACTGAAGAAGGTTTTTGTTGTGAAACCCAGTTTGTAGATTTTATATTTAGGTCTGGGTTTTCTTTTGAACTAATTCCAGAAGAAACTGGAGTAGATAATATAAAATTAAGAGAAACAGATGTAGCCCAGGGAGTATACAGAATAATAATGTATGCTATGGATAACATGGATAAATATTATGGAATATATATTTTTCCATATGATAATGAAGCATCTTTTTACCAATCGGTGAGATATAAAGTTGAGATTGATTCCGATTTAGAAGAATTTTATAATTTACCTGCAGATACTTATTTAGAACCTATTGAATAGGTGACTTGTATATAAGTAATCCTCAAATACTCAATGAATGTAAAGACGCACGAATTGCTTTAATATCAGAAGGTAATGGCCACAAGTGGAGACTTATCAGATTGTATAATTGGAGAGGTGATGGTCCTGATTTAAAAATAAGGGTAGAGCGTGGAGGATATAAAACAGAAGAAAAAGAACATCTTAGTGTTATTATTAAAAAATTAAATGAGAGGTTTCAAACTGATTTATCAGAATTTGCCAAGGTAGCTTTAGAACAGGTGAGCAGTAAATTAAAAAGCAATGAAAACCTAAAAAAGAGGGCTAAAGCTTATAGCCTAGATGATTTTAAATTTGCTAAAAGCAATGAATAATCCAGCAGTACAAGGAGCAGTGGCTGTATCAGATGAAGAACAGCTTGAAAAGATAAAAAAACATGCTTTTCAGGTACCAGCCTTGCAGAACAAATTAAGGTATTGGGATTATAAATAAGTTATGGATAATCACGAAGCCCTTTCATTAGTTAATGAGTCTATTAACAGATTAGGTTTAGTACCGCAAGGATTTTAATTTTTTTATTCTAAATTGTCGTATTTTGTGTTATTTTATCTTGACTTGTTATATTGTTAGTAAAAATATAGATAAATGTGTTTTAATTGTATATAAATTATTACAAAGCGACCACTTCTAAAACGGTAATATAATTAGTTTTAAATATAGTAATATTTACCAAAAAATAGTATAATTATAGGAGAGTTAGAAAATATAATAAATAATAGGAGTGGTTGTAATGAGAAGTTACAGGAATAGTCAAAAAAGTTGATGATCTAGGTAGGCTAGTAATTCCAAAAGAACTTAGAAATGATGAAGGAGGCACAAAAGAATTTTATAAGTTTTTTATGGATGGTGGAAATATAGTTTTAAAGAATATGATCCAGGGTGTATGTTTTGTGGATCTATAGATAACAACTTTAAATATCAAAATATAACTATCTGTTAAGAATGTTACGAAAAGATGGGTGATGAAGTAGAATAGATGATAATATGATTAATTTATAATATTTTATAGGATATTTATATTTTCCAATAACTACAAAATAAATATTTAATTAAAAGCGGGAAAGGGGAATTCTAAATGGAAAAAATTTTAAAGATACTTACTATTTCTTTTTTATTGTTTTTAATTTTAGTCCCAAGCTCATATGCAAATGATTTAGATTCAATGGATAAAGTTGAGATTTATAATCAACTGAGAGAAAGTTATAATGTATCAACAAATGAAATTGATGATCTTAACTATGAAATCATTCAAGTGATTGAAGGTGGAGTCGATTATGATCTAATTATTGAGTGGATAGAAGAATATGATTTTGATGATTTAAATAGAAATATTAAAAACATAAATTTGGCTATAGATAGCAATCAACCTCTTGAAGAAATCTTACAATCTATAAAAATAATAATTCATTTAAAATTTTTAATAAATATAGAATTGAATATTATACTGAAAAGACCTCTACAGAAAAAGTTTGGATGCCTATTCCTAAGAACTGGGATAACCATGGTACTAATGAAATTGAAATATTGAATATTGAGCCAGAACCAACAGAACTATATACTGACGAACATGGTAATAAAATAGCTTATTGGAAAAATAATAGTGATGAGAAGAATGAATATAAAATTGAATTTGAAATAACTATTAGCAATATAAATCACGATATTTCAAAAGAAGATTATGATATTAATTATGATGAAACTTCTGAAATTTATAAAAAGTATACTTCATCCAGAAATAAAACTCAGTCTGATGCTCCTGAAATAATAGAGAAGGCTAATGAAATTGTGGGAGATACTTTAGATCCAGTTCAAAAAGCAAGAAAAATTCTTAAATGGACTTCAACAAACATAGAAAGTGACGGAAATGTTCCTTATGATTTACCTGATGCATTAAGTGTTTCAGAATATCAAAAGGGACACTGTGGTGCTTTTGTTAATATATTTGTGGCTTTAAGCAGAGCTTCTGGTATACCTGCTCGTAATGTTTCTTTAATACACCATCCTGATGATAATCAATTTAAATCAGGTTCACATAGTGATACATTTTGGGGACATCTTATAGCAGAAATTTATCTACAGGATTATGGTTGGGTACAGATTGACATTGTTAGAGGAGATTGGTTTGGTAAAATAGAAGAAAATATAATAATATTATCTAAAGGGAATGAATTTGAATTAAAGAATGCTGAATTTGAAACCAAAGATATTGCGTTTCATCTTCCTTTAAAAAGTCGTGCAGATGGATCTTTGGTTCAGTTTAAGAGTTATATTGAAGTAGAAAAATTAAATTAATATTTTAATAGTTTTATATAATATCTAATTATTAATAGTTCATAAGAATTAAAACATTTAGTCCCACGCTGTTATTGTGTCTCGCAAATTCAAAAGATAGTAGGTGGAATTAGAATCTTAACCATGTTGTTGAGCCAAGCAATGAGTCTTTTCTTTGGTGACAAGAGGGATATTATTACATTACCAAAGGCCTGAAGAAATTGATGAAAGAATTGAACAAGCTGAAATAGATATGCTCGATTATGATAGAAAAAGAGATAGATACAGATTACAGTTATTTGAAGAAGATTTAGAAAATCATAAAGAATTACTTATTGATATTTTTGAGCAAGCATATGAAAATTAAAATTTTTAATTATAAAAATAATTTAGTGTTAATTAATAATTTATCTTGTGTTTATAAAGATATAGTATACCACACCCAAGATTAAGGGGTTATCATACCTTATATTTCAAAATGTTAATTTGAACGGTGATTTATTAGCAAAAACTAATGTATTATTTTATACTAATGCACAATAGAAATCTATTGGGAAAGACTATTGTAGAGGAGTAAAAATAAAGAACATTGTATGTAATAAAACAAATAAAGGTGGTAATATATAAAATGAAAAAAAGCATTATTATTTTATTATTATTTGTAGTTTTATTAGGTTTTAATTTTAATGTTTTAGCTTCAGAGAGCACTCTTATTAGTAAAGCAGCTCAGGAATTAGTAATTAATTCCGATTTATCAAGTCAAGAGATAAAGGATTTACAAATGAAATTAAATAAACAACTAAATGCAAATATAGATTCAGAAACTATTATTAGAGATCCTTGAAAATAAGAAGATAGAAATTTTTATAGTGACTGTTAATAAAATTGAAGTTCTTAAAAGTAATGGAGTTTCTTCAGATTATATAAACCAATTTTTAGATCAAAATAATATTGAAGAATTGAATACTAAAAAATAATAGATGAATATAAATCTTCTAATGAATATAATGAATATAAATCTTCATTCAATACTAGACAATTAAGAGTTAATGCTGATTACAGAGTAAATGTATCTGATATTCGTCCTAAAACTGGTGAAATGTATTGGGTCCCTTCAAATAAATTAGGCATGCCTGATACTACTTTAGAAGAATTAGAAGAATTAAAAGGTAAACCCAAAGAATTACAAGAGGAAATTGACGTATTATATGAAGCATTAGCTTATATTACAAATATCTAAGATGGAAATAGCTTCTGGAAATATTAAAATAAGAAATAAAAGTAAAGATATAAGTTGGCAATTTCCTGCACCAGCTGAGTATTCAATAAAAGAAAATAAAGCTAACTGTGTTGGTATAACCAATGTTATTAATTATCTTTTGAAAGATGATTATGAAGAAATTGGGGGAGCCTGGTATCATAGAAGTTTCATTATTGGAGATAAAAGAGGTGGACATATTATAAATTATATTAAACATAATGATAAATACTATATATTTGACGCATTAGGATATATTCATGATAGGGATGCTGATTTTCTCCAGAGAATGGCGATACATATAAAAGGGGCCATATAGCTGGTTGCATACATGAGATAGCAAATAATGAAAATGGAGAACCTAATTTCAAGCCTTATGTTGATTTTTGGAGATATTATAATGAAAATATGGCTTTTATGGTATTAGTACCTATGGATAGATTTCCAGTAATGGGTTCTAGTATAGCAAGTCACAATCATGATACAGACGTTTTTATTTCTGATCGAGCTGATTTAGATGAAATTATAAAGATATATGATAATCCTGAAGATCCGCAGGTATTAATAGAAGAAGAAGTATTAGTAGATCCTCCCCAGGAATATGAAAATTATAAGCCTTATAATAATATGTAATGAAATAATATATTGTTTTAAGGGCTCTTAAAGTTTTAGGTAAGGTAATTCATAGTTTGTTTACTGTTTTTCATTTAATGACTATGAATATTGTTGAATATCTATTCTCCATAATTATTTGACATTCACGTGATATGGATAAAATATATCAAACCGCTACTATATTATGTGAAGATTGCAATAAAAAATATGATATTGTAACAAAATATCATGCTGAGGATAAATAACGAGAATTACTTTTTCCAAAAAATAAGGTACATAATATTAGAAGATGGAATTAACATGTTATATGTCCTATTTGTGGTGAGATAATGAAACCAGATAAACTTTCGATAAATATGTGGGATTAGGTCATGTTATTTTTGAATAATACTGGTATTTTAAAATGTTTTTATGAGAACATATAATTAAAATCAGTTGCTTAACAAAATAAAAGATCAGTTGCTCAAGGGGTAAAGTGTACTTCCAATGTGAACCATTATCTAACCAGAAAAGTAATCATTTTTACAGGAAAAATAGGAGATTTAAAAGGATTGTGGCTCCTAAGGCCGTGGGTTCAAGCCCCATTACCCACCCCATTTTAATTTTAAACATAAATATAATTTAGAAATAGATGCGGATTTATTTTAAGTAGACCATTAGCTCAATTGGCAGAGCAACTGACTCTTAATCAATTCTTTTGTAGTGGATGAGTTTTAAAGAATAACACTTAAGTTTAAAATTAAAAAATTATTTAAGTTAGCTTATTATACAAAAATATTATTACTTATTTGAATATTTTCAGACAATACCTTGTTTTTTATAAGAAAAGTATCAATTTATGAATAGTTAAAAATGAAAAAATTTGATTTGTATGAATTTGCTACATTTTATAAATGAGTAAAGTTTATTATATTCTTTGAATGAAAATAACAACAATGATATAATTTGAATTAGAATAGGATGATCCTTTGGTCAGATTTGAAATAATCCAATATTCATCACTGATTAATCTGGGAAGTGTATAAACTTTTATCAAACTATAGTTTGGTGTATTTAAGAAAATATTGAGCTTATCTTAAAGAAGGTCGCGGGTTCGAATCCCGTTTTCCGCTCCATTATGGCGGCATAGCCAAGTGGTAAGGCAGAGGACTGCAAATCCTTCAGCGACGGTTCAAATCCGTCTGCCGCCTCCATAAAACTTTGATAAGGTATTATGGATGCTGTCATAAAAAATAATGGAGCAGTTAACTAAGTGTCAATAATTGAATAAAAGTTTTCCATATATTAGAAAGCAAAGCAAAGGATTATTACCGTTTTTAAGGTAAGTCCTATGCTTTGTTTTTTTTATATGATTATCTTATCAATATATGTGATATATTTTGTTCTCATAATTATCGTAATTAGATAAAGAGCATCGAAATTGAATTATAAGTGGTTAGTAAAATACTTTATTAAATAATATAAACATTCGGATAGGGAGAGAAAGTTTGCTTCTCTGTTTAGAGGCTTTTTATTTTAGTTATATAATACAGTTTTTATCACTTAGATACATATATAATAATTTGCATTTCAAAACTTGTTTTATCCATAACTTTATGTAGTTATCTTTGCTGACAATATTATAATTTTTCTACGCCCATTATTATTAAATATTTATTAGTATAACAAATATTTATAAATAAATAAGAAGGTTAATTTTGATTAAGAGAGAAATAATAACTATATAATAAAATTTTTTTCCAATGGTAATATATATCGAAAGATTATAGCACAAAGATCTGAATCTAAGGTTTAATTCTATGATTGTCAGATTTGTCTTGATATTATAATACCACAGTGATTATGCTGTGGTATTATTCTATATAAAAATATAGTCATTTGTATAAAGCATAGAAAAAAATTAATTTGTCAAATAAGATATTATGGGCTCAAACTGATCAGGCACGGTTCATGATATAGGTATGATTATTGATTTTACATTATATTTTAAATATATATAACTAAAAAAATGAATTGGAATAGTTTATTTAGGATCTATTTAAAATATAATGCCCAAATTTTGTTATATTCAGACTTGTTATTAATTTAGTTTTAGTAAATTTAGGGGAGGAGTGTTTTGTAAAATATTTCTTTAGCAAATATTAAATCAATTTCAAAAGGAGTAATTCTATTGAATAACTTTAAAAAACACTTAATTTATGCGACTCTATTAATTTTATTACTTACGTCAATGTTTTATTTTAGTGAAAATATGGAAGCTAAATTTGCTTCTAATAATATATTAAATAATTTTGATGAAGAAGTTTTTGTGGGTTTTATTGAACTTTATTATGGAGAGAATAATTTGAATGGCAATCTGGAAATTATTGAAAAAACTGATAATTATCAGAAAAAAGTAAATTTTGGGAGGGTATCATTATTCTAAAAGGCAAAATTAAGGGAAAGTATTTACTTACTTTTTGGATGGATACCGAAGAAGAGAGTTTGGATAAGATATTTAAAAATTTAGATGAAAGAAAATTACATACACCGTTTGACAAAATAGATGCAAAAAAATATTATCCAGTCTATGGTGATAGTTCAACTATTAGTTCAGAAATAAACTCAGCGGGCAAATTATATGTTACTTTAAATTCTGATCAATTAGATATAATTTGGGGTAATTACCAAATAAACTATCATAAAAATGAATTGGTAGATTTTAGGCGAAATCTATACGGAACAAATGTGGATTATGATAATAAATTTTCTTTTGATACATATCTATATCAGCCTTTTAGTTTTCATTCTCAGGATGAACTTGAGGTAACAGGAGGTATTTTATATTATCTTAACACATGATGATTTAATTCTTGGTAGTGAGAACATAAAATTAGAATTGAGAAATGTTAATACAGGCAGAGTAATAGAGAGTTGCTTATTATCACCAGGTATTGATTATGATATTAATTATTTGCAGGGAAGAATGATTATCAGAATAAATTAGCTTCTAAAGGTAATGGTTTAATAGATTAATAGTGATGGAGAAGATAAATATTATTTAATTGCTGATTATGAATATGATTATAATTATCAGAGAAATGATTTTGATAGTTTTGGATTGGAAAGTTCTTATCAATTTAATAAAGACCTTAGTTTAATATTTAATTATATAGAAGATAAAAATGATAGTGGAAAAGTATATGAATTAAAGCACTTAATTTAGAGTATAATAGATTTGAAGAAGGTAATTTGGATATAGAATGGGCACAGTCAGAAAACTTTCTCTCAGACAAATATTTTTCTAATGATGGTGGCATAAATTATCAAGAGATAAGTTTGGGTAAAACAAAACACGCTGATGCACTAAAATTGATTACAAACAACAACGTTTAGATTCTGAAAATGCTTTTTTTGAAACATATTATCTTAAAAAAGATCAGGGCTTTGTTCAGTGGTAGTAGTTATATAGAAAATGATATTAAAGCTGGAGGATTTATAATAACAAGTAAAAATGAAAGTTTAGAAAACAGAATCAGTTTTGATTTGCATCGCGAAAAAGCAAATGATTTTGATTTATTTGAAATAGAACTTAAAAATAAGTTAAATGAAAAGCTATATTTAGATATGGGTATGAATTTTAAAATAGAAAAGAATCAAAAAGCAAAATGAAAGTAACTTATTGGGGACTATAGGAGTTAATTATAGATTGTCTAGAAGAAAAGAGAATATATGCTTCCCAACAACTTACTCTTTTAAGAAATGATAATGCAAAAGATAATAATGTAACTACTATTGGTGGTGAAACTTAGCAAGAATAAATGGAAATTTAATACCGAAGGGCAAATTGGGGATAAAGAAAGTTTACTATTTGGAATTTCTTATCGTATTAATGAAAGAAGTGAATTTTATACCAACCAGGTAAAGAATTTTGGTGATGATTATGGAGTTCAAGACTTCCTTTGGTACTAATTCCAAAATTAATAAAGAGACAACAATATTTGGTGAATATAGAATAGATGAAAATAGCAACCAGACTAAAAAAAGCAATGTAATTGGTGTAGATTTTTCTCCGTTAGATAAATGGATTTTCAGTCTCGATTATTCCTTAAGTGATGTGATAGATAAGTCTAAAAGTGATTTTTCTAGAGAAATTATTGGTTTAGGAGTAAGTTATAATAAAAAAAACTTAAAGACTAAAAGTCGACTAGAATATAGAAAAGATGTAAAAGTTAGTGATTTAATACAGATAGTTATTAATTCTAGAACTACGCTGGAAATATAATGATGAATTTAGTTTTCACTCAGAATTAGAATATTACAAAGAAGAAGAAAGTGAAACAACTGAATACCTAGATTCTACTATTGGTTTTGCATATAGGCCAATTAACAATGACCGTCTTAATTTAATTGGTAAATATAGCTATATAAAAAAGGATAATTATTTTAAAATCGGCCGTAGAATGTATTTAATATCTATCCTGCAGAAAGGGCTCAGATTTTCTCAATTGATACAATATATGATTTGAATAATAGATGGCAATTAGGAGAAAAATTAGCTTATAAAAAGGAGTGAAGTACAATTAAATTCTTTAAACAGAGACTGGACAGCAAATGAAACATATCTTTGGGTTAATAGTTTGAATTATAAATTTAATAAAAACATTAATATATATACAGAGAATATAGAATACTAGATAATAATCTAACTCAAGATAGAAAAGAAGGTTTTTTAATTGGATTGTACAAAAGATTTGAAAATTAATATTAAATTAGGGATTGGATATAATTTTCACTGATTTTAATGATGATCTAACTGATTTAAAATTATAAGTCTAAAGGCTGGTTTTTTAATATAATAAAAGTATGGTAAGAAATAATATTAACTCTTTCAAATAAAATCTATATGTAAATGAAGGGAGTTCAGTCAAGATGATTATAAAAAGTCCAATTTCTATAAATTTTAGTTTAAATAAAATAACGTTAACTATAATAAGTTTTTTTATAATGTTTTATTTAATATTTGTATTTTCATATGCAGTTATTGCTGCACCAACAATTAGTAATTTTAATGGTAATTCATTTCAAGCTAAAATGCCTGCTGAAATTGTTGATGAAGATATAACATTTAGCAGTGATAATTATAATAATGGTTATTTAGAGTTTATAATTAATGATAATGATCGTAATACTAGTGATAAATTTAAAATAGATAGAGATTCAAGTATTTCAACGACAAATGATATGATTTCAATTGATGATTTAGGTTTAGTATATAGAGGTACTGGAGGAAATTATGAGATAATTGGTAATATTGATCAAACAAATAATGGTGAAAATGGAATATTGAGATTGGATTTTAAGAAACAATTTCCTAATGGTGACTTTTCTTTATATACTCCAGGTACTACTTTTGATATTATTACTAACTGGACAATTGTAAATCAAAGAATAAGTTTTGATCGAAACGATACAACAATTAATGGTTGGGCTACACCAACTGATATAAGCTTATCCTTCCGATAATAATGATGGTGATGATGTTTTAGGAGGGACATTTAATAGGTCTGGACATGTAGTAGATAATGATGACAAACTAAAATTAAATACTGGTGCAGCATCTTTAAACTCTGGTTATGGATATGGAGTTATTAGAGGACCTGCAGTATATAGTGACAGTACTGTTAATTTAAAACCTGGTGATAAAGTATCTTTTGATTGGGAAGAACAGTTAGTGGTGGAGATGCTTATGATGCTTTTGGTTATTTATTAGATGTAAATTCTGGTAGTACAATAACAATATTAGACAAAACAGGAGCAACTTCTTCTGCCAGTGCATCTGGGAGAGCAACTGTAACGATCGGGATACTGGCGAAGGTGGAGAATACAGCTTTGTATTTGTTGCTGGATCTTTTGATGTGACTGGAGGTCGTTATGTTAGGTGGATCTTTAAAAATTGACAATGTTGAAGTTCAATCTGCTTCTTTAACTTTAGGTAAAGAAGTTCTTGAAAGTATTGCCAGAAGAATTAAATATAAAAATATTTCAAGTAATCCTATTGTGGAGAAAAAATAATGTCAGTATCTATAGGAAATAATAATGGAGAATCTGACTCAAATTCAAAAATTATTACTATTGCAGGCCCACCAAATAAAACAATTGACAGTAATTCTGTTGTAATTGGTGAAAAGATTACTAATAGAATAAATATTCCACTAAAATCAGGTAATTTAGGAGATTTAACAATTACAGAAGCCTTAGCATCAGGTATTGCATTAGATAGTTTTCAGATAAATGCTGATAATAATTCTGATATTAATTATACTGTTGATTCTCAGCCTTCATTTGGTGATAACGGGACATTAAGTTGGAATTTAAGTAGTGTTCAAAATAACAGCAGTGATAATAGTGTAGATAATCTTGTACTTGAATATAAAGCATTTATTAAGGATGAAACTACTAATCAATCTGGTGATACATTTCTAAGTGTTGCTTCGGTAAACTATAATAATAGTTTAACTTTAAATACAAATTCAACATCAATTACTTTAAAAGAACCAGAGATTGAGATTACAAAAACACTTAATACAACTGGACCATATGTAAGCAGGAGATGAAATAAGTTATACAATAGAGATAGCTCATACTGATAACAGTATACTGCAGATGCGTATGATATAACTCTTACAGATATATTGAAAAAGTAAGCTATACAGGTTATGAAGCTGAATCTTATGACCCTGGTGTACCTGCTGAAAGTATAGATTTAAATGAAGATACAAAATTGGAATGGAGTAATATTGACCTACCAGATGGCTCCACATATAGTTTTACTGTTAAGGGAACCTTTGATACAGATATAATGCCAGAAGAAACAATAAGCAGTGAAACTAATTTGGAATGGTCAAGTACAAATGGAATTAATGATCAAGAAAAGGGAATATTCTAGTAATGAATCGTTTGCTTTTAGTAGTACTGCATTTAATTAAGGATATAACGAATATTAAAAGCTTAATTAATATATGATAACTGATCCACAATATACAATAGGTGAAAAGCTAAATTATAGCCTAGAATTTGAAGTTATTAAAGGTACGACAGAAAATTTAAGCTAATAACAAGCCTGCCAACAGGTGTAAAATATATAGATTCGACTATAACACCAGCTGGAACAGGGGATAATAGTTCTACTGTTACTAAACCAAGTGCTGATGCTGTTGGAGATATTACTTGGAATTTTGGAACAAGTAACTAATGAATCTAACAGTAATACGATTAAAGTTGAATTTAAGGTACAGGTAGTTAATAGTGAAGATAATAATGCAGGAGATAATAGAGTAATTAATGCAGAGAATAGAATATGATACAGCCGTTACTGTCAATAAAAAAACTAACAGTGAAGGTGTTAATTTTACTCTAAAAGAACCAGAGATTGAGATTAATAAATCTTATACTGCTGGAATTTATGATGGAGGAGATACAGTAAATTATAAATTAGAAATATGGCATTCTGATAGAAGTTCTCCCATGATATAAGTGCATATGATATATTAATAACAGATACTGTACCAGAAGGCATGACATATGTTAGCGGTAGTGCAAATCAAAATGGAAATTATGATTCGGATTGAAAGGAATTAAGTTGGAATATCTCTGAATTAGTAACTAACTATGATTTGACTACAAAATATAATATTAACTATCAATTAAAAGTAGACAATGATGTTGAACCTTCTCAAATCTTTGATGAAACTGTAAAGCTTAGTTGGACTTCATTGGCTGGAGATTATAGCGAAGAAAGAGATGGTTCAGAATGATTTTTCATACAATGACTATTATGCTGACAGTAATTCTGCTTTAACATTGAAAGATGGAACAGCTATCAATATAGGAACTGAAGATAGTGGTAGTTCATATTCTATTGGTGAAGAAATAACTTATCAAATCATATTATCATTAAATGAAGGTATTACTAAAAATATTGTGGTTAATAATGATCTACCAGCAGGTATGCAGTTTGTTGTTTCAAAAACAATGAAAGCTAATTCAAATACAACTCTTTTAAATACAATATATCCAGAAATGGGATTCTGTGATGAATTCATTAACATGGACTATTGATCAAATTAATAATCAAGCTGATAACGTGATGACACTAATGATTATATAATAATTGAGTATACAGCATATATTAAAGATGATGCTGATAATGTTATTGGTAATGAATTCAACAATTTAGTTGATCTAAGTTATGAAAATGTTGATGGGAATACTATTAACAATAAAAGTTCTTATTATGAGATTACCTGCTTTAGCGAGTGATTTCGAGGAAAGCTGGAATCTAAACTCAATTGATAGACCAGATATTAAAATGACTCTTAATGATGAATATGTAGGCGGGAGCCACTTTATCTGCTGGTCAAGAAATAAATATACAGTTGAAATAGAAAATACAGAAATGCAGACTTAGAAAATGCAGAGTTAAAGGCTGTAATTCCTTCAAACACAAGTTATGTAGAAAATTCAACTTATATTAACAATCAGCAAATAGTTGATAATAATGGTGAATTTGTTTTAAAAAGATGACTATACAGTAAATAGTCCTGGAGGAAATGCAGGTCAGATATGTAAAAGATGACACTAGGTTAATTATAACCTATAGTGTAAAAGTTAATTCAGAAGTGGCACTTGCTACTGAAATAAAAAACCAGGTTACTTTCAAATGGAGATGGAGCAGCAATAGGAGCCCCATTAGTCCAAACAATTTTAAGTGATGATCCTTATACAAGCACAGATAATGATAAAACTGTGAGCGTTGTTGGTTCTGTCCAGTAATAAATGTTGAAAAAAATATTTGTTGATAAAAATGGTAATCAAGTAGAAAGAGGAGATATTTTAAATGTTCAATATGAAATAAATAATATAGGAGATGAAAATGCTAAAAATGTTACCTTGATTTCATCTATAGATCAAGACACTACAATTGATGAGGATACGTATTTCTATATCTTCATCTACATCAAGTTATAATATTGAAGCGGATAAAATAATCATAGACTTAGGAGTGTTAGAATCAAAAAGCACCATTAATGTAAATTATGATTTAAGTGTAAATAATGATGTTCAGGAAGGTTCTGTTATTGAGAGTAATACTACATTGACATCTAATAATATTGCAGAAGTAAAGTTAGAAAGAAGCTTAGTAGTTGGATCAAGTCCTTTCCTAAACTCAAAAATAGAACTGAATGATCTTAATGGTGGGAAAATTGAAGTTGGAGATAAGGTAGAATACGTTATAAATATTGAAAATACTGGTACTTCTGCTGCATCTAACTTGAATATAGAAAATATTATTCCATCAGCACTCGAATATATCAGTGGTACTGGAACTATAAATGGGAGTCTTTTAGCTGATAATGATGGAGATCTAGTTCTAGAAAATAGATATAACTTATGGTTCTTTAAATCCAGATAAGAAAGTTGTAATTAGATATATGGCACATCTTATTCAATCTGAGGTAGAAAACAAAATAGTTAATACTGTAACTATTGAAGCAGATAATGTCTATCAGATTCAGCATCAATTTCAATACAAATAAATGCAGTTACCAGGTAGTGTTATAATCAAAGGTTTAGCAGATAGCTTGGAAAATAATTATCCTGATGACTGGATTGTTGAATTATGGTCTGGAGATAATAAACTTAATAGTAGATTTTTAGATGGAGATGGTGACTTTGAATTTGAAGGATTATCAGTTAATAGAGATTATACATTATATTTAAGACATCCAGAAACAAATGTTGTTTATAGTAAAATTGAATTAAATTTAACAGCAGGTGATGAGGGAAGTGTTATTCCTGATAATTTTCTTTTGCTTGACCCAGAAGGAGTAGTATATGATTCTATACTTAGAAAGGCAGTAAAAGGTGCTAAAATAACTCTGGTAGATGAAAATAATGAACCAGTACCAGACAATTATCTTCTTCCAGAACAACAGGGTCAGCTTACCGCAGCAGATGGTCAGTATAAGCTGGTTATTGATTTTGGTAATGCTCCAAATGGCATATATGAAATCGAAGTAGACCCCACCAGATGGTTATATAAAAGACATGCCTTCCAAAGTTATAGTACAAGAGAACGAAGATGTAGTGACTCCATCTGGAAATAAGCTGATCAAGATACAGTAAATAGTGGTGTCCAGGTTGTAGACTTTACTGAAGTTCCAGGACCTGAAGATGCGACTATTTATTATTTAGCATTTTATCTGAGCTTAGGTGATCCAGAAGAATATTCAATAATCATATACCAGTTGATCCTGCAGATGATAGTTTCAATTACTGTAACTAAAAAAGCAAATAAGCGAACTGCTTACTACAGGTGATTTTATTAAATATGTATTGAAAATAAAAAATAATACTCAATATAGTATTACTGGGTATGATTTATATGATATATTACCACCAAGTTTTAATTATGTAGAGAGTAGTGCAGTTATAAATTATCCAGGAAAAAATAAATATCAAAGTGAACCTAATGGAGATAGAATTCTTATATGGGAAAATTTGGATATTGGTTCTAGGTAAAGAGTTCTTGTTTAGCTATTCTTTATTAGTAGGTAGTGGAAATGCAGATAAACAAGAATATGTAAATAGAGCATATTTAATGATAAGTGATACTCCAATATCAAATATAGCAGAAGAGGTAGTTTTGGTTGCTTTAGAACCTGTATTCAGTTATAGTACAATAATTGGTAAGGTATTTCAAGATTCTAATGCAAATGGAATTCAAGATGTTGGAGAAAAGGAATTGAAGGAGTAAATTTATTTACCAATAAAGGACAAAAGGTTACAACAGATGAATATGGAAGATACAGTATAACAATAAATTCTGATTCAAGTGAGTAATTTGGGTGAAACATTAATTATAAAATTGGATAAATCTACTTTAATAAGGGCGCTATTGTTAAAAGTAACAATCCAGTAATATTAAAAACTTCATCTGGTATAATGAAGAAGATTAATTTTTCTATTGAGTAATTAAAGGTGTTAGGCAGCTATCAATGATTTTGGTTGCCTACCACTTATTTGGTTACTATTGGCAAGCAATAAAATATGTTGAACATTTTCAGCCTCTTATTTTATGATTTGTTAAACTGGGACATGGTAAGGAATTTATACAAAAAGCAATGAGGTCATACCTATTCATAGATCTAAAAAAATTAATTTTATTGAGAAAAAAGGCGATTTAAATTATGATTTCTAAAGAAAAAATAAAGTCATAATAATTTCTATGCAAAATCTATCAATTGGTTTATTAGTAGAAGAAATTGTTGAAATTAAAAAAATTGATAAGATTAATAAATCAGATGTCTTAAAAACCACTCTAAAACTAAATAGAGCTTTTATTGAAGGTATTTTAGCACTTAACGAGAAACTAGTAATAATAATTGATAAAAAAATTATTTAATGATCTTAATTTAGAAATGGATTGAGATTTAATAAAAGGAGCTGAAAATATGATCAAATATAAAAAAATATCTAATCTAGATAAAATGAAAACTGGAGACCACATAGTATTACTTTATAAAAACACAGCAGAAATTTTATCTGCTTCAGTTTCTTTTATTAAGACAAGTCTGGCTAGGAATGAAAAATGTCTTTATATTAAAGGTGATTCGAATGAAGAAGTTCTATTAACTGAATTAAGAAAACAGGTTTCAGACTTTGATTTATATATAGAAAATGGACAGCTGCAGTTTTTAAATAAAGAAGAAACTTATTCTTTAAGTGATAATTTTAAGGCAGTTCAAATGATTGAAAGATTAAAAAAAGAGTCAACTAAAGCTTTGGAAGAAGGCTATCAAGGCTTATCTATAACTGGTGAATTAAGCTGGGTTTTAAATTTTGAAAACGGGAAAAAAGAAATAATAGATTATGAGTGGATGCTAAATGAATATATTTTTGATGATTATCCTGTAGTAGCAATGTGTAGATATAATCTTAATAAGTTTGATAAAAGTATTATAAAGGCAATAATTGAGCTTCACCATTATATAATCTGGCAGGGTAAAATTTATGAAAATCCTTACTATATAATTCCTGCAGGATATAGAGATAATCAGATTGTAGAATATGAAATAGAAAGCTGGTTAAAAAATATTCAGGAATATGAAAAAAGAGAAAGTGTTTTTAAAGAAAAATTAAAAAAGAGCGAGAATAAATATAAAAATTTATTTAATTCAGCTCCAATAGGTATTGTTACAACTAGCTCAAACAAAAAAATATTTAAAATTAATAAAAATATGGCAGAAATTTTAGGATTTGATAGTGTTGAAGAAGCTTTTAAATTATTACCCTGATCTATACCATGATTTATATGTCAACCCTGAAAGAAGAGAAGAATTTGTAAAAAAATTAAAAGAAAATGGTGAAGTAAAAGCTTTTGATTTTAAAGCAGTTAAAAAAGATGGCAGCCAAATTTGGTTAAGTATGAATGCAAAAATCAGTAATGAATATGATGATTATTTTGTAATTGAAGCTTTTGTCTTTGATATTACAGCTAGAAAAAATAACGAAGAGAAAATTAAAAAACAAAAAGAAGAGCTTTCGGCTTCTTATGAGCAAATAACAGCTTACAATAAAGAAATTATGGCCACTAAATGAAGAATTAGAGCAGTCTATGGAAGAAGTTGATTTACTCAATCAGAGATTTATTAAGATGATCGAACTTGTATCTAATATGGAAGATAAGACATTGCTGAGTGATAAAGAATTCTTTTCTGATTTATTAAATAAAGCTATAGAGATAATTCCAGAAGCAGATTATGGGAAGATATGTATTATAAATGATCAAGATCAATGTGAATTTATAGATGCCGTTGGACATGATATTAAAATTTTAGAGAAAATAAAACTTGATAAAAGCCTGCTTTTCCACAGTAAAAGTAAAATTGCAAATAATAGCAATAATTATTTTTTTGATATTAATAAAATAAATCCAGAAATAAAAGAAGATTTCATGAAGGGATTAAGACCTATTAAAGCTTCTTTATATATAAATATCATAATAGAGGGACAGACTGTTGGTCGCATAGGACTTGATCTTAAAGAGAAAAGCAGTAAAAAATTTAGTGATATATCTAAAAAAGTTTTAGAGTCTTTTTCAACTTTAGCATCTTCGTTTTTTGCCTTTAAAAGATTTGATGATCTGCAGACTAATTTTACCAAAGAATTAATAACTTCAATTATAAAAATCATGGAAATGTATGATCTTTATACAAAAGGTCATTCAGAGAATGTGGCAAAATTAGCTTCAGCTATAGCTAAAGAAATGAATCTTTCTAAACAAACAATAAGAGATACCTACTGGGCAGGGCTGGTCCATGATATAGGAAAATTACTTGTGCCAATTAATATTTTAAATAAAAAAGAAAAATTAACTGATCAGGAATTTGAATTAATCAAAAAACATCCTAACTGGGGCAATAAAGCTTTGAGCAGTTCTAAAATACTAAAACCAATAGCTAAATATGTGCTATACCATCATGAGAGATGGGATGGGAAGGGCTACCCTGAAAGTTTGAAGACGAATGAAATACCTTTAATTTCACAAATTTTAGGAGTTGCAGATGCCTGGGATGCGATGTTATCTAGGAGAGCCTATCGTAATTCATTAAGTTTTGAACAGGCCTTAGGTGAAATAAGGACAAATAAGGGAACTCAATTTTCTCCTCAAGTTGTAGAAGCGTTTATTAAAATTATTGAGAATGATAAAGTAGAACAGCTGCAGCAGGATATTTTAAATAATGAAATTAATGAATCTAAAAGTGAAAACCATCTATTTAAAAGCAAAGTAAGATCCGAAAAATTATTTGAGGAATCAAATGAAGGAATAGTAATTTTGGATGAAGAATTTTTAATTATTAGAGCTAATAACTATTTTGTCAATATGTTTGGCTATGAAAAGCAAAAAATACTAGGAGAAAAAATCAAAAAAATAGTACCAACAGAAAAAACTGCTGAAGTTGAAAATCATCTTAATAAGTTAGCTAAGGGAGAAAAAATAAACGCAAAGACTATTAGAAAAAAAGAAAATGGAGAAAAGATTAAAGTCTCAATTCAGGGATTTCCAGTTTCTTTAGATGGCGGCAATATGGGCTATTATGTTATTTATCGAGATATTACTGAGTTAGAAGAAACAAAAAAGAAATATAAAAATATTAAAGGTAAATATAAAGCTCTCTTTGAAAATGAGAATACAGTTATGTTAATTATTGATCCTGATAATGGTGAGATAGTTGATGCTAATCCAGCAGCAGAAACATTTTATGGCTGGAGTAAAGAAATACTCACTTACAATGAATATAACAGATATAAATGTTTTAAGCAAAGAAGAAGTAAAAAAAGAAATGGAAAGAGCAAAAAGTAAAAATAAAAATTATTTTTATTTTAAACATCGGACAGCTAATGATAAAATAAAAAATGTAGAAGTTTACAGTCAATCAATACCATTTGCAGAAAAAGAATATCTATATTCCATTATTCATGAAAAACAAAGTAGATAAAAATATACAATTAAAAAATTATTTAATGAATTTAAAACAAAAGGACTGGATAAATCATGCATTATATCTTTAACAAAATGAAATATCTAATCATATTAACAATTGTTGTTTTAATTATATTTTTCTTCTTTGGTGTTTTTTCTCCTTTAAAAACTCAATTAGAAGAGAGCCTTAATCAAAATTTTAAAAATTCTGTTTCAATAACAGAAATAAATGTAGAGAACAAGTTAAAAAGATACAAAGAGGGGGCAGAAAGTTTATCCAGCAGGACAATGATCAAAAATAAACTTGCAGAGTATAAAGAGGGTGAACTTTCGTTACAGGAATTGAGAGATTATACTCAAGATAAATATAGTGATGGAGCAAAAGTTTTAGAAAACATTGTTTCAGCCTTTAGAATTAGTGAAGGAAAGATAATTGCAGAATGGGGAGAAAAAGAGCTGGATGACTTTAGCAAAAATATAAATTATGATAATCAGACTACAGAATTAATGCTTTTAAAAGAGAATAGTTTGATTGTTATAAACTCTTTAATAGAAAAAGATAATATTAAACTGGGACATGATATTGTTGTTTTTGATTTCAAGCCCTTAATGACCGAAATAAATAAACAGGAAACTAATAGTGAGATTGTTTATAGCACAGATAAAATTGGTGATCTTGAAACAGATAATACTTTAGTAGATTACAGAAAACTATTAAATACTGATTACTGGTTAAAAGTAGAAATATCAAAGAATGAACTCTATCATAATTTGAACACTCTATCATTTAAAATAATAGGTGGATTTATATTATTATTTTCAATTATTGCTTTTGCTTTTTATAAGACTTTAACTTTAAGCTCTAAAAAAATAATAAAAGAATTAGAAGAAAAGGTCGAAAAAATAACTGAAATATCAGAAACTGATGAAATGCTGGAGATTGATAATCGATCCAAATTTTTTGATGTTTTAGAATCTGAAATCTATAGGAGCCGCCGCTATCAACATCCTCTATCTCTAATAATGTTTGATATTGATAAATTTAAAGATATAAATGATGAATACGGGCATTTAGTAGGAGATGAAGTATTAATTAAAATGACAGAGCTGATTAAAAATGAAATTAGAGAAATTGATTCCTTTGCTAGATATGGTGGAGATGAGTTTATGATTATAAATCCTGAAACAAAGTTAAAAGAGGCAGTTAAATTAGCAAAACGATTAAGAAAAAGGATACAAAGTGAAGAATTTTCTGAGGTAGAAAGTGTAAGCTGCAGTTTTGGAGTAGCTGAATTAATGGAAGAAGATGATATTGATTCTTTAATAAAAAGAGTTGATGATGCATTATATAAAGCAAAAGAGAAAAGAAATGATGTTTACTATTATAAAAATTAATTATAATAGTCCTTACTTATACAGGGCTGCATAATTATTTATATGTAATATTTAAGCTGCGGCATTTGTTGAATAAAAAATAAAATAATTTAATAAAAATTATAAAGAAGCTAAATAATTATAATATAAAATACTAAGAGTATATATAAAAAATGATATTTTAGTGGTACAGGTTTTACATAATTAAAAGGTCCAAAAGAGTTCATGGTTATTTAAATAGTACATAAAGAGGGTATAGAAAACAATACTGGCTTCTCTTTACAACATTTAATTAATAACTGTAAGTTTTATCTTTAGTATAAATAATATTTTTTATTCAAATATGAGATGAATGATAGAGAAGCGAATATAAAAATTCATGATAGATTATTACACCAAATAGTCAGAAATTTATAAATATAGTTCATAATGTTAATTTGCAAGAAGAAACGGAAGAGCTAATAATTATTTTAAAAAGAACTGCTTTGGTTAATCAATGTTTTGAAAGATTAAAGTACAGGTGTTAACTATAGTTGCTATAATTAAAAATAGTATAAAGATGAGTTTTAACCGTTCATATAATATACTCTTTAGTTTTATTGTTGGTAATAAAAATTTATAGAAGTGTATTATTTTATTATTTCTCTATCACAACAGATAAAGGACTATCTTAATTCATATAGTTTATATCATGAAAAATGTAAATAATATGATGCATTTCATAAAAAAATTAATCCTTATCAACTAAGTTATAATAAGCTGCTAGAAATTTTATATTTTAGATCAGGAAATTAATGGAATATAGTTAAAAAAATCAGTATAAAGCATAAAATCACTCTTGAAGCTATCTAATAAGTTTATAGAGTATATAAGGTTTTAAATTTGATTAATAAATTACGATATTAAGAATAGTTTATAGGGTTATAAATTAAAAATTGGTAAGATTCCTCATTTAAAAAAGAGTTAATTAAAATATACTTATTTATAAAGAAAATATATGGATGAGGTTTAAAGTATTTGATAGTTATTGAAGAATTATATTAATAATCAATGGTGATAAAATATTAATTATATTTTTCTGGAGATCAAAAACCATTATGACGGGAACCACTATTTTAAAACTGTTTTATAAGTTATAAAAGGGGTTAAAAAGTATGAAAAAATTCAATTGTAATAATATATTTGAAAATCTACCCTTAGCTTTGGCATACAATAAGGTTATTTATGATGATAACAACGAAATTAAAGATTTCATTATTTTAAAAACAAATAAAAGCTTGGAAGAAGTTACTGGATTTAAAAAAGAGGATGTAATTAATAAAAAGGGTTTTAATATTTTAAAGGATATTATTAATAACCCGATTGAATTTATACAGATTTGCGGAGAGGTTGCTTCAAATGGTAAAAGTAAAACTTTAGAAGTATATTCTAAAATTACAGGTAATTACTATGCAGTTAGAATTTTTAGTGATAAAGAAGATTATTTTGCAACGGTTTTTAGTGATATTACTGAAAGAAAGTTAAAAGAAAAAGAGTTAAAAGAGAAAAATGAAAGATTAAATAATATTTTTAATAACTCAAATGATATCATTTATTCTCTTTCATGGCCTGAATTGCAAATCAAATTTGTCAGTAGAGCAGTTGAAGATATTTTTGGTTACACAGCAGAAGAATTTAAAAAAGATTCTAGTCTATTAAGAGATATAACTCATCCAGATGATAAATATATACATGGTCAAGCATACCAAAAAATAGAAGAGTCTGGTTATGGTGAAAGAGAATTTAGGATTATAACAAAAGAAGGCAACATAAAATGGATACATGATAAAGGTAAAATGATTTATGATGTAAATAATAATCCTTTAAGAACCGAAGGAATAATGAGAGATATAACAGATAGAGTAAAACAAAGAAAAAAACTTGAAATGATGAATTTTACTGTTAATAATTCTGATTTATTTATTTTTAGAACTACTCCAAAAGGAATTACTGATTATGTTAATGAAACGGTTTTGGAAAAATTAAATTATGAGAGAGAAGAACTTATTGGAAAAAATGTTAAGAAATTTTTAAAAACTGATAATTATATAGATAGAGAAAAATTTTGGAATCAAATTAAAGAATCTAGATCTTTGACTTATGAAAGAAGTTATATCACTAAAGATGGAAGAAAATTTCCTGTTGAAATAACAAGTCAATATTTTAAATATGGAGATAATGAATATGAATTTGTTTTTGCAAAAGATATAACAAAAAGAAAAATCCAACAAGAAAAAATAAAAAAACAAAAGAATAGAATGGAATATATATTAGAAGGTACCGATGCTGGTACATGGGAATGGAATGTACAAACAGGAAAGACTATATTTAATGAGAAATGGGCGAGAATGATAGGATATACTTTAGAAGAAATTTCTCCAACTACTATCGAAATATGGAAAAAGTTTACCCACCCTGATGATATAAAAAAAGCTGAAAAAATGTTAGAGGAGCACTTTAATGGAAAAAAAGATCAATATAAAGCAGAGATAAGAATGAGACACAAAAAAGGCCACTGGGTATGGATACTTGACCGAGGAAAAGTCATTACCTGGACTGAGGATGGAGAACCTTTAAAGATGTTTGGGGTACATATAGATATTACTGAGAGAAAAAAGAGAGAGGAAAGGATAAAGTATTTAACTTTTAAAGATTATTTGACTGAATTATATAATAGAAGATATTTCGAACAGGAAATGGAAAGATTGGATACTAAAAGACAACTACCAATTAGTATTATAATGGTAGATATAAATGGACTAAAAATAATAAATGATAGTTATGGGCATGAAACAGGAGATAAAATGTTAATTGAAACTGGTAAATCATTAAAACAGGAATTAAGAGAAGAGGATATACTTGCACGCCATGGTGGTGATGAATTTACTATATTACTTCCACACACATCCTATAAAGAGGCAGAAAAATTATTTTCAGATTAAAAGATAAGAATATTAAAATTACTAAAGAAGACATCATAATTTCATATAGTTTAGGATTTGCAACTAAAGTAAATGAGGATGAAGATATAGGAGAAGTTTTAAAAGAAGCAGATGATGATATGTATAGAAATAAATTATCTGAAAGCAGAAGTCATAAAAATAAACTTGTCCAAAATTTACTTAATACATTAGAGACAAAAAGCTCTGAAACAAAGGAACATGCTTTAAGAATGAATAGATTAGCTTATAATTTGGGTATAAGACTAGATCTTTCTAATTCAGAAATGAATAAATTATCCTTACTTGCTAATTTACATGATATAGGTAAAACCACTATTTCTGAAGATATATTAACCAAACCAGGAAAGTTAACAGAGAAAGAATGGGCGATAATGAAAGAACATCCTGTTAAAGGATATAAAATAGCATCAGCTTCTGAAGAATTTGCAGTAGTAGCTGAAGATATACTCTATCATCATGAACGCTGGAATGGTAACGGTTATCCTGAGGGTTTGAAAGGTGAAGATATACCTTATTTGTCCCGCATAATTTCAATAATAGACGCCTATGATGTAATGACACATGAAAGGCCTTACAGTAAAGCTATCTCAAAACAGGAAGCTTTGGCTGAGATAGAACGATGTGCTGGTAGTCAGTTTGATCCCAATTTGGTAGAAATATTTGTAGAAGATGATATTGATTGATTGGAAAATAAGAGTGTTATATATAGATAGTTTGTAACTATAAAACACTTCCATTTCCCTGTCAGAAAGAATTTGGGGTTTAAACAAATAATAACAATCAATGTCCGTTAGCATTAATTAACAGAGGCTAGCGGATTTTTTTTGCAGATCTATTTTTTGTTTTATCCATGACCCTAACTATTATTAATTCTCTTGGAAGTAGCAATCTTTCTATGCCCGACTCTTTTATTCAAATGACTTTATTTATGAAGGATATTTTTCATGATTATTTAAATAGATAAAAGGAGTATTTCATTTATATAGTTATTATTGTGATATTTATGAAGTTGTAGTCATTTATATATGAGTTATACGACATTTTGCTTAGTTTATTTTTTGAATGGAGTTTTGTTCATTTCCAAAACATAAATACTTTTATTTAAAGAGTTATTGTGTTAATATAAAACATGTATAATCTAACCTGGATAGGTAAACTTATTAATCTAGTTAATGATATAAGTGAATATAAGAAGAGGGGCTTTTATGAAAAAAATAGTGAATTATATAAGAAAAAAGAAAAAAATAAGTTTAACTAGAGATAATATTATAACAATCATTTGGCTATTTATTTTTGCTGTAATTATTACTATACTTTCTTTACCTAATACTAGAGAAAAATTTGTTTATGCCACAAATACTCATCCTTATCTTATGGGGATATTAGAATTAGGAATTTTAGGAACTATGGGAGATTTGTTAGGAGCTAAAATAGTAAAAGGTAAATGGGAAGTAATGGGAATAAAAATCCACCAAAGAATTTTAGTTTGGGGTTTTATAGGGATATTATTTACAGTTGCTTTTCCTATATATTCTTATGGAGTTGAAGGACTTCTGAAAAAAAGTTATTTACCAGGTAAAAATTCAGCATTATTAACATCATTTTGGAAATCTTTTTTAATGAATACTTTATTTGCTTTTCCAATGATGGTTACTAATCGGTTTCTTAATAAACTAATTGATGACAATAATTTATTTACCATTTGGCCTGTGGTCGATACATTTAAAAAGATGCCTTGGGAGCACATGTTTCGTATGGTTGCTCCAACCTGTCTTTGGTTCTGGATTCCTGTGAATACCATAACTTTTTTACTGCCATCTGAGTTTAGGGTTATAAGTGGTGCTTTGCTTGCTATTGCCCTAGGTTTTATCCTTGGAATGGCTAAGAAATTAAGCCTTCAGAAAAATTAATATTTAGTTTTATTTTTAAATCTTTTAATTTGTTTTTCTTTCAAAACTTAAAGGAAGTTATTTAACTTGTTATTTTACTATAGGAAATTATGATTTTTAAAGTAGTTATACTGAGCAAAACGTCGTCTAACAAAATAGGATTGTATCTGAAGTTTGGCAAAAAAATAATAGATTGAATTATTATCTTTAGATTCACTATTTAAATTAAAGACTGCTATTAATATTTTAATGAAAATTTCAGATACAATATGTTGAACGAAACCGAGTATTTGCTATGGAGTTTAAATACATCTAATTTCTAAATAAATTTATACAAAGATCTAAAATATTCGGTAATTTAATGCAGATAATTATCACATTCCATATAATTTAAGATTGAGAACATAAAAATAGACATAATAATCCCCTGGTCTTAAATAATTTTTTTAAAATTATCAAGGAACAATTATATTAATAAATCATACAGGAGAAGGCCGAATAAAATATAAATTATCAGCAGAAACCATATTACCCCCACACTTAGGACAAACAGTTAAATCTTTACCAGTTAATCTAAATAATATATCCTGCCATGATTCTTTTAAGTTTGAATTATCAACACGTTTTATATACACATTTAGCAAGTATCGGCAAAACAATAAATTTCTTTTTCTATATCTATGGCATAAAATGCCGTAGTATCTTATTCTAACAAACCTTTTAGGCAGGAGATGAAGTAAAAATCTCCTGATAAATTCAAAAACATCCAGAGTCATATATTTCTTTTTAGCATCATCAGAGTAGTCTTTATATCTAAAAGTAACTTTACCATCTTCCATCTTGATAATTCTATGATTAGAGATAGCCACTTTATTAATGTATCGGCCTAGATATTCAATCACAGCTTCAGGATTTGCAAAAGAAGGTTTAGAAAAAACAACCCACTTTTTAGAATAAAGGGAATCAACTAAGCTTTGAAAATCACTTTCTTTTTGCAGATAATCTATATTACCAAAAAAAGAGAGTTTGTTGTGATCATATATTTTTCTTAGACAAGCCATAAATTTACCTTTAAAAAGAGATGAAATTACTTTTACTGGAAGAAAGAAATTATTTTTAGAAGAGATCCATTCTTTGTTTTTTAAAGATAAGCCACCCCCAGTTACGATACAGTGAATATGAGGATGGTCCATTAGATTTTGTCCCCAGGTATGAAGGATAGAGATAAAACCAATATTAGCATTTAGATATTTAGGATCAGCTGCAAGTTCTTTTAAAGTTTCACTAGAAGCTTTAAAAAGAAGTGTATACATTTCCTGTTTATTTCTTAAAACCAAGTCATTTAAATTATTTGGTATGGTAAAAACAATATGATGATATTGAATGGGAAGTAGGTCTTTTTTTCTATCTTCAATCCATTTTTCCTTAAGAAGACCCTGACATTTAGGACAATGACGGTTTCTACAGGAGTTATATGAAATACGCAAATGGCCACATTCTTCACAGACATCGGCATGACCTCCCAGCTTGGAAGTGCGGCAGGAGGTAATGTCAGAGAGGGCTTTTAATTGTTCAGGGGATAAACCATAGCTATCAATATATTTTTGTCCATGTTCATTTAAGATATCAGCTAACTCAGTCATCGTAATCACTATCGATCATATCAAAGGGACTTTTTAAATCGATAATATTTTTATGAGTTAAGTGGATATACCTTGCGGTAGTTTTGGGGCTGGCATGTCCCAACAATTTTTGAATATGAAAAATATCTACTCCCGCTTCAAGAAGATGGGTAGCAAAACAGTGTCTTAAGGTATGGACAGTAGCTTTTTTAGTTATTTTTGTTTTATTTAAATAATTTTTAAAGAAGCCTTGAATAGTTCTGGCAGAGATTGCTTTTGTAGGGGGTACACCTGGGAAAAGCCAGTAATCTGGACGATATTCTTTCCAGTAATCTCTTAAAAGAGAGAGATTATTTTGTGATAGTAAAGTGTATCTGTCTTTTTTGCCTTTAGCTTGTCGAACACATATTTGCATATTTTTACTGTCAATATCTGTAATAGTTAAATTTCTTACTTCACTTATTCTTAGACCAGCTGAATATATAGTGGTTAAAATGGCTTTATGTTTTAAGTTGCTGGTCAGCTTTAAAGATATTTATGACTTCAGTTTTAGAGAGAATTACAGGCAACTTTTTTTCTTTTTTCATTCGGGGGATTTTATCAATATTCCATTGTTGATTGAGAGTATTTTTATAGAGGAACTTAAGAGCGCTATGGTTAACATTAACATAAGAATGACTACATTTTTTAATTACGATAAGGTAATGCAAATAGTTACGTATTTCATCGGTGTGTAGTTGTTCAATTGGTTTTTGGTAATAGTCAAGAAATTGTTTGGAATATCTAAGATAAGCCTCAACTGTCTTCAAGCTGTAACCTTTTAACTCTAAATCTACTTTCATTGTTTCAAGTACCTTTAACATAAAAATTCATCTCCTTTTAACTAGTGATACTGATATTATATCAGTAAATATCAAAAGGAGAGTGTAGTTTATTTAATTTAAAACCACCGCCTCTGGCGGTTTAGTTCAACATAGCATTAGCGACATCTAATTAGAGAGCATAAATTAAGTTACAATAACTTATAAAAGCCTGGGTGAATTATTAGCCCAGGCTTTCAGCTTTATACTAGACGTCGCGAATGCTAGGGACGTTATATGAAATTTTGCCTAAATTAAAGGAAAAAAACAGTGACTATAAAGAAAGTCACTGTTAGTGAAATCGAATTTCAAGTTTTTTTCCAAGTGCATTAGCCACTTTATCAAGAAATTCAATGCTTGGGTTATAATCATCATTTTCTAGACGAGAAATAGCAGATTGTTTTGTTCCTATCTTTTCAGCTAATTCTTTTTGGCTTAAATTATTTTCAATACGATATTTAATAATTTGTTTTTTTATTTCATACATTACGTCAAGATCATTATATTCTTTCTTTACATCTGGATTTTGCATTAAAGTTTTTTTGACCTCATTGTGATCCATATGATTCACCTCACTTTATTTTATTAAGTCGATTAAGAGCTTTATTTATTTCTCGTTGTGGAGTTTTATTAGACTTTTTCTTAAATCCGTGTAAGATGATGAAAACACCGTCTTTATAATTAAAGAAGAAGATTCTAAATATATTAGAACTATGCTTTATTCGTAGCTCCCATAAATCATTATATCCCTTTAATTTTTTGAGATGTGGCATTCCTAAGAATAAACCAAATTCTTCAAGCAAATCAATTTCTCTTAAAATTTTTGCTTGTTCTTTAGGGGATTGCTTTTGAATAAACTCAACAACCGGAGATCTATGATCTTTTGCATAATATTTTACTTTATACATTATTAACTCACTCCAATTTTCATTACAATAAAATTATATCACATATATGTTATAATATCAATTAGTATGATTATTATAGTTAAAAATATAAAAATGGGGCAGGCAAAACTTCATATAACATGAGTATTTCCGTGACGGCCAAAACCCTGGCCTACCCTGCGGAACGACAACGTCGGAAATAACAGTAACGTTATATGACATACTTTTTATTAATATAGTCATCAAATTCATAAACATACTCATTTAAGTATTATTTGAGTATGTTTATATACTTATGAACATATTTATGTTATAATAAATACAGTCATATGTTATTTAATGAATATGTTTAAGGAAAGGTGAGTATATTATGATGTCATTTAAAAATGATAGATTAAAAAAGTTAGATATACCAATGAATATTGTTAAATTAATTGGAAAAATAAACGAATACAAGGGGAAACAGGATTTATATATAGAACAATCTCCACAAATTTTAGACAAACTTCAAGAAGTTGCTCTTATAAAAAGTACAAAAGCATCAAATAGTATTGAAGGAATTGTAATTACTGATAAAAGACTAAAAGAAATAATGAAAGATGATACTAATCTTAAAGAAAGATCAGAAGGAGAAATAGCAGGTTATAGAGATGTTCTAAATACAATTCATACCTCTTATGATGCAATCCCCGTAACTTCAAATATAATATTACAGTTACATCGTGATATGTATAAATATATATCTGAAAAAGGTGGAAGTTGGAAAAGTCAGGACAATATTATTGGTGAAATCCTACCTAATGGTGAAAAATATATTAGGTTTAAACCGGTTGCTGCATCAAATACTGCTGTCACTATGGATTCTCTCTGTAATTTTTTGAATAACGAAATACAAGATCAAAACATAGAACCCTTAATCTTAATTGGAAGTTTTATCTTAGATTTTCTTTGTATTCACCCTTTTAATGATGGAAATGGTAGAATATCAAGGTTATTAACATTACTATTATTATATAAATATGATCATAAAGTAGGAAGATATATAAGTTTAGAAAAAATTATAGAAGATAGTAAATCGAGTTATTATGAAACATTAAATAAATCTTCCATAGGCTGGCATGAAGGAAAACACAACTTATTTTTCTGGTTAGAATACTTTTTAGGGACACTTTTAGCAGCTTATAAAGAATTTGAAGACCGTGTGGGTATGGTTAAATCAAAGAAAGGTAATAAAAGCTATAGAGTTGAACAGGCAGTAAAGAATATTATAGGTACTTTTTCTAAAGATGATATTAGAAATGCCTGTCCTGATGTTTCAGATTCAACTATTGATAGAGTCTTAAGACAGTTAAAAAAAGATAATATAATAGAGGTTCTAGGTAAAGGAAGAAATGCTAAATGGAAACGCTTAAAATGAAAAGTACGTCACATAACAAAATAGGATTGTATCTGAAGTTTGGCAAAAAATAATGGAAGAAACACTGGGAAAGTTATTTAATACTTTCTTTTTGATATTGTAGTTCTAAATAATGCATGAATCCTACTATTGTTAATATATACATAAAATAAAACTTTCCATATCCTCCTATAATTTTATCATGGATGCCTTCCATAAGGATAAACTAGCAGATTGTTAAGTAGGACTTGGTAAATATAAAATCTTTGTAAATGCATAATACATTACTTTCCCTGTCAGAAAGAATTTGGGGTTTAAACAAATAAGCAAATAACATTCAAAGTCAGGTGATCATTTTAAATACTATAATTTATAAGGTTAGTAGATTTTCAATGCCTAGAAAATTTTCTAATTATCAATGATTCTAACTATTGAGAATTATCAAGCAAACAGCAATCTTTCGATGCCCCCTTATATATAATTCCCATATAATCCCTATACACAGCTACAAGCAAACTTTTCCCTTATATCGAGGATTATATACCCATAATCCCTGTTATTTAAATGTTTTTAGAATATTATGTTAAAAAATTCTGACAGGAAGAGTAAGTTTATATCCATGCTTAGATGTTTTTCTTCAAAATATAGTATATGTATTGAGACATGTATTTATTGTATAAGCAATATTTAAAAATATAATATTGTATTAATTTATTAACCTTAATTTCTTGAAAAGAGGATATTTATTAATTATCTTTAAATATAGTAATGTATAAAAGTAGTTATATATTAAAGGAGTTTGATAGTATGGAAAATTTCAATTGTGATAATATATTTGAGAATATGCCCTTAGCTTTAGCATATAATAAGGTTATTTATGATGATAACAACGAAATTAAGGATTTTATTGTTTTAAAAACAAATAAAAGCTTGGAAGAAGTTACTGGATTTAAAAAAGAGGATGTAATTAACAAAAAGGGTTTTAATATTTTAAAGGATATTATTAATAACCCGATTGAATTTATACAGATTTGCGGAGAGGTTGCTTCAAATGGTAAAAGTAAAAGTTTAGAAGTATATTCTAAAATTACAGGTAATTACTATGAAGTTAGAATTTTTAGTGATAAAGAAGGTTATTTTGCAACGGTTTTTAGTGATATAACAGAGAGATTTAGAGGAGCAGTTTAAGCTTAGAGAAAGAGAAAAAGAATTGAAAGGCTTATATTTCACCTCTCAGCTTGTACAAAACAGAGACAAAACCATAAATGAGATATTATCCCTACTCTGTTGTAAAATAGCTGATTTTTTTGAACATCCTGGGAAATTATGTTCGCATTACATTTGCAGGTGAGAAATATCTCTCAGAAAACTTTCGGGAAACTGACTGCCGACTGAAGAGCGAAATTATCGTAGAGGGAGTCAAAAAAGGAGCTATAGAAGTTTTTGATCTGGATAAAAAAAGAGAAGATAGCGAAAATTCCTTTCTGAAAGAAGAAAGAACTTTAATCCAGGGTATTTCCAGAATTCTGAGCAATGAATTTTTACGGAGAGAGACAAAAAAACAGCTTGAACAAAAGAGTAATATTCTGCAGAGTCTGACCAATAAAACACCGGGGGCAGTTTATCAGTATCAGCTTTTTCCTGACGGTTCTTCCTCTTTCCTTATGCAACCGAAGATATCTATGAAATTTATGAAGTTACACCTGATGAAGCAAAAGATAATGCCAATAAAGTGTTTGAAAGGATTCATCCAGAAGATTATGAGAGGGTAGTTGCTACCATTAAAGAATCGAGCTAAAAATTTGACTGTCTGGGAGGAAGAATATAGAGTTAAGTTGCCTGAAAAAGGCATAAGATGGCTGGAAGGATATGCTGAACCGGAAAAAAAACCTGATGGCAGTGTTCTCTGGCATGGTAATATAAGAGATATCACCGAGCGTAAAGAAAGAGAAAATAAGCTGCAGGAACAACAAGGAAAAATAATAAAACAAAAGGATAGAATGGAAGTATATATTAGAAGGTACAGATGCTGGTACCTGGGAATGGAATGTACAAACAGGTAAGACTATATTTAATGAGATTTGGGCAAAAATGATAGGATATACTTTAAAAGAAATTTCTCCAACGACTATCGAAACCTGGAAAAAGTTTACCCATCCTGATGATTTAGAAAAAGTTGAAAAAATGTTAGAGGAACACTTTAATGGGGAAATAGATCAATATAAAGCAGAGATAAGAATGAAACACAAAAAAGGCCACTGGGTCTGGATGCTTGACCAAGGGAAAGTTATTTCCTGGACTGAGGATGGAAAACCTTTAAGGATGTTTGGGATACATATGGATATTACTGAGAGGAAACAAAAAGAGGAGAAATCAAGCAGCTATCTTTTCATGATCAATTAACTGGTCTATATAATAGAAGATATTTTGAGGATACTATAGAAAGATTGAATGATTCTCGTATATTACCGATTGGAGTCATTACTGCAGATATAGATAAATTTAAATCCATAAATGATATATATGGTCATCGTGTGGGTGATGAATATATAAAAAAAACGGCGGAAATATTAAGTAATAATGTTAGGAATGAAGATATAGTTTGTAGAATAGGGGGAGATGAATTTGCTATTATTCTACCTGGAATAAAAAGTGAAATTATTTCTAATATTGAAAATAGAATTCAAAATGAAATTAAAGAGGTAGAAATAAAGGATTGTGATTTCAGTATTTCTACCGGTTTAGAGGTAAAAACAGACCATAAGCAAGATCTAGAAGAAATTATAAATAAATCAGATCAAAAAATGTATTCGATGAAAGAGTTAACAAAAGAAACAGCCCTTAAAAAAAAGTTAAGTATATTTAAGAATAAAGAAAAAATTGTATTTGAAGAATTTCCCATGGGGATTGTAATATCTGATTTAAAAGGTAATATAGTAGAAGTAAATAAACAATTTTGTAATATGCTGGGATATTCAAAAGAAGAATTAAAAAATATGAAACATCTTGATATCACTAAAAAAGAAGATAATAAAATAAATAAAAAAATACATGAAAAAGTTAAAAAATAAAGAAATAGAAAGATTTGAATTAGATAAGAAATACATCAAAAAAAATGGTGAGTATTTAGATGTAAAAATAAAGGTAGAAGCAATTAAAGATAATTATGAAAAACCGGTTTATAATTTTGGTTTTGTAAAAGAAAAATAAAAGATTATACTGTATATTTTACCTATTTTTATCTTGTTTTTTATATGATTTCATATTTGAGATAATGATTAATACAGAATATAAGTTTTTACAATCTTTTTCTTTTAAACATTGGACAAATAGTATATAGTAGAGATAGATATGAAAGAATATACAATAAAGCAAACTGCATTTATCAAGCAAGTTTTAAATATAAAGAAACAATAGAAAGGGGTAAAAAGATGGATTCTATAAAAACAAAAGATATTGAAATACCTGAAGAGATCATAACCAGCTGGCAAAAAATCACAGATATTATAGCTGAATTAACTGGAGTAACCGCCAGCCTAATCATGAAAGTTAATCCTCCTTATATGGAAGTATTTCGTTCTAGCCAGACAAAGGATAACCCCTATAATGTTGGTGATAAAGAAAAACTTCCAGGGCTTTATTATGAAGAAGTTATTAAAACTGATCAAAAATTACTAGTACCAAATGCTTTAAAAGATGATAAATGGAAAAACAATCCTGACATTGAGTTAGGTATGATCTCTTATCTAGGATTTCCGATAAAATGGCCTGATGGTGATTTTTTTGGTACAATCTGTCTTCTTGATACAAAAGAAAATAAATTCAGTGATAGAACAGAGACTTTAATAAAAGAATTTAAAGAATTTATAGAATTACATTTAAAAAACATTTATCAGAATCAAAAACTAAAAACCATTCTTAATTCAATTGGAGATGGAGTTATTACTACTGATAAAAACCTCTGTATTGAGATTATGAATCCCGTTGCAGAAAAGTTAACAGGCTATAAACTAAAAGAGGTAAAAGGGAAGAAACTGGAAAATGTTTTTGAGTTAATACATTCTGTAACCGGTAAATTTCAGGATTTTCCAATGGAAGAAGTTATTGTGAATGGTAAAACTATAAATCTGCCAGATCATACAACTTTAATTGATAAAATAGGACATCATTATCAAATAAAAGAAAGTGCTGCTCCTATTCAGGAAGATGAGGGGGAAATACAGGGAGTAGTTATGGTGTTCTCTGATGTTTCAAAAGATATCTTAACGGGGCTGTATACGTATTCCTATATGATGGAGACAATTAAAAAAATGGACAATAAAAAGCAGCTTCCCTTAAGTATTATTGTGGCCGATATTAATGGTTTAAAACTGTTCAATGAAACCTATAGCCATAAAGAAGGAGATAAATTATTAATCGCGACGGCCGAATTACTTTTATCCTGTGTATCAAATAAAGATATTGTAGTTCGCTGGGGTGGGGATGAATTTATAATATTACTCCCTCAGACCACTGAAAAAGAGACAAAGAAGATATGTGCTGAAATAACAGATAAATGTGAGGAAACTAAAGTAAATGAAGTAAAAGTTTCTTTAGGAATAGGTGCTGCTACTAAAAAAGAACTTCAACAGGATATATATAAAGTACTACACAGAGCAGAGGATAGAATGTTTGTAGACAAACTGATGATAAAAAGTAGTTCTAAAAATATTATGGTACAAAATATGCTTAAAATATTAGGGGCTAAAAGTTATGAAACAAAAGAACATGCAGAAAGAATGAGTCATTTAAGCTTAAAAATGGGAAAAAAAGTTGGATTAAGCAATCAACAACTAACTCATCTATCTTTACTTGCTAGCCTTCACGATATTGGTAAAATAAATATTGCCGAAAAAACTCTTAAAAAACCTTCGGCTCTTTCTACTCAGGAATGGGAGACAATAAAAGAGCACCCAATCAAAGGATTTGCTATTGCTCAGTCTATTGGAGAGTTTGCTCCTGTAGCTGATTTAATTCTTGCCCATCATGAACACTGGAATGGCGGTGGTTATCCTCAGGGTCTTAAAGGAGAAGAAATACCCTTACTAGCACGTATTATAAGTATTATCGATGCCTATGATGTGATGACTAATGACCGACCTTACAGTGAAGCTATATCGAAAAAAGAGGCTTTAGCTGAAATAAAAGATTGTGCTGGAAGTCAATTTGATCCGGAATTAGTAGAAGAATTTATTGAACTTATTTCTTGAAAAATTACTTAGAAAGTAATAATCAGTTTAAAATATGAACCTATTTATTGAAATTTAGATACATTAGTTGGAGAAAAGTAAATAAGATAAAGATATTAGCTTACAAGTCAAGTGAACAGCATAACAAAGAATAACTTGATGAATGTGCTGAAGTATTAATAAACAAGTTTAGAAAATATAGAAACTGAGTTTTAAATATTGAGTTATGATAAATAAATGTAATCCTTTTTGTTATGGATCAGGTGAAGGTTATATCTTCAATATTAAGGGTAGATGGGTGAATAAGATAAGATTATAGCCATTTTTATAGTTATCAGGGAAACCACTGCGATTAAGATACTATAATAAAGATAATCGAGTAATTAATAAAATATGTGTTTATTATATCAGGGCAAACTTCGAATAATATAATTACAATGCTAAAAAAAATTTATTTGAATAAAGCAAGTGTAATTAATGTCTAAACAAGTAACTTAATTTATTATATTTGTAGTTTGGTACATTCACTGTAAAATTATAATATATAAGAGATATATATGGGTTATACGATATTATTATAGAAGGAGGAAAAAATTTGACTAAAAGGCTGTTAAAAACTGGAATCGTTGGTTTTGATGAAATATTAGAAGGTGGATTAATCCCTTCACGGTTTTATTTAGTAAGAGGCGGACCTGGAACAGGTAAAACAACTTTGGGAATACATTTTTTAGTAGAAGGGTTAAAAAGTGATGAGAAGTTACTCTTTGTCAGCATGACTGAAGATGTTGAAAAAATAAAACAAAATGGGAAAAAATATGGTTTTCCTATGGATAAAATAACTTTTTTGGATTTAAGTCCTAAATCCGATTTTATTGCTAATAATATGGATTATGATCTATTTTCCTCTTCTGAAATGGAACAAGAACCAATAATTGAGAAATTAACTAATACAATAGATAATATAAAACCTGATCGAATATTTTTTGATGGTTTTACTCAACTGAAGTATCTTACTTCAGATGATTTTAAATTTAGAAAACAAATTTTATCATTTATTCAGTTTGTAAAAAAATATAATTCAACAATTTTATTAACTTCTGAAGTAGGCACTACTATTAATGATGATGATTTGCAATTTATGGTAGATGGCATAATAAATCTAACATATCATGATCAGCAACATAGTTTAGAAATAAGTAAATACAGGGGATCTGACTTTAATAAAGGTGACCATTCAATGAAGTTTAATAATAAAGGAATTGAAGTTTATCCGCAATTGAAAGTTTCAAATTATGACACCCCCCCGGGAAAAAATAAAATTGATTCGGGTATTTTTGAGATAGATAAAATGCTTTCAGGAGGTATACAAGAAGGGACTATTACTTTAATAACTGGTCAAAGTGGAGTTGGTAAAACAACCTTAGGGACACAATTTATTAAAAATAGTGCTGAAAAAGGAAAAAAAGCAATTATATATACCTTTGAAGAAAGTCATAAGGCTTTAATAGATAGATGCAAGGCGATAAATATACCGTTAGAAAAAATGATTGCTAACAATAATCTTTTGGTAAAAACAATTAGTCCATTAGAATATCATCCTGATGAGTTTTCCTATAAAGTTAAAAGCGATATCGAACAGCAAGGTACGTCTATAGTTTTAATAGATTCTATTTCCAGTTATTTTTTAACTTTTAAAACTGAAAATAATGCAAATAATATGGTCAGAAAACTGCATGCTTTATTTGATTATTTAAAGTCACAAGGAATTACTGTGTTTATGACAAATGAAATTAAAAATATTACTGGGGAGTTCAGTATTACATCGACAGATACCAGTTATTTAGCAGATAATGTATTATTTTTACGTTACTTAGAAATGAATGGTAAGTTAGAAAAGGCAATTGGTATTTTAAAAATGAGGATGAGTGATTTCGAGAATACTATGCGAAGATATAGAATAACATCAGAGGGAATCAAAGTAGGAGCACCGTTAGATAATATGAGAGGTATTTTAACTGGTAATCCTGAAATTTTTGATGAGAGGCCGGAGAAGAAATAATGGACACTAATAATTTAGGTAGCCAACTCAATTTAATTAAAAAAAGTAAAGTCATACTTTTAGTTAACCATCAAGAAAATCGCAAAATTTTAGAAAATTATTTAACTAAAAAATATGAAGTATTGACTACTTCGGATAAATTTGAAGATGTAGATATAATAATAGTGGATGAACCAGGTTTTGCCGAATACAAAGATCAAATTATAAGTATTAAGCAATCAAATACTTCTCTTTATTTACCACTCATTTTAATCACTCGGGTTTCTTATGAAAAAATACCCGACAAATACATGAAAATCATAGATGAGATAGTCCAGACTCCTATTAAACAGAAAATTTTAAATTCACGTATCAAGAATTTATTAAATGTAAGAAAATTATTTTTATCAACCCAAATATATCAGAATTTAACTGACAAAAACCCGACAGGAATTAGTATATTATTTGAAGATAACAAAATAAAGTATGTTAACAAAGCTTTTTTGGATATTTTAGAAGAAAAAAAGAAAAATATATTAGAAAAAAAGATAACTAATTTTATAAAAAATAAAACGTTTAATAAGTATCTATCAAAACAGGGAAATATGGAAAAAGAGAAATTGACTATTAAGTTAACTGTTAATAATCAGGAAAAGTGGGTCGATTTACGGTATTCAAATCTAGTATATCAAAATATTAATTTAAAATTAATAATTATGGTGGATGTGTCAAAACAAAAACAATACGAGAAAGAAATCAAACATTTAAGATTTCATGACCAACTAACCGGTTTATATAATCGTGACTATTTTATGGAAGAAATCAAAAGATTAGATACTAAACGACAACTTCCCTTAACTATTATAATGGGAGATATTAATAGTTTAAAATTAGTAAATGATGTTTTTGGACATGATCAAGGGGACCAACTCATTAAAAATACAGCTCAAATTTTGGAAAAAAATTTAAGAGATGAAGATATATTAGCAAGAATCGGTGGAGATGAGTTCGCTATATTACTACCGAATACGAATTACAGTATCGGTAAAGCAGTATCCCAAAGGATTAATCAAAATTGTTCTAATTTTGTTGGTGAAGGAATAATAAGTATTGCTCTCGGAGTTGCAACTAAAAATAATATAAGTCAAGATATCGATCATGTCTTTAAAACAGCAGATGATAATATGTATCAAAATAAGACATCTGAAAGTATAAAAGCCAAACAAGAGATAATATCCAATATTAATAAGAAGCTTAGAAAAGAAACTGATGAAAGTCAAGATCATATTAAAACGGTGAAGAAGCTTGTGCTAAAATTTGCCGAGAAACTTAATTTAAATAGTGAACAAAACGAAAAATTAAAGCTACTTGCAGAATCTCATGATATAGGGAAAATAAGTGTGAAAGAAGAAGTTGAAAAAAACATAAGTCAGTTAACAGAAGAAGAGCATGAAAAATTAAAAGGACATGCCGAATACGGCTATCGTATTTCTCATTCGATACCTGAATTGAGCAATATTGCAGATCTTATTTTATCTCATCATGAAAGGTGGGATGGTAAAGGTTATCCCCAGGGGCTAAAACATGAGGAGATTCCCTTATTGGCAAGGATATTTACTATTGTTGATAATTATGACTTGTTAGTAAATGGTAGAGGTGAAAAAAACACAAGAAGTAAAGAAACAGCCTTAAAAGAAATAAAAAGACAGGCTGATGATAAGTTTGATCCTGATTTAGTAAAAGAGTTTATTAGTTTAATCAAAAATGAAAATTAATAACTAATTCAAAAAAAGCCGATTCATAAAGTCGGTATTTAGACATTGTATTAATATGTTGAAAAAACATTTATTCTAAATTTAATATTATTAGATGGTTTTAAAGGGGTGAAAAGATGGATTCTATAGAAACAAAAGATATTGAAATACCTGAAGAGATCATAACCAGCTGGCAAAAAATAACAAATATTATAGCTGAATTAGCTGGAGTAACTGTCAGCCTAATCATGAAAGTTAATCCTCCCTATATGGAAGTATTTCGTTCTAGCCAGACAAAGGATAATCCCTATAATGTTGGTGATAAAGAAAAACTTCCTGGGCTTTATTGTGAAGAAGTTATTAAAACTGATCAAAAATTACTAGTACCAAATGCTTTAAAAGATGAAAAATGGAAAAATAATCCTGACATTGAGTTAGGTATGATCTCTTATCTAGGATTTCCACTAAAATGGCCTGATGGTGATTTTTTTGGTACAATCTGTATTCTTGATACAAAAGAAAATAAATTCAGTGATAGAACAGAGACTTTATTAAAAGAATTTAAAGAATTTATAGAATTACATTTAAAAAACCTTTATCAGAATCAAGAATTTAAAAAGTCAGAAAGGAAACTTAAAACCATTCTTAATTCAATTGGAGATGGAGTTATTACTACTGATGAAAACCTCTGTATAGACATTATGAATCCCGTTGCAGAAATGTTAACAGGCTATAAAATAGATGAGGCAAAAGGGAAGAAGTTGGAAGAGGTTTTTGACTTAATACATTCTGTAACCGGGGAATCTAAGGATTTTCCAATGGAAGAAGTTCTGGTGTATGGTAAAACTATAAATCTGCCAGATGATACAACTTTAATTGATAAAAAAGGCCATAGATATCAAATAAAAGAAAGTGCTGCTCCTATTCAGGAAGGCGAAGATGTAATACAGGGAGCAGTTATGGTATTTTCTAATGTTTCAAAAGATATCTTAACGGGGCTGTATACTTATTCCTATATGGAGGAGACAATAAGAAAATTGGACAATAAAAAGCACCTACCATTAAGTATTATTGTGACCGATATTAATGGTTTAAAACTGTTCAATGATACCTATGGTCATAAAGAAGGAGATAAATTATTAGTCGTGACGGCCGATTTACTTTTATCCTGTGTATCAAAGAAAGATATTGTAGCTCGCTGGGGTGGGGATGATTTTATAATATTACTTTCTCAGACCAAAGAAGAAGAGGCAAAGAAGATATGTGCTGAAATAACCGATAAATGTGAGGAAACTAAAGTAAATGAAGTAAATGTTTCTTTAGGAATAGGTGCTGCTACTAAAAAAGAACTTCAACAGGATATATATAAAGTATTACACAGAGCAGAGGATAGAATGTTGGTAGACAAACTAATGATAAAAAGTAGTTCTAAAAATATTATGGTACAAAATATGCTTAAAATATTAGGGGCTAAAAGTTATGAAACAAAAGAACATGCTGAAAGAATGCGTCTTTTAAGCTTGAAAATGGGGAAAAAAGTTGGATTAAGCAATCAACAGTTAACTCACCTATCTTTACTTGCAAATCTTCACGATATTGGTAAAATAAATATTGCTGAAAAAATTTTAAAAAGCCCTACAGCTCTCTCTAATCAAGAATGGGAGGTAATTAAAGAGCACCCCATCAAAGGATTTGCTATTGCTCAGTCTATAGAAGAATTTGCTCCTGTAGCTTATTTAATTCTTGCTCATCATGAACATTGGAATGGCGGTGGTTATCCTCGGGGGCTTAAAGGAGAAGAAACACCCTTACTAGCACGTATTATTAGTATTATTGATGCCTATGATGTGATGACTAATGGTAGGCCCTATAAAGTTCCCATAAGCAAAGAAGAAGCTATAAAAGAATTAAAAAGATGTGCTGGTAGTCAGTTTGATCCAGAGCTGGTGGAAATATTTGTAGAAGAGGATATTGGTGGATTGAAAAATAAGAGTGATATATATAAATAGTTTGTAACTGCAAAATACATTTTTCCATTGTCAGAAAGAACTTGAGCGTAAACACTAAAACCAAATAACAATCAAAGTCCGTTGGCCTTAAAGAGGTTAGCGGATTTTTTTATGCCTAGAAATTTTTTGATTTATTCATGACCCTAACTATTGATAATTATCAAGTAAACAGCAATCTTTCGAAGCCGCCCTTCTCTATAATCTTTCATATAAAGACCTAGTTCTAATCCCCCTACTACAAGTAAACTTTTGCCTTATATTGAAAAACATATAATCTTTATCTATGCCATTTAAATGTTTTTAGCATATTTATTGGATAAAAAAACTCTTATTATGAACACATTACATGAACAAATAAAAGGAGGTGATCAAGATGTGTAATTTAGATGATAATAATAATAAAAATCCAATTGAAGTTGCAGAAAATAAGATAAAAGAAGAATATATCGAGGAATTTTATTCTGAGAAAAATCATCTAAAAGAAGTGAATTGTTCTGTTGATCAAGAACCGTTTTAATCAAAAAAAAGGAGTGAATTAATAATGTTACAAGTAGAAGAAAAGCAAAAAGGTCAGAAAAATGATGGGTTTATAATCGACAATAAGGGCAAGGCTAACTGGACACTCAGAAAGATAAGACACTTAAAGAAAAAAACAGACTGAGAATGATAATTTAGTTGACACTGAAATCAATAAACTCAATTCTGAAATTTTAGAAGTTAAAGACCGGCTTAAATCAGAAAATGATAATTTACAAAACGGCATAGACTATTTTCATAATTTACTTAAAGGTTTTGTCTTAAAGCTAAAGGAAGATGACCCAGAATTGAAAACACTAAAACTGCCCTTTGGTAAATTACAATTCGGAAAGAAAAGAGATAAGTGGCATTATGATGAAAAGGAGTTGTTAGAGTTTGCTAAAGAAAATATTAAAACATCTGTTAAAGTGGTTGAGAAGGTGGATAAAAGAAACTGAAGAAATTAGTTAAAGCAGTTGGTGATAAGGTAGTTATAGAAACGACTGGTGAAGTTGTGAGAAGTATTAGTATCGAAGAAAGGGGTGAGAAGTTTAAGATCAAAGTTAAAAAATAATATGGAGGTGATAGATTATATGGAAAACTTAATGACTTGTTATAATGGCTGAGCTCATTTGACCTAATAAGGTGAGATGGGCTCTTTTTTTATGTCTATATGTCTACTGATTTATAGTATCTGTCTATCGGCACTCTCTTCTCCCCAGGTAGGTATCGAACTTCCCCGTTAATAAGGTGGAGCGCCATAGCAAAATAGCCACCTCTGGTTCACATAATATTTTGGACTAATCTTCCCCTCAAACTCTTTAGATTCTACCGCACTACAGACATTTTGCCATTGTCGGGTTCACATTTCGATACGACGAAAATAGCATGAAAAAGATTCTAGTTCCACCCACTATCTTTTAAATTTACAAGGAACACAATAGAAAAGTACTGTATTCGAAAATTTAATTAAAAATATTTGAGATAAACCACAAATTAACTGGTGTCTTTTTTAAGATAGACTTCTATTTCAGAAGAGCTATTTATATAATCATACAGGAATAAAAAAACTTATGCAGAATTAACTAAATAAAAATGAAGAAGGAGGATTATTATGACATCAAAAAATAATGTTGAAACAAATAAAAATCAAAATTTTCCTATAGTTGGTATTGGGGCATCAGCCGGAGGACTGGATGCTTTTAAAGAGTTTTTTTCTGGTATGCCTAATGATAGTAAAACTGGGATGGCCTTTGTGCTTATACAGCATCTAGCTCCTGATCATAAAAGTGTTCTTACTGATATTATCCAGAGACATACCAAAATGGAGGTTAAAGAAGTTACAGATGGGATGGTGGTAGAACCAGATTGTACTTATATCATCCCACCAAAATATGATATGACATTTAAGGATGGTAGCCTGCACCTTAAAAATCCTTCTTCTCCCCGAGGACATCGGACACCTATAGATATATTTTTCCGCTCTTTAGCTGATGCTAAAGCAGAGTATGCAATCTGTGTGATCCTGTCTGGAACCGGCAGTGACGGAACTCTGGGATTAAGGGCTATTAAAGGTCAGGGTGGGATGGCTATGGTTCAGAATCCAAAAACAGCTAAGTATGATGGAATGCCCATTAATGCTTTAAAAACCGGGCTGGTAGATTATGAATTGGAACCTGCTGCTATGCTTGAAGAATTATGCAGTTATACCGAACATGCTTTTGGTCTTTTAGGCTCAGCTGAAAGTAAAGAGACCAATTTAGATGATAAAAAAGTTTTAAAAAAGATCTTTCTCATTCTGCGCAATCATACCGGCCATGATTTTTCTTATTATAAAAAAACTACTATTTTACGTAGAATTCAGCTTCGGATGTCAGTTCAACAGATCAATACAATTGTGAAATATTACAAGTACCTGCAGCAGTCACCTGAGGAAGTAGGAAAGTTTTTTCAAAGTCTGCTGATAGGAGTAACCAGTTTTTTTCGAGATCAAAAGGCGTTTGATATTCTCAAAAAGGAGGTTATTTTCCAGCTATTTGCTAAAAATCAGGAAGAAGGTAATCTGCGGATCTGGGTCCCGGGCTGTTCTACGGGTGAGGAGGCCTATTCTCTAGCCATACTTTTGGATGAGTGTCAGGAAGAATTTAAGCAGAAGTTTAATATCCAGATTTTTGCTACAGATATTGATGCTAATGCCATCCAATCTGCCCGAAGGGGAATCTTTCCAGCAACTATTGCTGATGATATCTCAGCCAAACGACTGTCCCATTTTTTTAACTTTGATGAAGTAAATAAAAAATACAAAATCAAGAAGAGAATAAGGGAGATGGTTATTTTTTCTGAACAGAATTTGACTGAAGATCCACCTTTCTCCTGCCTTGATCTAATAAGCTGTCGCAATCTTTTGATCTATATGAATAGGGAACTGCAGGAAAAAGTTATTTCTCTCTTCCGCTATGCCCTTGAACCTGGAGCGTTTCTTTTTTTGGGTAGTTCTGAAACATTAGGAGAGGCTAATAACTATTTTGAAACTATCAGCAGCAAATGGAAGATTTATCAGCTTAAAAAAGACAATTAAAAGTGATAGTCTTCCAAAATATAATATATTATTACCTGCAAAATCGACTAATAATATCAATTTCTCGAAAAAAAATATAATTTCTAAAAAGCAAGAAGATTTAACCTTAAAGGAGTTAACTGAACAGAACTTGCTGCAGGAGTTTTCACATCCTGCTATTCTGGTTACAAAGACTGGTGAAATTCTTTATATCCACGGTAGAACAGGAAAATATCTAGAACCTGCTCCTGGTAGGAGTGGAGTTAATAATATTCTTAGGATGGCCCGTCCTGGACTGTTAAACGATCTGACAATAGCTTTACATCAATCTGCTCAGCATAAAGAAAAAGTTTATCAATCTGATATTCAGGTTGAGGGAAATAATGATATCACAGTGGTTGATCTAACTGTAATTCCTGTTCAAAATACAATTGAAACTACCTTAGGTTCAAAATTATACCTGGTAGTTTTAGAAGAAAAGAAGATAATGGAAAATAATGTCTCTCCCGAGAACGATAATCTATTAGACTCTGATCAGGATATTACTGCAGAAGAGAGCCGAAAAATCATCGCTAACCTTCGCCAGAAGCTTCAGGCCAAGGAAGAATCTTTACAAAATACAGTAGAAGAATTACAGACAGCCAATGAAGAATTAAAATCTTCGAATGAGGAGCTGCAGTCTCTTAATGAAGAACTGCAATCTGCCAATGAAGAACTCGAGACTTCAAAAGAAGAACTCCAGTCTCTTAATGAAGAGCTTAAAACAGTCAATGCTGAACTTGAAAATAAGGTGACCGAGCTGACTCAGGCAAATACTGATATGAAAAATCTCCTGACTGGAACCGGTATCGGAACAGTCTTTGTTGATCTTGATCTAAATATTTTAAGATTTACGCCTTCAGCGACTAAATTTATCAATTTAATAGAAACTGATATTGGTCGACCGGTAGATCATATAGCTTCTAATCTTAAAAACTACGACAACCTGGTTGAAGACACTCAGGAAGTGCTATCGTCTCTGATACCCAAGGATATTGAAGTGCAGACCGAAGAGAATCAGTGGCATATGATGCATATTCATCCTTATCGAACTGAAAATAATGTAATTAAAGGAGCAGCTTTAACCTTCAGAGATATCAGTGAAAAAAAAGAAATAAAGAATGAGTTAGAAAAATTAAAAAAGGAGGTGCAGAATGGAGAAAAATAAGTTTGATCGTGAAAAAGCTGCAAAGCTGCGAAAAAAAGCAGAAAAAATTATGCGTCAAAAAGATTCGCGAAAACTAGATAGTTTAGACGATATGACAGCAAAAGAAATTAACGAAGTCTTACATGAATTGGAGGTTCATCAGATAGAACTTGAACTGCAAAATGAAGAACTGCGGCTGGCACAGGAAGAGCTGGAAAAAGCACGGGCTCGCTATTATGATCTTTATGATCTGGCTCCAGTAGGTTACTGTACTCTTTCCGCTGAAGGAATAATACTAAACGCTAACCTGGCTGCTGCCAATCTGCTCGGTGAAACACGAAAAGCCCTGGTTGAGAAACCTTTTTCTCGGTATATTCACCCTGAAGATCAGGATGAATACTATTTTTTTCAGCAAACGACTGCTGGCTAGCTAATGAATCTCAGGAAAGTGAACTGCGGATGCAAATTGCTGATCAATCTCAGTTTTGGGCTCTACTTCAGGCTGCATTTGCATCCTGATATTAGTAAAGAAGGAGGAATCCGTCTTGTACTTTCGGATATTAACGAGCGCAAAAAGATTGAGCAAACATTAGAGCAGCAAGAAAAGAGACAAGAGCTGGCTGTAGATATAGCGTCTTCTTTTTTAAATAAATCGTTTAAATCTATGGAAGCTACTGTTGATGAGGTATTAGCTAAAATAGCTCAGAATCTAAACGCTGATAGAAGCTATATTTTTAGCTTTTCTAAAGAAAAAGAGATTATGACCTGTCTTTATAGCTGGAAGGGTGGAAATACGGAAAAAAAGATAATTAAAGCAAACAAAACTTATCCTCTTACTAACTGGCTTTCCAGGAAGATAACAGGTCAGAAGCCAGTTTTGATTCACAGTTTGGAGAATCTGCCTGTAGAAGCTTCAGCTTCCAGGAAAAAGTTTTCTGAAATGAGTATTAAATCAATGCTCTGGCAGCCGATGGTTGCTGATGGAGAAATTCTTGCAGTGATTGGCATTGATACTATTTATAAAGAAAAAAATTGGGAAGACAATGATATTTTAACCATGAAGCTAATTTCCAATATAACTACCAGTGCTCTCAAACGAGACCGAGCAGAGCAGGATTTAATCTTCCAGACTTTCCATGATCAACTGACCGGACTTTACAACCGCCGTTTTTTTGAAGAAGAAATTGAAAGGCTGGATACCAAAAGACAGCTGCCTTTAAGTATTATTATGGCTGATATTAATGGTTTAAAAATTATTAATGACACCTATGGTCATCAACAAGGTGATAAAACATTAATAAAAACAGCTGATATTTTAAAAGAGGTATTTAGAGAAGAAGATATTGTCGCCCGTCAGGGTGGAGATGAATTTGCTGTTTTATTACCTAAAACTAATGAAGAAGAGTTAAAAATAATAATTAATCGGATGAAAGAGAAAATAGTTGAAGTAAATAAAAAAGAAAATATCCCCATCTCTATTGCTTTGGGTTCAGCTATTAAAAAAAATACTGAACAAAATATAAAAGCTATTTTTAAAAAAGCAGATAATAATATGTATCAGAATAAACTATCAGAAAGCAGGAACAATAAAAGCAATATTTTTCAGGGCTTACTTAATACTTTAGCGGCTAAAAGTTATGAAACAAAAGAACATGCACTAAGAATGACTAAATTAGCCTTTGATTTTGGCGAAAAATTAGGTCTTTCCAATTCTGAGTTAAATAGATTATCTCTACTGGCCACCCTACACGATATAGGTAAAACTAATATTAGTGAAGAAATTTTAAATAAGCCAGACAAATTAAATAAAAAAGAATGGGAAATTATGAAAAACCATTCAGAACAGGGTTATAAAATTGCTTCTGCTTCAGAAGAATTTGCTTTAGTGGTAGATGAAATACTCTCCCATCATGAACACTGGGATGGGAGTGGTTATCCTGAAGGATTAAAAGGAGAAGAAATACCTTATCTAGCTCGGATAATTTCTATTATAGATGCCTATGAGGTTGATGATTAATGAAAGACCCTATAGTGAAAGCTATATCAAAAAATGAAGCTCTATCTGAAATAAAAAAGTTTTCCGGGAAACAGTTTGATCCAAAATTAGCTAGGGTATTCATAGAACTTCAAGAAAATAATTGATTAATAAGTATATACGATAAGATTTTTATTTTGAAATAAAATATATTCTTGAGCACAAAAAATACAGAATTAACTTAGTTTTGTAAGTTATTATTAAAAAAACGCAAAATATATGTTACTTTTAAAAAAGCTATCAATTTTTATCAGTTAAGTTATTATAATCTGATAGGGATTCTTTATATTTTTTTTAATAAAGTGAAATCTTAAAGAATGATGGAGTTAAACAAGAAATTTGCCATTATTAGGAATTAGACTTACTTCTTTTTTTGATTTTTCTTGTTTAGATAATTTGTTCATATTAATAAATAATGATTAATAGAGTTATGAGTATTATTTATAAAACTTATTAAAGATAACTAAGCAGATAAAAAATATTATTGTTTGTGAATGTTATAAATAACAAGAAGGAGGAAATTAATAAAATGAAAGTAGATTCTGAACTTGAAATCTCATTTTATAATGTTATGAAAACAATCTCTGATTCTATTGATTTAATGAATGAGAATATAACAGGTCATCATAAGATGGTTGCATATATTGCTTTGAGAATTGGTGAGAGATTAGATTTAAAAGAAGAAGATTTAAGAAAATTAGCATTTAGCGGCTTGATTCATGATATTGGCATTCTTTATTTTGATAAAAAAATTGACGATCTTTTAAAAGATAGGTCTAATGTAGAGCATGCTTATGTTGGATATTGTTTAGTAGAAGATTATTTTCCTTTAGATGGTTATGCTCGTATATTAAAAAATCATCATACTGATTGAGAGACTTAGAAGACAATAATATAAATTATCTAAGTAATATAATGAATATTTCTGATATTATTGCCGCTATTTTGAGGGAAACAGATAAAGAAAAAGTATTGATGGAAGATTATATTATTGGAGATATAAGAAATGTTTGTGGAAACAAAATAAATAAAGATATTTTGGATGCCTTGCTTACTTTAGCTAAACAGGAATATTTTTGGTTAGAGGCAACCAATATAAAAATTCGTGAAGATATACTAGAAAATTACATAACTGAAAAACTTGATATAATATTATCTTTAGAACAGGTTTTAAATATTGGTGAAATAGTAAGTCATGTTATAGACTTTATAAATCCTTTTACTGCCACACATTCCAAAGGGATAGCAACTGTTTCTTCTAAACTAGCCAAAGATTTAAGCTTTTCAGAACAAGGGTTAGAATCATGGAAATAGCTGGTTATTTCCATGATATAGGTAAAATGGCTGTTCCTAATTCTGTAATAAATAGAAAGGGGAAATTATCTGATGAAGAATGGGCTTTGATGAAAACCCATACCTTTTATTCCTATTATGTACTTGATAATATTAAAGAAGTCCCGGAGATGAAAGAATGGGCTGCGTTTCATCATGAGACACTAGATGGCAAAGGATATCCCTTTAATATTGGGAAGTCAAAACTTAGTCTAGGAGCAAGGATATTAGGTGTTGCTGACATATTTACAGCTTTAACAGAGGATCGACCTTATAGAAAAGGATTTAAAAAAGATATGGTTGTAAAAATATTAAGAGAAAATGTTGAAAATAATAAAATAGACCAAAAGGTTGTCGAGTCACTAATAGATAATTATGAGAGTTATAACGAATTAAGAAATGAAAGTCAAAAAAAGCGATGTCTGATTACAAAGCTTTTAAAAATCATACTGCTAATGAGATTGAAGATATATTTTATAATAAAGAAGAATATTTGGATACAAAATAATACATATTATTGAGTTAGAGGCTGCTGGATAACAGGTATTAAAGGAAAAAGAAGAAGCTTTAAGAATATTACTTTATAATTTTTTAAAAATAATTTCTGCCCTGATATATTGTTATTTTGAAATGTAAAATCATTTTCAATAATTTTTATCATCTGATTTTTTTTAGATCATATTATACTTTGGTTGAAATATCAGAGTTCCACTTCATTTCACATAAACATATCTATGGTTTTTCAATATCATTTTCAAGTTTTATTCCACTGGTAGTATCATTTCTAATTGATATATTACCTATTGCAAGGTCTAGAAGTGTATTTTTTTCACTTTTTTAGGAAAGATAGGTAGTACTTCAAACCATATTTTATTAATTTCATCTTTAGTAATAATATTTGCTAATATTTTAAATCACCTGCTGGATATATTTTTAAATTAATTTATAATTTTTATCACCTTCTGTTATTAATCGGACATTTAACACAATTTGGATTTTTAGACTTACAATAATATCTTTCCAATTTCCCAACAAGAATAGTCTATTATGCCTGGAAAATCTGGATATAATTCTCTAGCTTTGTATATGATTATTTCGTTGCTTGCATCTGGAGGCACAAATCCCATTCTTTTCATAGCCCTTTTTATATGAGTGTCTGAAGAAATATCTTTAGAGTAGTAGTCCCAAAAGGGTATATTAAATTGGGTAGCTAAGATATTTGCTGCTATAGTAGCAATTTTAGGATCCACACCTTTAAATTGCAAAAATTTATAAACTACACTGGCACTGCTAGGGTTATTATTCCATATATTAGCCGTATTGCCTGAATACTGTATCTAGTATATCAACTAAACAATAGTAAAAGTTTTCAGCAATTTGATATTTATAACAATGTAAATTATTTTTATCAAAAATTGAAATGTAGTTTTCTAATTTTAATTCGAGTAAATCTTTCTAACTGGAAAGAATTTATTGTTTTTTAATTTTTATATATCATCTAGGCTTTTACTTTTAATTTGTCTATCCATTATACATACTGAGAACATATGCATGTGGATAATCTTTAATATTGTTTAAAAAATTATTAGCATTCAAATCTTTAGTAAAATTGATTATTTGTCTTTCGGAATTATTAAACCTTTGTTTGGCCAACTTAATAATTTCTAATTCTTTATAATCGTTCCTTTATGTGGATTTATTTTCAAATAAGAAGTACAAAATCCATAATTAATTTATACATAAATTTATATAGCTATTTGGATATATAAATTAAATTTTTTTTAAAAATTTTGAGTTGAGAGTTATAAAGTGGTTTAGCAGTATTATAATAAAATAAAAAAGGAATAATATTTTTATAACTTGACACTGTTAAAAGATATTGAATGAGAGAAATATCGCATTGATGATAAAGAATACAAAACAGAGAGTAAGAAATATACTTCCCTACAAGAATTTAATAAAAGTAATATTTAAAAAGAGCCCTGCATTAATAATAGCAGTTGGCTCTTTATTAGGCTTAATACCTATTCCCATGCTTTTTTAGTGAAAATTACAAACAAAGGAATTAATTCTAATCTTCCGGCAATCATTCCAAATATATATGTAAGTTTGATTATTGGAGAAAAGGATTGTATTAATTTCATATCAAAATAAGTAGGTCCAATATTGCTTACCGCAGAAAACATTCCAGAAATAGATTGAATAGCATTTAGATTTGAAAATAAAGATGTCACCAACCCTCCAAAGAATATTAAAATAAGCCATATAAAAAATAGTGCTGAAATTTTATATATTTCTTCTTGTTTTATTAGCTTGTTATCAATGGTTATTGTGGTGATAGCTCTTTGGGGTAAGTATAGTTTTTTGATTTCTCTTTTAAATAATTTTGTTAAGATACCAAATCTAATAACTTTGACTCCTCCAGAAGTTGAACCAACACATCCTCCTACCAACATCAAAAACAAAAATAATTGTCTAGCCACAGCAGGAAAAAATGATGAAGTTAAAGGTTCTACTTCATAACCGGTAGTTGTCAATATAGATACAACTGAAAACAGACTTTTCCTAAAAACAGGTTCTAAATTATGAAAAAATAGAGTTTGATCTAAATATTGTGCCTAATAGTATAACAGAAAGTACTATTATTAAGATACTCCAAAAATATTTCAATTCAAAGTTTTTAAAAATTGCTTTTATGTCACCTTTTAGTACTTTGTAATGTATTAAAAAGTTGATTCCTCCAAGTAGCATAAAGACTATTATTATATATTCAATAGCTTTATAGTAAGGATGTCCAATTTTAGCAAAATGGCCAATACTAGCATCATAATTTGAAAAGCCTGCAGTAGAAAGTGTAGTTAAAGAGTGAATTAATGCATCAAAAAAAGAAACTTGAACTGCAACTAGCAAAATAATTTCTAGTAAAGTGAACAGGGTATATATAGACCATAGTATTTTTATGGATCTAAAAATATTGGGTACAGGCCTTGTTGTTTCAATTTTATGTGATTCAGCAGTAAATAACTGCCATAGCTGGCTTTCACTTCTATAGGTAATAAATAGGAAAAATGTCAGTATTCCTATACCTCCTAACCACTGAATGAAACTTCTCCAAAATAATATGGAGTGGGGGAGAGAGGATAAATTTTGTAGAACAGTGAACCCAGTTGTGGTGAATCCGCTGGTTGATTCAAAAAAAGCATCTAGAGGCTTTAAATTGATACTAAGCATAAAAGGTAATCCACCGATTAATGATACTGATAGCCATGCTATACTAACTACTAACATACTATTTGTTAAATTTAAAGTCATATTTTTAGTTCTAAATTTATAAAATATTATTCCCAGAAATATTGATAAGAGGGCAGGGATATAAAAAGCCTGGTAATATTGAAATGGTTCATTATATAGAATGCAAAATAATAGAGGTATTAAAAGAGTTAACCCAAGTATTATAAATAAGGGACTCATTGTATGTAAAATTATTTTTATCTTCTTTGAAATGTTAATAGTTGTTCACCTCAATCACTTATAAATTTACTAATTTAAAAATATGTGTAAATTAATAGCAAACTTATTTACTACTTTAATTCTATCACTTATAATCTTAAAAATAAATATGTTTGGTTAGTCAAATCACATTAAGATTAAATAATATTGAGTGATGATATATTAATTTTTGTTACGGTGAGCTTAGTGTAAAATAATATTTATAAGAAATAATATAGAAAGAAAAGATATCTTTTTGATAAAATGTTTTTAACCATAAGAATATAGAAACATTAGTCTTCTTAAGGATACTATTATACAATTATTTTATAAAATAATCAGAAAAACAATAAATAAAGTCCATTTTATTTTTTTGTCTGATAATTTATAATAGTTATTGAAGTATTTGTAGAATGTAAAATAATAAGTAGAGTATTAGAAAATAGAATAATATTTAGCTAATGAAAATGAGAAATTAAAAGATAAAATAATGGCTTTAAAAAGTTGGTTATTACATTAATAATAACATTTAAAGGTGTATTTAATCTTTGTCATAACAACAATCCCTAAAAAATTAAAAAGATATTGATATGGAAGAGAGTTTTTTTAAAGAATATTCTTTTTATGTGATATGTATTATTAGAATTAATATGTTTTTAAAAATAATAAAATTCTTGCAGGACATTTTAAATATAGGTATAACTATAATATATAAGTTCTTTTAAGTCTTAAATTAAGTATAAAATAAAGGTGATTTTTAATGAATAATATAAAAATAGGTAACTCAACATTTATAAAAAATTTGAATCAATCGAGTATTTTAAGGTTAATTAATGAATATGGTCCTATTTCAAGAAAAGAATTGTCAGAAAAAACTGATTATAGTGCAGCCACTATTTCAAATCATGTGAAAACTTTTATTGAAGACGGTTTTGTTATAGAAAAGGAAAAAGGGATTTCTTCAGGAGGTAGAAAACCGGTCTATCTAACCATCAATCCAAATAAGGGATATATATTTGGTATAGATATAGAAGTAAAAAAAGTCAAAATTATTTTGTTTAATTTAAAATTAAAGGTTGAAGAAAAGGTTGAATTTTTTTTAGAAAAAGAAGAACAACCAAATAATATATTAAAACGAATAATTTTTTACATAAAAAAGATTATGCAAAATAGAAGCATAAATGAATATGATCTCATAGGTATAGGAATAACAGTACCTGGTTTGGTTGATAGAAATAAAAGTCTACTTGAGTTTGCACCGAACCTTGGTTGGAGAAAAGAAAAGATAAATAAATATTTTAACCACATATTTCAAGTACCCATTATTATTGAAAATGAAGCCAATGCAGCATCCTTAGGAGAAAAGGAGTTTAATCATTATAAAGATATAAACATGGTATATATTTCAATAAATGAAGGTATAGGATGTGGTTTAATTTTTAATGGAAAACTTTATCGAGGTGCTTCTGGTAATGCAGGTGAATTTGGTCATATTATCATTGATAGTGAATCTCGTAGGAGTTGCCACTGTGGTAATAATGGCTGTTGGGAAACACTTGCTTCTGAAAATTATATATATGATAGATTCTTACAAGAACATGAGATTAAGGTAAAAAATATAGATAAAGTCTATCAAGAGTTAATAAAATACAAATCTAATAATTCAAAATTGATTGATGAAATAGGAGAAAACATAGGAATTGGTTTAGCCAATATAATAAATAGTCTTAGTCCTGATTTAATAGTTATTGGAGGTAATATTCTTAAAATAAAGGACTATATTGATGAAGGAATAAGAAAATCGGTAAAAGAAAAAGCTTTAGCATTAAATTATAAAAAGACTAAAATTAAATATAGTAAATTAAAAGAGTTGGCTTCTGTATATGGAGTAGCTAAAATTATTTTTGATAAAAATATGTTAACAAATCGAAAGTGATAATTAATTCAGTTTTGTTTACATATTTACAGTAAAAATTCTAAGTATAAATTTATGGTTATTTATAACCAAATATTTTCTAAATAAATTTATTTAAAAAAATATTTAGAAAATTATCAAATATATAAATATTGAAACATTTAAAAAATGAGATTGTCTTTTAAAAAGATTAAATATACATTTTTGAGAACATAATAAATTATTATATGAGGAGGAATAAAATGATTGAAGGGAAACAAGATAGTGCTAGAAAAGGTGTTTTAAGATTTGGAATGGTTGGGGGAGGTTCTGGTTCTTTTATCGGTGAGGTACATCGAAAAGCAGCTGTTTTTGATAATAAGGCTTCTCTTGTGGCAGGATGTTTTTCACGAGATTATGAAAATACCAAAAATACTGGTAAAAGTTTAGGTCTAGAAAGTGAGAGATTGTATAAAACTTATGAAGAGATGGCTTTAAAAGAAGGTAAGAGAGATGACAAGATTGATTTTGTTTCAATTGTAACACCTAATTATTTACATTATGAGATTGCAAAAGAATTTTTAAAAAATGGTATAAATGTTGTTTGTGATAAACCTTTAACATTTACATATGAAGAAGCAGATGAGCTTGATAAGTTAGCAAGAGATAATGAACTTTTATTTGGCGTAACTTATACTTATACTGGATATCCACTGGTAAAACATGCTAAAGAAGCTGTTAAAAACGGAGATATTGGAGATATTCGAGTTGTCATTGGAGAATATTCACAGGATTGGCTTGCCACCTTAGCAGAAGAAGAAGGTAACAAGCAAGCTTCTTGGAGAACAGATCCTAAAATGGCTGGAAGATCTAACTGTGTGGGTGATATCGGGAGTCATTTAGAAAATATGGTTTCATATATAACCGGGCTAGAGATTAAATCTGTATGTGCTAATTTAGATAGATTCGGAAAAGGTAGAGAGCTTGATGACAATGCAGAAATACTTATTAAATATAAAAATGGTGCCACAGGTGTTTATTGGTGTTCACAAGTAGCCATAGGTCATGATAATGATCTAAAAGTTAGAATATACGGTACTAAAGGTTCTATAGAATGGCATCAGGAAGAACCAAATAAAATTAAATTTTCTTATCTTGATAAACCTACTGAGATATTATCAAGGGGAAGAGATGAACTTTACCCACTCGCAAATGATCTTCCCAGGATACCAGCCGGACATCCTGAAGGATATTATGAAGCATTTGCCAATATATATAAATCATTTGAAGAAGCCCTTTTAGAGAAAAAAAGTGGTACTGATTATAAGGATCTTAATATTGATTTTCCAACTGCAAAAGAAGGGGCTCAAGGAGTTAAGTTTATAAATAAAACAGTTGATAGTGATGAAGCTGGATCAGTTTGGACTGAATTTTAATAATAAAAATATAAGGAGGAGTAATCATGACAAGACCAGTTACAATATTTACCGGTCAATGGGCAGATTTAGAATTTGAAAAAGTATGTGAATTAATGAGTGATATTGGTTATGATGGTTTAGAGATTGCCTGTTGGGGAGATCACATGGATGTTAAAAGGGCAGCAGAAGATGAACAATATATTAAAGATAGAAAGAATTTATTAGAAAAATACAATTTAGAATGCCATGCACTTGGTGCTCATCTAGCAGGTCAATGTGTTGGTGCTCTTTATGACCCTAGATTAGATAATTTTGTCCCCGATAAAGTAAAGGGAGATCCAGAAGCTATCCGAAAATGGGCTATTCAGGAAATGAAATATACAGCTAAAGCAGCTAAAAACATGGGAGTAAAAGTTGTTAATGGATTTACAGGATCTTCTATATGGAAATACTTTTATTCTTTTCCTCAGACTTCGGAAGAAATGGTAGAAAATGCTTATCAAGAAATAGTTAAGTTATGGTCACCTATTTTTGATGAATTTGATAAATATGGAATAAAGTTTGCTCTTGAAGTTCATCCAACCGAAATAGCATATGATTATTATACTACACAGCGCTTATTTGAAGTCTTTGATAATAGGAAAACTTTAGGTATTAACTTTGATCCCAGTCATTTGATTTGGCAAGGTGTTACTCCACATCTTTTAATTAGAGATTTTCCAGAAAAAATATTTCATGTTCACATGAAAGATGCTTCTGTAACTCTAGATGGCAAATCGGGTATATTAGGATCACATTTAACATTTGGAGATCCAAGAAGGGGCTGGGATTTCAGATCCTTAGGACATGGTGATGTAAACTTTGAGGATATAATTAGAGAACTCAACAATATTAATTATACAGGTCCATTATCTGTAGAATGGGAAGATTCAGGAATGGACAGAATTTATGGAGCCACTGAAGCTTTGGAATTTGTTAGAAATGTTGATTTTAAACCAAATCAAGCAGCCTTTGATGAATCAATGAAAGGTTAAACTAAAAGTTCAATTAGCCAGTTAAAGAAAGTAGGTGATGAAGTTGAATGAAATTTTAGTTGAGACAAAAAATATATCAAAAGAATTTTCGGGGGTTCGTGTGTTAAATGATATTAATATTGAAATTAAGAAGGGAGAAATATTTGGAATTATAGGAGAAAACGGTGCTGGCAAGTCTACATTTATAAAAATCTTAAATGGAATTTATGATAAAACTGAAGGTGAAGTAAAGTTTGAAGGCAAAAAAGTAGATATGGATGTACAAAAAGCAAAAAGGATTGGGATTAATACTATACCTCAGGAATTTAACCTGATCAATGATTTAAATGTTTATGAGAACATATTTCTCGGTAAGGAATATAAAAAAAATAGATTCATTTTGGATAAAGAAAAAATGAGATCGAAAACCAATATGTTTTTAAAAAGGATGGATACTGAGATCGATCCTAATGAAAAAATAAGTAATTTGAGTGTAGCTCAAAAGCAGATGGTAGAGATTGCTAAAGCAATTGCATATAACTCCAAACTACTTATAATGGATGAGCCAACCACTGTTTTAACTCCTTTTGAAGTAAAGACTCTTTTTAAATTAATGAGAGATCTTGTTGAAGAAGGGATTACTATAATTTATATTTCTCATAATCTAAAGGAAGTAAAAGAAATATGTGATAGAGTAATGGTTCTAAGAGATGGGGAATTTGTCTGTATCGAAAATTCAGAGGATATGAATGAACAAGAAATGGCAAATCGCATGGTTGGTAGAGAATTAAATCAAATGTTCCCAACTAAAATAAAGGCAAAGCAGGAAACCGTTTTATCAGTTAAAGATTTGAATGTAGAGGGTTTATTAGAAAATATAACTTTTGATTTGAAAAAAGGAGAGATATTAGGTTTTTCAGGTTTAGTTGGTGCAGGAAGAACCGAACTTGCTGAAACAATTATTGGTATAAGAAAAATGACAAGTGGAGAAATATATATAAATGGAGAAAAGAAAGTTATAGATTCTCCTTCTGAAGCGGTGAAAAATAATATTGCTTATCTTCCAGAAGATAGACAGGGGGTTGGGATATTAACAAACTTTAATATTCCAAGTAACATAACTTTGATATCCTTAAAAGAATATACAAAACTACTGATTAACCATAAAAAGGTAAAGAATAAAGCCAAATATTATATTGATGAATTCAATATTCAAACACCATCTTTAGATATAGAATTAGAATATTTAAGTGGAGGTAATCAACAAAAAGTATCTTTTTCAAAATGTTTAGATATTGAACCCAATATAATAATATTCGATGAACCGACAAGAGGGATCGATGTCAATGCTAAAATGGAGATATTTAACTTTATTCAAGAATTAGTGAAATCAGGGATTTCAGTAATATTTATATCTTCTGAGTTGGAAGAGATTATAGGAATGTGTAGTAGAGTTGTGGTAATGAGATCCGGAAAAATCACTGGTATTTTAGAGGGAGATCATATCAACGAGGAAGAAATAATGTATCATGCTACTGGAGTAAAGAGAGGTGCTATTTGATATTGAAAAATATAAAAAAAATGAAAACTAATAATTTTTGGGAATTAATTAAAAATATTAACCTTGAAAAATATGGGCCGTTAATAGCATTGATTGTACTTTTTATTATTTCTTCTTTTGCCAGTCCCTATTTTTTAAAAATTAGAAACCTTACCAATATTTTAAGACAGGTATCTTATACAGGAATAATTGCTTTAGGTATGACTTTTGTTATTATTTCTGCTGGAATAGATTTATCAGTCGGTTCTATGACTGCTTTAGCAGGTGGATTTGTTGTTATGACTTTAAACTATTTCGGTGGTGGTTATTTTGCAATATTTATGGCAATTATAGTCGGTATCTTAATAGGTGCTGTATTAGGAGCAGCAAATGGTTTTGTTATTACTAAATGGAATGTTGCTCCTTTTATTGTAACTTTAGGTACGATGTCAATATATAGGTCTTTGACATTATATATTAGTGGTGCCAGTGAATTTAGATCAACAAGTACTATATTTCCCCAATTAGGAATGGGGTATTTTTTAAAACTTCCTATTCCGGTCTGGATTTTTATTGGACTAACAGTATTTTACACTATTGTATTAAATCACACCAAATATGGAAGATATATTTGTGCAGTAGGTTCAAATCAAAAAGTTGCAAGATATTCAGCAATAAAAGTCAAATTAATTAAATTTTTTGCCTATGTTATAGTTGGAATAAATGTTGGAATTACTTCAGTTCTACTTTCCTCTCGCTTGAATTCGATTAGTTCTTCAGGTGCAGGAACCGGATATGAGCTTGACGCTATAGCAGCTGTAATAATAGGTGGAACAGCGATGTCCGGTGGTAATGGTTCAATGGTTGGAACATTAATTGGAGCAATCATATTAGGTATTGTAAATAATATGTTAAATATGATGGGTGTATCACCATATTTACAGGGAACTGTAAAAGGTTTAGTAATTATTGGTGCTGTATTAATTCAAAGGAATAAAGAATAAAAAAATTAAAGGTAAAAAGGGGGTTATATAAGAAATTAATTTTTTCAAACAAAAAAAGGAGGAATAATTAATGAAAAAATTAGTATTAATTTTGACCTTAGTAATGGTACTTTCTTTAGGCTTATCTACTTTTAGTTTTGCTCAAGAAGAAATTAGGATTGGTGTAACAATTCCATCAGCTGATCACGGTTGGACCGGTGGTATTGTTTATTGGGCTCAACAGGCAATTGCAGATTGGGAAGCAAAAACTGACAATATTACTTTCTTTTTAGAAACAGCTGATTCACCTGCAACCCAAGTTAGTGTTGTAGAAGATCTAATGATAAAAGACATAGATGCTTTAGTAATATTAGCACATGATTCAGCACCCTTGACTCCAATTGTAAAACAAGCTTATGAACAAGGTATTTATATAGTATCTGTAGATAGGGGATTAACAGAACCGGTTTCTGATATGTATGTAGCTGGTGATAATCCTGGATTAGGAAGAGTTAGTGGTGAATGGATGGCAAAAGAACTTAACGGGCAAGGCGATATAGTTGTATTAGAAGGAATTCCTTGTGTAATTAACACTGAACGTGTAGAAGCATTTGAGCAAGTAATGGCGAATTATCCAGATATTAATATTTTAGATTCACAACCTGCTAACTGGTCAACTCAAAAAGGTTTAGAAATAATGGAAAATTACTTACAAAAATATGATAATATTGATGCCGTTTGGGCACAAGATGACGATGTGCTTAAAGGTGTATTACAAGCTTATAAGGAATCAGGCAGAGATGATATTAAAATATTTCTAGGTGGTGCTGGTTCTAAAGATATAATCAAAATGATTATGGATGGAAATCCATTAGTTAGGGCAGATGTAACATATCCGCCTTCTATGATAGCTACTGGTATAAGCATGGGTGTTAAAGCAATGCTTGGTGAAAAACTAGATGGTTTCTATCAAAACGAACTACCTTCAGAGATAATTCTAAGAGCTGAATTAGTAACTGAAGAAAATGCTGAAGACTATTACTACCCAGATTCTGTATTTTAGATAATTAAAAAAGGGCACTTAGTGTTCACTAAGTGCCCTTAACTATTTTAATCAGATTAGTTTTAGCACATAAAATACGAATTAAATAGAGAGGAGTTTTTTTATGTCAGATATATTTCCAAATCTTCCTCAAGTAAAATATGAAGGACCAAATAGTAGTAATCTTTTTTCCTTTAAATATTATCAACCTGATAAAGAAATAAATGGTAAAAAAATGAAAGATATTTTAAGGTTTGCTGTAGCATATTGGCATACATTTGCAAGTGATGGAAGTGATATGTTTGGAGATGGAACTTTAGTAAAACCTTGGGATAGTATAGATGATAATCTAGATGCAGCAGTTACTAAAGCCAGAGGAGCTTTTGAGTTTATGGATAAGCTTGGTGTTCAATATTTTTGTTTCCATGATAGAGATATAGCTCCAGCAGGTGATTCTTTAAAAGAATCAAATTATAATTTAGAAAAAATTGCAGAAGTAATAGAAGAATTGATGGATGAAACCGGTATAAAACTACTTTGGGGTACAGCCAATCTATTTAATCATCCTAGATATGCCAACGGTGCTGCTACTTCTCCAAATTCTGAGGTTTTTGCATATGCGGCTGCTCAAGTAAAAAAAGCATTAGATATAACCAAAAAATTAGGTGGAGAAAACTATGTTTTTTGGGGTGGAAGAGAAGGATATGAAACCTTATTAAATACAAATATGGCTTTAGAGCAGGATAATATGGCAAGATTTCTGACAATGGCAGTAGACTATGCTGAAAAGATTGGTTTTAAAGGACAATTTTTAATTGAACCAAAGCCTAAAGAACCAACTAAACATCAATACGATTTTGATGTAGCAAATGTGATTTTATTTTTAAAGAAATATAATTTAGAAAAACATTTTAAGATTAATATTGAAGCAAACCATGCTACATTAGCTGGACATAATTTCCAACATGAATTGAGATTGGCAAGAATTAATAATTTATTAGGAAGTGTTGATATTAACCAAGGTGATTTATTACTTGGTTGGGATACAGATCAATTTCCTTCAAACGTATATACGACTACACTTGCGATGTATGAAATATTGAATAATGGTGGAATCAGTCCTGGTGGATTAAACTTTGATGCCAAAGTCAGAAGATCTTCTACAAATCCAGAAGATCTAATTTATGGACATATTTTAGGAATGGATAGTTATGCACGTGGTTTAACGATAGCTTCTAGGATTATAGAGGATCAGGCTTTAGATAGTTTTATAAAAGATAGATATGATAGCTATAATAAAAATATAGGTTCGAGAATTATAGATGGGAAAGAAGACTTTGAATCTCTTTCAAAGTATATATTAGAAAAAAAGGAAGAAGAAATAAAAACAAGTTCAGGTAGACAAGAGATGTTGGAAGCAATTTTAAATCAATATATTTTTGATATTAGTTAAAATTTAAAGAAAGAAGGAAGATATATGGAATATTTAATAGGTATAGATATTGGAACAACTAATGTGAAAATTATTTTAATTTCTTCCTCAGGAAAAATAATTGCTACAGAAACAAATACTTACCCTATATATTCTCCACAACATGGGTGGTCTGAACAAAATCCCAATGATTGGTGGAACGCTACGAAGAAAACGTTAAAAAAACTAATAAAAGAAAATGATATTAATCCTTTAAATATAGCTGCTATAAGTCTCACAGGACAGATGCATAGTTTGGTTATGCTTGATAAAAACAAAAATGTTATTAGACCAGCCATACTCTGGAATGATACCAGGACTAATAAGCAGTGTAAAGAAATATATAATAAAATAGGTGGTTTAGAAGAGTTAATTAGTGTAGTTTCTAATCCAGCACTTGAGGGTTTTACTGCTCCAAAATTATTGTGGATAAGAGAAAATGAACCTGAAAATTATAAAAAAATAAAGCATATAATGATGCCAAAAGATTTTATAAGATATAAATTAACCGGTGAAATTAAAAGTGAAGTTTCTGATAATGCAGGGACTCTATTATTTGATGTTAAAAATAAAAAGTGGTCAAGTAAAATTTTAGAAGTACTCAATATAGACAAGTCAATTCTTCCTGAGTCTCTTGATTCAACTGATATAGCTGGTTATATAACAAATGAAGCAAAAAAAGTGACTGGTTTAAAAGAAGGCACACCTGTTCTAGCTGGTGGTGCAGATAATGCCTGTGGGGCATTAGGAAGTGGAATAATTAAAGATGGAAGAGTGATGGTTAGTATTGGAACATCGGGTGTTGTACTAGCTCAAAGTAATAGACCAACTCCTGATAAAAAAGGAAGGATTCATCTGTTCAATCATGCCTATCCGGATAAATACTATATGATGGGGGTAATGCTTTCAGCAGCAAGTTCTTTTAACTGGTTAAAAGAAAAGATGTATGATAACAGATATAGCATAGATAATCTAAATCAATTGGCTGAAAAATCAAAACCAGGAAGTAATGGTATCATCTTTTTGCCATATCTAAATGGAGAAAGAACTCCACATGCAGATCCCAATGCCAGAGGTGTATTTTTTGGACTATCATATAATCATGAAGTTAAAGATTTAGTAAGAAGTACTATGGAAGGTGTAGCATTTGGACTTAAAGATTCATATGAATTGATAAAAGAGAAAGAAATTAAGATAGAACAAATTAGATTAATAGGTGGTGGTGCAAAAAGTAATTTATGGTGTCAAATTATTGCAGATGTATTTAAAAAAGAGGTTAATCTAATAAATATCGAAGAAGGTCCTGCTTTTGGAGCAGCTTTGATTGCTGGAGTAGGGATTGATATATTCGAAAACTTTGAAGAAGCAGAAAAAAGATTTATTAAAGTGGTAAAGACTATTCACCCAAATCAGAGTAATTATAAAACATATGATCATAATTACAATATTTATCAAAGTTTATATAAGAGTTTAAAAGAAAACTTTGCACAGCACAGCCTAAGTTCTTAAATATTTAATATAGGAAATATTTATAGTCTGAAAAATAATGAAAATCAAAAAAAAGAAAACCAGTTAAACTAAAAATATTAAATGACAGTATAAGCAAAAGATCTTTAAACAAAAAGGAACCGAAGTCATAAGAAGATTTTAGGTGGAATTTATAAATCTGGTTGATCATGTTCCTATGTATTGTAGTTAATAAGGAGATTTAAATCTTTTGACCTCCAATCCTTTTACCTAAAACATTATATTTTTCAATAAAGGATATTTATAATTTCTATGCAAATAAGTAATATAATGTTCAAGTTTGTTTTTTTAACAGGAGGTTATCAAAGTGAACAAAGTTGTTAAGTATAAAGGGTTAAGAAAATTTAATTTAATTATGGGGTTTGTACATTTAATCCAGGCTATATTAATGGTTTGGTTAAGTACAGATTTCATAATTACAGTAACAGGTTCTTATATGATGGGACCCCCAGGGACAACCAGTATGGGGACTGAAGCATTTTTTGATATTAGATTAGGTTTGCTTGTAGCATTATTTATGTTTTTATCTTCTATAGCTCACTTTGCAGTTTCTACATTTGCCTACCAATGGTATATCGAAAATTTAAAAAATAATATTAATCGAGCACGTTGGATTGAGTATTCTTTAAGCAGTTCATTGATGATAATAATAATTGCTATGTTAGTAGGAATTACAGATATTGGAGTATTAATAACATTATTTATTGTTAATGCATCAATGATATTTTTTGGCTGGATTATGGAATTATATAATCAAAAAACAAAAAAGGTAGTATGGACTCCCTTTATTTTTGGTTGTATAGCAGGAATTGCTCCCTGGATCACTATATTTATTAGATTAATTACCGCCAGCAATAAATCACCGGTAGGTATACCTGCTTTTGTTATTTGGATCTTTGTTTCTATGTTTGTATTTTTTAATATTTTTGCTGTTAATCAGTTACTCCAGTATAAAAAAGTAGGAGCATGGAAAGATTATCTATATGGAGAAAAAGTATATATTATTTTAAGCTTAGTAGCAAAATCAATTCTTGCTTGGCAAGTTTTTTCCGGTACTCTTATGTAAAATTAAATAAACATATAGAGAGAGTTTATTAAACCTCAAGTTAGGATTGGATTTCTGATTTGAGGTTTTTCACATGTAAATTTGATTTAAAACTGTTTTTATAATACTATTATATTGTTGTTTTATTAATATAATCTTTGCTATTTCTAATTAATCTAAAAATAAATTATTTATTTGTAATCTATAGTTTTTTGTTTTCTATATTTTATTAATAAAGGCTTTCTTATTAATATTTTTTTACTTTTAAAATATTAAATTTACATTATCAGCAAAATATGTTGTTATTTCAAGCACAAATTAAAAAACTAATTGAGCATATTTGTGTATAGGTATCTCAGCCGGTAGAGCCTTTATTCGACGGTTCAAATTTATTTGCCGACTTCAAAAAAGTTATGTTTATTTGGTAAAGTTACTAATATAACAAGTTTTAAGACGGATATTAAAATATCAATAATTTGATAAATATTTACAATTTATTAGAAAGCAGAGCAAAAGATTATTACAGGAATTAAAGGTTAAGTCCCATGTTTTGCTTTTGTTCTTGTTAGGGTTATCCCCTAAATTGTCTAATTATATAATTAATGTAAAAAATAGAAGGATTTTCATTAATTTCATTGAATTTAGATTTATAAGTAGTATTTTAGAAAAACTTTCATAATATTTCAATGAAAAAAGCAAACCAATTGTGAAGTTGGGACGCAAAGTTACAGGTCTTAAAAAAGATGGCTGAACTTCCATTGACCATTAGTCTATGACTTTTGTGGTCATAGTTTTTTTTGTGTACATATAAAATATTAATTAGATATATCTAAGTTGATATTAATAGAAGTTAAAATATATAATATATAGGAAAGAGGGATATTAATGAGACTTGTTCCTGTAGAGAATATTACATCTGATATGACACTTGCGAAAAAAATATATTATCATAATAATATTCTTTTAAATACTGGTATAAAAGATTTACACAAATATAAAGATAAATTAAAAAGTATAGGTATAAACTATGTTTATATAGAGGACAAATATTCAGAGGATATAGAAATCAATTATATAATAAAAGATGAAATAAGAGAACAAGGTCAACGTAGAATAAAAAGATTTATGGAAGATATTAAATTTAATAGATCTTTAAATGTAAATGAAATCAAAAATACTGTATCAGATATCATAGATGATATTTTTAATAATTCAGAAGATGTATTAGTAAACATGCTGGATATTAAAAATTATGATGATTATACATTTGAACATTCTGTAAATGTTGCTGTGTATTCAATTATTTTAGGAAAGTCATTAGATTTTAGTGTTAGAGATTTAAGGAAATTAGGAGTTGGTGCAATATTACATGATGTTGGAAAAATATTAATTCCATCTGAAATATTATTAAAAAAAGATAAATTAAATGAAGAAGAATACAAAATTATCCAAGAACATCCTAGACTTGGTTATAATTATATTAAAAACATAAATGAAATAAGTCCAGCTTCCAAATCTATCATTTTATCACATCATGAAAGGTTGGATGGTTCTGGTTATCCGAAAGAAAATACAAAAACAGATATTCATGAATATGCTAAAATTGTTGCTATAACAGATATTTATGATGCATTAACAAGTGATCGAATTTATCGTAAAAGATGGCCTGTTCATGAGGCAATCAACTATATAATGAGTAATTCTGATAAACAATTTGATAATAAATATGTTAACAAATTTATTCGTAATTTAGCTATATATCCTAATGGAACAATGGTTAAGTTAAGTAATGGTAATAAAGGAATTGTTAAAGAACAAAATACTAACTACCCTACTAGACCTATATTAAGATTAATTGAAAATGAAGATGGAATTGAAATTTCTAAAGAAATGGATCTATTAAGAAATCTAAATGTTGTTATTGAAGAAGTCATTTAGATTTATTGTGTTATATTTTTTTTAAAAAACAATAACTAAATAAATTGTAAATAACTCATGAATTTCTATTGTTATGTTAATTAAAATAATCTAATTTTGGAGGACTTTGAAATGAATTCAAAAAAATTAAAATGGTTAGGATTTATACTAGGTTTATAATTATTTTCTTTTATGCTTTACTATATTCAAGATGTGACAGATTTTAGATATTATCAAAGATCGAATGAGTACCAAGAGAACTTTGGACTATGACTATAGTAGGTGTAGGAATATTTGGTTTCCCTAGTTTGATTGCATCAATAGTATCGTTAAAAAGGAAATTTAAATGGTTATATTTTCTTGGTGGTATATACTTTATATTTGGATTAGGTGTAATTATGGATAAAACAATTGGAATAGAGTTTATTATAGCGATATTGTTTTTAATATTACCAAGTTTAATGTTGATTTTTATTCCAATAATTAATAAGACTAAATAAAACAATAATGATTAATAGTTAAATTATTTAGTATGCTATAAATAATAAATATTGAATCTACCATCTTTGATATAAAAAAAGAGATATTTTGGAATAATAGATGATAATATTAATCTATAAACATTAAAACAATTAGTGTTTTTATTTTAATTGTCTATTTACTTGTTTTTCCACTAGTATTACGAAAAATATATTTTAAGAAATGTATCTCAATATACAACTATTTTTTTGTTTTTATGGTATTAGTTTATTTAATATAGATTAAACAATAAAAGAGGGGGATTTTAAGAATGAAAAACAGTTTGATTGGTAAAAAAATGAGGGTGTTGTCTTTAGGTCTGGTTTTAATGTTAGTGTTCTCCTTTAGTCTTATAAATGTTAGTTTTGCTGACGGTCACGGTGGAATGAAAGATATAGTAGATACTGCCATTGAAGCAGATGGATTTAACACATTAGTAACAGCTGTTCAAGAAGCAGGTTTAGTCGAAGCACTTAAAGCAGAAGGTCCATATACAGTCTTTGCTCCAACTGATGAAGCATTTGCAAACTTACCTGAAGGAACTTTAGATAATTTATTAGCAAATCCTGATCAATTAAAAAATGTATTATTATTTCATGTAATAGAAGGTAAAGTAATGGCAGAAGATGTGCTTGGAATGGATGGAGCTATGGTAGAAACACTTCTTGGTGAAACTGTTAAAATAAGTATAAAAGATGGAATGGTATATATTAATGATGCACAAGTAATAACTACAGATATTGAAACAAGCAATGGTGTAATTCATGTAATAAATAAAGTTTTAGTACCTTAAAATTGATAATATAGGTTTTCTATATATAAAAAGGACTAATGTTAAAATGACATTAGTCCTTTTATATGATTAACTATTTTTTTATTACGCGGTATTTATTTATCATCGTCATCTTCATCGTCGTCATTATCATCTAAGTCATTAACCATATCGTTATCCTCGTCCATATCATTATCCTCATCCACATCTTCTAAGTCATCATCGATATCATCTAAGTCATTATATTCTCTGTATAAATGTTAAGTAATAATTAAAGCTTTCCGAAAGTATTTTCTTCTAGTCCAATTGTTATTCGTCTATCTTAAGTTTTAAAACTGTTAGAGCTAATCCTTGACCTTCCTCGGTGCAAGCACACGAGGATTCCTTATTCCTAGAAACGAGCCTATTTCTGCTTAATATCAAGTATTAAGTAAGAAATTAGGTCTTACAGTTTCTCCAAAGGCTTAAAATCCCGTCAGCCCGACGGTACTGAACGATTAAGGATTTCTGATACCTTGAATATTTTACGCAACAAAGGAGCTTGGTTTTCGCTTTAATTCTTGCTGCAACTCCATATATTCAGTTGTTAGATTACCTCAACTTGTTTTTACCATAACATATTTTTAAAATAATATACGAGTATTTTTAAAAATATCAACATCATCCAGAGGGCAAGCCCATCTGGTTTTCTCCCGATAAAATCTATAACTTATGCTATCCTCATTAAAATCAATGTATTCATTTAAATTCCTATTTTCAAGTTGTCTTAGCGTTTCATTTATATTTTCTACTGTAATGTCTTCATTATTTACATCTAATTTTTCAACTTCCTTTTGCAATAACTCTTTTTGGTTGTCTGTTAAGTTAAGGTCATACTCATTTACATTAATTTGTTGAGCTGATAATAGGGGAGTAAATGCAAATGTCAGTATCAAAACTAGACTAACAAAGAAAATCTTTTTAATGTTATTACCCTTCCAATTATATTGATTAAAATTCAATTCACCAACGATTTTTATTTAAATATTTATGAACAGTTTGAATATCTGACATCTTACGTAATTTATCCTGTATATTTACTATATTACATGTATGATTACACTGCGAAAAATGGATTTTTAAACCCATCTTAAGCATAAATTAATTCTGATTAATAATCATATATTTGTTAATTGAGTTATTTTACTAACTTGTAATAATTTTTATTTCGAACTATCACTATTTAAACTATATATAACCTATTTATTGCTTATTAAGTCCTTGAATAACCTCTAATGTTTCCATTTAATATTCTAACTAACTGTTTTATGTTATATCCAAGCGCTTTATACATAGTGGTACAACGGACCTTTAATTTACCGCATACTTTGAACTGATCTAAACCTTGTGATCTTTTTAAAGCAGAAAAGGTTCCTTCTACTGCAGCTCTTAATCTCTTTAATAGTTGATATTCATCTGTGGAATGTTTTGCTCTTAGACAGTCACGATCATATCTTTTTTTCTTAAAGCGTACAGTCATATTCTTTTTTTGTTCAGTGACCGGACATTTGTCCTGATAAGAACAGTTTTTACAGTCACTTTTTTCAAACCAAGCAGCATAAGTATCACTGCTTTTTAGATATTTATCTTTCATTGGAGTTTTATTCATCGGACAAGCTAAAATACCTTTTTTGTGCTTTAACTTAAACTCAGCAGTACTGTATTTAGGATCTTGACCTGTAAGAGTAGTTGGAATAAGTTCTGTATTATTAACTTGAGCTGTCTTTTTACTATCAGGTCCATAGTAAGCACCATCTACTATTAGTTTTTCTAGATCAGTTTTATTCTTAATATCAGCCAGTCTGCTGTTTAGAAAGTTAACATCACTGTTTATATTAGCATCTAATGAAACATCTGTTATCATTTGTGCTGGATTATTAGGATTAGATGTTTCACTAATATTAACTGAGTAACCTTTTTGTGCTTTTGAGCCTTTTTTACGATAAGTTGCATCTTCATCATGAGGATTTTGCATGCTAGAAGATTTAACATCTTTATCATCTTTGGCCTTAAGCTGTTTGGTAGTTTCTATTGATTGTTCTTTTACAACCCGACATAATTGTCGATAGGCTTTAGTCTCATTGACCTTATCATCGTTTTTAAAAAGAAGCATAAGGGAATGTAATTTACCCAAAAGAGAATCTCTTATTTCTTCTTTATCGAAATTATTGAGATAACTTCTGAAATTACCATCATCAAGTATTTTAAGTATGTTTTTATGAATCTTATTTCTTTTATGTTCAGATAACTCTTTAACTAAATTATCTAATACCTTACGCATCAACTGAATCCGAGAAAGATGTTTAATATTAGCTTTAACCATAGTAGAGTCCATACGCTGAATATCAGTATCTAAATCAGCGACTTCAAGGAAGTTGGCTACCAAATTATCAAATACTTCAGAAATGGGGTCGTGACCGGTTTCTTTAATGTAATCTAAAAGGCGTTCCCGAAAATCATAAAGAGTTCTTTCACCTAATGTTAACTGACCTACTTCATTAAGGCCAAGGGCTTTTATGTAGCGGGCATCAAAGTGAAAACGTTCTAGAAGTTCTTTATCAGAAAGATCAAACTGATGTTTCATTATTTCAAGAGAAACTATTACTTTAACAGGAAAGTTGGGGCGTCCATATTGACTGTCATACATCTCGGCAAACTTAGATTCATCTATTTTAGAAAAGACATGTTCGTAAAATTTAGCTGGCCAGCCATTATTTAATTGTTCTTTAAGATTATCGGGTAGATTAAAGTCAAAATCGCCGAAACCGACTTGTTTATCTTCTTCAAAAGGCTCAAACATTAATTATCACTCCATATCTCTATGATACTTTAATTATATCATAGATAATGGTTGATTTAGAGGGTAAAACGGGAATAATTTGAGTATTTTAAAGAAATTTTAGACTTTTCGCAGTGTACCGTTTTATTATATTTTTAGTAAATTTAAAACACATATATCTTTAAATTCTAACTATTAATAAATAGATCATTGATCTAATCCAAATAAATTCTTTTAATAAAGGTTAATCTATATGTTAGAAGAATATTAATGTTAGAATATGTTACAAGGGGAAGATATATGTTGAAAAATGTAAAAAAGTATAATGTTTTGATACTATTAATTATCCTTGTATTGTCATTTACTACTTTATCTGCAGCAAACCAATTAAAAGTGCACTATATAGATGTTGGACAAGGTGATTCAATACTGATAGAAGTTCCAGACAGTTATTCAATGTTGATAGATGGGGGACCCAAAAGTGAAGCTAATAAACTCGTATCATATCTTGAAAAATTAAGAATAAATAAAATTAATTATGTTGTAAGTACTCATCCTCATACAGATCACATAGGTGGACTCTTAACTGTATTAAATGATTTTGAAGTAGAAAAGATAATCGATAGTGGGAAAATACATACTTCACAGACTTATGAAGATTATTTAACATTAATAGATACTAAAAGTATTCCTTATAAATTAGGAAGAAAAGGTGATAAAATTTATTTAGGTGAAGCTGAATTTACTGTTTTACACCCTGATAATACAGAACTTGATATAAATAATTCTTCTATTGTATTATTAATGAAGTATGGCAAGACCAGGTTTATATTTATGGGGGACTCAGAAAGAGAAGCAGAAAATGAAATTTTAAGTAGTAATAAAGTTATACGTGCCCATTTTTTAAAAGTGGGTCATCATGGCAGCAATACTTCAACTTCAAAAGATTTTTTAGAAAAAGTTTCTCCTCAAGTTGCAATAATAATGTGTGGTTCAGATAATTCTTACGGACATCCTCATATAGAAACTATTAATAAATTAATGGAAAAAGAAATTAAGGTTTACAGAACAGATAAAAATGGTACAATTATATTATCTACTGATGGAAATTCCTTTAGCACAACTATACAGTATAGTAATAACGAAATAAAAGGAAAAAAGGAAGAGACAAATTCAAGTTCTAATGCAAATAAAGATAATAAAGTTTTTGTTGGTAGTAAAGAATCTGATAAATATCATTATCCAAACTGTAGATGGGTTGAAAAGATTTTAGAAAAAAATAAAATCTGGTTTAGTTCAGTAAATGATGCGAAAAAAGCCGGATATAAACCATGTGGTACATGCAAACCGCCAGCAAATTAAGGAGGGAATTTATAAAATTGAAGGTAACTGTTGATAGAATAGAAAATAATATTGCAGTCTTATTGATTAGACCTGAAGAAACAATTGAGATTGATTGGCCTTTAAAATATTTACCTGAGGATTTAAAAGAAGGGGATATTTTAGATTTTAAAATATCAAAAGATATTGAAGAAAGAAAAAGAAAAAAAGAGAAGATAAAAAATCTAATTGACAAATTACAAAAAAACAATAATTAAATAAAGAATTATGTCAACTTCTCCTAATTAAAAACAAGATTAGAATAAAGTTTTTAAAATTAGAACTTTATTTAGTATAGTTTCTAACAAGATTTACACCTTCTTAAAACTACAAGTGATTGAATAGCTTTTTTAGCAATATTGATACTAAAATTGTAATCAGCATTTTGTAAGTATTAGTTGTCACATATAAAACTTTTGATTTAATCATAGCCCTTTTTAATATTACCTAGTTGCAGTCAAATAAGACATTATAAATACATATAATGTTGTATGTTTATACTCTAAAATTGGAGGTTTTAATTAAATTATCAAGAATAAGTATAAATGAGAAAGTTGTAAAATATATAATTTGTCTTAAAGACTGCTAAATATCAGGTGAAGGGAGGGGAGTTTATAAAGTTATAATTATAGCTTTATAAATAATACGATGATAGATTATAAGTATAGATCCGTAAAGTTTTATAAAAGTCTTTTATTATTAGCTTCAATAATTTATTTTTTCTTTGCCATTGCTTTTTACTACTCAATAATTATTGAAGATCCTGCTACCAGTAGAACACCGTATCTTAACTGCCTTAATATTTCTAGCAACATATATATTAAGTCAAATGAGTAAATGGATTGAACAACGAATAGATCGTATTACCTACTTAACTATTATATTTGCAATAGTTCAGTTAATTTATGTTAGCTATTTAATGAAATATGAATTCCTAGTAAGTATTAATATTTTGATTATTTTAGCTATTGTTAATTTAATTTTTAAGGGAGATAGATTTGCTTTATATACAAATATAGTTCTTTCTTTTCTGGTAGCACTTTCATTATATTTTGTAGATAACCCTAGTCGATCTCTTATTAGTTTTTTTATTGGATATTTAGTTATTGCTATATTAACCTATTATATTAGTAATCAAAATTATAAAATTGCTCAAGCTCTACAAACTAGTGAAAAAAGATATAGGACTATTTTTAACACTGCTCCTTTTGGTATATTACTACTAGATAAAGAAGGAACTATGTTGGAGGTAAATAAAACCTTATATGATATTTTAGGTTATAAAAAGGAAGAATTAGAGGGATATAAAGTAACTGATAAACTTGTAGAATCCGATCAAGTTGAATTTTCAAAAAACAATATAAAAAAAATATTAAATGGTAAAGATTTAGAGTTTGACACAACAACTATCACAAAAAACAATGAAAAAAAATATATTCATATAAAAGAATCAAGTATTATATTGTCAAATGGAGAGAAAGGAATACTCTCCATGCAACTAGATATTTCGGAAAGAAAGAAACAAGAAAAGATTATTAACCGACAACGTGATATTATTAAACAGTTGCATTCTACTGCATTAAAATTTATGGAACTTGAGACTGAACAAGAAATATTGGAAATGACTATAGAAGCTGCTAATAAACTGCTTGACTTTGAATTTAGTAATATTAGACTCTTAAAAGGAGATAAACTTGTATGTAAAGTATCAACTTCTGAAGAACATGAACCTATCTTAATAAATGAAGGTATAGCAGGTAAAACTTTCAGGAAAGGTAAAAGCATAATTATAGATAATTTTGACGACTTTCCCAATGTAAAACCGGAAAATGAAAAATATAAATCTGGTATGAGCATACCTTTATTAAAAAATTAGGCGTTTTCCAGGCAATATCTAAAAAAAGAGCAGCATTTACTGAAGAGGATCAAAATTTAGCAGAACTTTTAATTTCTCATACTGCTTCATCTTTAGAAAGAATTTACGCTGAAAAAGAAATTAAATATAAAAGTTTTCATGATAAATTAACTGATTTATTTAATAGAAGATTTTTTGAAGAAGAATTAGAGAGATTGGATACAAAAAGACAATTGCCTTTAAGCATAATCATGGCTGATATTAATGATTTAAAGATTATTAATGACTCAATAGGCCACAAAAAAGGTGATGAACTGAATTATTAAAGCAGCTAATATTCTTAAAAAAGTAATAAGAGATGAAGATATATTAGCTCGTTGGGGAGGAGATGAATTTGTCATTGTGCTTCCAAAGACAAATAAACAAGAAACCCAAAATATTATAGAAAGGATAAATAAAGAAACTTTAAAAACAAAAGAAGATCAATTAAGAGTTTCTATAAGTATTGGTTCAGCTACTAAAACCACAAAAAATCAGGATATAGAAGAAATTTTAAAACAGGCAGATAAAGTCATGTATGAAAATAAGTTCTCAAATAGAGAATGATATTTAAGATAAATAAAAAGCATTTCTACAAATAATTTTAATCAAAAAAACATAATATAAAAAATCATAAATGTTTAAAAACAAATTTTATGAATAGTAAATAGAGACTATGGTCATATTTTGTTTTGAAGATATCTTGGAAAAATTATATCTTCAAATAATTTTAATTTGACCATAGTTTTTTTATACGAGTTTATATTTTTTATTTTCATTACTTTTTTGGTACAAAACTTACAAAACATTGAAAAAAAGATGATAATTAGTCCAAAAAGAGGTTTCAAAGAATTACTTATCTAAACAACAAAACTATCTGATTTTAAATATATTTTTAACTTGTAATTTGAATTTGGTTTAAAAGGAATTGATATATTAACTAATTCAACTATCTATATGGAAGTCGAATCTTTTATTAATTCAGTTAATTATATATACAAATCATAGTATTAAAATCCAATAAATAAAGGAATATCTATTAATTCAAAGAAATTATAATAGAAGTTAAGAGTGTGAAATTCAACTATAAAAATTGATAATAGGTTCTATTTTTTTAATATGGTATAATTTTCAAAAAGGTTTTATATATAGTATTATTTATACAATCAACAGATAGTATTTCTGAAAAAACCAGGAGGAAGTTAAATGAAACTTATTGATTTATTGAAAAACGGATTAAATAGGTTAAAAGTAAGTGTTAAAAGATACCCCTATGCTTTAATATTCTCTACTATTACAACAGTTATTATGATTTATTTAGTAAATACAGAAGGTTATTACAATAATGAAATGGAAGATCTGATTGCTCGTATAGCAATATCTGCCTGCTTTAGGTTTTCCTTTGTTTTTAATAATTAAAAGTATTTTTGAAAGAAAAGATGACTTAAAAAAGGTTAACAAATTATTTATTAGAATAACTGCATTGGTTATATTAGTTGGTTATTACTTCTTTTTATTACAAGAAATGAATATGGTAACTATTACAAGATACTTTGCAGTAACTCTATCATTATATTTACTCTTTTTAGTAATCACATATTTTTATAAAAAACAAACATTTGAACTTTATGTAATTAAAATATTTACAAGATTGATAATTACTTTTATATATTCTTTTGTTTTAATAGCAGGTATGTCAATAATCTTTTTAACTTTAAGAGAACTGTTAAATATTAATATTCCAAATAATTTATATTTAAGTAATGCTTTATTTATGATGGGTATATTTGCTCCAATATTTCTTTTAGCTCAAATTCCTAGACAGAATGAAAACTTAAGTTTAGAAGGATATCCTAATATATTTGAAATATTATTAACATATATCATTATGCCTTTGATAAGTGTTTATACTTTAATATTATACGTATATTTCTTTAAGATAATTATAATACAAGAATTACCCAAAAATTTGGTAACACATCTTGTTCTTTGGTATGCATCACTTAGTATTATAGTAATATTTTTTATTTCCCCAATAAAATACAAAAATAAATGGATTAAAGGATTCAGCAAATGGCTGCCTAAAGCATTAGTTCCTTTAGTATTAATGATGTTTTTAGCTATTGGTATCAGGATTAATACATATGGAGTAACTGAAAGTAGATACTTTGTTGTGGCATTGGGGCTATGGATTATAGGTGTTATCTTTTATCATATTTTTTCTAAAAAGAAAAATAATATTGTTCTTCCTCTAACCTTAGCCATTATTGTACTTTTATCAGTTTTTGGTCCATGGAGCAGTTATTCAGTTTCTATATATAGTCAAAATAATAGGTTTGAAAGTATAATTAATAAATATAATGTGGTAGAAAATAATACAATTGTTGTAAAAAAGATATTAAAATTTCTGATGAAGATAAAAAAGAAATACAGGCAATTATAAGATACTTTAAAAACAATCATGAACTTGCAGATCTGAGATATTTGCCTAAAGATTTTGAAACAACAGACACAAAAGATCTTGTTTGGTTTTGATTATCATAATAGATTTGATTCAAATGATCTTCAATATTTTTCATATAATTTATATAAAAACAAAAATGGGGTTAATATTAAAGATTATGACTACCTTTTCCATATATCAAATAACATCAGGGAAATTCAGTCAGCCGAAAATAATTTAACTATAAAAGTAAATGAATTAAATGATGAAATAACTATTTTTACTGATAATAATGAGCTATATCAAAAATCACTGATTCCATTAATTATTGAATTTCATCAACAAAACAAAGAAAATTCGTATGAAGAACTTAATCAAGATAATTTTATCTTTATTGAAGAAAATAATAATATAAAAGTTAAAATGATATTTAATTCAATTTACGGCAGTATAGAGGAAATAGATAATCAAGATTTGGATATTAGATCAATAGATTTCTATTTACTAATTGACTTAAAAAATAAATAGTATATTAACAACAAAACCTATATTAAAAACCAAGGAGTGGATAAAGGTGGTAGATTTTGAAAAACTATCAGATGCAGTGATAAAAGGAAATTTGGACTTAGTTGTTCAGTTAACTCAAAAAGCAGTTGAGGAAGGTGTTAAACCTAATGAAATAATAGAAAATGGTTTAATTACTGGGATGAATGTAGTTGGAAAAAGATTTAAAGCAGGTGATATGTTTGTTCCAGAAGTATTAATGGCAGCTAAAGCAATGAAGGAAGGTATGAATTTAGTAAAACCATTACTTGTAGAGGGAGAAATGCCTTCTAAGGGTAAGATACTTCTAGGAACAGTATCAGGAGATTTACATGATATAGGTAAAAATTTAGTAGGAATGATGATTGAAAGTAGTGGTATGGAAATAATCAATGTGGGTACAGATGTTTCGCCAGAAGAGTTTGTTAAAAGATAAAGCAACATAAACCAGATGTTTTAGCAATGAGTGCTCTTTTAACAACAACAATGCTATCGATGAAAGATACTATTGAAGTATTAAAAGAAGAAGGTTTAAGAGATTCAGTTAAAGTAGTTGTTGGTGGAGCACCTGTAACACAAGAATTTGCAGACAAGATTGGTGCAGATGGTTCGGCACCAGACGCTGCTTCAGCCAAGGATTTAGTGTATAGACTAATTAATTAACAATTAAAGTCCTACTTATTAATGTGAATAAATTTATATATGGAGGTTTAATATGGTTTATTTATTAACAAAGACATTAATTTCGGCAGTTATAATAACTGCAGTTTCGGAAATTTCAAAACGAAGTTCATTATTTGGAGCAATATTGGCTTCTTTGCCTTAGTATCATTTCTTGGTATGGTCTGGTTATATATTGATACTAACAGTGTCCAAAAAGTAGCTGATTTATCTTATAGTATTTTTTGGATGGTTATTCCATCTTTAACGTTGTTTATAGCATTACCGTTATTGTTAAAAAAATATAATTTTTATCTTTCATTAACAGTAGCCACAACCATTATGGTTTGCTTTTATTTTTTAATGGTAAAAATGTTAAATCAATTTGGAATTACAATTTAATTTTAAACAGAAATTTATTATCATTATTTAAAATTAGTGGTGGAGGAACTAGTAACAGGTAATTTAATATTAAAATAAAATGAAATGAAATTAAATAAAATAAGACCATATAGAACCGGCTGGCTGTAAAAAGCTAAGCCGGTTTTTTTAATATCAGAATTTAAGTAGTTGATAATTAATTTTTTAAATGAAAGGCTTTTATGAAAACAGATAATCTATACTTTAACAATTTTTTGATTTAATTTATTTACTTTCACTTTGTTTTTCCCTTTTCAATAACATGGAAAATGCAAACTTAATAAGTGTGTATTACTCAACCTAAATTTAAGATGAAGTTAGTTATATGAACTGATATTATGATAATACTTGACAAAAACAGTAAGATTAATTATAATAAGCCTTGTAAATGAAAATGAAAATCATTATCAAAAGGAGTGGAAAAATGAATAAATTAATTAAATTAAATATTATTTTTGTATTTTTATTAATCTTATCTTTCACAAGTGTTGTAGGTGCAGTTGGAGAAGTCAATTTATATACTAACAGACATTACGATACTGATGAACTATTATTACAAGAGTTTGAAGAAGATACAGGTATACAAGTTAATGTTCTAAAAGGTGGTTCAGATGAACTAATCGAAAAAATATCTAGAGAAGGTGAAGATACTTCTGCAGATTTATTAATTACAGCAGATGCAGGTCGTCTACATAGGGCTAAAACTATGGGCTTATTACAATCTGTAGAAAGTGAAGTATTATTTAGTAATGTTCCTGAAAACTTAAGAGATGAAGAAAATTATTGGTTTGGATTAACTGTAAGGGGTAGAGTAATTGTTTATGCTAAAGACCGTGTAAACACAAATGATCTGTCTTCATATGAAGATCTAACAGATCAAAAATGGGAAGGCAAGATATTAGTTAGATCTTCTTCTAATATATATAATCAATCTCTTTTAGCTTCATTTATAGAACTTTATGGAAGAGACTGGGCCTTAAATTGGGCTGAAGGAATAGTTGAAAATATGGCCAGAAAACCTCAAGGGAATGATAGAGCACAGGCAACAGCTGTTGCAGCAGGACAAGGAGATCTTGCTATAATGAACACATATTATCTTGGTAAAATGTTGAATTCTTCAAATCAAGAAGAAGTTAAAGTTGCTAAACAATTAGGAATATTTTTCCCTGAAAAAACTCATATAAATGTTAGTGGCATAGGATTGACAAAACATGCCAAAAACAAAGAGAATGCAGTAATACTTATGGAGTATCTAACTTCTAAAAAAGCACAAAAGATGTTTGCTAAAGCTAATTATGAATACCCAGTTAATAATGAAGTAGAACCTTCTGAACTTTTAAAAAGTTGGGGTGAGTTTGAAACCCAAGATATAAATCTATCAAGTCTTGGAGAAAATAATAAAGAAGCATATATGATATTTAATCAAGTTGGTTGGAAGTAAGATTTAAATATAGAACAGCCTAGTTTTAGGCTGTTCTATAACCTATTAAGGAGTAAAATTTATGTTAAAAAAATTAGGATTACAAAACAAATGGTCTAAAATAAGTTTGATTATAATAATATTAATACTTTTACCCAGTATTTTTATATTCTTAGGATTATTTGAACAGTCAAGTGAAAACTGGATACATATAAAAAGATATTTATTAAAAGATTATGTCATTAATTCATTTGTTTTAACATTTTTCACTGGAATATTTAGTATAATTATTGGAGTTAGCTTAGCCTGGATAGTAAATGCATATGATTTTAAGTTCAGTAATTTTTTTAAGTGGGCTTTAATATTGCCCTTAGCTATACCACCATATATTGGAAGTTATACATATGTAGGATTGTTAAACTACACAGGAGTAATACAAACCTTTTTTAGAAATAACTTATCTATTATTTTAGATCCTTCGTTATTAAATTTAATGAATTTACCAGGAGCAGTCTTTATTTATACAATCTTTTTATATCCATATGTATTTTTAATTACAAATGCATTTTTAAAAAAACAATCTGCTTCAATAGTTGAAGTTTCTAAAACATTAGGTAAAGGTCCTTTTGAAATATTTTATAAAGTCATATTACCATTAAGTAGGGGAGCTTATGTAGGTGGAGCTACCTTAGTAGTATTAGAAGTTTTAAATGATTATGGAGTTGTCAAGTATTTTGGTATTTCAACATTCAGTACTTCGATATTTCAAACCTGGTTTTCTTTAGGTGATATAAACTCTGCAATTAGATTATCAGCTTATCTAATGGCATTTGTATTTTTTGTATTATTAATTGAAAGAATTTCGCGTGGAGATAAAAAGTATAGCTATAGCAGTTCAACTGTAAAACCTTTAAAAAATATAAGTTAAAGGGTTGGAAGAGTTGGGGTATGTTTTTCTTTCCAGCTACTATCTTTACAATAGGTTTTTTAATTCCAGTAGCACAGTTAATATATTGGAGTATAATTAGTTATGGAAGTATTGCTAAACTTAATATAATAGAGATACTATTTAATTCTGTTGGGGTAAGCTTAATAGGGTCAATATTAATTATTACTGCTGCAGTGATAATTGCTAATACAGTTCGAATCAACAATGACTTTTTAACAAAAAACTATGCCAGAATTGCTATAATGGGTTATTCAATTCCGGGAGCAGTTATTGCAGTAGGGGTAATGATTCTATTTATAAATTTTGATTCTTTAATTAATATGTTTACTAGTTTTGATAGTGGACTATTATTGAGCACAACCATTGTTATGTTGATCTTTGCATATTTTATTAGATTTTTAGCAATTGGCTTTAATTCTGTAGAATCAGGTTTTCAAAAAATAGGTACAAATTATTTTGAAGCCTCAAGAACACTTGGTAAATCAATTACTGAAACATTTTTTAAGGTAGATTTTCCAATGTTAAAACCCTCTATTATTAGTGGGTTTTTATTAGTGAATATTGAAATACTAAAAGAATTACCCTTAACATTAATCTTAAGACCATTTAACTTTAATACATTAGCTACACGTGCTTTTGAATATGCAAATGATGAAATGATCCATGAATCAGCAATATTATCCTTATTATTAATTATTGTTAGTATGAGTTTAATATATTTATTAACCTCATATAAAAAGAAAGGAAAGAAATAGTTATGTTTTTAGAAATAAGTAATTTGGAATTTTATTATAATAAAAATGAAAGTAGTATTTTAAAAGAATTTAATTTAGCAATTCAAGAAGGTAAGATTTTAAGTATATTAGGTGAAAGCGGTTCAGGTAAAAGTACTATATTAAGATTGATTGCAGGTTTAGAAAAACCAAGTAATGGTAAAATATTGATTGATAAAAAGGTGATGAATTCTAAAGATATATTTGTCCCCACTGAAAATAGAAAAGTTGGAATGGTTTTTCAAGATTATGCACTGTTTCCTCATATGACAGTATATGAAAATATTAACTTTGGAATAAGTGAGCTGCCCAAAAAAGATAAGAAAGAAAAAAATTATTGATACATTAAAATTAGTTGAACTACTAGAATTTAAAGATAAGTATCCTCATCAAATAAGTGGTGGGCAACAACAAAGAACTGCCTTAGCTAGAGCAATAGTAACAGAACCTAAAGTTCTATTATTAGATGAACCCTTTAGCAATTTGGATACAAACTTAAAGTATAATATCAGAAAAAAATTAGGTAAAATAATTTCAAAAATTAATATAACAACTATTATAGTATCTCATGACAAACAGGATGCTTTATCTCTAGCAGATCGACCTAATCATACTAAAAAGTGGCAAAATTGTTCAAAAAGGTGAACCTAAAAATGTAATCTCAATGCCTGAAACAGAATATACCAAAGGTATTGTATATTTAACAGCATTATAACATCTATAGTTAAATTAGTACTAGAACAAATAATCTTGAACGCAAATAGTTTAGCTATTTTTAGTTAGCAGCTAATAAGTATTTTGTATTCACTATGTTGATAAACTCAATTTATTGTGATATTATATAAATACAATGTAAGTAATAAATATTGAATGAAAAAGGCAAACCATACGTGAGTTTGGGACGCAAAGCTGAGGGTCTTATATATTCTAAGATAGCCTAGCTACCATATGACAGAGTCTATGGCCCTTAAGTCAATAGGCTTTTTTGTATTTAATTAGCTTATTGATAATTATAATATTAATTCTATTATTAAAAAGGGGGAATAAAAAAATGCGAATTAACAAGTTAAAGGTATTATCGCTAACATTAGTATTAGTCCTATTACTAGTTCCGGGAGTATTTGCTCAAGTAGACTGATGAGTTTTGACGAAATCGATTTTAATGAGTATGATTTAGAAGAATTAACCGAAGAACAGATTGAGAAGTTTGAAAGCTGAATTAAGAGAACTTTATGATAGTGCTGACGAGGTTGATAGACAAGCAATAATATCAGCCTTAGAAAAATTAGAGATAGAGGACGTAGAAGATTTTGATGTTGAAAATCTTGGTGAAGAACTTTCAACAAAAATAAAAGAATTTAAAAATGATTCAGAAAACGAAGATTGGACAGGACAAGATCTTTCAGCAATGATCAATGGATTTTTAGATGAAAGAATTGAAAACAGAAAAAATAGAAATGAAAATGAAAACGAAGTTGAAGTACAAAATCAAGAACAAAGTAATAATCAAAATCAAGTAGCACAAGAAAATAAAAACAATGCTAAAAATAAAGATAAAGGCAAGAGCAATAAAGGTAAAGCTAAGGGAAAATAGAAATAGAAAATAAGATATGTTATAAAAATTAGCTCCTGACTGATATTAATTAGTTCAGGGGCTTTTTTTAGTAAGGATATACTATTTAAATTATATGAAATATATTTATAAGTATTTTTTGTGAATATTTTCAAATATTTTTGTTTTTTATTATTTGACATTTACAATATATAAGTAGTATGATATATATATTCAATTATAAAAGTAAATATTTGAAATAATTGGTATTAAAAAGTAGAAATGTGGATATCTATAAACCAGGAATTGTTGTAACCGGCTGAAAAGCCGGTTTTGTATATTTATAAAAATATCTAATTATGACGGTTTAACTATTGGAGGAATTTATAATGAATAAAAGTAGATATAGTAATAATGAAAGTCTATATCCACATACAAACCTAATATTAATTATTTTTTTTATAATTTTTATTATAATAAGTTACTATAATTTTTTGTTTTTTCATACTATTGTTGAGTTATTTAGTATAATAGCAGCATTTATAGTGTTTGTTATTGCATTATATACAAATGATAAAAACACTAATAAATTCCTCGTGTTTTTGGGAATATCATATCTGTTTATTGGTAATTTTGATTTATTACATACATTAACTTATATAAGGTATGGGAGTATTTGCAAATATTGATGCAAATTTACCTACTCAGCTATGGATTATTGCAAGATATATGGAAGCGATATCTTTTATAATTGCTCTTAAATATATAAAAACTATTAAAAATTTAAAAATGAAAAAAATATTATCTATTTATACTGTATTATCTTTAGTTTTACTATTATCATTATATTTCAAAGTATTTCCTGATAGTTTTATTGAAGGTAGTGGTTTAACTAACTTTAAAGTAGTTAGTGAATATGTAATTTCTCTAATATTAATTATAGCATTATATTTTTTATACAAAAGAAAAAATAATTTTGAAAAAAGCATATACAAATTAATATTTGTTTCAATAATAATGACTATTTTTTCTGAAATATCTTTTACATTTTATGTTGATGTTTATGGACTTTCAAATATCATTGGACATATTTTTAAATTAACTTCAGTTTTATTAATTTTTAAAGCAGTAGTTGTAAGTGGATTCAAAAGACCATTTGATTTGATTTTTAGACAGTTGAAGGATCAAAACAAAGTAATTAAAGAACAAAATGATTTACTTGAAAATATCTATAATAATATTGAACAGGGTTTATCTTTACATGAAATTATTTATGATGATAATAATCAGGCTGTTGACTATAGAATACTTGATGTTAATAAAGCTTATGAAAAAACACTTGATATTAATAAAAATAAAGCAGTTGGGGCTTTAGCTTCAAATGTTTATCAAACAGATAAGGCACCATTTCTAGATATCTATGCAGAAACTGCAGCATCGGGTAAAGTACAAAAGTTTGAAGAATACTATCCACCACAAGAAAAATATTTATATATTACAGTAACTTCACCTAAGAAAGGTCAGTTTATAACATTATTTAGTGATATAACAGAGATTAAAGAAAAAGAAAATAGATTAAAAAATAAATATGAAGAGGTTAGAAAACTAAACAGAGCTCTTAAAAGTCTAATAAGCATAGTAAATAGACTAAATATAGGTTCAAAATTCAGTACAAAAACTTTTTTAGATGATATACTAAATATAGCATTAGAATTGGTAGAAACAGCTAACTATGGTAGTATATCTATTTTTCAAAATGGTAGCTGGCAGGTAATTAATAATTATGGGTATACAGAAAGCTTTGTTAGTGAACTTAACAAAAAAAGAGATCTTCTTTTAAAGATAGATGACAATATTTTTGATAATGAGTTAAATATAATAAACAATCGGGATTTAAGTGAAAGTCTAAAATCAGATAGTAAAACTTTAGAATTGAATAAATATATAAATAAAATTTCAGATATAATCACAGAGTCTTTATTTTTTGATATGAACTATGGTGAAAATAAAAAAATTAGAATTTCACTAGATATATCAAGTTCTAGTAAAGGTAAAAAAGAATTTGATCAAAATGATAAGAAGATTGTAGAGGCTTTCAGAAATTTAATATATATATTTATAAATCAGAATACTAATGAAAAAACAGATCAGACCGATATTTTTTGGAAGAATAAAAAATAATGAAGATTTTCTTTTAAAGTTTTAAAATAAAATATAAAAAGGAAAATCATTACAACTAATAGAATGTATATATATGTGGTTAATAATAAATATTACAGCAAGGAGGTTTGACATGGAGAAAAAATCTCTAAAAGATCAATTTAAAGAATTAAAAAATGGGTCCCATGTAATTTCAATATATAAAAAAGAAGGAGATTGTATTAAAATCGATTCAGATTTTATTATAGCCTCCATAGAAAATAATGAAAGATGTGTATATATTGAAGGGAATATTTCTATTGAAAAAATCAAAAAATATTTAAAAAAGAAAAATATTGATATTACATCTAAAATTTATAGAAAGCAAATTGTATTTTTAAATAAAGATCAAATCTATAATAATGATTTAGAATCAAATAAAATAATAAAAATTATAAAAAATGAAGCCAAAAATGCTGTAGAAGATGGTTATAAAACACTTAATGTAATTGGGGAAATAAGTTGGTTGAATGACATGAATTTTAATCAAGAAAAAATAATAAATTATGAAAAAAAGATAGATAGAGAATTGTTTGATGAATATTCAATTAAAACTCTGTGTAAATATCAGTTTGATTTATATGAAGAAAGATTATTAAAAACAGTAATTGAACTACATCCTTACTTGGTTTGGCAAAACACATTATATGAAAACCCTTATTATATTTCTATAGATAGTTTTAAAAATTATCATAATATTCAAATCAAAAAGGTACATGAATGGTTAGATAATATAGAGTATTATAAAAAAGAACAGGATAAATATAAATTTGAACTTGCAGAAGAAAAGGATAAATTTGAATTTTTATTTAACCAGGTTGATGATGCTTTATTTGTTCATGGTGTTACTGATAATGGATTTACTAATTTTGAAATGGTAAATGAGCAAGCTGTTAAACAGTTAGGTTATACCGAAAAGGAACTATTAGAGATGCAACCTAAGGATATAGACAGCAGTAAAAATGATGATGCTTTTTATAAGGATAAATATGAGAAGTTAATAAGAAATAATCATGTTAAATTTGTAACAGAACATGTTACAAAAAATGGTCATACTTATCCAGTTGAAAACAAATCACATTTGTTTGTTTATAAAGGAAAAAAATTAATATTGACTATTGCAAGAGATATAACAGATAGAGTCAAAAAAGAGAAGGAACTTAAAAAAGATATAATCAAATTATATTAAAAAATAAAAAATTAGATATTGCAAACAGTAGGTTGAAAAAATTAGTTGAAATTATAACTGAATTAACTAAATATAGTTTTAAAAAAGACACTATATTTTTAAAAAAATTATTTGAAGCTGCTTTTGAAATAATACCCGAAGTTGAGTATGGAAGTGTGTATATATATGAAAATGGTAAAGTAGTTTATCTCGCAACAAAAGGTCATGATTTAAAGTATTTAAACAAATTAAATTTGAGAACTGATAATTTTAATAAGATTAAAAGTTACAGTATATTATATGATATTAATAATGACATTATCAAAGAATTACTTAAAGATGATTTTGAAAGTAAAGAAGATATTGAAAAACACTTAATTCCAGTCAAGGAAAGTATGTTATTTAATATTACATCTGATGAAGAATTAATTGGTGGTATAAGTTTGGATATAAGTTATGATAATGACAAAAGTTTTTCAGATTTTTCATATGAAATTTTTAAGGCTTTTTATAATATAGTTCAGTCTTTTTATATGTTACAAAATTACAATAAATTAAAAGGAAAGTTTTCTAAAGAACTAGCTTTATCTATGATACACATGCTTGAATTTCATGATCAATATACTATTGGACATTCTGAAAATGTAGCAATTTTAGCAAGTGATTTTGCTGAATATCTAAAGCTTGATGATGAATTAATTTCTAGGATTTATTGGGCAGGACTTGTTCATGATATCGGGAAAATAATTGTACCATCAGATATTTTAAGTAAACCAGGGAAATTAACAACCCAGGAATTTGAGGTTATTAAGAATCATCCTAAATGGGCATTTGAAACATTAAAGAGATCAAGACAACTTTCAGACCTTGCAGAGTATGTTCTTTATCATCATGAAAACTGGGATGGTAGTGGATATCCTGAAGGGTTATCTGGATAATAATATTCCTTTAATTTCCCAACTTATATCATTAGTTGACTGTTGGGATGCGATGCGTTCAAATAGAGCTTATCGTGATGCATTATCATATAATGATTCAATAGATGAGCTTAAAAAAGGAAAAAATAAACAACACAATGAAATGTTGGTAAACAAATTTATCACTATGCTAGAATCACAAAATGATACACTGTTTTCTCATAAATAATAAAAAAGTGAGAAAAATTATTGAGTCTAAAAGATTATCAAGTGGTATAGAGGGACTTGATAAAATTTTAAATGGTGGATTTATAAAAAATAGGACATATCTAATTATGGGGGGACCGGGTACTGGTAAAACAACCTTAGGTTTACATTTTTTAGATCAAGGTTTAAAAAATAATGAAAAGACTATGTTCATAAATCTTGAAGAGGCTAAAGAAGAGTTGATATTAGATGCAAAAAACTTTAATTTTGAGATAGATGATATGTATATATTAGATTTAACTCCCAAAAAGAGTACTTAAAAAATGATTTAGAGTTTTTAGATTAATAAATATAGAATATAGGTGATTTTAATGACTACAAATAATAATTCTGTTTCTTTTAATAATATAAAAATTGAAAATGCCAAAATACTACTGTTAATGGAAAATAATAGAAATGCAGATTTATTATCAAAATTTCTTGATTCAAATCATCTAACCTTTAACAATATCAAAGAGAATAATAAATACGATCTAATATTAGCAGATAATTTTAATTATCAGATCAACTATACTAAAATTAAAAAACTAAAAGATGATCAATTGCCAATACTATTACCGGTGATATTATTACACAAAAGAGATGACGTTGTAGACTATACAAGTAAGATGATAAATATTATAGATGAATATGTTTTAACACCTGTAAAAAAAGATGTCTTAAGAAGTAGAATAAGAAGTTTATTAAAAACTAGACAATTAACAATTAAATCATTCCATCAGAATGATAAGTATCAAAAGATATTTAATAATATTAATGTTATGTTATTGATACACAAAATTGATTTTGAGAATAAGGAATTTTATAATTTTGATGAGTATAATAACATAGTAATAAAAAAACTCGGATATGATAAGAATAATATCTTAAAGATGAAGTTAACAGATATTGTTAACCATAATATGAAATCCCCATTTTATAATTATTATTTTAATAAACTAGCAAGTAATGGTGAAGTATCTGTCTTAACAGAAATAAAAACAAATGATGGAAAATTATTAAAAGCCCAATTATATTCAAAAATTTTAGAAATAAATAATGAAAAAGTAATCTTAACTACATTAGCAGAAATAGTATAGAAAATAAAAAGATATACTTTTTTATTTTCTATCAGAAATTATATTTCTATTACATTTTAGGAAAATAGGAAGCAGGATAAATATGAATATAAAATTAAACAATTTAAAAGATATTGTAGAAACAGTGAATGCTATTATATGGGAGTATGATATTGAAAATGATAATTGGGAATATGTTTCACCTCAAGTGAAAGATATTTTAGGTTATGAACCCGAAGAATGGATCGGATTAGATTTCTGGGTAAACAACATACATGAAGAAGATAGAACTTGGGCAAAAGAGTATTGTTTTGAATGTGCTTCAAAAGGTCAAAATCATATTTTTGAATATAGATTCAAAAAAAGGATGATGGGTATATTTGGTTAAGAGATGAAGTAATTGTTGTAATGGAATCAAATAAACCTATAAAATTAAGGGGATTTATGACTAATATAACTGAGTTAAAAATGAGAGAAGAAAAAATAAAATATATTTCTTTTCATGATAGTTTAACAGGATTATATAATCGTGAGTTTTTAGATGCTGAAATTGAGAGACTGGATGTAAAACGACAACTTCCCTTAAGTATGATAATGATAGATTTGAATGGTTTAAAGATAATAAATGATAGTTATGGACATAAAACAGGTGATAAGTTTTTGATAAAAACTGCCGAGTTATTAAATGATATATTTAGAGATGAGGATATCATTGCTAGATGGGGTGGAGATGAATTTGTAATATTGATATCTAAGTTATCAGAAAAAAAGGTTGAAAAAATAGTTAATAGAATAAAAAGCATTGATTATAATGTTCAATTAGATTTTGACCAAGAGATCCCCTTATCTTTATCAGTTGGTTATGCTATAAAAAAGAGTTTTAACGTGGATATCAATTATCTTTTTAAACAAGCTGAGGATATGATGTATAAAGATAAATTATTAAACAAACAAAGTTCCAGTAGTCATATTGTAAATTCTTTGCTTTCAACTTTACAAGAATCCGGTGATGAAACTAAAGAACACGGGGAAAGAATGAGCAAACTGGCAATAAAATTAGGAAAAAAAATAAATCTTTCTACTTCAGAATTAAATAGGTTAGCATTATTGGCAATTCTACATGATATTGGAAAAATAACTATTCCTAAAGAAATATTAAATAAAAAAAATAAACTTACAAATAATGATTGGCTTAAAATTAAAAGAACACCCATCAACTGGTTATAGGATATGTTCTGAAGTTAAAGAATTTTCACATATAGCTCAAGATATATTAGCACATCATGAGCATTGGAACGGCCAAGGTTATCCAAAAGGATTAAAAGAGGATGAGATCCCATTATTAGCCCGTATAATAAATATTGTTGATGCATATGATGTTATGACACATGACAAAGTTTATAAAAGAAAGATGACTAAAATGGAAGCAATTGAAGAAATGAATAAATGTTCTAAAACCCAGTTTGATCCTAATTTAGCAAAGGAATTTATTAAATTATTAAAAGAACTATAAATATTGTTAGTTAGATAAATATAGTTTAAAAACATCTATTAGCAAAATGACAATAGATGTTTTATATTTATAAAGGTAAAATTAATTTTATATTAAACTATAAAAAAACAATATTATGTAAATTAATCAAATTATTTTTAAAATATTAAATGAAGGATAAAATGATGGATAAGCTCTCAATTTGTGATATATTAAATAAGAAATTTACTCGTTTCTTCATTGTACTATTATTAATTTAAATTATTTCATTTGGTTTAATTATTTCTACATTTTATTTTATGGTCTTTGAAAGAGAAAAACAGATGTAAAAAATAATATAGACTACTATTTCAGTATACTTAAATAGCTTTTGTTGAAAAAATATAAATAAAAAAGAAAAAACCACCCAATTTTAAGGGTGGTATAAAATAATATAATAAAGTAATTTAATTCACAAAGATAGACAAATAATATTATTTTCCATAGTAAGATTTAATATAGATTTCTTTCATATCTTCTACTGTAGGTTCTTTTGGATTAGTTAATGTACAAGGATCTTCAAGTGCATTTTCTGACATTCTATCAACAATATTTTCAAAGTCTTTATCTGTATAGTCTAACCAATCTATTTGGTTAAAGGATGTTGGAATACCAACCTCTTTATTTAACTTACAGATTGCATCTGATAGGTTTTCAATACCTAAGCGGTTCTCAATTATCTCAAATCTATCTTTTGCTGATTCACAGTTATACTGAATAACATAAGGTAATAAGATTGCATTAGCAAGTCCATGAGTAATGTGTAGTTCTCCACCAATCTTATGGGCCAGACTGTGAATAATACCTAATGATGAGTTTGAAAAGGCCATTCCTGCCATTGTAGAAGCATTATGCATTTTTTCTCTTGCTTCCATATCATCACCATCTTCAACAGCTTTAGGTAAGTATTCAAAAACCAATTCAATAGCCCTTAATGCTAATGGATTAGTATATTCACTTGCATTAGTTGATACAAAGGACTCAACAGCATGTGCCAAAACGTCCATACCTGTATTAGCTGTAATATGTGAAGGCATTGTAGCAGGTATTTGTGGATCAATGATTGCTATATCAGGAATAATCTCCGGTGAAACGATTGGATACTTAATTTTTTTCTCAGTATCTGTTATAACAGAAAAAGCAGTAATCTCTGATGCAGTACCACTAGTAGATGGTATAGCAATAAACTTAGCCTTATTTCTTAAAGTAGGTATAGATCCAACTTCTATAATATCTTCAAACTCTAAATCAGGGTGTTCATAAAATGCCCACATAATTTTTGCGGCATCTAGAGCAGAACCACCACCGATTGCAATAACCCAATCCGGTTGATAGTCTAACATTTTTTCTTTACCTTCAAGAACAGTTTTAACAGATGGATTTGGTTCTACACCATCAATAATAATACTATCAATACCAGCTTCAGATAGAAGTTCTTGTGTTTTATCTAAAAAACCAAAACGTTCCATTGAACTACCACCGGTAACCAATACAGCTTTTTTTCCTTCAAGATTGGTTAAATAATCAAGTGAATCTTCATTAAAATGTACTTCAGGTGGAATTAAAAATGAATTCATATATATCATCTCCTTAAGATTTATTAGTTTGTTATTTCTTTCACAAGTATAATAACATAGAATTTCACCTTTGACAAGTGAAAATTTGAAATAAATTGATATTATACAATAATTGAGCTTTTTTAATTTATTTTCCAATAAATAAATGATATAATCTTATAGAGGTGAAGAGCGGATGGAAATCATGGAAAACATATTATTTGATAAAATAGACAGTATATTTGAAAAAATTTTTAAAATTGATAAAAGTATTTTAAAAAATATCAATACAAATCAAGATGACTTAAATAAGCTAATTATAGCTAACTTAAATAGACTCGATGATAAAAACATTACTGTTTTATCTAAATTTTCAGATCAAATTCTATCCGGTCTTCAACACAGAGATTTGGATAAAATTGATCAAAACTTTCTAATAAAGGGTAAGAATATAAAGGTTATGGATATAACAGAGAACAAGAAAAAATTAGAAATCAAAGGTGATTTTAAAAAAAGAGTGTTACAAACTAATGATATTCTAATTAGAATCAAAGGAAAAGTAGGACCATCTACAGTAGTAACATCAGATATAAAAGATATGTATTACTATAATGATATTGCAAGGATCAGGGTTAATAATGATCAAGTAATCCCTCAATATTTATCCCTTTATCTAAATAGCTTTATTGGAAAATATTATTTAGATAATTTTAAGAAAACTAAATCAATGAACTATATTAAAATTAGTTCATTAGAAAATTTACCAATTTTAACTCCTGTTTTAGGAGATCAGTGGAAAATAGTACAAAAGTTTCATGTAGAAAAAAATATTTCAGAAGTTATGAGTGATGATTAGTTTTTTAATAAACCAAGCTTAACTACTTGACAGCACATAACCCTAATGCTATAATATTTATTGTTGTAACTTAATAAAAGTTGTGATGCCGGGGTGGCGGAATTGGCAGACGCATCGGACTTAAAATCCGGTGGGAATTTTTTCCCGTATCGGTTCGAGCCCGATCCCCGGCACCATCTTTAAGTGGGTATAGCTCAGTTGGTCAGAGTGCTACGTTGACATCGTAGAGGCCAGTGGTTCGAATCCACTTACCCACACCATAATAAAGCAAATGATCCCGGTTATCGGGAATTTTTTATTTTAAAGGAGAAAATTATGAATTATTACTATTTTTTAATACCTATAATAGGTGCCGTAATTGGTTACTTTACAAACTATATTGCAGTTAAAATGCTGTTTAGACCTTTACAACCGATTAAGATACCGCTTCTAAATATATCTATCCAAGGGCTCTTACCTTCAAGAAGAGATGAACTGGCAGTGAGTATTGCTGAATCAATAGAAAGCAACTTACTTTCCATTGATTCTATCATTGAAGAGTTTGATAAAGAACTTATTAAAGATGAGTTGAATATAATTATTAAAGAAACTATTGAAAAAAAGATCAATAAAAACTTTAAGTATGTAATGCCCAAGATGTTAAAAGATATCAGCCGTGAGATATTAACAGAAATCGTACAGGATGAAATTGATAACAACTTTGATAGTTGGGTTGATAATTTTGCTAATCAGATCAAAGATGAAGTAGACTTAAAAGAAATGATTGAGGAAAAGATAAAATCATTTCCGTTAATAAAAGTTGAAGAGATAGTTTTAGAGATTGCTGACCGGGAATTAAAACATATTGAGTATTTAGGTGGGGTAATAGGTTTTATTATTGGTCTAGGGCAACTGCTTTTAGTATATTTGATTTAGTATAGTAAAATTACCTTTTATTAATAACCCAAACCCTTGACAATAATCCATGAACTTAATATAATTAAGTAAAATATTATACTTTTAAAAGCTAAGATAAGGAAAGTAAATTACTTATTAAATTCAAAAGAGAAAGATACCTTTGGCTGAAAGTATCTGAATTTAAGAGTTAATTGAAGACCACCTTGGAGCTGATAGGTTGAACCAAATTAGTAAATCTATCCGGTTAATAACCGTTATTACTTTTAAGAGGGTTTATCCAATTAGAGTGGAACCGCGGCTTAATTCGTCTCTAGAAATAGATGAGTTAGGCCTTTTTTTATTTTATACAAAAGGGGGAAATTAAGGTGAGTGAGATTAAAGTAGAACTTCCTGATGGAAGTATATTAGAATTTGACGATAAAAAAACAGTCAAAGAAGTTGCATATTCAATTGGAACAGGATTGGGTAGAGATGCAGTAGCCGGTGTTGTAGACGGCCAAAAAGTAGATGCTGGTTATTTAATTGAAGATGATGTTAAACTAAATATTATAACCATTGATTCTAAGGAAGGGTTAGATATTTATCGACATACCTCTTCACATGTAATGGCACATGCAGTTTTACGTCTTTATCCTAAAGCAAAGCTAGCAATAGGACCAACAATTGATGATGGATTTTACTATGACTTTGATTTAGATCAGGGATTAAGTACAGATGATCTAGAAGAAATCGAAGAAGAAATGGAAAAAATTATTGAAAAAGACTATGAAATCAAAAGAAAAGAGATGCCTAAAGAAGAGGCAATTGATTTCATGAAAGAAAAGGGAGAAAAATATAAGGTGGAACTTATAGAAGATTTAGATGATGATACTGTAAGTTTCTATATACAGGGAGATTTTATCGATCTCTGTCGTGGACCACACCTTCCTTCAACAGGAATGATTAGCTCATTTAAACTATTAAATACCGCTGGAGCATACTGGCGTGGAGATGAAAACAATAAGATGCTTCAGAGAATTTACGGTACTTCTTTTAGAAAAGAAAAAGAATTAGAAAAGTATCTAGAGCAGATTGAAGAGGCTAAAAAAAGAGATCATAACAAGTTAGGTAGAGAACTTGATTTATTTATGACTTCAGATATAATAGGGCAGGGTTTACCATTACTTAAACCAAAAGGTGCTAAAGTTGTTCAAATCCTACAGCGTTTTGTAGAAGATGAAGAAGAAAAAAGAGGCTACAAAATGACAAAAACACCTTTTATGGCTAAAAAAGATCTTTACGAAGTTTCAGGACATTGGGATCATTATAAAGATGATATGTTTATCATTGGTGATGAAGATAAGGAAGATGAAGAAGTATTAGCCCTTAGACCAATGACCTGTCCTTACCAGTTTACAATATATAACTCAAAACTTAGAAGTTACAGGGATTTACCGATTAGATACTCTGAAACATCACCACTGTTTAGAAATGAAGCTTCCGGTGAAATGCACGGTTTAATTAGGGTAAGACAGTTTACAATTTCAGAAGGCCACCTAATTGTAACACCCGAACAGTTAGAAGAAGAGTTTAAAGGAGTAATTAATTTAATTGACTATATCATGGATACTTTAGGTATCAGAGAAGATATTTGGTTTAGATTTTCTAAATGGGATCCAGATAACAAAGGTAAATATATTGATAATCCTGAAGCCTGGAAAGACTCACAGGATAAGATGCAAAATATCTTAGACAAACTGGACTTAGACTATGTGGTTGCCGAAGATGAAGCTGCTTTTTACGGCCCGAAATTAGATATCCAGTTTAAAAATGTCCATGGTAAAGAAGATACAATAATTACTGTACAGATTGACTTTGCCTTACCTGAAAGATTTGATATGACATATGTTGGTAAAGATAATGAAAAGAAAAGACCTTATGTTATCCATAGAACATCTATAGGTTGTTATGAAAGAACCCTTGCAATGTTGATTGAAAAGTATGCAGGAGCTTTCCCAACCTGGCTTGCACCGGTTCAGACTACTATATTACCGGTATCTGACGATCAGTTAGACTATGCTTATAAACTAAAGGATAAACTATTTAACAGGGGAGTAAGAGTTGAAGTTGATAGCAGTAATGAAAAATTAGGTTACAAGATCCGTCAGGCTCAACTTGAAAAAATACCCTATATGCTTATTGTAGGTTCCCGTGAAGCTGAAGAAGGCACAGTCTCAGTCAGAGATAGAGATGATGGTGACTTAGGAGAATTTAAATTTGAAGAATTCAAAGAAAAACTATTAAAAGAAATTGATGAAAAGGCCAAATAGAGTTGACACATTGGCTTTGCTGTGGTACAATTTAAGTCGACAATAAAGTAGAAACCACCGTTTCTCACCAATAATAGGATTATTGGTCAATAGTTAGTATGTTTCTTTGGGCAATTTATGTCAACTAACTTTATGTGAACTTAACGGGTGGTTTCTACCACCCGTTTTCTATATTTTTTGTCAAAAAAAGTGGAGGTGCATAAAATCAGTAATAATAATTTGCGTGTAAATGATCAAATTAGAGCTAAAAAAGTTAGGTTAATCGATAATGAAGGTGAACAAATCGGCATCCAAAATACCAATGAGGCTATTAGGACTGCTGAAGAAAGAGGCTTAGACTTAGTGGAAGTAGCTCCACAGGCTAAACCACCTGTATGTAAAATAATGGATTATGGTAAGTATAAGTATGAACAAGCTAAAAAGAGACAGAAACAAAAGAAAAATCAAAACGTAATGAAAGTTAAAGAAGTACAGATGGGTGTTAAAATAATGGACCATGACTTTAATGTTAAGTTAAAGCAAGCCCGTAGATTCTTAAATGATAAAAACAAAGTAAAAGTTCGTATTCGTTTCAGGGGTAGAGAAATGGTTCATAAAGATAAAGGTTATGACCTAATGGACCGTCTAATAGAAAAACCGAAGATATCGGTAAGGTTGAAAGCAAACCTAAAATGGAAGGTCACAGTATGTTAATGTTTCTAACCCCAATAAGTGAAAACTAAGGAGGAATTATTAATGCCTAAACTTAAGACTCACAAGGGTATCAAAAAGAGAGTTAAAGTAACTAAAAATGGTAAACTCAAAAGGCGTAAAGCTTTTAAAAGTCATATATTAACCAAAAAAACTTCTAAGAGAAAAAGACAGCTTAGAAAGTCTGAAATGATGGATAAAACATACCAAAAAAGATATAAACAACTACTTCCTTATGAGTAGTTTCTAATTCGAGAGATCAAAGTAAAGTTAAAGGAGTGAATAATTATGTCACGTGTAAAAAGAGGTACAAAAGCACGTAGAAGAAGAAAAAGGTTTTAAAATCTGCTAAAGGTTTTATTGGATCTAGAAGTACATTGTTTCGTCCTGCAAAACAAGCTGTAATCAAATCATTATCTTATGCATATAGAGATAGACGTCAAAAGAAAAGAGAGTTCCGTCGTCTATGGATTACAAGAATCAATGCTGCAGCTAGACAAAACGGACTTTCCTATTCTAGATTTATTAATGGTTTAAAACAAGCCAATATTGAAATCGATAGAAAAATGCTTGCAGACTTAGCTGTTAATGATAAAAACGCATTTAGCGAACTTATTGAAGTTGCTAAAGAAGAGCTATAATAATATAAAGTATTAATAAACCCGGTTAATTCCGGGTTTTTAATATATTAAGGTGATTAAAGTGGATAAAATTACAAGTATAAAAAATGATAAAATTAAAAATTTAAGAAAACTCTACCAAAAAAAGTACCGCAAAGAAAAAGGCCAGTTCATATTAGAAGGCCTTAGACTAACCAGAGGTTCATATAAAGCTGGGGCTGACTTAGATACAATATTTTTAACAAAGGATTACTATAATTCAATAAAAGATGAGTCCTTTATTATCAACAACCAACAAAAATTAGTCTTTGTATCTAAGAATTTAATAGAAGAAATAGCAGATACAGAAAATCCTCAGGAGATAATATCTGTTGTAAATGAACCAAAATATGAACAAAAAAAAGTGCTTTCAAACGATTACATCTTAATTTTAGATAGAGTTCAGGACCCGGGAAATATGGGTACAATTATAAGGACTGCTGTTGCAGCCGGATTTCAATCAATAATAATAACTAAAGGTTCAGTAGATATTTTCAACTTAAAAGTATTAAGATCTACAATGGGTGCAATTTATTCTATTCCCTTTATTAAAGATGTTGAACTAAAGCAATTAAAAAGCATGTTTAAAAACAAAAAACAGTACATATATGCAGCAGACTTAAACACAGATAAGTACTATAATGAGCTTAAATACAAGACTCCTCTATCTTTAATAATTGGAAATGAAGCAAGAGGGATCAGAGCTGAACTTCTTAGATTTAGCTGATCAAAAAGTTAAAATTCCAATTAAAGGAGATATCGAATCATTAAATGCAGCAGTTGCAGCCGGTCTAATGATGTATGAAATTTTAAGAAAATAAAGTCAATTAAGATGAATAGCCTTGTCAAAACAAGGAAGTTGTGATATAATATAAAAAAATTCAAGACACAACTATCTCTGTGAAAGGATGTGGGTTTTTTGGGCATAACTGCATCATTATTCTGGAAACTTTTTGAGGAAACAGGTTCTGTCGATGCTTATTTGGCTTATCGGAGTATTTTTAGGACAGAGGTAAGAAGAGGTAGTTAAAAACTCAAAAGAAATACATAAAAGGCTAAGAAGGAGAGAGTAGTTACAAAAGCCTTAATACAGGAAGAGACTGTCAGTGGACTGAGAGCAGTCTTATTAAGGTTTTGTAATGAAGTTCACTCTGGAGCTGAGGACTGAAAAATTAGTAGGTCTTATCCGGGTAATTCCGTTATCAAATTCAAGTGATCTCACTTAAAGTGGGGTAACTAGGGTGGTACCGCGTTTATCTCGTCCCTTATCTAGGACGAGTTTTTTTTATGCAAAAATTTGGAGGTGTAATAACTTGGATTTATTAGAAGAGATTAAAAAAATTGAAAACGAGGTTGAAGAAAAGTTTGAATCGGTAAAAAACCTTGACCAACTGGAAGACCTTAGAGTAAAATACCTCGGTAAAAAGGGTAAAATTGCTCAAATATTTAGCAAAATGGGTCAGGTGGCTGATGAGAAAAAACCGGTTGTTGGTAAAGAAACAAATATTTTAAAAAACAAGATTCAAAATCTTTATGAAGAAATTAAAAACAAAAAGGAAGAACAACTGAAAAAAAAGAAGTTAAAAGCCGAAACAATTGATGTAACATTACCTGGTACAGATGTAAATGTTGGACATAAAAATCCCTTTACACATATTATAGATGAAGTAGTAGAACTCTTTTTAGGAATGGGTTTTAGTATAGAAGAAGGACCAGAAGTAGAAAATGAATACTATAACTTTGAAGCACTTAACATACCCAAGGATCACCCTGCTAGAGACTTACAGGACACTCTGTATATAGATGACAAGTACTTACTTAGAACTCATACTTCACCTGTGCAGATTAGGACAATGGAAAAACAAGATCCACCGATTAGAATAATTGCTCCAGGTAGAGTATATAGATCAGATGAACTGGATGCATCACACTCACCAAACTTCCATCAAATAGAGGGTTTGGTAGTTGATAAAGATATATCATTCAGTGACCTTAAAGGAACAATTGAAAAGTTTGTACATGAGATATATGGTAAAGAAAGAAAGATAAGATTTAGACCTAGTTACTTCCCCTTTACTGAACCAAGTGCAGAGGTAGATGTATCCTGTAATGTATGTAAAGGTGAAGGATGTGCACTGTGTTCATATACAGGCTGGGTTGAGGTATTAGGCTCAGGTATGGTTCATCCTAATGTACTTGAAATGTCCGGACTTGATCCTGATGTATACAGCGGTTTTGCCTTTGGAATGGGCTGGGACAGAATAGCAATGTTAAAATATGACATCGATGATATAAGAGTACTTTATGAAAATGATAAGAGGTTTATCCATCAATTTTAACTTAAAAAGGAGTGAGAAATGTGCAAGTACCATATAATTGGTTAAAGACATATATAGACTTCCCCTATACTCCAGAACAACTGTCACAAAAATTAACTATGGCAGGCCTAGAAGTAGAAGATATGGACTACTTAGGAGAAGGATTAGAAGATATAGTTATAGCTAAGATAACTGAAATAAAAGATCATCCCAATGCAGATAAACTAAAAATATGTACAGTAGATTTAGGTAACAAAAAACTTCAAATGATTACAGGAGCACCCAATGTAAGAAAAAGTATTAAAGTTCCTGTTGCTGAAGTTGGAGTAACCTTACCAACCGGGATGAAGATTGAAAAAACAAAACTTAGAGGCGAAGTATCTGAAGGTATGATCTGTTCTAAAGATGAGCTTGGGTTACAGGAAGAAAGAGCCAGTGGGATAATGATCTTATCTGAAGAGGCCAATATAGGAGAGAAGTTTATCAACTATCAAGGGTTAGATGAATATGTTTACAAACTTGATTTAACTCCAAACTATGCCCGTTGTTTAGGACTTATTGGTATTGCCCGAGAAGTAAAGGCAATGCAAAAAGAAGACTTAAAAATAAACTATCCTGAAGTTAATCTAAAAGAGGATAAGAATGAAGATATAAATGAACTTGCTGATATCAAAATAGAAGATGAAAACCTATGTCCTCGTTATGCAGGCCGAGTTATAAAAGATGTTACAATTAAACCTTCACCAAAGTGGATGCAGGATAGATTAAAGGCGGCAGGTATCAGACCGATCAATAATATTGTAGATATTACAAACTACATATTGTTAGAGTACAACCAACCATTACACGCCTTTGATTTAAATAAAATTAAAGATGGCAATGTAATCGTTAGAAGGGCTAAAGAAAATGAAAAGGTAGTTACCTTAGATGATATAGAAAGAACTTTAGATACCGAAACACTTGTCATTACAGATCCGGAAAAAATTATTGCTGTAGCAGGTGTAATGGGGGCTGAAAACAGTGAGGTTACTCAAAATACAACTGATATTTTTCTAGAAGCAGCCTACTTTAATCCCAGTAGTATTAGAAAAACTGCCCGAAAGTTAGGTCTGCCCAGTGAAGCATCCCATCGTTTTGAACGAGGAATAGATATTGAAAATGTTGTAGAAGCTAAAAACAGAGCAGCTTACCTAATGCAGGAATATGCAGAAGGCAAAGTAGTAGAAGGTGTAATAGATAACTATCCAAAAAAATATCAAGAAAAGTTAATTGAAGTTAATATTAAAAAAACAAACCGTATATTAGGACTTAATTTAACAAAAGATGAAATAGAAAAGATGTTAGATAGATTAGAAATTGAAGTTGTTAAAAAAGATAAGGACTCAATTAAAGTTAAAGTACCTTCATATCGTAATGATATTGAACAAGATGCAGATATCTTTGAAGAGATAGCAAGAATCTATGGATACAACAATATACCAACTACAACACCTAAAACAAATGAAGTAGGTAAAAGAACCCAAAAACAAAAGATTGAAAAAAAGATTAAAAATACTATGAATGCAGCCGGCTTAGATGAAATAATAACATTTAGTTTAACAGGATTAGATAACTATAAAGACCTTAACTTAAGTGATGATCATAAATATAGAAACTGGGTTAAAATAAAAAATCCATTAAATGAAGCATTTGGACTGCTTAGAACCACACTATTACCCGGTTTAATAGAATCAATAGCAACAAATTCAAAAAGACAGGTTGAAGATGTTAAATACTTTGAAATCGGTAGAACCTTCCACAATCAGGGTAAAAACGAACGCCCACTTGAAAAAACAGTCTTAGCAGCCGGTTCTATGGGTGCAAAAGAAGATACATGGAGTTTGGATGCTCCTGACTTCTACTATCTAAAAGGTGCTTTAGAAAAGCTGTTTAAAAGGTTAAATATATCTGACAGTATTGAATATAGAAGGGGAAATGAAGACTTTACTCATCCCGGCCGTACTGCTGATATTTACTATAAAAATGAAAAAATAGGTATTTTAGGAGAACTAAAACCTAAAATAATAGACAAATATGACCTAAGGAAAAGAACCAGTATCTTAGAAATTGATATTTCCAAAATATTAGATGAGGTACAAATCGGAGACTACTTATTTGAAATGTTACCCAAATATCCAGCAGTTGACCGTGACTTAGCAATCATGTTATCTGAAGATATTCCGGTAATGGAAGTACTCAATATTATAAATAACACAGATCAATCAATCTTAAAAAGCACTGAACTATTTGATATCTATCAGGGAGAACAAATTTCTGAAGGTAAAAAATCATTAGCCTTTAAACTATTATTCCAAGCTCCAGACCGAACTTTAACCGATCAAAAAGTAAATGAAGTATTTAATGAAATAGTTAAAAAGTTAGAATCTAAGTATGAAGCTGAAATCAGAAAAAATAACGAAGATTGCAGGAATTTCAAATATAACAGTGAATTTATTAAAGTAGAACATTAACAAACAGGAGCTGTGTATTTATGGAAAAATATAAAGAGGTTAATAAATTTACAGTAAGAATATTAGAAGAAGAGTTGGTTGTTAAAGGAGAGGTATCTGAGGATTATGTTAAAGAACTGGCCGACTATATTAATGAAGTAGGCCTAGAAATCCAGGAAACCTATCCTCGTTTACCACGCAGAAGTTTACTTGGACTAACTATGATAAATATTGCAGATGAATACTTTAAAACAAAAAATGAACTTGAAAAGTTAAAAAAAGAAACCAAGGAATTAAAAGAAGTAAGAAATAAATTAATTAAGGATAATAATACTTTAAAAAAGATAACCGCGAGTTAAATAATCTACTGGAGGAGGTAGATTGATAATTGGAAGGGTCAATTACCATCATCGACATTATAATAAGTATAATACTTCTCTACTTCATCTTTGAAGGATATAAAAAAGGTTTTGTAAAACAAACTGCAACGATAGTCGGAATCCTGGTATCACTGTACCTTGCTATAACCAGGTATGTAGAGTTCCAGGAGTTTATAAGACCCTATTTAAATGTATCTGAGACATTTCTCCAGTTAATTAGTTTTGCAATCATATTTATTGCAGTAAATATAATTATCCAGATTTTAAGTAATGTATTTGAAAAAATGACTGATAATGCCTTTATTAAACCTGTTAATCAGGTAGGAGGTGCCCTATTTGGCCTTCTAAAAGGAGCAGTATTAGTATACTTTTTAATACTTATCTTATCAGAGATTCCATACCAATCCTTAACTGAAACTTTAGAACAGTCATTTTTTGCGGATAAATTTTTAAGCTTTACACCGTTAGTAAAAGAAAATCTAGAACGACTATTAAGTGGCCATAATTAGTTTTATGGTCATTTTTTTAGTGAGGTGAAAAAATGCACAGTTTTAGCAATAAAGAAGTATCAGAAATGTTAAGTGAATATACTGACTTAATGAAAATAGTTGGTGAAAACAAGTATCGAGTACGCGCCTATGATAATGCGTCTCGAATCCTATCTGACCGAACTATTGAATTAGAGAAGTTAGTAAAAGAAGATAAATTAGAAGAAATCAAGGGAATTGGGGAAGGTATTGCAGCAAACCATAAAAGACATTTATAAAAAAGGTTTCTGTGAACCTCTAGAGGAACTAAGAAAAGAACTACCTCCCGGTTTTGAAGAACTTTTAAATATACCGGGTTTAGGTCCTAAAACAGCCGGAACTTTTTTAGAAGAGTTAGAAATCAAAAACTTAGAAGACTTAAAAAAGGCCCTTCAAAATAAAAAGATAAGAGAACTTAAAGGTTTTGGTGCAAAAACAGAAGAAAATCTGTTAGAAGCACTAAATGACTATAAAGAATATACTAGCTATATAAACTTAGATAAAGCACTTGATGTATCACAAAAAATAATTGAAGAGTTAAAGAAAAGTTCAGCTCAAATAAAAGATATTGAGACCGCTGGAAGCACCAGAAGAAAAAAGATTAAAATCGGTGATCTTGATATATTAATTTCTGTTCAAGATAAAAAGGAACATTCTCTGTTAGAACAAATCAGAGAACTTGATATAATAAAAGATATCATCTTAGAAGGTGATACAAAGATCTCAGCTAGAACATCCGATGGTCTACAAGTTGACTTTAGAATAGTAAATCAGGATGAATATCCTGCCGCACTACTATACTTTACAGGTTCAAAGTACCATAATGTAAGACTAAGACAGCTTGCTAAAGAAAAAGATCTAAAGTTAAATGAGTACGGTGTATTTGAAGGTGATAAAAAACTTAAACCTAAGTTCAGAAAGCGAAATATATCAAGAACTGAATTTAAAATATATTGAACCAGAGATTAGAGAAGACAAGGGAGAAATTGAAGCTGCTCAAAATGACAGTCTTCCGAACTTAGTAACCATTGATGATATAAATGGAGACTTTCATGTCCATTCCAATTACAGTGATGGCTCTCTAACAATCGAAGAGATGGTTAAAGCAGCCAAAGATAGAGGATATAAGGCTCTAGCATTCACTGATCATTCACAGTCATTGAATATCGCTAACGGGCTTTCTGAAAAAGAAGTTAAAAAGCAGTGGAAAGAGATTGAAGAGATAAGAAAAAAACATCCCGACTTTTTAATCTTAAAAGGTACTGAGGTAGATATAAAAAAAGATGGTACCTTAGACTATAGAGATGAAATTCTAAAGGGATTTGATATTGTAATTGCATCAGTACACAGTAACTTTAATTTATCAAAAGATGAGATGACAGATAGAATTATTAAAGCAGCAAAAAATCCTTATGTAACAGTATTGGGTCATCCTACTGGAAGGATGTTAGGACAAAGACAGCCTTTTGACTTTGATTTTGAAAAGGTATTAGAGGTTGTCAAAGAAAATGATGTGATCTTAGAGATCAACTCTTCACCATCCAGGTTTGATCTAGATGATGAGATGGCTTATCAGGCCTTAAAAGCTAAAGTTAAGCTAACAATTAATACTGACTCCCATCACAGTGATCAACTAAGCTATATGAACTATGGAGTCCATATTGCAAGAAGAGCCTGGGCTGAGCCAGAAGATATAATAAACACATACAGTATAAAAAAGTTAAAAGAACTATTTGAGGTGAATTAGATTGAACAAACACAGTTTAGAAGTATTAGAAATAAAAAAGATAATGAATGAAGTTAAAAGTTTAGCAGATACTTTATTAGGACAAAAGCTGATTAGTGAAATAAAACCATTTAAAGATTTAAAATATATTGAAGAGAGATTAAAAGAAGTATCTCAAGCCAAAAGAATCTTAGAAGATTACAGCAGACCACCTTTTGGTGGTATAAGAGATATTAGAAAAAGTCTAAAGAAGACAAATAAAGAAATGGTCCTTTCAATATCTGAGCTTATAGATATAGAAACAACGGTTGGTGGTTTTAAAAACATCAGAAACTTCTTTAATGATATTACTAAAGATGTTGACCAACGGATGATAGAACGCGAATATAATCTAATTTTTGAGATTGGAGATAAGATTGATGTCTTTGATGATCTACAAAAAGAGATTAACCGTTGTATTGATTATTCTGGTTATGTCAAAGATGAAGCCAGCTCAAAGTTAAAATCACTGAGAATGAGGTCAGAAAGCATTGAAAATCAGATCAGAGATCGTTTAGACAGTATAACAAAGAGCAGTAAGTATCAAAACATGTTACAGGAATCTATTGTGACCAGAAGAGATAATAGATATGTAGTACCTGTAAAAAAGGAGTATAGAAACTCTTTTGAAGGTATAGTACATGACCAATCAGCAAGTGGTATGACCATATTTATGGAACCGATGGAAGTTCTTAAACTAAACAATGAATTAAGGGAAGTAAAAGAAGCCGAACAAAGAGAAATTCAACGAATACTACAAAAACTTTCCTATATGGTTGCCAGTTTTTCTGAAGAGATAAAAAACTCCTTACAGCAGACTACAATCTTAGATATGATCTTTGCAAAAGCTAAGTACAGTAGAGAAATTAATGGAACTGCACCCTCACTAAATGATAAAGGTATAATAGAAATAAAAGAGGGTAGACACCCCTTGTTAAATGAGGATCCAGTTCCAATCACTATTAATGTTGGTGATGGATTTAAAAACCTAGTAATCACAGGTCCAAACACAGGTGGTAAAACGGTAAGTTTAAAAACTGTAGGCCTTTTTGTGCTAATGGTTCAATCTGGTTTACACATTCCAGCAGAAGATGGTAGCTTGATCGGAGTATTTGATAAAGTATTTGCAGATATTGGTGATGAACAAAGTATTGAACAAAACTTAAGTACCTTTTCATCTCATATGAACAATATCAATAGATATTTAGAAGAGGCAGACTCTAAAAGTTTAATATTACTTGATGAATTAGGTGCTGGTACTGATCCAAGAGAAGGTGCAGCCTTAGGAATTGCAATATTAGAAAGACTAAAATCAAAAAATGCAATAACAGTTGCAACAACTCACTACAGTCAGTTAAAAAGCTATGCCTATTCTTATCCAGGAGTAGAAAATGCATCTGTTGAGTTTGATTTAGAATCCTTAAAACCAACATATAAGTTGATTATGGGGATTCCTGGTGGAAGTAATGCTTTTGAAATAGCATTAAGATTAGGATTACCGGAAGATATTGTTAGTGAAGCACGTAAATTAATTGATAAAAAAGACCTTGAAGTTGAAAGTATAATAACCGATCTTAATGATGAACGAAAACAGTTTTTAAATTTAAGAAGAGATGCTGAACTTAACAATCGTGAAGCAGAAAAGCTAAAAAATGAATATGAAGAAAAATTAGCTGAATTTAAAAAAGAGAAAAAAGAAATAATACAAAATGCTAAAAAAGAAGCTAAGGGAATAATAAAAGAAGCAGAAAAGAAAAGTAAAAGAGTAATTAAAGACTTAAAAGATAAATCTACTACTTCTCGTTCTGAGATTGATAGGGAAGCTACTGAAATAAATAAAGGACTAAAAGAATTTAAAGATAAGCTTTCAATAAAAAATAAAAGCCAAGATGATGATGACACCCAGACCAAGAGATTAAAAAGGGAATGACTGTAAGAATCAGAAATATTGGCAAAAAAGGAAGAGTCATTGATATTGAAGGAGATAAAGCTATAATTGAAGCCGGAGTTATGAAAATCAATGCTGATATGAGTGATTTAGTTCCAGTAGAAGTTCCTGACCTTCATCAGGAAAAACTTGTAAAAAAATATCAGGTTAAAAAGAATCAAAATACAACCAACAGTCTAGATCTTAGAGGTATGAGATATGATGATGCTCAGTTTAAATTAGATAAGTACCTAGATGATGCCAGTCTTGCAGGCTATAAAACAGTAGAAGTTATACACGGTAAAGGTACAGGAGCCTTAAGAAAAGCTGTTGAGGAAGTCCTAGAAGGACATGAACTTGTAAATGATTTCCGCTATGGAAATCAAAAAGAGGGTGGAATGGGAGTAACTATTGTAAAATTGAATTAAAATTATTAAAAGAATAATTATTTGATATATATAAAAAAGTCCGGATATAAACATACCCGGACTTCTTTCTTGTTTAATTTTATTTTTTTTAATCTAAGTATTTACTCATTATTTAAAAAATCCCAAATATCAAATATCACACTATCCTTGGGATCATATGATTCATCCTCAGTTTCTGGTTCTTTTGTTGTAGGATGATCAGGACAGTATTCTTGTGGTTTTGTTTCATAAACAATGTTACCATTGTTGTCTTTTTTAGGGACACCGAATTCAGGATCAATCACCTGTACTGGTTCACCTTCACTGATCATATAAACTCCTCTGGTTATATCTTCTGAGCTTTTAGATCCATCATTTCTTTCCCGGAAGTTAATGTTTGTCGGTCCTAAACGGATTCCGCTTTTTTCGATATAACTATATTCTACTACATTTTCTTCAGGACAGTTATCAGTTGCAAGATAACCAGTGTTTTTATCTATTCTTACTGATTCAACAGGCCCATGTAGATTTTCAGCACTTCTTGGTGTATTTTCAGGTTTGTATTTTTCATCAACTATTCTTGGTGTGAATTTATTGGGCAGCTTACCTGTGATTGGATCAATAGAAACTGTTCTTATATCAACAGGTTCACTAAAGTAGGCAACCTCTCTATTTTTGACTACTTCTGTCATATATTCTCCCCAGAGTTGAGCTGCTTCAGAACTAGAAACAGTTCTAGGTCGATTTCCTTCAGAATGAATATAGTTTCCACTGCTATCTTTTTCTTCATAAACCATCTTTTGTAGGTTATCTTCTCCAATCCAGACACTTGTTACTAAATCAGGTGTGTAACCTACAAACCAGGCATCAGTATAGTTGTTTGTTGTACCTGTTTTACCAGCAACCGGTCGGTCTAGATTAGCTCTTCGACCTGTACCTTCACTAATAACTGATCTTAACATGTCTGTCATCAGGTAACTTGTTTCAGGGCTTAATACGATCTCTTTATTAGGATGTGCTTCATAAATAACGCGATTATTTCTATCTAATACCTTTGTTATTGCGTAGGGATCAGTTTTAATACCATTGTTGGCAAAAATACTGTAAGCAGTTGCCATTTCAATCGGTTTAACTCCTCGGTCCAGTCCACCTAAAGCAAGTGAATAGTGATCAGGTAAATTATCAGCAGAGTTAAAGGTAGATATACCCATTTGCTCGGCTGTTTTAACTGTTTCATTTACACTTACTTTTCTAAGAAGTTCAACTGCAGCTACATTTATAGAATGTACTAATCCGCTTCTAAGACTAACAAATCCTCTGTATTCATTACCGAAGTTTGTCGGCCAAATTTCCTTATTATTACTGCTGTTTTTCTTAGGATTTATAGTTGGCATATCATTTAAGACATCACCAGGTGAATAATTGTTTTTAACTGCTGTTGCATAGACAAAGGGTTTAAAAGCTGAACCAGGTTGTCTAACTGCTTGCACAGCTCTGTTAAACTGATCATCACCACGTCCACCAACCATAGCTTTAATTGCACCGGTTTTAACATCTAATGTAATTACTGCCAACTGTGGTTGGTTAGGGTCAGCTACACCAGATCTTTGAACTGTCGGGATATACTTTTGCGCTAGGGCATTTTCAACTGAACTGTTTGCAATCTTTTGCATATCAGTATCTAAGGTTGTATATACTTTAAGTCCACTACCGTAAACCATGTTTGCACCATACATATCTAATAAGGTATCTCTGACATAACGAATATAGTATGGAGCAATATCCTCATTTATGTTATCTTCTTTTGAATCTAAAACTATTTCCTGACTTTTCGCTTGATTAGCCTGTTCTTGGTTAATATAGCCAAGTTCAACCATTTTATCTAATACAAAGTTTCTTCTTTCAACAGCCTCATTCATATTATTATATGGTGAATAATAGTTAGGAGCACGGGGCAGTCCGGCAACTAGGGCACTTTCACTTAAGGAAAGTTCAGATATACTTTTCCCAAAGTACTGATTTGCGGCTGCTTGAACTCCATAAGCACTATGTCCCATAAAGATTTCATTTAAATACATCTCTAATATTTCAGGTTTGGTATACATTCTTTCAAACTGTAAAGCTAAGTATGCCTCCTGTATTTTTCTGTAATATGTTTTATCCTGGTGTAAAAGGGCATTACGGGCTAACTGTTGTGTAATGGTACTAGCACCCTGTGCTCTATAGCCGGCTCTTATATTGGCAACTACAGCCCTTAAAATACCGAAAAAATCAACACCATGGTGTACATAAAAGTTTTTATCCTCTACCGCAACTATTGCTTCTTTAAGATGGGCCGGTATCTTATCTAGAGGAACATAAATTCTATTTTCTCTGTATAGTTTTGTAAGTTCTTCTCCTTTGGCACTATATATAATAGTTGTTTCACTAGATCCCTTATAATTACTTATATCAGGTGTATCTTTTATTATCCATGTAATAGCACCTACCATTAAGCCTACTGATAAGGATATTATAAGAACTAGTGCAACAATTATATATCGGCCCGTCTTTTTATTCATAATATTAAACCACCTCTCAATTGCATATTATATCATAGATTATAGCCGTTGGAAACCTCAAACTTTTAGTCTGGCATAGTTTTGTTGAAGTTGCTTATATTTGCATCTTTTTCAATAATTCCTGTCATAACGTCAATATGATGATGGAAATATCCCATATAGTTGTAAAATACTGTATATTTTACTGTGGTATTTAACAGTCGCTGAGGCTGACTGTGGTGAAATCAAGGTGGAAAATCGAATTGAATTAGCATCTCAATTGGAGATGATTTACCCTCAAAAGAGCTGGATCTTTATTTTATTATTAAAGCTTTTTGAGGTTTTTGTTTTTATAAACATGGCTTTATGATATAATAATCAAATAAGGAAAGTTTTCTATTTTTTTTATTAGTTAAAAATATAAAAAGAGGATGAAAAACATGGATAATAATTGCAATTGCAAGTTGATTTTAGATCGAAAAGTTTTAAAAGATGAAATCAAAAAAATGATAGATGAAGGCAGTGAAAAACTATTTGTTTTAGGTTTTTCAACCTTAAGTTGTTTAAATGATTTAGAACTTGATAATATCAAAATTAATATTTTAGTTCATTCTTATGATAATAAATACAGAAATATAATTAAATCTTTAAATAAAAGAGATAATATAACAGTAAAGATAAGCACAAAAGCTGTTCATAATTTTATTGTTAATAAGAAAAAATTAATATTTTTATCTACAAACTCTAAAAAAGATACTGCAGCTTTTATTACAAATAATGAAACTGAAGCTATGAAGGCTTATACTTTATCTGAAAACTTGTGGAAGAATGGTTATAATTTATATTTTGAAATGGGGAATAAAACATGAGAGTAATTATTATAGGAGCTGGTAAAGTTGGTTATGAAATTGCTGCAGTTTTATCTAAAGATTTATATGATGTAATAGTAATTGATAATGATATTAATGTCATTAAAAAGGTTAGTGATACACTAGATGTACTGACAATAGAGTCAAATGGTTTAATTGGAGAGCCCTTTAAAAGGATCGATGTAAACCAGGATGATTTAGTTATTGCAGTAACTGATAATGATGAGAGAAATATCTTAGCCTGTTTATCAGCTAAACATCTTGGGGCTGGTCAGACTATTGCTCGAATTAGAAACCCTGATTATGAAAGAGATCTTGCTTTACCTAAAGAAATATTAGAAATTGATTATATTATTAATCCAGAGAAATCCTCTGCTGAACAAATTGTGAAACTGCTTAAATTTTCGCCAGCTGGAAGTATTAATGAATTTGTTGGAGGAAGAGTTCAGATGATTCAACTGCATATTGATGAAAATAGCCCACTGCATAATCTCAAACTAAGAGAACAAAAGCAGTTAAAGGGATTTTTAGTTGGGGCAATTATCAGAGATGATGAAACTATTATTCCTAAGGGTGATCATAGAATAATGAGTGGTGATACAATTTTTATTATAGGTAAACAGGAAGAAATAACAAAGTATTTTAAAACATTGGGTAAGACTCCAGTAAATATGAAAAATGTAATGATTCTGGGTGGAGGTAGGTTTTCTTATTATCTTGCTGAAACTTTAAATAAGATGGAGATCAGTACCAAGATTATAGAAAAAGATCTAAAAAGATGTGAATTTTTGTCTAAAAACCTTGCTAATACACTGATAATTCACGGTGATGGTACTGATTTAAATCTTTTGCAGTCTGAAGGAATTAGTAATACTGACGCTTTTGTGTCTATGTCTGGTCTTGATGAGGAAAATATATTAGCCACTCTTTTAGCAAAAAAAAATGGAGTTAAGAAGGGGATTGCAAAGGTCAATCGTGAAAATTATATTGATTTAGCTAAAAATATTGGTGTTGATTCAATTATAACTCCAAGCAGTATTATAACAAATGAAATCTTAGGTTTTGTGAGAGGAGAATGGGTATTATCCTTATCAATATTACCGGGTGGTCAGGCTGAAGTTATAGAATATCAGATAAAAAAAGATTCACCTATAATTAATATTTTACTTAAAGATCTTAAATTACCTAAAAACACAATTATTACAACAATAGTTAGAGATAAAGAAGTAATTATACCTCATGGAAATGATGAGATTAAGGTAAATGATAGGATAGTAGTGATAAGTAAGGCAGAAGAAGTTGCAAATGTCCGCAAAATGATACAAACTAAGGGAGAGATTTCTGGATATGGAATTTGGAATAGTATTAAAAACGCTGGGTCAACTATTATTGGTTGAGTCAATATTTTTGCTGACTCCATTATCAATATCAATATATTATAATGGGGATGATTTAACAGCATTTTTGACAGCAGCTTTGGTCACTGCAGCTGTTGGATTCTTCTTATATTTATCAAATAAAAAATCACATGGGATTGTCCGCTATAAAGAAAGTTTTATGATAGTTGCTTTGGGCTGGATATTAGTTTCTTTTTTTGGGGCAATACCTTTTACTCTGGCAGGTACTTTTGGCAGTTTTGTTGATTCATTTTTTGAGGCTGTATCAGGTTTTACAACAACTGGAGCAACTGTTTTAACTAATATTGAAGCTGAACCCCATGGAATTTTATTCTGGCGGTCATTAACCCACTGGCTTGGAGGGATGGGAATTCTTGTTTTTACTCTGGCCTTATTACCTGCTATTGGTTTTAGTAGTGTGAGTATTTTAAAAGCAGAAAGTCCTGGTCCAAGTCCGACAAAACTTGTTCCTAAAATCACTAAAACTGCTCAACTTTTATATATTATTTATCTATTTTTGACAGTTATGCAAATTATTCTTTTGAAAATTGCAGGAATGTCATTTTTTGATTCGGTCACACATACCTTTGCGACAATGGGAACTGGTGGTTTTTCACCAATGAATAAAAGTATCGGAGCATATAATATACCATCTTATGAATGGATAATTTTTTTATTTATGATTTTAGCAGGTACAAACTTTTCTTTGTATTATGATGCTTTGCTTGGTAAGTTTAAAACTTTATTTATGGATAAAGAGTTTCAATTTTATATTTCTGTGATAGCGATTGCTATTGTCTTAATTACAATAAATATAACTAATTCAATTGATAATTTAGCCTTATCATTTAGACAAGCAAGTTTTCAGGTTACATCTATAGTTTCAACTACTGGTTTTACTACTTTAGACTATAGTATCTGGCCTGATTTTTCTAAAATGATAATTTTTTTACTTATGTTTTTTGGAGGTTCAGCTGGTTCAACAGGGGGAGCTATAAAGCATATTAGAATTATGATATTACTTAAATATATTAAACGCGAATTACATAAATTGGTTCATCCACAAAGTGTTATTTCAATTAGAATTGGAGATCAGGCTATTCCTGAGGATATTGTGCAGAATGTAATTTCATTTGTTTTGATGTATATCTTAATATTTGTTGGAACCTCACTGGTTCTTTTAACCCAGAATTTGGATATACTAAGTAGTACTTCAGCAGTTGCAGCAACTCTTGGAAATGTAGGACCTGGATTTGGGATTGTTGGTCCGGCTAATAACTATAGTTCCTTAACCTCTTTTGCCAAAATATTACTATCTTTTGTAATGATATTTGGTAGGTTAGAAATTTATACAATTTTAATAATATTTACCCCAATTTTTTGGAGAAATTAAATTCTGATGTTAGAAATATCGTAAAATACTACTGTATATATAACTGCTAAAAATTTAATAAAATTAACATCTTAATTGGAAATGAATTACCCTCAGTAAAGCTTTATTTTATTAGTTTTTATTAAAGCTTTTCTGGGGATTTTTATTATCTCAATAATAGTTAGTGTAAAATTAATTAGGGAGTTTGGTGAAAAAATTAGTATAGATATAAAAAAAGAGCCTGACAAGAAGAAGCACAAAATTATAAAAAGAAGTGAAATCTTATTAATAAAAATTACATCTTAAGAATAATGAAAGAAAAAATTTTAAGGATTTAAAGCAAAATATTTTTAAAGCTATCTGTCAAAAAGCTTAAGAATCCCTTAAAGAAGTATTGATTTTACTATACGATGAATTGATGAAAAAGAGAAATAACGATATTTTAGAAAATAATGATACTAAAAAAAAGAGAGATAAAAAAATTGTTTGGGTAAAAGAGAAGAAAAGAAAAAAACTTTTTAAGTTTAATGAAATTCCAGAGAGTAGTCAAGAAAAAATTAATTGATCAGCTTTAAATAATGAGGAGATATATTGAGAACACAGGGTAGTTGGGAGCCTAATAAATCTTGCTGTAATATAAATTTGTTACCTGAAAAGTAGTATCTTTAATTAGTGTTGTTTTAAAATAGAAATTAGCATTCTACTGTTCAACCATAATTTCAAGCGAAAAACAGTTAAAATATACCTGTTTTGAGTAAAAACAATTAACATATTTATTTTGTGAGTAAATAGCTACCACAAAAGTTTGAGTAGCACTTGTTAGAAACAATCCTATCTGTTATAATAAATAACAGTTTACAAGTACCATTTTAACTATAGATTACAATTAAATCAAGGGAGGTGTCCATCTCTGGCAGAAAAATTTTGCCGGATTATATATTATGGATATTGATAAACAAATTAAAGTACTAAAACAGGGTGTAAGTGACTTAATATCAGAAGAAGATTTAAAGAAAAAACTTATTGAAGCCAAAAAAGAGGACAGACCACTTAGGGTTAAGTTAGGTCTTGATCCTACAGCTCCAGATATACATTTAGGTCATACTGTTGTATTAAAGAAGTTAAAACAGTTTCAGGATATGGGCCATGAAGTATATTTAATAATTGGTGACTTTACAGGGCGAATTGGAGATCCAAGTGGAAAGTCAAAAACACGTAAACAGCTGACCGAAAAAGAAGTAAAAGAAAATGCCCTTACATATGAAAAACAGTTCTCAAAAATTTTAGATAAAGATAAAACAAAGCTTGTCTTTAACTCAAGCTGGCTTTCTAAAATGGACTTTGAGGATGTAATTAACCTATCTTCAAAGTATACTGTAGCCAGAATGTTAGAAAGAGATGACTTTAGCAACAGGTTTGCAGAAAACAAACCGATCAGTATTCACGAATTTTTCTATCCACTTATGCAGGGTTATGACTCAGTGGCAATTAATGCTGATATTGAATTAGGTGGAACAGATCAAAGGTTTAATCTCTTAGTAGGTAGAAACCTACAAAAAGAATATGGTCAAGAATCTCAGGTACTAATTATGATGCCGATCTTAGAAGGTCTTGATGGAACAGAAAAAATGAGTAAAAGTTTAGATAACTATATCGGTGTAAACGATAAACCAACTGAGATGTATGGTAAAGTAATGTCAATACCTGATGATCTAATAGTTAGATACTTTGAATTAGTAACAAATGTAGGTGTTGAAAAGGTAAACGAAATCAAAAAAGAGATTGAAGTAAATAAGGTCAATCCAATGCAGTACAAAAAAGAACTTGCCTATACAATAGTAAAAGAGTTCCACGGAGAAGACGATGCTGAAATGGCAGCCTCTGAATTTGAAAGTGTATTCTCAAAAGGTAACTTACCAGAAGATATTCCTGAAGTAGAGATCAAAGAAAGCAAACTTGAGGATGGCAAGCTCTGGATAGTAAAGATTGTAGCTGCAACTGGAATGGTTGACTCAAACAGTCAAGCACGTAGAATGATAAAACAGGGTGCAGTTAGTATCGATGATAAAAAGTATGAAAAGATCAATTTAGACCTTGAAGTAAAAGACGGAATGATAGTTCAAATCGGAAAAAGAAGGTATGCCAAGATTAAAGTTGTTTAAAAAACAAAATAACTATACTTTGTTAAAGATATACTGAATTGATATAATGATTAATATAAAATAAAAAAATGATTAATAACTTATAAATATTAACTAAGGGGGATTAAGATGACAGGAGATGAATTAAGACAGAAGTTTCTTGATTTTTTTAAAACAAAAGATCATATGATATTACCTAGTGCTCCCCTGGTACCACAGGATGATCCCAGTTTACTGTGGATCAATGCCGGAATGGCTCCTTTTAAACCATACTTTGATGGTAGAAAAGAACCTCCTAAAACAAGAATTGCTACTTCACAGAAGTGTATAAGAACTAATGATATAGATAATGTAGGTAGAACAGACCGACATCAAACCTTTTTTGAAATGCTCGGTAACTTTTCTTTTGGAGACTACTTTAAAGAGGAGGCCATTGTTTGGGCCTGGGAGTTTGTTACTGAAGAACTTAAACTTAAAAAAGATAAATTGTGGATTACAATCTACAAAGATGATGAACAAGCCCATGATATCTGGCATGATATTATTGGACTGCCCGAAGAAAGAATTGTTAGAATGGGTAAAAAAGAAAACTACTGGCAGATTGGAACCGGACCATGTGGACCTTGTTCAGAGATCCATTATGACCGCGGGCCAGAATACGGAGACAGTGAAGAAGATGTACTCGGTGGTGAAGGTGACCGTTACTTAGAGATCTGGAACTTAGTTTTCACCCAGTATAACTATACTGATGATGGTGAGTATCTAAACCTACCCAATAAAAATATTGATACTGGAATGGGTTTAGAACGAGTAGCTTCTATACTACAGGGTGTAGAGTCTAACTTTGAAACTGATCTTTTAAAACCAATGATCGATTTTCTTGTTAAAGACAGTGGTGTAAAGTATAAAAAAAGTGAAGAAACTAAGATGGCTTATCGCTTGATCGCTGATCATATTAGAGGAGTAACAATGTCTATTTTTGATGGAGTACTTCCTTCTAATGAAGGTAGAGGATATGTAATCCGCAGACTGATCAGAAGAGCTGTAAGATATGGTGGTAAGTTAGGTTATGATACCCCATTTTTATATAAGATGGTACCGATTGTTATTGATACAATGTCAGGTGGTTATCCTACCTTAGAGAAAAAAGAAGATCAGATTATCAAGTTTGTTAAAGCTGAAGAAAAAAGATTTTTCGATACCTTAGACCAAGGTTTAGAAATTCTTTCAGATATGATCGATGAACTAAATAAAAAAGATAAAAAAATATTATCCGGTCAAAAAGCATTTACACTTTATGATACCTTCGGTTTTCCACTTGATTTAACTGAAGATGTCCTAAAAGAAAATGGACTTGAAGTTGATCAAGAAGGTTTTGAAAAAGAAATGGCTGAACAGAAAAAAAGAGCCCGTGAAGCAAGAGAAGATGTTGGTTTTGGAAGTACTAAAGAAGATGAGCTTCTAAAAGACCTATCAGATAAAATAGAGAAAACAGAGTTTGTTGGATATAAGCATATGTCTAACAAAGCTAAAGTGTTAAAAATAATTCAAGATGCAGAAGTTGTAGATTCGATAAATGAAGGAAGTAAAGCTAAAGTAATTTTAGATAAGACCTCCTTCTATGCTGAAAGTGGAGGTCAGATTGGTGATAAAGGTATAATAACTAAAGATGATAGTAAAGTAACTGTATATGATACAGTAAATAAAATGGATTATTTTATTCACCTGGTAGAAGTTAAAAAAGGAAAATTAGAAACTAAAGATAAAGTAAAACTACTAGTACATGAGGATAATAGAACGGCAACAATGCGTAATCACTCTGCAACTCACCTTCTACATCAAGTGTTAAGAAATGTTTTAGGTAACCATGTAAACCAATCCGGTTCCTTAGTTGAACCTGAACGATTTAGATTTGACTTTACTCACTTTTCTTCATTAACAGATAGTGAGTTAGAAGAGATTGAATACAGGGTTAATGAACAGATTATAAACAACCTTGCTGTTAAGATCGAAGAGATGGATATCGAGCAAGCTAAAAAGAAAGGTGCAGCAGCCCTTTTTACTGAAAAGTATGGACAGAAGGTAAGGGTTGTTCAAATGGGTGATTTCAGTATTGAACTATGTGGTGGTACACATGTAAACAGAACCGGTGATATTGGACTATTTAAAATTGTTAATGAAGGGTTCTACTGCTTCGGGAATTAGAAGAATAGAAGCTGTAACCGGTTTTAATGCTTTAGAATATATAAACAGTCAAAAAGAACTATTAAAAAAATCAGCTCAACTATTAAATTCAGATTTAAATGATATACCTGATAAAATTGATAGAATGAAAAACAATCTAAAAGAACTTGAAAAAGAAGTAAGATCACTAAAAGATAAAATTGCTGCTTCTAAGTCAACAGATCTTAAAGACAATCTTAAAACCGTTAATGGAGTTAATCTATTAACCCATAAGTTAAAAGATGTAGACAATAATGCTTTAAGAAAAATGGCTGATCAATTGCAAAATGAAATTCAATCAGGTATAATTGTATTAGCTTCTGCTTTAGATAACAAGGTATTATTTGTAGCAAAAATTTCAAAAGACCTTGTAAAAAAGGGCTTTAATGCTGGTAACATTATCGGTGAAGTTGCAAAAGTAGCCGGTGGAGGTGGCGGTGGACGCCCCGATATGGCACAAGCCGGTGGAAGCAAAGTTGATAAGATCGATGAAGCATTGAACAAGGCTGAAGAGATCATTAAAGAAAAATAATTAATTTAAAAATATTTAATATGGGAAGTGGTATAAATGCCTGAAGATAATCGCAATGATCAAACGATGAGGTTTAAACCGACAAAAGAAGAACTTAGTGAAGCAGGATATGTCATAAAAAGGGTTTCAAAAGCTCTTAAAGAAAAAGGATATAATCCAGTCAATCAGATTGTCGGATATATTCTTTCAGGTGACCCAGCCTATATAACAAGCTATAAAGATGCTCGGACGATGATTAGAACGATTGATAGAGATGAAATAATCGAAGAACTAGTAAATAACTATTTGAATAAATAAACTAAAAGGTGCTTCTAATTTTATTTAGAAGCACCATTTTGCACTGGTGGAGGAATAAAAATTTGAGAAAATTAGGAATTGATTATGGCAGTAAATATATTGGTTTAGCTGTAAGTGATCGTTCAAATACAATTGCACACAGTAAAGATGTAATTAAAAGAACTGCCTTAAATCAGGATTTAGATATTATAAAAAAGCATTTAAAAGATTATGAGATTGATGAAATTGTAGTTGGAATGCCCACATCTTTAGATGGTAGTGTGGGACCAAGGGCTAAAAGAACCCAGGAGTTTATTAATTTTTTAAATAATAGATTAGAGATCAAAATTACAACCTGGGATGAAAGATTTACAACTCTAATTGCTGACCAAAGCATGTTAGACGCTGATTTAAGCCGTAAAAAAAGAAAGAAGATGGTCGATAAGATTGCAGCAGCTTTAATACTGCAAAATTATTTAGACTTTATTAATCAAAGGGATGGTGAAGATAATGAATGAAGAAGGTAGTTACTATGTTGATGAAGAAGCCGGAGAATTAGTCTTAAAAAATGATGGTGTTGAAGAAAGATTTATTATAGAAGAAGAAGTTATGTTTGATGGTACTAAGTATTTAGTTTTAATTCCGTCTGATTATGATGAAGATTCAGAAGCCTTAGTACTTAAAATGGTTAATGAAGGTGACCAAAGTTTCTTAAGTATTATTGAAGATGAAGAAGAATTTGAAAACGTCAAAGAGAGGTATCTCAGCAAGTGAAAAAGGCTGGAATAATATTTTTAATTTTAATTATTTTTATAACTCTATCGTTTAAAATAATTGACTTAACCAGTCCGGTAGATAGTGAAAATGATGAAAAATTACTTATAGAGATCAAAAAAGGGAGTTCAGCTCAAAGTATTGTAGATACCCTTTATATAAATGATCTTATTAAATCCAGATTAATTTTAAGAACATATATACATCTAACAGAGCTGGATCAACAGCTTAAAGCAGGCTATTATTACTTAAAACCTTCAATGGATATGTTTGAAATAGTTAGTCAGTTAAAAGCTGGTGAAAATGCTGTTTTTAAAGTTACAATTCCCGAGGGTTTTTCTGTTACAGAAGTAATGAACAGACTTGTTGAAAAAAGTTTAAACTCATTAGATGACTATAGTGAAGTACTTATAGAAAATAACTTTGAATATGAATTTTTACCTAAAAATCAGGAAAAGATGACCTATCGAATAGAGGGTTATCTGTATCCAGAGACCTATTCAGTACCTTTTGGATATGATGCTTTTGAAACTATCGATGTACTGCTTTCATCTTTTGAAAACAATGTTGTTCAAAAAATTGATGAAAATGAAATAACTGAAAAGTATTCACTTCATGAAATTATTACAATCGCTTCTTTAATTGAAGAAGAAGCACGTTTTGATGATGAAAAACCAATTATTGCTTCAGTTATATATAATAGGTTAAACCAAGAGATGAGATTACAAATCGATGCAACAGTACAGTATGTACTTGAAGAGAAAAAAGAAAAACTTTTATATAAAGACCTTGAAGTAGAGTCCTTTTACAATACTTACCAAAATGATGGTTTACCCCCTGGTCCGATCTGTAGTCCGGGAATAGTAGCAATTGAAGCTGCTTTAAACCCTGCTGATACAGATTACTTGTTCTACTTTGCTCTAAACAATGGAGAACATGTTTTTACAAAAAGTTATGACCAGCATATTCAAAAACAAAGAGAGATGAAAAATGAGGGGTTAATCAATGACTGATCAATTTTTTGAACTATGGGAAGATAGTCAAAAGTTAAAAGATCTTGAAAAAAGGGCTAAAAAAGATCATATTCCAATTATAAATAGAGATACTGCTAACTTTTTAAAGTCTGTTTTGTTATTTAACAAACCAAAACTAATTTTAGAAGTTGGAACAGCAGTTGGTTACTCTACTTTATGGCTGGCAGAGTATTCGGACTCTGATTGTGAGATAGTTACCATAGAAAGAGATGAAGCTCGTTTAATAGAGGCTAAGAATAATATAAAAGAGTTTAGGTTTAATAAAAAGGTTAACTTTAAATATGGTGATGCTTTAGAAATCATACCTTACTTAAGAAGAAAATTCGACTTAATATTCATAGATGCTGCCAAAGGGCAGTATCTTAATTTATTTAAGATGGCTGAAGATAAAATTAATGAAAACGGAATAATATTATGTGATAATGTACTATATAAAGGCCTTGTTAAAAATGAGGGTAAGGTTGACCATAAAATGAGAACAATTGTAGTTAATATGAGAAAGTTTTTAATCTATTTAAAAAATAATCAGAAATTTGACAGTAGACTGTTTGATATAGATGATGGACTGACGATAAGTATCAGGAGGTAAAGTAATGGAAAAGGTTGAACTTTTAGCACCGGCCGGTAATTTAGAAAAACTAAAAATAGCCATACTATATGGTGCAGATGCAGTATACTGTGGTGGATTTAGTTATGGCCTAAGAGAAGGTGCTGATAACTTTAGTTATGAAGAACTAAAAGAAGGAACTGAGTTTATTCATCAAAGAAATAAAAAGCTCTATGTAACTGTAAATATGATCCCACATAATGAAGACCTAGAGGGACTACCAGAGTATTTACACCAATTAGACGAAATTGGAGTTGATGCTTTAATAATTTCAGACCCGGGTGTTTTACAGATACTTCGAGATGAAAATATAGATATACCGCTTCATTTAAGTACTCAGGCAAATGCAGTAAACTATGCAAGTGTAGCTTTCTGGAAAGAGATGGGGATGGAAAGAATTATCCTTGCTAGAGAGTTGAGTAAAGATGAAATAAAAGAGATTAGAGCCAAAACAGATATATCACTTGAAATGTTTATCCATGGTGCAATGTGTATTTCTTACTCTGGGAGATGTCTATTAAGTAACTACTTTGTTAATCGAGACGCAAACCGAGGAAAGTGTGCTCATTCCTGCCGCTGGAAGTACCACCTTGTTGAAGAAGAACGACCTAATGAATTCTATCCTGTCTTTGAAGATAAAAACGGTACACATATTATGAATTCAAAAGATCTCTGTTTAATTGAACATATCCCAGAGGTAATAGATACGGGAGTTGACAGTTTAAAGGTTGAAGGACGGATGAAAGGAATGCACTATGTTGCAAATGTGATTTCAATCTATAGAAAAGCTATTGATCTATACTATGAAGACAAAGAAAATTATGAGTTTAACCAAAACTGGTTAGCCGACTTAAAAAAGGTAAGCCACCGTGGTTATACGACCGGATTTTTTTTACACCCACCGACTGAAGAAGCACAAAACTATGAGTCTTCAGCCTATCAGAGGACCTTTGATTTTATGGGTGTGGTCCGTGGTTATGACCCTAAAGAAGATGAAGTACTAATTGAGGTAAGACACAAGTTCTTTAAGGGTGATCTAATTGAGATCTTAAAACACGATGGTACAGTTCAAAAAGAGACTGTAGACTATATTATAAATGAAGAAGGTATAGAGGTTGAAGATGCACCTCATCCTAAAGAAATAATTAGAGTTCCGGTTAAGAACAGCTATCAAGAACTGGAAGTTGTAAGAAGAGAGGTTAGAAAGTAATGGAACTTAACACTAAAAGGATAGTAGCAAAAATTCCACAGGAAGAAATAGTGTTTGTAGATATGGTCTTTAAATCCTTTGAAGGGATTGCAATGCTTACTGTTAGCAAAGATGATTCAGGAGAGATATACCTTGATGTTACCGAAGGTACCAGGGATCTTGTCTTAGATATTTTAGATGATTTAAGTAACAAATTTGAGGTAGAAATTATTAGCACTTAAAATATTTGACAAGTTATAGTATATTAGTTATGATTACTGTAAGACAGAAGTTGTATAATTCGGAGGCTATCATATTGAATAAATTATATCCAGATTCTTATTATGAAAGTGTTTTTGAAATTAATTTAGACAATCTTAAAGATGCTGGCATTAAAGGAATCATAGTTGATATAGATAATACAATTATTCCCTGGAATGATAAAAATATAAGTGATGAAGTATTTAACTGGTTTAAAAAATTATTAAAAGAAGGTTTTAAATTATGTCTAATATCTAACGGAATGAATAAGAGAGTTGAGTACTTCAGCAATCAACTGGACATCCCAGCAATAGGTAATGCTGTGAAACCTAGAAAGAAAGCATACATAAAGTCTTTAAAGATACTTGATCTAAAAAGAGATGAAATTGCTGTAATAGGTGATCAAGTATTTACAGATGTACTAGGTGGAAACAGAATGGGCTTTATGACAATTTTAGTCGATCCTTTGAATAAAAACGAATTTATCACAACACGATTAATGAGGTTGTTTGAAAAGTTCGTTATTAACAGAGGGATGTACCACGATTGATTAATGGAGGGATTATTATGTTTTACAGTAAAATGAGAAAGTTGTTTATGGTTTTAGTAATAACAATGTTTATCTTTGTAAGTTATGTTAATGTGGTGAAAGCTGATGATTTTTATGACTTAGGCACAAGAATGTTGGAGTATGGAGATGAAGGTTCTGATGTAGCAATTCTACAACAGGAATTAACAGATTTAAACTTATACAGCGGAAGAATAGATGGTATATATGGGAAGAAAACAGTTGAGGCGGTAAAACGGCTTCAAAAAGCAAATGAATTAAAAGTTGATGGAATTGCAGGTAATTCTACTATACAGAAATTACCTAATAATAATATATATGAAACAATGGATATATCAAGAGAACAAATAATTCTATTGGCAAGAATAATTCACGGTGAAGCTAGAGGTGAAAGTTTTACAGGTAAAGTAGCAGTAGGGGCTGTTATTTTAAATAGAGTAAAAAGCAGTAAGTTTCCTGATACAATAAGGGAAGTAATCCTACAGAGAGGACAGTTCAGCAGTTTATTTGACGGTCAGGCAAACTTTTTTCCTGATCAGGTTTCAATGAATGCTGCAAAGACAGCTTTAGTTGGATATGATCCAACTCATAGTTCTTTGTTCTTTTATAATCCTAAAGTAGCGACTAACCTTTCTTGGATATCACAAAGACCGATTATTAAAAAAATAGGAGATCATGTTTTTGCTAGATAAACACAAAAAAAGTAGCACCTGTTTTAATAACTAGGTGCTACTTTTTTATGTTCTACTCATCAACTTCTTCATTCATTTTGTCCATGCATACACTACATATCGTTCTACCTTTGTATTCAAATGTATCATCAGCGCTTCCGCAGAAAATACAAGCGGGCTCATATTTTTTTAGTATAATTTTATCTTCTTCAACGAAGATTTCCATGGGATCTTTTTTATTAATATTCATTGTTTTGCGGAGTTCAATAGGAATCACCATTCTACCGAGGTCATCTATTTTTCTAACAATTCCTGTAGATTTCATCTTCCCACCTCCTTAATAATATATGAAACATATTTTGTTTTTCTTGAGTATAGTTTAATTATACTATTTATTACATATTAAGTCAATAGTTTACAATTTAATAAGATTCATGATAGAATTAATATAGATTAACTAAATTGTTTAATTTTTTTCAAAGGGGGAGCTTTTTAATGGAAAAAAATTTTGATAGATTTAAAAAGATACTGCTAGAAAATGACTATAGATTAACATCACAACGAAAAGAAATTTTAAAAGTATTTTTAAAACATAAAGAAAAACACTTTAATGCTGAACAACTTTCAGATATACTAAAAAATAGAGATAGTAATATTGGACTTGCAACTATATATAGAAACCTAGAGTTATTTCACAGACTTGGTATCTTAAAACAGTTAGATTTTAATGATGCTTTTAAGTACTATGAACTTAATTTGATCGAAAAACACCATCATCACTTAATCTGTATTAACTGTAATGAGATAATTGAGTTTAATGATAAAGCATTAATTGACTTTGAAAAACAGATTGAAAAAGAGTATGACTTTGAAATTAGAGATCATATCATTAAATTTTATGGAGTGTGTAAAGACTGTTCTCAGGAGAGTGAGTAAACTATGACAGAAGATAATGATAAAAATATAATCTGTCCTTTCTGTGGACATAACTTTAAAAAGGAAGATTCAAAAAAAAGCTGTGAAGGCTGTCCTTTAAATAAAAACAGCTGTGGACTAATAAGATGTCCTAACTGTGGTTATGAATTTCCTGAGATTGATGATACAGGGTTAATGGATAGAATAAAAAGGATTTTTAATTCAGATAATAAAGAGAATGACCAAGGAGGAAAGTAAATATGGAAGAGCTGCAAAACTGTTTAAAAGACCTAACCGTTTTTTCTAAGTTAGAAGCAAATGAGCTTAAAATGGTATGTGAAAGTTCTTATGACAAACACTTTCAAAAAGGTGAAATAATATTTTTTGAAAATGATGATCATGGTGGACTTTATTTATTAGTTTCAGGTAGGGTTAAACTGTCTATGCTTTCTCCTGACGGAAAAGAAAAGGTACTAAACATTCTGCAGGAAGGAGATATCATGGGTGAAATATCATTCTTTGACCTTGACCCACACCCTATTACTGCAGAAGCAATGGAAAAAACAAGGCTTGTTATAATTCCAAGGGAAAAACTAGAAAGTATAATAACAAAAGAACCCGGATTAGCTTTAAAGATCATTGAATCTCTTGCTAAAAAGACAAGGCTTTTGACCAGTCAGGTTAGGGAATTAGTCTTCCATGATGCTGCAGGTAGGATGGCAAGCTTGATTAGAAGGTTTGTAGATGACTTTGGTGTTGAGATTAATGGTGGAGAGATGATCGACCTTATCTTAACCCATAAAGAGATTGCTAATTTAATTGGATCTTCAAGGGTTACAGTTACTAAGATTATGAATAACTTTATAGATGAAGGTATTATAAAGATGTATAAAAGAAAGATAGTTTTAATTGATGAAGAAAAACTGGGTAAAAAGTTACATACTTCATTATAGTAAGGATTGATTTCTTTGTTTAAAAATAAAGATAAGTTAGTTATGCTAAAAGCTGACCTATCATTGATATTTATTGTTATGATTTGGGGTACAACATTTCCTTTGATGAAAATTGCTTTAGGGAATGTTAAGCCCTTTTATTTTATATCATTAAGGTTTATAACAGCTTTTATAGTATTAACACTAATATTAAATAAAAGATTGAAAAAAATAAACTTAAAGACCATAAAGATCGGTACATTTTTAGGTTTGTGGCTTTTTTTAGGATATGCATTTCAAATCTACGGCCTGCAGTTTACAACAGCTTCACGTTCTGGTTTTATTACCGGACTGTCTGTAATCGTTGTACCAATTTTATCGATCTTTATTTTAAAAGAGATTCCGTCTTTAAGTTCCTGGGGTGGAGTATTTTTAGCTTTAGTAGGTATGTACTTTCTAACCGGTTTTACTGAAGCAGGCTTTAACTACGGAGATCTGTTAACATTTTTCTGTGCAGTTTCAATTGCTTTACAGATTGTTTTTTTAAGTAAGTATATCAAAAATGAGGATCCTTTAGTGATTACCTGGCTGCAGATAACTACAGTAATGGTATTAGGTACAGTAATCTCATTTTTTGAAAGTTCAGCAGCAGCACCAATTAATTCTAACAGTATAGCTGTAATTATCTATACCGGTATCTTTGCTACAGCTTTAGCAATCTTTGTTCAAAGTAGAGCACAGCAGTTTACTACTTCTACACACACCGGACTAATCTTTTCATTAGAACCGGTCTTTGGAGCCTTGTTTTCATTTATGATTTTAAGTGAAAGAATGCAGACGATGGGCATGATTGGAGCAGTGTTAATATTTTTAGGTATACTTTTATCAGAACTGGGAGACAAAAAGGTTGGTGAAAAAAGTGATTGAAGAAAATAAAGAAAAAATTATCGGACTTTTTGGTGATCAAATACAAAACTCTTTATCACCTAAAATACATAACTTTTTATCAAATGTGATGGGTCTTAAGTACCATTACTTCTTATTTGATTTAAATGAAAAAGATTTAAAAACAGCAGTAGAAGGTATTAAAGTTTTAAATATAAAAGGAGTAAATGTTACTATTCCTTATAAAGAAAAGATAATTAAGTATTTAGATCAAGTTGATGAAAAGGTTAAAAAAATAGGTGCTGTAAATACAGTAGTTAATGAAGACGGACAATTAAAAGGATATAATACAGATGTTGATGGATTTGATGAACTAGCCTTTAATAAGGGAATCAACTTTCAAGATAAAAAAGTTATTATTTTTGGAGCCGGTGGGGTAGCAAGGGCTGTACTTTACTTTCTAAAAGATCGAAGTACTAAAAAGATAACAGTAGTGAACAGAGATTTAAAAAAGGCAAACAAATTAAAAGATGATTTCAATACTATTGATGATCTTGCAATACACAAGTTTGGAAAGTTAGATAGTACAACAATTAAAGACTCAGATATTATAATAAATGCCACTCCATTAGGTACAAAGGATAAGTATGAAGATATTTCTCCAGTAAAAAAAGAAAATATATTAGAAACCCATACCTTAATTGATCTTGTCTATAACCCAAGGGTTACTAAGTTTTTAAAAAATGGTAATGATAAAGAGGCAAAGACAGTTAGTGGGATAGAAATGTTGGTCTATCAAGGTGTTAAAGCCTTTGAGATCTGGACAGATACAACCGTTGATTACCATGTTGTTAATGAACTGATTAATAATTTATAAGACTAAAATAATTATAATTAGAAAAAAATGTAAATAATATAATAAAATGGAAGGAATTTCCTCCTTGCTCTAGTATAACTAAACTAGAGGGAGGGGGATTTTTGCGTTTAAATAAGGGTTTTACTTTAATAGAAGTTATAACAGTAATTGCAGTTATATCGACTCTAGTAGTTGTTTCACCAACAACAAGATCAATTTATAAAACCTTTGAAACAATAATTACAGTTAGAAACATCATGATGGACTTTAGATGGGCAAGGTATAGAGCAGTTGATCAAAATATTAATATTGGGATTAAAGTATATAGGGCTGATGATATTTATAAAAAAGACAGTGACAATAAAAATGACTATTTAATATATAATACAGATAATAATAAGATCTTAAAAAAAGGAACCTTTCCTGGTTATTTAGTAATCTATAAAAACCTTAATGAAAAAAAGATTATTAATGACTATTATGACCGTATTGAGTTTAAATACAATGGTACTGCTTTACATGGGACTGTTGGATTTAGTTATGGTAGTAGAATATATAAAATAGTTGTTAGTCAGCTGGGGAGGGTTAGAGTTGAGAAGTAATGATGGCTTTACTTTAATTGAAGTTTTAGTATCTTTAGTACTTTTATCAATAATTGTACTTGGATTTTTTAACTTTTCTTTAAGTATAAATAAACAAAATGAACTAATCAATCAAAAAAGACTAGCTTTCGAACTCTGCCAAAAGATACTAAAAACTGTTGACCAAGGACAACTAAGTTTAAACTTTAAAACAGTTACCTATAATAAAAGCAATCTTGATCAACTTCCCTTAAGGGATATAAAAAAATATAATTTTGTAAAAAGTATTAGACTAAATTTAAAAGATTTAGTTATAGATGAAAATAAATTGGACGGTTTATATATTTTATCTATAGTTGTCAACTGGTCTGACCATAAATTTGATTTTTATACAGTTGTTAAGGGGGATGAATAAAATTTATAACTCACAAGATGGTTTTACCTTAATAGAAGTATTAATTGCAATAAGTATCTCAAGTATTGTTATTTTATCTTTTAACACGATAATTTTAAGTTCTTATCAGATCTATGATAGAAATCTTAACAGTATTGAAAGATCTCAAAAAGCGATGGTTTTTACCAGCTGGTTAAAAACTAAAATTGATAGTTCATCTAATTCTTATATTTCAAAAAATGATAATTTATTGACAATAAAAGAAAAGGATAGCAGTTATCTATATAAGCTTAATTTATATGAATCTCAGGGTAAACCAGCTGTGGGAATAGAAAAGTATCAATTTCAGGATAACATTTTAAGTTATATTGAAAAAGAACCGATATTAAATGGTGTTATTGATTTAAAAATAGAGGAGATAAATTATACTGACCATAAATACTTTTTTGTTAAGTTAACTTTTGAAGATAATAAAACATTTAATTCCATAATCTATTAAAGGGGGAAGTTTTATTAAAAGCAATAAAGGATATGTGATGATTTTTGTCTTAATAACGATTCTTTTGACGGGTATAGTATCAGCATCAATAATAAATAAAACAATTATGAACCGTAAAATTGTCAATAATTATATTTCACGTCAAAAAGCAAACTTAACTGCACGGGCTGGTATACTACTTTTGGGTGATTTTTTAAAAAACGAAGAAAATGTTAAATATGAACTTGATTTAAACTTTGGTAGGGATTATAATACAAGAATATATATGGAAAAAGCTAATAAATATAAAAATGAGTACAATTATATTATTGAAGGTGTTTACCAAGATAACAAACGTACTCTTTATATTAAGAATGATAATTAAAGTTAAATCATGAATAAGTAACGTTTATTAGGAATGATTGCTATTGCTATATTCTTATAGTCATGGTATAATTAATTTAAGTAAATAAAAGTAAATAAAAGTAAAAAAATATAATTATTTGTTAAATTGTTTAAAAATATAATAAAATTATAATATCTCTCTAATCTAACTACCAACATTCCTCTTAAGACAAGCTGTCATTGTAAGAGGGATATTTTTGATTATAGGGTAAATTTAATTATATAATTAGCAGGAATAAATTAACTTATACAGAATTATAGAGAATAACCGTTATTGTATTAGTATTTAAAGTAAAATAAGCACTTTTTCAAAAGGAAGGATATCATATTATGGCCAGAGAAAAAGTAAAAAAATTAGGAGAAATATTAATAGAATTTAAATATATAACCAGAGATCAGCTTGAAAAAGCATTAGAACGTCAGAAAAAAAATGATGAAAGATTGGGAGATGTACTACTAAATCTTGGTTATATCAGTGAGAATGACCTTGTAGAGGTTTTAGAGTTTCAATTAGGAGTAGAACGTACAGATCTTTCAAAGTATGTAATAGATCCAACGTTATCAAAGTATATACCTGAAAATATAGCACAGCGCTATAATGCAGTTCCACTTTCAAAAGATGGAGATACTCTAAAGGTTGCAATGAGTGATCCTTCAGACCTATTAGGAATAGATGATATGGAGATGACCTCTAACTTAAGGGTAAAACCCTTAATAGCAACAAAGTCCGAAATAAGCAAGGTAATGTCTCAAATATATGAGAACATGGAAGACTCTTCTGATGTATTTGACAGCCTTGATTACTATAAAAGTGAAGACGATGAACCTGCGCTAGATGAACTTAAGAGAATGGTTGAAGATGCACCAATTGTTAGGTTAACTAATATGATTATAAATCAGGCAATCCAGAAAAGAGCTAGTGATATTCATATTGAACCTCAGGAGAATATTGTGAGGATAAGATATAGAATAGATGGTGTTCTAAGAGAACACATGACAGCTCCTAAGTATACACAGGCAGCTTTAATATCCAGAATAAAAATTATTGCAGACTTAGATATTACTAAAAGAAGAATTCCTCAGGATGGTAGAATTGCAATGAATGTACGTGGATTAAGTATAGATATGCGTGTTTCTACACTACCTACTGTTAATGGAGAAAAGGTTGTTATAAGAATACTAACAAAAGATGAAAGTTTAATTAATATAGAAAACTTAGGTTTTACAGACCATAATTTAAGTAGATTTGAAAATTTGATAACACAACCACATGGTATTATATTAGTTACAGGACCAACCGGTAGTGGTAAGTCAACAACCTTAATTGCAGCCTTAAATAAACTTAATGATGTCGAAAAAAATATTGTAACAATTGAAGATCCGGTCGAATATCAATTAAATGGCATTAATCAGGTACATGCTAGGGAAAAAGTAGGTCTATCTTTTGCAAATACCTTAAGATCAATCTTAAGACAGGATCCAGATATTATCATGATCGGTGAGATTAGAGATGAAGAAACAGCCCAGATTGCTGTAAGAGCAGCTCTAACTGGACACTTAGTATTAAGTACCCTTCATACAAATGACTCGGTAAGTTCAGTTACTCGTTTAGTAGATATGGCAATTCCACCATATCTGGTAGCATCAACTGTTATTGGTGCAATGGCCCAAAGACTGGTTAGAAGGCTTTGTAAAAACTGTAAAGAGCCATATGAAGCCGGTATTGAAGAAAGAGAGTTTATGGACCTAGAAGAAGGTACTACCTTATACAGACCTAAAGGATGTAGTAAGTGTAGTGATACCGGATATAAGGGAAGATTAGCTGTTCAAGAAATTCTAATTGTTGATGATAAAGTAGAAAAGATGATTGTACAGGGTGCAGATGAAATAGATATTAAAAAATATGCTGAAACACAGGGTATGTTTGATCTTAAACATGATGGTATTGAGAAAGTTAAACAGGGACTAACATCTTATCAAGAACTTGCTCGTGTAATTGTTTAGGGGGTATATAGATGGATATTAATGAAATGTTTCGTGAAGTTGTAGATCGAGAGGGTATCTCTGATTTACACTTAACAGTTAAATCAAAACCGATTATCCGTTATAATGGTAATTTACAGACTTATCAAGAATATCCTAAGGTATTAGAGATGGATCAACTTGAAGAGATAGCCCGTGAGATGTTAAGTGATGATCTATATAAACAATTTAAAGATAAAGGTGAGGTAGATTTTTCCTATAGTGTACCAGGACTTTCTAGATTTAGGGTCAATATATATAGACAAAGGGGTTCTGTTGGAATAGCAATGAGGGTAATACCTCAAGAAATTCCAACCATAGATGAGTTGGGTTACCCCACTACATTAAAAAAATTAGCCTTAATGAGAATGGGTTTGGTCTTATGTACTGGACCAACCGGTAGTGGTAAGTCAACAACATTAGCTGCAATGATCAATGAAATAAATGAAAAAAAAGCAAAACACGTACTTACATTAGAAGATCCAATTGAGTACTTACATTCACACCGTAACTCAATTGTACACCAGAGGGAGGTTGGTGTTGATACTAAAGTCTTTTGCTAATGGTCTAAGAGCAGCTTTACGTGAAGACCCTGATGTTATTCTTGTCGGTGAGATGCGTGACCTTGAAACAATCTCTATTGCCCTAGAGGCAGCAGAAACTGGTCACCTGGTATTAGCAACTTTGCACACAAACAGTGCACCTGCTACCATTGACCGTATTATTGATGTGTTTCCACCTCATCAACAGGAACAGACTAGAATACAGCTGGCTTCAACCTTAAATGGGGTTGTATCACAACAGTTACTACCTAGAGCAGACCGAGCCGGTCGTGTTGGAGCAGTTGGTATTTTAATTGGTACACCAGCGGTTAGAAATGTAATCCGTGAAGGAGAAAGTCATCAACTTCATTCTATTATGCAGACCGGTAGTAAGTATGGAATGATTGTTAGAGATAATTACTTAATTGAATTATTTAATTCTGGTAAAATTAGTAAAGATATCCTGCTTAGAAGAGCAGATAATAAAAAATATATTGAAAAACGCATATCAAGAGAAGCTAGTTACTAATCCTAAAAAGGGAGTTGGTTAAAGTGGCTCCAGTATTCGAGTATGAGGTAAAATCACAGAATGGACAAAAAATAGAAGGTACATTAGAAGCAGAAAATGAGAGTATGCTTGCCTCAAATTTGAGAAAAAAAGGCTATTATATTTTAAATATTAAAAGAAAAAGAAAAAGTTTTAATCTAGCAAGTATAAATATCTTTGAAAAGAAAGTAAAGTTAAATGATTTAGCAGTTTTTGCTAGACAGTTTTCAGCCATGATTAATTCAGGTATCAGTATTATAGATGCTTTAGATATCTTAAGAGATCAAATAGATCATCCTAAGTTAAACCAGGTTGTTATTGCTGTAACTGAAGATATTGAAACCGGTTCAGATTTATCTGAATCATTATCTAATCATCCTGATGTTTTTCCAGAACTGTTTGTTCAAATGGTAAGAGCTGGTGAAACAGGTGGTATTATCGGTGATGTATTAGAAAGGGTAGCAAACCACTATGAAAAACAGGATGAACTACAGGGTAAAAGTTAAAGCAGCACTCTATTATCCGATTAACAATCATGGTAATTGCATTACTAGTTGTAGTATTTCTTACTAACAAATGTAGTTCCAACCTTTGTAAGTATGTTTTCAGATCTTGGTGCACAACTACCATTACCAACCAGAATATTAATTGGAACAAGTTCTTTTATGCAGAGTTACTGGTGGTTAGTTGGGTTGATTATAATAGCACTAATCTTCTTATTTAGAAACTACAGAAAGTCACCAAGTGGTAGACTTAGAACCGATTCTTTTATACTAAAGATTCCACAGGTTGGAACAATGATGCAAAAAATTTATTTATCAAGATTTTCAAGTACTTTATCAGTACTACTATCAAGTGGTGTAGATCTATTAGCATCTCTTTCAATAGTTGAAGGAGTAATTGGTAACAAACTATATGCACAAGCATTAACTGAAGCTAGAATCAAAGTGAGGGAAGGTTCTACTCTTTCAGAACCATTAGAAAAAAGAGAAGAGTTTCCCAAGCTATTAGTTCATATGATAAAAGTTGGTGAAGAGTCAGGCGCAATGTCAAGAATGTTGGATAAAGTTGCAATGTTTTATGATAGAGAAGTAGACAGAAGTGTAGAAGGTGTAGTTTCTATCATAGAACCAGTTATTATTGTATTTTTGGCAGTTGTAGTTGGATTTGTAGTAATATCAATAGTAATGCCAATGTTTGATATGTACACCTATATGTAATGTGTTTATTTCGTACAATACTAAGGAGAGAGCACTATGTATAAAAAAAATAATGGTGGGTTCACATTGTTAGAGGTTGTTATATCTATAACATTAGTAGCAATAATAGTTGTAGTATTTTCTCCTGTATTTACAAATATTTTGAGAACTTATTATTTTAATAAATCTAGGATTACAGCTTCAAATATTGCTCAAAACATTCTTGAAGAAAGAAGATATGAAGTTACTCAAGGTGAACTATAGTGATATAGGTACTGTAAGTGGTAATCCAACGGGAACTGTACCACAAGAAGAATTTGTTACAAAAAATTCAAAGAGATATAGAGTTAATACTGATATAAGTTGGGAAGATGAGACACTTTCTGATGGAACAGCTGTATTTGCAGCTTATAAAAAAATAGAAGTAATGGTTGAAGAAGTAGATGAAAATGGTAACAAAACTGGTCCTAAAGTAACTCATAGTACTAATATAGCAAGAGAAGGTGAAAGAACAATTTCTGATAAGGGGACTATTTTAGTAGAAGCTAGAACTAGAAATGGTCTAAAATCAGATGTTTTAATGACTTTATCTTCTTCTTCTCCATCAGTTTATCAATATGGTATCACAGATGAAGAAGGTAAAAAAATATTTGCAGATTTGGAACCTAACCCGGATTCTTTTAATTATTCAATTACAGCTGATCCATCTTCACTTGATATGATATTAGTTCCTATATCACAAAACGGAGTTTATCCAAATATAAGTTGGAATTATTTTGATCAGATAGATAGACATATTAATGAATTTGCAGAAATAGTCATATTTTTTGAAGTTGATTGGCCAGCATATTTAGATCTAAGTTTGGTAGATGGTAATGATAGTTTATTAAATATAGCAGATTATCATGATGGAATTAATGGATTAGATTTTAGTCTTGAATTTTCTGTAAAAAATGATTTCAATTCTGTAACAAATAGTTTTGATATTAATGCTAAAATTTTTCAACAATCAGATTTAGATGGATTTGATGATATAAAACTTTGGCCGAGGTCGGAATATACAATAATTATAGAAAACAATGATGGAACACAAAGATTTGAAACTCAGACTCCTATTACATTTGTGGATGAAAAAGCAGTACAAACTCAAAACCTTAATTTGGTTATTACTGGAGCTGTTAATGCTTCTCCAAGTTCAGGTGAAATAGATGAAGATACCGAAATAACTTTATCCACTGAACACAGATGAACCAAGTAATTTTGATATTTATTATACAACAGATGGTACTATTCCAACTATAACACCATCAAATAAGTATGATTCAACTAATAAGCCAACTATGAGTGGTAGTAATTTAACAATTAAAGCAATTGCAATTGCAAATGATAATAATTATTTTGATAGTCCTGTATATACTTTTAATTATACTGATAACGATTAAGAAAGGTGAATACTATGGATAAAATTGTTTCATCACCTAAAAAAAAATAATGGTTTTAGTGTGGTTGAAATGGTAATTGCCATTGCAATTTCTGCTATTATATTTATTGCAGCATTTAATTTATATTTTTCTTTTTATAACAATTGGACTAATGACAAAACAAGACAGTAGTATAATAGATGATTTGAACTTTGTTGAGTTTGTATTAAGTCAAGATATAAGGTCAAGCAGTACCACCATCTTCTACCCATTATTCTATAGAAATTATAGATAGTGATGGAGACCTTGTTTCAAATAGTAATTTGATGAGATTATATAAAAATGTCAGCGATTCCAATAAAATGATAGAAATTGAATATGAATTGAATAATTCTGGTAGTTTATTAAGAAAAATTAATACATCTACTAATGACTCTTATCCATATATATTTGATGACACTTGGGATAATGTCAAAACCATAACTAGTGATATTGAAATTGAAAATATATTCACTGATTTAAATCTAGCTGATACAAACAATCAACGTTATATCAAAGTTGATTTAACAATACCAGAAACGATAGATCTGAAAATTTAGAGTTTGAGACTTGTATCTAGAAGTAGGGGGAAGTAAGGAGGTTATTATGAATAATAAAGGTTATGCCCTACCAGCAGTGTTTATATTTTTACTTGTTATATCTATACTTGGAACTGTAGCCTATGATAATGCTTATCGAGATATAAAAGAAACAGATAAGGAGATAAAACAAGAAGATTCACTTTATTATGCAGAAGCAGGATTTAATAGATATCTATATTTTTTAAATGAAAATCCGAAATACTATAATACTTCTGATAGCACTGATATGGAAAACCAAACAGCCATTCCATTTAAAGATGGTTTTTATAACTTAGAAGTTACTCCACCAACTATGGATAACCCCTATGTTACAATAGTGTCTACTGGATGGCCTGATGGTAAAGAAAATGAAAGTAGAACCATAGAAGTTAAAATCAAAAGAAGGCAGTTTACAAATTTATATATGGAACAGGAGAAGAAACATTACCTGATGGAACACCAGTATGGTGGACAGATGATGATGTTATTAATGGCCCTCTTCATACAAATGGCACACTAAATATAGATGGAGATCCTACTTTTAATGGAGAAGTTAGTTATTCAAGGGGTCTTAATATTAAAAAGTGGTAGCAATCCAACTTATACAGCAGGAGAACCTTTTAAAAGTAAGCCCTTTAGAGTTTCCCAATAGTAATAGTGATTTAAAAACATGGGCTGAATCCCCTGGTGGCTATTATTACCAAGGTAGAACATGTATTTTACTTAATGGAGATAGATTATTAATAAGAAATCAAGATAATCCAATTGAAGATAGACCACTTCCTTCTAATGGAGTAATATATGTTGATAATCTAAATAATGAAATGGACAAATGGGATTTAGATTCAGGTAATATATTTATATCTGGAGAGTTGAATGGCTCATTGACTATTGCAGCTCAAAATACCATATATATTACTGCATTATGATCCAACTAGACTGGTCATCTTTTAGATTATACTGGTGGAATTAACTTATGCGAATCAGACATTTAGATGAAAATAATGATGATTTATTAGGTCTTGTTTCTCAAAGAAATATTGAAATTTTGCATTATGGATGGCCTCATCCGCATCAGATATTGTCGGAAAGCAATGATGTTTCTGTTGATAATATAACAATTGATGCAGCAATATTTGCTTTAGATGGAAGTTTCTCTTTTGAAGATCATGATTAAGGTGGTTCTAAAGGTACAATAACTGTTAATGGTTCTATTGTACAAAATTATAGAGGTCCAGTAGGGACATTTAATTCTTCTACTGGTTATAATATATCCGGATATGCATACTAAAGATTATTCACATGATCCAAGGATGGCTTTTGATACTCCCCCTCATTTTCTAGAACCTGCAAATGCCGGTTGGGAAGTATTGTCAATTGGAGAGAAATAAACTAATCATATAATTATTTAGGAGGTGATGATTTAGGGATAAGTTTACTGTATATTACTATAAAATCATAAAAAATAAAAGGAGTGAATTAAAATGAGTAAATTTAGAAGAGCGTTGGTAAATAATAAAGGTTTTACACTTATTGAATTATTAGTTGTTATAGCTGTATTAGGTATTTTAGCTGCTATTGCTATTCCAAGACTTACTGGTGTTACAGGATAAAGCAAGAACATCAGAAGCAGTTAGTGCATTAGGTTCAATTAAAACTGCTTAGAGATGGAATAATGTAAGAAAGATGGTTCTTATCCTACATTCTACAACTAAACTTTAAATGATGTAGTAGGTCAGTTATTTGAGAAGGATACAGGTGCTGGTGGAACTTGGAATGGACTGGACAGCTACCTACACACCTCCTGAATCAGAGGGTGATAACTTCAATGGTGGATATTTAATCAATGGCGATGGATCAGGTGCATGAATTATATCTTATACATCTGCGGGCATATGAACAAGTTACTACTAGTAATTAAAAATAATGTATTGTAAAAAAGGTTTTACAATAATTGAATTATTAGTAACTTTAGCTATTTTAGGAATATTAGTTGTTTCTGTTATACCAGTATTAACTGGTGTTGAAAAGAAAGCTAAAGACTCATCAATTTCACAGGTGGCAGCCTCCATTAGAAGTGGAATGGAGGCTTACCACCAGATGAATTCAGCTTATCCTTTGCAAAGCCAGATTAGTTCTTGGGAAGATTTAGATATAAAATTAGAAGTGATAGAACTTGGCCAAAAGGAATAGATACAATATTGGTGTAGATCATCCAGATGTTAGTCAGGCTTTTAGTTATGAATCCTTAGATGGTGATTATAAAATTGAAGTTGCTAGTAATAATACTGGGAGAATTTATGTTATAACTAAAAATGATTTTTATGTTAAAGCAGGTGATTAAGTGACAGTCCTAATAATTATAATTGGCTTAATTGTTGGTAGTTTTTTAAATGTTGTTATTTATAGATTGCCTAAAAAGCAATCATTGCTATATCCAAGATCTTATTGTCCAAAATGTAAAAGAAAATTAAAAATTATTGACTTAATACCTGTATTTAGTTATATAATTAATAAAGGCAGGTGTAGGTTTTGTGACAATAAGATCTCTTTTCAATATCCATTAGTAGAAATTTTAACTTCTTTTTTATTTTTTTTATCATTTCTAAAATATGGTTTAAATGTCGAATTTATTATATATATAATAATTATTTCTTCACTAATATGTATTTCTTTCATAGACTTTAAACATCAAATAATTCCAAATGAAATAACATTTTCTTTATACCACTTGGACTTATAATGTCATTACTTTTTAATTATATTTCTTTTATTGATTCTGTTCTTGGATTATTAATTCCTTCTGGGTTATTATTATTAATTGCTCTTATATATAGAAAGGAATGGGAATAGGGAGATGTTAAATTGAGTAGGAATGATTGGTGTTTTTATTGGATGGAAGTATGGTTTGATAAGTATTTTCATTGGATCTTTAATAGGATCTTTTTATGGAATATTTCTGATGATAACTAATAATTTTAACTCGGAAAACTAAAATACCCTTTGGGCCCTTTATTAGTCTGGGAGCAATAATAATGATTTTATATGGTAATAGGTTAGTTGATTGGTATATTAGATTATTTTTTTAAACTAAATAATTGTCATTTGTTATAAAGTGTTTTATTATTTAATTTTTGTTAAGAAGGATATTTTAATTAAATAGTTAATTAAATAATAGAATATACTTTAAAAATAAATTGTACTTATAAATTATATTATGAGATTGGTGTTCTAAATTTTCATAATATAATTGTTATATGGAAGATAATATTTTATATAAAAAAAGTGAGGTGAGAAGATGTTATTTGGTAAAAATAGATATACAGCAATTGATATTGGTAGTTATAAAATAAGTGTTGCAGATATAAAAGAAACTGGGGATGGGAAACTTAAGGTATTAAATATAACAGAAAGAAAATTACCTTATGAAACTATTGTTAATGGAATAATTAAAGATCCTTCAGTAGTAGCTAATAGATTACAAGAAATATTTTCTAAATCCAAGAGCAAACCTGGTACAATATTAACAACTGTATCAAATGATAGTTTAATTGCAAGAAATGTTACTTTACCTAAGATGAGTAAAAAGGAATTAAATAGTGTTATTAAATGGGAAATTGAAGACTATATTCCATTCTCTGCAGAATATGCAAGGCTAGATTATAAAGTATTAAGTTCAACCGAAGAAGAAGATGGAATTATTATTAATTGCTGTAAAAGAAGAAGTTGTAAGAAGCTATGAAGAACCTTTTAACATTCTTAATTTAAACCCTAAAGTCATTAACATACAGCCTATGGCATTGTTATCAATAATACAATATCAAAACAAATTAGATGCACCGGTTGCAATTCTTGAGGTTGGTGCTTCAGGATCAAGAATTGTAATAGGGGATAAGGATAATGTCTATTTATCAAGATCATTTGGAACAGGTGGTTATGAATTTACAGAGGCAATAATAGAGACTATGGGTTTTGATTATGAAAAAGCTGAAGAGAAAAAGAGGTAGGATTACAAGGTGAAGTACGAAGAAGAAAGAAAATCTTGAACCAATTGATATTGAAGATATTGGTAGTTCTACAAATGGAAGTGGTACAATGTTGCCCTTAGCATATAATATTGCAGATGAGTTAAATCGTTCTCTAGAATTCTTTGCAAGAAAAAAGCATGAACAGGGTGTTAAGGATATATATTTAACTGGTGGATCTTCAAAATTGAAAGGATTAAAAGAGTTATTGGAGTCTGAAATAAATAACACTATAAAAATGGTTAATCCGTTTGATAATTTTCTCACTGAATTTGATATTGTTGAAGGAAATACATCTCATTATCCTGTTGTCTTAGGATTGGCTGCAAGTGAGGTGTTGGCAAATGAGAGTTAATTTAGCAAAAACAGAAACTGGATTGTTTACTTTTAAATTGGATTCGGATTGTTATAACAATAATTTTAATAGTTTTAATAGCAAGTATAAGTTATAATTATTATTATTTTAACAACCCAAAAACAGTACCTTACAAGAAGATATTGAATCGTTAAATCAACAATTAAGAGTGTTAAACCCAAAAAAAGAGGAGTTTCTTAATTTAAGATCTCAAGTTAGTCAGTTAGAAAGAGAAGTAGAACAATATCAAGGTAGGTATATATGGGCATATATCACTCAAGAAACAGGATTTGTAATACCAGAAAATGTTCAATTAAATTCTTTTTCGATTTCAAATGATATCTTACAGGTTTCAGGTAATGCTAATACAACAGATCTATTAATTAATTATATAAATAATATGAACCAATCTCCCTACTTTAATAATGTTACATTACAAAGCTATGATAAGCAAGATCAAGATAATTTTTAATATAAAAGCCAATATTCAAAGGGGAGGTAATTAATAATGCTATCTAACTTAAATAAACGAGAAATTATTATTTTAAGTGTGGCAATAATTATAATTATTTTCACCTTATATTATTTATATATATATGACCCTTTGATGACAGATATTAATTCTTTAAATCAAGAAAAACAAACAAAAGTACAGGAAGTCCAAATAGCTCAACAAATGGTGCAACAACTGCCCGAAGTACGCGAAAGAATATAAGGATTTATCTCAGAGAACTGAATTAGTTAACTTTTTTAATATTTCTAATGATAAATTGTTAATAGAATTGAAACAAATTGCAGATGACAATAATATTAATTTAAAAACATTTAGGCCAAATGCTTCTCAAAATATTATTAATATTTCTATTGTTTTAGAAGCAAATTATTACGATCTTAATAGATTTATTGCTGAACTAAAAAGATTTGAATATTGGATGGATTATAATACATTAACAATTAGACCTACAGATCAAAATCTACAGGTAAACCTTTCTTTAACTTTTCATAAAGAGGGTTTGATTGGTGGTGATGTAAATGAGTAAAAAGAAATATTATTATTCTTGCAATAGCTGTAGTATTAGTTGGAGCAGGCCTAGGATATTATTTTCTTTACTACACTGAAGAACCAGTTGAACTAACCCAAGATGCAACTGAAGTAACTCAGCAAACTGCTGAACAAGGAAAACAGATACAAATCCAGAAAACGGGGAAGATGAAGAAATATTAGAACCAATTACTGAAGAAGATCTCGAAGTGAAATTAGATGAAAAATATGCATACCGTCAAGAATTAAGAGATCCATTCGGAAGTGTTCAACAACAAGAACCAGCGATTCAACAGGAAGATTTAACAATTCCTTTTAGATTAGATGGCATTATATCAAATGGTAATCAAAATATTGCTATAATATCTACATCTGAAGGTCCAAAATTTATCAGTAACAACGAAACAATTGGTGATTACTACATTTCGGATGTAAGGAATGACCAAATAAGAATTAGGTATAAATATTTGACTGTCTATATGAAAATAGGGGGTGCCTTAGTTGAATAAAAATAATAAGAAAATTGCCTTGATCCTTTTATTAACCTTAATAACAGTAAGTTTTTACAGTTTCACTTTATCTGCCGCAGTTCAAGGTGAAATCAAAGATATGAACTTTAAAGGGGCAGATATTAGAGATGTATTTAGAGCGATTGCTGAGGTTGCCGGAGTTAACTTAGTAACAGATAGCTCGGTGACCGGAAACATAACCATTCACTTAAGGGAGATATCATTTGATGAAGCACTTAATTTAATAACACAAACAACAGGTTTAGCATATAAGTGGGATGGTAATACAGTTGTTGTTGCTACCCCTCAAAGGATAGAAGAAGTTTATGCCAAAAAAAGTATAGAAATTATACGATTTGATAATAAGAACTTAGAACGAGTTCGAAGTGTTGTAAGTAGTATATATCTGAAGTTAAATATACAGATAACTAGAGAAAACAAAGAAATATTATTAGTAGGTAATACTGAAGATATAAACGGTGCTATGAATTTAATCGATAAAGTAGACTTTCCAGATGTAGTATACTGAAGAAGAGGAACAAGGTACAAGAACAACAGCAACAGCAAGTATCTGCAGTTATTGAAATAGTAAAGATAGAGCATGGCAATTTAGGTGAAATAGTAGGTAATATTAGAACACTTTATCCTGAATTAACAGTTCAGACCGACACAAATAATGACCAGATGATTTTAAAAGGTCAACAAAATACTATTGATGAAGCAAAAGAGTTAACTAGTAAGTTAGACATACCTTCAGAAGAACAGATGCAAGTTGCTGAAGAAGAGTCAGAAGAAGAGCTTGTAGAACAAAGAGAAAAAACAAAGTTTGTTAAGATTGAAAACATTGGTTCAGATGAACTTATAAGTAAAATTAAAAGTATTTATCCAGATCTTAAGTTATCATATGATGAGATTAATGAACAGTTAATTATAAGGGGTACTGAAGAACAGGTTGAAGATTCACTTGTTTTAGTAGATAGATTCGATAATGAAATGGAAAAAAGAACAGAAATTGTTAATGTAGATTATGTTGATTTAGAAAATGTTAATTCAATAGTAGGTAGTAATATACCTGAAGTTAATTTAAGCACTAATAGTTTGACTAAAGAAATAATCGTCTACTGGTAATGTTAAAGATGTTGAAAGAGCTGTTAGATTTAATTAAGAATATTGATATGCCAAGGAGACAGGTTATTATTGAGGCTAGAGTAGAAGAAATATCTACAACTGCTTCTGAAGCACTAGGAATTTCTGATCCAACAAATAATTTACCTAGGATTCAATTTACTAAAGACTCAGAAGGACAGATTGATGGTATAACAGGTAGTTGGCCTGATATATTGACTGCACTTAAAATCTGAAGGTGAAGCAGAAACATTAGCTAATCCAAGATTAATGACACTAAATGGTGAAAGTGGTAAGATGTTAATCGGTGAACAGTATTCCGGTTAAAGGAGTTGGTGGTGATGGTGAGGTTACAATCAACTTATATTGAAGCTGGTATTACATTAGATTTCTTACCTTGGATAACAAAAGATAACTATATCGAACTAGAAGTTAGCCCCAAGGTTTCTTCATTAGGTGAAGAACTATATGAAGGTTATCCATCTATTAGGACCAGAGAGGTTTCTACGAAATTGAGATTAAGAGATGGCCAGACCTTTGCAATTGGTGGTCTTATCCAGGAAGATATGAAGTCCAGTGTTAATAGAGTTCCAATTTTATCTCAAATTCCTATCTTAGGTCACTTATTTAAATACAGCAATGAAAGTGATGAGAAAAACTGAACTTGTTATCTTCATTACTCCACATATAGTTGAAGATGATCAAATTAGTGATGTAAGAAATGATACACCTAGTTTAAATAGTGAAATAATTGCTAATCAAGTTAAGAATGAAGATAATGAAAAAGAAGAAGAAACAGCAAATGAAGAAAATAATGAAGATGAAAATACAGCAACAGAGAGTAGTTCTAATGATGAGGAAGAAACTAAAACAGCTGATGTTAAAAATGAGAATGAACAGACTGCAACTGCAAGTACTGAAAAATTTAACAGTTTAAGTCAAGAAGAACTTCAACAGGTATTAAATACTTCTCGTAAAACAAGAGACTATGGAGAAGAAATACCTAATAACTTAAACTTATTTTATACAGTAGGAGCAGATGAAAGTATTCAAGATATAGCATATAAGTATGGAATATCAGCTGAAAAAATAGCATTAGCCAATAATGATAGAACAAATTTTGAACGTGGAGACTCAATAACTCTTTTAATTCCAGGTTCTCATTTAGTTAGAATTAAAGAAGATCAAAGTATTCAATCTATTATGAATGAATATGAAGTAACATTAAAACAGATACTTGAACTTAATCAACTTAAATCAGTAGATGAAATTAAAAGTAATATGCTTTTAGTTCTACCAAAAGAAGTTAGATAATTGAGAGGTAATCTAATATGCTTAACTTTCATACAGCAGGTGAATCACATGGTAAAGCATTAGTTAGTTATTGTAGAGGGTTTACCTGCAGATATAGAAATAAATATAGAACTAATCAATGAGTTTTTACAAAGAAGACAACAGGGTTATGGTAGAGGCAAAAGAATGGATATAGAATCTGATCAGGTAGAAATTCTATCTGGATTAAGAGATGGTCAAAACCCTGGGTAGCCCAATAGCAATGTTGATTCAGAAATAAAGATTGGATAAACTGGAAAAAGATAATGGATATTAGTAATATAGATAACGATAGTGAGGTGTCAAAACCACGCCCCGGTCATGCAGATTTGGCTGGGGCTTTAAAATTTGGACATAGTGATATAAGAAATATTTTAGAAAGAGCAAGTGCTAGAGAAACTGCAGCCCGAACTGCAGTTGGAGGATTGCTTGCTAACTCTTTTGAAATACTTTAATATTGATTTAATAAGTCATGTTGTTCAAATTGGTAATATTAGTATTACTGAAGATGATTATGATGTAGAATATATTAGAAAAAGGATCGCTGATTCTAAGTTAAACTGTATCGATATAAAAAAAGAACAAGAGATGATTTCATTAATTGATAATGTAAAAAGTGAAGGAGACTCTCTTGGTGGAGTTGTCGAAGTTGTTACAAATAATATTATTTTGGGCTTAGGTTCTCATACCAGTTGGAATAAAAGAATAGATCAAAAGATTACTTCTGCAATGATGAGTATTCCATCTGTTAAAGGAGTAGAAATAGGTAGGGCTTTTCAATAATTCTAAAAAATTAGGTTCAGATGTACATGATGAAATATATTATTATCAGAGTAAAGGATACTACCGAAAAACAAACAGAGCAGGTGGGATAGAGGGTGGAATAACCAATGGAGAACCATTAGTCATTAGATTGGCTGTAAAGCCCATACCAACCCTTTCTTAAGCCTTTAAGAACGGTTGAGATGAAAACAAAGGCTTCTGCTGAAGCTTTAAAAGAAAGATCTGATGTTACATGTTGTTCCTTCTGTGGGAGTTATTGCTGAAGCAATGTTGATATTTGTACTTTCTAAAGAAATTTTAATTAAATTTGGTGGAGATAATATTAAAGAAACTTTGAAAAATTATAATAATTATAAAAATAGTCAGGGGTATTTAAATTGAATGATATGAATATTGAATTAAGGAAGATAATACTTTTATTATTAATCATGATAATTGCTTTTATACCTTTAATATATTATCCAAGTAATGCATATACAGATGTTAAAGTGATGGATGATTTTTCAGTGAAAATTCCTAAGAGACACAATTGAGTTGCCAAAGTTGTATACATTATTAACAGTATTGTCACTATTAATAGGATTGAGTGTTCTTTATTATCTAGATTATAATAAGTTTTTATTAAAAAAAGATAAAAGTATTATATATATTATATTATTTTTATCTTTTGTATTTTTATCTGCATATTTTTCAGAGTATACAAACAGGGTTATTTTAGGAAGATATTCTAGATGGGAAGGATTAGTTTCATATATTTTGTATGTATTAACCTTTATCTTTTTTATGAATTTTATTAATACAAAATATGATGTTAAAAAAATCTTTAGAATTACTTTTTACATAGGGATTTTATTATCATTATATGGACTATTGCAGATATTTAATTTAGATCCATTAAACCATTCTGTAATGATGCACGAATTTAATAAAAGAGCATTTATTACAATGGGAAACCCAAATTTTGCTGGTACTTATGCAGTTTTATTACTATCTATAAGTTTAATATTGTACCTTTTTAAAAGTAAGAAAAAAATAAATAAGTTTTATTTATTTACAACATCAATTTTTTATGCTTTTGTTAATTGCAACTGCTACAAGGAGTGCCATGTTAGCTTTTGCATTTACATTTATATTTACAGTTGTATATTTTAAAGATTATATTTCTAAGAATAAGAAAGTAATTATAACATTAGCACTTATTTTTATCATTATAACTATAGGTATTGATTTATATCAAGGGGGATTTATTTCAAATCGAGTATTAAATATTTTTTTAGATTTACAAAAATTAGGTGGGGACGAAGCGATAGAGCTACTATAGGTTCTGCACGATATACAATTTATAAATTTGGATTTCCTTTATTATTAGAAAAACCCAATATTTGGTTCTGGTCCTGATACTTTTGATAAGGTTTTTCCTCAAAAAGAATATTTTCAATTAGCCAAAGGAATTACAATAGTCGATAAGGCACATAATGAGATACTTACAAATTGGAGTCACATTAGGATTGCCTGCTTTATTATTTTATTTAATGTTTTTGACTGAATATTTATAAAAAAGGTATTAAAGCATTAAGAAAGTTAAGAAAAAATATAACTGTTATAAATATATATCATGTTTCTTTATTTATGGCTGTGATATCTTATACAATTCAGGCTTTATTTAATATAAGTGTAGTTTCAGTAGCCCTGTATTTTGGGCTATACTAGGACTTAAATGTAGCTGTAAGTAAAATGGAGGAATAAAAATTATATTGTTTATTATTTCTTATTATTGTATGAAAATATTATAATAACTTATAATTGGAGAGAATAGATATTGAAACTAAAGGGTGCTAATTATGATAAGATAATTACATACATCTTAATAACTATAATTGCTGTAACACCTCTAATGTACTTTCCTTATCTAGAAAAGGGAGATCTTTACCCTACCGGTGATAATAGTTTTCAGTTAATAAGGTATGATAATATCTATAAACCTAAGATATACACAATCTATTATTTAGCATTATTATTAGCTGTAATAATATTACTTAAACAGTACTTTGATAAAAAAGAACTAAAAACTGATCTAACAAATATCAGTATATTTATGTTTTTATTCTTTACAATGTTATCTACATTTTTTTCTGATTACTACTATCAAGCATTATATGGTAGACCTTTTCGCTGGGAAGGCCTTATAACTTATATATCATATGTATTGATTTTTATTACTGCAGGATACTTTATTAACAACTTTCAAAAAGTTAAAAAGATATTAAGATATCTATTTATCTCAGGTTCAATAATATCTTTCTACGGATTAATTCAGTTTTATGGATTTGATTTTATAACAAGGGATCCTTTAAGAGTTAACTGGTCAAGGTCTTTTTCTACTTTAGGTAATCCAAACTTTGCTGCAAGTTATATAGCAATTGTACTATCTTTGTCACTGGTATTATATGTATTTAGTAAAAAGAGAAAAGATTTATATAGATACGGCTTTTTTAGTTCAATATTTTTTGCCTTTTTAATCACAACAAGTACAAGAAGTGCTTTAGTTGGATTTTTTGTATCTACTGTTGTATTTATTTTTACATTTCACAAATACATTAGAGAAAATTCAAAAAAAATATTAGCAATTATTCTTATCTTTATTTTAATCTTTGGTATTATAGATTTTGGACAAAGAATGTACTATACAAGAAGAGTACTGTCACTTTTTACTGATATACAGACCTTAGCTATTTCTGATGATGATTCAGAGGTTGAGAAAATAGGTTCTAGACGTTTTGTGATCTATAAGTACAGTATTCCCTTATTATTTAAAAACCCAATACTAGGATCAGGTCCTGATACCTTTGACAAGGTATTTCCACATGATAAGTTTAATGATTTATCAGGTGGTGGTACTAGAAAATATATTGTAGATAAAGCCCATAATGAGTACTTACAGATTGGTGTAACTTTGGGCTTACCAGCACTATTTTTCTACTTATTACTCTTATTTGACATTTATAAAAAAGGAATTAATTCATTAAAACAATTAAAAAGAAAAATGAATGAATTAGAATATATACCATACAGCTTTATTTATGGCAGTTTTATCTTATACAGTAACTGCACTATTTAATATTAGTGTTGTACCAGTAGCACCTGTATTTTGGGCTATACTAGGCTTAAATATAGCAGTAAGTAAGGTGGAGGATTAATAATGATTATATCATTAATTGGATTTATGGCAGCAGGAAAAACAACTGTAGGAAAGAAGTTAGCTCAAAAATTAAATTATGATTTTATTGATTTAGATCAATATATTGAAAAGAAACAAAAGATGAGTGTTCAAGAAATATTTAAAACAAAAGGAGAAAAATATTTTAGGAAACTTGAAAAAAGGTACTTAAAGTATATTTTATCTAATTATGATAATTTAGTTATTTCACCTGGTGGTGGAATAGTTTTAAATAAAAATAATGTAGAGATTTTAAAGAAAAATACTGTTCCATTTTTATTAAAAGCAAGTTCGGATACAGTTTTAAAAAGAATTGATAAATTAGAAGAACGCCCCTTATTAAATAATGAAAATCCTAAAAAAACTATTGAAAAACTATTAGATAAAAGAGCTAAATACTACAATCAGTTTGAAAATGTTATTAACACGGATAATAAAAAGATAGAACAGATTGTTGATGAAATTATTGTTAAACTGGAGAGATTAAAATGAGAGATATGAAGATTGAAATAGATCAAAAAAAAATACAGTATAAGATTATCTTTACTAAAAATATTATACAAGAAATCAAAAGTTTTATTGATATAAATAAGGCTATAATAATTACAGATAGTAATGTAAATGATCTTTATGGTAATGATATATATGATAAATTAATATCTAAATATAATAATATATATAAATTAACTTTTCCGGCAGGAGAAAGTTCTAAATCAATTGAAAATTTAGAAGAAATATATTCATTTTTGTTAAATAAAAACTTCAATAGAGATGATTATATTATAGCTTTAGGTGGAGGAGTTATTGGTGACCTATCTGGTTTAGCTGCTAGTACATATAAGAGAGGGATTAACTTAATACAAATACCTACAACACTATTATCCCAAGTAGACAGTTCTATTGGTGGTAAAACAGCGGTTAATTTTGAAAGTATAAAAAACATAATAGGTTCTTTTTATAATCCAGGACTAGTTTTAATTAATACTAATTTTTTAGACACTTTAACTGACAGAGAGTTTTTAAATGGTTTAGCAGAAGTGATTAAAACATCTATTATTGGTGATCAAAAACTATTTAATTTATTAAAAAATAATAATTTAGATCAAATTAAAAATAATAATGAATTATTAGAGAATATTATTTATAAAAGTATATTATATAAAAAGGATATTGTACAAAAAGACTTTTATGATAAATCTATCAGAAGAGTATTAAACTTTGGACATACAGTTGGTCATGTATTTGAAGCTCATAAAGATTTAGATTATAAACACGGAGAAGCAGTTTGTTTGGGTATTAAATTTGCTTCTCTTTTTTCTGCTTATAAAAATTTACTAACTGATAGAGAATATGATAAAATAATAAAGGTAATTGATAGTTTTGGTTTACCAGTTGTGCTTGAAAAACATATTGATTTTGAAGAAATAATGAGTTCTTTGTTACACGATAAAAAGGTTAGTGAAGATAAGTTAAATATGGTTTTATTAGATGGATTGTTTAATCCAAAAGTAACTGAAGTTACTAAAGATGAGATCAAAACCGTTTGGGAGTGGTTTAATGAAAAAAATAGCAGTGATTAATGGACCTAATCTTAATATGTTAAACATAAGAGAAAAGGATATTTATGGTAGTGAATCACTTGATCAGATTAATAATGATTTGAAAGAAATAGCAGATAATAATAATATTGATATAAGTTTTTTTCAAAGTAACCATGAAGGAGAGCTTGTTGATTATATTCAAAAAAATTATAAAAACTGGGATGGTTTAATAATTAACCCGGCAGGTTTAACACATACTTCAGTTGTACTTCGTGATTCTATATTATTACTAGACAGTCCAATTATGGAAGTACATCTTTCTAATATCTATGCCAGAGAGGAATTTAGGCATAAATCTTTAATTAGAGATATTGTAACAGGACATATTTGTGGTCTTGGTTCATTTGGCTACAAAACAGCTTTATATTATCTAATCCAAAAATTAAATTAGACAAAGGGAGAGATATTTAAATGAAAAAAAGAATTAAAAAAATAAGAGAAATAATTGCAGAATCTGATTTTGATTCTTTATTAATCGATTCTGATGTAAATAGGTTTTATCTTACAGGTTTTACTGGTAGTGCGGGGAGGGTGTTGTTTACTCCTGAAAATGAGTACTTTATAACTGACTTTAGGTATACAGAACAGGCTGGGGAACAAACAGAAGGTTTTGAAATTATTGAGTTAAATAAAGATATTGTAGAAAGCATTAATGATATTTTACAAAGAGATGGAACTAAAAAATTAGGTTTTGAAGCAAAAACTGTAAACTATTATCAATACGGTCAGTATGAAAAGAAATTAAAAGATATTGAACTTATATCAACTGAAGATCTTATTAAAGATATAAGAATGGTTAAAGAAGAAAATGAAATAGAAATGATTAAAAAGGCTATTGAAATTAGTGATAAAGCCTATGAACATATATTAGAGTTTGTTGAAGTAGGTATGACAGAAAAAGAAGTTGCCTTGGAATTAGAAACATATCAAAAAAAGCTGGGCGGTTCTAAAAATGCCTTTGATTTTATTGTAGCATCTGGCAAAAGATCATCAATGCCACATGGGGTTGCTTCAGATAAGGTAATTCAAGAAAATGACCTTATCACATTAGATTTTGGAACATTTTATAAAGGATACTGTTCTGATATTACCCGTACCTTTGTATTAGGAAAAGCTTCTGAAAAACAAAAAGAAGTATATAATACAGTTCTAAAAGCACAACTTGCTGTAATAGATCAGATTAAAGCAGGAATGAGTGGAGTAGAGGCTGATAAAATAGCGCGTGATATTATTAAAGAAGCAGGATATGGTGATAACTTTGGGCATGGATTAGGACATGGTATTGGTATTGAAGTTCATGAAGGACCTAGTGTTTCATATAAGTCAGAAGATACTATAATAGAAAACAGTGTTGTCACTGATGAACCAGGTATCTATATTAAAGACTGGGGTGGAGTTAGAATCGAAGATGATCTTTTAATAACTAAAGATGGATGTGAAGTCTTAAATACAGCTCCTAAAGAGCTAATTGAAGTATCGGTATAATTTGTTAAAACAATTGGTAAATGATATAATATAGAATAAGATATACAAAAGGGAGGATATTTAAATATGATATCTACTAATGATTTTCATACTGGTCTAACTATTGAACTAGATGGAGCAGTATATCAAGTTATAGATTTCCAGCATTCCAAAAGTGGTAGAGGGAGTGCTTTTGTAAGAAGTAAATTAAAGAACATGGAAGAAGGATATGTAATAAATAAGACATTTAGAGCTAATGAAAAAGTAGAAACAGCTCATGTTGATAAAAGAGAAATGCAGTATCTATATTGGGATGATAACGGTTATGTATTTATGGATACTGAAAGATATGATCAAATAACCTTATCTAAAGAACAGATGGGGGATAAGGTAAACTATATAAAAGAAAATATGAACATACATCTATTAATGTATAATGGTAAAGCTTTAGACATAGATCTTCCTACTTTTGTAGAATTAAAGGTTGCTGATACACCACCTGGAATCAAAGGTGATACAGTATCTGGTGGTACTAAATCAGCTACAATGGAAACAGGATTAACTGTAAAGGTACCCCTGTTTATTAATGAGGGAGATATAATAAAGATAGATACTCGTTCTGATGAGTATATGGAAAGAGTTGAAAGTAATTAATTATTGGGGGTAGTATAGATATGAAGTATCTAATTATAGGAGCTGGTGCAGCTGGAGTATCAGCTGTAAAAGAGATTATAAAAAGAAGAGATGAAAATGATCAAATAACTGTAATAACAGATGATGATTATCCATTTTATTACAGGCCTAGATTAATTGAATACTTATCAGGTGAAGTAGATGATGAAGAATTAATCATAAATGATAAAGACTGGTTTGAAAAAAATGATATTAATTTAAAACTATCAGAAAAAGTAACTGAAGTTAAATTTAATGAAAAAAAAGTTATTACAGAAAAATCAAACTATGATTATGATAAACTTTTATTAGCTAATGGTGCACATTCATTTAAACCACCGATTAAAGGTGTAGAAAAAAAGAATATATTTACTTTAAGGAACTTAACAGATGCTAAAAAAATATGTAAAACAGCTGAAAAATCAGATAAAGCAGTCGTAGTTGGTGGAGGTCTTTTAGGTGTTGAAGCAGCTTCTAACCTTAAAAAATCCGGCTTAGATGTTACAGTAATTGAACGAGCTAATTATTGTTTAAACAGACAGTTAGATGAATTAGGTGGAGAAATACTTGTTGATATATTAAAAAAAGATAAAGGGCTAAAATTTGTTCTTGATGCAAGTACTGAAGAGTTTTTGGGAGACAATAAAGTGAAAGAAATTTTAATGGGTGATGGTACAAAAGTTGAAGCAGACTTAGTACTCTTATCAACAGGAGTTAGATCAAATATCGGACTATTTGAAGATACTGACTTAAAGATTAATAATGCAGTTGTAGTCGATAAATATATGACAACTAATATTGATGATGTTTATGCAGCAGGAGATATTGCAGAACATGACGGCAGGTTTTATGGTATTTGGATGCCTTCGATGAAGATGGGGCAGACCGCCGGTAAAAATATGGCTGGAGAGAAGTTTGAGTTTCCCGGTGTAGTATCATCACATACTTTGAAAGTTGCTGGAATTAATGTAGTTTCTGCAGGAAATCTTGACTTTGACAATGAATTAGAACATGAAATAGAAAAAAAAGAAAGAGCGTGTAAAAGAGTTGTTAAAGATGAGAACGGAAAAGTAGTTGGTTTAGTAATAGTAGGTCAATTTGATGACCAAGAGAAACTCTTGGCTGAGGTTAAAAAAAGAAAATAATAGGGGGTTTTTAATTATGGAAGATAAAGAACAATTAGGTAATATTAGAATTGCAGATGAGGTAGTATCAATAGTTGCCGGTCTTGCAGCAACAGAGGTTGATGGTGTTGCAGGTATGAGTGGCGGTATAGCTGGTGGTATTGCAGAAATGTTAGGAAGAAAAAACCTAACTAAAGGTGTAAAAGTTGAAGCAGGAGAAAATGAATGTGTTGTTGACCTGTTTGTTATTATGGACTACGGTCATTCAATACCTGATGTTTCCTGGAATATTCAAAGTAATGTAAAAGAAGCTATTGAAGGTATGACCGGACTTGATGTTATGGAAGTAAATGTTCATGTTCAGGGTGTTGATTTACCTGAACAAGAAGAAAAACATGATGACGAAGAACAAGAAGAGCAAGAAAAAGAGTGAGGTCAACACTGACCTCTTCTTTTTTTTATCAAGTAAAGTGGTGATAAAAAATGTTTGAGTTTTTAGATAAAATTATAAATAAGTTTAAAACTGAAAGCAGGGTATTGCTTGTTGATGATAATAGTATGGGAAAAATTACGATTGAATTTGAACTGTTTTACACACTATTGGAACGTCTTTTAAAAGACTATGATTTTTTTGATAATGCTGAAATAGAAATTGATCAGATTAAAGAAACTGAATACAGACTCTACATCATTGTAAAAAAGGAAATTAATCATTTGAGTGATAAGAAACTATCTATTATTAAAAATAAAATTATATCCTCTTTCAAAAGCTGTGGATTGATTTTAAGAAATGTTGTTATAGTTCATAAAGATATCCTAAAGGAGTGATATAGATGTTAGATAACAAGCAGGAACTGTTTACCTGGATAAATAATAACAAGGGTAAGTTTATTGGATTAATAGCAGGTTTTATCTTTGGACTATTAATACTATTAATCGGTATTTTAAAAACAATAGTTATCTTTTTATTTGCTTTAATTGGACTTTATATAGGACATCTTTGGGATGGTGGAAAAAATATTCCAAATATATTTAAAAAAATAAATAGAAATTAGATTGTAAAAAGCGAGGTAATAGATGATGAAGTTAACACGACACAAACAAAGGATCTGGGCTATGCAGATTCTTTATGGGTTAGATTTGCAAAGAGGTATAAAAGAAGAAAATGCATTAAGGGAGATTTCTTTAAAGAAAAATGAACTCTCATTAAAAAATAAAGATGACAAATATTATTTTGAAGAAATTGTTTTAGGAGTAATAAATAACTTGGAAAGAATAGACAAAGCAATAGAAAGAAATGCTATTGGATGGCATTTATACAGAATGCCTGTTGTTGATAGAAACATATTAAGAATTGCACTTTATGAGTTTTTTGAAGATATGCCGATAGGTATTTTAATAAACGAAGCTGTAGAGTTGGCAAAAGAATTTGGTACAGATAAATCTTCTGGATTTATCAATGGAGTTTTATCTAATGTAAGTGATAATGCAGGTGATAATTAGTGGATATTTTTTCTTGGAATGTAAATGGTATTAGAGCTGTAACGAAAAAAGGATTTTTTGATTGGATTGAAGATGAAGGACCTGATATTTTAACACTACAGGAAATTAGAATCCAAGAAGAACAAATTTCTAATAAGCTACAAAATATTGACTCATACTATTCATACTTTAATTACGGAAAAAGAAAAGGATATAGTGGTGTTGCACTTTATTCTAAAATAGAACCTAACAAAGTTGAAAACGGTTTAGGGATTAAAAGATTTGATCAAGAAGGTCGAGTTATCAAAGCATTCTACGATGACTTTGTTTTAATGGGAATTTATTTTCCTAATGGGAAGAGAAGTAATGAAAGATTAAACTATAAACTGGATTTCTATGATGAAGTTTTAAAACAGGCTGAAGATTTAAAAAAAGAAGGACACAGTATTATTATAAGTGGTGATTATAATACCGCACATAAAGAGATCGATCTTATAAATCCGGAACAAAATAAAAATGTTTCTGGATTTTTACCTATTGAAAGAAAATGGCTGGATAAGTTAATTAATCACGGATATGTTGATACTTTTAGACATTTTAATCCAAAAAAAGAGAAGTACAGTTGGTGGAGTTATCGAACAAGGGCTAGAGAAAGAAACGCAGGCTGGAGAATAGATTATCATTTTGTGAGTGAAGATCTTTTAGATAATCTTAAAAAGGCAGTCATCCATGAAGATGTAATGGGTTCAGATCACTGCCCTATTTCTATTACTCTGGATCTTTAATAGCAACATAGATATCCACATCAGAACTTTCGTTTTCAGAGAAATCAATATTAAATACTTCTAAATTATCTCCTTTTTTATTTTCATCATATTCTGATTCTGGCAGCCATTCATTATAGATATAGTTATAAGTATTATCTATGCTTTTTAATTCACCCTGATGAGTAAATATTGCATATTTAGAACCATTTATCATTTTAGGTATCATACCTTTAGGTATTTCTGCTAGACTACTTACCTCTACACTAGCTATGTAAGCAAACCTATTAGGATAATTTTTTCTTTGATCATAGATCCCGACCATTTTGGTTGGGTTTTTCTTGTTTTGTACCTCATCAATTCTTGGTTTAAATTGATCCCAGAGTTCAATTACTACTTGATGATCTGCATTGTCTTCTGTTGTAGTTAGACAGTCCATTCCTATTACTGTAAATCGATTTTTTTCAATAATTTTTGGTTGCATCATTTTCCTCCCAGAATTACATTATATTACTATTATATTACTTCTCAGCAAGATTTTCAAACAAAACTCAATTCTAGATTTTAGTATACACTATATTGAAAAATCATTTGCAAAATATTTTGTTGAAAATTTAATAATATTTGGAAGAAAAAATAGTTTTCTATCTAATTATATTTTATAAGTATAAAATAAGTAAAACTAATTATTAGCCAACTTAGTGTAAAATAACTTTTGGAGATTATCAATAAAAAAATAGAAAGAGACTCCCTTTCTGATAAAATGTTTTTAACAACAAAAACAAACAAAAAAGAAAGGGGAGTCTTCTTATGGATATTATTATACAACAATTCCATAAAGTCACATAAATAATTGATAATAATTATCAATTGTGATATAATATAGTAATAAGGATAGCTATGATTGTTATTCCATAAATGGACACCTGGGAGTAACAGAAGCGATTGGTGTAACCGGCCGAGAGGCTGGTTTTTTTGTGTTTATAGGGGTGAAAAATAGCATGTAGTTAATATTGCTATTATTATAGAAAATAAATTTTAAATATTAAGACTTTCTATTAAGTTTAAATTTTAGAACAATCTATGTAAATTATAATTATGTTTAAATATTATGATTAAAAATAAAGTTATTGAATTAGACTTACACTTCTTATAAGATATAACTTTTCATCAATTTTAAAATTGTAATTATAATAAGAGAGGAAGATAAAAGTGATTGATATAAAAAAACAAGATGGTGCAGCTTTAGTATTAGTTATATTATTATTATTAGTAGGAACTATTTTAATAAACGCACTATTTATGACTGTGAGAAGTTATATAAATACTATGCCACATGAAGAAGCAATGTCAAAAGCATTCTATTCTGCTGATTCTGGTGTGGAGTTTGTTAAAGCAAATTTGGGTAAAATAAATCTTAATTCAATAAATAATGGTGATTATTTAGTTGCTGAAGATACAAATGGTGATGGAGAATTAGAATTTTCATATACTGATACAAAATATTGGATTGGTAGTAGCATATTAGGGATAGATGATATAAAATTCAACATTGTAATAAGTTCTGTAAGTGTTAATCCTTCCTTTATATCAGAAGGAACTTATACTTCAAAAAATGGAAGAGAATATAGTGAAGAAATAAAGTTTGATATATCAGCTGGAAGTGGATTAAAATCATTTAATATACAAGATAAGGATATTGATGAACATTTTAATGAATCAGGTCCTGGCCATATTTAACTGCACATTATAAATATATATGATTGGGGAGTAGCTGATTTTATTTCATTTGCTAGAATATTTTTATCAAATGAGTTTTTTGATCAAAATGATTTTGTAGATGATAGCGAAGATATTGTTGATATTTATTATGAAAATACAAGTGTTAATTTTAAAAAGTATCAATTATTCTAGTGGCGAAATGATATATATTAAAAATGGAAATTTAAATTTGGGTCCTGGAGGTGGACCTCCTGGTAATGCAGAGTAGAGTGGACCTCCTGTAATGCACATATATTAATAATTCGATAATTATTATAGATGGAGCTATGGAGATTGGACGTCCTACAAACTGATATAAATAATTCAGTTATTAATAGTTAAAGATTATGTTCACTTCATCGGTGGTGCATCTGCAAATGATGAATTGTGATAATACTATGTTTTTTATTTATGCAAATGATTCTAATCAATGATGGTTATTATCTTGATTTTAGAGGTACTGGAAATTTTAATATAAATCCAGATGAATTTACCAGATGAATATGTAGCGCAAATTTATCTATTAATGGATTGGGAACAACTATAAAGGGAGGTCATTATAAATGATATTTTTTAAAAAAGAAAATGGGTTTACTTTAATTGAAATAATGGTTTCCCTTGTATTAGCGGCAATATTAATTTTAGCTTTTTCTTCTGCAATTGTGAACGGAATTAGATCAGAAGTCAAGTATATACGATAAAGGGTTAGAAGCAATTAGAATAAGTAATTCACTTGCAGAAAGATTGAGGAATATTAGAGATAATGAAGATAATAATTGGATTAATGTTCAAGGGAACTTTGAAAATTACCAAGTAAATTTTCAAGAAATTGGAGAAACATTGGCTAATAACCAAGATGATATATTTATTAGATATCAACCATTAGACGATGGATTACATTCTTTTGAAATAATATGGGAAACAAGAAATTATAATTTAGAATTATTATTGGCTGGTGAGTAATATATGAAAAAAATTAATGATATAATCAAAAACAATAATGGGTTTACTTTAATTGAAATATTATTAGCTATTGCTATAATTGGTATCGCAATATCCATGTCTACAGGTATGATAACTCAAGCATTTAGAATAATAATTCCAAATAACGAAAGAATGAATGTAAAACAAATGGCAGAGATTAATTTAAGAGAGATTAGTCCTTATGTTAGAAATGCTAAGGATATTGATACTACTTTAAATAAGATTGTTACTAATAATGATTATGAAGTTTTAAAGGAAAATAATCAAATTGTTATTTATGATAATAATGGGAATCAAATAAGAACTATAAATAATATATCAAACTTTGAGATTAATGAAAATAGTAATATCTATACAGTTATTATAGAAAAATGTATAGATAGTTCATGTGATAATATTGTAAGTATAGAAAGTGAAATTATACCACGTAATTAAAGTATATCGATTAACTATTTAATAGTTAAATTTTAAATTTGAATGCAAATATAAAATTGAATAAGTAAATAATTACAATAAATAAAAAGAGTTATCGGTTTTATCCGATAACTCTTTTGTGTTAAATATTTAGTTTACAATTATACCTATCTATTTTAATCCATTATTTATTCTAAAAACTTTGATACAAATGGTGAAGTACGACCATTTTGTCGTTTTAAATGCCCTGAGGGACCTTCACCTAAGAATTCAGAGAACCAGGCTTCATGTTGGATCTCTTCATTTAAAATAGCTTGTACTAAATCATAAGTTCTATGATCTTTACCAGCTGTCATATTACAGATTTCTGTATAGCCTCTTACAGCACATCTTTCTGCTTCAACTAATACCTTTAGTATCTCAGTTGCATTATTTTTATCTTTAGGTAGTTTAGCAGGAGGACAAGCTGAGATATCATGGAATTCTTTCATATCATTTGGAATTCTACCATCCAATTCATAAATTCTTGGTAGTAATGCTTCAAAGTGATTTCTATCCTCTATACGTGCAGATTCAGCTATTTCTTTAATACCTTCACCCTCTAATCCAATCAAGTTAAACCTTAAACTTGTATAGTAATAAAAAGTTGTAAGCTCAGCTGAAGCGTTTTTAACAAGTAATTCAACTAATTTATCAACATCAACACCAGCATTTTCAACCATTTCACGAGTAACTTTAGCCATTAATTAACACACTCCTTTTCTTATCAGTTACTATTATTATTGAATCAAAAAATAAATTTTACCTTTATTTTATAAATAATTATTACTACCAATTTTAATTATATTTATAATAATGGATTTTCTTATTATTGGTGGAAGGAAAACATATAAAAAGTAGTAGCTAAGTTACAATAATTTTAATATCTTGAATGGAAAATAATTATAGAGGAGAGCCAATACATTTAATCCTTTCACATTTTAAATAGAAGGGTTTATTTCATTTTTATTATCTTACTTAAAAACTTTTGAGAAGTTAAAAAACCTCTTGTTAAAGCAATATTAAAGTTCTCTAATGATTGCATTCCTAACATTCCAAGTTGTGAAATTCTTCTAGAAGGAACTATATATGATTTACTTTTTTTGATTAGGGTTCTAATAGGAAGTTGATCTGGAATTTCTACTTGAGATAAAAATCCTAAAGATGATAATCTAATAATTCCTGTTATTAAGAATATGAACTTCAATCCTTTAATAGATATGAATCCAAGATTTATTTCGAAATCAGATATTAATGTAACAATATATCCACCCAAAATTGGAGAAAGTGAAGCAGCAAGACCAGTTACTGCAGCAAATATAGCAAAATATACTGACTTATAATCTTTATTAACTAACTGCATTAATAAAAGTGATGTTGCTAATCCAATACCAGACCATACTACTCCCGCAAAAAAGTGAACAAGCCATAATACAGTATAATTATTGGGGGAACTAAACATCCATAGTAGTGGTGTAATACCAGCTCCTAAAGAAGTGATATATAATATATTTTTTGTACCTATTCTATCAATAAAATTACCCCAAAACTGCATTCCAAGTGCATTTGTTAAACCACTAATTACAGCAAATATTGCAATTTGAGAAAAGTTAATATTAAGAGTTCCAATCATATAAACATTAAAGAATGGACTGGCTATTCCAACTGCAAAAGCCCAAAATATACCAAAGTATAAAAATTTACGAAATCTTTGATCTTTAAATGGTAATTTCAAAGATCTTATAAATGATTCTTTTATATAATGATTATCTTTCTTTTTATTTTTTTCTGAAGTTAAACTTAACATTTTCAGTGATAAAAATCCAAACATAACTCCTATGAGAATTAATAATGAAAAGCCCCATGTATTTAAAGTTGGGAAATAACCTTCCCAAATATCAAGAAAATATCCACCTATAAGTCCAGAAAGGATACCTGCAACCCCCATTATCATATTACGGTTTCCAAAAAACTTTCCACGTTCGGTTTCAATTATTAATTCACTTATCCAAGACATCCAGGAAACACTAGATATAGCAGATGTTATTCCAACTAAAGCAATACCTATTAAAAACATTAATATAATAGTATTGTTTTCAATATTAAATAAAACAGTAAATAGTGGTAAAAAAGCTATAAGAATCCATATAAATCTATGAGTAAATACACTATAGATACAGATCTTTTTTGCCCCTCCTGTTTTTTCTATAAAATATGAGCCAACTATCTGAAATAGATTGGCAAAAGCTGCTAGTGAAGCCATAATACCGATCTGAAAGTTATTTAAACCTAAAGAAAGGGCAAAACCAGTTAGAAAAGCTCCAAAGGTCATAGTAGTCATTATATTACTATAGATCCCATCAAGTTTTGATAGTTTCATATTCTTTTTTAATTCAAGAAAATTTTCATGACTAGTATGTTCAGACATACTATACTCCTCCTAAAATAATGGTATGATTTTGTTCAATATAGTTTGTAGTTGAATAGTACTAGGGAGGTATCTTACGGTGTCCATCAAACACTTAGTCCCAAAAATAGCTTATTTGTGTAGATATTGCTTAGACTAATCTCCTACCACTGCATATGACTTTTAAGCCCCCTCTAAATCATATTTTTAATTTGGAAGGGGTAGTTGACAGGAATTAATTATTTTATAGCTATTTGTAAATAGACTCAAAGTGATATGATAAAATTAATCTATATTTTTTAAAAATTCTATATATCTATCACATATAATAAAATGGTGCGAAAGAGGGGATTCGAACCCCTATGTCTTGCGACACATGACCCTGAACCATGCGCGTCTGCCAGTTCCGCCACTTTCGCACTCTCTATATATTCTACTCAATTATTTTTTAAAAGTCAATCAATTTGTTTTGGATCTAGGGCATCTCTTAGAGCATCACCTAATAAGTTAAAACTCATCACAGTAATAATTATAGCCAGTCCAGAAAACATGGAGATCCAGGGTGCTTGTATTAAGTACTCTTGACCTCTTTTAAGCATGGTTCCCCAGCTTGATAGAGGTGGTTGTACTCCTAACCCTAAAAAGCTTAAACTAGCCACTAAAAGGATAGCCTGTCCGATTCTTAAGGTTCCTATAACAATAATAGGAGAGACCACATTAGGTAAAATATGTTTTTTTATAACCCGAAAGTCACTACTTCCCAAAGCTTTAGCAGCTTTAATATATTCTTTTTCTTTAACAGAGAGTACTGATGATCTTGTAATTCTTGCAAAGTTAATTAATCCGGTTAGACCAACTGCAATAATAACGTTAATAATATCTTTACCTAATGCTGCAATAATAGCTAAGGCAAGTAAGATAAAGGGAATAGAATTCCAGGTTTCAACTAATCTCATTACAAGGTTATCAACTTTTCCACCGTAAAAACCTGCAATTAAACCTAATGAGATACCGATAAATGCATTTAGAAAAACCGAAGCAAATGCAACCCCTAAGGCAACCCTACTTCCATAGATAACCCTTGATAGAATATCTCGACCAAAGTCATCTGTTCCCATAGGATTTGTTAAACTAGGTGGTGATGCATTCATATTAGCATAATCAATTACATCTGGTTCAAATGGAGCAACAAAAGGAGCACATAAAGCCAGATAAATTATGATAAAAATCATAATAGTTCCAGCAACTCCACCCTTGTTTTTTATAAACTCCTGATAGGATTTATATAAAATATCTTTTTCTTTAAAATAAGAAAAGATATCTGGTTTAAATACAATTAATAATAAAAATATTAAAACTAGAATAGAAAAAACCGTTGCAATTTTAATTTCTAAAGAGTTCCAAAACGTACCTTTTACAATCCAATTATTATACAACACATATATTTCTGTAACTAATAATATGAGAGGGATAATCTTTTTTTTCATCTGTTTGCCCCCTAACTATAACTAATTTGTGGGTCTATAAACACATATAATATATCAATAAATAAGTTCGTAAGTACATAAAGAAAAGATAAAACTAATATTGTACCAAATACTAAGGGTTGGTCACGGTAAGAAACAGCCTTTACTGCAAGTCTACCAATCCCAGGCCATGCAAATACCGTTTCAGTTAAAATGGCACCACCAAAAAGTAAGGCCATCTGGTTACCAATATTAGTAATCACAGGTATCATTGCATTTTTAAAGGCATGTTTATTGATTACAATCTTTTCCTTTAATCCCTTAGCCCGAGCAGTCCTTATATAGTCTTCCTGTAATATATCCAGCATTGAAGAACGGGTTAACCTGCTTGTTGAAGCAATCAAAATTGAGCTTAAAGAAACAGCAGGTAGTATAATATGTCTCCAGCCTTGAACTGTTAAAAGAGAACCCCCATAACCTGAAGAGGGTAATAAATTAAAGTTAACAGAGAATATGTAGATTAAAATTATTCCTGTAAAAAAGACCGGTACTGAAATACCTAAGGTTGCTAACATCATGCTAAAGTAATCAAAGAAAGAGTTTTTCTTTACTGCAGCAACAATTCCGATTGGAATAGCAAGCACTACAGCAATAACCAGGGAAGTTAACCCAAGTTCAATTGTTGCTTTCAATTTATCTAAAATAATTGATATTACAGTCACCCTATAATAAATAGATTCAAGGTTTCCTGTAATAAAGTTTTTCATCAGCAGATAATACTGTGTATAAATAGGTTTATTTAAACCAAATCTTTCATTTAAGGTATCTACAGCTTCCTGGGAAGCTTTAGGACCTAAAAGAACAGAAGCTGGATCACCTGGTATTAACTGCATAATACCAAATAGTATTAATGAAACACCTATTAAAACTGGAATAATCCAGAGTAATCTTTTAATAATATAGCCAAACATAAAGTTACCTCCCATCATCCTTATATAGGGAAAAACAGGGGTTTTAACCCCTGTTTTAATACTTATATTAAATCAAAACATTATACATTATATATATTTTTTTACTGTTCAAGATAAACATTAGCTTCTGGAGTTACAAGTGGTATAATAACTGGATTACCAGGTTGTAGATCCATTACACTGTTGTTCATTACATAGATTTGATTAATGTGTGCAACCGGTACTAATACCTTATCTTCACCTAATGTTTTTCTTAATACCTTACTGTACATTTCTTCTCTCACACTTTGTTCTGTAGATGTTCTAGCTTTAGTTAACCATTCGTCAACCAGACTATTTTCATAGAATGACTTATTAAGTGATCCATCAGATTTAAACCAGCGGTATAACCAATACTCTGGATCAGGGTCAGATACAAAGCTTAACATATATACTCCAATTTCTCCGGCATTTAACTTATCCCACATTGCTCCAAATTCCATTACCTGAGCTTGTGCATTAAATCCGGCCTGTCTTAGGGAAGTAACTAAAGCTTCAACTACTTTTACTCTTGCACTGTCAGAATTTGGAACATAGATATCAACTGTAAAGTTATTATCAATAATTCCTTGATCTTTTAGTTCCTGTAGTTTAACTCTAGCTTGTTCAGGATTGAAGTTTATTCTTTGTTCTTTTAAATACTCACTTTCATCAGGCCAAAGTGTTGGAGGTACAAATGAATAGGCTGTAACTCCTTTTGCTCCATAGATTTGAGGAGCAATTTGTTCAATTGGACTGGCCATTAAGAAAGCTTCTCTGAACTTCTGGTTATTGAAGGGAGCCATCTTATCATTAAACCCGAAGAAATGTACTCCACCACCAGGAGCTGATTTAACCTGAAAGTCTGAATTATCTTTAAAGTTCTCTAACTGACCGACATCTAAATTAACTGCTACATCGATACCACCACTACGTAGTTCCATGGCCTGAACAGATGATTCAGGGATCGGTCTAATAATTACTTTACTTAACTTAGGATCTTTCATCCAGTAAGTTTCATTTGCTGTTAATACTATTCTAGTATCAGGTACCCATTCTTCTAATTTAAATGGACCTGCCCCGATTGGATTACGTGAAAATTGATCTGCTCCAACCTCTTGTACATAATCCTTAGGAACAATACCAAAGGTCATTGCCAAAAGGAAAGAGGCATTAGGTTCAGATAGTACAAACTTAACTGTATAGTCATCAAGTACTTCAATTCTATCAATTATTGATACTTTACCTCTAAGACCAGAACCATTTTCTGGATCTAAGATTCTTTCATAAGTAAACTTAACGTCTTCAGCAGTTAAAACTTGACCATTGTGAAATTCAATTCCCTGTTGAAGATGGAAAGTATAAGCTGTAGCATCTTCTGAAACTTCCCAATCATATGCGATACCTGGGACGATCTTGTTGTTTTCACCATATTCAACTAATCCGTCAAAGATTAAACTATTAACCCTTTCATTAACAGAAATATCTGCAAAACCAGGGTCTAAACTACTTACATCAGCTTCAAAACCAATTGTTAGTACTTGTTCATCTTCCTGTGCAAATACTCCAGCTGAAAAAAGTCCAACTAAAAGTAATGTTATTATTAATGTAGAAAATAATTTTTTGTTCATTTTTAAAATCCTCCTTATATTATCTTATCATTCGTTCTTTTAATAAACTCTTTAAAAATATCTAACTGTTCTGGATAGTACTCAAACATAATTTCGGGGTGCCATTGGACAGCCCATACATTTTCATGTTCAGTACTTTCAAATCCTTCCATGATTCCATCAGGACTATAGGCAGTTTTTCTAAGCCCACTGCCCAGCTTGTCAACTGCTTGATGGTGAAAACTATTGACCTCAATTTCTTCACGGTTAAAGATATCAAATAAGATGCTGTCCTTTTCAATCTCTACAGGGTGTATCTTTTTATACTTAGGAAAATTACCTCCAAAATGCAGGTAATCAGTAGCTACATCTTTTTGAATATCTTGATAAAGTGTACCACCAAAGTATACATTCATAAGTTGAAATCCGCGACAGATTCCCAAAACTGACTTACCTTTTTTTAAGGCAAGTTCAATTAACTTTAGTTCCTGTCTATCTCTTATTGTATCTAAAAACTTAACCTTTTTATAGGCATACTTATTATAATTCACAGGATCAATATCATATCCACCTGTTAAAACTATACCATCAGCTAGTTCAACCAGTTCTTCTAATAATGAGTCTATTTTTGACTCATCTCTAACCTGTGGAGTCACAATCGGCAGTCCTCCACCTTCAATAACACCATTTACATAGTTTTGGGATACCATTCCATAATCAAAGTTACTTAACATCTCAAAGTTTTTACCCAATTTATATCCTTCTCTTAAAAATGAAGATACTAATATCTTAGGCCTCATCTTTCCACCATCCTAATTCATTAAATTATCCAACTTTAAGTTGACAGATTTGTCTAAGTTTAATAAGATTAATACGTGACTTGAATGCTAATGTATTCATTATATCAGCTAACATTAAAACAGGCAACCAAAATAATCATATGTTCAAATTTAATATAATTAATATTTAAGGAAGGAAATTTATAAATATTCAAGAATACATAATTAGTAAATTATTTAAAATAGGGGGATAAGAATGTCTAAAATTATTGATGGTAAACAAATAGCAAAAAACATAAGAATGGAATTAAAAGAAGAAATTAAAGACTTAAAAGAAGAAGGTAGGGTACCTGGTTTAACTGTTGTAATGGTAGGAAACAACCCTGCTTCAGAAACATATGTAAGTATGAAAGAAAAGGCTGCACAAGAAATTGGTATCAAGTCAGAATTAATCAAAAAAGACAAAGATATATCAGAAAAACAACTACTAGATTTAATTGATGATCTTAACAATGATTCGACTGTTGACGGTATACTAGTTCAGCTGCCTTTACCTGATCATATTGATGAGAAAAAGGTTATTGAATCCATTGTTGCTGAAAAAGATGTAGATGGATTTCATCCAATCAATACCGGTAGATTATTCAGTGGACAGGAAGATGCTTTAAGATTTGAAGCCTGTACACCACTTGGAATAATTAGAATGATGGAAAGAGAAGGTATTGAAATAGATGGTAAAAATGCTACAATCGTAGGAAGAAGTAATATTGTTGGTAAACCAATCGCACATCTTCTATTAGAAAGACATGCTACAGTAACAATCTGTCATTCCCATACCAAAGACTTAAAAGCAGAAACTAAAAGAGCAGATATTGTTGTAGCTGCAGTAGGTAGACCTGAAATGATCACAGGAGATATGTTAAAAGAAGGTGCAGTTGTTATTGATGTTGGTATTAACAGAGTAGATGGAAAACTACTGGGAGATGTTGAGTTTGAATCAGCTAAAGAAGTAGCTTCAAAAATTACTCCTGTTCCTGGTGGAGTTGGCCCAATGACAATAGCAATGTTAATGGAAAATACTGTTAAGGCCAGAAAGTACCATGGAGTATAAAATAGATAACATATATTCTGTTTCACAGATTAGTAGTTACTTAGAAGCACTTTTTAGTACAGATGATGTCCTACAGGACCTCTGGGTAAAGGGTGAAGTCTCTAACTTCTATAAAGCAAACTCAGGACATCTGTACTTTACAGTTAAAGATGAAAACTCCCAGCTTAAAACTGTTATGTTTAGATCAAGAAGCTCTAAACTTGACTTTGAACTAGAAGATGGAATGGAGATAGCAGTTCACGGCTATATTAATGTATATAAGGTAAGGGGAGAATACCAGCTTTATGCTGACCAGATTGTACCGGAAGGTAAAGGAACCCTTTATGAACAGTTTGAAAAGTTAAAACAAAAGTTAAAAGAAGAAGGGCTTTTCAAAGAAGAAAATAAAAAAAGGATTCCTTTAATACCTAAAAAGATCGGGATTGTTACATCACCAACCGGTGCTGCAATCAGAGATATGCTCTCTGTTGTAAACAGAAGGTTTAAAAATGTTTCAATATTAGTTGTACCTTCCTTAGTCCAGGGGGATAAAGCTGCTGGACAGATTGTAGAAGGGATCAACTACTTAAATAAAAGAGATGATATTGATCTAATAATTGTAAGTAGGGGTGGAGGTTCAATTGAGGACCTCTGGTCTTTTAATGAAGAAGTTGTTGCACGGGCAATTTATGAGTCCAAAGTTCCGGTAATCAGTGGAGTTGGACATGAAACCGACTTTACAATTGCTGACTTTGTGGCAGACTTAAGAGCACCTACTCCTTCAGCAGCTGCAGAACTTGCAATTGCAAACAGGGAAGAGATTGAAACAAGCCTTGATAATCTAGCAAAAAGACTTCTCCATAATCAAAAATCAAGAATTACAAATGCAAAAGATAAGTTAAGATCAATTGCAAGACGCAGAATATTTCAAAAACCGGAAGAACTTTTTGTTGATAAGATGCAGAGGTTAGATGAACTTACCCAAAACTTAAAGTGGAATATGGAAAAGACTTTAAATAAGAGTAAAGAGAAGTTTAATATTTTAAACAGTAAGCTTGATACATTAAGCCCTCTTAAAACAATAAAAAGAGGCTATAGTATTACTTATGACAAAGATTTTAATCCAATAACAGATATAAAGAAAGTTAAAAAGGGACAGGTTATCAATACAACAGTAATTAACGGCCAATTTGAAAGTGAAGTTAAAAACATCAAAGAAGACGGTGGTTTAGATGAGTAAAGAAATTAAAGATTTAAGTTTTGAAAAAGCAATGGAAGAACTAGAAGAAATAGTTAATAAACTAGAAGAAGGCGGCTTATCTCTAGAAGACTCTTTAGATAAGTTCAGCCGTGGTATAAAATTGATTAAATACTGTAATGAAAAGTTAAGTGAAACAGAAGAAAAAATTGAAGTGCTAATTAAAGAAGATGATGAACTACAAAAGATAGTTCCCTTTGAAGAAGAATTTGGCCAATAATATCTCATAAGAAGACGGAGGTTATGTAAATGGAATTATTAGAGTCTTTAGCAAAAGACCGCAGTAATTTAATAAAGGCTATCCAGATGGTTCAAAAGAAAAAAGGATATGTTTCTGATCAATCTATCAAAGACATATCTAAATACTTTGATATACCAACAGTTGAAGTAGAAGGGGTTTTAAGTTTTTACGCTCAGTTTAAAAGAACTGCACCTGGTGAGTATAAGATAGCTGTTTGTGATGGAACTGCTTGTCATATTAAAGGTTCAAGCAGAGTTAAAAACTGGGTTGTAGAAGAGTTAGGAATTGATGATGGTGAAACAACTGAAGATGGTCTTTTTTCTATGGAAACAGTTGCTTGTTTGGGCTGCTGCAGTTTAGCACCTGTTGTTAGTATAAACGGTAAAGTATATGGAAAACTAGATCGCAAGTCACTTCTTAAAATAATCAAGGACTATAAAAATAGAGGTGAGGCCCAATGATTAAGCGTATAAAAATAGGAATGGCCAGCTGTGGTATTGCTGCAGGGGCAGATGAAGTTAAAACTTATCTTAAAAAAGAACTTAAAGATAAAGATATTGAACTATTAGATGTAGGTTGTATCGGTCACTGTTATGCTGAACCGATCGTAGAAGTTGAAACAGACAGTGGATCAGTATTTTTTGAAAATGTTGAACCTACTGAAGAGTACTTAGAAAAGATTTTAGAGCTTGATGATACTTCAACAATGACTTTTAGAGAAGAAAGAACCGATCTTGAAAAAATTAAAGTTACAAAATTAGCGGGAAGAATTGATCCGATATCTTTAGAAGAATACATAAAAAACGGTGGTTATGAAAGTTTAAACAAAACTGCTGATATGGAATCAACTGAGATTGTTGAAGAAGTAAAAAAATCAGGTCTTAGAGGACGTGGTGGAGGAGGATTTCCCACCGGTCTTAAATGGAGTTTTCTAGCAGGCAAAGAAGCTGAAAAAAAGATTTTAATCTGTAATGCTGATGAAGGTGACCCCGGTGCATTTATGGATCGTTCTATGATGGAATCAGTTCCTCATCAGGTAATTGAAGGTATGTTAATAGCAGCTTTAGCTACTAAAGCTACAGAACTTTTCATCTATGCAAGAGCAGAGTATCCATTAGCTGTAAAGAACTTAAATATTGCTATTGAACAGGTTTATGAAAATGAAATTAACACAATCAATGGTAAAACAATAGATATTACTGTAAAAGAAGGTGCAGGAGCCTTTGTCTGTGGTGAAGAGACCGCTATGATTCATTCCTTAGAAGGTGGAAGGGGTAATCCCCGCTTTAGACCTCCTTATCCAACAGATGAGGGATATAAAGGATATCCGACCTTAATAAATAATGTTGAATCATTTGCAAATATTCCGATTATATTTGAAGAAGGTGGAGAAAAGTATGCTGAGTTAGGTACCGAAAACTCAAAAGGTACTAAACTCTTTGCTTTAGCCGGTGACTTAAAGTATGCCGGATTAGTAGAAGTTCCGATGGGACTTACGATCGGTGAAGTTGTTTATGATATCGGTGGAGCAACTAAAGGTGAAGTAAAGGCAGTACAGATCGGTGGACCTTCCGGTGGATGTATCCCTGCTGAACACTTTGATGTGCCAATTGACTATGATTCCTTAGAATCACTGGGAGCAATCATGGGTTCTGGTGGTTTAATAGTAATCGGTAAAGATAGATGTATGGTAGAAACTGCCCGATACTTTTTAGAGTTTACAACTATAGAAAGCTGTGGTAAATGTACTTTCTGTAGAATAGGTACAAAAAGATTACTTGAAGTATTAGAAAAGATAACTGCTGGAGAGGGAACTTTAGAAGATATTGATTTTCTAGAAGAACTCGCACCAAAAGTAATTGATGCATCACTTTGTGGATTAGGTCAAACTGCTCCAAATCCAGTTCTATCAACCTTAAGATACTTCAAAGATGAATATCTTGCACATGTTGAAGATAAACACTGTCCAGCTTTACAGTGTAATGATTTAGTAGACATCTATCTTGACCAGGAGATCTGTATTGAATGTGGTCAGTGTATTAGAAACTGTCCAGTAGATGCAATTTCTGATGACTTTGTAGTAGATAATGAAGTATGTACAAGGTGTAATACCTGTATAGAAGTCTGTCCAGTAGATGCAATAAGTCGTGTTAAGAGGGGTGAAATCAATGGCTAAAGTAAATATTAAAATAGACGGAAAAGAAGTTCAAGCTGACCAAGATAAAACAATATTAGAAGTTGCAGAAGAAAACGGTATTTCAATACCTACCCTTTGTTACCATGAACAGTTATCAAAGACAACTTCATGTTATCTATGTATGGTTAAAGATAAAAAGACTGGAAACTATATTCCAAGTTGTTCTTCAAATATAGCTGAAGGTATGGATATTGAAGCAACCAGTGATGATATATATGATATGAGACAAACTGCCTTAAACTTACTGTTATCAGAACACTCCGGTGACTGTGAAGCACCCTGTACAATGGCCTGCCCAGCCGGTATTCAAATTGAAGAATACTTAAGAGCAGCCCAGAAAGGTGACTTCTTAGAAACCTTAAAGATTATTAAAGATAAACTTCCTTTACCGATGTCAATCGGTAGAGTATGTCCTAGATTTTGTGAACAGGACTGCCGCCGTAATGTAATAGACAATGATGCAGTAAATATTAATGATGTAAAGAGATATGCTGCTGACTTGCATTATGAAGACTACCTAGAAGAGCTACCTGAACTAACTGATAAAAAGGTAGCGATTGTTGGGGCAGGACCTGCTGGTTATACAGTGGCATATTATCTAAGATTAAAGGGAATTAAAAGTGATATTTATGATAAAATGCCAAAACCGGGTGGAATGTTAAGGTATGGAATACCTGAATACAGACTACCTAAAGATATCTTAGATACAGAGCTAGCTCATTTTGAAAAGATGGGTGGAATAAATGTTTATTGTAATAAGGAACTTGGTAAAGATATTCAGTTAGAACAACTTAAAGAAGACTATGATGCTGTAACAGTAGCTATTGGAAGTTGGTCTTCACGTTCAATGCGCACAGAAGGTGAAGAACTGGCTATTGGTGGTATAGACTATCTAGAAGAGATAGCTTTAAACGGTTGGACTTGTGATTCTAAAGATCCGGGAGAAACCTTAATTATCGGTGGTGGAAACACTGCAATGGACTGTGCAAGGACTTCAGTTCGTTTAACCGATAAACCGGTAAGAGTACTTTACCGCAGGACTGAAAAACAGATGCCTGCTGATGAATTAGAGTTAGTTGAAGCTAATGAAGAAAATGTACAGTTTGAGTATTTAACTCAACCTGTTAGTTTAAGAGAAGAAAATGGCAAAAAAATATTGACCTGTGTAAAAATGGAGTTGGGTGAAAAAGATGCTTCTGGCAGAAGAAAACCAATTCCAATTGAGGGCAGTGAATTTGAAATAGAGGCTGATACTGTAATTGCTGCAATCGGTCAAAGTACAGATGTTCCGGGAGATATCCCGACAAACAGTTGGGGAGATATTGATGCTGACGATGGTAACTATTTAGTAGAAGACAATGTGTTTTCTGCAGGAGACTGTGTTACAGGACCTGCAACCGTTGTTGAAGCAATTGGTGCTGGCCGTGAAACAGCAAACAGTATCGAAGCCTATTTCAATGGTAAAACATATGAAAAGGACTATATAATCAATGTTTCAAGAGGACACTGGCAGTCCTTAACTGAAGATGAGTTAGTATTGATCAAAGATCCAGTTGAAAGAGACCGTGCTAACTTAGAATATATTTCAGATAAAAAAAGAGTATCTACATTTAAAGAAACAAATCTGACTCTTTCCGACTGAAGAGGTTAAAAAAGAGGCTGAACGCTGTATTGAATGCAGCTGTTCATATAAGGAAGACTGTCAGCTTAAAGACTACTCTGAAGAGTATAAGGCTCATCCTGAAGCAATGGTTGGAGAGAAAGTACTCTTTGATTATGATATGAGACATCCTGAAATCATAAGAGATCCGGGTAAATGTGTCAGATGTGAAGCCTGTATTAAGACCTGTAAAGAAGTAGTTAATAAGTATATATTAGAGTTTAAAGACAGAGGATACTATACAAATGTTGGAACAGAGTTTGGCAAACCACTTCCAGTTGACTGTACAGACTGTGGAGAATGTATTGATATCTGTCCTGTTGGTGCACTTGATTGGAAAAGCAAAAAAAGATAAATATATAATATAAAAGAGAGAAAGGGGACTTTTCCCCTATCTCTCTTTTTAAAGATAAAGGTGATAATAGTGATTAAGTATAAATGAAGTAATAAAAAAGGAAAAAAATATTATAGATCAAAAACTTATAGAAATGATCGATGAAATAAGAAACAATTCCACTTCTTCTTTAAATACCATAATTGATTCTATGGAGTATTCAATTAAGGCAGGTGGAAAAAGAATTAGACCTATTTTAACTGTAAAGGTTGCTGAAATGGTAGATGGTAACAAAGAAACTGCCTACAGGATTGGAACTGCCCTAGAATTAATACATACCTATTCCTTAATTCATGATGACCTACCAGCAATGGATGATGATGACTACCGCAGGGGACAGTTAAGTAACCACAAAGTATTTGGAGAGGGAATGGCTGTTTTAGCAGGTGATGGACTATTAACTTTTGCTTTTGAACTTCTATCCAATTTAGAATTAGATAGTAAAAAGGTTTTAAAGGTAATTAATCTAACTGCTAAAAATATAGGCTTTAAAGGTATGGTAGGTGGACAGTCTCTAGATCTTAAGTATGAAAATGAAAAGATAGACTTAGATACCTTAATTAATCTTCACAGTTTAAAGACTGGAGCTTTATTTCAAACAGCTGTATTAGGTGGGGCATACTGTGGTAATCCTACTGATAATGAGCTAATAGCATTAAATAGTTATGCTAAAAACTTAGGACTACTATTTCAAATCACAGATGATATTTTAGATAAAATCAGCAGTACTGAAATACTTGGTAAAACTGTGGGAAGTGATGAACAGTCCAATAAAAGCACCTATGTTTCATTATTGGGATTAAAAGAAGCTAAGCAAAAAGCATTAGAGTCAGCTAAACATGCTAAAAATGAATTAAAAATCTTTAAAGACAATGAATTTTTGTCTAAACTAATAGATTATATTTTAAAAAGAAAAAGTTAAATTGAAGGTAAACTTGAGTTATGTTATAATTATTTTGCTTTCAAAATAAATATACAGACAATAGTTGGAAATCTAAATAATTATAATATAATAGAGATTTAAGTTACAGCTGGGGGGAAGTTGAAATGAGTAATTTATTGGATAAAGTATCAAGCCCTAAAGATCTTAAGGGTTTTTCAAACGAAGAGTTAGTTGAACTATCAAATGAAATCAGAGAGTTTTTAATAGAAACCATATCAAAGACCGGTGGACACTTGGCTTCTAATTTAGGTGTTGTTGAACTTTCAGTTGCACTACACTACCATCTAAACAGTCCGATTGATAAAATAGTTTGGGATGTAGGACATCAAAGCTATACACATAAGATTCTTACCGGACGTAAAGACAAAATGTCTACAATTAGACAAAAAGATGGTTTAAGCGGTTATCTAAAAAGAAATGAAAGTGAACATGATATTATTGAGGCCGGACATACTTCAACCTCAATATCATCTGCACTTGGACTTGCATTAGCAAGTAAAAAATTAGAAAAAAATGAAAAAATATACTCTGTTATAGGTGATGGTGCTTTAACTGCCGGGATGGCATTTGAAGCATTAAATAATGTTGGCCACCTTAAAGAAAATGTTAATGTGATCTTAAATGATAATAATATGTCGATTTCTCCTAATGTGGGAGCAATATCTAACTACTTAACAAAGGTCAGAACAGATCCGATGGTAAGTAAGTTAAAAGAAGATATTGAGTTTATAATTGAAAAGATACCTAAAATCGGTGTTGGAGTTTCTAAATCTGTAGATAGAATTAAAAAGGGATTAAAGTATGTATTTATTACCGGTATCTTATTTGAAGAGATGGGTTTTACCTATCTGGGACCAATCGATGGTCACAATATAGAAGATTTAATTTTAAACTTTAAAAAAGCTGATGATATTGATGGACCTGTATTACTTCATATCAATACTACAAAGGGTAAAGGATATGACCATGCTGAAGAAAAACCAAGTCAGTATCACGGAGTTAGTCCTTTTGATATAAGTAATGGTCAGTCAAAAAGCTGTAAAACTTATAAAACATACAGTCAGGTGTTTGGTAATACAGCTGTTAAAGTTAGAGAAAAACTTGGTAATAAAGTGGTTGGTATCACAGCAGCAATGGCATCAGGTACTGGCCTTGATATATTTGAAGATAAATATCCCGATGAATTTTATGATGTGGGTATAGCTGAACAGCATGCTGTAACACTTTCAGCAGGAATGGCAAGAGGTGGCTTACTGCCAATGGTTTCTATCTACTCTACATTTATGCAAAGAGCATTTGATCAGGTAATTGAAGATGTTGCATTACAGAACTTACCGGTCTCTTTGTTTTTAGATAGAGCTGGACTTGTAGGTGATGATGGTGAAACTCACCATGGAGTTTTTGATTACAGCTATATGAGAATGATACCAAATATGGTTGTGATGGCACCTCGTGATGAAAACATCTTACAGCATATGATCTGGACTTCCATAAACCATCCCGGACCAACTTCAGTTCGTTATCCAAGAGGAGAAGGGTATGGAGTATGTTTAGATGACAAGTTAGAAGAGATAGAAATCGGGACAGCTGAAAGTTTAACTGAGCCGGGTGATATCTTGATCTTAGCAGTAGGGTCTATGGTTTATCCAGCTGTTAAAGCGGCTGAGGATTTAAAAACAATGGGTATTAATGCTGAAGTTATTGATGCTAGATTTATTAAACCATTAGATGAAAAAATGCTTAGAAAAAAATTCTTTGACTATGATAAAGTGGTAACTGTTGAAGAAAATGTTCTAAATGGTGGTTTTGGTAGTGCTGTTTTAGAATTTATAGAACGTGAAAACATTAAAACTACAACAGTTAAAAGAATGGGACTACCTGATGAGTTTGTTACCCATGGAACAATGAATGAACTTAGAGCCATCTATAATCTTAACCCAGAGGGAATTGCTAAAACTACAGCAGATTTTTTCAAAGGAAATCTGGAGGGAGAACAATGGCATCCAAAGAACGCATAGATGTTCTTTTAACTGAAAAAGAATTCTTTAGTTCTAGAAATAAGGCTCAACGGGCTATTATGGCCGGTGAGATTTATGTTAATCAAGACATTGTAGATAAACCAGGAACAAAAGTAAAAATAGATAGTAAAATAGAAGTTAAAGGCAATTCACTTCCCTATGTAAGTAGGGGTGGATTAAAGCTAGAAAAAGCTTTAGATGTCTTTAATATAGATGCACAAGATAAAGAAGTTATAGATATTGGTGCTTCAACCGGTGGATTTACAGACTGTTTGCTGCAAAATGGGGCAAAAAAGGTTTATGCAATCGATGTAGGTTACGGACAGTTAGCCTGGAAGTTGAGAAACGATAAAAGAGTAGAGGTAATTGAAAGGACAAACTTCAGACACCTTGAGTTTGAACAACTGCCCGTAAAGGTACCATTGATTGTAACAGATGTTTCCTTTATATCACTCCGTCTAATAATACCTAGAGCAGTTCAGTTTTTAACTGATGATGGTAAGATAGTTGCTTTAATTAAACCACAGTTTGAAGCCGGTAAAGATAAAGTAGGAAAAAAAGGTGTTATTAAAGATAAAAGTACTCATATTGAAGTTATTACAACCTTAAGTCAGTTTTTTGATCAACAAGGCTTAATTTTGAAACACTTAAGTTTTTCACCAATTACCGGTTCTTCTAGTAAAAATATAGAATATTTGATACATTTAAAAAATTCTAAGGGATATAATAATAATCTTTTTGAATGGGGTAAAAAGATAAAAGAAGTTGTTGATAATGCTCACCAAGAACATTAAAGGGGATGAATATTATCGAAACCATCGGACTTGTTTTAAATACAGAAAAAGATAATTCAAAGAAAATTTCAAAGGAAATGATTCAATTAATCAAACAGAAGGGTTTAGAATACCTTTTAGAAGAAGATGGAGCAAAAGAACTTGACCTAGAACATAAAAGGGCAAGCTTTAAAACCATGCGTGAAAAAGCTGATCTAATAATTGTATTTGGGGGAGATGGAACTTTTTTACATACCTCTCTTAACTTTATTGGAACCGGGATTCCGTTAATGGGAATTAATCTTGGAAGAATTGGTTTTTTAACTGAGATTGAAACCAATGAGTTATCTAAAACCTTAGATGATATAGTAAATAAAAATTATACAGTAGAGAGTAGAAATACCCTTGAGGTTAGTATAAAACGGGATGATAAAGTTATCAACAACAAGTATGCGATAAACGATGTTGTCATCAACCGTGGTGCTGATGGAGAAATGCTGAAAGTAAATATGCATATTAATAATGAGTTTGTTAATTCTTATCGAGGAGATGGAATAATTGTTTCAACTCCTACCGGATCAACAGCATACTCTTTTTCTGCAGGTGGACCGATTATTAATCCCAAGGTCAAGGCAATATTAATCACACCGCTATGTCCCCATGCAGTTCATGTAAAACCAATGGTAATATCTGATGATGAAGTAATAGATATAGATGTCGAAGGAAAAAAAGATAAAATTTACTTAACAACTGATGGTAGAAATTCGATAAAGATAAAGAACAGAGATATAATTGAGATTAAATCTTCTGAACAGGAAATTTCTTTGATTAAATTTCCTGATAGAACTTTTTATACAATATTAAGAAATAAAATGAGGGTAGGCTTAGTTTAGGGGGGTAAACTAAATGAAAAACAAAAGACAGTTAAAAATATTAAACTTAATTAAAAATGAGGTAATAACTACACAGGAAGAACTTGTAGAAAGATTAGAAGAAAAAGGTATTAAAGTAACTCAGGCTACGGTATCAAGAGATATTAAAAAGTTAGGATTAATAAAGATACCTGATGAAGATGGTGGATATAAATACGCTCTGGCTAATCAAAAATCAAATTCAGAAAATAAGTACTGGTTAAAAAAGATGTTTAACAATTTAGTAGCAGATATTGACTTTAGTGACAATATTATTTTACTAAAGACTGTTAAAGGAACAGCAGGTGGTTTGGGGGAAGCATTAGATAATGCTAACTGGAAGAATATTATTGGAAGTGTTGCCGGTGATGACACCCTCTTATTAATTATAAAACCTGTAGATAAAACTGAAGATGTCTTTGACAACTTAAAAAAATTAATGGAATAAAACAGGAGGTCTTTAATGTTATCTGAATTGAGTATAAAAAACTTCGCTTTAATTGAAAAACTAAACATAGAATTCAAGTCCGGTCTGACTGTATTTACAGGAGAAACCGGTGCTGGAAAGTCAATAATATTAGATGCACTAGACATTCTTATGGGGGCTAGGGCCTATACTGAAATAATTAGAACTAATAAAAAGTCTGCATACATAGAAGCACTATTTCATCCCGCTAAAAAGGATGAAATAGATAAGATTCTTAGTCAAAACGGAATTGAAGTTGAAGATGGTATGCTTTTAATATCACGTGAAATAAATCAGGATGGCAGAAACAAAGGAAGAATTAACGGTCAACTTGTTACTGTTTCATTGATTCAACAGATTGCACCTTTTATAGTTGATGTACACGGACAGCATGAGCAACAGTCCCTGCTCAATGATGATACTCATCTGATGATTTTAGATCAGTACATAAAAAATGATATTAAAGAATTAAAATATGAGATTAAAGATTACTACAAAAAAATTAATAAACTGAAGTCTAAATTAAATTCAATTGATATAGATGAACAAAGCAGAGCAAGAAAGATAGATCTTTATCAGTTCCAAATTGATGAAATAAAAAAGGCTGATCTGCAAGCTGGTGAAGATGAAGAGCTTTTCAAAGAGTATAAAAAGCTATCTAACATGGAAGATATTTATGCCCTGTTAGGGGAAATAGATAAACTTATTAGTTCAAGTGACTATAACCAGGAGGGTATGATGGATAAAATAGGTCATTATATGAAAGACCTTGAAGACTATAAAGACTATGATGATAAATTAAACAACTTCCATCAGATCATACAGGATGTATACTACATGCTAGAAGAGTTAAGCTTTGATCTTGATGACTATATTACAAATGTAGAGTTTGATAAAAACAGGCTTTCACAGGTTGAAGAAAGATTGGACTTGATTAATCGCCTAAAAAGAAAATATGGTGATTCAATTGAAAAAATTACTGAGTACAAAGAAGACTTAGAAGAAAAGCTAGATAATCTAAAAAATCAAACAGAGTATATTGAAGAAATAAAAAAAGAATTAAAAGAATTACATAAAAAGTATGATAAAAAAGCAGAAGAACTTTCTAAAATCAGGAAAGAAAATGCTCAAAACTTTACAAAGGATATAGAAAACGAACTTAAAGATTTGGCAATGAAAAAAGCAAAATTAAAGGTGGAATTTAATAGAAAAAACCGGGCTGAAGATGGTATTGATGAGATAAGGTTTTTAATTTCTACTAATCCTGGTGAAGACCTTAAACCTCTATCAAAAATTATTTCAGGTGGAGAACTTTCCAGAATAATGCTTGCCTTTAAAAATATCATGGCTGATATCGACCGAGTTGAAACAATAGTATTTGATGAAGTTGATAAAGGTATTGGTGGTAAAACTGCTCAGAAAATGGCAGAAAAACTATATAGAATTTCTCAAAAAAGACAGGTTATCTGTGTATCTCACTTACCACAAGTGGCAAGTATGGGTGATAACCACTACTATATTAATAAAAGTACAGGTCAAGATAAAAAAACAGTTACTAATATAGAAAAATTAGACCAAAATGAAATAATAAAAGAGCTTGCCCGTATGCTTGGAGGGGTTAAATTAACCGAGACTACAAAAAGCCATGCCCGTGAAATGCTTGAAATGGCAGCAGATAAGAAGCAAACTATTCAATAAATTTTATTAAAATATATCACATTTCTTGTAGATTATTACAAAATATTTACAAATTTGTTATTTTTAGAAGGAAATAGATATTCATTATTGTATATGTTAATAGACAAAACCTTACTAAACTATTAAATTAAACAAATTCACTAAACTATAAATTTTTCAAGGAGGCAATCTATTAATATGTACAATATGTCAACAAACGATGTAGCAATTATTGACCAAGATGAAGATTTATGCCAGAAGTTCAAACAAAAGTTAAAAGAGATGGAAAAGTTTAGCTGTTGTGGAACAGCAAATGATGGACAGAGTGGTCTGGACTTAATTTATGAAAAAGAGCCAGACTATGTAATAATGGATCTAATACTACCACACTTAGATGGGGTGAGTGTATTAGATGAACTTAAAGAAGATAAACTAATTGAGGATCTCAATATATTAGTTTTATCTTCTTTTTTAAATGAGAAAATGTTAAAAATATTACAAAATTATCAAATTGATTACTTTATGTCAAAACCTGCTGACTTTAAATGTGTAAAAGATAGAATAAAAGATCTTGAGACTGATTACTCAACTAAAAATTATTCTGGCGGCTATATTAAAGAAACCAGTCAAGAAAGTAATTCACTTGAAATCAATCAAGATATTACCAATCTTTTAGATAACTTTGGTATGCCCGCAAATATCAGAGGTTATAAATTCTTAAGGAATGCAATTTATCTTAGTGTTATAAAGGTTGATTTTATTAATTCAATTACTAAAAAGCTTTATCCAAAGATCGCAGAGAACTTTAACACTGAAGCAAGCAGAGTTGAAAGAGCAATTCGACATGCAATTAAAGTTGCCTGGGAAAGAGGTAATCAAAAGATGCTTGATGATTATTTTGGTTACAGTATTTCTGAGACTATCGGTAGACCAACCAATGCCCAGTTTATAGCAAAGGTAGCTGATAATTTCAGACTAAAAAATAATTTAATAACAAGTTGAATAAATATTCAGAACTGTATAAAAATTATTGAATTATGCTCCCAGATACTATATAATAAAAACTGTAAAAAAATAAATTAACGGGGGAGATAAAATGGCATTTAATCTAAAAGGAAGAAGCTTATTATCACTTAAGGACTTTACTAAAGAAGAAATAAGTTATCTTTTAACACTATCAACAAATCTTAAGGACAAAAAAAGAGCTGGAATCAAAGGTAATGCACTTGAAGGTAAAAATATTGCTTTAATATTTGAAAAACCTTCTACAAGAACCAGATGTGCATTTTCTGTAGGAGCAAAAGATGAAGGTGGTATGCCTGAATACCTTGGAAAAAATGATATCCAACTTGGTAAAAAAGAAACTGTAGCAGACACTGCTCGCGTATTAGGTAGAATGTATGATGGTATAGAATATAGAGGTTATACACATGAAACCGTTGAAATCTTAGCTGAATATGCTAATGTACCGGTTTGGAACGGATTAACTGACCAGTATCATCCCACTCAAATCTTAGCTGACTTTTTAACAATACAGGAAAACTTCGGAAAACTAGAAGAAATAAATTTAGTATATGTTGGTGATGGTAGAAACAATATGGCTAATTCATTAATGATCGGTAGCGCTATTATGGGAATTAACTATACAATAGTTTCACCTAAAGAGTTATGGCCAAATGAAGAATTAGTTAATGAGGCTAAAAAATTAGCCAAAAACTCTAAAGCTACTATAAATATTACAGATGATCCAGTAAAAGGTGTAAAAGATGCAGATGCCATTTATACAGATGTATGGGTATCAATGGGTGAAGAAGATAAGTTTGCTGAAAGAATTAAGATGTTAAAACCTTATCAGGTTAACATGGATATGATAAAAAATACTGGTAATGAAGATATGATCTTCTTACACTGTTTACCTGCTTATCACAATACAGATACTGAAAACGGTAAAAAGATATTTAAAGAGTACGGAATGGAAGAAATGGAAGTAACTGAAAAAGCATTTGAAAGTAAATACTCCAAGGTTTTTGACCAAGCAGAAAACAGAATGCATACAATTAAAGCTGTTATGGTTGCAACTCTGGGGAATCAATAATTAAGATGCTCGATAAAAGAATCACTGTATTTACCGGGAATTTTGGAAGTGGTAAAACTGAAATTTCCTTAAACTATGCACTACATTTAAAAGAAAATCATAATATAAATAAAATAGCAGTTGTAGATTTAGATGTAATAAATCCATATTTTCGCTCCAGGGAAAAGTCTGATTTAATGGAAGAGATGGGTATAGAAGTAATCTATCCCAAGAAGTTAAAGTATGCTGACTTACCTATAATTACACCTGATATAAATAGACTGTTACAAAATGATAATTACTATGGTGTAATAGATGTCGGTGGAGATAAAGATGGAGCAACAGTTTTAGGTAGTATTGCAGACAGTGTCAAAAAGACTGATTATGAGTTAAATTTGGTTGTTAATACTAAACGCCCTTTTACAAATAATGTTGAAGGGATAGTTGAGATGAAAGAAATGATTGAAGATGCTTCTAAAATATCTGTAGACAATCTGGTGTGTAATATTAATGTTGGTGAAAGTACCAGTATTGAAGATGTTAATGAAGGTTACACAACTGTAAAAAAAGCATCTCAAGAACTTAACTTACCAATTAAATTTATATCCATCAAAGAGGATTTACTGGGGGATTTAGAGAAGTCAAAATATGATGAAGAACTATTTACAATCCAAAGATTTCTTAAAAATCCCTGGGATTAATAAATCTGGAGTGAAAATATGAATAAAAAATTAAAAGAAACTAATGAAATTGAAGAGTTAAAAAATATTATACGCAAAAAAAATGTAATCATTAACTCCACACATGATGGATTGATATCTGTCGATGAAGAGGGAAGAATAGAACTTTTTAATGATGCAGCTGAAAAGATGTTTGCCCTTGATAGAAAAGATGTATTAAATGAAAAAGTTAAAGAAGTAATTCCAAATACAAGACTAGATGTTGTATTAAATACTGGGAAAGCAGAACTTAATCAGATTCAAAACACAAAAGAAACCACAATTATTACAAACCGAGTACCGGTAAAAGATAAACAGGAAAATATTATTGGTGCTGTAGCTGTTTTTAGAGATATTACTGAAGTAAAAAACTTAGCAGAAGAGATAACAAACTTAAGAGAAATACGAAGTATGTTAGAGGCGATTATAAATTCAACTCAGGATGCCATCAGTGTTGTAGATGAAAATGGGGTTGGTATTTTAATCAACCCTGCTTATACAAAGCTGACCGGTTTAACTGAGGAAGATATCATAGGTAAACCCGCAAATGTAGATATAGCTGAAGGACAGAGTATGCACTATAAGGTCTTAGAAACTAAAAAGTCATTTAAAGGGGTTAGAATGAGGGTTGGCCCTAACAAAAAAGATGTAATTGTAGATGCTGCCCCAATTATTGCTGACGGTGAACTTAAAGGTAGTGTGGCAGTTGCACATGATGTTTCTGAAATAAAGAAATTAACAGAAGAGCTAGACCAAGCCAAACAAATTATTAGACAGATTTCAGCTAAGTATTCATTTGAAGATATTGTTGGTAATTCTGAAACGATGAAGGCTGTTATCAATCAGGCTGAAAAATCTTCTAAAACTCCAATAACTGTTTTGTTAAGGGGTGAAAGTGGAACTGGAAAAGAACTTTTCGCCCATGCAATTCATAATAACAGTGAAAGAAGTAATCAAAAATTTATTCGAGTAAACTGTTCAGCTCTGGCTGATAGTATTTTAGAAAGTGAACTTTTTGGATATACTGAAGGTGCTTTTACAGGTGCAAAAAAAGGTGGTAAAAAAGGACTCTTTGAAGAAGCAGATCAGGGAACTATCTTTTTAGATGAAATTGGCAAGATAAGTATGAAACTACAGTCCAAACTGCTTCGAGTAATTCAGGAAAAAGAAATTTTAAGAGTTGGTGGAACAAGGCCGATTGATATTAATGTAAGAATAATTGTAGCAACTAATATTAATCTTGAAGAAGCAATACAAGAAGGAATCTTTAGAGAAGATCTGTACTACAGATTAAACGTTTTCCCGATCTTTATTCCACCTTTAAGAGAAAGAAAAGAAGATATACCTGCTCTTGTAGATCATATTATTAAAAAGTTTAATCAGGAATACGGACGTTCTGTAAAAGGATGTTCTAAAAATGTTTATAAATATCTTAATGATTACAACTGGCCCGGTAATGTAAGAGAACTTGAAAACATTATTGGAAGGGCTATTATAAACTTAGGTTTAAGTGAGGAAATAATAAGAATTGAACACATTCCAGATATTATTGGAGACACAAATAGTGAAAAAAAGCCAAATTTACCTGTATCAGGTTACTCACTTGAAAACAATTCTTTAAAAGATATAATAAACTCCACTGAAAAAGATGTAATAAAAAAAGCATTAGAAGAGACTAATGGTAATAGAAAAGAAGCGGCAGATATATTAGGAATTGCTGTTAGGAGTCTTTATTATAAGATGAATAAGTATGATTTAAACTAAATAACTGCAAGATTATGCCTGCAATAAAATGCAGGCATGTTTTGTTTTGCAGTTGTGAAAATATTATTAATATTACTAATTTTTAAACAACCCTATATCTATAGGGTTTCTTTTTTTATAATATGATTTTTTAATGAGATAAATAGTTGGTATAGAATATGCATTATATATAAGGTGCAAATATTATATTAACTAAAGGGGGAAATATTTTTAATGGAACTATTCAAAGAAATGGAAAAACACGGCCATGAACAGGTTATGTTTCTACAGGACAATAAGGTTAAATTAAAAGCAGTTATAGCTATTCATAATACTGTTTTAGGTCCAAGTCTCGGTGGTTGTAGAATGTGGGATTATGAAAAAGAAGAGGAAATGATTATTGATGCCCTCCGTTTATCAAAAGGTATGACCTATAAGTCGGGTATATCTGGTGTAGACTATGGTGGTGCAAAAAGCGTTATTTGGGGAGACCCCAATAAAGATAAAACCGAAGGACTCTTTAGAGCATTAGGTAAGTTTATCAATACCCTAAACGGACGCTATTCTACAGGTACTGATGTGGGAACTACTTATGATGATTTTGTAATCTTAAGAAAAGAAACTCCCTATGTAGGTGCACTTCCAAAAGAATTTGGTGGTAGTGGAGATTCATCAATCGCAACTGCTTATGGTGTTTTTCACGGAATTAAAGCAAGTTGTAAACATAAATATGGATCTGATGACCTTGACGGACTAACAGTTGCTGTTCAGGGATTAGGAAAAGTTGGATCTAAACTAACAAAACATTTAATTGATTCTGGTTGTGAAGTAATTGCAACTGATATAAATGAAGATTATATAGCTGAGGGAAAAGAACTTGGTGCTAAAATTGTTAAACCTAATGAAATTTATGATGTTGACTGTGATATCTTCTCTCCTAATGCTTTAGGAGCTGTAATCAATGAAGATACTATCGACAGACTAAAGTGTGATATTATTGCAGGTGCAGCAAATAATGTACTACAAACACATGAATATGCAGATCTTTTACAGGAAAAAGGTATTCTTTACGCACCTGACTATGTAATTAATGCTGGTGGATTAATCCAGGTTGCAGATGAACTTGGTGTTGGAGGATATAGTGAAGAGAGAACAATGAAAAAATGTGAAGGTATTTATGATAAACTACTACAGATCTATAAAGTAGCAGATGAAAAAGGTATTACAACTGTAGATGCAGCAGATCATATGGTGGAAGAAAGAATCGAGATGATGAAAGCAATTCATAATATAAGGGGGTAGTTGAGATTGTTAGAAAATATAAATCAACTAATTGAAGAAGCAAAAAATAATAAACCCCTAAAACTGGCTGTAGTTGCAGCTGAAGACGAAGTTGTTGTAAGCAGTATTAAAAAGGCAACAAATTTAGGTATTGTAACACCAATCTTAATAGGGGATAAAGCAAAAATTGAAAAAATAGTTAAAGAAAAAGATCTAACCGGTCAAGTTGAAATCATTGGAACAGAGTCTAAAAATGATTCTGCTCATACTGCAATGCAGTTGATAAAAGATGGTGAAGCTGATTTTCCAATGAAAGGTCATATTAATACAAGTGTTATCTTAAAAGAACTTTTAGATAAAGAATACGGTCTAAGAGGAGACAATATCTTAAGTTTAGTTACCTTAATTTATCTTAAAGAAGATAATCGTTTTGTAATATTAACTGATGGTGGAATGAATATAGCACCTGACTTAAAAGATAAGATTGACCTAATAAATAATGCAGCTCAGATGGCTCATGCAGTTGGAATTGAAAAACCAAAAACTGCTGTTTTAGCTGCTGTAGAGACTGTTAATCCAGCAATGGAGGCAACTTTAGATGCTGCCGCTTTATCTAAGATGAGTGACCGAGGACAGCTTGGTGATGTAATCGTAGATGGACCACTTGCCTTTGATAATGCAATAAGTAAAAAAGCAGCTGAACATAAAGGGATTAATAGTCCGGTTGCAGGTAATGCAGATATTTTGTTAGTACCTGATATTGAAGCAGGTAATGTATTATATAAATCACTTGTCTTTTACGGAAAACAACCGTCTGCAAGTGTAATTGTTGGAGCAAAAGTACCTCTAGTAATTACATCAAGAGCAGATAGTTCACATACAAAATTAAATTCAATTGCTCTTGGTAAAGTAATGACTGAATATAATAAAATTTAGGGAGGAAGATTATATATGGAAAATTTATTTAAAAGATTAGAACTTGATGATTACGAACAGGTTGTATTTAACTATGATGAGGTTTCTGGATTAAAGGCAATAATTGCAATTCACGATACAACATTAGGACCAGCTTTAGGTGGAACAAGAATTTGGGACTATGACACTGAAGAAGAAGCTTTAAATGATGTACTTAGATTGGCTAAAGGTATGACATATAAGTCTGCTGCTGCTGGTTTAAACTTAGGTGGTGGAAAAGCAGTAATTATTGGAGATCCAGAAGAAATAAAAAGTGAAGAACTTTGGAGAGCATATGGACGTTTTATTCAGAGTTTAAACGGACGCTACATAACTGCTGAAGATGTAAATACATCTGTTGACGATATGCATATTGTTGCTGAGGAAACCGGATTTGTAACAGGGCTTCCTAGTACAAGTGGTGACCCTTCACCAGTAACAGCATTAGGTGTTTTTCACGGTATTTTAGCTGCTGCTGATGAAGTATACGGTACATCTAACTTAGAAGGTAAAGTAGTTGCTGTACAGGGTGTAGGACATGTTGGATACTATGTAGTTAAACATCTAAAAGATGCTGGTGCAGATGTAGTTGTTGCTGATATTAAAGAAGAAAATATTAAAAAAGTTGTAGAAGACTTTGGTGTTAAAGTTGTAGAACCCGGTAAAATTTACAGTGTAGACTGTGATATCTTTGCTCCCTGTGCTTTAGGTGCAGTTATCAATGATGATACAATTCCACAGCTTAAATGTGATATAGTAGCAGGAGCTGCAAATAATGTTTTAGAAGAGGAAAGACATGGCGACGCTTTAGAAGAAGCAGGTATCGTATATGCTCCTGATTATGTAATTAATGCAGGTGGAGTTATCAATGTATATGATGAATTAATTGGTTATAATAGAGAGCGTGCTTTAAGAAGAGCGAAAAATATCTATAATAATATTAAAAAGGTTTTTAAAATTAGTAAAAGGGATAACATTCCAACTTACAGAGCTGCTGATATTATGGCAGAAGAAAGAATTAAAAATATTGGTAATGTAAGAAGAAATTATATCCCTAAATAGGAGTGTCACTATGGAAAAATTAATTCTTACGATTAACCCTGGTTCAACGACGACAAAACTAGGACTGTATAATAAGACAACAGAGATTAAAAAAATGAATATTGATCATGATATAAAAGACTTAAAGAAATTCAAAAATATTAGTGACCAATTAGATTTTAGATATGAATATATTATAGACTTTTTAAAAGAAGAAGATATAGAAATATCTAACTTTTCTGCTGTAGTTGGCCGGGGTGGACTGCTTAGGCCGATTGATGGTGGGACTTATGTTGTAAATGAAGAAATGAAAAAGGATTTAAAAGAAGCAAAAAGAGGAGAACATGCTAGTAATCTCGGGGGGTTACTAGCGGATCTTATCGCCCAAAAAGCAAACTGTCCTGCCTATATTGTAGATCCTGTTGTTGTAGATGAAATGCAGGAAATAGCAAAAATATCTGGTATACCTGAATTAGAAAGAAAAAGTATCTTTCATGCTTTAAACCAGAAAGCAGTTGCCAGAAAGTATGCTGAAATTGTTAACAAAGACTATGAGAAAATTAATTTAATTGTTGCTCATTTAGGTGGAGGAATTTCAGTTGGGGCACACAAAAAGGGTAAAATAATCGATGTAAATAATGCTTTAAGTGGTGATGGGCCGTTAAGCCCTAACCGTAGTGGTGGAGTACCCAGTGCTGAACTTTTAGACTTATGTTATTCTGGTGACTATAATAAACAAGAACTAAAATCTAAATTGATTGGTAAAGGTGGAGTAGTTGCCTACCTAGAGACCAGTAATATGATTGAGGTAGAAAACAGGATTGATAAAGGAGATGAAAAGGCCAAGCATATCTTTGAAGCAATGGCCTATCAGGTTGCTAAAGAAATAGGTAGTATGTCTGCTGTCTTAAGCGGTGACTGTGAAGCAGTTATTCTAACTGGAGGAATTGCATACTCAGACCGTTTTGTTAACTTAATTAAAAACAGGGTTAGGCATATTGCTCCTGTTAAAATATTTGCTGGTGAAGAAGAATTAGAGGCTTTAGCTGCCGGCGCTTATCGTGTATTGGCTGGATTAGAGAAAGCCAAGAAATACTAAGGGGGTGTCTGGATGGTAAAAGATAAAAATGTTGTTTTTGATATAGAAAGATGTAAAGGGTGTGAACTGTGTACTGCAGTCTGTCCGGTAAGTATAATTGATATGTCAGAAGAGATTAACAGTCATGGATACCATTTTGCTAAGGTAGATGAACAAGACAAATGTATAAGTTGTGCAATGTGTGCAACCATGTGTCCTGACGTTGTAATTAAGGTATATAAAGAAGAATAACACAATAGGGGGATTGAAAATATATGGGTGAAAAAGTTTTAATGAAGGGGAATGAAGCGATAGCTGAAGCAGCAATCAGAGCAGGCTGTAGATACTTTTTTGGTTATCCAATTACCCCTCAAAGTGAACTACCCGCTTATTTAGCCAGAAAGTTTCCAGAAGTAGGTGGAGTATTCCTACAGGCAGAAAGTGAAGTAGCAGCCAGTAATATGATCTATGGTGCTGCAGGTGCTGGGGCAAGAGTATTAACCTCTTCATCTAGTCCTGGAATTAGTTTGAAAGCAGAGGGAATTTCTTACATAGCAGGGGCTGAATTACCTGCTGTAATTATTAATATAATGAGAGGTGGACCGGGTTTAGGTTCAATTCAACCTTCTCAGGCCGACTATTTTCAAGCAACAAAGGGTATGGCACATGGTGACTTTAGACTATTTGTTTTAGCACCAAGTTCTGTACAAGAAGCAGTTGATTTAACTATGCTTGCCTTTGAAATTGCTGATAAGTATAGAAATCCGTCACTAATCGTTGGTGATGGAATCATTGGTCAGATGATGGAACCAGTAGAATTTCCAGAACCTGTTGATCCAGACAAGCTTCCTAAAAAAGAATGGGCTACTGATGGAGCAAAAGGAAGAAAGCCCAATATCATAAACTCACTTGCCTTAGAACCTGAAGATTTAGAGAATCATAATCTGAATTTAAAGGCAAAGTATGACAAAATGAAAGAAGAAGAAGTAAGGTATGAAGAGATTCAAACTGAAGATGCAGATACAATTATTGTTGCTTATGGTACAACAGCAAGAATTGCATCAAGTGCAATTGAACAAGCACGTAAAAAAGGATATAAGGTTGGATTAATTAGACCAATTACACTTTTCCCTTTCCCATCTGAAGTAATAAATAAAGCTGCCGAGAAAGCAGATAACTTCTTAGCAGTTGAAATGAGTACAGGACAGATGGTAGAAGATGTTAGACTTGCTGTAAATGGTAAAAAACCTGTTCATTTTTACGGTAGAACAGGTGGAGTAGTACCTTCACCCGAAGAAATTGTAAAAGAGATAGAAAAAATAGTCGGGGGTGAAAGATAATGAAAGAAGTAGCAGGATATCCGGAAAGTTTAACTGAAAAGAAGTTTCACTACTGTCCGGGGTGTACACATGGAATAATTCACCGTATAGTAGCTGAAGTTATCGATGAATTGGGTATCAGAGAAGAAACAATTGGAGTAGCTCCTGTGGGCTGTTCTGTGCTTGCTTATGAGTACTTTAATGTAGATATGCATGAAGCCTCTCATGGTAGAGCACCTGCAGTAGCAACAGGTATTAAAAGAGTTCATCCCGATAAATTTGTATTTACTTATCAGGGAGATGGAGACTTAGCTTCAATTGGTACTGCAGAGATAGTTCATGCTGCAAATAGAGGTGAATTAATAAGTACTGTTTTTGTTAATAATGCTATCTACGGTATGACCGGTGGACAAATGGCTCCAACCTCTTTAATAGATCAAAAAACAACTACTTCTCCATTTGGACGTAATGCTAAAGATGCAGGACATCCAATTAGAATGTCTGAAATGTTAACAGAACTAACCGGTTCTGCATATATAGCAAGAGTATCGGTTCATGATCCAAAACATATTAAACAGGCTAAAAAAGCTATTAAAAAAGCCTTCCAAATTCAATTAGACGGAAAAGGCTTTGCAATGGTTGAAGTTTTATCTACCTGTCCTACAAACTGGGGTATGAAACCATTAGATGCTCTTGATTGGTTAAAAGAAAACATGATGGAAGTTTATCCTCTTGGAGAACTCAAAACACCTGAGGGGGATGAGTAGATATGAAAGAAGATATTATTTTAGCAGGATTCGGTGGTCAGGGAATTATGTTAATGGGTAAAATTATCTCATATGCAGGAATGAAAGAAAAAAAGGAAGTATCCTGGATGCCTTCATATGGTCCAGAAATGAGAGGTGGAACAGCAAACTGTACTGTAATTGTATCAGATAAAAAAATACCATCTCCAATGTCTTCCAACCCAGATACAATAATAGTGATGAACTTACCATCACTTGATAAGTTTCTACCTAAGGTAAAAAGCGGTGGAACCGTATTATTAAATAGTTCATTAATAGATAAAGATGTAACAAGAGACGATGTTAAAGTAATTAAAGTAGCAGCAAATGAAATAGCTAATGAACTTGGTAACGCAAAAGTAGCTAATATGGTTATGCTTGGTTCATATTTAGCTGAAAAAGATATAGTCAAACCGGAGACCGTTAAAAAGTCTCTAGAAAGTATTTTATCAGGAAGAAACCAAAAGTTAATTGATATGAATATTGAAGCATTAGAACGTGGTAAAGAGTTCAAATAATGAATTAATATATATTTAAAGTAAAAAAGTCTGTTCCTTTCTTAGGAATAGGCTTTTTTTTGTTGCTTTAAGATGATAAAATATAATGGAGTTTAAAAAGAGGTGAAAAAAATGGACAAATACAAAGAAGAAATTATAGATAGCAAGTATATCTATAAAGGAGCTATCTTGAATTTAAGAAAAGATCGAGTAAAACTATTTAATGATCACAAGTCTGACCGTGAGGTTGTGGAACATGATGGAGGAGTATCTATAATTCCCATAACAAATGAAGGAAAGATTCTACTTGTAAAACAGTACAGAATAGCAGTAGATGAAACACTTTTAGAGCTACCGGCCGGTAAACTAGAAGAAGATGAAGATGTAAAACTATGTGCACTAAGAGAACTAGAAGAAGAAACTGGTTATAGGCCTGAAATGATAGAAAAACTCTTTCATTTCTATACTACACCAGGTTACAGTTCTGAAAACTTACACCTTTTTATTGCAAAAGGTTTAAAACATTACGGACAAAATTTAGACTTAGGAGAGTTCATAGATTTAGTTGAAATAACTAAAGATGAGATTATACCAAAGATATTATCCGGTGAAATTAAAGATAGTAAGACAATTATAGGTCTTTTATGGTATCTAAACAAGGAAGATAGTAATGAATAACTACTATGCAGACTTACACATTCATATCGGTGCTGCAGGTGATAACAAACCTGTAAAAATTACTGCTTCAAAAAACTTAACCTTTGAAAATATAGTAAAAGAAAGCAGCCGCAGAAAAGGCTTAGACCTAATTGGAATAATTGACTGTGCTTCACCAAGGGTACAAAATGATATTGAAGTTATGTTAAACAGTGGTGATTTAAAAGAAATTGCTGGTGGAGGGTTTAAATATAAAGATCAGATCGTTATCATCCCCGGAGCAGAGGTTGAAAGCAGAGAAAAAAACGGTGGGATGGTCCACTATTTAGCATACTTTCCTTTTTTTGATAACATAAAAGAGTTTACCGAAATAATGAAACAGTATATGACAAATGTAAATTTAAGCTCTCAAGTATCGGGATTAACAGGTTCTGAAATCCTGCAGATTATAGAAACTACAGGTGGAATTATGGTTCCAGCACATGTTTTTACTCCCCATAAAAGTTTTTATGGAAATGCTTTTAGTACATACAAAGAAGTATTTAGTAAAGATGAATGGAATATGATTCCAGCAATTGAATTGGGTTTAAGTGCGGATACTTATCTGGCTGATCATTTAAGTGAACTATCTGATAAAACATTTCTATCTAACTCTGATGCCCATTCAATACCTAAAATAGCGCGTGAATACAATACATTTAAAATGAAAGAACTAAACTTTACTGAATTTAAAAAAGCATTATTTAGAAAAAACAAAAGAAAAGTTTTAAAAAACTTTGGTTTAGATCCTAGATTAGGTAAGTACCACCGTTCTTTTTGTCCTCAGTGTGAAAAAACTTTTACTGATAACAATGATCTTTCACACTGTCCTGAATGTAACAAGAAGTTAATTAAAGGGGTTAAGGATAGAATTCTTGAAATTGCCGATCAAAAGAGTCATCCTCCCGAACACCGAGGAGAGTATATCCATCAGATACCTTTACTTGATATACCAGGAATTGGTAATAAGACATTAGATAAGCTTTTAGAGGAATTTGGTAATGAGATGCAGATAATACACCAGACAGACTATAATAACATAGAAAGTGTTTTAAACAAAAAATTAGCAAAAAGAGTAGAAAAGGCAAGAAATGGAAGGGCTAAAATCAAAAGTGGTGGTGGAGGTATCTACGGCAAAATGAAGTAGATATTAACAATATTAATATAAACTTTAAAAATATTAATAACGAACTTGACATTTATAAAGCGAAATAATATAATATTTATATAAAGAGAAAAAAACAAAATATAATATAGATAAAAACTCAGAAAGGAGGAATAGAAGTGATTCATAATTTAGTAGGTAATTGTCCGGTTTGTAGTGAGGATATGATAATAACAGAACTAAAGTGTCCAAGTTGTCAAACAAAAATAAGTGGAAACTTTAAATTAGATAAATTTTCTCAACTAAAAAAAGAACATTTAGAATTTATAGAGGTGTTTGTCAAATCAAGGGGTAATATAAAAGAAGTGGAAAGAGAACTGGGGATTTCTTATCCTACAGTTAGAAATAAATTAGATGAAGTAATTCATGCTTTAGGTCATGATATAGATCAGACTCCTGATGATGAAATGGCTGAAAAGAGAAAAGAAGTATTAAAGAAGTTAGAAAATGGCGATATCACAGCATCAGAGGCTGTTAAAAAACTTGGAGAAATATAATAATTTTGGGGGGGTAAGAAAATGTCAGAAGAACGAATGCAAATTTTAAAGATGTTAGAAAAAGGTACTATTGATGCAGAGGAAGCTGATAAGTTAATATCCACTTTAGAGCAAAGAGATACTGCCTTTGAAAAACCAGAGATCAATAAATCTAGACCAAAATATATCAAAATCTTAGTTGAAGAAAATGGTAAAGAAAAAGTTAATATCTCTATTCCGATACTTTTAGCAAAAACAGCATTAAAGATAATGCCTAAAAAAGCAAAAGAACAGATGGATGAGCAAAATGTTAATTTAGATAGTATATTAGCTGCAATTGATGATGATTCAACTAAAGGTAAAATAGTAGATATTAATGATGATGGTGACCATGTATCAATTAGTTTAGAATAATAAATAGGGGGATGTTTTATGATTAATCCAATGTTAGAAAAGTATGCTGATGTAATTGTAAACTACTCAGTAGAAGTAAAAAAGGGAGACGATGTTTTAATAAGAGGTGCAATGGCTGCTGAACCATTAATAAAAGCACTTTATATAAAAGTCTTAGAAAATGGTGGACATCCAATCGTTCAACCTTCTTTTGAAGGGGAAGACGAACTTTTTTTTGAATATGCCTCAGATCATCAATTAGAGTATCAGTCTCCATTTACTAAATATATTGTTGAAAATATTGATGCTCAAATTGGTATTTTAGCTAACTATAATACAAAGGGAATGACAAATGTTGATCCCGAAAAGATGAAAAAAAGAAGTCTTGCAAATCGAGAGATTATGGAAATACATATGAATAGAGCAGCTGAAGGTGATTTAAACTGGACTTTATGTCAGTATCCAACCTTAGCTGATGCTCAAGAAGCAAAGATGTCTCAAAGAGAGTATGAAGATTTTGTATTTGAAGCCTGTCACCTATTTGAAGATGATCCAGTTCAGTACTGGGAAGAGTTAGGTGAAGAGTTAGCTCGTATTGCTGATTATTTAAATGATGTAAAAGAAATTCATTATAAGTCCAAAGATACTGATATTAAATTTAATGTTGAAGGAAGAACCTGGATAGCTGACAAAGGTAAAGAAAACTATCCCGGTGGTGAAGTATTTACCGGGCCGGTTGAAGATTCAGCTGAAGGACATATTAGATTTTCATATCCTGGGATCTTTCAAGGTAAAGAAATAGAAGATATTAAACTTACCTTTGAAAACGGTAAGGTTGTTAAAGCATCAGCTGAAAAAGGTGAAGAACTACTGCACAGCCTTTTAGATACTGATGAAGGGTCAAGATACTTAGGTGAAGTAGCAATCGGATGTAACTACGGAATTAAGAAGTTCAGCCGTAACATGTTATTTGATGAAAAGATTGGTGGAACAGTTCATTTAGCAATAGGTCGAAGTTATCCTGAAACAAAGGGTGAAAATGAATCAACAATCCATTGGGATATGTTATGTGATATGTCTGATGGAGGCCAAATCTTTGCAGATGGTGAACTGATCTATGAAGATGGAGAGTTTATAATATAAAAGTTATAATATTTTTAAAAACCAACGGTAAGGATAATAAATCTTTACCGTTTTTTATATTCTATCTAAATAATCCCAAATTAAACAAATAATATATGATATTTCCTAGAAAAATAATGTATAAAATGTTAAGCTTAAAGGTGGAAATAAATATCAATTATGCTGGAGGTTTGATAATGAGTATACTAGTAACTGGTGGTGCAGGATATATAGGAAGTCATGTCATAAAAGATTTAGCTGATAATGATTTTGATACAATTACTTTAGATAATTTAAAAAAAGGTCATAAAAAGGCTGTGACTTCTGGGAACTTTATTAAAGGAGATATTAGTGATAAAAAACTTTTAGACAAGATTTTTAATGAGAATAATATAAATGCAGTAATTCATCTTGCTGCAGACAGTTTAGTTGAAGAATCGATGGAAAACCCGGGAAAATATTATCATAATAACTTTAATAACGGTATAATACTACTAGATCAAATGATAAAACATAATATAAAAAATATCGTATTTTCCTCAACTGCAGCTGTTTATGGAGAACCTAAGGAAGTACCTATTAGTGAAAAACACCCTATAAATCCTGGTAATACCTATGGAGAAAGCAAGTATTTTTTTGAAAAAGCTCTGGATAGGTATGATAAGATATTTGACCTAAAGTATATGTCTTTAAGATACTTTAATGCAGCAGGTGCTGATCCAAGTGGAGAAATTGGAGAAGACCATAATCCTGAAACACATCTTATTCCTTTAGTATTAGATACTGCAATGGGTAAAAGAGATAAACTATATATCTTTGGTACTGATTATGAGACTAGAGATGGAACCTGTGTGAGGGACTACATTCATGTAAATGACCTTGCAAAAGCTCATACTCTTGCTTTAAGAGCACTTCTTGCTGGGAAAAATAGCAGTATATATAATCTTGGCAATGGTGAAGGCTATACTGTAAAAGAAGTAATTGAAACCGCTCGAAAGGTTACAAATAAAAGTATACCTGCTAAAAACAGTGACCGAAGAGCAGGAGATCCAGCAGTTTTAATTGCAAGTTCTAAAAAAATTAAAGAAGAATTAAACTGGAAAGCAGATTATCCTGAACTTAAATCAATTATTGAAACCGCCTGGAATTGGCATCAAAAAGGTGGATTTTAAATTTAAATTAAAATTATATAATATAGTTAATAACTTAAAAAACAATTAAAACAGTAGGTGATAAAAAATGGATAAAGAAATTTTAAAAGAAAAATATCTTGAAAATTTCAAAGATACCGGTTTAAAGGAAGGAATATTTAGAGCCCCTAAAACCATAAATTTAATAGGAGATCATACTGAATATAATGATGGATATTTAATCACTACAGCAATAAATAGAGAAATTATTGCATATTTTCAACTAAGAGATGATAACAAAATAAAGTTGTTTTCACTAGACCTTGATCAAGGTTTTGAAACCGATCTTAAAGAGCTAGATGCTAAAAACACCTGGAACATTGATATTATAAATTCTGTTATAGAATTATATAATAAAGATTATAATCTCCAGGGATTTAATATGATCTTTAAAGGAGATGGAGTATATAAAGATGAGTTTGGCTATGACACAGCCTTACATTTGCTCACATTTAAGGGATTAAATTATTTGAATGAATTAAATTTAACTTCAGAACAAATACTATCGTTAGCACAACATGCTCAACATAATATCAATGAAACAATTAAAACTTATATTAGTCAAAATGCTAAAGAAAAACAACCTATTACTAATTGACAGCAAAAATTATGAAAGTGAAACGATTCCTTTTAATGATGATAAGTATCAATTTTTAATTACTGATATAAAAAAAGATTCTGTAACATTTAAAGCAGAATATATAGGTGCAAAAGAAAAATTTGAAAACATCATCAACTTTTTTAATGAAAAAGTTAAAGAGGAAGTAGAGACTTTAAGAGATATTAATTTAAACGAGTTATTTAGTTATGAAAAGAACTTTAATCAAGATGAATATGGTAAGGCAGTTCATGTCCTTACTGAAAACCGCAGGGTATTAGACTTTGGTTCTAGTATTGAAAGAGATAATTATCAAAAAGCAGGCAGCTTAATGTATGCCTCATATTTAAGTGTTAAAAATGAATTTGGTATTGAAAATGAAAAAATTGACTTTTTAGTTGAAAAAACAAATAAGTTGGATGGTGTAATGGGAACTAAAGCAAGTTATGGTGGTTTTGGTCAATATACAGTAAGCCTTATTAAAAAAGAAAAAAGTGATCAAATTATAGAAAATATAAAACAAGTCTATAGTGATAAATATAATACAAAGTTAGATTTCTATTTAACTAACACAGCAGATGGGGCTACTCAATTATAATTTTATTTAAAAAAGGAGAAGAGACTAAAATATTTAATTATGTTTTAAAAGGGGGTAATTAACATTGAGTGAATTTATATTTCCTAAAGATTTTATCTGGGGTGCAGCTGCTGCCTCATATCAAATCGAAGGAGCTTATGATCAAGATAATAAAGGTGAATCAATTTGGGATCGTTTTACACATCAAAAAGGTAATATTTTGAATAATGATACCGGTGATATAGCCTGTGATCATTACAACAGATATAAACAGGATGTACAATTGATGAAAGAGATCGGACTTGATTCTTATCGATTTTCCGTATCATGGCCCCGTATTTTTCCCAAAGGTAAGGGTAAGATCAATCAAAAAGGGATTGATTTTTATAAAAGATTAACCGATGAACTATTGAAAAATGGTATCAAACCAACTGCTACATTATACCACTGGGATTTACCCCAGGTTCTACAGGAAAACGGTGGTTGGGCTAATCGCGATACAGTAAAGTATTATCATGAATATGCGATGAAATTTATTGAGCAGTTTGAAGGTAGAATCGATACCTGGATTACTCATAATGAACCCTGGGTAGCTAGTTTTCTAGGACATGCTTTTGGACATCATGCTCCTGGAATTAAAGATTTTAATACCGCACTACAGGTTTTACACAATATATTACTGTCTCACGGTATGGTGGTTAGAAGCTTTAAAGAAGAAGAAATAGAGGGCAAAATAGGTATAACTGCTAACTTAGGAGAGTTTCAACCTGTATCAGATGATAAAGAAGATTTAGCTGCTGCCTGGAGACAGGATAACTTTATAAACAAGATTGTATTAGACCCATTATTTAAAGCATCTTATCCTAAACAACTATTTGAATTTCTAACAAAAAATGTTGGTGATATAAAGATTGAAGATGGGGATATGTCAATAATCAGTTACCCAATGGACTTTTTAGGTATAAACTACTATTCCAGAAATATAATTGGATATGCTGAAGAAGCCAATATATTAGAAACAAAAGAAATAAAAAACGAAGATGGTCAGTATACAGAGATGGGTTGGGAAGTTTATCCAGAAGGACTATATAATGTATTAGATAGAGTCAATAATGAATACACTGAACTACCTCTATATATTACTGAAAATGGAGCAGCATTTAATGATAAGCTTTCTGAAAACGGTAAGGTTAATGACCGTGATAGAATAGACTATTTAAAAGGACATATAATCACTGCTCATAAAGCTATTCAGGATGGAATACCGTTAAAAAGATATTATGTCTGGTCAATAATGGATAACTTTGAATGGGCTTATGGTTATTCAAAAAGATTTGGCATGATCTATGTAGATTATAAGGATGATCAAAAAAGATACTTAAAAGAATCTGCCAAATGGTATAGTGAAGTAATTAACCAAAACGGAGTACAAATAAAGGATTAAAATTATCAAAAAAAATAATGCTCCATTTTCTTACTTTAAAAGAGAATGGGGCTTTAATCTTCTGTATTGAAAAAAGTCTTATATTTGTTGCTATTTCGCTCATTATATTATAAAATTATAAGATAGAGTAGTAAAATATTAACAATCTTATGGAGTTGATTTTAATGAAAGGATCCAAACCTGAGATAGAAAGAGTAATCTTGGTTGTTCTTGACAGTGTAGGGATTGGAGCATTACCTGATGCTGAGCAGTATGGTGATTTAGGTGCAAATACACTTGTTCATACTGCTGAAGCAGTTAATGGACTTAAATTAGATAATTTAGAAAAGTTTGGTTTAGGAAAGATAGATAATATAAAAGGATTAAAAAATGATTTAAAAAGCAGTGCAGTTTATGGAAAAATGAAGGAACAATCAGTAGGTAAAGATACTACAACCGGTCACTGGGAATTAGCAGGTTTAGTATCAAAAAATCCTTTTCCAGTTTATCCTGACGGATTTCCTGATGAAGTTATAGATCAATTTGAAAAAAGAATCGGTAGAGAAGTCTTAGGTAATAAACCGGCTTCAGGTACGGTCATAATTGAAGAACTTGGAAAAAAACATCTAAAAACAAAAAAACCAATTGTATATACTTCAGCTGACAGCGTATTCCAGATTGCTGCCCATGAAGATGTCATTTCAGTAGCTGAGCTTTATGAAATGTGTGAAATAGCCCGTGAAATACTTCAGGGAGAACATGGTGTAGCAAGAGTTATTGCCCGTCCCTTTGAAGGAGAATTGGGTAATTTCAATAGAACAGAGCGTAGAAAAGACTTTTCATTAGCACCACCAAAAGAGACGATTTTAGATAAATTGAAAAAAAATGATATACCGGTCTTAGCAGTTGGTAAGATCGAAGATATCTTTGCAAATAAAGGGATAACTGAGTCTAACCATACGGTTAATAATATGGATTCAGTAGATGCCCTATTAGACTTTATGAAACAAAAAGAAAAAGCCTTTATCTTTGCAAACCTTGTTGAATTTGATATGATTTTTGGTCATAGAAGGAATGCTCAGGGTTATGCAGATGCATTAGAGGACTTTGATAGAAGGTTACCTGAAATTATTAATACAATGAATGAAAATGATATGCTTGTAATTACAGCTGATCACGGCTGTGATCCAACCTATAAAGGAACAGATCACACTAGAGAGTATGTTCCACTTTTGATTTATGGTGATAAAATAAAGCAAGACTATAATCTAAATACAAGAGAATCATTTGCAGACTTTGCTCAAACTACTGCAGAAGTGTTTGGTATAGAAAAACTTGAATATGGCAAAAGCTTTTTAACAGAAATTTTAAAGGAGGAATAATCAAATGATTGAAAGTATTAATCAGGCAGTTGAATTTGTTGAATCAAAAGTTAACTTTAAACCTGATATTGCCTTAATTTTAGGATCTGGTTTAGGAGTTTTAGCTGAAGAAATTTCAGATAAAAAGGTTTTAAAGTATGAAGATATTCCTAACTTTCCTGTATCTACTGTTGAAGGACATGCCGGACAGTTTGTATTCGGTAATTTAGAAGGCAAAAAAGTAGTTGCTATGCAGGGACGCTTTCATTACTATGAAGGCTATAGTATGCAGGAGATTGCTTTACCTATAAGAGTTATGTATAAACTGGGAGCAAAAAAACTAATTGTAACCAATGCAGCAGGTGGAATAAACAGAAACTTTAAACCCGGTAACTTTATGATCATTCAAGACCATATCAATTTAATGGGAGATAATCCATTAAAGGGAGAAAACATAGAAGAATTTGGTCCAAGATTCCCAGATATGTCAGAGGTATATAATAAAGAGTTAAGAGAACTTGCAGAAAAAACAGCACTTGAAAACAAAATAAATACTGTGAAAGGTGTTTACTGTGCCTTAAGCGGTCCCAACTATGAAACACCTGCAGAGATTAGATATTTAAGAAACTCTGGAGGAGATGCAATCGGAATGTCTACAGTTCCTGAAACAATTACAGCAAATCATATGGGAATGGAGATACTTGGAATTTCTTGTATCACAAACATGGCAGCAGGAGTTTTACCTAAACCATTAGATCACAAAGAAGTAATGGAGATTGCAGAAAAGGTAAAACCTAAGTTTTCAAAACTAATTAGAGGTATCTTAAAGGAAATGTAATCAGGAGGGTAAACTTATGCGAGCATATGACTTAATATTAAAAAAGCGTGAAAACAGTGAACTTACAAAAGAAGAGATTGACTTTTTAATTAAGGGTTTTACAGAAGGCAGTATACCTGATTATCAGATGTCTGCTCTTGCGATGGCAATATATTTTAATGGAATGTCAGATCGAGAAACTGCTGATTTAACAATGGCAATGGCCAAATCAGGAGATCAAATAGATTTATCTAAGATTAAAGGAACTAAGGTAGATAAACACAGTACTGGTGGAGTTGGTGATACTACATCATTAGTTTTAGTACCTTTAGTTGCAGCAGCAGGAATTCCGGTTGCAAAGATGTCGGGTAGAGGTTTAGGACACACCGGAGGCACTATTGATAAACTAGAGTCAATACCGGGGTTTAAAACCGAGATAAGTATGGATGATTTTATTAAAAATGTAAATGAAATCAATGCTGCAATTGCCGGCCAGACCGGTAACTTAACACCAGCTGATAAAAAGCTTTATTCCTTAAGAGATGTTACAGCAACTGTTGATGCAATCCCTTTGATCGCAAGCAGTATTATGAGCAAAAAAATTGCGGGTGGGGCAGATGGTATTGTACTTGATGTTAAGGTTGGTTCAGGTGCATTTATGAAAACAATTGAAGATGCAAGAAAGTTAGCCAAAATAATGGTAAATATCGGTAAGGAACTTAATATAGATACTATAGCTGTCCTTACAGATATGGAACAACCATTAGGCCAAGCAGTTGGTAATAACTTAGAGGTTATTGAAGCTATTGAAACTCTTCAGGGTAAAGGACCTAAAGACCTTGAAGAGCTCTGTTTAGTATTGGGAGCTAACATGCTGAAAATAGCAGGCAAGGTTGAAGACTATAATAAGGGGTATGAACTATTAGAAGAACTTTTACAAAACGGTCAAGCATTTGAACAGTTTAAAAAACTGGTCAAAAAACAAGGTGGAGATGTAACTTATCTTGATAATCCTGATAAATTTAAAAAATCAGAATATATATATGAGATTAAAGCTAAAAAAGATGGATATCTAAACCAGCTAAAAGCTATTGATATTGGTTTAGCAGCAATGCTAGTTGGTGCAGGTAGAGAGAAAAAAGGGGATAAGATTTTAAACGAAGTTGGTGTAAAGGTTTATAGTAAATACGGTGAGAAAGTTAAAAAAGGACAAAAAATAGCAACCTTACACTATAATAAAAAAGATAAGAACTTTGAAGAGGCCGTAGAGAAATTAAATCAGTCTTTTGTAATAAAAAATGAAGCTCCTAAACATAGAGAGCTAATTTATGAAATAGTTGATTAAGCCTAGAAAATATAAGGAGTGAAACTCAATGAGTGTTTTTGATGGTGACAGACTACCAATAGATATATTCCAAATAGATAAAGATAGAATGATCCATGGTTGGTATTCTGATGTATACTTTAGAAATATTACCAATATTTTAACCACTTTATCTGAGGAAAGTTATACACTTAAAGATGAAGATATTGGAAACATAGAAGTAGAAATGCAGATTTTCCCTCGTAGAGAACCGTTTTGTATCCTAGGTGGAATTGATGAAGCATTAGCTATTTTGAAAAAATCAACCGGATATAAAAATGAAGACGGTGAGTTTGTAAATACCTATGATGAATTGGAAGTATTAGCCTGTCAGGATGGTCAAAAAGGATATTATAAAGGAAATCCTGCAAGAGTTGATCCAATTATAAAAATTAGAGGTAGGTATAGAGACTTTGCACATCTAGAAACTCCTCTTATTGGTTCATTAACAGAGGCCTCCCGGATTGCAACCAATGTATATCAGGTAATGGAAGCTGCTCATGGAAAAGATGTTTTGTTTTTCCCGGCTCGTTTTGCTCACTATAAACTACAGGCATTACATGGTTATGCCTATTCTTTAGGTGTTAATGCCTATAATGAAGACTATGGACAAAATATGAATCGTTATGTATCAACCGATGAACAAGGTGCCTGGTGGGGTGGTAAAGGTGGTGGAACAATCAGCCATTCCTATATTGCCACCTTTTTAGGTGATACAACAGAGGCAATGCTGCAGTTTTCAAGACTTATGCCCCATGATGTAAACAGGATTGCTTTAGTTGATTTTGATAATGACTGTGTAAATACAACTTTAGAATTACTTAAAGCAATGTATGATAAGTATGTTGAACTAAAAGATAATGGTAATTCCAATGAAGCAGACAAGTATAAATTATTTGGAGTACGTCCTGATAATTCATCAAGCCTAAGAGATAAAAGCATTGAACCATTAGGGGATAAGAAATTAGATAACGGTGTTAATGCTCGTCTTGTGTTTAAGCTGCGCAAAGAGATTGATCGTGCATATAAAGATTGGGATTTAGATCAAGATGAAATAGAGTTGGCTAAAAAGTACTGTGAAGATGTAAAAATTATAGCTACAGGTGGATTTAAACCTAAAAAAATTAAAGAGTTTGAAGAATCTCAAGTACCGGTTGATATCTATGGTGTTGGCAGCTGGCTTTTATCTAACAGCTCAGTAGAAGGTACTAAAAATGACTTTACAGCTGATGTAGTTAAAGTTAAAAAAGATGGTGAATGGATTGATATGGCTAAAGTAGGCAGACAAGCCTGTGACAATGAATGTCTTGAAAAGGTAACAGACTATTAAACTATTGGGGATGATTTCATGGATTTAATTATATCACATGAAAATACAGATATAGATGGATTAGCAGGTATTGTAGCTGCTTCTAAACTGTATACTGATTCCAAAGTTGTAATTTCTGAAAACCTCACAACCTTAGCTCAGAGGTTTTTAGCTTTGTATAAAGATGAGTTTGATATATCTAGATATGATGAAGTTGATTATACTGATATTAAGAGAGTAATTGTTATTGATACCCATGAACATGACAGATTAGGTAGATTTATAGAACTAATTAACTGGGATCAAGTTGAAGTAATTGTCTATGATCATCACCCCCATCAGAAAATGGATTGGATCGATATCGACTTATCTGAAAATGTAGGCTCTGCCACATCAATAATAGTAAATAAGTTAAAAAGAGAAAATATTAAGTTGAATCGTTCAGAAGCAACCTTGTTTGCATTAGGTATATCAGCAGACACGGGAAACTTCATGCATTTAAATACAGAATCAGAAGATCTGATTGCTTTTGCCTATCTATTAGATATGGGGGCAAACAAAAAAGTAATTAATGAATATCTTTTAGAAACCCTTGATAAAAACCAAAAAAAGGTATTTGATCTTTTAATTCAACACAGAAAAGATATTCAGATAAAAGATAAAAGTATTACAATGTTTACCTTGAAATATCCTCGTTATGTAACCGGATTAAACAATGTTGTAGAAAAAATCAAGATATTATACCAGCTTTCTGTTGTTTTTATTTTAGTAGAAATGGAAGGCAAAGTAATAATAATTGGTAGAAGTAGTGATGAAAATGTTGATTTAGAAGAAATCTTTACCGAACTTGGAGGAGGGGGTCATTCAGGAGCAGGTTCTGTTTCTATAAAGACCGATCTTGAGATTGCTAGAAATAGATTGGAAACAGCTATTAGAGATAAAATAAAGTTTGCTGTAAAAGTTAAAGATGTTATGCAAACTCCCCTTAAACTAAGTCAAGACCTTAAGGTAATCAAGGTAAAAGAAATAATGGAAGAAAAAAATATAACAGGTGTACTTTTAGCAAATGATAATCAAGAAGTAAAGGGTATCTTTACAACCCGTGATTTAAGAAGATTAAATGAAACCAATGATATAAATCGGGTTCCTGTAAAGGGATATATGACAAAAAAGTTGATTTATATAAAGCCTCTTGATACAATACACCAGGCTCAGGAAAAGATGGTTAAACATGATATTGGTAGACTACCGGTAATAGATAATAATGAAAATGTTATTGGTATTATAACCAGAAGAGACATTTTAAATCAGTACTATGAAAAGGAAACCGAAAGTCAAAATCAAAATCGATTTGTAAGCTCATTAGTTTCTATTACTCCTGAAAAAATAAAAGTATCAGAGCAGTTAGATAAGTTATCTAATAGTATAAAAAAATTATTTAAAAACATAGGCAAGATTGCTCAAGAAAACGACTGCAGGATCTTTTTAGTTGGTGGAATGGTAAGAGATTTACTGCTGAATCGAGAAAATGTTGATTTTGATTTTGTTGTAGATGGCAGTATAGAGAAGTTAATAAAAGAAATAGCCCGTCAATATGAGGTTAGTTATAAGTACAACGATAAGTTTAAAACCGGTAATATGGTTATTGATAACCGACTGGATTTAGATTTTGCGGTATCTAGAAATGAACTATACACACATCCTGGAGCACTACCTAAGGTTAAAAAGGCAGATATATTTGATGATCTATTTAGAAGAGACTTTACAATAAATGCGCTTGCAGTTGCTTTACATCCTTCAGAATATGGTTATTTATATGACTTTTTTAAAGCCAGGGAAGATGTTAAAAAAAGAATATTAAAGGTGCTGCATCGTTACAGCTTTTTAGATGATCCAACACGTATCATAAGAGGTATTAGATTAGTATTACAGCTTAATTTAGATATTGAAGATGAAACAAAAGCATTGATGCAGGAATCAATAAGATTAAGCAGGCTTTCAGATGTTAGCTTTTCAAGGGTTTATAAAGAATTGAGACTGTTATTTGAAGTAAACCCTGATCTTAAATTTATTAACTTATTAAAAGAAATCCCCTTTTTAAGGCTATTATATAATGATTATAAAATTCCTAAAGATATTGAAAAAAAATGGCAGAGAGCAAATGAACATCTTGCATATTTTAAAGATAATAATTATAATGTTAAGAAATGGACAGTATATTTTTCCTTAATATTTTCTAAAATACCGCGTTCTGTAATAGAAGATTGGTCTTTAAGTTATAAAGCAAAAGAGATTATCTTATTTAACCCAAGAGATTATAATATAGAAAAAATAACAAATAATAATGGTAAGGTGGATTTATACATTCAATTAAAAGTATTAAGTAATGAAAAATTAATTCTTTTATTAGCAGAATATGATGATAAAAACTTAAAAGAACAGATATATTTTTATCTAGAAAAAATGTCAGATGTTGAAATTAAAATTAGCGGAAATGATTTACTTAAAATAGGATATAAAGAAGGGCCTATTATAAGTGAAGCTTTAAAAGATGTTAAAAAAGAGGTCCTTAAAGGAAAATTAGTAACTAAAGAAAAACAACTAGAACATGCAGATAAAATTAAAGATAGATTGGAAAGGAAGTAAAAGATGTCTAATATAATGGAATTAATTCTTGTAATACCGGTACTCTTGTTATCTCTATCAATACATGAGTATTCACATGGATATGTATCATATTTATTAGGAGATCCAACACCTAAGGATAATGGAAGATTAACTTTAAATCCTATTAAACATCTTGATTTAATGGGTAGTTTAGTACTATTAATAACCAGAAGAATTGGTTGGGCCAAACCTGTACCAATTAACCCTCGTTACTATAAGAATCCAAGAAAGGGCTTAATGTTAGTGGGAATAGCTGGTCCAGGTTCAAACCTAATTATGGCAATATTTTTTGCTCTAATATTTAGAACAGTGATCTTTTTTTCAAGTGTATCATCAGTTGGATCAATTGGTGTTCAGGTTAGTGATCTACAGTATGTATTATTAAGATTTTTACTGTTAGCAGTTATGGTTAACCTAAGTTTAGGCTTTTTTAACCTACTACCGATTCCTCCTTTAGACGGTTCAAATATTCTTAGAGGAATACTCCCTCGTAATTTAGAAAAGTATTTAAATAAATTACAGGGTCCGATTGGAATGGTAATTCTTTTAATTTTAGCATATACAGGTATTCTATGGAGTATGATTAGCCCCTTTGTGAACTTCTTTTTAGGGGTATTAATATAAAGTTAGCAGGGTGAAAACTATGGATTATGAAGTAAAACTGGATGCATTCCAGGGTCCTCTGGAACTTTTATACCAGTTAGTTAAGAAAAATAAAATAGAGATCAGTGAGATTTCACTTGCTAAAATTACCGGTGAATATTTAGACTATATAGATCAAAATATTATGGATTTAGAGTTTACCAGTGAGTTTTTAGTAATAGCTGCAGAGTTAATTGAAATTAAAGCAAAGTATCTACTGCCTAAAGTTGATGATGAAGATGAAGAGGAAGAAGAAAGTCTTGTTGAGAGATTAAAAAAATATCAACTGTATAAAGAACTTTCGTTTGTACTAGCAGATGAGTTTGAAACTAAAAGAGATACCTTTGAAAACAGTAGTAATTTAGAAAAGTACCGCAACTTTGAAGAAGAGGTAGTTATAGATATTAATTTAAAAGACTTTAAAGAGATGTATTTAAAGGCACTTTATTCTGACAATGATCTAGAAGATGATGATATTGAGGAAGTAGAGCATATTATCATAGAAAAAATAAAGATTGAAAAAAAGATTAATGATGTTTTAAATAAGCTAAGTCATTATAAACAGATTAGTTTCTTTAAACTAATAAATGATCATGAAAATATAATGGAGATAGTTGTTACTTTTTTAAGCATATTAGAGCTAATGAAACTAAATAAGGTTAAGGTACTGCAGGATGACCTTTTTTCACCAATTGAGGTTTCATTAGCATAGAGCAGGTGATATAATGGAAAATGAAGGAATAGCTAAAATAGAAGCATTGGTGTTTGTAGCAGAGAAACCGGTGGGAATTGATAAACTGTCTAGGGTATTGGATATGAAAATATCTGAGATAAGACCCATTTTAGAAGAAATAAAAAATGAATATCAAAAAGAGAGCCATGGTTTTGAATTTAATAGTTATAATGATCATTATGTATTTGAAACCAAAAAAGACTATGGTGATTTAATCTTAGATTATATGAATGTTTCAAAACATAAAAAATTAAGTTCTGCTGCCTTAGAGACTCTTGCAATAATAGCATATGAACAGCCGATTACAAGAAGAGAGGTAGAATCTATTAGAGGTGTTAATGTAGAAAGGACACTTTCGACTTTAGAAAAGTATGATCTAATTGAAGAAAAGGGTAGAAAAGAATCGATTGGTAATCCAATAATCTATGGAACAACAACGATCTTTTTACAGAAATTTGACTTAGATGATATAGATGATCTGCCTAAAATAGAGGACATAGACTACAAGAGTGTTTTTGATGAAGATTAAAAAAGGAATATTTCAATTTTTAAAGAATATTATAAATAGAGAAAGGATGTCTTTTTGATGGAACGCCTTCAAAAGGTAATGGCTCATGCTGGAGTGGCTTCTCGCAGAAAATCTGAGGAGATTATTGCAGCTGGTCGAGTGAAGGTAAATGGAGAAACAGTTACAGAAATGGGAACTAAGGTTGATCCCCAAAATGATGTAATAGAAGTAGACGAAAAAAAGATTTCCAAAGAAAAAAAGGTATACTATAAATTGTATAAACCAACTAATTATGTAACAACTGTTGATGACCCCCAAGGAAGAAATACTATATTAGACTTGATTGGTGATATTAATCAAAGGATATATCCAGTCGGTAGGTTAGATATGGATAGCAGTGGTTTGCTTATCCTTACAAATGACGGTGATTTAACTTATAAGATCACTCATCCTTCCCACGAATTAGAAAAAGAGTATGAGGTTGTAGTTAACGGTAAGTTAGATTCAAATAATTTAAATAATTTCAGACAGGGGATAAAGTTACAAGAAGGAAAAACTTCTCCTGCCAAAATTTATAAGATAAATGAAGATAGTAAAAACACAACCTATAAAGTTATAATTCACGAAGGAATGAACCGACAGATCAGAAGGATGTTTGAAAAGTTAGGACACAATGTGGTGAGCTTAAAAAGAGTGAGAATTGGCAATATTACTTTAGGAAGTTTAAGACTTACAGAATACAAGCCGATCGGTAAAAAGGAACTACAAGATCTATCAAGGTTATTATAATAACCTATGTAGTATAAAACAAGGGGGAGATCATATGGAAACATTAAAAGTTTCAGGTACATCTGATCCTAAATCTGTAGCAGGAGCAATCGCTGCAGTGGTTAAAGATGAAGGTAAGGTTGAATTACAGGCGATAGGAGCTGGAGCAATTAATCAAACGGTTAAGGCTATTGCAATTTCCAGAGGATATGTAGCACCTTTGGGAATAGACTTAATTATGATACCTGAATTTATTGAAATAGATGTTGACGATGAGGTTAGAACAGCAATTAAGTTCACTGTTTCACCCAGAAGACAATAAAAATACATATTTATTTAACTATAATGACTCTGGGCCTATCCTAAGTATGGGATAGGTTTTTTCTTGTAGATAAAGTAAATGTTGACGAGGTGAATATATTTGTTTTTAAAAAAAGTAAAAATAAAAGGATTTAAATCATTTGCAAACACAATAAACTTTAAATTTAATATTCCAATAACAGCCATTGTTGGACCTAATGGTAGTGGAAAAAGTAATGTAGTAGATGCTGTCCGCTGGGTATTAGGAGAACAAAGTGCTAAAAACTTAAGGGGTTCAGAGATGGCCGATGTGATATTTGCCGGTAGTCAAAAACTACCAGCAGCTTCATCTGCTGAAGTATCACTGTTTTTAGATAACTCTGAACGTATATTAGATATTGAGACTGATGAAGTAAAGATATCCAGAGAAGTAACAAATGACGGTCAGAGTGATTATTTGATAAATGATAGCAAGTGTAGACTAAAAGATGTAAATGAACTACTTATGGATACAGGTTTAGGTAATAATTCCTATTCAATAGTTAGTCAGGGTAAAATTACACAAATAATTAATTCTAAACCTGAAAACCTAAGAGAGTTATTTGAAGAAGCAGCCGGTATCAGCAAACACAAATCAAGAAAAAAGGATGCTCTAAAAAGGCTTGAAAATACAAATTCTAACTTACAGAGAATAAAGGATTTGGTCTGGGAATTAGAAAAACAGTTTGAAAAATTAACAAAAGAAGCTAAAAAAGCTAAAAAATATAAGAACTTAAAAAGTGAATTAAAAGGTATAGAAATTAACTTATTATTAGACCAGTACCAGGAATTATCAGTAAGAATTGATGAGTTAGAGAACAAAAAAAGTAGTTTAGAAAATATTATAAATAAAAAAGAAACAACTGCTGAAAATAAAAAAGAAAAACTACATATTAAAAAAGAAGAATTAAGAGATTTAGAAGTAAAGTATGATGATAAAAAGGATGAGTTTTACCAACTTAAAACTAAAAATGAAGAAGTTAAAAATAGAATTAATATAATAAAAGAACGCAAAAAAAACTTAGTTAGAGAAAAAGAAAACTTAAGTGAAGAAATAATGAAGTTAAAAGAAGAATACAACAACAATGAAACAACAGTTGATAACTTGGATATTAAATTAGAAGATCAAGAAAAAAAGTTAAATCTTTTAGCTGAAAAAAAAGATAGTATTGAAAAAGACTATAATTCCCGTGTTGAAAAACTAAAAGAACTTAGATCTAAATTGAATAACTATCGTGAAAACTTAATAGAAGAAAATGTTGATATAAATCAGTTAAAAAGAGACTTTGATAAGTTAAAGGAAAAAATTAAGTATCGCCAAAGGGCATTAACCGATTTTCAGGATCAAAAAGAACAGATTTTAACTAAAAAAGCCCATATTAATAACAAAATTGATTTAAATGAAAAAGAACACAAAAAAACTCTTCAAGAGTTAGAAAAAACCAAAAATGAATATCAAGATTTAGAACAAAAACTTGATGGTTATCAAAATAAGTATGACCAACTAGAGACTGAATATGAAAAAGTACAGGATGATCTGTATCAAAAAAAATCTCGCATGGAATTTATTAAAGAACTTAAAAAAGATTACTCCGGTTTCTATAAAGGTGTAAAGTCAATTTTAAAGAGATCTGATAAGTTTTCTGAGATGTATGGAGCAGTTGCTCAACTAATTGATGTTAAAAAAGAATTTGAGACAGCTGTTGATACTACTTTAGGTAATAAACTGCAAAATGTTGTAGTTAAAGATGACAGTACTGCTCAAAACTGTATTAACTATCTTAAAGAAAACAATAAGGGAAGGGCAACCTTTTTACCAATTGAATCCATAAAAAATTATGGAAAAATTAATACATCAGATTTTAATAATGTTGATGGATTTTTAGGCTTAGCCTGTGATTTTGTTGATTACAAAAAAGATTACAAAGATGTAATGGAATCTCTATTAGGTAATACAATCATCACAAGTGATCTAGATTCTGCCATCAAGATTTCTAATATAATTAATAAAAAACATAAAATAGTCACAAAAGATGGAGATGTAATCTATCCTGGTGGTTCATTATCAGGTGGTAGTAAAAACAAAAAGAAAAATGATCTTTTAAGCAGAGACCGTGAAATTAAAGAACTTAAAGCTGAAATCAACAAACTAAATGATAAGATCGATCAAATTGTGAAAGACGGTCTTGATATCAAAGAAGAGATAAATAACTTAAAAGAAAAAGAAGAAAGTTTAAAAAACAAGACACAACAGCTTAAATTAAAAGCTGAAAACTTTCAGGAAAAAATGCAAGAACTACAGCTAGAGCATGAAGATACCGTTAAAAATCTAAAAAATATTGAAGATAAGATCGATAGTGAAAATGAAAGTTTAAAAGAACTTAATAAAGAAAAAGAAAACTTAAACGGTATTTTTGAAAATAACAGTCAGGACTTTGATGAAGAAAAAAATATAATTAAAGATAAACAAGATGAGATTGATAAATTAAATGATAAAATAGAAAGTATTCGAGAAGACCTCACTAATATAAGAGTGGAGTATGCAACTGAACAGGAAAAACATAAAAACTTAAAAAAAGAAATTGAAAACTTAAAAGAAAGTTTAAAAGATAATCAAATTTTAAGAGAAGAGAAAACAAAAAGAATAGATGAGATAGATCAAGAAACTAATTCTCTTACAGAAAGAAAAGAGAAGTTCATAGCACAAAAACAAGAGTTTGAAAATGAAATAATACAAAGGGAAGAAAATTTAAAAAAGCTAAACAAAAAATTAACTGAAGTAAGAGAAACACATGATAAATTAGAAGAAGAAGTAGAATTACTTAATACTGAACTAAATAATAAAAAAGATAAATTACATGAGATTAATATTGAGTATACTAGAAAAAGTGATAAGGTAGAAAGTATAGTAAATCGCCTTCATAATGAATATGAATTTGATGTAGAAAACGATGAATATGAAAATAGAGAAGAAGTAGAGAACAAAAAAGAAGTTGAAAACAAGGTTAATGAACTGAGAAACGAAATATCTAAACTCGGGAATGTCAATACCGGTGCAATTGAAGAATATGAAGAACTCAAAGAAAGACTAGACTATTTACATGAACAACAGGATGATCTTAATTCTGCAAAAGATTCAATCGCAAATATAATCGAAAGAATAGATGAAACAATGATGGATAAGTTCAAGACTTCCTTTTATCAGATTAAAGAAGAGTTTGAAGAATTATTTGTTGAACTATTTAACGGTGGTAAGGCAGAACTAAACTTAGTTGATGAAGATGCACTCCTAGAAACTGGGGTAGAAATAATTGCCCAGCCTCCTGGTAAAAAACTAAAGAAACTAACATTATTATCAGGTGGAGAAAGAGCTCTTACAGCAATTGCTTTAGTATTTGCACTACTTAAGGTTAATCCTAGTCCATTTTATATCTTAGATGAAATTGATGCTCCATTAGATGATGTAAATGTTGTTAGGTTTTCAAACTTCTTAAGAGAGTATACTGACTTTGCTCAGTTTATTGTTGTAACTCACAGAAAACACATGATGACATCAGTTGATAATATCTATGGACTAACAATGACCAATAGAGGAGTAACTGAATTGGTTTCTTTAAACTTAAAGGAACAGATCCAATAAGATACAGGAGGTAAGATAAATGTCAATATTTAAAAATGAAAATGAAAATGAAGATGAAGATAAAGGATTATTTCAAAAACTAAAAAATGGATTAAATAAAACTAAAAACGGCATTTTTGGAAAAATAAATGATCTTTTTACAGGTGGTAAAGAGTTAAATGATGATTTCTTTTTAGAATTAGAAGAAGTCCTTATCCAGGCAGATATAGGTGTACACACCACCATGAAAATGATCGATGATTTAAAATTGAAGGTTGAAAAAGAAGATATTGAAACTACTGAAGAGTTTTACGGAGTATTTAAAGAAGAACTAAGTCAGTTTTTACAGGAAGAAAAAGGTGGGTTAACTTTAAATGATGGTTTAAATATCATTATGGTAGTAGGTGTAAATGGTTCTGGAAAGACTACTACAATTGCAAAGATAGCAAGTAAGTTTAAAAAAGAAGGAAAAGATGTCATGATTGCTGCTTGTGATACCTTTAGAGCTGCTGCAATTGACCAGTTAGAGGTTTGGACCAATCGTTTAGGGGTAAGACTTATTGCTCAAAAAGAAGGTTCAGATGCAGCTGCTGTAGCTTATGATGCAATCCAATCAGCTCGTTCTAAGGGTTCTGATGTTTTAATTATTGATACAGCAGGACGTCTCCATACCCAAAAGAACTTAATGGAAGAGTTAAAAAAGGTAAAACGTGTAATCTATAATGAGGCTGAAGATGCACATAAACAGATTCTTTTAGTTTTAGATGCTACAAATGGCCAAAATGCCATTTCACAGGCTAAGTTATTCCACAAAGCAGTAAATATTGATGGTATTGCCCTAACAAAACTGGATGGAACAGCAAAAGGTGGAGTTGTAATTGCGGTTAAAGATGAGCTGGGAATACCAATCAAATTAATCGGTGTTGGAGAAAAGGAAGATGACTTACAGTCCTTTAATCCCGATAACTTTGTAGACGCCTTATTTTCTTAAAAAAACACCCTTGACATAAACTAAATGATGTATTATACTATGCTCTGTGAGCAAGTGTAAAGTAATAATACTTAACAAGCATGGTGGTTGAAATGTTAGACAAAACAATTGAAGTCAGTATGTTATATGATTACTACGGTAAACTACTGACAGATAAACAAAAAGAAGTAATCGAACTGTACTTTTATCAGGACTTATCACTTGGTGAAATTGCTGATAATTTAGATATCAGCCGTCAGGGTGTTTATGATCACCTGCACCGAGCTGAAGACACTTTAAAGAAGTATGAAGATAAATTACAGTTGGTTGCAAGAAATAAAAAGAATATAAATTTAGTAAATGAATTAATAGATTTTCTGGATAGTAAACAAGATATTGACCAAAAAACAAGATCTTTTTTATTGAAAAAATTAAAAAAGATGAATAAAAATATTTAAGCTGGAGGTCTTTTTTAAATGATTTTTTCTGGATTAGCAGAAAAACTGCAGAGTACTCTAAAAAAATTGAGTAGTAAGGGTAAGTTAAATGAAAAGGATGTTGATTCTGCCTTAAGAGAGGTTAAACTTGCTCTACTAGAAGCAGATGTAAACTACAAGGTTGTAAAAAACTTAGTGAATAATATAAAAGAAAGAGCAGTTGGCCATGAGGTAATGGAAAGTCTAACCCCTGGTCAACAGGTTGTAAAAATCGTTAATGAAGAGTTAACCAAGTTAATGGGTGGACAGCAGAGTGAAATTAGTATTTCACCAGAACCTCCAACTTTAATTATGTTAGTTGGTCTGCAGGGTTCAGGTAAGACAACTACTGCTGGTAAATTAGCTAAAATGTTTAAAAATGAAGGTAAAAATCCATTATTAGTTGCCGGTGATATTTACAGACCTGCTGCAATAAGACAGCTTCAGGTTTTAGGTGAGCGTTTAGAGATTCCAGTATTTTCAATGGGTGATAAACAAAGTCCTGTTGATATAATAAAGGCTGGTCTTTCAAAGGCTGAATCAGATGGCAATGATGTAGTAATATTAGATACTGCAGGTCGTCTTCACATTGATGAAGAGATGATGGATGAACTACAGGATATTAAAGAAAGTACTGAACCTGATGAAATTCTTTTAGTTGTTGACTCAATGACAGGTCAAGATGCAGTTAATGTATCTGAGAACTTTGATAAAAAACTTGGTGTAAATGGAGTTGTTTTAACAAAACTTGATGGTGATGCCCGTGGTGGTGCAGCACTTTCAGTTAAGGCTGTAACCGGAAAGCCGATTAAGTATATTGGTACCGGTGAAAAATTAGATGACTTTGAAGTCTTCCATCCCGACCGGATGTCAAATCGAATATTAGGTATGGGTGATGTGTTAAGCTTAATCGAAAAGGCTGAACAGTCTATAGATAAAGAAAAGGCTAAAAAATTAGAAGAAAGATTAAAAAATAATCAGTTTACTTTTGAAGACTTTTTAGATCAGCTTGAACAGTTAAGAGATATGGGACCACTTGATGAGATTATGGGTATGATACCCGGAATGAGTGGTGCAAAACAACTTAAAAACTTACAAGTTGATGAAAAACAACTCGATCATATTGAAGCTATCATTAATTCAATGACCAAAGAAGAAAAGGTTGATCCTAAAGTGATTAACGGAAGCCGTAGAAAAAGAATTGCAAAGGGTAGTGGTACAAGCATACAAGAGGTTAATAGACTTCTAAAACAGTATAGAGAGACTAAAAAGATGATTAAAAAGTTCAATGGTTCTAAAGGCAAAGGTTTAATGGGTAAGATGAACTTACCGTTTTAATATAAATAAAGACTTTAATTTTTTCAAGGAGGTGAAGTTTAATGGCTGTTAAGATTAGACTTAAAAGAATGGGTAAAAAAAGAAGTGCATCATATAGATTGGTGGTTTCAGATTCACGTAATGCTCCAATCGGTAAATTTATTGAAGAGTTAGGATATTATGATCCTACTACTGAACCAGAAACATACAAGATTGATGAAGAAAAAGCACTTAAATGGTTAAACAATGGTGCAAAACCATCTAATACTGTTAAGAGCTTATTAAAGAAATCAGGTATTTATAAAAAGTTTCTAAATAAGGAATAGTAAAAGGAGGTTTCTCCTATGGATGAATTAGTAGAAGTAATTGCAAGATCTATTGTGGATAAACCAGAAGAAGTAAAAACCAAAATGATTGAAGAGGACAACACTACTTTAATTGAACTATCTGTTGCCGAAGATGATATGGGTAAAGTTATCGGTAAACAGGGTAGGATTGCAAGAGCAATTAGAAAAGTAGTAAAAGCTTCAGCTACCAAAGAAGGTAAAAAAGTTGAGGTTAAAATCAAATAAGTTTGGTGAATTATTATGGAAGATTTAGTTACATTAGGAAAGATAACTAAAAATCAAGGTAATAAGGGTGAGTTAAGAGTAGCCCCTTATACAGACGATTTAAGAAGATTTGAACTTTTGGAATCTGTATATCTAGTAAATCCTAATCAAGGTGAAAAGACAAAAAAGATAATTGAAGATATGTGGTATCATAAAAGTTTTGTGATCCTTAAACTTCAAGGTATAGATGATATCGGTGAAGCTTTAAAGTATAGAAACTATGAAGTTATGATAAAAGAAGATGAACTTTTACCATTAGCTGAAGATGAATACTATATTGAAGATCTTATCGACCTTGAGGTAATGCTATTAGATGATAGTAGATTAGGAAAAGTAATAAATGTTTTAGATACTAAGGGAACTGATATATTAGTTGTAAAAGATCAAAAAAAAGAGTATATGATTCCAATGAGCAAAGAATATATTAAAGAAATTGATCTTGAAAATAATAAAATATACATTGATCCAGTAAACAAGATATTAGACTTATAATCTTAGGGGGATAAAAATGCAGTTTGATATTTTAACATTGTTTCCTGAAATGTTTAAAGGCCCCTTTTCAGACAGTATTATAAAAAGAGCAGTTGATAATAACATACTAAATATTAACTTAGTTGATATAAGAGACTATACAACAGATAAACACAATACTGCTGATGACTCTCCTTATGGTGGTGGGGCAGGTATGGTTTTAAAGGTTGAACCAATCTATTATGCCCTCAAAGATATTACAGAAGACTTTAAAGACAATACTACAAACATCTTATTAACTCCACGTGGAAAGCAGTTAAACCAGGATATGGTTAAAACTTTAAGCAAAAAAGACCGTTTGGTTTTAATATGTGGACACTATGAAGGTATAGATGAAAGAATTAGAGAAAACTTTGTTGACCATGAGGTATCAATTGGAGACTATGTACTTACAGGTGGAGAAATACCTGCTATGGTATTAGTTGATACAGTTTCTCGTATGTTACCAGATGTACTTGGTGCAGATGAATCCAAAAAACATGATTCTTTTTATAATGGATTATTAGACTATCCTAACTATACAAGGCCAAGAGAGTTTAAAGACATGAAGGTTCCAGAAATATTAACAAGTGGTAATCATCAGTTAATTGATAGGTGGCGTAAAAAAGAAGCCCTAAAAAGGACTTACTTAATGAGACCTGATTTAATAGATCAAGATAAATTAACTGAAACTCAAAAAGAGCTGCTAGAGGAAATAAAAAAAGAAGTTAAAGGAGATCCTAATCATGAATGAGAATGTATTTATTGCACTACTTCATCATCCGGTATATAATAAGGATGGTGATATAATAACAACTACAGTAACTAATTATGATCTACATGATATTTCCAGAGCAGCAAGAACTTATGGTATAAATAAATACTATGTAGTAAACCAGCTTAAATCACAGCAGGCTTTGGTTAAAAGAATGCTTGATTACTGGACAAGTGGTTTTGGAGCTGATTATAATAAAACCAGACATGAGGCCTTTAAAGTTATGGAAATCATAGATACTTTAGATGACACAGTAGAAGATATCAAAGATAGAACCGGTGAAAAACCTGTTATAATTACTACTAGTGCTAAAAAAAGCAAAGAAACTATGTCATTTAAGAACTTAAGAGAAAAGATCAATCAAACTAACCGTCCGTATTTAGTAATATTTGGAACCGGTTGGGGATTAACAAAAGAAATTATTGATAGATCTGATTATCTTTTAGAACCTATCGAAGGTAATACAGATTATAATCATCTTTCGGTCAGAAGTGCAGCTTCAATAATAATGGATAGACTTCTGTCCTAATAAATATTAAAGATTACTTTAAGTTTCTGAAAGGAGGTACGATGATGAATATTATCGACAACATAAATAAGGAAAACATGAGAGACGATATACCAGAATTTATCGCCGGTGATACTGTTCGTTTGAAGGTAAAAGTTGTTGAAGGTGGTAAAGAAAGACTTCAGCAGTATGAAGGAGTTGTAATATCAAGAAAAGGTAGCGGCTCAACTGAGACCTTTGCGGTTAGAAAGTTTTCTCACGGTGTAGGAGTTGAAAGAACATTCCCAGTACATTCTCCTAAAATTAAAGAGTTCGAAGTTTTAAGAAAAGGGGATGTAAGAAGAGCTAAATTATATTACCTTAGAGAAAGAAGAGGTAAAAAAGCTCGTATCAAAGAAAAAAGATAGTATAAGAGAACTTTTAAAGGGTGAGGGAATTTTCCAGCACCCTTTAATTTATTTTATTTAGAAATTTTAATAATTTATAGGTGAAAGTTAAGAGGTGAAGATTATGAACATATATCCCGGTCATATGGCAAAAGCTAAAAGGGTATTAAAAGAAAACTTAAAAAATGTTGATTTAGTATTAGAAGTACTAGATGCACGAATAGTAAAATCCAGCCATAATAAAGAACTTAAAGAAATAACAGAAGACAAAGAAAAGATATTAATATTAAATAAAAAAGATTTGGCTGAAAAAAATATAACAGACCAATGGGTTAGTGAGATTGAAAAATATGTTAAAGCAATTAAGATGAATGCCGTAAAAAAATCGGGTATGAAAAACTTGATTAATTTAATGGAGAAAAAGCAGGAAGAGATTAATGAAAAAAGGTTAAATAAAGGTATAAACCAAAGACCGATTAGAGCAATAGTAATTGGAATCCCTAATGTGGGTAAATCAGCGATTATAAATGCACTGACAGGTAAGTCTTCTGCTAGAACAGGTAATACACCAGGTGTTACTAGGGGAAAACAGTGGATTAAAGTTTCAAAAAATATTGAACTTCTTGATATGCCGGGTATACTTTTTCCAAAAGCTGATAATGAAGAAACAGCCTATAAATTAGTCTTAACTGGAGCTATTGAATTAAAAAAAGTTGATACAGAGCTGGCAGCATATAAATTATTAAAGTTTTTAGACCAACTTAAAAAAATTGATGCAATTAGTGAGTATTATGAGATTGATATATATGAAGGTGAACATCCTTATGATATTTTACCTAAAATTGGTAAAAAAAGGGGTTGTTTAATGAGTGGTGGAAAGATAGACCGCAATAGAGCAGCTAAACACCTTGTTAATGACTATAAAAAAGGTGTTTTAGGTAGGCTATCCCTTGAGATAACTGGAAGTGATCATTTTGAATTTTAATGAAAAGACCATAAAAGAAATTAAAGTATATATAGACAAGTATGATGATGTTGAGCAAATTGATTCTGGTATTATTAATAGTTTAGAAAATGACAGTAGAAAAGGTGTAAATAAGATAGCTGAAAGAATTCATAACAAAAAGAGAAAAAAAATAAAAAAACAAAAAATGTGGCAAAAACAAAATGAGATATTAAAAAAATATGAAAAAAAAGGTTTTGAATACATAGCCGGTATAGATGAAGCAGGTCGGGGTCCTTTAGCAGGACCTGTAGTTTCTTCAGCTGTAATACTAGATACCTCAAAACCCATTTTAGGTTTAACCGATTCAAAAAAAATTAGTCTATCTGAAAGAGAACGGCTTTTTGATATAATTTTAGAACAGGCAGTCTCGGTTGGAATTGGAATCGTTAGTAATACCATAATTGATCGGATGAACATTCATCAAGCAACATTTTTGGCAATGAGAAGAGCTATTGAAGACCTTAATTATGATCCTGGATTTGTATTAGTTGACGGCAACCAAAAGATACCAGAGATTAACTGTGAGCAGGAAGCTGTTATTAGTGGTGATTTAAAGATTAATTCAATTAGTGCAGCTTCGATAATAGCTAAAGTTACTAGGGATAGAATAATGGATGAATTACATGAAAGTTATCCTACATATAATTTTTTAAGTAATAAAGGGTATGGAACACAGGAACATATCTCTGCTATAGAGAGTGATGGACCTTGTCCTTACCATAGATTTTCCTATAAAATAGTGAGTGATTATAAAAGAAAGAGTGGTTTTAATGAATACTAAGTATCTTACAAGAGGAGCTTTAATAGCTGGACTTTATGTTATAATAACATATATATTATCTCCTGTAAGTTTTGGTCCCTTACAGTTTAGGGCTTCTGAAGCATTAACAGTATTACCTATACTTTATCCTGAAGCGATTCCAGCTCTATTTATCGGAGTACTGCTTTCAAATATTTTAGGTGGACTTGGTATGGTTGATATTATCGGTGGTAGTTTAGTAACCTTACTTGCTGCTTATGGTACTTATTATTTCAGAGATTCTTTTCTAGCATATTTAAGCCCCATAGTTTTAAATGGATTTTTAATTAGTATCTATTTACATTTACTTTTTGGTATTCCATATTGGTTAACTGTAGTACAAATATCTTTTAGTGAAGCAGTAGTTGTATTCCTTTTAGGATACCCGTTAATACAGTTTTTAAAAAGACGTAATCCTTTAAAAAATCAGGATTTGGAATTCTTGCAATAAATAGCAAATTAAGTTATAATTTAAATATGAATAGGAATTATTATTAGGAGGGATATTAATGTTAAGCAAGAAAATGGAAGAACAATTAAATGAACAGATAAATGCAGAAATTTACTCTGGTTATTTATATTATGCAATGGAAGCTTATTTTGAAGATCAAGATTTAACTGGATTTGCAAACTGGATGCATGTACAAGCTCAAGAAGAACTTTTACATGCTCATAAATTCTTTAACTATATTAATGAACGTGGTGGAAGAGTAAAATTAGATGGAATTGAAACCCCAAAAAATGATTGGGAATCACCCACTAAAGTATTTGAAGAAGCATATAAACACGAAACAAAGGTAACTGAAAGAATCAATAATTTATATGATTTAGCTCTTGAAGAAAAAGATCATGCAACTGCTTCTTTCTTGAAATGGTTCATAGATGAACAGGTTGAAGAAGAAGCTTCTGCAGATGAAATAGTTAATAAGTTAAAAAGAATTGGAGATTCCGGACATGGTATCTTTATGTTAGATAGTGAGCTATCAAATAGAATGATTGATACAGCCGAATATTCTGAAGATAGTGAATAAAGGATAATATCATTGATAATATGTCATGAGTTTTCCAATTAAGGAACTCATGGCATATTTTTATCTAAATTAATTCAAAATAAAAGTATGGAGGTTGTTTAGATGGGTATATTTGATAAGTTCAAAAAAATGTTCACACCTTCCTCTGATTCTAAGATTGTTAACTTATATATTGAAGATAATAAATGTGGTAATAAGATGAGAATTGTTTTAAGAAAAGGTTATGATATTCAAAAAAATTATGATGATAATGTAGAAGGTGAATATCAGATACATAAAGTAATTGTTTGTGATAAATGTTATAATAATGTTATTATTGATGTTCAATTTGATAGGAATTATAATATTATTAACAAAGCAATTGAAAATGGGAAGTTTCTTACCGAAGATGATTTTAATAAATAGTATATGACAGCCGGGAGGTCTATATGATATTCAATTATCCTAATATGTTAACTGTAGTTAGATTACTGTTAATACCAGTTTATTTATATTTTTTCCTTAAAGGAGAATATATAATAAGTGGTATTATTTTTTCTATATCTGGTCTTACAGATTTTTTTGACGGTTATCTAGCTAGAAAATATAATATGGTAACAGACTTAGGAAGACTTCTGGATCCATTAGCTGATAAATTAACATTAATCAGTATTTTAGTTGTCTTAATCTATATGAATGTAATTCCTAAGATCATCTCTATAACATTATTAACTAGAGAGGTTTTTGTATTATTTGGTTCTGGAATAATGTATTTAATGGGTAGAGATTTAATAAAACCTACTCTTTTGGGAAAATCTTCAGTTTTTTTGTTGTACTTTGCAATTGCAGCAAGTTTATTAGACCTAACATTTATTGATATGCTTTTATATTATGTTGTTATTCCATTAAATATTATCTCAGCTTTAGATTATATCAGAAACGCGTATAAAAGTCTTTAAACTTGAGGAGATAAAAGATGAGTATCTTATTAAAAGATATTAAAGAAATATATAGTCCAAACCAAGATTTAAATATGTTTAATCATGTAATAATAACTGATCGTAAAATTGATAAAATACTAAAAGAGATTGATATAGATAAGCATAATTTTGATAAAATTATTGACTGTAGGAATAAAGTTGTTTTACCTGGTCTTATAAATAATCATACTCATAGTTCAATGTCAATTTTAAGAGGTTATGCTGATGACTTGGTTTTAGATAAATGGTTGAAAGATAAAATATGGCCAGCAGAAGCAAAACTAACTGAAAAAGATATATATTGGGGAGCTATGTTAGCGGTTTTAGAAATGATCAAAACCGGAACCACTACCTTCACTGATATGTATTTTCACATGGATAAAGTAGCAGAAGTTGTTGAGAAATCTGGTATAAGAGCTGTTTTGGGTGAGGGTCTAATAGAAGAAAATGACGGTCTTGAAGGTCTAAACAATTCATTAGAGTTTGCTTTAGAGTATAATAACAAAGCAGAGGGAAGAATTAAGACCTGTATGGCACCACATTCTGCCTATACCTGTACTCCAGAATATTTAAAAGAAGTTAGTAATGCTGCTTTAGAAAATGATCTTTTAGTTAATATTCATGTTAGTGAAACAGAAGATGAGGTTAATATAATAAAAGATAATTATAATACAACTACAGTTCAACTATTGGAAGATATCGGTTTATTAGATAATGATATTATTGCTCCACATTGTGTCTATGTTAATGATAAGGATATTAAATTACTTAAAAAGAAAAATGTGGGGGTTGTATATAATCCATCAAGTAATATGAAGTTAAGCAGTGGAATTGCTCCTATAAGTGAACTATTAGATAATGATATAAATGTCTCATATGGAACTGATAGTGCTGCTAGTAATAATAACTTGGATTTAATTGAAGAAGCAAGAATAGGTTCTTATTTACAAAAAGTATCAACCGGAGATCCTAGAGTTTTACCGATTGAAGCCAACTTAAAAATGTTAACCTTAAATGCAGCTCAAATTATAGGTTATTCAAATTTAGGTGAAATCAAGGAAGGTTATCTGGCTGATCTGGTATTAATAGATACTAAAAATATACCACACCAGTATCCCTCCTATAATTATCTATCAAATATATTCTACGCTGGTAATGGTGGTGATGTAGATACTGTGATTGTAAATGGTGAAGTTCTTATGGAAAACAGGAAGTTAATAACGATCGATGAACAAGAAGTATATAAAAATATAAATAAAATTTCAAAGAAGTACCTCTAGAAGGGAGTGTTTTAATTGAAAAAAGGATTTAGATATATTTTTACATCATTCATTATAATTTTAGTTGCATTATTAATTGCAGTCTTTACAGGTGCCAATTTCTTTACAGAATGGGCCTGGTTTGATAGTGTAGGTTATCTACAAGCATTCTTATTAATGTTTTTCTCCAATTTCGGCTTAAGAATTCTAATTGGTCTAGTCTTTGCTGTATTTGTTTATGTTAACCTTTCTTTTACAAAGAAAATATTTAATAAGTACTTTAATGAAGAAAGAGTAGAAAGTGAAAATGTTGAGTCTTTATTTAAAGATGGAAACAAAAACTTTTTAAACTGGTTAACTAAAAAGAAACTAAACTGGATTTATCTTGCTGTAAGTATAGTTTTAGGATTTTTATTTAGTTCTGTAAGTGCTGAGCTTTGGAAAATAGTTTTAAAATATTTCAACCAAACTCCATTTGGAACTACAGACCCAATCTTTGGTAGAGATATAGCATTTTATGTGTTTAGTTTACCATTTTATAGTTTTATTAAAGAGATGGCCATGGTGTTAATAATACTAACTATTGTGGTGGTTGGAGTAATCTACTTTATTGCTTCTGGAATAAGTTCGTTCTCAGAGATGAAAATGAAGTTATCCAACCGGGCTAAAAGCCATATTACAATATTATTATCCGGCTTTTTACTTTTAAAAGCCTGGGATTATAGAATTGCAATGTATGAATTATTGTATTCTCCAAGAGGAGTAGCATTTGGAGCAAGTTATACTGATATAAATGCAAATCTATTAGGTTTAAAAATATTATTTTTCATTGCAATAGCTGTAGCAGTAGGTTTGTTAGTCAGTCTATTTAAAAAAAATTACAAGATACTTGCCTGGGGATTAGGAATTTGGTTAGTAACTTCATTAATATTTGGTGGAATATATCCTGGATTTGTCCAAAGATTCCAGGTTGAACCAAATGAAATAAACCGTGAAGATGAATATATAGGTTATAATATTGAGATGACCTTAAAGGCTTATGGTTTAGATAATATTGAACAAACTGACTTTAATGTAGACAATGGACTTACTACAGAGGACTTAGAAAAAAATAGTGAAACAATTAAAAACATCAGATTATGGGATCCAAGACCACTTCTTACAACCTATAATCAGATTCAGTCATTAAGACAGTACTATCAATTTCAAAATGTAGATGTTGATAGATATAATATTGATGGTGAGTATAGACAGGTTATGTTATCAGCCCGTGAGATGAACCAGGACTTACTATCTGGTCAGGCTCAAACCTGGATTAATCAGAAATTAAAGTATACTCATGGTTATGGGGTAGTAATGAGCCCTTCTAATAGATTAACTTCTGAAGGAATGCCTGAGTTTTTCATGCAGGATATCCCTACAAAAGTCAATGTTAATATAGAATTAAATAACAATTCTATCTATTATGGTGAAAAAACAGATAACTATGTAATTGCTAATACTGATTCTACTGAATTTCATTATCCACAGGGTGATAATAATATATATGTAAATTATGATGGTAATGGTGGAGTACCAATGGGTGGATTTTTCAAGAAAGCTATTTATGCTTTAAGGTTCAATAATCTTAAGTTTATGCTAAATAGTGATATTAATACTGATAGTAGAATCATGTATTACAGAAATATTAATGAGCGAGTAAGAAAAGCTGTTCCATTTTTACAGTATGATAGTGATCCTTATTTAGTTGTTTCAGAAGGAAAGCTATATTGGATACAGGATGCTTATACAACAACAAACAGATATCCCTATTCAGAACCAATTAATAACTCAGTTAACTATATTAGAAACTCAGTAAAGGTTGTAATAGATGCCTATAATGGTGATATGGACTTTTATGTAATTGATGATAGTGATCCTTTGGCAAAAACCTATCAAAAGATCTTCCCGGATATTTTTGTTGATGGAGATCAAATGCCGGAAGATTTAAGAGCACATATAAGGTATCCAAAAGATCTATTTAGAATTCAGGCTGAATCTTTATGCCACATATCATATGAAAGATCCTTTAGTCTTTTATAATAAAGAAGACTTGTGGAATGTACCAAATGAGAACTATGCTGGAAATACAGTTAAAATGGAACCATATTATATAACTAGTAATTTACCTGGAAGTGATGACCAAGAATTCATCTTGATGCTTCCATTTACACCTGCTACAAGAAATAATATGATATCATGGATGGCTGGTCGTTCAGATGGTGATAATTACGGTGAATTAATACTTTACCAATTCCCAAAAGACACTTTAGTATATGGACCTAGCCAAATTGAGTCCAGGATTGATCAGGATTCAGATATTTCACAACTGTTAAGTCTTTGGAGTCAAAGAGGTTCACGTGTAATTAGAGGTAACCTATTAGTAATACCTATTGAGAGATCAATACTTTATGTAGAACCTCTATACTTACAGGCTGAAACCAGTGAATTACCTGAACTTAAAAGAGTAATTGTTGCTTATGGTGGACAGATTGTAATGCGTGAAAATCTTGAACAAGCACTTGAAGCAGTATTTGGTGTACAGGAAGGTGAAGAAGGCGAAGTTCAAACAACTGATGAAGCTATTCCTGGTTTAGATACTGAACTGCCTGGAAATATAAAAGGGCTTGCTACAAGAGCATTTGAAGTATATCAGGAAGCTCAAGATTTATTAAGACAAGGAGAATGGCAGGAGTATGGTGAACGCTTAGAACGTTTAAATCAAATACTTGAAGAACTTAAAAATACTAGTGAAAAATTAGAACAAGAAGTAGTACAATAAGTTGAAGGGAATGTAATATGTTAAAAGCAAGTAAATTTAATGAATATAAAACAGAAAATGATATAGATGTATATATAAATAATACTGATAAGTTCAAAACAAACTATATACAAATTGATCTAATAAGGCCTTTAAATGATGAAACAGATGTATCTAAAAATGCTCTGATACCCTATATATTATATAGAGGGACTAATCAATATCCTACAAACTTAGATATTTCAAAAAGATTAGATGCTCTATATGGTGCAGACTTAAATGTATCAGTGGCCAGAAGAGGTGAAAATCAACTTTTAAGGTTTTCTATTGAAGTTATTAATGATAAGTTTGTTAACACCAAAGAAAATCTTCTAAAAAGTTCAGTTGATTTCCTCTTTGAAATGCTTTTTAATCCTCTTTTAGAAGATGGAGACTATAAAAAGGAATTTATCGACAAAGGTCATAATTTTCTTGAAGAGAAAATTCTATCATTAAAGAATGATAAAAATAGTTATGTTATAGAAAGATGTTACCAGGAAATGTGTAGAGGGGAGGACTTTTCCCTCTACACTCTGGGAACATTAAAAGGCCTAGAAAAAAGCCTTAATGAAAATCTTTATCAGTATTTTAAAAAGGTATTAAAAGAAAGCCCTATCGAAATTTTTGTTATTGGTGATGTTGGTAATCATAAAGATGTTTATGAATATGTTAATAACAAATTTAGTTATGAACGCAATAAAAATCTTCCGATCAACAATACTACATTAAAAGTTGATGGATTTGAGAATATAGAGATTGAAGAAGAAGACCAAGTTACCCAGTCCAAACTTTGTGCTGGAATCAGAGTTCCAATTACAAGAAATCATCCCCTATACTTTGCCTTGATAGTATATAACGGTATGCTGGGTGGTTTTAGCCATTCAAAACTATTTAGTACTATAAGAGAAGAGCGTGGCTTAGCATACTATATAAATACCAGATTAGAGTCTACAAAGGGTTTGATTTTAATTAATGCTGGAATTGACATTAAAGACTATCAGACTGTAAAAGATATTATTAGAGAAAAGCTTACAGAAATGTCTGATGGTAAATTTGATGATAAAAATTTAAACTGGTCTAAAAAGAAACTAATCAACAGATATAAGACATTAAGTGATAACAACCACAGTATAGTAGATGCTTTTTTATTGGGACTAATAAATGGTAAAAAGGATTCTTTAAACTATGTAATTAATTCAATTAAACAAGTTGAAAGAGAAGATATTATTGAAGTGGCAAAAAAAGTTGAACTTACTACTCATTTTTTACTTAAACCAGGAAGTGCACAAAATGATATATAAAAAATTTGAAAGTATAAATGAAGAATACTATGAAAAAGAGTTTGATTCAGGGCTTAATGTTATTCTTATACCACGTAATAAGTATAATAAAAAACAGGCAATACTTTCTGTAGATGTAGGTTCTGTGGATTTAAAAATTGAAGATAAAAACAACAAAATTCAGCAGTACCCTAAAGGTATTGCACATTTTATGGAACACATGTTATTTGAAAATAGAGAAGGTAGTATTATTGATAGGTTTTCTGAAATTGGAAGTAGTGTAAATGCTTATACTGGTTTTAATAATACTAACTATTATTTTAACACTACAAGTGATTTCTATTTGTCTTTAAAATATCTTTTTGATTTTGTATTAAATCCTCATTTTGAAAAAGAACGAATTGATCATGAAAAAAATGTAATAAATCAAGAAATAAATATGTATCAAGACAGCCCGGGTTGGCAGTCATTTTATCAATTGTTACAATCTATGTTTTTTAAGTATCCTATAAAAGAAAATATAGCAGGTACACCTGAAAGCATATCAAAGATTAACAAAAGTATTTTAATAAAATTTTTTGAAAAGTTTTATAGTCTAAATAATATGACACTAGTGGTAATTGGTAAAATTAGTCCCAATAAATTGTTTGACTGGGTTGAAGATAACTATTCAAAACTTGTTAGTAATAAAATTAATTATAAAAAAATATATCCAAAAGAACCAAAAGGGATCAAAATAAAGGAAAAAGATCTAGCAATGAGTATATCAAGACCTATTGTTAGTATAGGCTTTAAAGAAGACAATCCTTATAGGGATAACTTGAAAATTATACAACAGGATATGGTTACAAATATGACTATGGAAATGATCTTTGGAAAAAGCAGTAGTAACTATCATGATTTATATAATCAAAACTTAATTGATGAGAACTTTTCTTTTAATTATATGAGAGAAAAAAATACGGGATTTGCAAAAATTTATGCAGAAACTTCTCAAATTAATGAAACAATAAGTGGTATAGAAAATATTTTAAATAATTGGGGAAATAATTATGATGAAAAAGAGTTCGAAATTATAAAAAATAAGTATATAGGAAGGTACTTTCGTTCTTTGAATTCATTTGAGAATCTTTCTTCTCAGATAATAAAATACAGTAATTTAAACTATAACTATCTTAATATTTTAGATACAATGAGAGATATTAAAATCAATGATATTATTAAACAGTACAATAGTTTATTTAAGAATAAAAATCATGTGAAAATATTAATAAAGAAGATAAAAAAATAAATTTGATTGATTTTCTTGAAAAGTATTATGATTGGTGTTATAATCACAAGAAATAATGAATGAAGGGAGTTGATATATGAGTAAATAGGAGCAGAGTAGAATTTCATTTCATTATTATTTTCAATCAACTAAATATTAAAATGCTAAGAGAAGAAAGGAGTAGATAGTAGTGTTAGAAAAAAGAGATCGATGGAGTAATCGTGCAGCTTTCGTACTTGCTGCAATTGGTTCTGCAGCTGGTTTAGGTAATGCCTGGCGTTTTCCGTATATGGCTTATTCAAATGGAGGGGGAGCTTTTTTAATTCCTTACTTTATAGCACTTTTAACAGCCGGTATACCTTTAATCGTCCTTGAATTTACAATGGGACAGAAAACTCAGCGTGGTGCACCAGGTGCATTAGGAAAAGTTGCAAGAAAGTTTGAAGGCTTTGGCTGGTGGGCAGTAATTTCCGGTACAATAATCACCAGTTATTATGCAGGTGTAATGGCCTGGGCCTGGGACTTTTTAGCAGGATCATTTACTTTAGGATGGGCAGAAGATGCTGGAGCATATTTTTATGAAGAAGTTTTACAGATATCTTCTGGACCCGGTGATTTAGGTGGTTTTTCAACACCAGTACTTATTGGATTAGTAATTACATGGGTTGTAATTTATTTTATATTAAGAAATGGTGCTCAAAGTGTAGGTAAGGTTGTATTAATTACAGTACCTTTACCGATTATATTAATGGGTATCTTGCTTATTAGAGCGGTAACACTTCCAGGAGCAGTTGAGGGAATAAATTATTTCTTAGAACCAAACTTTTCAATGCTCACTAACCTTAGTGTCTGGATTGATGCCTATTCCCAGGTGTTCTTTACACTTAGTTTAGGTTTTGGTATTATGATTGCTTATGCTAGTTATATGCCTGAAGATTCCGATATAATTAATAATGCTCTTATAACTGTTTTTGCGAACTCAGGTATTAGTTTCATGGCTGGTATTGCAGTGTTTGGTACATTAGGTTATATGGCTCAAACTCAGGGAGTACCAATTTCTGAGGTTGCTACAGCTGGAGTAGGATTGGCATTTGTTGTTTATCCAAATGCGATTTCATTGTTGCCTGGAGGCGCATTTGTTGTCGGATTATTTGGTTTTGTTTTCTTCGCAATGTTATTATCATTAGGTATTGACTCGGCATTCTCAATTGTAGAAGCTGGGGTTGCCGGTATAAAAGATAAATTTGGAGGAAAGAAAAGAACTGTTACACTTTATTATAGTTTATTCCTATTTATAGTCGGACTTTTATTTGCTACAAGGGCAGGATTATACTGGTTAGACATAGTTGATCATTATGTTAATACTTATGGATTAGTAGTTGCTGGACTGGCTGAATCGATAATTATCGGTTGGTACTATAAACCAAAAGAGTTAAGAGGTTACTTTAACTCGGTATCAGAGTATCAGTTCGGTAGTTGGTGGGATGTTATGATTAAATATGTAACTCCAATTGTTTTAACAGTCTTACTTGTTAGTGAATTATTTAAAGATATTACAGCAAATTACGGTGGCTATGAATTTAAATATCTACTCTACGGCGGTTGGATAGGTGTTATTGGATTATTGATCGTTGCATCATTTGTACTTTCACGCCAAAGAGGTTTAGACGATACAGAGGTCTAAAATAAGTATATAGAAGGGAGTAATATAATGAGTGGATCAGCAATTGTTACATTGATTCTTGCTAGTGTTATACTATATGGAGGTCTTTTTGTTACTTTAAGAAGAGCAATGAAATCAAAGAAAAAAGAAGATTAAATACTTAAATATACAAGGGGGTCTGATTATTTATTATAATCAGATCCCTTTTTTAAATATTTTAAAAGAAGTGGTGAATATGACTAATAAAAGTGAATTAATAAAAAAAGAATTAAAAGAAGTTGGTTTTGATCTTATAGGTTTTACCAAACCTGAATTAGATCAAAACTTAATAAAAAACTTTATAAAAAGACATAATAATGATGATCTTCCACCTTTTGTCCATCATGATATTGAAAGTATATTAAATCCTAAAAGTTTTGTTCCCTTTGCAGAAAGTGTGATTGTATTAGGGCTTTCTTATGCCTGGGATGATAATGATAATAGTGATGGATATATCTCATATTATACCAGGGGAGAAGACTATCATAATGTTTTCCAAGAAAAAATGGAAAAAGCAGTATCTGTTTTGAAGAATTTCTATAAAGATTTAAAATTTAGTTACTTTGTTGACAATGCCCCGGTTTTAGAAAAGGTGTTTGCCCAACAAGCTGGTTTGGGATGGATTGGTAAAAACACCTTACTAATTAATGAAAATCTTGGTTCATATCTTTTTTTAGGAGAAATATTTATAAATAAGAAATTAAAGTATGACAATAAAGCTGAAAACAAATGCGGTAGTTGTACAGCTTGTATAGATAACTGTCCTACCGGATCTTTAAATACACCATATTATCTTAATTATAGGACTTGTAGAAGCAGTTTAACACAAGTTAAGGGTATATTAGATAAAACACAAGAGAGTTTAATAGGCAATTCAATATGGGGTTGTGACAGATGTCAGGATGTTTGTCCATATAATAAAGACATACCAAAAAAATTACATAAAGAATTAAAGCCAAAAATAAAAGGAAATATTACTAAAATATTGAATTATAATAAAAAGAGTTTTCCTAAAAAATGGCTAAACTCTGCTTTAAGCTGGCGTGGTATGAGAACTATTCAAAGGAATGCTTTAATAGCCCTTATAAATAATGAAAAAAAGGATGAAAAGTATAAAAAAGTTCTAATTAAAAAAATAAATGATAATTCTCCAATCATTAGATACTATGCATTTAAAGCATATATAAGTTTGGGGTTTAATTTAGATGATATAAAAGAAATGATAGAAAATGAAAGTGAAATTGATATAGAAAATATTTTAAAAGAGGAAGTGAGATAATGCCAACAGTAAAGTATAAAGATTATGAATATGAAGTTTCATCAGGTACTAAGGTTTTGGATTTTATTGATGAAATTAATCTTAAAGATAAAGAAAAAATTATTGGTGTTAAAATAGACAATGAGTTACTTAACTTACATCAAAAAATTAATTCAAACTGTGAAATTAACTTTGTAACACTTGAGAGCAGAGCAGGTAATAGATTATATAAAAGAAGTTTGTTTATGTTAATGGCAAAAGCAGTTTATGAGATATATGGAGACGAAATTTTAAATATTGAACATTCATTAAGTAATGGAATTTACTGTGAATTGAGCGATAATAAAGTATTAAGTAAAGATGAACTACAAACAATAATAGATAAAATGAAAGAAATCGTCAAAAAAGACTATCCAATCAAATCTATGGTTGTTTCTAGAGAAAAAGGGTTAAAAATTCTTAAAGAACAGGGTAATATAGAAAAGGTTAGAATTATAGAACAAAAAAATATTGAGAATGTAATCTTATATGAACTAGACGGTTATTATAACTACTATTATTATCCCTTAGTGCCTTCTACAGGACACTTAGATAAATTTCATTTACACTATCATTTTCCAGGCTTTGTTATGCTTTACCCATACGCACATGAGCCTTATGAAGTCAGAGATTTTATAGAACAGCCTAAATTAGCAGACATCTTCTATGACTATGAAAAATTAGGAGATATCCTTAATGTAGGTTTTGTACCTGATTTAAATGAACAAATAGAAAAAAACGATTTTGGTGAATTAATCAGAATTTCAGAAGGATTACATGAGAAAGGTATTGCAAATATTGCAGATCAAATAGCTTCACATAAAGAGATGAAACGGATCATTTTAATAGCAGGCCCTTCTTCATCAGGTAAAACTACATTTACAAAAAGATTGTCAACACAGCTTAGAATTAATGGTTTAAAACCAGTTTCAATTTCAACTGACGATTATTTTGTAAATAGAGATAAGACACCAATAGATGAAGACGGAAACTTTGACTTTGAATCATTAAAAGCTATTAATTTAGAGCTTTTTAATGATCATTTAGTAAAGTTAATGAGAGGAGAGGAAGTTAGACTTCCTGTATTTAATTTTAAAAAAGGTATAAGAGAAGATAGTGATACAGTATTAAAATTAAAGTCAGATCAACCAATTTTAATTGAAGGGATTCATAGTTTAAATAATAAATTAACTGAATTTATTCCTGATGATCATAAATACAAAATATTTATAAGTGCTTTAACACAGTTAAATATAGATAAACAAAACAGAATTCCCACTTCAGATACAAGACTTTTTAGAAGAATTGTTAGAGATAACCTATACCGAGGACATACTGCAAATGATACTTTAGAAATGTGGGAGAGAGTAAGGAAGGGAGAAGAAGAAAATATCTACCCCTACCAGGAAAATGCAGATGTTATGTTTAATTCTGCTTTAATATATGAACTCTCAGTATTAAAAAATTGTGCTTTGCCTTTATTAAAGGAGATAGATAAGGATAATTTCTATTACTATGAAGCCCAAAGATTGTTAGAAGTTCTATATTGTTTTAAAACAATGCCTTTTGAAGATATTCCAAAAACTTCTATTTTAAGAGAGTTTATTGGTGGAAGTGTTTATAGGAAAAAATAAGACTATTTAGAAAAAACTTTGAAGTTTTTATCCAGTATTTTTTCAATTTGTTTCCAGTTATGAACACGGTAAATCTCATTGTTATCATTTAATTCTCTATTATGATACTTATCCATTAAAATTACAGGAATATCTTTTTCTAAAATTGATTTAGCATTTGATTGGTTATCTTCAATAAATAGTTCTATATTTTTTTCAACTGCAAGATCAGCTTTTTGATCTTCGTGAAAAAGATAATCATAGTTAATATTGTGCTGCTCAAGCCATTTTATTGTTAGCGGCCTAAACTCTTTATGTCGAGCAGTTATTAAGTATACTGAGTGTTGATTTTTTCTAATTTTATCAATTATCTTTTTTGCATTAGGGAAAACATCTACAGTTGAGTATACTTCATGAATTTTATTATTAATAAAGTCTCTTAAATCTTCTAAAGGTATATCATATGCTTCAGAAAAGTTGTATACATCTTTTTTTCTGGTAATTTTGTTTTCAAAGTAGTTGTTTAATGACCTTAACCAGATATTTTCCTGACCTTGTTTTTCATTTGTTATAACACCATCGATATCAATTCCAATATTCATTTTATTACCTCCAAAATTTCAATATATATATTAATTATGATATAATTTTTTTAGATACTCAAAAGTATTTTAACATTAATCTAGCAATATTTCCAGAAAGGAGTTGTTTTTTTGGCAAAAAATGTCGAAGAACTGATAAATTACTTCAAAGAAAAGTACCCTAAACCAGAAACAGCTTTAAACTTTAATAGTTCATTTCAACTATTGATAGCTACAATCATGTCTGCACAAACAACAGATGTTCAGGTAAATAAGGTAACTGAAACACTTTTTGAAAAATATCCCAGGCCAAAAGATTTTGCAAAATTAACTAATAAAGAACTTCAAAAAGAAATTAAAACTATTGGTCTTTATAAAAATAAAAGTAAATATATTATAAAAACAAGTAAGATTATTTTAAATGAATTTAATGGTGAAGTTCCAAAAACTAGAAAAGATTTAATTAAACTATCAGGTGTTGGCAGAAAAACTGCTAATGTAGTTTTGGCAAATGCTTTTGGACATAAAACAATTGCTGTTGATACACATGTATTTCGTGTTTCAAACCGATTAGGTTTAGTTGATACAAAAAAAACAGATCAAGTTGAACAAGGGCTTATGGAGGCTATTCCTAAGAAGTACTGGACAAAGTTTCATCATTGGTTGATATTTCATGGAAGAGAAGTATGTAAAGCAAGGAATCCGCTATGTGAAAACTGTGAGATAAGTGTATACTGTGATTACTATCAAAAAATTAAAGGAGGGTAAACAAGATGAAAAAATTTAAAAAGATAATTTATTTAACTGCTATATTAATTTTAATATTTTCTATTTCAACATCTGCGCAAAATTTATTGAATTCAGGTATTGAAGCATACAATAACGGTAATTATCAAAATGCTATTGATCATCTAACAAGTTATGCAGCTGAAAATCCTGATAACTATTTATCAAACTTTTATTTAGGTCTAAGTTATACTAAACTTCATCAGTATGGTTTAGCTATTGATTCATTTAACTATGCAAGAGAAATTAAAGGTGATTCATATAATCTGTTGGTTAATTTAGGTCGTGCATACTATAATGACAACCAAAAAGATAAAGCATATGATGTTTTACTTAAGGCACAAAACTTTTCTTCTGTAGATGAACAGGTATATAATCTATTAGGATTAATCCATATGGATAAAAGGGAATTTGATCAGGCAGTTGATAAGTTTAATGAGGCTATTAAACTAAGTGATGACAACTTTTATGTTTACAATAATTTAGCTTTATCATATATCCATCAAGGGGAATTTGAATCTGCTAAACAAGCTATAGACAATGCTCTTGAAATAGGTCCAACTGTACCTTATGTTTATAATAATGCTGGAATAATTTATGAAAACCTAGGTCAATATGAACAAGCAGTTAGTTATTATGAAAAGGCACTTGAACTAGATACAAACTATAAAAAAGCCGAGGTAAACTTAGAAAGAGTTAAAAACAAGATGCCGTAAGGGGGAAGATGATGTTAAAGAAGTATGATATAGACCAAGTATATATGGGTAGGTTAGACAAAGATGATGACCTATTAGAAAAACTAACCGAAGTTATCAATGAAAATGAAATTGATACTGGTGTTATAAAGGTTATTGGTGCTGTACAAAATGCTAAAATTGGTTTTTATAACCAAGATACAAATCAGTATGAATATATGACATTTGATCGGGAAATGGAGATTGTAAGTTGTATTGGTAATATATCTTACCTTGAAGGTGAAAGATTTATACATGCCCATATTGTTTTAGCAGATGAAGATGGAAGCTGTTATGGAGGGCATTTAGCTGAAGGAACAAAAGTTTTTGCCAGTGAGTTTTATATTCAATCACTAAAAGGTGATAAGTTAACAAGAACTCATGATGATAAAACCCAGTTAACATTATGGTAATAGAAAGGGGTATAATTAATGAATAAAATATATGTTTTAGATACAAATGTATTATTAGATGACCCTAGAGCTATTTTTGATTATCAGGATGATGAAGTAATTATTCCATTAGCTGTCTTAGAAGAATTAGATAATCAAAAAAAGCAAACCTCTGATATTGGATATAATGCAAGAGAGACCTCTCGTATATTAGATGAACTAAGACACAAGGGTAAGTTAAATAATGGTATAGAGTTAGAAAATGGTGGTCAATTTAAAATAGTTATTGATAAAAAAGAACTTAAACTACCACCACATTTAAGTGCAACTAAATATGATAATAGAATATTAACTACTGCAATAAACTTAGTAGAAGAAAACCCAGAAAAAAAGGTAATAATGGTTTCAAATGATATAAACTTAAGACTTATAGCTAATGCCTTTGATATTGAAGCTACCGATCATAAGGGTAATGGAATAAATGGAGAAGAACTGTATGATGGTTTTATAGAAATTAATGTAAAGGCAGAACTAATAGATAAGTTTTATCAAGAAAATGAACTTAATCCAGAATTACTTGATGAAGATCTTGAAAAGTTGTATCCTAATCAGATGTTTCAACTCTCCACACTAGATGACAGCAGCAAAAGTGCTTTAGGTAGATTTGATGGAAAGAAATTAGTTCCCTTAATTTTTGATAAAAAAGCACCAATGGGTATTACTCCTTTAAATAGAGAACAAAAATTTGCTTTAGAACTTCTATTAAATGATGATATTAAAGTGGTTACAATCTCAGGTAAAGCGGGAACAGGAAAAACATTACTTGCTTTAGCTTCTGGATTAAAAAAAGTTATAGATGATAAACTCTATGACAGAGTATTAATTGCTAGACCAGTAATACCAATGGGCAAAGATATTGGTTTTTTACCAGGTTCTGTGGAAGAAAAGTTAGAACCATGGATGCAGCCCATATTAGATAATTTAAATCTAATTATTCACAGTAACAAAGGATCATATTTATCAATTAATCAGTTAATAGAAAATGATTTTATTCAAATTGAAGCCCTTACCTATATAAGAGGGCGTTCAATACCTAATCAATATATAATTATTGATGAAGCACAAAATCTTTCTAAACATGAGGTTAAAACCATTTTAACTAGAGCAGGAAAAGATTCTAAAATTATTCTAACTGGAGATCCATTCCAGATTGATAATCCATATTTAAATAAAATAAATAATGGTGTTTCTCAGGTTGCAAACCACTTTCGCGATCAACAAATTGCAGGTCATATAATGTTACAAAAAGGTGAAAGATCTGAGGTTGCAAAAATTGCTAGTGATATACTTTAATTTAAATATTAAGAAATTCTGATTAATTTTATCAAATTACTTGACAGACAAATATATCTATTGTATACTAATTTAAAATTAAATATTTGAAATTACCTCATCTTTAACCAGGTGAGGTAGAGGCGCAAAACTTATCAGTAACTATTTGTTAATATGAACCCTTATAAATAGTGAAAGGAAGTTTTGCCGAAGCTTTTAATTTCTATGGTTCTAGATCTTAAAGGCTGGGCTTGTATATAAGATATACAGGACTGTCATTGAAATATTACTCGTATTTCAATGTTGAGCTATCTTATCAAAAGTAAAAGAGGAGGTGGTTTCTACTGGTGTTTAAAGAATTTACACCCAGCGGAAATCCCGCTGGGTTTTGTTATTTTATAGTAAAAAAAATTAAATAAAAATAATAAGATATATAAAAATGGAGGTATTAAGTATGGAGAACTATGGTATTATATCACTTATACCACCACTGTTAGCAATTATATTAGCGTGGTGGAGTAAAGAAGTTATTATTTCGTTATTTATTGGAGTTTTTTCAGGGGCAGTTATATTATCTAACTATAACCCCCTTGCTGGTTTTGTAAGTACATTAGACAATTATGTGTTAGGTTCATTAGCAGATTCATGGAATGCAGGTATTATAATATTCTTACTTTCTATGGGTGGAATGATTGGTATAATCAATAGAGCAGGTGGAGTACTTGCAATTGGAGAGTATGTTGCCAAAAAGGCTAAATCAATTAGGAATACTCTTTTAGTTACCTGGTCAATGGGTGTATTAATCTTTTTTGATGATTATGCAAATACTTTAATTGTTGGTAACACTATGAGACCTATTACTGATAATATGAACGTATCACGAGAAAAATTAGCTTTTATTGTTGACTTAACTGCAGCAGCAGTTTCCAGTATTGTTCCAATATCAACCTGGATAGCCTTTGAAGTTGGTGTTATAAATGACGGTTTTCAAAATTTAGGAATTGAAGCAAGTGCATATGGAACCTTTGTACAGACAATCCCTTATAGGTTTTATTCTATTTTTGCACTTGTTTTTGCCTTAATTATAATTTATACAATGAAAGACTTTGGACCAATGTATACTGCAGAACATAGAGCAAGAACAACTGGTCAGTCTTTAAGACCGGGTTCAAATCCTATGGTTTCCAAAGAATTAGAAGAAATTGAAAAACCAGAAGGGGCTTCATTTTCAATTATTGATGCATTTTTCCCTATTGTAGTAGTAATATTAGTTACAGTATTTGGCCTCTGGTACAATGGTGGAGGAATGGCAGCTGATGTTAGTATACAAAATGCATTTGGTGATGCAGATGCAAGTGTTGTTTTACTTTGGGCATCATTTGCCGGTGGACTAACAGCAGGATTATTTGCACTACTTAAAGGTATCTTAAATATTTCAGCTGTTGTTGACAGCTGGATTGATGGTGCAAAATCGATGTTTATTGCTACAATGATTTTATTATTAGCCTGGTCTATTGGTGGAATTACAGATGATTTAGGTACTGCTGACTTTTTAGTAGGACTACTTGAAGGTAACTTACCTGGATTTTTAATTCCCGTATTATTATTTGTAATTTCAGCATTTATAGCCTTTACAATTGGTAGTTCTTGGGGAACAGTAGCAATTGTAATGCCCCTTGCGATACCTTTAGCATATAATATTGGTTCCCCAATGCTTCCAGCAATTGGTGCTGTATTAACTGCAGCTGTAATGGGTGATCACTGTTCACCAATTTCAGATACAACTATTATGTCATCTACAGCTTCAGGTGTTGATCATATGGACCACGTTTCAACTCAACTACCCTATGCATTAACAGTTGCTGCAGTTGCTGCATTATTTGGATTTTTACCATCTGGATTTGGAGTTTCACCTTTAATAACACTTCCAGTTGGTATAGTTGTACTTTATATTATAGTTAAAGTATTTGGTAAAAGTGTTAAAGAAGAAAAGCTTGAAGAAGTTAGTATGGAACATTAATAAAAAAATATAATAATAATTAAGAGTGTGGCTTTTAAGGTCACACTTTTTTTATTTGCAGGGAATACTTTTTTAATATAGAATCTATTATATAACATAACAATAAGGAGATTTATATAAATGAAAAAAACAACTGTTGTAATAATTTTAATATTTGCATTTATAATAGGTATTTCTCTTCCCTATTTATATCATAATTACCGTCCTTTATTGAATAAATATGTTGAGGGAAACGGTAATCAAACAAAACAATTTACAGAAGTTAACAATACAAATCAAGACCAAACAGAAAATGTAGAAGAAGTAAAAGAAGAGATAGATTATAAGAAATATTTTACTAAAGCACAGGACCTATTCTATGAAGGCAACTACAGCAGTTCAATGGATACTTATCTTGAACTCTATAACTTAGGTTATGATGGGTTAGATTTGTATAAAAATATGACAATAGTAAGTGACTATTTAAAAAAACGTCCGCAAGAATTAGATAATATTTTAGATAATGCTTATAGCAGATATAATGATAATGTAGAATATAATTATTACTACGGTAAGTATCTTTATGAAAACTCTCGAAGTGATAAAGCAGTTGATGTATTGAACCATCTTTTAGTATTACTGGATGATAATGAAAATGATCTATCAAGCAGAAAAAAATCATTAGTTTATTATTACTTAGGTAAGTTATATAAAAATAGAGATGATAGTGATATTGCATTAGAGTTTTTTAATAAGGGTATAAGTATTAATAATCAAATTGTTTTAAACTATATATCTGCTGCAAAACTATATGAAGAAAAAGGTAACTTCACAAAAGCAATTGAAATGTATCAAAATACATTAGATCAAGATCATAGTTTGAGTTATCTATATTATGATTTAGCAGTATTATATGATAAAAATGAAGAACCATTAAAAGCACACCGTTATTGGGAAAGAAGTCTAAACAGTGGAATTAATGTTGAGACAGCTCGAGCAAGAATTAAAGAAATTGAAGAAAATTATCCCCAACATTTTAAAGATGAGGTAAGTGAAATCGGTCTAAAAAGGGAGATTAAATGGGCTGATATTATTGATATAAAGCCTAATGAAATATATAGTGAGATAAAAATTGGTTTACAGGACAACATAGATCGTATACGTTTTCAATCTAAAAATGACTTTATGATTAGCCAAAATGGTAGAGTATTATTTGAAGGTGAAAAAAATTCTCAATATCAAATAAACTACAATAATAATTCTTTTTATGTGCTTAGAGATGGTAATGTTATAAGGAGAATAAATAACCCAGAGAAAATTAAGATTAGTTCTAATAATGAAAACAACCTATTTGCCCTATATGATATTAAGTTTGGACAAAATTACTTTTGGGCTGGTTCAGAAACAAGACAGTATAGAGGTGACATATACTTACATCCTGTTACTGGGAATAGTTTAAATTTAGTTAATTATATTGATTTAAGTTCATATCTACTATCTGTTATTCCTTCCGAAATGCCTGCAAGTTGGCCAAATGAAGCTTTAAAGGCTCAAAGTGTAGTAGCAAGGTCATACATCTTAAATAGCTTAAATCGCCATAAAAGCGATGATTATGACCTCTGTGCAACTGTACACTGTATAGTCTATGGGGGAGCACAGAATGAACACAGCAGTACATCACAGGCTGCGATTGCAACGAAAAATGAAGTAATTACTCATAATGGAAATATTATTGATGCTGTATTTAGTAGTAACAGTGGTGGTTATACTGAAGCAAGTGAAAATGTATGGGTAAATGAGCTTGATTACTTAAAAGCACGTGATACTTCAACTAATAACGAATATGAATTTCCTTTAGATCCTTATCAAATAGAGGAATGGTTTACTGAAAAACCAAGCTCATATTCTGATAATAAATATACTACAAGAAGTAGTTATCGCTGGATAAAAGAACTTGATATACAATATATAGAACAAAGACATGGTTTAAATAGGATCAGTAAGGTATATGTGTCTAAACGAACCAAAACAGGTACTGTAAATGAAGTTACTATCACAGGAGCAAACAAAACTATTACAATTGAAAACTCATCAATTAGAAGAGCTTTAGGTGGACTGAAAAGCAATAAATTTATTATTAAAAATATTTATAGAGATAATGAATTAATAGATTTGATTGTATTTGGAGCAGGTTGGGGACATTCGGTAGGGATGGACCAAACTGCAGCAGCTGGTATGGCCAGTGAAGGTATTACTTATGATGAGATAATAAAGTTCTTTTATCCAAATACAAAAATTGAGCTGCTTGAAAAATAAATACTTGATATTTTAAAACTATTTAGTTATAATATGAGCAAAGTAAATAAAAATGTCTTCAGGGCATGGTGAAATTCCAGACCGGTGGTAAAGTCCACGAGCAAGCGCTGAACTGGTGAAATTCCAGTACCGACGGTACATATAGTCCGGATGAAAGAAGATAACTATTAAATTTATGTAATTATGCCCTGTGTATTCAGGGCATTTTCTATTTATAGAATACTTTTTAGGAGGAATTACAGGATATGGATATTAAAAAAATTACAAATATCGGAGTATTAGTTGGACTATCTTTAATACTTATGTTAACAATACGTTTCCCATTGTTTTTACCATTTTTGATCTATGAACCAGGTGATATACCAATATTGATAGTTGCATTTTTATATGGACCACTTCCAGCATTAGGTGCAACTTTTATACTATCTGTCTTAATGGCAGCATTAACAGGATTGGGAGGACCTTTTGGAGCTTTCATGCACTTTTTAGCCACAGGTCTTTTAGTTGGCGTTGCCGGCTATATATACAAGAAAAATCATACTAAAAAAGGTGCAGTACTCGGCTTGGCGGCAGGCTCAATTGCAATGACTGCAGTAATGGCAGGAGCTAATATATTATTAAACCCTATATTTTATGGTATACCGTATGAACAGACCATAAATATGTTATTACCAGGTATAATTCCTTTTAACATAACAAAGGCTGTTATTAATTCAGTTTTAACTGTTTTAGTTTATAAAAAGATTGCTGAGTTTTTAAAAAGTAAGGGTCTATTAACTTCATTGGATAGTGAAACCTAAAGTCTGTACTCAATTTAGATGATTAAAATATCATTATATAATAGAACTCTTTGTAGTTAAAATAGCTATAAAGAGTTTTTTATTATCTAAATTATAAATATATCTAATAAAATATATAAATATACTTTATTTATAATCATGATTATGTTATAATCAAAACTGTGAAAAAAATAACATAAGAGGTGATTAAAGTGGAAGAACAAAAAAAACAAGAGATCATTGAAAAGGTAAGAAAGACTGCTGAAGATCATTTTAAAAGAGGAGACTACTTTTGTTCTGAATCAGTTTTAACTACTATTAATGAACTATTGGGACAAGAATTTGAACCTGAAATAGTTAAAATGGCTTCGGGATTTCCAGTTGGTATCGGCAAATCTGGTTGTTTGTGTGGAGCAGTTAGTGGTGGAGTAATGGCATTAGGGCTTGCTTATGGGAGAGAAAAACCAGGTGCTGATATGCCTAAATCTTTTCCTATCAATGCTGCCTTACATGATTATATAATTAATAAGTATGGTTCAACCTGTTGTCGAGTTTTAACTATGGAATTCGATGATTTTGACAGTAAAGAAAGGGCAGAACACTGTTATCAAATTACAGGTGAAGTAGCAGCCTGGATTGCCAAAAACTTTATTGAAAATGGTATAATATAGGATTTGAGGTGTGAACAAGATGAAAAATATCATAAAAAATATACCTTTACCTATAACAGGTTTAATGCTTGGATTGGCTGGTTTAGGTAATCTAGTAGTTAGTTATGGAATTTTTTATAAAAACATTTTAGGTATTATTTCAGGTTTATTAGTTCTTTTTATTTTATTGAGATTAATATTTGACTATAAGAACTGTTTAATTGAGTTTGATAATCCTATAATTGCAAGTGTTGTACTAACATTTCCAATGGGTATCATGATTTTATCTACATATATAAAACCTTATTTAAATCAATTTGCAATAAACACATGGTACTTTGGTATCTTACTTCATACAGTATTATTATTAATTTTTTCATATAAGCATCTAAAAAACTTTAATATAAAAAAGGTTTATCCAACATACTTTATTGTATATGTAGGTATAGTTGTCGGTAGTGTTACAGCACCTATCTTTAATAATATTGTCTTAGGTCAGTATTTATTTTATTTTGGTTTTTTATCTCACATGGTTTTACTACCTATAGTACTATATAGAGTTGTTAAAATAAAAGATATTAAAAAACCTGCTCTGCCAACAATAACTATATTTACAGCACCTGCTGGACTATGTCTAGCAGGCTATATGAGTTCATTTCCTAAAAAAAATATATTCTTATTAAGTTGGTTGATATTTTTAACCTTAGTTTCAATTACCGGTGTAATTATATATTTGCCCAAAATGATTTCAAAAGAATTTTATCCCAGCTATTCAGCATTCACTTTTCCTTTTGTCATAACAGCTATTGGATTAAAGTTATCAAATAAATTCTTACTCAGTGAATATGGAATCAGCATATTAAAGTATCCCTCAAAAGCAATTGAAATTTTATCAATCATCTTAGTGCTTTATGTATTATATACATATATGAAGTTCATTTTAGTTCGAAAATAAAATAATTATTTAATAAAATTCAGGTTTATTGTACCTGGATTTTTTAATTTACAAATAACCAACATGTTTTTTAGTAAAATTACACAATTGATTAGCGGCTGACTTATTTGACAATTGTTCATTACTAAGATACAATTTAATATGAGTATATGGAGGGAATTTAATGGAGATAACATTTCTAGGAACCGGTACATCTCATGGAGTACCAATAGTTGGATGTAAATGTAAAACATGTCTGTCAGATGATCCCAAAAATAATAGATTAAGATCATCTATTTATATAAAGTCAGAACAAAAAAACATTTTAATTGATACTACTCCAGAGTTAAGATTACAACTTTTAAGAAATGATATAACAGATATCAATCTTGTATTATTTACTCATTCCCATGCTGATCATATAATGGGTTTTGATGATCTTAGAGCTATAAATAGAATAAATAAAAAGGATATTCCTTGTTATGGTAATAAAGATACATTAGATGATATAAAAAAGAAGTTTGAGTATATTTTTAAAGACCACAAACATAAATTTGCTATACCAGGAGTAAATCTTAAAGAGATAGAAAATAAGATTAACTTTGATGACCTTGAAATAATACCAATTCCAATTAAACACAATAATGATTCTATTTTAGGTTATCGGATAAACGATGCAGCATATTTAACTGACTGTAGTTTTATTCCAGAAAGTTCATATAAGCTTCTAGAGGGAATTGAAGTATTGATAATAGATGCTTTACGTTATAAAAAGCATCCTAAACATTTTAACATAGAACAAGCTATTAATGCTGCTCGAAATATTGGAGTAAAACAAGCTTATCTTACTCATATCTCACATGAAATCGAACACAATGAAGCCGATCAAAAATTACCGGAAGGTATTAATTTAGCGTATGATGGATTAAAGATCAAACTATAAATAGGACTGATTATATGAACATTGTACTTGTAGAACCTGAAATACCACAAAATACAGGTAATATAGCTAGGAGTTGTGCTGTTACAGATGCAAGCCTCCACCTTGTTAGACCATTAGGATTTTCAACAGATGATAAGTACTTAAAAAGAGCGGGACTCGATTATTGGGATATGCTGGATATTCATTACTATAAAGATTTTGAAACTTTTTTAGAGCAAATGAAAAATAAAAGGATGCATTTTGCATCTACTAAATCACCAAACAGATATGATAAAGCTGAATATAAAAATGATGATTACATAGTTTTTGGAAAAGAAACAGCTGGTTTACCTGAAAAGCTTTTAAAAAGAAGGCTTGATGAAACAGTGAGAATACCGATGATAAGTGGTGCACGTTCTTTAAACTTATCAAATTCGGTTTCAATAATATTATATGAAGCATTACGTCAAAATGATTTTATTGGGTTTAATGAAGATGTAAAGTTTAACAATTCTTAATATTTTAATGATTATAAGAAGGAATATATTAACAAAACTAGAATTATATAAAATAGATATTTATTTTTATTAGGGAGGATAGAGGATATGGACATAGATATAGGTTTTTTCAAGAAAAATAAAATCATTTTAAGCACAATATTGACTGTAGTTTTAGTTTTAATAGTTAGTCTAAATACATATGCAATTGGTTTAGAAGTAGATGATAGAGGAGATAAAGTAAAAGAAGTTCAGTCTCTATTAAGTAAAGTAGGGTATGATATTGACGCAGATGGAATTTACGGATATCGTACTAAAGAAGTAGTCAAAGACTTTCAACTAAATAATAACTTAACAGTTGATGGAATAGTCGGTGACAATACATATAACAAATTAAAAGTTATGGCTGAAGATATAAAATATACTGTAAAACAGGGAGATACTCTTTACGAAATAGCAAATAGATTTGATACTTCTGTTGAATCAATAAAAACTAAAAATAATATTAGAGGAGAAATAATTCATCCCGGTGACACTCTCTTTGTTCCTAAAACCGGTGCTGGTGGTGGTGAAGAGAATAGGATATTTGCTAATATAATACATGAAGTTCAACGTGGAGATGCATTAATAACAATTTCAAAAAAATATGGTGTAGATGTTCAAACTATAAAAAATGCAAATAATTTAAAATCAGATCGAATTGTAGTAGGTCAAAACTTAGTTGTTCCTTCTGAAAAGCGTTTTAGCAATGGACAGTTTACCTTACAAAAAGGAGCATTTATCTGGCCGGTACAGGGTAGAATCACTTCAGAATTTGGTTGGAGAAGTGACCCCGTTACTGGTGGTAGAAATCTTCATCAGGGATTAGATATTGCTGTAGCAGTTGGTACAGAGATAAGAGCTGCCTCTTCTGGTGAAGTAGTAAAAAGTGGTTGGATGAATGGCTTTGGAAAAGTTGTTGTAATAGACCACGGTGATGGTGTAGAAACTCTTTACGCTCACAACTCTAGTTTGTTGGTTAGTATGGGTCAAAGTGTAAACACTGGACAGATTATTGCTAGAGCCGGAAGTACTGGAAAGAGCACCGGATCTCATCTACATTTCGGAGTATTAGTAGATGGTGAAGCTAGGGATCCTTATAAATATCTTCCCTAACAAATAATGATATATTAAGCCTCATGTCTTTTGATATGGGGCTTTTTTAAAGCTTAATAAAAAAATATTTTTTTATGTTATATATAAGAAAAATTGATAAAGATAATAAATAATGATAATATAATGAATGAATTAAAAGTTGGAGGGATATAGATGAAAAAAATAGATGCTAGAGGATTAGACTGTCCCAAACCGGTTATAAAAACAAAAAAAGCTATTGAGAAATATGATGAAATTGAAGTAATTGTTGATAATGAAACTGCTTCAAAAAATGTAAAAAAATTAGGAATTAAAATGGGAGCAAAAGTGACTGTGGTAAAAGAAAGTGACAGCTATTATAAAGTACTGATAACAGATTTAAATAAAGCAGATAATAAAACTAATAAAGATAAAGAAGGTAAAGTAATTTTTGTGAAGTCAGAACTTTTAGGTGATGGTGATCAACAACTAGGAGACATTTTAATCAAAGGATTTATTAAAACATTACTTGAAATAAATCCAATACCTGATAAAATTATATTTATTAACTCAGGTGTTAAACTGCCCTGTAAAAATAAAGATGTAATCAACTCATTAAAAAAACTACAAGAAAATGATGTTGAAATACTTTCCTGTGGTACATGTCTTGATTACTATAATCTAACAGATGAACTAAAAGTAGGAGATGTTAGTAATATGTATGAAATAGTAGATAGCTTAAACAATAATGATGTATTAGAGATATAGATAATAAATATTTAATTGATAAGGTGGTGGTTTTTATGACAGAAGAAATTAGATTAACTCAATATAGTAAAACATCTGGCTGAGCTGCCAAACTGGGCCCAAAAGCCCTGTCGCAAGTTTTGCGACAAGTTAGTTTTGTTAATGACGACAAAAATCTTTTAGTAGGTATTGAAACCGGTGATGATGCTGCAGTATATAAATTGGATGAAGATAAGGCATTAATTCAAACCGTAGATTTTTTCACACCGGTTGTTGATGATCCATATATCTACGGCCAGATTGCTGCTGCAAACTCTTTAAGTGATGTTTATGCAATGGGGGGTAAACCAATTCTTGCAATGAATATTGTTGGTTTTCCTGAATGTTTAGACCAAGAACTTTTAGTAAAGATACTTCAGGGTGGTGCAGATAAAATTAAAGAAGCTAATGCTTCTTTAGTTGGAGGACATACTGTTAAAGACGATGAACCGAAATACGGGTTAGCTGTTGCAGGATTAGTTCATCCCGATGAACTAATTACAAACTCTACTGCAAAACCGAATGATAAATTAATATTAACTAAACCCCTTGGAACAGGAATAATGATTGCTGCTATTAAAGGTGGTTTAGAAGAAGGAAATACTGACAATCCTGCTGTAAGGTCAATGATGGAACTAAATGATAAAGCAATTGAAGTATTTAATAAGTATAAGATAAATTCTTGTACTGATGTAACAGGTTTTGGATTAATTGGTCATTTAACTGAAATGGTTAAAGCAAGTAATATACAAATTAATATAGATACAAATCAAGTTCCTATCTTTGATCAGGTTATAGAATATGCTGAAATGGGAATATATCCTGAAGGAGGATATTCAAACCGAGATAATTATCAGGAGATGGTAAATACTAAAGATGGTGTAGACCATACTATAGAGGATATATTATATGATCCTCAAACATCTGGTGGATTACTTCTTTCAGTTTCTAAAAAATATAGTGAGAAAGTATTAAATATGTTACATGATTTAGGTGTAGAAGATGCAGCTATAATCGGTGAAGTAAAAAAAGGAAAAGAAGAAATAATATTGAGATAGGGTGGTATAAATGGATTATTATTTATTAGTTTTTCAATCAACACATCAATATATGAGAGCAGAGAAGCTTTTTGATGATTTAGATTATGAGTTTGAACTTTTTAATATTCCGCCAGAGATTAGTGCTGATTGCGGATTAGGTTTAAAGTTTGAAAACCGAGTTGATGAAGATAAAGTATATAAGATAATAAAAAGAAGTGGAATTGAAATAGATGGACTTTATCATGTTGAAAAACAAGAAACAGGAAAAAATATAGAAAAAATAAGATAAAATTTGTCAACTTTATTGACAAGAGAGTTTCTGTCTTGTATAATATTAACGAAGTTTGTGAAAAATATATTAAATAAAGTTGGATGATGAAGATGGGAGAGAGCTTAACAGCCACCGAAGGGGTAAATTCCCAGACTGCCAAAAAAGGGGAATGAAACTTTCAGGTCAAAGGACCGTCTTCTGACAGAACTCTGGAAAGTTTGAAACTTAAACACCGAAGGAGCAGCCTTTAGGGGTAATCTCTCAGGTTTTAAAGACAGAGTAGTAATGGTTTATCATTGCTATTCTGTCTTTTTTATATTTATAAAGGAGAAAACTATGAAAAAATATGTGATAGTAACAAATAATAATAAATTAATAAATAAATATAATGATATAAATATTGAAATAATCAAAGAAGAAACGATAGAAAAAATTTTTGAAAAGACTCGTGATTTAATTCATAAAGGATTTATATTAATATCACATCCGCTTGCAGGTAGTGTCAAACCCTATCAAAACCCTTATAGATCGATCATATTAAAAAAAGGAGATAAACTGGACTATCAGTCTTTAAAAAATTATGAAAATTCATATTATAAATACCAGCAGTTTAAATCCGATAAGGTAAATAATAGTAACTTGTCTGAAAAGATAAAAGATGATTACCAAACTATAGATTTAACTTTAATTGATAGTGCTTTACAATCAATTAATCTTAAATAGAAAGTATAAAAAATAAGGAGGTGATTGAGATATTAGAGTTAAATAAAGATAACTTTGAATCTGAAGTAATTAATTCAGAAGGTATTGTTGTGGTAGATTTTTGGAGCGATAACTGTGATCTTTGCTTAGAGTTGATGCCAGATGTTAAAAAATTAGCTGATCAATATGGTGATAAGATAAAGTTTACTAAGTTAAATATTAAAGGCAACCGTCGTCTGGCAATAAGTCAAAAGGTATTAGGATTACCTTCTTTAGTTTTTTATGAAAATGGTGAGAAAAAGGAACACCTCACTGGAGATGACCTTGAGATAGAAGATATCGAAGAGGTTTTAGATAGCTATTATAACCAGTTATAAGAAAGGGGTGAAGTTGTGAAATTAGAATTAGGAAAGATAGAAATTAATGATATTCGTTTTAATGATAAAACTAAGATCAAGGATCATGTTTTATATATAAATAAAGATGAACTTTTAGAAACTATTAATGGTAATGAAGACATTAAATCTATTGAAATTGATCTTGTAAAACCCGGAGACAGTGTTAGAATAATTCCGGTAAAAGATGTTATTGAACCCAGGATAAAAATAGAGGGTGAAGGTGGAGTTTTTCCAGGTTTTTTATCTGATGAAACAGTTGTTGGTTCTGGTAAAACTTTAGCATTAAAAGGATGTACTGTTGTAACAACAGGTAATATTGTTGGTTTCCAGGAAGGTATTATTGATATGACAGGACCAGGAGCTGATTATACTCCATTTTCTAAGTTTAATAATGTTGTAATTAACTGTACTGTTAAAGATGACTTACAACAACATGAACACGAAGAAATTGTTAGAATGGTTGGCCTAAAAGCGGCAAGATATTTAGCTAAAGCAGCTAAAGATCTAAAAGAAGATACGATAGAGGAGTATGAAAATAAACCATTTTATGAAGCACATGAACAGTATCCAGATCTACCCAAGGTAGGATATGTATACATGCTGCAAAGCCAAGGTTTATTACATGATACATATGTATATGGTGTAGATGCAAAAGAAATTTTACCAACCTTAATGTCTCCAACAGAAATAATGGATGGAGCTATTATTAGTGGTAACTGTGTATCTGCCTGTGATAAAAATGCTACTTATTTGCATCAAAATAATCCTGTAATTGAAGACTTATATAAAAGACACGGTAAAGACTTTAACTTTCTAGGAGTAATTATTACAAATGAAAATGTTACCTTAGCAGATAAAGAAAGGTCTTCAAACTTGACTGCAAAATTAGCTGAACAGATGGGCTTAGATGCTGCAATAGTATCTGAAGAAGGTTTTGGTAATCCAGATGCTGATTTAATAATGAACTGTACAAAGTTAGAAGATAAAGGTATCAAAACTGTTCTAATTACAGATGAATATGCAGGTAGAGATGGAAGTTCACAGTCTCTAGCAGATGCAGATCCAAGAGCAGATGCAGTTGTAACAGCTGGTAATGCTAATGAAGTTATTACCTTACCACCACTAGACAAAACAATTGGTTATAATGAAACTGCCAATGTTATCGCCGGTGGTTTTGATGGAAATATTAAAGATGATGGAAGTATTACAGTTGAAATCCAGGCAATTACTGGTTCAACTAATGAATTAGGTTTTAATAAATTAACAACAAAAGGATATTAAAAAAATACGGAGGTGTTTGTTAATGTTAGAAGATAAAAAAGTAGCTATCCTTGGAGACAGAGACGGTGTTCCAGGACCAGCTATCAAAGAATGTATAGAATCAACTTCAGCTGAAGTTGTATTTACAACAACAGAATGTTTCGTCTGAACAAGCGCAGGAGCTATGGACTTGGAAAATCAAGCTAGGATTAAAGAGTTAGCTGAAAAACATGGTAAAGAAAACCTAGTAGTAATATTAGGTGGAGCAGAAGCAGAAGCTTCTGGTTTAGCATGTGAAACAGTTACAAACGGAGATCCTACATTTGCAGGTCCATTGGCAGGAGTCCAGTTAGGACTCGCGTGTTATCACATTTTAGAACCTGAAATTAAAAATGAAGTTGATGATGATGTTTACGATGAACAGGTATCTATGATGGAAATGGTTTTAGATGTTGATGATATAATTGCAGAAACAAAAAAATACAGAGAACAGTATTCTGATTATACAAAATAAGAGTTCCCAATAGAAAGGGGGCATAACTTAAATGGGAAAATATAGAGTTGTACATTACTTAAACCAATTTTTTGGTCAGATTGGTGGAGAAGAAAAGGCTAATATTTCACCAAGAGTTTTAGATAATCCTGTAGGACCAGGTAATGCATTTAATAATGCATTTGGTGAAAGTGCTGAAATTGTAAGTACTATTATCTGTGGAGACAGCTATTTTAATGAACATAAAGATGAAGTACAGGCTGAAATAAAAGAGGTATTACAGGAAATAGACCCAGACTTAGTCATAGCAGGACCAGCTTTTAATGCAGGTCGTTATGGGATGGCCTGTGGTGGAGTTGCAGAAGTAGCTTCAGGATTGGATATTCCGGTTGTATCAGGTATTTATCCTGAAAATCCTGGGTATGATATGTATAAACAGTTTGCTTACTTTGTTGAAACTTCTGACTCTGCTGCCGGGATGAGAACAGCCTTACCAGATATGGTAAATTTAGTTAAAACATATATTGAAAAAGATGGTAATTTAGGTTTACCAGAAAATGAGAACTATCTACCAAGAGGTATTAGAAGAAATACCTTTGTTGAAAACAGAGGATCAAAAAGAGCAGTAGATATGCTAATAGCAAAGTTAAATGATGAAGACTATATAACTGAGTATCCTATGCCTGACTTTGACCGTGTAGATCCAGTTGAAGAATTAAAAGATATTGAAAATGCAACAATAGCACTTGTAACTTCTGGTGGTATTGTTCCAAAAGGAAATCCTGATCATATTGAGTCTTCAAGTGCTTCAAAGTACGGCAAATACAGTATAGAAGACATTTATGAAATGGATAAACTAACTCATGAAACAGCACATGGGGGGTATGATCCTGTCTATGCAAATGAAGACCCTAACTGTGTTTTACCAGTTGATGTACTTCGTGATATGGAAAATGAAGGTAAGATTGGTAAACTACACAAATACTACTACTCAACTGTAGGTAATGGAACTTCAGTGGCAAATGCAAAAGCATATGCAACAGAAATTGCCAAAGACTTACTGGAGGATGGTGTTCAGGCAGTAATATTAACCTCTACTTGAGGAACCTGTACACGTTGCGGTGCAACGATGGTAAAAGAAATTGAAAGAGCAGGAATTCCTGTAGTTCATATTGCTACAGTAGTACCAATATCAAAAACAGTAGGAGCAAATAGGATTATTCCAGCGATTGCTATTCCACATCCACTAGGAGATCCTAACTTAGCTAAACAAAAACAAAAAGAAATCAGAAAAGAGCTTGTTTTAAAAGCACTTGATGCTTTACAAACTCCTATAGATTCACAAACTGTTTTTTAAAAAGAAAATAATTAAATATAATTTATTTGGCTACAACTTAAAGGTTGTAGTCTTTTTTTGCAATTAATAATAAAAAATTCACAAACATGGTTGATATATAATCATGATTATGATATTATAATATTGTAAAAATTATATATTATTTGGAGGTGTAAATAAGATGCTTGAAGGAAAAAAAGTTATAATTTTAGGTGACAGAGATGGCGTTCCTGGACCAGCAATAGAAGAATGTATTAAATCAGCTGGTGCTGAAGTAGTATTTACTACTACTGAATGTTTTGTCTGAACAAGCGCAGGAGCCATGGACCTAGAGAATCAGCAACGTGTTAAAGATTTAACTGAAAAACACGGGAAGGAAAACTTAGTAGTAATATTAGGTGGAGCAGAAGCAGAAGCTTCTGGACTAGCCTGTGAAACAGTTACAAACGGTGATCCTACATTTGCAGGTCCATTGGCAGGAGTCCAGTTAGGGCTCGCGTGTTATCATATTTTAGAACCTGAAATTAAAGATGAGGTAGATCCTGAAGTTTATGATGAACAGGTCTCAATGATGGAAATGGTTTTAGATGTAGATGAAATCGTTGATGAAGTATCTACATACCGCGATAAGTATTCTGAATTTAGTTAATTCCTACTGTATATTTTAATTAATAATTACTTTAAGAAAAGAGGTGGACGATAGTGAAACTCGAACTCGGTAATTTTTATGTTAAAGACATTGAGTTTGGAAGTAAAACAGCTTTCAATGATGGTATTTTAACTATTAATAAAGAAGAAGCACTGGAAGTTGTATATAAAGACGAACATATTACTGAAGCTGATCTAAAGATTGTAAAGCCTGGTGATATGGTCCGCCTGGTACCGGTTAAAGAAGCGATAGAACCTCGTTATCGTGAAGATGGTGGACCGGTTTTTCCCGGTGTTACAGGAAGCTTGTTACAAGCCGGAGACGGTAGGACACTTGCGTTAAAAGATATGAGTGTACTTGTCGTTGGTAAACATTGGGGAGGTTTCCAGGACGGTTTAATTGATATGGGAGGTAAAGGTGCTAAGTATACATACTTCTCAAAATTAAAAAATGTTGTTTTAGTAGCTGATACTGATGAAGAATTTGAAAAACATGAACAACAAAAGAAAAACCATGCACTACGTTGGGCAGGAATGCGTTTATCAGAGTATTTAGGTAAAACCCTAAAAGATCAAGAGCCTGAAGAAGTTGAAAACTATCAATTAGATCCAGTTACAAAAAGATCTGATGAAGTAAACAACTTACCTAGTGTAGTTATGGTTATGCAACCTCAATCCCAAATGGAAGATCCAGGATATAATGACCTTAACTATGGTTGGGATACAAATAAGATGCTACCTACCTTTATGCATCCTAATGAAGTTTTAGATGGAGCAATGATTTCTGGTAGTTTCATGCCTTGTTCTTCAAAATGGTCAACATATGATTTTCAAAACTTTCCATTAATAAAAAGTCTTTATAAAGAACATGGTGAAACTATTAACTTTTTAGGTGTAATTATGTCTAATCTTAATGTTGCTATGGAACAAAAAGAAAGGGCAGCACAGTTTGTTGCACAGATGGCAAAATCTCTCGGAGCAGATGCTGCAATGGTTGCTGAAGAAGGTTATGGTAATCCAGATGCAGACTATATAGCTTGTTTAGTTGCTCTAGAAGATGCTGGTGTAAAAACAGTTGGTGTAAGTAATGAAGCAACCGGTCGTGATGGAGGATCACAACCTCTCGTAACACTAGATCCTAAAGCTGATGCTTTAGTATCAACCGGTAATGTATCTGAACTAATTAAACTTCCTCCAATGGATACCGTTATTGGTGAATTAGAAGCACTTGCTAGAGACGGTCTATCAGGTGGATGGGCAGATGATGAGATCTTAGGTTCATCTGTAAAAGAAGATGGTTCAATAATTATGGAAAATAATTCAATGTTCTGTGGAGACCAGATTGTTGGTTGGTCCACTAAAACAATGAAAGAATTTTAACTTACGGGAGGTGAAACAGATGACAAAAGCTATTGTTTATTTAAATCAATTTTTCGGTCAAATTGGTGGTGAAGAAGTAGCCGATCATGAACCTGAAATAAGGGATGAAAAGGTTGGAGCTGCCATGCTATATGATCAATTATTAGATGGAGAAGTGACTCACACTATTATCTGTGGAGATAACTTCATGGGTTCAAATGAAGAAGAAGCTATTGATAGAATATTAGGCTTTTTAGAAGATAAAGAATTTGATATCTTTTTTGCTGGTCCAGCTTTTCAAGCAGGTAGATACGGTAATGCCTGTGGTGCAATAGGTAAAGCTGTTAAAGAAGAATTTGATGTTCCAGTGATTTCTTCAATGAATGTAGAAAATCCTGGGGTTGAGATGTATAAAAAAGATATCTATATTTTCCCTGGTGGGAAAAGTGCAGCCAAAATGAGAGATGATGTAACAAAAATGGTTGAGTTTGGTAATAAGATTCTTTCTGGTGAAAAACTTCTATCTGCAGAAAAAGAAGGTTTTTTTAAAAGAGGTATTAGACACCAGTATTTCTTAGAAGATGAGACTCCAGCTTATGAACGTGCAATAGATATGTTGCTTAAAAAGATAAATGGTGAAGAATTTGTAAGTGAACTTCCTATTCCTGAAATGGATACTGTTGATATTGCTGATCCTATAAAGGATTTATCTAAAGCTACTATTGCTTTAGTAACTTCTGGTGGTATAGTGCCAATAGATAATCCTGATAAAATTCAATCAGCATCTGCTACCAGATGGGGTAAGTACTATATTGCAGATGTAGATAAATTAAAAAACAGAAGAGAAGAATCTTTTAAAACAATCCATGCTGGTTATGATCCAAAAGCAGCAGATACAGATCCAAATAGGGTTGTACCAGTTGATGCTATGCGTAAATATGAACAGGAAGGCAAGATTGGAAGTCTATATGAGTACTTTTATTCTACAGTTGGAACTGGAACTAGCCAAGATGAAGCTGCTAGAATGGGTAAAGAAATCACACAAGAATTATTAGAAAATAATGTACAAGCAGTTATATTAACATCTACTTGAGGAACCTGTACACGTTGCGGTGCAACGATAGTAAAAGAAATTGAAAGAGCAGGTATTCCTATAGTACAGATGGCTAATTTAATACCCGTAGCAAAAACCGTTGGGGCAAACAGAATGGTACCTACAATTTCTATACCCTATCCACTAGGCGATCCTTCTACAAGTGAAGAAGAGCAGTGGAAGTTACGTTATCATCGTGTAGGTGTAGCTTTAGATGCACTTACTACTGATATTAAAGAACAGACTGTTTTTGATGTGGAAATCTAGATATTATTTCCTCATCTCTCTGTAACAGGAGAGGTGAGGACATTTTGATTTCTAGATAATTAGTATATGTTCAAAAAAATAACTACATAAAGGGTGAACTGAATGGAAACGCGTAAAGATAAGAATGGAAATATTATTAAAGAACGAGGAAAAGAAGTATTTTATATTTCTTTAATTATTGTTTTTGCTATAGTTATCTGGGGTATTTTAATGCCGGATAATTTCAGTAATGTTGCTAACAGTCTTTTTAATTATCTGACCGGTAACTTCGGTTGGTTTTATCTAATTACGATGACTTTGTTTGTAATCTTTTGTGTCTGGGTTGCTTTAAGCAAACATGGGAAAATAAAATTAGGTAAACCAGATGAAAAACCTGAATTTAGCACAATTTCCTGGTTTGCTATGTTATTTAGTGCTGGAATGGGTGTAGGCTTGGTTTTCTGGGGTATTGCAGAACCTCTAAATCATTATGTTAATCCCTTAAATATGGCAGGTGGAACTGCTGAAGCAGCAGACTTTGCCTTAAAGACTTCATTTTTCCACTGGGGATTACATCCATGGGCAGCTTATGGAGTTTTAGCTTTAGCTTTAGCATATATGCAGTTTAGACATGATAAACCAGCTCAGATAAGTAGTGTGTTTATCCCACTTATCGGTGAAGCAAGAGCACGTGGAACAATTGGTAAAACAGTTGATGTTTTAGCTATATTTGCTACCGTTGCTGGTGTTGCTACTTCTTTAGGAATGGCTACTTTACAGGTTACAAGTGGATTTAACTTCTTATTTGGAATTCCTGAAACCAATTTAGTTAGACTGATAGTAATTGGAGTAATAACTATCCTATTTATGATTTCAGCTATAACCGGTGTTGATAAAGGAATTAAATACTTATCAAATATAAATATTTCACTTGCAGGTTTAATAATGATAATTTGTTTAATAGTTGGACCAACAATACTAATAATTAATAACTTTACAAACTCATTTGGTATATATATGAGTAGTATTGTAAGAGATAGTTTTAAAATCAGTTCAGATCCTTGGTATGGTTGGTGGACAATTTTTTACTGGGCTTGGTGGATTGCTTGGGCTCCATTTGTAGCGACCTTTATTGCTAGAATTTCAAGAGGTCGTACAATCAGAGAGTTTATCGGTGGAGTATTATTTGCTCCAACATTAGCTTCTTTTGTTTGGTTTTCTATTTTAGGAACAATGGGCATGGAAAGTGGAATGGAAGTAGCAGAAGAAGCAATCGCTGTAACAGAAACAGCCTTTTTTGTTGTAATGCAGAACTTTCCATTTGGTGGTTTAATATCAATAATTGCTGTAATTTTGCTGATAACATTCTTTATTACTTCAGCAGATTCAGCTACATTTGTATTAGGTATGTTATCTGATAAGGGTAACCAAAATCCTACTGTACAAAGAAAGATAACCTGGGGAGTAATTCAGTCAGGTCTTGCGATAGCGTTGATGCTTTCCGGAGGATTGGGCATGCTGCAGACCGGATCAATTGTTGCTGCATTTCCATTTGCAATTATAATGTTGTTTGCTATGGCAGCAATGATAAAATCACTAAAAGCTGAACAAAAGGTTGAAGGAGTTGCAGATATTAATAAGATAGCTGATTTTTCAATGGATGAGATTGAAGAAGAAGCAGAGGCTGTAAATGAATAATTAATTATAAAAAAATAATCCCGGCTTCAATTAGCCGGGGTTATTAACTGTTATTTTTCATTATCTATTGCATTGTTAACAATTGTTGTAATATGATTAGTAATTTTTTCTAATGCTTGATCAACCGTATAGTTAATTCTGTTATTAATTATCAATGTTAACATCCCATGATAGATATAGGTTATCATGTTATCAACTTCTTCGGCTTTTTCTTTTGTTAAATAACCTTGTTCAATTAAAGGTTTTGAAGCAATAGAAGCTCTTTTTGTTAAGTCGGGATCTAATAACATAGGTAATAGTCTTTCAGGTGGATTACCGAGTTTATCAGGGAAAATTTTAAAGTATTTTTCCATTAAAGTTTCTGGGTGATCACCTATTTCATCGGTGAAGATTGCATAATATATATTGGGTTTTTCAAAAGAATATTTACAAAAACATTCCCACATTAGTATAAAACGCTCTATTTCATCTTCACCATCAGCTATGTAATCAGGCATCGCTTTAGTATAATCACTTAAAAAATCTAGTGATGCAAAAAAGATAAGCTGTTTATAGTTATCAAAGTAATTATAGATGGTAGCACTATTGTAGCCTGCTTTTTTTGCTAAATTACGAATTGTTACTTTTTCAATACCATCTTCATCAATAATGTCCTTGGTAGCTTGTATAAAATATTTTAAAATTCGTTTCTTTTTTATATCCTTACTGTCAATTTCAATCACAGTATATCAATCCTTTCTGATTCATGAATATTAGCATGTTTGCTACAGTAAGAATATAATAAAAGTCAGATAATTGCAAGAATTATTGACTTTGTCAACTTTGTTTAATATAATTTAAATGGATACTGATTGTGAATAATATTACTATATATAAGGGGGAAAACAAATGAGCAATACATATGATCTAATAATTATCGGAGGCGGTCCAGCAGGTATGTCAGCAGCTATTTATGGTTCCCGTTCCCGCCTTAATACATTGGTTTTAGAAGCAAAGAGAAAAACCGGTGGTCAACCATCAACTTATCATGATATGGAAAACTACCCGGGAGTACCGGAAACTACTGCCTCTGAACTAATGGATAATTTCAGAAAACATGCTGAAAAGTTCAATACAGAGTTTAAAAGAGGAGAGGTAACTAATCTTGAAGTTAATGGATTAGAAAAGATAGTTACTACAAAAAAGGGTGAAGAATATAAAACTAAAAGTGTTGTTTTAGCAATGGGTGCAGAACCTAGAAAATTAGGTATTAAAGGTGAAGAAGAACTTAAAGGTAAAGGAGTTTCATACTGTGCAACCTGTGATGCAGATATCTTTGAAGAATTAGATGTTGTTGTAATTGGTAATGGAAACTCTGCAGTAGAAGAGTCAATATACTTAACTAAGTTTGTTAACAAGTTGACTATGATAGTAATACATGATGAAGGAGTTATGGATGCTGAAAAGATTCTTCAGGAAAAAGCAATGGAAAATGACAAGATTGATTTTGTTTGGAACTCTGTTGTTGAGGAAATTAAAGGTGACGGTATGGTTGAAAAAGCCGTTGCTAAAAATATTAAAACGGGAGAAACTCACGAGATTGACTGTCACGGAGTATTCTTTTTTGTAGGAAGAGTTCCTAACACTGACTTTCTTGAAGGTACAGTTGAGCTGACTGAAAATGGCTATGTAAAAGCAAATGATGAGATGGAAACATCTGCACCAGGTGTTTATGCAGTTGGAGATGTTAGAAACAAGGTTGTAAGACAGGTAATAACTGCAGCAGGTGATGGTGCAACTGCAGCTGTAATGGCTCAAGGCTACATTGAAGAAGAGGATTACTGGCAAAATAATGTCTTAAAGTCTGATAACCCAGTAGTTGTTGCTTTTTGGAGTGTAACTGACCAGGATAGTATGGATATGATCAGTGAACTTGAAGGTATGGGACTTGAAGATAAAGATTATAGGTTTGTTAAGATTGATACTTATAAAAATAGATTGATTTCTAATAGATATGATATTGAAGAAATACCAACAGTGATCAAACTTGTTGATGGAGAAGTTGAAGAAAAACTTGTAGATCCTTCAGTAGAAGAACTACAAGAAATTATATAATTTAGAAAAAATTATTAGGAGGTAAAAAAATGTTAGAATTAGGTAAAGATAACTTTGAAGAAGAAGTATTAAATTCCAAAGGAACTGTTTTAGTTGACTTTTGGAGTGACAGCTGTGACTTGTGCTTAGATATTATGCCAGATGTTGAAGAGTTAAGTGAAAAATATGGTGACAAAATTAAGTTTGCTAAGTTAAATATTAAGGGAAATCGTCGTTTAGCAATAGGTCAAAAAGTGCTAGGTTTACCTTCAATAGTTTTTTATGAAGATGGAGAAAAAACTGAACACTTAACTGGAGATGACTTAGAAGTAGAAGATATTGAAAAAGCAATTAAAGAAAGAATATAAAAAAGAAAACATAAGAGCCAAAGCTCTTCTCTTAGTTGAGAAGAGCTGCTCTTTTTAAAAATTTATGGAGGTGGAAATATTGAGTTATCCAGTTATTAAAGGTTCAAGTTATATACTTGTACATGCCCCAAACTTATTAAAACAAGGTGGAACAACACAAAGTATTACTAGAAGTAAAGATCCTAATGATCCGTATTTAAAAGAAATGGATAATTACTTGAGAAACTTTGAAGAATTTGTTGGTTATGGACCAAATCAAGCTTACATAGGTAACATCTTGCCCGAAGACTTAAAAGAAATTAAACAACCTTGGTATGGTAAGGAAAATCTATTAGAAGCAAATAGATCTGGTGATTTTGGTGAAATGATGCCTGAAGATCAGTTTATTACCCTATTAAAACATGTTGATGTATTTGATTTAGTAAAGTTAAGCAAGGATTTCACAGAAAAAGGCAAGGAACTTATTGAAAATCATCCGATCTTAAAAGAAATGGAGATTGATTTAGGTGAAGGTGAAGATAAAGAAACCTTAGAAAAACTTTTAGATAATCATGCAGAACCACTCTATTTGGATGGAGAACTTGTTGGTTGTGTTAAACAAGCACATGAAACTGATGTTAATTTAAATGCACATATAATTACCGAAAATCTTATAGCTAAAGCTTCTGCTGTACTTGCTATGAAAAACTTAGAAAAAAAACATAATATAGATTTATCAGAAATAGACTATATATTAGAATGTTCTGAAGAAGCATGTGGAGATATTAACCAACGTGGTGGAGGAAACTTTGCAAAAGCAATCGGAGAAATTGCAGGTTGTCAACAAGCCACCGGTTCTGATGTAAGAAGTTTCTGTGCTGGACCAGCACATGCAATGGTAAATGCTGCAGCTTTAGTTAAATCAGGAGTTTATGATAATGTTGCTGTTGTTGCAGGAGGTTCAGCTGCAAAACTAGGTATGAACGGTAAAGACCATGTAAAAAAAGACATGCCGATTCTAGAAGATGGATTAGGTGGTTTTGCAATATTAATTTCTAAAAATGATGGAGAAAATCCTGTAATTAGAACTGACATTGTTGGAAGACATAAAATTGGTACTGGATCATCACCACAGGCTGTAATAAGTTCATTAGTTACAGATCCGTTAGATGAACATGATATCAGTATTAAAGAAATTGATAAATATTCTGTTGAAATGCAGAATCCTGAAATTACAAAACCTGCAGGAGCAGGTAATGTTCCAGAATCTAACTATAAGATGATTGCTGCTTTAGGGGTAAAAAGAGGTGACTTAGAGCGTAAAGAACTAATGGATTTTGTTGAGCAACATGGTATGCCAGGTTTTGCACCAACTCAAGGTCATATACCTTCAGGAGTACCTTTTGTTGGACCAGCAGTAAAAATGATTAAAGATAAACAGATTAAAAATGCAATGATTATAGGAAAAGGAAGTCTTTTCTTAGCTAGAATGACAAATCAATTTGACGGAGTTTCCTTTGTAATAGAAGAAAATACAGGTAAAAAAGATGAAGATGCTAATGTAAGTGATCAAGAAATTAAAAATATGATTGCAGATGCTATGAGAAAAATGTCTGAAAATCTTATCGGCGAATCTAATTGAGGTGAATGATATGGCAGATAAAACAAAAGAAAAGGTAGCTAATATTTTTAATGAGCTGGCTGATGCAATTGAAACTGGGCAGTTTGGAAATAAAAAGAAAATTGGTCTAACATTATTAGATAGTGAACATGGTCCTAAAGAGTTACAAAAAGCAGCTGAGATAGCTGAAAAAAACAACAGTGATCTCGCAGTTGAAATGATCGGCTGTGATGGAGATAAGTGTTCTTGTTTAGCTGATGCTCACAGTGCTATGGACCAAATGTTAAAAGATAATGAAATAGATGCTTCTGTAACCTTACACTATAACTTTCCACTTGGAGTAGCAACTGTAGGTCGTGTTATCACACCGGGTAGAGGTAAAGAGATGTTAATTGCAACAACGACCGGATCCAGTGATACGGACCGTGTAGCTTCAATGCTTAAAAATGCTGTTTACGGTATAGCAACTGCAAAGTCATTAGGAATTAAAAATCCTAAAGTTGGTATATTAAATGTTGATGGTGCAAGGTTAGTTGAAAACAAATTAAGAGAACTAAAAGATAACGGTTATGATATAGAGTTTGCTACTTCTGTCAGATCTGATGGTGGAGTAGTTATGCGCGGTAATGACCTCTTAATGGGTGTACCTGATGTAATGGTAACAGATACTTTAACAGGTAATATGTTAATGAAGATCTTTTCAGCTTATACAACCGGAGGAACTTATGAAGCAAAAGGATATGGATATGGTCCTGGTGTAAGTGCCAAGTATGACCAGTTAGTAGGTATAATATCAAGGGCTTCTGGTGCTCCAGTAATTGCAAATGCTATTAAGTATATGGCAGAGGTTAGCCGTGGAAACCTACTTGAACTTGCAAAATCAGAAATGAAAAAAGCAAAAAAGGCAGGACTTGAAGACATTATTGAAGAATTAAAAAATAAAGGGCAAACTCAAGAAGTTGAGAAAGTAAAACAGCCTGATAAGAAAGTAACAGGAGAAGAAATTGCGGGTATAGATATTCTAGAGATAGAAGCTGCACAACAGTCTCTATGGAAAGAAGATATTTATGCTGAATCAGGTATGGGTTGTACTGGTCCTGTTATATTAGTTGCAGAAGAAGATCTCGAAAAATCAAAAGAGATACTTAAGAAAGAAGGCTTTATACATTAAATGATATATTTAAACAATGCTGCGACCACATACCCAAAACCTAAAGAAGTATATGAAAAAGTAGATTACTTCTTTAGAAACAATGGGGTTAATCCGGGTCGTTCCCAGGATGAAAAAACAATGGATATAAATAGAGTTATCTTTGATACCAGAGAAAAGTTAGCTAAATTTTTTGGTATTGAGGACTCTTCAAACTTTATTTTCACTTCTGGGGCAACTATGTCTCTTAATTTAGCGTTAAAGGGATATCTAAAGCAAAATGATCATGTAATATCTACAAAGCTTGAACATAATTCAGTAATCCGCCCTCTTAATAAGCTTCAAAAAGAGGGTAGGATTACTGTTACTTTTGTAGACTTTAATAAGGATGGTATAATAGATGTTGATAAAATTAAAGAGGCTATTAATGAGAATACCAGTTTAATAGTGTTATCACATGCTTCAAATGTATTGGGTACAATAAATAATATTGAAGAAATAGCTGAATTTGCAGGTGATAATGATATTAAATTATTAGTTGATGCAGCACAAACTGCAGGTATACTTGAAATTGATCTATCCAAATTAAAAATTGATATGTTGGCTGTTCCGGGTCATAAATCACTTTACGGTCCTCCGGGAATTGGAGGACTTTATATAAAAGAAGATATTGATCTTGATACAATTATTGAAGGTGGAACTGGAAGTAACTCTTTGGATGAATTACAGCCTGAAATTAGGCCTGATAAATATGAAAGTGGTACATTAAATACTCTTGGTATTGTAGGTTTAGGTGCAGGGTTGGATTTTATTAAAAAAATAGGTATTGATAAAATCTATCAACATGAAAGACAACTTTTATCAGTCTTTTTAAAAGGATTAAAAGAAATTGATAATATAAAAATATATGGAACTACTGATTTAGATAAAAAGGTTGGAGTTGTAAGTATAAATCTTGATAATCTTAGTGCAGCAAAATTTGCTCATATCTTGCAAAATAGATATAATATATCTGTAAGAGCTGGAATGCACTGTGCTCCATATGTTCATAAATCTTTAAAAACAGACCAAAAAGGAATGGTAAGATTTAGTTTTAGTTACTTTAATACATTAGATGAAATAAATGAAACATTGTCAGTGATAGAGAAAATTGCCAAAAAAGAGGGATAACAATGAAAAATGAACTGTTTCAAAAAATTCCTGCTGTAAATGACATATTAGAGAGTGATAAATCTAAGAAACTAATTGATAAATATAACCATGAGTTAGTATTAAATTCAATTAGAAAAGTATTAGATAAAAAAAGAGAAAAAATTGCAAAAACAGATATTGAAGAAATTAAAAGAAGAAAACTTAGATTTTAGTATTGATTCTATTATAGATGAAATTAAAAATCATATTATTGAATATTTAAAACCAACTTTAGAGAAAGTAATCAATGCAACAGGGACAGTTGTTCATACTAATTTAGGGAGATCACTTTTATCAGCTGATGCAGTTCAATCATTAGTTAATGTTGCTGAAAACTATTCAACATTAGAAATTGATAAAAACACAGGTGAACGTGGTTCACGTTATAAAAGTGTAACTTCATTTTTAAAAGAACTAACTAATGCAGAAAGTGTATTGGTTGTAAATAATAATGCAGCTGCCGTTTTATTAATTTTAGATACCTTTGCTAAAAACAAAGAAGTAATTTTATCAAGGGGTGAAATGGTTGAAGTCGGTGGTTCATTTCGCATCCCAGATGTTATGGAAAAAAGTGGTGCAAAGTTAATAGAGGTTGGTGCAACTAATAAGGTATACATAAAAGATTACGAAGAAAAAATAAATGAAAAGACCGGAATGCTTTTAAAAGTTCATACCAGTAATTATCGTGTTATGGGTTTTACAAAAGAAGTTAAGTTAAAAGAATTAGTTGATTTAGGAAAAGAATATGATCTACCTGTTGTAGAAGATCTAGGTAGTGGGATTATTAATAATCTGTCAGACTTAGGACTAAAAGATGAACCAACAGTTGCTGAAAAGATTGACCAAGGTGCTGATTTGGTTTCCTTTAGTGGAGATAAATTACTTGGCGGCCCACAGGCCGGTATTATTGTGGGTAAAAAAGACTTTATAGACAAACTTAAGGTTAATCCATTAACAAGGGCTATACGAGTTGATAAGTTTACTTTAGCAGCTTTAGAAGCAACTTTAAGAGCATATATTAAAAAAACAGAAAGAAAAGAAATCCCGACAATTAAAATGCTTAATGAAAGTAAAAGTAAAATTAAAGAAAAAGCAGAAAAACTAAAAGATAAGTTAGTGAAACTAAAAAATGATTCACTTGAAATAGATATAAAAGAAGATACTTCAAAGGTAGGTGGTGGAGCATTTCCATTACAGGATATTCCCACTTTTGTTGTAAAAGTAAAACACAGTAAGTATGAATTAAATGAGCTATCATATAAGTTAAGAATGAATGAAGTACCAATCTTTACTAGACTCCATGATGATCATATGTATATTGATTTAAGAACAGTAAAAGATAAAGAAATAGATCAAATTGTAGATGGATTTAAAAAGATTTTTTAATAGGAGGAAACAAAATGTCCCCTAAAAATTACATAGTAGGTACCGCAGGACACATCGATCACGGTAAAACAACTTTAATAAAGGCTTTAAGTGGGACAGATACAGATCGGTTATCTGAAGAGAAAAAAAGAGGAATATCAATTGATTTAGGATTTACAGATTTAAGTCTCAATGAAGACTATACAGTAGGTATAGTAGATGTACCTGGTCATGAGAAGTTCATAAAAAACATGTTAGCAGGAGCTGGTGGAGTTGATATAGCTTTATTAGTTATTGCTGCTGATGAAGGTGTAATGCCCCAGACCCGAGAACATTTAGATATTTTAAGTTTGTTAAATGTACAAAAAGGTATTATTGTATTAACAAAGATTGATATGGTTGAAGATGAATGGCGTGAATTAATGATAGAGGAGATTAAAGAAGAACTTTCTGATACTTTTTTAAATGATTCACCTGTCATACCTGTATCTGCTACTGAAAATATTGGAATAGAGAAATTAAAAGATAAGTTAATAGATATAATTGATCAATTGGAAGAAAAAGATGTTACCGGTAATGTATACTTTCCAATCGATAGAGTATTTACAATAAAGGGTCATGGAACAATTGTAACAGGAACTTTAGTTAGTGGAAAGATTAATGTTGAAGATAAACTAACCGTATATCCCGAAAAACAAGAAGTAAGGGTAAGAAGCTTGGAAGTACACAATAGTGATGCAGATTCTGCTTATCCAGGTCAAAGGGTTGGTATTAATTTATCAGGTGTTGATAAAGATGAAATAAATAGAGGAGATGTATTAGCTACATCTGAAAGTTTAATAAATACGGAGTTTTTAGATGGTAGATTAAAAGTATTAAAAAATGCACCCTTAATAGTAAAACACGGTGATCGAATTAGATTTCATATTGGAGCCAATGAAATAATCGGGAGAGTATATTTACTGGACAAAAAAGAACTTTTACCAGGTGAAAGCGGCTTAGTACAGTTTAGACTGGAAGAAAAAACGGTTGCTCGTTTTAATGAAAACTTTGTTATTAGAAGATATTCACCAATGACAACAATTGGTGGTGGAAATATATTAGAAACACATCCTCATCGTAAAAAAAGATTTAATGATAAAATGATTGAAGAGTTAGAAACATTAGAATCTGCAAATACAAAAGATAGAGTTGAGTATCTAACTGAATTACAAAATAAAACTACAGTAAGTATTGAATATCTTGTTAAAAAAAGCAGCTTAAAAAAAGAAAAAATCGAAAATATATTAGCTAAATTAAAAGAAGAGAAAAAAGTAATATTTTTAAACCAAGGAGATACAAAAACTTTAATTCATAAGTCTAACTTTAATAAATTAAAAGACGAAGTAGTAGAGAACTTAGATCAGTTCCATCAAAAAAACAGGTTAAAAATTGGTATTTCTAAAGAGGAATTAAGAACTCGATTATCAATAGATTTAGATAATCTTGAATTTAATAAATTATTAGAACTATTAGAAGAAGAAAAATTAGTTCAGATAGTTAATTCTTATATTAAAAAATATGATCGACAAATAATATTAAATGAAAAAGAAGAAATGATAAAAGATGAGATTTTAACTAAATTAAAAGAGAGTAAGTTTATGCCTCCGAGTGTAGATGAAATAACAGATAATGATGATAAAAGAGAAGAAGTTTTTAACTACTTGGTTGATCAAGATGAGATTATACATCTAAAAGAAGATCTTTTCTTTTTAACTTCAGCAGTTAATGAGGCTAAAAAATTATTAATCAACTATCTAAAAGAAAATAATTCAATAACTTTAGGGGAGTATAGAGACTTATTAGACAGTAGTAGAAAGTATACTTTAGCATTGTTAGAATACTTTGATCAAAAAAAGATTACTAAACGAACTGGAGAAAAAAGAATTTTATTTAAATAATTTACAAATTTTCTATAATGATATATAATAAAAATTGTATAAAATTTTACGGGAGCGGCTGTATCCATGGTGGATATCTTGGACTTCAAATCCAATGGGAGGTCGGCAGACCGGCCTTTGGTGGGTTCGATTCCCACACGTTCCCGCCATTTTAACTGTCAAGGTAAAACTTGACGTTTTTTTATTTAAAAGGTATTTTCTTGATTATATCTAACTTATATAATATATGATTAGTAATAATTATTAAAAACTTATACTTATATTAGTTAAAAAGGAGGAGAGAGTATGGAGTATCCTTTAATTAAAGAAATCAAAATTCCAGATGGCATTGTTCAAAAATGGCAGAGGACAGTAGACTTATTAGCTGAAGTAATTGATGTACCGGCTGCTTTAATTATGCGAGTAGACCCACCATATATAGAAGTATTTAGAGCTAGTGATAATGACAAAAACCCTTATCGAGCAGGAGAGAAGGATAAGTTAGATGGGTTATACTGTGAAACAGTAATGAAAAATGATGAAAAGCTTTTAATTCCAAATGCTTTAAAAGATGAAAAATGGAAAAACAATCCTGATATAAAAAAAGGCATGATTTCTTATCTTGGATTTCCAATTAAATGGCCTGATGGGGAATTTTTTGGAACTTTATGTGTTTTAGATACAAAAGAAAACACTTACAATAAAGAAAAAGAAGAAATTTTGAAGGAATTCAAAGATTTATTAGAAACTCATTTAAATCTGATTTTAAAAAATGATCAGTTGAAAAAAAATCAAAAAAGATTAGATATAACTTTACAGTCTATAGGTGATGCTGTAATCACCACAGATTTAGATGGTAATATAGATCGTATGAACAGTAAAGCTGAAGAATTAACAGGATATAATTATAGTGAAGTTGAAGGAGAAAATTTAGATAATATTTTTAAGATTTATAATGCTAAAACTAAAAAGAAGTAACAAATCCAGTTAAGGTTGTCTTAAAAACAGGCAAGGTAGTTGGGTTAGCTAATGATACAACACTACTTACTAAAGATGGAACTAGAAAGGCAAATTGCTGATAGTGCTTCTCCAATTAAAAATGATGATGGTGAAATATTAGGTGTAATTTTAGTTTTTAGTGATGTTACTAAACAGTATGAAGCTAAAGAAAAATTAAGAAAATCTGAAGAAAGATATAGTACATTATTTAATACAATGTTAGAGGGGTGTCAGGTAATCAACTATGATTGGGAGTATTTATATATTAATGATGCCTTAACTAAACAAGTAAAAATGTCTAGAAATGAACTAATTGGCAATAAGATGACTGAAATTTTTCCTGGTATAGAAGATACTCATATGTTTAATGTATTAAAAAAATGTATGAACAAAAGAAAAACACAGGAGTTTGAAAATGAATTTACATTACCAGATGGTACAAATAGATGGTTTAAGCTAAGGGCTCATCCAGTTCCAGAAGGTATTTTTGTTCTTTCAAATGATATTACAGATAGAAAATTTGCTCAAAAGGAAATGCGCAGAGAAAATCGTTGGTATAAATCATTATATAAAAATTCAGATGATCCTATTGTTGTTTTAGATAAAGATCACTGTGTAGTTGACACTAACCAAGCTTTTATAGATAAATTTGGTTATAGATTACAAATAATCAAAGGTAAAAATTTAGATGATATTTTAAACATCGGAAAAGAAGATTCCGCAAACAAAAATCTAACTGCACAACTATTATCAGGTGAAACAGTTGAACAGGAAGGTACTCGTTATACAAAAGATGGTAAGCCAATTGAATGTATAATCAAAGGTATTCCAGTCAAACTAAATGGTCAATTAATCGGTGGGTATGCAGTATACAATGATATAACAGATCGTAAAAAACAGGAAGAAGAGGTTAGATATTTAAGTTTACATGATAATTTAACTGATTTATATAACAGGGCTTTTTTAGAAACAGAAATTAGAAGATTAGATGTAAAAAGACAACTTCCAATAAGTATGATAATGATAGATTTAAATGGCCTTAAATTAGTCAATGATAGTTATGGTCATAAAACAGGTGATAAGTTCTTACTAAAAACTGCAGAAGTTTTAAAAAACACATTTAGAGAAGAAGATATTATCGCCCGATGGGGTGGAGATGAATTTGTTATTCTATTAAATCAGACTTCATATGAGACTGTTGAAAAATTAGCTAGAAGGATAAAAAATAAAAAAGCATTTGTTGATGTTGGCAAAGATGAAAAAATGCCTTTATCTTTAGCAGTTGGATATTCAGTTAAAACTGATAAAGATGAAAGTGTATATAACTTCACTATTTATAAAAGCAGAAGATATGATGTACAAGGATAAATTACTTGAAAAACAAAGTGTTAGTAGTAATATTGTTAATACACTTCTTACTACACTGCAACAAAAAAGTCAGGAGTCAAAAGACCATTCAGAACGAATGAAAAAGTTAGCAATAAATTTAGGTGAAAAAATTAATCTTAAAAGTTCTGAACTTGAGAGAGTTTCCCTATTAGCTGTTTTACATGATATTGGAAAGACAACAATACCTGAAGAAATACTAAATAAACCAGGTGAATTAGATATAGAAGAATGGGAAAAAATAAAGGGACACCCAGCTACAGGTTTCAGAATTTGTTCTGAGGTTGAAGAGTTTTCTCATATTGCTCAAGAAATTTTATCACATCATGAAAGATGGGATGGAACAGGGTACCCTCAAAAACTAAAAGGTACCAATATTCCATTACTTTCTAGAATAATTAGTATTGTTGATGCTTATGATGTTATGATAAGTGAGAGAGTTTATAGTAAGAAGAAGTCAAAAAAAGAAGCTATTAAAGAGCTAAAGGCTAATGCAGGAAGTCAATTTGATCCCAACCTTGTTGATAAATTTATACAAATAATAGAAAAATAGATATTGAAAATTTATAATAATATATAGAAAAAGGAAAGAATATATTAGAAGATAATGTAAAGAGAAATAAAATTGATAAAAAAGTTGTAAAAACAGTTTTTTAGATAACTTTGATTATTATAATGAATTAAGAAAAAGACAACAAGAAAAAGCAATACAGGACTATGAAGATTTTAAATACAAAACTAGTGATGAAATTAATGAAATTTATTTTTAATTTTATGTATTAGTTTAAGATAATTCTTTAGGAGGAAGTATAGATATGCTTGATTTTATTGATAGGCAAAAAAACATGTTTTCTGAAGATGAATTGAATAAAATTACTAATCTTAATGTTTTGATTGCCGGCTGTGGTGGTTTAGGAACTAATCAGGCACAACAGTTACAGCGAATTGGTATAAACAAGATTTATGCTTATGATTATGATAAAATAGATCTGTCTAATTTAAACCGTCAGATATTTTATGGCAAAAAGGATATTGGAAAAAACAAGGTTGATGTATTTAAAAGTAGATTAGATGATTTTAATTTGGAAACAGAGATAGAGGTAAAAAATATAAAAATATCAGAGGAAACAACCCTACCTAATGATATTGATTTAGTATTTGATGCACTTGATAATATCAAGACTCGTTTTATATTAGAAAAAAAAGCCTTGGATAAAAAAGTACCTCTTATACACGGTGGTGTTACCGGTTGGTTTGGCCAAATACTTGTTATAACCCCTGAAAATAATGTAAGATTAAAAGATATTTTTCAAGATGATAAAAATAATGAAAATCCTCCACCGGTATTTTCACCAGTAGTAACTACAGTTGCTGCTTTTCAGGTTATTGAAGGTCTAAAATTAATAATAGACCATGAAAATAAGTTAAAAGATGAACTATTATTAATTGATATGATAGAAGGTAAATTAGATAAAGTAACAATAAAACCTATTGATAATTAATATTAGAAATTTTTAAAATCAGTGTTTTTCAACCATAGAACAAGACTTTATGGTTTTCTTTCCAAAAACTTCTATAACTATTTACATAAAACAATTTTTAATAAAATAATTTATAAAACTTCCTGAACTTTATGGTTCAGGTTTTTTATTTGCTAAAAGAAGCAAATTATGTTATTATATAAATAAGTTAACGTAAACTAACATAAGCAGGTGTTATTAATGAAAAAAACAAGAAAAAGCTCTTCTGAGAGAAGAGAAGAAGTACTAAATGTTGCTCAAAAGATTATATATGAAAAAGGTTTTTATAATTTAACAATTAGAAATATAGCTGAAAGAATTGATATATCAGAAGCTGCTATATATAGGCATTTTAAAAACAAAAAGGAAATTATTGATAAGTTAACAGATTTAGTATTTTCGGCTGAATGTGAGTTTGAGATAGATTCTAAAAAAGATGTTTTAGATATATTAAATGGTTTTATAGATAAACAAATAAAAAGATTTGAAAAGTATCCTTATCTTGCAATAATTAGTTTTCAAGAAGATATCTTTAGAGAATACAAAGATATAAAAGAGAAATTTATAGAACATCAAAAACAAAGAGAAAAAGAAATCAAAAAGTTGGTAATTAAAGGACAGAAAGAAAATATAATAAAAAAAGAAATAAATCCCGATGTATTTGCATCAGTATTTATGGGTAGTATTAGAATTACAGTTTCCAAATGGAAAAACAGCAACTTTTCTTATTCTCTAAAAGAAAAATTAGATGAAATTAAATTAGAACTATTAATGTATATTAAGGATGTGGAATGATGGTAGCAATTATAATTAATGCAATTACAATATCATTATTAGGTTTTACTATTTTTAAAAACAAAGAAAAGGCCAAAAAGGCCTTAGTTATGGCATTAGTAAAAGCAGTTAATGTTCTACCAATGCTGTTAGTTATTATTGTCTTAATCGGTCTTATATTTGGTTTTATTCCACCAGAGATGATAAGAAATTATCTTGGTTCAAATGATAGTATACTTCAGATTGTACTAGCTTCAATTTTTGGTGCAATTACTTTAATCCCAAGTATAGTTGCACTACCATTGGCAGGTTCATTAATAGAAGCAGGGGCTTCTTATACACCTGTTGCTGCATTTATAACTACATTAACTATGGTTGGATTTATAACATTACCTATTGAACTAAAAGAATTGGGTAAAAAAATTACTATATTAAGAAATGTATTTGCCTTTATATTTGCAATAATTATTTCACTTATAATTGGGGTGTTAATGTGAAAAATAATAATGATAAATCAAATGTTAAAGATAAAATAAAAACTGGTATAACTAAATCTATAAAATATATTTTAGTTATAACAGCTATTTTGTTTCTCTTATATAGATTCTTTCCAGAACAAATAATATCTTCAATGGATATATCACAAAGATATGGTATTGAAATGATTACGATTTTTCCAGCAGTATTAATCTTAATGGGACTTGCTGATGTTTGGGTACCAAAATCATTAATTAATAAATATTTGGGAAAAAAGTCTGGACTAAAAGGTATATTAATATCTATATTTTTAGGTACATTACCTACCGGACCTTTGTATATAGCATTTCCTATTGCGGCTGAACTAATTAGAAAAAAAGCAAGAATTAGTAATGTATTGATCTTTTTAGGAGTTTGGGGTTCATTAAAAATACCTCAAATTAGTATTGAAATAAAGTTTTTAGGAATTAAATTTGCTGTTATTAGATTCATATTTACTTTAATATCAATTATCATAATTGGTTATATCATTGAGTTGTTAGTAGAAAAAAGTGAAGTTAAAACTTAAAACGAAGGGAGTGAACAAGTAATGGAATTATTTGATTTAAATGAAATGGAAGTAAATCCTTATGAAAAAAGAGATAAAAATGTTTTTTACAAAACAAAAGAATTTAAAAGTAGAATTATTGAATTACCTGCTCAAGGTGAGATGCCAAAATGCCAAATGGATTCTTATGTGATGTTTTATGTACTTGAAGGGAAAGGCATAGTTAAAGTTAATGGTAAATCAAAAGAAATAAAAAGCGGACAATGTATGATTACAGAGCCCGCTGAATTATCATTAAAAAGTGAAAATGGAATAAAAATTATGGGAATACAAATAAATAAAACTGAAAAATAAATTTATATAAAAATTCAAGGACATTTATCCTAATATACAAATTTAAACTTTTGCAGCAAGTATATGATAAGGATAAATGTCCTAATACTTATTATAGTGATTAATTATTTTAATTATAATTATAGCAGATGTATAAATATTTTAGCTAATCCTAAAAATGCGAAGAAACCAAATACATCGGTAGCAGTTGTTAAAAATATTGCAGACGCTAAGGCAGGGTCAACACCGATTGACTGTAAACCAATTGGTATTAAAAAACCAAATAGACCAGCTAATAAAAGGTTAATGATCATTGACGCAAAGATTATTAGACCTAAATATGGGTTGCCATAAAGTAAATATAAAATAAGTCCTGTCATAATACCAATTGCTATACCATGTATAATTCCTAATATGCTTTCTTTTAAAAGTAATTTCCATTTGTTTTTATCTTCGATTTCACCTAATGCAATACCGCGGATTACAATTGATAAGGTTTGAGTACCAGCATTACCACCCATTCCGGCAACAATCGGCATAGCTGCTGCTAATGCAACAACCTGTGAGATAACATCTTCAAATAAACCGACTGTTAAAGCAGCTAAAAAAGCAGTTCCTAAGTTTATATATAGCCAGGGTAGTCTTCTTTTTATTGATTTCCAGATTGGACTGTTAATACTTTCTTCTTCATCAATACCAACCATTTTAAACATATCTTCTGTGTTTTCTGCTTCGATTACATCGATAATATCATCAACTGTAATAATACCTAATAAGTTATTATTTTTATTTACAACCGGTACAACTGATAAATTATATTTAGCCACCTGTTGGGCAACAATTTCCTGGTCAGTATCAGCAGTTACAGATATAATATTATCTTCCATGATTTCTTCTAATTTCATTTCATAGTCATTATTCAGAATATCTCTAATATCAACTGTACCAATGAATTTTTTACTTCTATCCATTATAAATATTGTATCTATAATCTCAGTTTTAGGGGCTATTTCTTTAATTTTATCTAATGCTTCACCTATTGACATATCCTTTTTTAATATTATATATTCAGTTGTCATTATACCTCCGGCAGATTCTATATCATAACCGAGAAGTTTTTTGATAGTATTTGCTTCATCTTGACGCATTTGTCTTAATAGTTCTTTACCTAATTTAATAGGAAGGTTACCTAAAATATCAGCAACGTTATCTTTGGCCATATAAGAAAATATTTCTGTGATTTGGTCAATAGTTTTAGTTTTTAATATTTGAATCTGTAGTTCTTCATCAGATTGTTCAATAATTTCAGCAAGATCTTCACTACTTAAAAGTTCAGTAAAGTCCCTAACCTGTCCATTTTCAATGGTTGATAGAGTTTCAGCTATATCTATAGGAAAATTATCTTCCACCCATTCTTCATGTACATCTTTATCATTTTTTATGTACTGTAATATATCTTGTTTAATGTTGTTGTCCTCAACCATCTCAATCTCCTCCTTATAAATAGCACAAATTATATTATAACACATATCAATGGTTAATATAAATGTTTTGTACTATAAATAACATTACTTTTATAAATTAATTATAATATTAATAGGCAAAAAAATAAAGAGGCATTCAAAAGCCTCTTCAATAAATTTACTATTAAATTTTAAATAAGTTATTTATTCAACAAATGACCCTCTAATTTTTATTTCTTGATTTAATGGTTTACCTGTAATTAACACAAATCTTGTTTCATTTTCACTTTTTATTTCTAACTGGTCTAAATCTTCAAAAAGTAAAGCAGTACCAGAAGAAATATTTTCATCTAAATTACTAATAGATAAATCACCTTTTACTACATAAAGTATACCTTTGTGAGCATCATTTATATATTGTTGTATAGAAGCATTATTATTTAACTGGATATCGTAGTAGTCTACTTCTGTATTGAGTTTAACAGAAATATTATCACCTAAAACTTTTCTAATTTTAATATCTTCTTCATCTTTAATTACTTTAGTTTGTTTTATTGATTGGTATGTTGGTTCAGAGTTTTTCTTGTTCTTAGGTAGATTAACCCATAGCTGTATACCATGACTAAAACCAGTCTCACCCGGTTTCTCTGAATGAACTAAACTTTTCCCGGCATTAAAGGTTTGTAAGCCACCTTCTTTTACTTCACTATTGTTTCCTAGGTTGTCACTATGAACAAAAGAACCTTCTAGCATATAAGTTACAGCTTCAAAACCACGATGTTCATGATCTGGAAAACTAGCTGGACTTTCTACAAAAAATTCATCTAATAGAACAAATGGGTCATAATGTGCTGGATAATTTCTAGTAGGAAATAATCGTTTTACATTTGCACCTTGACCTTCACCCATTTCTTTGCTTTGTACTATTTCATATTTACTCATTACTTGAACCTCCTTAGAAGTTGATCATGTTCATATTATTATGTTAAATATAATTCTAAAGGATAAAGACAATATATTCAGTCAACTAAATTACTAAAAATAAAAAAATAATCAACAGTTTTAAATGTATTATTTTAGATTATTTTGATATAATAAAACTATAGAAGAGAAGGTTAATATAGAAAGAAAGGGGTATTACAATGTATTCTAAGTTGGGAGAGGCTATTGTAAATAAAAATAAAAAAAGAATTAAAGAAATAATAGCGAGCCTAGACTATACAGATCTTAATCTTGCTGACTTTGTAAATGAAATGGCTCCTGTAATGTTAACAGAAGCAAATTTAACTTATGGTAATTTTCATTTTATAAAAATGGCGTTATTTTTAAGAGAACTTTCTATTAATAATTATTTTTCATCTTTTACAGAAAAAGAATTGATAAATCTACTTGCAATAAATATGACAGAAAGACGGTTTATTAAAGTTGAAGCTGATCGGATAGGTTATAAAGAAGATTATGCTGACCAATCAACCTTAAAAAGTATGATTGAAGAGATTGATAAGGGTAATATTCATAATGCATACTACTATAGCTTGGGGCTTTTAAAATATAAGCCTGAGATGTTAAAAAACAACTTACTTGTATTAGGTACAGAATCTTTATCAAAAACTTTAGGACATAGTTTTACCTGTTTTTATCCTGTTATGAGGGATTTAGTTGTAGAGAATTCGCGTTATGATACTAATTCAATATTTAGTTATATTATGTATTTATCCAGATTTAATTATAGAAATGATGTACATATTCAGTTTGATACTGATCACTTTGAAGATATTTCCAAGTTAATTGAAGTATGTGCTTCTGGTGAAGGAATAATTAATCTACATCATATGATAACATTAGCTGTTTATTTATTATGGGAAAAAGATGAGAATAATGGTGTCTATATTCCTTATCATAACTTCTTAAATTGGATAGGAGACAAAGAAGTTGATAAAAAACAAAAAGAGAAGATAGAAAATATGGAAACAAGAGAATATAATTTAGGAACATATGAAGAATTTGAAAATACTTTTTTACTTAAAAATTTAGACGATACTTTTCCAGTATATTTAAATGTTTTAGAAAAAGATTATAATAAAGCAGTTGATTGGATGTTTAGGCTTTATACAAATTACTATAAACCGAATTGGGATCCACACTATTTTACTAGTTTGTACTCTGCTTTAAAATTATATGAAATGGATAAAAGTGAAAACAAAACACCTTCTAAAATGGCTGTTTATCAAGCTATAAGGTATTTTGCTCAAAGGATAGATTTGAAAACAAAATAAATATTAAAAATAATAGGTGTTATGTAGTTCTATTAAAAGTTTAAAAGAGGTTAAGATATCTATTATTTATTCAGGGGTGTCTCTTTTTATAGAGACGCCTTTTTTGAATTTATTAGTTAAATTATCACAAAGAAATATGTTAAAACCGTTAAGTTTTTATAATTTTTACAAAATTCAATATTCAAGTTGACGGGGGTAAAAACTTATGGTAATATAATTGTATATACAACTAGTCAATTGGGGTGAATTAATATGAGTAAAATTACAAAACAGATGAATATCAATAAAAATTCAGTTATTCCGATCTATCATCAAATAAAGGAACAGTTATACAAATTTATTGATGAAAATGATTTAAAAGATGGTGATTTATTACCTTCAGAGAATGAATTGAGCTCACAATTTGACATATCTAGGATGACAGCAAGAAATGCTTTAGAAGAGTTAGTTAAACAAGGAGTAGCCAAAAGAGAAAGAGGTAAAGGTACTATAGTTGTTAATCCCAAAATAGATCCAATCCTTGATGCAAATAAAAAGTTTTACAAAAGCTATGAGTGAAAAAGGTTTTACTACAAGAGCTGATATATTAAACTTTGAAGTCGGTAGTGCAAGTGAAGAAATTCATAAAAAATTAAAATTACATAATGATGACAAGATAATTATGTTATCTAGATTGAGATGGATTAATGATTATCCGGTTGGAATCCAAGAATCTTACCTTCCTTACAATAAAGCAAAAAACTTAATCGAGCATAAAGAAGAGTTAAAAAACAAATCTTTATATACACTTTTAGAAAAACACTGTTCATTAAAACCTAAAACTACTCATGAAACACTTGAGATTAAAAAAGCTGGAACAAAAGAGAACAAATTATTACAAATTGGTTTAAATGAAGCTTTATTCTATGTGGAAGCACTTGTAGACTGTGAGAGTGGGCCGATGGAGTATGTAGAGGCATATTACAGGTCGGATTCATTTAAATTTCACATTACAAGTCAACTATAATTAGGAGGTGATAAGTGAGCAGATTATCAGTTTTAAACATAATATAATAAACCAAGGAGGAATTTGAGAATATGAGAAGATATTCAATATTAATATTATTATTACTAGTTTTTAGTCTAGTGTTTAGTTCAGTTGTAGTTGCAGAGGGTAATTATGGTGGTGAATTCACAGGATTTTCATCTACTGACCCAAAATCATTAGATCCCGCTGCCTTAGGTTCTTGGGACCAAGCAGTAATGGCTGCAAACGTATTAGAGGGTTTAGCAAGGTTAAGTCCAAGTGGCCAAAGTATTGAACCAGGTATTGCAAAGTCTTGGGAAGTTTCAGATGATGGTTTAGTATGGACTTTTGATCTTAGAGAAGATGCATATTTTCATAATGGTGAAAATATTACTGCTGAAGATGTAAAATACAGTTTTGAAAGAGTTATAAATCCAGAAACAAGATCTCCTCAAGCATGGTTGTTTAATAAAGTAGTTGGCTATAGTGAGATGAGAGATGGTGAAGCAGCTGAAGTTTCAGGAATTAGAGTTGCTGATGACTATACACTAGAAATTGAATTAGTAGAACCTTTAACTCCTTTTGTTTCTATGTTAGCATCTCCAGGTGCTGCTGTTGTATCAAAAACAGCTGTTGAAGAATATGGCGATCAGTTTGGACAAAATGTTGTAAGTGCAGGTCCCTTTAAATTAACCAACTGGGAACAGAATTTAGAATTAGAAATGTCTGCATTTGAGGACTATTGGGCAGGACGTCCATATTTGGATACTTTAAAGTTTAGATTTATTCATGATGAAAATACCAGAATCATTGAACTTCTTTCTGGTAATATTGATTGGGCTTGGGTTACTCCAGCTCACCATCAGGGTTTAACAAATAACAGCGTATATAAAGATTCTATCTATCGAGTTAATACATTACATGTTGCTTATTTTATAGTTAATATGAATGAAGGACCTTTTGGAAATAATCTTAAATTACGTCAAGCTATAAGTTATGCGTTAAACAGAGAATCAGTTATAGACTCATTACAAGGTAGAGCTAATAGAGCTATTGGAATCTTCCCCCCAGGCTTTATGGGCCATGACCCTGAAGCACCAGCATATGAGTATAATCCCGAAAAAGCAAAAGAACTATTAGCTGAAGCAGGTTACCCTGATGGATTACCAGAAACATATACAGTAATAAGTTTACCTTGGTCAAACTTAATTAAAATACTTGAAATTTATCAACAAAACTTAAGAGATGTAGGTATTAATATTGAACTTAAACCTGTTCAACGAGGTGAATATATGTCAATGATTGGTGAAGGAAACTTTGATTTAGCTTATGGTTATAGAGTTGCAGATTATGCTGATCCAGATTCCTTTGTATATCCTCTATTACATTCAGATTCAATTGACGGTGGAGGTAATGTAGCATTTTATTCAAATGATAAAATTGATAATCTAATTGAAGAAGGAAGATTAGAAACTGATGAACAAGAACGTAAAAATATATATGAAGAAATTAATAATATGGTACAAGAAGAATTACCATATATATCTACAACACATAATATTTGGGTAGATGTAATGAATCCTGACGTTAGAAATTGGCAGCCAAGTGCAATGGATATACACATGTTCCATAGAGTTTGGTTAGCAGAGTAATATTTAGTTACCGGGTGTAGTTAACTATGCCCGGTTTCTTATATATTTATTAATCAGTACATATTTACTAAGGAGAGGATTAGATTGTTTAATTACATATTAAAACGGTTTTTATTCTTAATACCAATATTAATAGGACTATCTTTACTAATCTTTGTCTTTTTATATCTAATCCCAGGTGATGTTGCTAGAATGATCGCTGGTCCATCTGCAAGCAAAGAGGTTGTGGATAGTATAACCAATGAAATGGGTTTAAACAGACCATTACCAGTACAGTATTTTGAATTTCTTACTAATTTTTTAACAGGTGATTTTGGTCATTCTTATCAATCTGGAAAAGCAATTATTGATGAAATTCCGATTGTGTTTAAAAGAACCTTACAACTAACTATTATAGTTCAAATCATTTCATTTATTATTGGAGGTATAATGGGAATTATTTCTGCAGTTTGGCGAAAATCAATTTGGGATAGGCTTATCATGGCAGTATCTGTATCTGGACTATCACTTCCACTTTTTTGGTCAGCACTTGTAATTCAACTACTTTTTAGTATTTATCTAGGCTGGCTTCCTCCTTCAGGATATAGATCAGGGTTTGATTTATATATAATATTACCTACCTTAACATTAGTATTACCAAATAGCGGAATGTTGGCAAGAGTTACAAGATCAGCTGTAATAGATGTAATGAATAATGATTATATAAGGACAGCTAAGTCAAAAGGTTTATCAAACTTTTGGGTTATTACAAAACATATTGTTAGAAATGCATTGATTCCAATGATTACTATGACAGGAACAAATTTAAGCAGAATGATGGGTGGAGTTATTATGATTGAAATTATCTTTACCTGGCCTGGTATGGGAAAATATGTTTATGATGCATTATTAGCTAAAGATTTTCCTGCTTTACAAACTGCAACTATGTTAATTGCTTCATTAGTTATAGTTATTAACCTATTTGTTGATCTCACTTATGGATTAATAGATCCTCGTATTAGATATCATAACTAGGAGGAGTAAGCATTGAATTTAAAAACAATAGTAAAATTTATTAAAAAAGAACCTTTAGCTTTTATAGCTTTACTGATAGTATTATTATACATAATTATTGCATTATTTGCTCCTATAATTGCAACTCATGATCCCCTTAGAGTAAAGACAAGTATGACCGTTGACGGGGAAAAAATATATGCTCCTTATCCTCCCAGTAAAATGCATTTGTTTGGTACAGATCAATTGGGAAGAGATTTATTTAGTAGGATTATATTTGGAGTAAGAGTATCTTTGTTTGTTGGTATTGTTGCAAGGGGTTTAAGTATGTTATTGGGAGTATTTCTAGGTCTTATAACAGGTTTTTCTGGAGGTATAATAGATAATATTATTATGAGAATTACAGATGTTTTTATGTCAATACCTGCAATTTTATTGGCCATGATTGTTACATTGATTTTTAGTCCTAGCCTTACTTCAGTAATTTTAGCAATTGTTGTTGTTGGTTGGCCTGATGTTGCTCGTTTAGTAAGAAGTCAGGTGTTGAGTATAAAAAACAATGAATATGTTGAGGCTGTTGAAGCATTGGGAGCAAAGAAGATAAGAATTATATTAAAACACATCTTACCAAACTGTATGGGTATTATTATAGTATCTTTTTCAATGGGAATTCCAGGTGCAGTTATGTATGAAGCTGGATTATCATTTTTTGGTTTAGGTATTCAACCACCTTCACCAAGTTTAGGTTCAATAATATCAAATGGTAGAGGGTATATGATGTTTGCACCCTGGTATAGTATATTACCAGGTATTGTATTAGCATTATTTGTACTTTCAGTAAACATTTTAGGAGATACAGTTATTGATTATTTTGATCCATCATATAAATAAAATAGAGGTGATATTGTGAAGATAGGAGTTTCAAGCAGTGTATATTTACATGATAACTTAGAAAATGCATTAAAAAACATTTCAAAATTGGGTTTAAAGTATGTAGAAATTTGGGGAGAACCTCCTCATTTATGGTTAGATAATATAGATTATAATTATCTAATAAAAATAAAACAATTACTTTATAAATATAATTTAAAACCATCATACCATGGCCCTGCTCATGATGTAGATATAACAAGTATGAATCCCGGGATAAAAAAAGAATCAATTAAACAACATAAAAGATCACTTGATATTGCTAAATTCTTAGGTGTAGATGTTTATGTGATCCATGCCGGTAGTTTTTATCCGGGTGATAAGGATGTTGTTAAAAAAGGTTTAGATAGATTATATAAATCAATTGATGAACTATTAATTTCAGCTCAACAAAATGATATAGTATTAGCTGTTGAGAACCATCCGGTTAATGAAAATGGTATTTTTAACAATCCAAAGATGATGAAAAAGGTATTAAAAGATTTTAAATCTCCTTATCTTAAAGCAACTCTAGATATTGGACATGCAAATTTAACAAAGTTTCCTGTAATAGAATATATTAAGGAATTAGGTAATGATATTAAACATATTCATATTAATGATAATGATGGATTAGAAGATTTACATTTACCTTTTGGAGAAGGTAATATAGATTCGAAAAATATAATTAAAAAAATAGAAGATATAGGTTTTACTGGTCTAGGTATATTAGAAATATGGGCACCAGATAACCCAGCAAAGGCAATAAATAAGAGCATTGACTATATAAATTCAATATAATTTATAATAGAAAGGTTGGTCCAGTTGAAAAAAAGAATAATTGGAATTGACATCGATGGAGTAATAACTGATGAATATAGTTTATATAACAGAAATATTTGGCATCATTACTTATGTAACTATATTGGTAAGGAAATTAAACGAAAAGACAACATATACAATATATATGAAGCATATGATCTACCAAAAGAAGTCTTAGATAATTTCTTAAAAAACAGTTTAAAAGATATATATATAGATTTAATTCCTAATAAAGGAGTTAAGGATGTTTTAGAAGATTTAAAAAAGAATGACTTTACTATCATTTTAATAACTGCACGTGAAGAAAAGTATAGAAAAATTACTGAAGACTGGTTAGATAAATATGGTATTGTTTATGATAAGTTAATCCACAGAGTAAACAAAGTACCATGTGCAAAAGATGAAGAAATTCAACTTTTTATTGAAGATGATCAAAATAATGCAGAGTCATTTTTAAATAATGGTATTGGTATCATATTATTTGATAAAAAGCATAATAGAGACTCAAAAGATATAAAAAACAAGTACAGAGTTAATAACTGGCAAGAAGCAAAAAAATTAATATATAATTTTTTCAATATAGAAATGGTGGTATAATGAAAAAATATTCAGGTGATTTTAATAATTTAATAGAAAAATGGAATTTAAAAGATGAAGAATTATGGATTGATTATCAGGTTTTAGGTCCAATGTTTGCTTCTTTAAGAATGTTTTTAAGTATGAAAAATGTATTACCTGTAATTGTAGGTTCTAAAGGATGTTTAAACCATTTAAGATTTACTATAATTGCCTGGGGTGAAGAAGATTTTCATTTGGGCAAAAAACCAATAGCACTTTTAGAGTACAACCAGGAAGATATTATTACAGGTAATTATGATATAAGTGAAGATTGGTATAAAAAGATTGAAGAAATGTCAAACTATACTGATACAGAACTAATAGTACTATTACCAACAGACCCTATTACAATATCAGGAGTTAATTTAGAAAAAATTTCAAAGGAAATTAAAAATAAAATAAAAATAGATACAAGTTACTTATCTACATCTGCAATTTCAGGAGATAACCAATGGGAAGGATACCAAGCCGCTTTAAATGCATTATATAAACCATATCTAGAAAAGAATTACAAAAGGGAAAAAACAGTAAACTTAGTAGGCTGGATGTGGCCTTCTAGAAAAAGAGAGCATGAAATTGGAGCATGTATAGATATGTTAAAGCAAGTTGGAATAGAAGTTCAATCAGTTATTACTGGTGGTAGTTCTGTAAAAGATATAGAAGACAGTATGAAGGCTTCTGCTAATGCAATGGTATGTTCTGCTGTTGTAGGAGATATATTTTATGATTTGGAAGAAAAAGGAATCAAATTAGCAGGTAGAAGATCACCTTATGGTTTTGAAGGTACAAAAGAATGGTTAACAAGTATTGCAGATGCTTTAGATATAGATACAAAAGATAAAATAGAAAAGTTAGAAAAATTATATCAAAAAGACTTTGATGAACTTAAGAGTATTTTAAAGAATAAAAAAGTATTTGTAAGTGGTGGCCCAGGTAGATTAATTGGATTATTACATACCTTAATTGATTATGAGGTAGAAATTAAAACAGCTGCATTGTTTTGGCCCCATCCCTGGTCACAAAATGATTTAAAACACATGAAGGAAAAACATAATATTAAAATAGATAACTTTATTGTATCTCCCGGTCTTGATGACCTTGAAAAAGTTGCTAAAGATTATGAGATTGATCTTTGGTTAGGTGGTTATCAAGAACAACATATTGCTAAAAAATATGGTATTCCATTCGTACCTATTACAGTTTATACTTCTCCACATGTTGGCTTTGAGGGAGTAATAAATTTAGGTAATAAATTAAAATTAGCATTAGAAGGCTATGATTTTACAGAAAATATTTTAAAAGCAAAGGAGATACAACCATGTATATATCAACTAAAAAACAAAGAATAGAACCGTTAAAAGGTTGTTCTATGGTTGGAATAATAGAAGGAATATTAGGTATTGAAGATGCCTTACCAGTAGTACATGGTCCTTTAAGTTGTTCTTCAGGCCATAGAATGGTATATTTGTTTGCTGATAAAGAGCCAATATTACCAACAACTGCTTTAACTGAACAGGATTTGATTTTAGGCTCTCAAGATAAGTTAAAATATGCTTTAGACAAGGCTTATAAAATATATAAACCCAAATATCTTGTTATAATAATAACCTGTGCTATCAGTATGTCAGGTGAAGAATTTAATGTCATAATTAATAAATTTGAAAAGAATAATGATTGTAAAGTCTCTGTATTAGATGGAAGTGGACTTTATGGGGAAGAGCCAGATGGGTTTAACTTATTATATGATGATATTATTAAAAGATTTAATGTTAATGATACTAACAGTAATGTAATTAGTTTAGATGGTATTGCACTTAGTGATGTAAATGCAAGGAAAAATTATAATACCTTATTAGATATGATTAAAAAATATACAAACTTAAAAACAGGTCCATCTATTTTTATGGACTTTAATTTAGAAAATGATTTAGATAATTATTTAAACACCCAGAAAATAAAAATTGGACATTTATGGAATAAATATGATATAGAAAATAATAGACCTGCACCATATGGAGTAAAGGGTACTTTTAGTTGGTTAAAATGGATTGAAGAGATTACAGGTGAAAAAATAAGTAATAATCTTATAAAAGACTATAATAAATACAATAAGAAATTAAGTACTATCAAAGAAAATATAAACTTTGAAAAAGTAAAGGTTGTTATAGAAGGAGATTCTTGGTCAAGTTTAGGGTTAGCTTCTTTTATTCAAAACGAATTAAATGCAAAAGTTTTTTTAAGCACTGATAATTATGGAGTACAATATAATAAAAATAATAAATTAGTCAATGAAATATATAATGACATGGGTGGTTATGAATTATTTAAAAAAGCTAATGAAATTAATCCCGATCTAGTATTTGGTTCATCATATATTAGATGTAAAAAGAAATGGGATATTATACCATTCAGCCAACCAGTTTATCATCTATATGAAAAAGATCATAATTTATTAGGGTTTGAAGGCGTTTTTAATATTGTAGACTTAATCAAAAAGAGTATAAAAAATAAATAATTAATAAAGAGATAACTTATAATATGGAGGAATTTTATGAAGAAAATAGCAATGTATGGTAAAGGTGGGATTGGTAAATCAACTATAGCAGTCAATTTAGCTTTGACATTTGCAAATATGAACTATAAAGTTGGATTAATAGGATGTGATCCAAAAGGAGATACCTGTAGACTATTATCACCAAAAAGATTACCTACAATTTTAGATAATTATAGTAAAATAAAAGAAGATATTAATAATATCAGTAATTTAACATATAATTACAAAGATAAAATTACTTGTATTGAAGTTGGAGGACCAAGACCTGGGGTAGGTTGTGCTGGCAAAGGAATAATTTTAGGACTAGACTTATTACAGGAATATGATTTTTATAAAGATAAAGATATCATAATATATGATGTGTTAGGAGATGTAGTTTGTGGAGGTTTTGCCTCTCCAGTTTCAAAAGGATATGCTGAAGAAGTGTATATAGTTTCTTCAGGAGAACAGGCATCCTTATTTGCAGCTAATAATATTATAAAAGGAATGTCACAAATCGGAGGAAATATTCAGGGGTTAATATATAATAGTAAAAATATTGAAAAAGAATATGAAATAGTAAATGAGTTTTCAAAGAGAATAAATATACCGATTATTGGTAGAATAGAGCATTCTAAAAGAATACCATTACTTGAATTGCAAAAAAAGGCTATTGTAGCTCAATTTCCAAATGGTAAAGAAGCTAAACAATTTTTGAAATTATCTAAAGAAGTACTCAATAAAAATATTGATATTGATACAGATACAATAGATGATGAAGAAGTACATGAAATTATAAAAGAAATTAAAGGTGATAATTATGTCTATTAATCATCCATGTTATTCCGATGGCTGTCATAATAATATAGTAAGGATACATTTACCGGTGGCAGATATTTGCAATCTAGGATGTGGCTTTTGTGAAAGATCAATAGAAAATAAGGATGGAATTAAAAGCAGTAATAATGCAATTAGTCCTGATAAAGCATTAGATTGGTTAAATAAGTTAATCAATGAAGATAAAGAAGATATTAAAATAATTGGTATAGCTGGACCAGGAGAACCTCTGTTTAGTGAAAATACATTTAAAACTTTAAAAATGGTTAAAGAAAAATATCCTGATTTAAATACCTGTTTATGTACAAATGGGGTAAATTTAAATAATACTATTGAAGATATAAAGGATAGTTTAGATTATTTAACTGTAACTATAAATGCTTTTAGTCCCCAAACTGCTAAAAAAATATATAAATTTGTAGTATTTGATGGAGAATATAAATATGATATAAGTTCATTTAATAAGATGTTGGATAATAAATGGGATGGATTAAAAAAGGCTATAGACTATAATACATTTAAAGCAGTAAAAATAAACACAATATATATACCAGATATTAATGATGATGAAATAGAACTAATTGCCAAAAAAGCAGCAGATATTGGTGTTAATGAATTAAATATAAAAATACTAATGCCTAAAGCTTATTTTAAAGATCATAAGAAATTTGATAAAGTAAAATTTAAAAAAGTAAGAAAAAAAGCTGAGAAGCATATAACAGTTTTTAAAGAATGTAAAAATTGTAGTTATGATGCTTATGGAGTACCAGGTAAGGATAAAAGGCTACATGAAAGGTTTAAACAGAAGGATTAAATATATTAATCCTATAATTCCATAGTTATAAATATTAAAAGCCCTAATGCCTTTGTTTAATAAAGCCTTAGGGCTTTAAATTATAAATACATAAATATATTATTGATATTGTTTTATTAAAAGTAAAATTACAATTAAATTATTAGAATTTTTATTTTTACTAATTATATATTATTTCATCGGGCTTTATGATGGTATTTAATTATTAATTTAGTAAAAAAAGTTACTATAAATATATTTTTTACGTTTATTTTGGTATAATAAGTTTAAGAAAGTAAAGAAAATATAAAATAAGAATTAAAGAGTTAATAAAGATTTTGAAATAAACAAAACAAAAAAGACAGTTTATTAAATTATAAACTAATTGGAGAGGTTAATAAGAAGATAATGCTGAAAATCAACTTTTTATAAGCTTATATTCTACTTTGAAAATATTTAAGAAGGATATCTGTGGTAACAAGTAAGAAGTAGTAAATTTTAAAAATTGGAGGTTGATTATTAAATGGATAATTTGTTTAATTACATAAACAATATTTTATTCAGAGATTTATTAATAAGTGATTTTTCCAATTTCTTATCTAAAATAATTAATACTTTAGTTGTCATTATAATATATTATCTATTGTGGAAAATCATTAAAATAATGTTAAATAAAGTTTTTAAAAAAATTAATACAGAAAAAACATTAATAAATTTTTTGTTAAATATGGTAATTGGTATATTAACTGTTTTTGCTTTAATTACTATTTCTTTAATTTTCGGAATGAAAACAAGCTCTATATTAGCTAGTCTAGGTGTTTTTGGTTTGGCAATTGGTTTAGCAGCTCAAGATTTTCTGACAAATATAATTTCAGGTTTATTTATTTTTTGGGACAAACCTTTTGTGATTGATGATCTTATTGAAATAAATGATAATTATGGTCAAGTTGTTAAAATAACAATGAGGACTACTAAAGTTGTTACTCAAGATGGTAAACTTTTAACAATACCTAATAAAACTGTTGTTAATAATATAGTAGCTTCTTATACTAATTTTCCAAATTTAAGAATTGCTATTAATTTTACTGTTGATGTTAATGAAGATATAGATAAAATAAGAAATGTATTGTTTAAATTAGTAGAAGATGAAAATGAATTTTTAACAAATCCCAAGCCAGAAGTAGTTTTAGATAGTATAAATGATTATAATATAGAATTAATTTTTAGAGTATGGATAAAAAACGAGAAGAAACATGTAGCTACAACTTTTGATATAAGAGAAAAGGTGTTAGCGGTTCTTATAAATGAAAATATTAATATGCCATATGAGACTTTAGAAGTAAAGTTAAATAGTTAGTATTAGAAAAAATTTTATTTGATAGGATAAAATACTTTTTAAATAAAGTTTGCTAAAACTTAAATACTTGATTAATAATAATTCTATCCTAATTTATTTTAGTAAAAAAAATAAAACTTTAATATAATAAACCCCAATGCTTTTATTAAAATGAGCATTGGGGTTTAATTTGTTGATATTGTAGTATTAAAGGACGTAAATACAATTAGATTATTTGAACTTGTTATTTTTATTATAATTTAATTGTTATATTTGCATTATTTTCTAATTTTTTAACAAATTCTTGCCATTGATTGCTTTTTTTATTATTTTCTAATTGAGATTTAATTGTATTTTTTACTTCTTTAAAGGGTTTTATACCGGCTTCTTTTTTATCATTAATTTTCACAATACGATATTCATTATTGACTTTAATGGGTTCACTTATTTCGTCAATTTTTAAGTTGAACACTTTTTCGCCAAATATTTTTGATATTGTTTCTTTTTTAATAAATCCTATATTTCCACCTTTTTCTGCATATGGACCTTCCGAATATTTTTTAGCTAAAGTAGAAAAGTTTTCACCATTGTTTAATTTATTTTTAATAGTGTTAATTTTATTTTTAACTTCTTTAGTGCTTTTTTGTTCTGTTTTAATTAAAATTTGACTTACCTTAACTTGTTCTTCCACTTTAAAATTTTTCTTGTTATTATTATAATATTCCTTTATTTTATTTTCGCTAACACTAACATCTTTAGTTACATTATTACGCAATTTATTAATTAAAAAGGAATCTTTATTATTTTGTAGAAACACCTTTTGATATTGATCTAATGATTTAATACCTTGTTTGTTTAATGCTTGTTTAAGTTGTTTATCATTTATTTGATTACGTTTTTTTATACTTTCTAAATGTTGTTTAAATAATTTTTCCTTTTGTTTATCAGAAATTGAAATATTTCTTTTTTTAGCTTCTTGAATAATCAATCTTTTTTTGATTAAATCATTTAATTTATTTTTTTTATATTTTTGCATTAGATTTTTTCCGGGTTCAGTTTTAAGTAAGACTTGAGCAAAATCACGATTTTGTTTATATATACTCATTATAAACTGATTTATTCCTGCAGATTGATTTAATTCTTTTGAAGTTATATCATTGCCATTTACTGTTGCTACTATTTTATTTGAATTATTACTTTCTTGTGCAAAAGAGACAATTGAGATTGATAAAACTAATATTAAAATTACAAATGTAGTAATTAATTTTTTTGATTTCATAAAAGACCACTCCTTATTGTGAAGATTAGTATGTTTGTTGAGAGAAGTTCTTCCATAAATATATGAAAGAACTTCTCCTATAGTTATCTATATTTATTTGTATGGAGGAGAAAAAGATTGGGGGATAGATCCCGATTCTTAAATTCGGGACCTATTTAGATAGTAGTTATATATATATTAAAATTGATTAGCTAGATCAGAAGGCTTTTTCTCAATTTCAGCGAAAAGTAATTTTGAACTGCCTTCTCTGATGACATTGATCATCACAGTATCTCCAATTTTTTTATCATCTATTATTTTGGAGACATCATCTAGCTTCTCAATGGGCTGTTCATCAATTTCTTTGATTATGTCGTACTGTTTTATACCAGCCTTTGCTGCTGGACTATTTTCCATAACTTTGTGTACGAAAATTCCCTGTTTATTTTCTAATTTGAAATAACTTTGTACTTGATCTGTAATTGGACCGTAAACTATACCTAACCAAGGTCTTTTAATTTCACCGTCAGTTTTTAAATCATTAATATATCCTTTAACTTCATTTATTGGAATAGCAAATCCAATTCCTTGACCACTTCGATTTATTGCAGTATTAATACCAATTACTTCTCCATCAATATTAAGTAATGGTCCACCACTGTTTCCAGGGTTTATAGCTGCATCAGTCTGTATTAGGTTATTGTAAGTTCTAGTTAATCCGTTTGTTGGTATCTGTATAGGTCTTCCTAAAGCACTAATTACTCCTGTTGTAACAGTATGACTTAAACCAAATGGATTACCGATTGCAACTGCCCATTCACCAGGGTTTAATTTGGATGAGTCACCAAGTGGAATTGGTTGTAATTGTTTATCAACATTTACTTTTAGAATAGCTAAGTCTAAGTCATATTCTGCCCAGACTATTTCTGCAGGGACAGGTTTATCAAAACCATTTATAGTCACATTTATTTCTTGAGCATTATGAACTACATGTTCATTTGTTATAATATATCCATCTTTTGTGACAATAAATCCGCTTCCATAACCTTCTCTTACTTTTGGTTGTTTTTCAGGTAATTGTTCACCAAAAAAATGTTTATAAAATTCATCATTATAATAATTTGGCATATTACCATTTTCTAATTTTATTTTAGATGAAATCTTTACAACTCCAGGGTCAACCCTTGAAGCAATTTCACTAAAAATATTTCTTGGTTCTATTTGTTGGTTTGTATTATCAGTTTGTTGAGCAAATACACTACTAGAAAATGATCCAATTAAAATAGTAATTACTAAAATTACTAATATAGATTTTGATAAATTTCTTAATTTCTTCATTTGAAATTTCCTCCTTTGCAAGTGTTTTTTATTTTCTAATTATATATTAATATATAAATGTAAGAGAAATGTGAGAAAAGTATAATAAAATATGTAAAAATTACAATATGCTTAATTATTATATTTCTGATAAAATTTGTCAAATTTATAAATAAATAAAAAATAATTGATAATTATTACTACTTGTGCTATATTGAACATAAGACCAAATACAAGGAGGGAATTATATGATAAAAGTTGGAAAAAAAGCTCCAGATTTTGAAGGAACTGCTTATCACAAAGGAGATTTTAAAAAGGTAAAACTTTCTGATTATGATGGACAATGGAGGGTTGTTTGTTTTTATCCTGGTGACTTTACTTTCGTCTGACCGACTGAACTGTCGGCAGTTGCCGTCAAGTATGATGAATTAAAAGAGTTGGGTGCTGAGGTTATAGCAATCAGTACTAACAGTCACTTTTCACACAAAATATGGGATGAGGTAGAACTGTCAAAGATGGTTGATGGTGGAATACCATATCCTATGGTAGCAGATACTGCAGGTAAGATTGGTACAAAATATGGTGTATATGATGAAGATGAAGGTGTAGATGTAAGGGGTAGATTTTTAATTGACCCTGATGGAGTACTACAAGCTATGGAAGTATTAACACCACCAGTTGGTAGAAATGTTGAAGAATTAATTAGACAGCTTCAAGCATTTAAACATGTAAGAGAAACTGGGGAAGCTACACCATCAGGTTGGAGACCAGGAAAACCTACCTTAAAACCAGGTAAAGATCTTGTAGGTAAGGTATGGAAAGAATGGAAACCAGATAATGCATTTAAATAAAATATAAGTAAATTCAAAGTGGGCTTTTAGCCCACTTTTTTTGTTAATTGAAGGAATATTTTATCTTAAAAATAAATAGTTAATATATTAAATTTGTTGAAGGTGTTATATATGCAGAAATAGGAAAATTTTAAAGCTAATACAATCAAGCAAACTCCATCTAAATTATAATATGGATGGTAAAATTCTCATTAAATTAGTGCTAAAAGGCTTGACTTTGTAAGAAAAAGATGTTACTATATAAAGCGTTGAACATAGATGGGCCATTAGCTCAGTAGGTAGAGCACCTGACTTTTAATCAGGTTGTCGGAGGTTCGATTCCTCCATGGCTCACCATTTTATCGCGGGGTGGAGCAATCTGGTAGCTCGTCAGGCTCATAACCTGAAGGTTGTCGGTTCGAATCCGGCCCCCGCAACCAAATTTAATAATTAAATGTGTGGTGGGATAGCTCAGGTGGTAGAGCAGTGGATTGAAAATCCACGTGTCGCCAGTTCGACTCTGGCTCCCACCACCACTTTTTATAATTCTGGAAGCCCATCAATGGCTTCCTTTTTTTGTTTTTGGTCAGTATGTGTATAGATTTGAGTTGTAGAAATGTTTTCATGTCCTAATAGATCCTGAAGTACCTTTATATCCTTTGTATTATGGTACAGAATAGTTGCAAAAGTATGTCTAAGCTTATGGGGTGTTATCTTACTTGCGTTCTTAATACCGGCCATTTTGGCATATTTTTTTACAAATAATTGAATAGACCTAGGACTAATTCTATTACCCCTAGTAGATAAGAAAAGTGCCTTTTTAGCATCTTTATCATTTGTCTCAATTTTATTTCTTACAGGCAGGTATTCTTTAATAGCTTTTAAAGTATCTGAATGTAATGGAACATACCTTTCTTTATTTCCTTTTCCGTAAAACTTAACTGATTTATCATCATAGTTTATATCATCAACATTTAGTTCAACTAATTCAGAAACTCTTAATCCAGCATAGAGAAATATTTTAACAATTGCCAGATCTCTTTTTTTATTTAAAAGATCTGCTTCTTTTATTACTTGAATATATTTTTTTGCTTCTTTAAGTTTCATATATATCGGCTCTGCTGTTGTTCTTGTCTTAGAAGATTCAATAGTTAATGCAGGGTTGTTATCGATATATTCCCTTTTTTGTAAAAATTTAAAAAATGATCTGATTGCATATAGTTTTCTGTTTCTAGTTACAGCACTATTGTCATAAGTAAGAACAATATCGCTTAAAAATTCGGACACTTCATATTTTGTGATTTTAGAAATAGTAAAATCCTTGTCAAAATCAAGTTCATTTGTTAAGTATTTATATAGTAATTTTAGATCATGATTGTATTCTTTAACAGTTAGGTCAGAATATGCACGATCTACCTTTAAATATTTTTTGAAACTATCTACTGCATCTAAAAATTTTAGGTCAAAACTCATTTTAATCAATCCCCTTTAATATATGTCTATATAGTAAAATTCAATATTTCAAAGGTTATTCCTCCTTTAATTGTATACATTTACTTTAAATAGAATTTATTATATAATTAAATAAAAGAGAAGAGGAGTGATCCAAAATCATAAATATCAAAAAAATCAAAACAATTTTATATGTAATGAGTCCTCTTTTTTTATTACTTGGAGTTGGGTTATTAATTCCAATAGTTTTTGCTGTTATATACAATGAACCACATATATACTACCAATCCTTTTATATCCCATCCATTTTTTCTTTTATTCTTGGAATAATATTTTCTCTATTAAAAAGTGATAAAGTTGAGTTAACATTAACAAATAGTATGTTAATTGTTGGTTTATCCTGGATATTTATTTCTATGATTGGTGGATTACCATTTATGATTGGATTGGATAAAAGTTTTATAGATGCATTTTTTGAATCGGTTAGTGGATTTACAACAACTGGAATTACTGTTTTTCAAGGTTTAAATTCAATACCACATTCAATTTTACTCTGGAGGAGTTTAATCCAGTGGTTTGGTGGTTTAGGTATTTTAACCTTCTTTTTATTTATTACATTTAGAAGTGAAGGGGAACTTTGGCAGTTGTTTACCGCTGAATCACATAAAATTGATACTTCAAGACCGGTCCCTAACATATTTAAATCTATTAAGATTTTATGGTTAATATATGGATTATTTACTTTAGTTCAGATCATATTACTAATCTTTTTGAAAGTAACTCCCTTTGATGCTTTAATTCATTCACTAACAACATTATCTACGGGTGGATTTTCTAACTATGATGGTAGTGTGGGCTATTATTTTCAAAGTGGGCATCCTAATTATATTGCTATTGAGTATGTGTTTATAGTGTTCATGTTATTGGGTGGTATTAACTTTTTACTTCACTTTAAAGCATTGAGAGGCAAAGTTAAAGTACTTTTTACAAACTTTGAAATGAGATATTTTTGGAGTATTATTGGTGGGACTATGTTTTTGATATTGATAGCTAAGGTTTTTGATCAGTCCTTAAATTTAGCTAATATTGAGGTGGTCTTTAGAAAGACATTATTTCAGGTCGTTTCTGTTATGACTACCACCGGATTTGGTACAGAATCATTAACATCCAGTTTCTTTCCCGCAATAGCTCGACAGTTGTTTTTGTTGTTAATGTTGATTGGAGGATGTGTAGGTTCAACAGCAGGTGGTATAAAAGTAATTAGAATAGCTATATTAAATAAGTTATTTAATAGAGAGATAAAAAAGTTTTATCTACCCAAAAGAGCTATTATGCCTTTAAAAGCAGAGAAGAAATTGATTCCCAGGGATGAGATTTATAAGATATCAGCGTTGTTTTTCTTCTGGTTGGTTATTATATTAATTGGTGGGATAATAACTTCTATATTTTCTGATTTAGATGCTTTCCAATCATTATCAGGTATGTTTTCAGCAATGGGTAATATAGGACCATTTTATTTTTCTGTAGAAAAAATGGTTTCATTATCACCAGTTATTAAATTAACTTATATATTTGGAATGTTAGCTGGACGTCTTGAAATACTTCCGATCTTTATAATATTTACTAAAAAAGCTTGGAAATAGGAGGGGTTAATATGTATGTAGTAGTAGCTGGAGGAGGAGTAGTTGGTAGTTCAATTACCTCTAGATTGATAAAAGATCATGATGTAGTAGTAATCGATGAAGACCAAAAAGTGGCTGAAAAAATATATTCAAAACTTGGTGCAGTAAGTGTTGTAGGTAATGCCACAAACATAGAAGTTTTAAAAGATGCTGGAATTGAAAAAGCTGATGTAGCAATTGGTGTTATGAATTCAGACTCTGATAATTTATCTTTTACAGTACTTGCTAAAAACTTCGGAGTTGAAAAAATACTGATAAGAATGAGAAATCCTGAGTATAAGAATGCATATAAAATGGCAGGGGCTACTAATGTTGGTGCTGTCAATGAAATGTTAGTTGATAATTTTATCATAGATATAGAAGAACCAAACATAAGAAAAGTTATCTCAATTGGTGAAGGTAATGCAGAGGTTTCTATTGTGACCTTGCCAGACGATTTTATTAAAACAGGAAGTACTGTATCTGAGATAGTAAATAGTGAAGGTTTTCCTACTGAATGTGTTATAGCGGGTATATTTGATCAGGATTCACATAAATTAAGAATACCTAGAGGTAATACTAAATTATATAATAATGACCAACTGTTTTTAGTGGCAACTAATGAGAATATGGAAAAAGCAGCAGAGTTTCTTTTAGATACAAAAAAAAGCAGAAGGTGGTGATTATTATTTATCAAATTAACTCATATAAGTTTGGTGAAATTGAGATAAATAATAATATTTATCATGATGATGTAATAATCTATCCAGACAAATTAAATGAAAAATGGTGGAGAAATGAAGGGCACAGGCTTCATGTGAGTGATATTAAGGATCTTAAAGATTATAAACTTGATGCTGTTGTTATTGGTACTGGTGCAAGTGAAAAAATGAAAGTTGACTTTAGTTTAAAAGAATACTTTGATTTACATGATATTGATTACTATATATCTAACACTAAACAAGCAGTTCAAAAACATAATGAACTTAGTAAACAGGATAAAATAATTATCACAGCTTTACATCTCACCTGTTAGGAGGGAGCTGTTTATGGATTTTAAAGTTTCTTTGATTCAAAGTAATATTGAGATAGGTAAGATTAAAGAAAATTTTAAAGAAATGAAAAAAAGTCTGCATAAAGTAATTGAATATAATTCTGATCTGGTGGTTTTGCCTGAAACCTGGCTGACCGGTTTTAGTAATGAAATTTTTGATAATATTGATGATTATGTTCAGCGGGAAAACAACGAGATTATCCAGTATTTAAAAGATTTTGCTTTTGATAAAGATTTGTTTATTGTAAGTGGCACTTTTTTAGAAAAAAGCAGAGATGAGAAAATATATAATAATTTGTACTTTATTGATAACAAAGGTAATACTAATGCTAAGTATAGTAAAACTCATTTATTTTCACCAGGGGGAGAAAATAAAGTTGTAACACCTGGAAACAATATTAGTACTGCTGATACAAAGTTCGGTAAGTTTGGATTTATGATTTGTTATGATATTAGATTTCCTGAACTAGCCCGACTTTATGGTTTAAAAGATATTGATGTCTTATATGTTGTAGCTAACTTTAATGATCCCAAAAAAGATCAATGGTTAAATCAACTACAGGCAAGGGCTATGGAAAATCAATACTATGTGGTAGCCTGTAACCGGAGTGGCAAAAAATACTTTGGTAACTCTGTAATAATAAGCCCCGAAGGTGAGATAATGTTAAATGCGGGAAGAAGAGAAGGTATCTATAATGGGTTTATTGACTTAACCTTGATAAAAGAAGTTAAAACAAAGTTACCTTTAAAAGAAGATAGAAGAGATGATTTGTATAATTTAAAGATAAGAGAGGTGTAGTATAATGCAGTATGTAAGAGAAAGTATAGATTTTGAGAATAAGAGTTTTGCTTTACACCGTTGGTCACCTGATACAAACCAGTATAAAGGTCTTATTCAAATTGTGCATGGTATGGCAGAACATATTAGAAGATACGAAGAATTTGCTCAGTATTTTACTGATAAAGGATTTTTGGTTTTTGGTATTGATAATTTAGGACATGGAGAAACTGTTAAATTAAATGATGGTCAATTTGGATTTTTTGAAAGTAAAGATGGATGGACAAAAGTTGTAAATGCAAACAAGTATGCCTCAAAATATATTAAAGAAAAATATGAATTACCTTTAATAGTATTTGGACATAGTATGGGCTCTGTCTTATCTAGATATTACTTAATAGGTGAAAGGATACCAGAAGGAATAATATTAAGTGGAGTATTTGGTTATCAAGAAGTATCAACAGATTTAGTTAAGTTAATTGCTAAAATAGAAAAGGCTTTAAAAGAAGAAAAGAGTAAAAATGTTATTGATAGTTATCTTATGGATTTTATATATAATAGAAAGTTTGACAGTGAAGGAAAAAATAGCTGGATAAGTAGTGTAAAAGAAGAGGTAATAAAATACAATGAAGATGAGCTTTGTGGATTTAAAATTTCTAATCAGATGTTTATTGATATGATGAGTGGAATTAAAATAATAGATAGATTTGAAAAAAACAAAGAAATATTAAAAGATATTCCTATGTTTTTAATCTGTGGTAGTGATGATCCGGTAGGTAATTTTGGAAAAGACCTTAAAAAACTATTTAATAGATATAAAGAAAATAATTTAAAAGATGTGAAATATAAGATTTACAATGGTATTAGACATGAAGTTATAAGGGATATTAGAAAAGATGAGGTATATACAGATTTAGAAAATTGGATTTTGAACCGAGTTTAAATTAAAAAAGTGAGGTGTTATACTAACAGTTTTTTGCTGTTAATTTAAACCTCACTATTTTCTTATTATATTTTTTGAAGTTAAAAATTGATAGATAAAAGAACTATAATTTTTTCTTAACGATATATTTTTCAAGTTTTTTAGCCAAGTTGGTTGGGATATATGCATCAACAAAAATATGGTTGTTTTTATATTTTTCTTTTTCTACAATTCCATTGTTATAAAGTTTTTCAACGATGTTTGCTTGATCATAAGGTAGTTCTAAAGTATATCTTTCCATCGAATTTTCAATAAAATTATTTAATTTGTCAATTAGTCTATCTTTGTTTATATTTTGACTTGCAGAAATAAATATTGCTTCAGGAAACTCTAATTCTAAATCTTTTTTAGTACTTGAATCAATAAGATCAATCTTATTGAAAACTTTTTGAATAGGTTTATCTTGAATACCAAGTTCTACTAATTCATTATTAACAACCTTAATCTTATTAATTACATCTTCATCACTAGCATCAATGATGTGTAAGATTAAGTCTGAATTACTAATCTCTTCTAATGTTGATCTAAAAGATGCAATGAGTTGGTGAGGAAGATTTTTTATAAAACCAACTGTGTCAGTGATGATTATGTTTTTACCAATTGGTAGTTGATAACTTTTTGCTCTTGAATCTAAGGTTGCAAATAGTTGATCTAAAACTAAAGCATCATCACCGGTTAACATATTAAGAAGTGTTGATTTCCCAGCATTTGTATATCCAACAAGTGAAATTATTGGATCTTTACGGCTTTTTCTTTGAACTTCTCGATCACTTTTAATTTCCTTTAATTTTTCTTTTAATCTATATATTCTTTTTTCAATTCTTCTTCTGTCAACTTCAAGCTTTGTTTCACCAGGTCCTCTTGTACCTATACCACCAGCAAGTCGTGAAAGTTCAGTACCTCGTCCAACTAACCTTGGTAAAAGATATTCTAGCTGTGCTAATTCAACTTGAATTTTACTTTCTTTACTTTGAGCATGTAATGCAAAGATATCCATGATAAGTTGGTTTCTATCAAGTATTTTAGCATTAATTTCTTCTTCGATATTTCTTAATTGTGCAGGAGATAGTCGATTATCAAAAATTACTAGGTTAATTTCATAGTTTTCAATAATATCTTTCATCTTTTCAAGATTACCTGTACCGATATAGTAGGCTGGGTTTATTTTGTCCCCACGGTAAGAAAAATATTTTAATGAGTGGACTCCAGATGTATCTGCTAGTTGACCCAGTTCTTTTAAAGAAGCTTGATTGGTACCAACTAATAATGCGTTTTCTTTTCTATTTTTTATTTTATATAAATCTTGATTATCCTTTTTGAAGTTTGTAATAGTTATTCACCTCTGTTTAATTTAATTTTTTACACTAATCCTATTATAACAAATATTTATAGAATTATAAATGATATAATAGGAAGGAATACTTTCCTTATTTATTGAATTATTAATATGTAAGTGTACTATATATAAGTTTAGTTATTTAAAATAAATTTAAAAACATTGTTTGGGATGTGAGAAAATGAATTATGGATTGATATTAGAAGGTGGAGGAGCAAAGGGATCATATCAGATTGGTGCTGTAAAAGCGTTAAAAGAAATAGGGATTGAGTTTAGTGGAGTTGCTGGTACTTCAATTGGAGCCTTAAACGGAGCCATGATTATACAAGAAGATTTTGAAGAGGCCTATGATCTATGGTATAACATTTCTCCAAAAAAGATCTTTGATATAGAACCGGAAGCATTAGATAAAATAAAAAAATTAAGTTTTGATAAAAAAGACTTATCTTATCTATGGTCACAGGTTAAATCTGTAGTTGACAATAAAGGGCTAGATGTTTCAATGATTGAAGATATAGTAGAAAAAAATGTTAATGAACGTAAAGTAAGAAGTTCAAATAAAGATTTTGGAATAGTGACCATCTCATTATCTGATATGGAACCAATTAAAATATATATTGAAGAAATACCTGAAGGTAAATTAAATGATTATCTTTTAGCAAGTTCAAATTTACCAACTTTCAAACAAGAAAAAAGAAATGGTAAGTACTTTCTTGATGGTGGATTTTACGATAATATGCCGATAGATATGTTGGTAGATAAGGGATATAAAAATATCATAGTAATAAGAACACACGGACTTGGAGTTACTAGAGATGTTAAAGAAACTGAAGATCTCAATATAATATACATTGAACCTAAAGAAGATCTTGGAAATATTTTAGATTTTGATAATAAGATAGCTCGAAAAAATTTAAAATTAGGCTATTATGATGCTAAAAAGGTATTTCAAGAAGATATAGAAGGTCATGACTATTATATAAAGATTGATATGGAAGAAGATTATTTTACAAAACTGTTATTGAATATACCTAAAAAAAGTGTTCATAAGATAGCTGAATTTTTTGGTGCTGAAAATATGGACCCTAGGAGGGCTTTATTTGAAATAATTATGCCTAGGTTAGCAGGACTTTTAGATTTAGATGAAAAATGTGATTATACGGATATTACATTAGCTGTTTTGGAGTTGATAGCTAAAAGAGCTAATATAGATAAATTCAAAATATATGATTTTGATAATTTTGTAAAACTGATTTCAAAAAAACATACACCTGTTGAAGTAAGTGAAATTAATGTTCCAAATTTCATTAAAAAAAGCGAAATACTGTCTAAAACAATCAAAGACAATATTATTGATTTAGTTATTGCAGAGTTATTTGATAATATTATAAATAGAAATGGGGAGTATTAGCTATGGAAGATTATATGATAAGAGTATTAACTGAAAACAAACAAATTAGAGGATTAGCTGTTAGATCTACTAATTTAGTAAGCAAGGCACAAAAAGTTCATGATACAACTCCTGTGGCAACTGCTGCTTTGGGAAGGACACTATCTGCAGTTGCAATGATGAGTGCATTAGAAAAATCTGGTGTAAAAATTGGATTAAAAATTATTGGAGACGGACCGATTGAAAGAATTATTGCAGAGTCTAATTTAAAAGGTAAAATTAGAGGTTATGTAGGTAATCCAAAAGTTGATATTTTAATTAATGATTTAAATAAACTTGATGTTAAACAGGCAGTAGGAGAAGGGGACTTAATTGTTAGAAAAGTATCAGGGCTTAAAGAACCTTATGAAAGTAAAATTGCATTAGTAAGTGGTGAAATAGGAGAAGATTTAACATATTATTATACTCAATCTGAACAAATACCTTCTTCAGTTGGATTAGGTGTACTAGTAAATAAAGATTATTCTGTTAGAGCAGCTGGAGGCTTTATGATCCAACTTTTACCAAACACACCTGAAAAAACCATTAAACAATTAGAGAAAAATCTGTCGGAAATAAATTCAGTAAGTCGCTTAATAGATAATGGAGATAATCCAGAAGACCTATTAGACAAAGTATTACAAGGTTTTTCATATAATATTACTCAAACACAAGAAATAGAATATAAGTGTAACTGTAGTAAAGAAAAGGGATTAGAGATTGTAAATACCTTGTCTGTAGATGATATAAAAGAATCAATAGAAGAAGATGGATATGTTGAAGTAACTTGTCATTACTGTAATACAAAGTATGAATATAAAGAAGATTATATTAAAAAATATCTCAAAAGGGAGTGGTAAAAATTAAAAATGTATTTAATAATAAATTTTTTAAATATAGTTTAGCAATAATATTAATATTAATTATATTTATCCTAATGAACCAGATTACATTTATAATAAGAGCTTTTAGAATAATCACTTCGCTTTTGATTATTCCTTTACTTATTGGGCGGGTTTTTATACTATTTATTACGACCAATGGTTGATTTTTTAACAAAATATTTAAAATACAGGGTATTAGCTATTTTTATAAGTTTTATTTTAATAGTTACATTAATCGTATTTATAATCTACTTCGGCGGGAATATAATAACCGAACAGACCAAAAACCTTGTTAATGAACTTTCTAACTACTATTATTCAGATGCTGGTGTACCTAATGAAGATAATTTATTATATAAAGTGGGTACAGAGGTAATGGAGTACTTAGAAAGATTTAATATACAGGAAAGAATCTCTGAATTTATGGAAAATATTATTAATGTAGTAAGAAATAATATTTTTGGTATATTTACTACTTTAACTAATATAGGAACTGTTATTGTATTGATTCCCTTTGTTGTTTATTACCTTCTAAAAGATGATAGACAAATCAAGAAAACACTTTTATCCTACATTCCTAAAGATGATCGACAGTTTATCGATAAAATGATTAACAAGATAGATAAAGCCCTTTCTAAGTATATCACCGGACAGGTTTTAGTTGCCTTAATGTTGGGTATTTTAACTTTTATTGGTTTTATGATCATTAAATTACCTAATGCATTAATACTTTCAGCTATTGTTATGGTGACTTCATTTATACCTTTTTTAGGTCCTATATTAGGTATAATACCAGCAGTTTTTATTGGTATTTCTGAAAGTTTTTTAATGGTAGTAAAAATTCTCTTAGTATTAATAATTGTACAACAAATTGAAGGGAATATTATACAACCAAAAGTACAGGGAAAACGACTTCAAATACATCCTTTAATTGTAATATTTATGGTACTTATCTTCATAACACTCTTTGGATTTATTGGTGCGTTGTATGCAGTACCCGCTTATGCTGTTGGAAGAGTAATTTTCATTGAATACCACAATAAATTTATAATGAGAAAGGGTTCAGATGGATAAAAGAAATGTCTGGGTTTTATTCGTCATTTTAATACTTATTTTAACTGCTTATTTATACCCCATTATTTATGAACATCAGAGCAGTGGAACAGTTACAATATTTGTAATTGATTCATTTGGTGATGGTATATTAAGCCATGGTGATGTTGTAAGTTCAATAATTGAGCAGGAAGCACCTAACTTTGAGATAAAAAAATTAAATGTAAAAGAAGAAAACAGGTATGGGGTAAATAAATATTATGAAGCATTAGATGAAGTATATAGATATAAGTTAAACAATAGTGATGAAAAAGTAATTATTAATATCAGTCTTGGATTTTATGAAGCAGAAAGATATCATGAAATAATGATCAGGGACTTATCTGAATTAGGAGTAGGAATTATAGCAGCTGCAGGTAATGATGATAGTCCAATATCATTTTATCCTGCTGCTTTCGAGGACTATGTAATTGCTGTTGCAAGCATTGAAGGGAAACAAAAAACGGATTATTCTAATTATGGAAAGTATATTGATATTTGTGCAGAAGGAAACTTTTTTACAACTGTAACCTTACCACAAATGTTTAGTTATCGGGCTAGTGGTACTTCATTTGCTGCTCCCCGTGTAAGTGCTATAATATCGAAAATTATGGCTAGTGATGAAAGTATTGACTTTAATCAAGCAGTACAAAGATTATATGAGATCATCTTACCTTTAGAAGATAAATTATATGAAGATGGATTTTTAGGCAAAGGCAAGATAAGTAACTTTCAATATTTATTAAACTATAATATGGCAAAACTAATTTATTACTATCTACTTCCGATAATTATCTTCTTATTAATCTTTTATTTATTAATAAAAAGACTGGGATATTTAGCTATACCATACTCATTTTTAATATTTATAGTAATCGGACCGTTTTTTGTAATTATAAGAGATCACTTTTTCGGTTCATTTGCTGATAAAATATTTACTTTATATAACTTTAAATTAACTATAATTTTTTTCATATCTTACTTTTTATCTAAAATGTATACTAGTTTTGAAAAGTACTATCTTTTAAAGTTATACTTAACAGTGAATATAATAATTTCAATAATTATGGAATACTTTAGTATTTTAACATTAGAAAACTTTGGTATTTTTAATATGATATTAATACTTATTCTTTTTACTATTGAACGGATTAAAATAATAAGAAAGAAGAACTCAAATCGAATAAATGATTTAAAAACTAACTCTACTAAAGTAATAAATACTGTTCAAAACAATATTATAAATAATGTCGATTTGAGTAAAAAGGATAATATTAATAACCTATTAGGTATATATATTACCTCACGACAGCCATTAGTTAAAAAACATATAATAGATATTATTTTTGAAAAACTACCTAAAGTACCTGCCGCATTTTTATTTGAACATACTGGAAAATATAATGTTAAAATGTATCTCTGTGAAAAAATCAATAAAAACAAGGATAGAGTTAAAATTATTAGTCTATTTAAAATCATAAATTTAGATATATATTATTTAGAAAGTGTTTTTAAAAGTTTTGAGTATAATGAAATAAAAGATCAATTAAAAAGTGAATTTTTATCTAACAATATTAGTCTAGAAAAACTAATTGAGGTAATTAATTACTACAATAATTCTAATATCATATACTTTTTAATCTCTATTTATGATAATCACAAGAAATGTTGGAACCGCTATCTTATAGCCAAAACTATATTGGCGTTGTTAGAAGATACAAATAAACAGATAATCATTGACTTCTTTAAAAAAGATAAATGTGGTTTGGTGAGAGAAGAGGCACAGTATTATAAAAGAAAAACAAATAATTATAACTAATATTTGAGGAGATGTTAAAATGGAAAAGATTAAATTTAGTGACCATCAAAATGAGGTTATGGAAGGTATTAAAGTTGGTGCATTTTTAACTGTAAAGGATGAAGACAAATTAAATACTATGACAATCGGTTGGGGAAATGTGGGAGTAGTTTGGGGTTTGCCGATCTTTACTGTATTGGTTAGACACTCTCGTTATACTCATGAATTAATTGAAAACACTGACCAGTTTACAGTATCAGTTCCATTTGAAGATAAGATGAAAAGAGAAACTGATTACTGTGGTACTAAATCTGGTCGTGACGTTAATAAATTTGAAGAACTAAATCTAGAGTTAATAGATGGTATAAAATTAGACACTCCTTTTATTAAGGGAAATGATGTTCATTATGAATGTGAAGATTGTATATAAACAGGATATGAAGCCAGAACTTTTAATTAACGATGAAATAAAAGAAAAATACTATCCTCAGGGTGATTATCATACTATTTATTACGGTAAAATATTAGGATCTTATAAAGAATAAGAAGGATTTGATAAAATGAAAAGTATTAATGAGATTGATTTAAAAGAATTAAAAAATAATAAAGATTTTTCTGAATCACCTAATAATTGGGAAGATCAAATTATATACTTTCTAATTGTTGATCGCTTTTCTGATGGAAAAGAAGATCAACGAGAATTGTATGATCCTAATACAGACTTTGATAGTGTTGTAGGAACCGAAAATGAAGGAAGTTGGCAAGGATGGGGGGATAAGTGGAATGGCGGTAATCTTAAAGGCGTTATATCTAAATTAGATTATCTAAAAGAACTTGGAATTACAGTACTGTGGTTAAGTCCGGTTCTTAAACAAGTTGCATTCCATGAAAACTATCATGGTTATGGAACTCAAAACTTTCTTGCAATCGATCCTCATCTTGGAAATAAAGAAGATCTTAAAAAATTAGTTGAAGAAGCCCATAAAAGAGATATGTATGTCATCTTAGATATAATTATTAATCATTCAGGAGATGTTTATGGTTATAAAGAAGGTAATCCAAGTTGGACTGGGGAACAATATGAACTGGAAGCTTTTCGAGATGAAAACGGCCATGCCGATATCGACCCAAATAACATAGATATTGAAAAGATATGGCCTGATGGAGCTGTATGGCCAAAAGAGATGCAGAGTAAAGATATCTATGAAAGAAAAGGAGAAATACTAAACTGGGAATATTACCCAGAATATATTCAGGGTGATTTTATGTCCTTTAAAACTCACTTTTTGGGTCGTTATAGTGAGAATGAAGGATTTATGCCCTCTCAGACATTAAATATATTAACTAAAGTATATAAATACTGGATTCTTGAAACAGATATAGATGGATATAGAATGGATAGTGTAAAACACCTTGATTGGGGAGCGACTAGACATTTTGTACGCGAAATACATGAGTTTACTAAAAGTATTGGTAAAATGAACTTTTGTTTAATAGGTGAAATAACTGGTGGATTCAAATTTGCATATGATACTGTAACAAACACAGGTTTAGATGCTGCTTTAGGTATTAATGATATTCCCAATAGATTAGAAGGGGTACCAAAGGGAATTACAAATCCAGAAGAATACTTTAATATATTCACTAATAATGAACTCTTAGGTGAAGGTGCTTATAAGTGGTTTAAAGACAATGTAGTGACTATGTTTGATGACCATGATATGGTTAGTCTTAGCGATGATTATAAATACCGTTTTTGTGCTGAAAAAGAAACTTCTTCTTTATTAGCTAATGCAGTTATGTTTAATGTGACAACTCTCGGTATTCCTTGTATGTATTATGGAACAGAACAAGGTTTTGATGGTAGTGGTAACAGTGATAAATATATACGTGAGACTATGTTTGGTGGTAAGTTTGGTGCTTTTAGAACTCAAAATAAACATTTCTTCAATCAAAATTCTGATATTTATCAAAAAGCTAAAGAAATATTGAATTTAAGAAAAGAAAATACTGCATTAAGACATGGTAGACAGTATTTAAGATCTATAACATATTCAAAAGATAGTGATTTCTTTATACCAAACAAAAGTGGAGAAGAGAGGATCACTGATATTATAGGCTGGTCAAGGGTTTTAAGTGACGAGGAGTTTATTTTAGCAATTAATAATGATCTTGAAAATAAAAAAGAGGTCTACATTAAAGTAGACCCTTACTTAAATAACCCCGATGATATATTTAAGTGCATCTATTCATCTTCTGAAGAACAAATTAAAGAAGAGGTTAAAGTTGTAGATGTAAAGGGAAATTTAGCTATCAAAATAAATGTAGAAAATAAAGGAAGAGTTGTATATAAAAGGATATAGTTAAAAACTAATTAAAATAGCATCTCGATCTGCATAGGTTGCAATTGTTGGTCCCATTTCAGTAATTATAATTTCTTTAAAATTATATCTTTTTTCAACTTCTTCCTTAAATATTTTTGCTTTTTCGTAACAATCATAATGTGCAATACCTAAATATTTATTTTCTAAGTCATTTCCATACTTATCAATATAATCTAGCAATTTATTAAAAGCTTTTTTTGAGCCTCTAATTTTATCATATAGTTTTATAGCTCCATTTTTATCTTTTCCCATTAATAATTTAATATTTAATAAGCTAACAATCTTTCCCATGATTTTATTCAATCTGCCACTGTTAATAAGATTATCCATATTTTCTAAGATAAAGAAGGTATTTAGACCCTCGATATAAGAGCCTAACTCATCTATAAGTGTACTGTTATCCATACTTTTTTCTCTAAGCTCGAGTAATTTTAGGATAATTAAACCTTCACCAACAGAAGCATTCAATGTATCAAAAACATGTACAAAACCATCATTAACTTTATCCATGAACAAATCTTTAGCAACAACAGCATTATTATAACTACTACTTAATGCAGAGGAAATTGCTATTATAAAATTATCATGATCTTCTTTAAGTTTATTTAAAAAATCTCCTGGAGAAGGTGCTGCAGAACCAGGGCTGTAATTTATAGATTTTATTTTTTTATAGAATTCTTGTGGAGAAATATTTATTCGATCTTTATAAATTTCATTTTTAAATTTTAACGTCATTGGAGCAAGATTAATTTGTTTTAAATATTTTTCTGGTAGATCACAAGAACTATCTGCAACAATATTTATTTTCATTAAAAAAACCTCCAAAAAAAATTATTTGTTAAAAATAAAAGATCTATAATATATTATAAAACAATAATAGAGGTTTTTAAAGTAAATTATGCTTTATTTGGCCTATATTTGCTAAAAAAGTAGTATTATTTCGTAAAATATACATTTTACGAAATAAATAAAAGATAATATTGAGTTTGTAAATCTCTTTTCTTTTATAAAGATCTCTATTTATTTAAAATATAATCTATTTTGTCTTAAGTTTACTTAATAAATTTTGTTATGTCCGCTTTTTTAAAAATAACTTCTTATTATTTATTTTATATACTTTTTAATCTAAATATACTCAACCTTTTAATATATTCACTTCAGAACATTTGATCTTATCATTTCATTTTTTTAATTTGTTATATTGGAGCTACCATTTTATATAATTATTAATTTATCTATTACTTTCCTATTATATATTTTGCTATATATTTTTTATAATACTAACTTTTTAAACACCAATTATAAATAGACAAAAAAATAAGCATGCAATTGGGATAATTACATGCTTTTATACCTAAGAGAGCTCAACAAAACATTTGTTCCTTTATTATAATTATACTTCTTTTTCAACAGGAATTTTTAATACTTGTCCTGGACTTATATTTGAATTTTCTAAATTATTTATCTTCTTAATTTGGTAAACATACTTTCGAATATCACTATCATTTCCGAACTCGTTTTCGACTATTTTCCAAAGTGTTTGGCCGTTTTTTATTTCTATGTTCTTATAATATATTTCTTTTTCAGTGATTCCGTTTATCGTATAGAGAGTTATTAGAGTGATTGTAAGCAGTATAATGACTGATATGACAGCAAACAGCTTCTTGTAAGATTTACCTTTCTTTTCTTTTTTTAGTTTAGTATTACCTTTATACATTATATCTCCTCCAATACATATGTTCTTATATAAAGATTATAACAAAACATTTGTTTGGTGTCAAATAATTTTGTAATATATTAGAACGATTGTTTGCTTTATGGAGTCTTTTGTGTTATAATTTAACCAGTAAATAATTTATAGTTTATTAAATATTTAACATTTTTATATAGATAATACTAAATTTAACGGGGGGACTATTTAATGCCAGATATAGAGAGTTTAAGTCCTAGACAGAGAGCTATATATACTTTTATCGTAAATGAAATTAGTAGTAAGGGATATCCACCTTCTGTAAGAGAGATTGGAAAAGCTGTGGGTTTAAAGTCTCCTGCTTCTGTTCATAGTCATCTTAAAACATTAGAAGAATTAGAATATATTAGGAGAGATCCATCTAAACCAAGAGCAATAGAAATATTAGATAATACCACTCATGAAGATGAAATTAGAGAGAATTTTGATAAAGAAATGATACATATACCTATAGTAGGAAGAGTTACAGCAGGTATTCCTATTTTAGCTGAAGAAAATATTGAGGATTACTTTCCTGTTCCTACAAGTTTTATAAAAGTTAGAGGGAAAAAATTATTTATGCTTGAAATTGATGGGGAAAGCATGATAAATGCTGGAATTAATCACGGAGATTATGTAATTGCTCAACAGCAGAGTAATGCTAACAATGGTGAAATAGTAATAGCCCTGATCGATAACAGGGCTACTGTAAAAAGATTTTATAAAAAAGAAGATTATGTAGAGTTAAGACCCGAAAATCCCGATTATGACCCAATTTTAGTTAAAAATGTTAAACTTATGGGTAAAGTAGTTGGACTTTTCCGGAATTTTGAGAAAAATAAGTTTTAATTTTAAATATTATAAAGTTCGTTTATTCGATCAATTGATTTTTTAATTTTAAGAAAGTCTTTATAAACATTTTTTTTCATATTTTCATTTCTCAAAAGATAGGCAGGGTGAAAAGTTGGTAGGAAGTATAAATCTCCTTTGTTAAACCACTTTCCTCTGTCTTTTGTTATTTTTTTATCTGAACCAAGTAAATATTTTAATGAAACTGAACCTAAAGGTACGATGACTTTAGGTTTTACGTATTTTACCTCAGTTTTTAAGATTGGTGAACAGGCTTCCATTTCTTTGTCATAAGGATTTCTATTATCTGGTGGTCTACATTTAACTATATTAGTAATATATATATCATCTCTGCTTATTTTTACAGATTTAAGTATTTTATCTAGTAGTCGTCCAGCTCTGCCAACAAAAGGTCTTCCCTTTTTGTCTTCAGTACCACCAGGACCTTCACCTATAAACATAATTTTATGATCTAGAGAACCCTCTCCCATCACAACTTGAGTACAGGTTTCTCTTAGCTGACATCTATTACATTGTAAAGCTTTATCTTTAAACTTATCATAGTCATCTAAAGGATACTTAAACATAATATTATTTACTTTCCCTTCATTATTAAATATCATCATATGCTCACCTATGATTATTTTATAAGTTCTCTGCCTAAACTACCTGATTTTGAAAATTCACTTAAAGCTTTAAATATATTACCTCTTTCATAGTGAACTACACCCATTAATAGGTGTGAAAATTCATTATCTTGGGTATCTAATGCTTTATTGATTTCTTCTACTGCAGTATCATATTCATTAAGTTCTATATAACTAGCTGCAAGGAAGTTACGTATATTATAGTTTTTTGGAGTTAATTTTAATATTTTATCAAAATAATGGATTGATAAATCATAGTCTTTAACTATAACACCATAAAATGCGCAATAATTAAGTATTAATATACTGTCGGGATATTTATAAACTTCCTTTAAATAGGGAGATATTGTATCAATAAATTTTGTTTCATTAAATTTATTTTCGAATTCATTTATTTTATTATAGGCAGCTTTAATATCACCTAAATTAACATGTGAAATAACTAGTTTGTAATTATCTTTTATATTGTATGGATCCTCTGTTAAATTATTTAGGCTTCTATTTTTAATTACCTGCCAATTAGGTTCAACTACAGCTGAGGCTGAAATTGAAAATATTATTATAAATATGGCTATTAATATGATGATTCTATTTAATTTTATAATAGTAATCAACCTCTTTTTTTTATAGATTTTATTTATATAAAAATCCGCTTTCTTCGATCCTATTCAACGCTTCTTTAATTCTTTCTTGTGATACAGTTAAAGCAATTCTTAAGTAATTTTCACCATATTCTCCCCAACCTACACCTGGAGTGAAAAATACTCCTGTTTTTTTGAATAGTTTTTTAGAAAACTCTGATGAGTTCATATCTTCAGGCACTTCTAACCATAAATAGAATGTAGCTTTATTAGGTTTTATGTTCCAGCCTAATTCAGATAAACCTTCTACAAGTAAGTCTCTTCTTTTTTTATACAGTTCAGTAACTTCTTTTATACTTTGTTCACCATTGTATAATGCCTCTATTCCAGCATACTGAATTGCTTCAAAGATACCTGAATCTATATTTGTTTTTAACCTGCCGAGTGATTCAATAACATCTTTGTTTCCACTTGCCCAACCAATTCTCCATCCTGTCATATTATATGGTTTAGAAAGTGAATTAAACTCAATTGCTACATCTTTAGCACCTTTAACCTCTAAAATGCTATGAGGTTTGTTATCATCTAAATAAATATCAGTATATGCTGCATCATGAGCAATAATAATATTATATTTTTTTGCAAATTCAATGACTTCTTCAAAAAATTCTAAGCTAGCTATTGCACCAGTAGGATTGTTAGGATAGTTTAAAAACATAATCTTTGCTTGTTCAGCATCTTCTTCTTTAATTGCTGTTAAATCAACTAAAAAGTCATTTTCTTTTTTTAGTGGGACCATTATAGGATTTCCGTCTGCAAGTAAAACACTTGTTTTATAAACAGGATATCCTGGATCCGGTACTAAAGCAGAGTCACCTGGATTAATATAACATAAAGGAAGATGAGCTATTCCTTCCTTTGAACCGATTAAAGAAACAACTTCTGTTTCTGGGTCTAATTCAACATCAAATCTTTTTTTATACTTTCTACTTACTGCTGTTCTAAATTCAGATAAACCTTCATAAGAAGGATAACTGTGAGTAGTAGGATCCTGTACTGCTTCTTTCATTTTGTTTACTATATTTTCTGGAGTTGGTTGATCAGGATCACCAATTCCAAAGTTAATTACATCCATTCCTTCCGATTTAGCTTTGTTAATCATTCTATCTATTTCTGCAAATAGATATGGTGGTAAATTTTTAATACGATTTGAATTTTCCATTATTTAATTCCTCCTGTTATAATTTCACCTTTAAATACAAAGGTGGAAGGGCCAGTCATCATCATTTCATTATTATTTGTCTTGGTAATTTTAAGCTGCCCTCCTGGTAGATTTACTTTAATATCTTTATTAACTTTATTTTGATCAATGCTGACTGCTGCTGCAGCAGATGCTCCAGTACCACAGGCTAATGTAGCGCCAGCACCTCTTTCCCAAACTTTAACATCTATTGTCTCTTTGTCTACTATTTTAACAAACTCAACATTTGTTTTGTTTTTAAAAAGTGGATTTTTTTCAATAATAGGGCCAATAGTTTTTAAATTAATCTTATCAAGATTATCCACATAGATTATTGTATGGGGATTACCCATTGAAACAGTGTTAATCATATATTTTTTACCATCTATTATCAGAGGATAATTTTTAAGTTTATCTTGGTCTAAATCAATTAAAGATTCGTCTATATTCATACTTTTAAGGCTGTAGTTGGGTTTACCCATATTTACCCTTACTTTACTAACCTCATCCCCGTAATCAATAATTTCAGGCTTTATAATACCTGCTAGTGTTTCAATATCTAGTTTGTTTTTATCAGTTAGATCATTTAAGTGTAAGAAATGGGCAAAACATCTAATTCCATTTCCACACATTTCTGCTTCACTGCCATCTGGATTAAAAATTCTCATTTTAAAATCAGCATTATCTAGGTTTGTATTTTTAATTAAGATTATACCATCTGCACCTATTCCAAAATGGCGGTCACAGAGTTTAATAGATAGATCTTTATAGTTTTCTATATTATCTTCTAGATCATCAATCATGACAAAGTCATTACCTAGACCATGCATCTTTAAAAAATTAATTTTCATTATTATTATCCTTATTATTAAATATAATGTCTTTGATATTTTTATTAGGTTCTATTGTTGAAACAGCATGTTTATAGATTACTTTAAGGTCATTATCTGTTTCTAAAAGGATTGTAAAGTCATCAAAACCTATAACATGTCCTTTAAGCTGGACTCCATTCATTAAATAGATTTTCACACCAATACTTTGTTTTCTCACATGATTTAAAATTGTATCTTGAATATTAACTTTGTTTCTCATGATTAGCCCCCTCTTAAAGATTTTTATTTAAATAATCAAAAACATTACTAAAGAGTTCATCTTTATCAAGTTCTGAAAGATTAAACCATTTAATAGACTCATCTCTTTTAAAGAATGTGAGTTGTTTTTTAGCATAGTGTCTAGAATTTCTTTTTATTAATCTTACAGCTTCATCTAAATTATATTCTCCAGCAAGATAAGCAAAAATCTCTTTATAGCCTATCGCCTGGCTTGCAGTAGAGTCTTCTTTTAGAGCATAGTTTTGATAGATCTGTTTTGCTTCATTTATAAGTCCATCTTCTATCATTTGATCAACTCTTTTATTTATTCTATCATAAAGTTCTTGTCTATTTCTAGTCAAACCTATTTTTATTGAATTATACCGGGGTGGTCTTTGTTTTTGTTTCTTTTTATAGTATGTTTTAGTATGTCCGGTTTGTTTATATATTTCTATTCCTCTAATAACTCTTCTGAGATCATTTGGATGAAGTTTATCTGCTAATTTTGGATCTATTTCTTTTAGTTTATCATGAACAAATTGAGTTCCTTTTTCTTCTGCTTGTTTATGTAGTTTATCTCTTAAGTTTTGATCTACTTCCATATCTGGTAAAGTAAAACCTTCCAGTACTGCATTAACATATAGTCCGGTTCCTCCAACAAGCATGGGTAGTTTGTTTCTACTGAATATATCTTTAATAATAGGGTCTACATCGTTTTGATAGTCTGCTAGTGAATAATCATCTTCAGGACTAATTATATCTATTTGATGATGTTTTATCTTTTTTTGTACTTCTTTTGATGCTTTAGCAGTTCCTATATCCATATCTTTATAGATCTGCATAGAATCTGCTGATATTATTTCAGCATCAAATTCATCTGCAATTTTTAAAGAAAGTTCTGTTTTACCTGCAGCTGTAGGACCTATTACAGTTACTACTTTATCATATTTATTACCCATTATCTACCGATCTCCTTAGTGATTTCTTCTTTTGATAATATTAGTAATATTGGTCTACCGTGTGGACATCTATCATAGTTTTTAAGTTTAAACAAATTATTTACTATATACTTTATTTGATTGTTGGGCAGCATCTCTCCAGCCTTAACAGCACTTCTACATGCAACATACTTTAAAGCTTGATCAATTAATTTTGATTTTTCTATATTTTTATTTTTCTTTACTATTTCATCAATAGTTTCTCTGATTACTTCTTTTTGATCTTTATCTTTTAAATAGGTTGGTATTTCATTTACGATAATACTTTTAGGACCAAACTGTTCATAGTGAATACCTAATTTTTCAAATATACTTTGATTATTCATTACAATATCCATTTCAGTATTACTGAGTTCAATATTTACTGGTGTTAAAAGGGTCTGTGAATTTATCTTTTTATCATTGTTGTGTTTTTCTAATAGTTCATTGAAAATTATTTTTTCATGTGCATTATGTTGATCAATTAAGTACAGGCCTTCCTCAGCTTCAACCATGATATATGTGTTGTATAATTGACCAAAGATCTTAGTTATTTTGAGATCAAATTCTAGGTCAAGATCTATGTCATCACGATTGTTTTGATAGTTTTTAATAACAGTTCTGGTATCATTATAGTTATTATTTTTACTTTCTTTAAAAAGTTGTTCCTTTTTATATTCTTTTTCTTTACCTTTTTTGTTTGAACTTTCTTTATTAAAATCTAAGGTATCGTTTTTATACTGAACTTTATTTTTATCATTTTTAAACTGAAACTTTTTTACAGTATTTATAGAATCTAGCTTTGCTTTTACAGCATTTTTTAAAACATCCATAATGGTTTGATATCTACTGAACTTAACCCTTCTTTTAGTAGGGTGTACATTCACATCAACCAAAATTGGATTAAGGTCGATAAATATAAAGCCGATTGGATTTTTGTTTTTATCAATATATCCTTTATAACCGTTTTCTAAGGCTTTTGATAAAAGATTGCTTTCAACAGATCGTCCATTTGCATAAAAGTACTGATGAATTCTGGATGATCTATTATATGAGGGCTCTCCGATATATCCCTGGATATTTACAAACTGTTCTTTATGATTGATATAGATTAGATTATCGGTCATCTCTTTACCAAATATACTATAAATTGTATCTTTTACCTTACCATTACCTGGGGTATCTAAAAGATTTTTACCATCATGGTAGAACTTAAAGTTTATATTTGGAAAAGATATAACTTCTTTATTTAAAATATCACTGATATGTCTAAACTCAGTCCGAGTAGTTTTCATATATTTGTATCTTGCCGGGGTATTAAAAAAGATATCTCTAATAGTAATATTTGTTCCAACAGGTGCTCCAATAGTAGTGTCTTCTTTTATTTCTCCACCTTCGATAACTAATTTTTTACCCTTAACTTCATCTTTATGTCTACTAATTACTTCAACTTTTGAAATTGAGGATATTGATGCTAAGGCTTCACCTCTAAATCCTAGTGTAGATAAGGAAAATAAGTCATCTGCACTTTCAATCTTGCTGGTGGCATAACGTGAAAAGGCTAACTTTACCTGATCAGGTTTTATTCCAGAACCGTCATCAATAACCTGAATCTTTTCTTTACCACCATCTTTAATTTTGACCGTGATATGCTCACTTTGCGCATCTATCGAGTTTTCTACTAGTTCTTTAACAATAGAGGCCGGTCTTTCTATTACTTCACCAGCTGATATTTGATTGGCAACTGTTTCAGGGAGTTGAATTATATCATTCATTTTTATCTTCCTTTTTTATATCTTTTTTTATTTCGTATAAAAAGTTCATAGCTTCCATAGGTGTTACATCTAAAATATTAAAGTCTTTAATTTTCTTTTCTAGCTCTGTTTCTTTATTAAACAGTTCAAGCTGTTCTTTTTGTTTAGAAGCTTGTTTTTCTTTAACTTCATAATTGATTTTTTTATTATTGTTTTGGGCTTCTAATTTTTTTAACAGTCTTTCAGCATTTATAATAATTTCTTGCGGAATTCCAGCTAATCGTGCTACTTCGATCCCATAGCTTTGATCAGCCTGACCGGGCACTATTTTATATAAAAAGTGAACCCCTTTTTCATCTTCTTCAACCAACACATTGTAGTTTTTAATTCCTTCGTGTTTGTTTTCAAGCTCGGTTAGTTCATGGTAATGGGTGGCAAATAGGGTTCTTGCTCCAATTTTTTCGGGATTATTAATATATTCAGTAACAGCCCAGGCAATACTTACTCCATCATAGGTTGATGTACCTCGTCCAACTTCATCTAAGATGATTAAACTCTTATCAGTTGCATTATTAACTATATTTGATACTTCATTCATTTCAACCATAAATGTACTTTGACCGGTTGTTAGGTCATCACTGGCACCAACTCTGGTAAATATTCTGTCTGCAAGCCCTATAGAAGCCCTTTTAGCAGGAATAAAACTACCTATTTGGGCTAAGAGTATAGTAAGGGCAACCTGGCGCATATAGGTCGATTTACCGGACATATTTGGGCCTGTAATAATTAAAAATCTATTTTCTTCATTATCTAAAAAGGTATCATTAGGTACAAAACGGTCAGTAACCATTTTTTCAACAACAGGGTGTCTACCGTTAATAATTTCAATTTTGTTTGAATTATTAATTTCAGGTTTACAGTAGTTATTTTCAATTGCAACAATACCAAGTGACAGCAATACATCAATTTTACTAATTATTGTTGCAGTATCTTTAATACGATTTATATTATTAGATATTTTTTTCCTTACATCTACAAACAGGTCATATTCTAAATCATTGATCTTCTCTTCTGCACCTAAAACTTTAGCTTCTTTTTCTTTTAATTCAGGTGTTATATATCTTTCACTGTTTGATAAGGTTTGTTTTCTTTCATAGTTATCAGGTACTTTTTCTAAGTTAGCATTTGTTACTTCAATATAGTAGCCAAAAACCTTATTAAATCCTACCTTTAATGATGAAATACCAGTCCTTTTTCTTTCTTGTTTTTGAAGGTTAGTGATCCAGTCTTTACCTTCATCTCTTAGAGAACGCAGTTCATCTAACTCTTGGTTAAAACCTTCTTTGATTAAATTACCTTCTCTGACAGTAACAGGGGGTTCTTGAACAATAGATTCATTAATTAACTGATAAAGGTCTTCTAAAGTGTCAAAGTTTTTGTTTAGACTTTTAAGATATTCAGCTTCAAAATCTTTGATACTTATCTTTAGTTCAGGAAGTTTACCAAGAGAAGTTCTTAAAAAACCTAGATCTCTTGCATTAGCAGTTTCATAGGTTATTTTACTTAAAATTCTCTCTAAATCATATATTTCTTCTAGGTTATCTTTAATTTCCTGCATTTTTAAGTAGTTATCACTAAGTTCATCAACAGCATTTAGTCGTTTTAGTTATTTTATCTTTTTCTATTAAAGGTTGGTTAATCCATCTTTTTATCAGTCTAGATCCCATTGCAGTTGTAGTTTTATCTATTACACTTAAAAGACTACCTTCTTTTTTGTTTTCACGAATTGTAGAAGTTAGTTCAAGATTTCTACGGGTTGAGTAGTCTAGGACCATATAATCATCGATATTATATCTTTTAAGTCTGTTAATATGAAAAATAGTTCTTTTTTGAGTGTCTTTTAGATAGTTCATTATTATTCCAGCTGCAATTACACCAGCTCTAAGATCATCACAACCAAAACCTGATAAAGATTGAGTGTTAAAATGATCAATTAAAGTATTATATGCTTTTTCATAACTTATCTTATCTTTAGACTTTTTAACAAAGTCCAGTTTATTTTCTAAGTACTTATACTTATCATTTTTTTTAATACTTCCATCAAAGATAACTTCTCTGGGTTTAATTCGGTCTATTTCATCCCAGGCTTTATCAACTTTATTACCATCTATTTCAGTAATGAAAAAATCTCCTGTTGAAATATCAACATAAGAGATACCAATTTTATTTTCGAAGCTAACTACAGATGTTAAAAAGTTATTTTCAGAAGAGTCTAGGATTTCATTTTCTATTATTGTACCGGGTGTAATTACTCTAATTACATCTCTTTTAACAAGCCCACTTGCTTCACTAGGGTCTTCAAGCTGTTCACAGATTGCAACACTAAAGTCTTGGTCAATTAGTTCTGCAATATATGATTCAGCAGAATGGGCTGGTACACCTGCCATTGGAGTTTTTTCTCCTGAACCTTTATTTCTAGAAGTTAATGCTATATCAAGTCTTTTTGCTGCTAGTTTAGCATCATCTTCAAACATTTCATAAAAATCACCCATTCTAAAAAAAAGAATGGAGTCCGGATATTTTTCTTTTATTTTATGATACTGCTGCATCATTGGAGTCAGTTTAGCCAAAATACCACCTCATCTATATATTATGTACTATTTTTATATTCTAAACATTATTATAGCATATGATGTTGTTCTAATAAAGAAAACCCGAAAGTTAATACTTTCAGGTTTTTACTACTTCACCGTATAAGGTCCAGCTTTGTGCATTATCTATTTTTACTTTAACTACTTTACCAATTAATCCCTCTTCTTTGGGAACAATCACTAATTTATTTGTTCTCGATCGTCCCATATAGGTTTCAGGATTATTTTTACTTTCACCTTCAATTAAAACTTCCATGATTTGTCCTTCAAATTTAGCATTTTGATTTAGACTGATCTTGTTTTGTACATCCATTAGTCTTTGTAATCGTTCATCTTTAACTTCTTCTGGTACTTGGTTGTCTTTTTTAGCTGCAGGGGTACCTGTTCTTTTAGAATACTTAAAGGTAAAGGCCATATCGAACTTCACTTTTTTAACCAGATCGATTGTATCTTCAAAGTCTTGATCTGTTTCTCCTGGAAAACCAACAATTATATCTGTTGATATTGAATTATTGGGTACATATTTATGAATCAAGTCGATTAATTTTAAATATTCTTCTTTTGTATATCCTCTATTCATCTGATGAAGAACATCATCACTTCCGGATTGAATTGGAAGATGGAAGTGTTCACAGACTTTTTCAGTATTTGCAACTGTCTTTATAGTCTTTTCATCAAAATCTCTTGGATGAGATGTCATATATCTAATTCTTTTTAAACCTTTAACTTGATCTAATTCTATAAGCAAGTCAGCAAAGTCATAACTTTGATTTAGATCTTTAGCATAGGAGTTTACATTTTGTCCTAAAAGTGTAACTTCAACAACTCCATTATCAACTAACTTTTTAACCTCTTTAATAATCTTATCTTTCGGTCTACTTCTTTCATGTCCTCTTACATAAGGGACTATACAGTAACTACAGTAGTTATCACAGCCCTGCATAATTGTTACCCAGGCTTGAAAATCACTTTTTCTTACTGATGGCAAGTCTGGAATGAGTCCTTTTTCTTGGTCCCAAACAGATATGATTCGTTCATTAGAATTTTCTATCTTAGCAACTAGTTCAGGTAGTTTATGCAGATTATGAGTCCCTATAACTAAATCTACCTGTGGATAGGTTGTTTTAATCTTCTCTACAGGTTCTTCTACCTGCATCATACAGCCTCCTATTGCTATTATTAGATCAGGATTATTCCTTTTAAGCTTTTTTAAGGCTCCTATTTTACCAAAAATCTTTAACTCTGCATTTTCTCGAACTGTACATGTATTTAAAAATATGAAATCCGCATCTTCTAAATTATCTGTTTTACTATAGTTTAATTCTTCTAACATTCCGGCAATCTTTTCAGAATCATGTTCATTCATCTGACAGCCGTAAGTTCGAATAAAGTACTTTTTATCTACAGTCATTATATTAATTCTCCTTAATTTATTGTGTTTTCTAGACTAAGTAATATTATAACACAGGTAAATTGTTTTTTAAATATAAATAACAAAAAAGTATAGTAGAATAGTAAGGATTTATATGTTTTATTATAAAAAAGATATGATATAAATAAAGAAACACTATATCAGTAAAAAAGTAAGATACTAAAATTTTTTACTGTATAGTATTTGAGATTAAGGTAAGTATTTAAACTTTATGTAGTTATTTAATTAGATAAGTTTAGATTTATATATTTCCAAGGTAGGATATCAAGCAGGACTCTTTTTAGGTGATATATTTATTAATTTCAGCCAAAAAATATGGAAACAGTACTTTTAAAACAATAGTTTTTATGAAAAAACCTATTTTGAATTAATTAACTATTTCATCACTATATATATAATTAAAAGCCCATCCCTAAAAGCCATTCTGAAAGATCTGCTTCTCGTTTTTTAATATCATCCTTTGATTTATTAAACTTATTAAACTTATATTCGCCTTTTATTATACCATCTATCATAAAAAGCACTCGTTCTGATTGAGAAGCTACCTTAATATCATGTGTTACTAACATTACAGTAGTACCTTCTTCATTTATGGAGTGTAAAATATCCATAATATTTAAAGCAGCCTTAGAGTTAAGGGCACCGGTTGGTTCATCTCCAAATAACATAACGGGGTCATTGATTAGAGCCCTGCAGATAGCCGCTCTCTGCAATTGACCGCCTGAAACCTGGGTAATATCATTTTGGGCTAATTCACTTATACCGGTTTTTTTCATTAAGTCTTCTGCCTTTTTATTAATCTCTTCCCTTGTTTTGTTTTTAGCCATATAAGCTGATAAGACAATATTATCAATAATACCTAAGTTTTTTAATAAATTATTTTGTTGAAAAACAAAACCCATCTTATTTAACCTAAGCTCTGATAACTTTGTTTCAGATAATTTGTTTAACTGTTCACCGTCAAAAATAACTTCACCATCTGTCATTTTATCCATACCACTTACATTATATAATAAAGTGCTTTTGCCAGAACCTGAAGGTCCCATTACAGATACAAACTCTCCTTGTTTAATCGTTAAATCTATATTTTTTAAAATATTTTTCTCTAACTTATTTACTGTATATGTTTTAGATAAATTATTGGTTTCTAATATATTATTCATAACTAAAAACTCCTCCTTTTATTCAACATTAATATCTTCTATACTATAATCCTCAATATTATTAATACTCAGTAATGTTGTTATTGTAACAATTATAATTAAAAATAGTGGACTTAAAATATATGCAACTAAAGGATTAATGATAAACTGAATATTTTTTGCTCCCATTACAGAAAGTAATAGGCTTAATAAGCGCTCTCCTAATGTATTTGATAAAACAGTACCAACAATTATTCCAAGATTTAAAACGATTAAAGCTCTGGTTATATATTGGATTTTAATATCTCTTAATGAGATACCTATACTTTTCATAATAGCAATTTGAGACATATCTTTAGCTGTTAACATTTTCAAAAATAATACTGTAATAAGAATGGTTATTAGTACAGAAATCAGGATAGCAGTAATTGTCAACAACTTTAGTTGTTCGATAATATTTGAAAAAGTTTGGTCAATATATCCTTCAATATCAGTGACTTTTAAATTGTCAAAAGTTGTATTGTATTCCTGTACTTTACTTGGAATATCAGTATTTACATTTAAATTTATATTATACCAGACCACTTTATCATAATCAGGTGTAATTTTTGCTTTAGCAGTTTTTCCTCCATTTGTAATATCTTGATAGATACCTGAGACTACCATTTCATATCTCATATCATTAGCAAGAAGTATTAAAGGATCTCCAACACTTTTTTTAAGTTCACTTGCACTTAAATAAGAAAGAGCCATTTCATTACTCTCAGTTGGTGCCTTACCATTTACATAATCTATTGGAAAGACATCAAAGTTTCCGGTCGTTACAAATAGACTTTCTGCTGTTCCCTCTTGATTTATTACTTCGTATTTACCGGTAATGTATGATGCAAATTTAGTAACTTCTGAATCGTTTTCAACATAACTTAAAACTTCTTCAAATTGTGTTTGCATTTGATTAGAACTTCTTATATCTAAAATTAGATCACTTTCACCTACCCCCATATAACTTATAAATTTTGGAGATTGAATGGTATTTAGAAAATTTAAAGGAACGATAATTATAAAGGTAGAAAGTACAAAAACCAAAAATAATATAATATATGTTTTAAACCTTAGTATTACATCTCTTAATCCTAAAAATATATTTGAATTGATCGTTTTGTTTTTATGTAGAGCTAATTTTTTATTGTTAGAATATATCCCACCAGAACTACCCATTCTGATAGCTTCAACAGCTGAAACTTTTTTAAATCTTTTTAAAACCAATAATGAAAATAAAATTACTATTAGTGCAATCAATAAGGAAGCTGCAGCTGGTATTAGTAATTCAAAAAATGATAAAGGAGCTTTTCCAATATACAGCATAATATTTTCAATAAAGAGATGGTTGATAAATAACGATAATATGTAACCTGTAAAAGATGCTGTTACTGCTAAGATTAAATACTTTGATAGATATATATTCCTTATTTTTGCGGGCAGAATACCAATTGCTTTCATAACTCCAATCTCTCTATAGTCTTCTTCTAAAGTTAGTAAAATGACAAATCTAAGACATAGTAGTGAGATTATACATAATAAGATGCTTATTAAAATAATGACTGCTGCAATTAAACCATCTGATAGACTATGCATTAATCTAAGTAGTTGAATATCTATTGTTGGACCTTTTTGTGGTAAGTTAGATTGACTGTATTGATTTCTAAATTCTTTTAAGTTATTAATATCTTTTAACTTAAAAGAAATAAGATATTCTGAATCTCCAAAGTTGTTTTTAAGTGTATTAAAATCATTTTCATTAACAACAAATCTTTTAGAACTTATTATAGCAGGGTTCATTAGTACATCTCTTACAAAATTAGTAATAGTAAAAGAGATTTCTTTATCGTTATTTTTAATACGTATAGTATCTCCAATCTGTAAATCTTTGTTTTGCATATAATGAATTGGAACTGCAATTTCTCCCTGTTCTACTTTTATTACTTCATTATTTAAGTTTAAAAGATAATCAAATTCTTTGTTTTGTTTTACAAACCCGTTATCCATAAAACTATAATCTTCTGGCAGCTCACTATTGAGATATAAATTAGAACCGGAAATATTAATCATCTCAACGGTCTGTCTCTTATCAATAAACTCATTTTCCGAACTCCATTCATCGATGATATTTTGATCAAAATCTCCAGTATGTGATTGTGTGAAATGAGGAGCAGAAGAAGTTTCAAATAAGTAATCAATTGAATTTAACAAGTTGATAATCATATTGCTTCCACTTGCCATCAACATCGATGAAAGCATTATGAATATAAAAACTGCAGCTGTTATTATTTTTTTTCGCATTAGGTCTTTCTTTAATATTTTTAAAATCATCAGTTTTCTCCTGTTCTTAGTTTATTGTGATCTTAAGTAAAATATTATAGATTTCTCAAAACATTTATTATTATACAATTACTATTTATAATTAGGTTTTTGTGTGATTATTCCTGCAAGTATGAAAAAATATATTTATTAAATAAACAAAAAAACCTTCCAGGTCTTTTATAGACCCAGAAGGCTTTATTTATTTCAATATATAAATTTAATTTCTAGAGTAAATAGTTTTTTACATATGAATATAACTGAAGTATTGCAACTGGAGCTATTGAACCAATTAGTACTATATACCACATCTTAGGTTGTAGTGCTACAGTATGAATAATATTTTGTAAAAACGGAGTATATACAGCTAAGAGTTGTAATCCGATAGTTAACACTATTGCACCCCAAAGGTATTTGTTTTGAAGTAGTGTTCTATCAAATCCTAGTCCGTTTTCTCTTCTGACATTAAACACATGGAATAACTGAACAAAGGCTATAGTCATAAATCCAATAGTTCTGCTTTCTAAAGTACTAAAGTTATTTAAAGCATACATATATGCTAATAGTGGTCCAAAAGTAATAACTAGACCCTGTAATCCAATTTTTAATTTAAACTTATTTGTCATGATTGCCTTAGCTGGATCTCTTGGTGGTTTATCCATAATACCTTCTTCTGGTTGTTCCCAGGCCATAACTAAGGCAGGAAAAACATCTGTTACAAGATTTAACCAAAGAATTTGTAATGCTAATAATGGTGTTGGTAACTGTAAGATTATACCTAAAAAGAGAAATAGAATTTCACTTAAATTACAGGAGAAAAGATAATGAATGAACTTTTGAATGTTATCAAAGATAACTCTTCCCTGTTTAACTGCTTCAACAATAGTACCAAAGCGGTCATCTAATAAAACCATATCAGAGGCTTCTTTAGCAACTGCAGTTCCTCTCTGCCCCATAGAAACTCCAATATCAGCTTTCTTTAAGGCAGGAGCATCATTGACACCATCACCAGTCATTGCTGTAATTTCATTGTTGGCATTTAAGGCATCTATAATATCTAGTTTATCCTTAGGTGAAACCCGGGCAAAAACTGAGTTTGTCCGGATCTTTTCTTTTAACTCTGAAATGGAAAGTTTTGCTAACATTGAACCAGTAATTGGTTTTTGATTATCTTGACTTATTCCAACCTTTTTAGCAATTGCATAAGCAGTATCACTTTGATCTCCTGTGATCATTATAGTTCTAATACCTGCTTTTTGAGCAGTAAGTATAGATTCTTTAACATCTGCCCTAGGTGGATCCATAATACCAGCAAAACCTAAAAAGATTAAGTTGTCTTCGATATCTTCTTCTAAACTGTTTTTTTGTTTTTCCTTATAGGCAACTCCTAATACTCTTAGACCTTCAGAAGCCATTTCATGATTAATATTTGAAAGTTTTTCTTTGATGTCTTCTGTAAGTTCAGTAACTTCATTATCTTTTAGTATAACTTTGTCACATTTTTCTAATACAACACCAGGAGCTCCTTTTAAATAAGTAAATTCTTTTTCATTTTCACTATATGATACAGCCATAAATTTCTTTTCTGAACTAAAGGGAACTTCACCAGTTCTTTTAAAGTCATTATTTTCTAATTCTTTTTTAGAAATATTTGCTTTCATTGCAGCAGCAACTAAAGCTCCTTCGGTTGGATCACCAACAACTTCCCAAAGATCATCCTTATTATTAATCGAGGCATTACTGCTTAAAGTTCCAGCTTTTAAAAATAGATTTAAAAGGTCATCATTTTTAAGATCAATTTCTTTGTCATTTTCTTTAAAAATTCCTTCCGGTTTATATCCTGTACCAGTGACTTCAATATCTCTATCATATAAGTAAATCTCATTAACTGTCATTTGATTTTCTGTTAAAGTTCCTGTTTTATCAGTACAGATTACAGTTGTTGAACCTAAAGTTTCAACAGCTGGTAAGCTTTTTACTAAGGCATTATGCCGTGCCATTACTCTCATACCAATAGCTAGTGTAATTGTTGCTACAGCAGGTAAACCTTCAGGTACTGCGGCAATTGCAAGTGCAATACCGGTTTTTACCATATCAACAATATCTCTTCCGGATATTATACCTACTAAAGCAATGATTGCAGTAATAATAAGAGTAATTACAATTAATGATTTACCTAGTTGGTCTAGTTTTTCTTCAAGAGGAGTCTCTTCATCAACTGTTTCATTTAAGAGATCACTTATTTTACCCATTTCAGTCTTTTGTCCGGTACCAGTTACAACTAATTCTCCGTTTCCTCTTGTAACTGCAGTTCCCATATAGACCATGTTTTTAGTTTCTGCTAGTGGAACATCTTCTTTTTCAATTTTATCTATATGTTTACTAACCGATTCTGATTCACCGGTTAAGGAAGATTCATCACAGGCTAAGTTATCTGCTTCAATCAATCTACCATCAGCAGTTATTCTATCTCCTTCTTCAATGATTACTATATCACCAGGTACAACATTTTTTGACTTAATATTTTTAACTTCACCATCTCTAAGAACTTTAGTATCAGTTGTAATCATCTTTTTGAGTTCTTCTACAGACTTTTCTGCCCTGTATTCAGTCACAAAACCAAATAAGGCATTTAAAATGATAACAGCACCAATAGCTATAGCTTCTATGGTGTCACCGATAAAAAAGGAAAAACCGGATGCTATTAATAAAAGAATAACTAATATGTTTTTAAATTGATCAGCAAATATTTTAAATGGAGAAATTTGCGATTTCTGTTTTAGAGAGTTGGGACCGTATTTTTGGAATCTTTTTTCAGCTTCACTTTGGCTTAGGCCAGTTTCTTTATTTACATCAAGAGAATCCAACACTTTTTGATAATCGTGCCTAAAAACTTCCTTATCTAAGTCCATATTACATCCCCTCTCTTAAAATAGAATTTCATTCCAAATTTATGAAAACAAAAGCCAGAAAGAACTGTTTTTAAAAGTCTCTTACTTTATCTAGATTCTCATTTTTACCCATAACAATTAATGTATCGCTTTCTAATATTTTATCATTGGCACCAGGTGACATATTTAAATGTTGGCCTCTTTTAATTGCCATCACATTGACATCAAACTGACTTCTAAATTCAAGTTCACCTAATGATCTTCCTACCATGTTGTCAGAAGCCATAATTTCAACAACACTGTAGTCAGGAGCAAATTCTAAGTAGTCTAATACATTTGAAGAAATCAGATTATGAGCAATTCGTTCTCCCATATCACGTTCGGGATAAACAACTCGATCTGCTCCTACTTTGGTAAGAACTTTTCCATGTAAGTTGTTCTGTGCTTTAACTATCACATATGGTACACCGAGTTCTTTTAAGATTAAAGTACTTAATATATTAGCGTGAAGATTATCTCCGATACTTACAATTGCTACATCAAAGTTTCTAACACCTAATGTTTTTAAGGCTTCCTCATCGGTTGCATCAGCTTCAACGGCATGTGTAACAGAATTAGAAATATCCTGAATTTTTTGATTATCTTCATCAATAGCTAATACATCATGGCCATTATCAGCAAGTGTTTTTGCAACACTTGAACCGAATCTACCTAATCCAACAACAATAAACTGCTTCATCTTTTTATTACCTCCTAATTAAACAAACCATTAACCGACCATAACATCTTCAGTTGGATAATGATAAATTCCTTTTCTTTGTTTTTCAGCAAAGGCTACTGCAAAGGTTAGAGGTCCAACCCTACCTGCAAACATTGTAAATGTTATAAGTACTCTACCTACTTTAGACAGTGTAGGAGTTACACCTGTGGAAAGTCCTACAGTACCAAATGCAGAAACTGTTTCAAATAATATATCTAAAAATGTTCCAGTTTCAGTAATGGTTAATATGGTTGTTACCAATATAATTAGAAATGAAGATATCATCGTTATTGCAATTGCTTTATAGACAACTTCTTTTTCTAGTTGTCGATTAAATATTTCCAGATCCTTTTTACCGATAACCAAATTCCATAATGTAACACCCATTACACCAAATGTTGTTGTTTTAATACCTCCACCTGTTGAACTAGGGGAAGCACCGATAAACATTAAAATAATTATGAAAAACAATGTTGAAGTTCTTAATGAACCGGTTGGTACAGTATTAAATCCGGCTGTTCTTGGTGTTACTGATAAAAACAGGGATGAAAGTACCTTATCACCGAACTTTAAATTCCCCATTGTATCAGGGTTAGTATATTCAAATCCGAAAATAACTATCATACCAAAAATAATTAACACTATAGAAATTGAAATTACAATTTTAGACTGCAAACTGAAATGTTTAAATTTACTAAAGTTAAAGATTTCTGTTATTACACCAAAACCAATACCACCGATAATTATTAATATCATTACTACAAAGTTAATTGTAATATCTCCAGTAAAGCTTTCTAAGGAGTTACCGAATAGATCAAAACCAGCATTGTTAAAGGCAGAAACAGCATGGAAGACTGCTAGATACATTGCCCTTAATCCATCATAGTCCTTTAAGTAATCTTATAAACATTATTAATGCCCCGACTCCTTCAAAAAGGAATGTAAAACCAATAACATATCTTATAAGTCTTACTAAACCAGATATTTTAAACTGATTTAAGTCTTCTTGAATAATTAATCTTTCTTTTAAAGTTATCTTTTTACCGATAATAAAGGCAACTAGTGTTGACATTGTCATTATACCTAATCCACCGACCTGTATTAAAATCATAATAACTATTTGTCCAAAAACAGTAAAGGCAGATGCAGTATTAACAACTATTAATCCCGTCACACATGTTGCTGAAGTTGCAGTAAAAAGAGCATTAATAAAGTTCATACTACCCTGTTGAGTAGTTGCTCCAGGTAACATTAAAAGTAAAGTACCAGTTACTATAATAATAAAATAACCGGTTACTAATATTTGTGATGTAGACATATCTTCTATGTTTAAGTTGATAATTTTTTTAAACAAGGCAAACAACTCCTTAAAAACTAGCACTTCAAGATATATTATACTATATTAGTTAATAAAAGTAAAAACCGGGTAGATGCCCGGTTTAATTACTTTTATTAATTATGTTAATTATTCATAAGGTTCAAATAAATCTTTACCTACTCCACAATCAGGGCAAGTCCAGTCAGCAGGTAAATCTTCAAAAGAAGTACCTGGTTCAATACCTTGAGTATCGTCACCTTTTTCTGGATCATAAATATACATACATACAGTACATTGATATTTTTGCATTAACATCTCCCCTTCCTTATTTGTTAATATAATATTTTATTAATTCAATTATACCATAAAACGCCTTGTTGTCAATTACTGTAAAAATATCACAGTTCTTTATTAAATAGCTTTGGAGTATAGATACTTCTAACTTTAAGTAAGTTCAGTATTATATAGGGTATAAAGGCCGTTAATATTAATGGTATAACTAAATTCGGTAAGTAAAACAACTCTAAAATAAGTATTACACTTGTAACTGGAGCTTTAATTAAACCACCAAAAATTCCTGTGATTCCACAAAGTGCTAAAAATACAGGACTAATTGCATATCCTGGTAACAACTCTAATCCAATATTACCTGCTAATAAGCCGGAAAGCAGTCCAATTAGAATCATTGGAGCAAACAATCCACCCGATCCTCCTGAACCGATGGAAAAACTTGTTGCTATTATTTTAAATATTAAAAGTAGTGCTATAAATGTTAAACTTGCTTTGTAATCTTGTATTGATGAAATTAAGGTACTGCTTGTACCCATGACATCAATTAAAAAATATCCAATAATACCTACAGTTAGACCACCTAACATGGGCTTAAAATGTAAAGGAATTTCTATTTTACTAAATATAGATTCATTTAAAAGTAAGAGATTTATAAAAATCCAACCAATAAAAGATATAAATATAGCAAATCCAATTAAAAAAATGTACTGTTTTGTTCCAAAGCTTTCTATATTAATAGAGATATCAAACAAATAATTTTTATTAGGTAAAATCAGACTTTTAAAATAGAAGCCGGAAAAACTTGCTACTATAGTATAAAATAAATTTTTTAAGGACCAGTTTTTATTTATTACTTCCAATGAAAAAATAACAGCTGCAATAGGAGCATTAAAAACTGCAGAAAAACTGGCTGCTGCTCCAGATCCAATTAATGTCTGATAATTTTTTAAATCAAATTTAAAAAATCTACCTAAAAGATCTGTTATACCAGTTGTAATTTCAATTATGGGACCAACTATTCCGACTGATCCACCTGAAATAACTGTAAAAGATGTTGCTAAAAACTCAGATCTTAAATCACTTTTTGTTAAACCTGTTTCTTGTGATTTAATTGTTGAAAGAAGTAATGGAACTCCATGACCTCTTGCAGTAAGCCTGCCATATTTTAATAAAATTCCAACTACTAAACCACCTAAAGCTGGAATAAGAATAATTAACAAAGATCCCTTAAAGTAATTAATTATATTGATAGAAAGTTTATCAATAATAAAAAAGAATAGATAAGAAAATAATGCTGCTGGTATTCCAATAAATAATACTAGTAAGATCATTATTATATTTTTCTTTTTATCCATACTTGTCTCTCCTGTTTTGTATAATATTTGATGCTATAAACTATAATTCAATAAATCATAATAATTTCCTTGTATTTCTTTTATATATTACCTTCTCTTGCATCAGGTAGTTTAAAAGAATAAGATTAAACTGATTACATGCAAAAATTAATGCAGTAATAAATAATGGCAAATAACCTATAAAACTTATAATAATACCTCCTGCAAAAGGAGCTAGGGAAGCCGGTATTTTAACAACATTGATAAGTCCTGCATAAAGGGTTCTATCTTCATCTTTTACAGTATCTATCATATAGTTGAAAAATATAGGCCAGCCGTTAATAAAAAAGCCTAACATGAAAAATAAAAATGAATAAGTGATTACAATATAATCAACAAAAAAGAAGCCGGAAAAAATAGCTATAATTGGTGCAAGAGTTGCAACCACACTGTAGATAACAGTTGAGATATGATGACCATAGTTATCTCCCATATATCCATATACCAGTCCACCAACTATTTTACCAACAGTTTGTACTATAATAAATATTCCCACTGTACTGTCTGCTATGTTAAAATTTGTTTTTGCATAGATAATATAGAAAGGAAGACTGATTGAACTTAACATACTGAAGTTTAATACAAGCATTGATTTCATAAATGCTGGATTATTTTTAAAATAAAAAGATAAATTTTTAAATAAATCTATTAGACTTTCTTTATCTTTAATTTGACTGGGAGGTTCCTCAATATTTATAAACATTAAAAATGATAAAGTATATAAAAAAGCACCTATTGTAATAATATAACCATAATTGGCTGGAAAAGATAAACTTTCTAAAGATAAGATATATTTAATTACAAAACCTGCAAAGATAGCAATTAAGCCGGAAATAATCTGCCTGGTTGAAAAAAACTTGCCTCTTTGATAAGGATTAATGGTTTTACCAACAATATCTATCCAAGCAGTTGATAATGCGCCATCGCCAGACCAAAATAAAGTTTGAATTAATATAATAAAAAGTCCGACCAAAATAACATTATCATTTTCAAAATATATTAGATATAAACCTAAAAACCAAATTGGAAGTCTTGATAAGGCACTATATTTGATTAAAAATCTTTTTTTGTACTTAACATTTCGATTCCAGTTCCCTGCTAATAAAGAAAAAACACCTGCCCCCAAGTACTTTACCATTGTTAGCAGTCCAACCAAAAAAGCAGAACCGGTTAGCCTTTCAACCAATAAAGGCAGAATTGTTGTAGGATCAAAAAAGATAAACCCTACATCAAATAGGATCCCTTCTGTTATTAAGGATATATAGTTTTTTCTATAAGTTTTCTTTTCCATGATATTTTTCCTTTTCAAATAAAATATAAGCAGTATTATCTATTACAAATAATACTGCTTTAAATAATATATAATCAGTTACTTTTTACAGAATCTCTAAAGATGAGAAATAAAAATCCGATAAAGGCTGGTAAAAATGAAATTAAAATAAAACTGATTACATTGGTATAGGTTTTAAAAAAGAATGTGAACGATACTGCTATTATAATATAACTTAGACCACAATAAGTAGGATTTTTCCAAAATACTATTAATACTAAAATTAAAATTATTGGTAATAGTAGATTGACAAAAAATCCTCCTAGTTGTTTAAAAAACGAAAGATCTGTTCCAAATACATCTAATGCAAATAGAGATAAAAACAAAATGAAAATAATACTTAAAATTCGAGGTATCCAAAGTTCTCTTCTCATTTTAACCCCTCTTTTCTTTTTTGGTCTAATTCTATTATATTACTTCATCAAGTTTTTTTAAATATCAATTTCTGTAGCTAAGTCAGCATTATTAAAGATAAATGTTTTTCTTAGTTTAGAGTTTGAACCCATAAGCTTTGTAAAAACATCATCTGCTTCTATTTCATCATTAACTTCAACCTTTTGAAGTTTTCTTGTTTCAGGTGACATTGTAGTATCCCAAAGTTGATCAGGATTCATTTCTCCTAAACCTTTGTATCTTTGAATACTGAAGTTACCTGATCCGTGTTCTTCTCTATATTCTTCTAAGGCTTTTTCATCAAATATATATTGACTGTTTTTACGATATGTTACCTTATATAAAGGTGGACGGGCTAAATAGATATGACCTTCATCAATTAGTTCCTTCATATAGCGGTAAAACAATGTAAGAATCAGTGTTGAAATATGGGCACCATCTATATCAGCATCTGTCATTATTATTACCTTTTCATATCTTAAGTCATCTAAATTAAAGTCCTCTCCTATACTTGTACCTAAGGCAGTTATTATAGAAGCAACCTCAGTATTGTTTAATATCTTATCTAGACGAGCTCTTTCTACATTAAGTATCTTACCCTTCAAAGGTAATATAGCTTGATTATGACGGTTTCTAGCCTGTTTAGCTGAACCACCTGCTGAATCACCCTCAACAATAAATAGTTCGCTTCCTTCAGCCTTTTTACTTGCACAGTCTGCTAATTTACCAGGTAATGAACTGGATGAAAGAACTGATTTCCTTTTTGTTAACTCTCTAGCTTTTTTAGAAGCCTGTCTTGCCCTTACTGACTTTAATCCCTTATATACAATTGCTTTACCCAGTTCTGGATTTGTATCTAAATACAGGGATAGATAATCATAGGCACTTTTTTCTACAATACTTCTAAGTTCACTGTTTCCCAGTTTTGATTTGGTTTGACCTTCAAACTGAGGATTAGGAAGTTTTACATTAACAACTGCTGTAATACCTTCTCTAACATCATGTCCATTTAAACCATTAACATTTTTAGGTAAGAGATTGTTCTTTTTAGCAAAGTTATTAACTGCTTTTGTTAAAGCAGACTTAAAACCAGTTAGATGGTAACCTCCATCTACTGTATTTATATTGTTTGCATATGAAAATATTCTTTCTGAATAACCCTGATTATATTGAATTGCAAACTCAAGTTCGTACTCATCAATTGAATCCTCATTATATATTATTTCATCATATAATAAGCTTCTGTTTTTATTTAGGTATTCAATAAAGGCTTTTATACCACCATCATATTGATATGTTTCCTTTTTATTGTTTCTTTCATCTTCTAAAATTAAAGTTAAATCTTTATTTAAATATGCGGACTGTTTAAATCTGTGGGACAAGGTTTCAAACTTATAAGTTGTTGTATCAAAGATCTCGCTGTCTGGTTTAAAGGTTATTATAGTACCAGATTTTTTGGTTTTACCCTCTTTAGACAGGTCATTTACCGGTAATCCTTTTTTATAGGTTTGAGTATACTTATTACCTTCCCAGTAAGTTTCAATTACAAGTTTTTCTGATAAAGCATTTACAACAGATACACCAACTCCGTGAAGACCACCAGCTACTTTGTAACTGTTGTTGTTGAACTTACCACCAGCATGGAGTGTTGTTAACACTATTTCTGTCGCAGGCCTTCCTGTATCTTTATGTATATCAGCCGGGATACCTCTTCCCCAGTCTTCTACACTTACACTGTTGTCTTCATGTACTGTTATTTTAATTTTTTCACCGAAGCCGGCTAAAAATTCATCGATACTGTTATCTACTACTTCCCATACTAGATGATGAAGTCCTTTGATACCGGTTGAACCAATATACATTCCAGGACGTTTTCTTACTGCTTCCAGTCCTTCAAGGACTTCAATTTTATCCGCACTATATCTATCACTGTCAAATAAATCCACTTCGATATTCACCCTTTCTTTTTCCAACAATTATTATTATAACAAAGAGTTTGTTGATTTGCCACCCTTTCTTGCAATAATATAGCTACATGGTATAATATCAAATAGAATAAAGAAAAATCAACTTAAATTTTTATATAATTTTATAATACTATATAACTTGAATTTGAAAGGGGTTAATTATGACTGAAAAGATTTCATCAATCGCAATTGAAGAAAAAATGAAAGAAGCTTATCTTAACTATTCATTAAGTGTTATTGTCTCTCGTGCTCTACCTGATGTGAGGGATGGTTTAAAACCAGTTCATAGAAGAATACTTTATGCAGCTAAAGAGCTAGGACTAACCTTTGATAAGGATCATAAAAAATCAGCCAGAATCGTTGGTGAGGTTTTAGGTAAGTACCATCCACATGGCGACCAAGCTGTATATAATGCGATGGTAAGAATGGCACAAGATTTTAACCAGAGATATAAGTTAATTGATGGACATGGAAACTTTGGTTCTATAGATGGTGATTCAGCAGCAGCAATGCGTTATACTGAAGCTAGACTTACTGAAATGTCAGACTATATTTTAAAAGATTTAAAAAAAGATACCGTTCCCTTTAGTGATAACTTTGATGGCAGCCTAAAAGAACCTGATATTGTACCTTCTAGGGTTCCCAATATATTAATAAATGGATCAAGTGGAATAGCAGTAGGTATGAGTACAGATATACCTCCTCATAACTTAAATGAAGTTGCAGACGCAATAATTGCTTTAATAAAAAATCCAAACTTAACAATAGATGAAATAATTGATAACTACATATCGGGTCCTGATTTTCCAACTGGAGGTACAATTGTTGGTAATGATGGTATTAAAGAAGCCTATAAAAAAGGTAAAGGAAAACTAAATATTAGAGGTAAGACAAAGGAAGAAAAAGTCGGCCGACATAAACAAATTGTTATTTATGAAATTCCTTTCCAGGTCAATAAATCTAAATTAATCGAAGAAATAGCTAAATATATTAATAAAGGCAAATTGGAAGAAATTAGGGATTTAAGGGATGAAACCGATAAGGATGGTTTACGTATTGTAATTGAATTAAAACAGGGTGCAGACACCAATATAGTCCTTAACAGGCTATATAAGTACACACACCTTCAAAATAGTTATAGAATTAATCTTCTAGCCTTAATAAATAACAAACCTGAAGTAATGAACTTACTTAAGATGTTAAAGTACTTTATAAGATTCCGCAGAAAAGTAATAACTAAAAGATCAGAGTATGAACTTGACCAACTACAGTCTAGACTACACTTACTTGAAGGTCTAATGAAAGCGATAGATAAATTAGACCTTGTTATCTCAATTATTAGAAACTCTGAATCTGCAGAAAAAGCCCATCAAAAATTAGTAGCTAAGCTAAAGATATCTGATGAACAAGCTCAAGCAATATTAAATATGCAGCTTAGAAGACTAGTTGGTATGGAAATTGAGAAACTAGAAACCGAAGTAAGTAAATTAAAAAGTGAGATAAAAGAATTACAGAGTATTTTAGGAAGTCAAAAGGAACTTGATGAAGTTATTATAGAAGAAACTAAAGAAGTTAAACAAAAGTTTGGTGACAAGCGCAGAACAGATATTTTAAGTGATGAGAAAAAAGCAGTAATTACTAAACAAGACCTTATTGAAGAAAAAGAAGCTGTTGTCTCCTATTCACTTCGTCAAAATATTAAAAGAAACTCAGATATAAGTAATATGAGAGCTTCTAAAAATGATTATATTTTAGAATTAATGAGAGGAAGTTCTTATGATAAACTGCTTTTCTTTTCTGAAAGTGGTCAGGTATATAATCTCTCTATTCATGATATTGAGGAACATCACGGTTTATCAACAGGTGAACCACTAAATAAATATTTAAAAATACCCATGAATGAAAAAATTGTTAAAGTAATTTGTTTAAACGATGATCTAAAAGAAAAATATATAGATATTCTTACCGAAAATGGTAAAGTTAAAAGAACACTAGGTAAAGAATATGATTCAAACTACTCTTCTATTAATGCAATTAAACTTGAAAAAGGTGATAAAGTAATAGATGTAATAGAAAGTTCTGGTGGCAATGATCTAATAATTGGTACTGGAAATGGTAAAACTATTAGATTTGATGAAGACTCTGTAAGCATTACTGGCAGATATACGATGGGTAGTTCTGGAATAAAACTTGATGATAACAGAGCAGTATTTATGGATAAAGTAAATGATTATGACTATCTAGTATCAATATCTGAAGACGGAAAAGCAAATAAGATTTCAGTTAAAAACTTCCAGAATCAAAATAGAAACGGTAAAGGAAGAAATACATCTAAATCAGGCGATTATAGAATGCATTCAATGGTTCTAGCAAAAGCTGATGACGATATCTTAATTATAACTGAAGAAAATAAAATGGTTGAACTAAATGTTTCAGATATCTCTGAAACACAACTACCAGGATATATGTATAAGATTAAGAGTCTGTCTAAACAAGATAAGTTAAAAAGTGTTTACAGATTACCTAAAATTGAAATAGATGAAGAAAATGATGAAACATAAAATACTGTAACAGTTCTTTTTAGTTAAAGATATTTAGTAAACTATTTAAAAATTAAATATAAATGTAATTAAAAAGAGAGTGGTAGAAAAAATCAACTACTCTCTTTTTAATTTCCTTCTTCAAACGTAAACATATCTTCAATTTTTACTTCAAAATAGTTAGCTAGTTTAAAAGCTAAAGATAAAGAAGGTTCATACTTTTGTTTTTCAATAGATATTATTGTTTGTCTTGTTACATCTACTTTTTCAGCCAAGTCCTGTTGTGTTAAATCATGTTTTGCTCTTAATACTTTAAGATTGTTTTTCATCAAGATCACCTACATTTTTCTTTCTAGATAAGCAAAAAAGATTATATAAAGGATTAAAATAAATGAAACACTACCTAATAAAGTATGGGATAAAGCCATTTTCATCTCTCCACCCTGAATATATAGAATTAATCCAATAAAAGTGGCTAATAATGAAAATGTTACAACTGATCTTCTCAGTGCTTTACTACCTATTACTTGATCTCTTTCATCTTCTATTACTTCTTTTACTCTAGTCTTTGACCACATAATAAAAGGAACTCCTATACCTATAATAATAAGAGGTACAATAAAACTATCCATAAATATTCCAACAACAACTCCTAAACCAACAATTATAGGAAATATCTTTCCTATTGTTTCATAAGTTTTCTTTTTCATGATTAAAACCTCCAACTGATTATTATGTAAAGCTTGCTTTACAATGTAAATAAAAAATATTTACTAATTAATTGTAATACAACCTGTACATAATGTCAAGCATACTTTACAAAATGTATATAAAAAAATGAAGAGGGAATTAACCCTCTCCAATTATATTTAATATATTTATCATCTTCTTCTAGATGTTTTATTTAGCAAAAATATGATCTCCAATTCTTACAGTAACCTCATAACGATCAAATGCTGCCGGGTTTTCGGACTTATCAGGATTAAAGAAGAATAATGCTCCTTTTGAAGGATCTTCACCATCAACAGCTCTTCTAGCAGCTCTATAGGCGTTTTGATTCGGCACCTGATTTATTTGACCATCTTCAACACATTTAAACTGTCCTGGTTGATAGAGTACTGACTCTACTGTATTAGGAAATTTTGGAGAGTTCATTCTGTTGATTATAACTGCACCAACAGCTACTTGACCTTCAAATGACTCTCCCCTTGCTTCAGCATAAATTGCTTTAGCAAGAAGGTTTACATTTATTGAATCAATACTTATTTCAATATTTTGATTATCTTGTAAGTTATTTTTATCTACCTTTGGTTCAACTAAATTATCATTATCCATTGATTCAAATAATATATACAGGATAGCTGCAATTCCAAGACCAGTTAGAATATCATTATTTTCCAAACCAGCTGCAGATGCTTTTTTAGTAAATACAGGATTTGTGAAAATAACTGAGTTTATCATTACTAGCAACAAAAATATTAATAAAAAGGAAGTAATTTTTATAACTATACTTTTCATTTTAAGTTCCTAAAAGAAGTGCTAATAATACTGCAGCACCTAAATATAGTGTTGTTTTATTTCCTTCAAAATTACTTTTTTCGCTTTCTGGATCGTTTAATTGTGCTAGCTGGTCATTGTTGTTATTAACATTTTCTTGTAATTCCTGTAATCTGCTCTGAAGACTGCTTACCTTTGATTCAAGGACAGAGTTTCTATCTTTAAGTTCTTGAATATCAGTACCCTGAAGTTCATCTCTTAGGTCTGCAATCATTTGATCTTTTTCTGCTAGTTGAGTATTTGTTGAATCTAAATCTTCTTCTAATGTAGAAACTCTTGTAGATAAACTATCTACTTGATTATTTAACTCTTTTACAATTACAATTTCATCAATAATTTGTCTTACTTCTTCTTGAACTTCATTTATTTTTTCACTAGTTTGTCCAATAGCTTCATCCTGAATAACATTTTTCTTTTGTACTTGTTGCAAATTATTTGAGAATGTATTTTGTTTATTCGCAATATCAACAAGCTCATCTCTGAACTCTAAAGAGAGTTCTCTTAAAGTATTAACATCTTCTTCACTCATATCCACTTGTCCACTTACAGTATCGTTTAACATCCTTGCAATTATCTCGGCAAGTTCATATCTGCTAATTTTATTGGTACCTTTAAAGGTGTCATCCTCATATAATGATAAATAACCTTTTTCTACAAGTTGTTGAACACTATCATATGCCCAGTGGCTTTCAGGGACATCTTTAATTTCTGCTCCAAAGGTTGTAATTGAAAACATCAAAACAATTGCTAAAGTAAGAACTAGTAGTTTACTAACTTTTCTCATTTTAAAATTATTCCTCCTTTAAATTTTCATAATTTATATTAATATTATTATTTTGTTCATCATTTGCTGATATATTATTAATCATTAAATCTAAGGGTCCTTCATTTGTCTTTGCAAACTGTATTGTTGCAATAATTCCTGAGTTAGCGTCTTCAGGTAATGTTTCTTGGACTTGTATTTTTCCATCTGATTGTATTGGACTTTCCCAGAGTATTATTTTATCATTTTGTACAAAAATATCACCAGGGAATATATAATTAATACGGTGAGTATTTTGATTAAAATTGATTTCTAAGTTTAAATTGTTTACACTTAATAAATTTTCACCAATTAAATTATATGTCTTGTAACTTTGTCCATTTTCAACTTCTTTTAAATATATAAAGGGATTTAGTTCTGGTATATCTAGATTTTCTCTTGTGGACTTCATATAATTATTAAGACCGCTAATATCGATTGAGTAAGGCATTTCCCCTGTTACATTCAATACTTTTACTGACCAGTTTACATTAACACTTTCTCCGCTTTCAATATATCCTAGATATTTTCTGTTAACTTCTTTATCTGCTAAATTAAGTCCTGGTGGTAAAGCAATATTAGTTTTTGCATCAAATAATGTTGAGCCTCCAATATTTGTTAACTTTACATTTAGGTCAAAAGGATTTGGAGTTATTCTTCCTTTTTCTTTTCCTAAACTTTCTTCAAGTGTAATTTCAGTTTGAATCATAGGTGGTCCTACAAATCTTATATCTCTTTGAACTTCATTGGAGTCAGTATTATCTGCTGTAACCCTTACTCTGTAGGTCATATTGCCAGGTATTTCATCAGAAGTAGGTCTTACCTGCCAACTTATCTGTGCGGTTTTTCTAGATTCAATATCACCTAATTGTTGCACAGTATTTACAGTTCTGAACTGCTCTGGTAAATCAATTTCAATTTTAACATTGTCAGCTGTTATTTCAGATGTATTTTCAACATAAGCTACAACCGGGAAGTATTGATTGTTATCATCAAATGTGAATTCAGCAGGTGATGTTACACCTAATGCTAATAGTCCAGGAACAACTTTAATTCCACCTAAACCATAATTAGTTACATAAGTAATTTCTTCATTGGGTTCTAGCATTTTTGGTTCCCACATCATAGCTATTGCACTATCTATTTCATATTCACCTTTTCTAATAAATTCCTGTTCTGGATTAAAATCAAAGTTCCATACTCCATCAGCTAAACTTCCCCAGTCAGAAAAGTATACCCGATCTGGTCCAGTTACACCTGGTCCTTTAAAGGTACCCTGTGATGTAACAGTGGGATTAGTGATACTATCAAAAGCCTGCCAAAAAATTGGTAGTTCTTCTTTAAGATAAAGATTATCAGTAGTTACTGCCCGGTCTGTTAATCTAAATGGTGCACCGTCATTTTGTCCTAACATTGTATCAAGCATAACACGTAAACCAACTTCTTTGGTTTCATTACTCGCATTTAGAATTCTATATTTAATTTGTGCTGTATCAAATAATCCTGTTGTAGAACTTTTTACTATTGATAAAATCTGTTCAACTTTTATATTATCTACTAAGCTGCTGGTATATATTTGATTATTTCTGATTACCGGTCCTTGAGTAACTTCACCATATTCAGCATCGGAACCAGCTCTTCTTTTAGTAGAGCCTCCAAATACATAGTTTATGTTGTTAACCTTAACAGTTGTATATGAAGTCCATGGTTTAGGTCTTCCATATACTAATGGCTTATTATTATCATTAGGATCCATAGGTGCTCCACCTGTGGTTTCAATGGCAAATCTACCTTTTGCATTTTCATCTTGGTTGATAACAATTACTATATAATCATTACCTAATCTTAGATTATCATTTTTATCTACTTCATTAAAAACATCAGACTGTGCCGATGCTGATATTGAAATAAATATTAATGTAATAAGTAAAAATGATATCAATATCGTTTTTTGACTGTTTTTCAATGATTAAACCTCCCATATAGAGATTAGAGAAAGTTTACATTTCCTATATCTACATCTACATTTGGATTTCCATTTTGATCTATATTAAAGTTAACTGTTACATTAATTTCATAACGTTTATCATAACTTCTAAATTCCCATCCATTTTCAATAGTTAACCTAGCATTTCTATCCATACTATCTATATCACTTGAATTAGTAATAATGATATTTTCAACTTCTCCATTTTGGCTAACTGTAACATTTAAAGCTACCTTTCCACTTTGAGCTTCACTAACCAAATATTTAGGATAAACTGGTTTTGGTGATAAACCGATTAATTCACCAGCTGTTGGTGGAGGTGGAGGAGTTGGTTCTTCCTCAACAGGTTCACTTTCTTGTTCTTCTTGTTCTTCTTGTGCATCCTCTTCTTCAGTTTGACTATCTTGTTGACTGACTTCTATTTCTGTGTCACTTTCCTCACTAGTTATAACTTCCTGTTCTTGATTGTTTTGTTCTTCTTCCACTACTTCTTCTGGTTCTTCTTGAGCTATTTCAATATCTTGATCATTGGTTTCTTCTACTGTTTCCTCTTCAATCTCTGGTTCGGGTTCCGGTTCAGGTTCTGGCTCAGGTTCGGGTTCCGGTTCTGGTTCAGGCTCGGGTTCTTCTTCAGGTTCTTCTGCTATATTTTCAGGCTCAGTTTGTTCTTCAGTTTGAGTATTTGATTGAGTTTGAAAATCTACATATTGAACATAACCGAAGTTTTCACCGGTTGCATCTTCATTACTAAACCCTTGTAGAAAACCGAAGGGGAAAAAATAAAACAAAAGAAGGTGGAATATTAATGATATAGTTACATACAGGAATAAACGATTCCTGTCATTATTAAACATATTAACACCACCTAACTATCTTTTTTTTCAGCTGCTAGTGCAAGGTTATAGATACCTACTTCTCTTACACCGTCCATTACTGTAACAATTGCACTGTATTTTGTATTACTATCGGCATTTATAATAACAACCATACTATTGTTTTCTTGATGTTTTTGTTGTGCAAGTTCAGTTATTTTTGAGATTGGAAGGTTTTCACCTTCATGAAAAAATTCCCCGTTTTCATTAATGTTAATTATAAAGTTTTCTTGTTTTTGTTCTGTTACTGTAACAGCTTTAGGAAGCTGCATTTCCATTCCATAAGGATTTGATCTAAAAGATGTAAACAACATAAAAAACACTAATAAAAAGAAGATAACATCGATCATTGGAATTATGTTAATAGATGTTTTCTTTTTATGTGTAGGTTTGAACATCTCTTTCACTCCTGTCTGTGATAACATCCATGATATCAATCATACTTAAGTTCATTTCATGGGATTTTTCTTCTACTTTATTAATATAATAGGAATAAAAAATAGCAGTTGGAATAGCAATTATTAATCCCATAGCAGTACTAATCAATGCTGCCGCAATACCTGAACTAATTTGGGCAGGATTAGCTGCTCCAGCTGCAGTACCTAATATATTGAAACTGCTAATTATACCTAAAACAGTTCCCAATAGTCCTAATAAAGGAGAAATCATAGCAACAACATCTAATATAGGTAGATGTTTTTCCATCTTCTTGATTTCATCTTCTCCAACAGCCTGTAGTACTTCTCTTATTCTATCAGGATCTTCTTGATAGTGAGAAAGCGCTGTAGATAAAAGTTTAGCGTTAGGACCTTTTTCACCTTTTAATTCATTTAAAGCTCCAATAATGTCATCATTTTCAACTTTAAGTTCGATTCTTTTTAAAAGCCTTAAACTATTGTCTTTTCTTCTTATGAAAAAGACTGCTTTTTCGATTATAACTGCCAATGAAAATATTGAAGTTATTATCAAAGGGATAGCCATTGGTCCCCCAAGTGAAATAAAATTATAAATTTCATTATACATTAATTGACACTCCTTATCCTCGATATATTTAGTAATTAAAATTATATTAATCCTAGTTTACTTAATTCTATGTTAAGATAATAAATCCTTCTTAAAAGGTTTATCATTTAGAATTGATTTATACTTTTTGAGTTCTTTTAAATAACAATAGTCCAACTTGATTTTACCAAGTTTTTTTCCTTCCTTATTTTTAGGGCCGTGACAGTCAGAACCACCGGTAATTAATAGTTCATTTCTTTTTGCAAATTTTAGATATTTTTCGGTCATTTTATTATCATGTTCAGTATAATAAACTTCAATTCCTGAAACTCCATAGTTTATTAATTGATCTATTATTTGCTGATTAGTAATTAATCCAGGGTGAGCAATTACTGGTATTCCTTCTGCTTCTTTGATAATATCTATAGCTTCAAATGGTGTTATTTTATTTCGATCTACATAACCAGGTTTTCCCCTGCCTATATATTTATTAAAAACTTCTTCCCAACTGTCAACATAATTTTTTTCAGTTAAAAGTCGTGCAATATGTCCTCTGCCAAGAATATTATTAGAACTAATTTCTTTAATCTCTTTCATATTAATTTTGAATCCAAACTGTTTATCTAGTAATCTTATCATTTTTTCAATTCTTTCTCTACGTTCATCTTTAATTTTTTTTAGTAGTTTAAGTAATTTATTTGATTTTCTATCTATAAAATATCCTAAAATATGAACATCACAGTTTTTATATGAAGTGTTAAATTCTATTCCGGGAACAGTTTCAATACCATATTTTTTCCCAAATTGAATAACTTGATTTAAACCAGCTACTGTATCATGATCTGTTACAGCAATAGCTGAATAGTTTAACTTTTTAGCTTCTAATATTAACTCTTCAGGTGTAAAAGAACCATCAGAATATGTGGTGTGCAGATGTAGGTCTACAAACATAATTTACCTCCATATCTATTTATTAAAAAGCGTAAAAAAACCTGCTTGCCAGTAAGACAAACAGGTTATAATAGTCTCTATCTCGGTTCAACAATTAACTTTATAGCAGTCCTTTCTTCACCATCAATCTCTATATCAGTGAAAGCGGGAATACAAATTAAATCGATACCACTTGGTGCAACATATCCTCTTGCAATGGCAACTGCTTTTACTCCTTGATTTAAAGCACCAGCTCCTACTGCTTGTAGTTCTGCCCTTCCTTCTTCTCTAAGAACTCCTGCCAAAGCACCAGCTACAGAATTTGGATCAGATTTTGCTGAAACTTTTAATACATCCACTTCTACATTACCCCCTTGTATAATATTAAATTGAATTGTATTATTAATATTCTCATTATAGGGAAAAATTCCTGCAAGTATTTGAAAATATTTTTATACCTTAATCCTTTAACTTAAAGGAATTAATTGAAGTAGTTTGTCCTTTTTTATCAAATGTTGCATAAATTCCGGATAATTTAACCTGGCCGGTTGCCACTTCTAGTCTTTTGGGCATCTTTGTTTTGAATCTATAAAGAACTTTTTCTTTTTTCATACCTAATATTGAATCACAGGCACCTGAAAAGCCAAGGTCTGAGATATAGCCTGTTTTTTTGTCTAAGATTTGTGCATCATTGGTTTGTACATGAGTATGTGTACCAACAACTAAGGACACCTTTCCATTAACCAATTCTGCAAATGCTTTTTTTTCTCCAGTTGCTTCAGCATGAAAGTCAACTATTATATAATCAGTTTCAGCCTTTATTTTATCATATACTTTATTAAATGCTTCTACAGGTGAGTTATTATCTCCCATAAATACCTGACCGATTAAGCTAATTACCGCAACTTTTTTGCCATTAACTTTATAAATATTATAACCTCTACCTGGTACAGCCTCATTAAAGTTTAAAGGTCTAATTATTTTTTCATCAGAATCTATAAACTTAAAAATATTTCTATTTCCCCAGGTGTGATTACCCATCGTTATACAGTCAATGCCATAATCATATAGTTCATTTGCGGTATCGTAAGTTATTCCATATCCTCCAGCAGAATTTTCACCATTCGCAATTATGAAGTCAATATCTTTTCCTTCAATTGCTTCATCCAATAGTTTTCGAACAGAACGCCTACCTGCTCTTCCTACTATATCTCCAATATATATAATATTCATTATTATCATACTCCATTTTTAATTTTAAAAAAGGCCCTAATTAAAGGGCCTTTATATTTATATTTATTTTGCATATTCAATTTGTCTAGTTTCTCTAATAACAACAATTTTAATCTGTCCCGGATAATTAAGGTTTTCTTCAATTTTGTTTTTGATATCTCTTGAAAGCTTACTTGCAGTTACATCATCAATCTGTTCGGACTGTACTATTACTCTAATTTCACGACCAGCTTGAATTGCATATGCGTTTTCAACACCATCAAAAGATTTACCGATATCTTCAAGTTCTTCTAATCTCTTAATATAGGATTCTAAGGTTTCTTTACGGGCTCCCGGTCTAGCTGCTGAGATCGCATCTGCAGCTGCAACTAAGACAGCTTCAACAGATTGAAAATCAACATCACCGTGGTGAGCCTCAATAGCATGAATAACATCTTCGGATTCACCGAATTTTCTTGCTAGATTAACACCAATATCAATGTGAGGTCCTTCAACTTCATGATCAATAGCTTTACCTATATCGTGTAGAAGTCCTCCTCTTTTAGCTAGTGTTGAATTAGCACCAAGTTCATCAGCCATTACACCTGCTAAGAATGAAACTTCTAAGGAGTGGTTTAAAACATTTTGACCGTAACTTGTTCTAAACTTCAATCTTCCTAAGTATTTCACTAATTGAGAATCTAAGCCGTGAACTCCAGAATCAAATGTTGCTTGTTCTCCAACTTCTTTGATCTGACTATCAAGTTCATCTTTGGCTTTTTCAACCATCTCTTCAATACGTGCCGGATGAATTCTTCCATCGATAATAAGTTTTTCAAGAGCGATTCTAGCAATTTCTCTTTTTATTGGGTCATAACCGGAAATTACAACTGCTTCCGGTGTATCATCAATAATTAAATCAATACCTGTAAGGCTTTCTAATGCTCTGATGTTTCTACCTTCTCTACCGATGATTCTACCTTTCATTTCATCGTTTGGCAGATCAACTACAGTAACAGTAGTTTCAGAGACATAGTCACCTGCACATCTTTGAATAGCTAGCGAAATAATTTCGCGAGCTTTCTTATTAGCCTCTTCTTTTGCTTCTCTTTCTTTTGCTTTGATCATTTTAGCATATTCATGATCAAGTTCGTCTTCCATTTTAGATAGTAAATAATCTTTTGCTTCACTGTGTGATAAGTTAGATATTTTTTCTAATTTTTGAATTTCTTGTTGTTTAATTTTTTGAATTTCTTCTTTTTCGCTTTCAACTTCATTTAATTGTTTTTTAAGTTTATTCTCTTTTTTCTCAAGTGCATCACTTTTGTTATCTAGTGTTTCTTCTCTATGCATTAAACGGTCTTCCAGACGCTGAAGTTCATTTCTTCTTTTTTGACCTTCACGATTGGCATCTTCTCTAATCTTTTGGGCTTTTTCCTTAGCTTCAAGGGTAATTTCCCTAATCTTAGATTCTGCTTCACGTTCAGCCTCTTCAAGAATTTTACGAGATTGTTCTTCAGCAGACTGAATCCGGGCTTCAGCAATAAACTTTCTTATAAAGTAACCAACAATTAATCCCGGGACAAGGGATATGATTACTATTAAAAGGGTATTATAAATTATTTTCACCTCCTAGTTTATTTTAAAAACATATTTAATTTTTAAATACATCACATTTATTTTATCTTTTTTTTGGGTAAGTGTCAAGAAACAAAAAACCTGTATACGCTAATATACAGGCAAAATTAAAAGATATTATAATATTTATTTAATCATCTTTATCTTCTTTTTTTTCTTCATCTTCCTTATTATCAACTGTTTCATCTTCAATTAATCCAACTTTTACTTTTATTTTATGTTCAATTTCTTCTAAGATATCTTCGTTTTCTGATAGAAAATCTTTTGAGTTTTCTCTACCCTGTCCTAGTCTTACATCCCCGTAAGAATACCACGAACCTGCTCTATCGATTATATTAGCCTGTTCTCCCATATCTAATACACAGCCAGTCCTTGAAATACCAGTACCGTACATTATATCAAATTCTGCTTTTCTAAAAGGAGCTGCAACCTTGTTTTTAACAACTTTAACTCTGGCATGTGAACCAATGATTTCATCACCATCTTTAATGGTTTGAGATCTTCTAATTTCTATTCTAACTGAAGAATAAAATTTAAGAGCACGTCCACCTGGAGTGACTTCAGGATTACCAAACATAACTCCAACCTTTTCACGAATTTGATTGATGAATATACATGCTGTATCAGATTTAGAAATTGCTCCTGAAAGTTTTCTCATTGCCTGTGACATTAGTCTTGCCTGTAGACCGACATGAGTATCACCCATTTCTCCTTCTAATTCTTTTTTGGGAACTAATGCCGCAACCGAGTCTAAAACAACTAAATCAATTGCATTACTTCGAACCAAAGCTTCTGCTATTTCTAGTGCTTCTTCACCATTATTAGGTTGTGAGATTAATAAATCATCTATATTAACTCCTAGATTTTGGGCATATCTTGGATCTAGGGCATGTTCTGCATCAATAAAAGCAGCTATTCCACCTTGTTTTTGAGCTTCTGCAATTATATGTAAACCTAAAGTGGTTTTTCCGGAAGATTCATTTCCATATAGTTCAACTATTCTTCCTTTAGGAATTCCTCCTACACCTAAAGCAATATCTAAAGGTAGAGCTCCAGTTGGAATTGCTTCAACATCTAGTGAAGATCTATCCCCAAGTCTCATTATTGAACCCTGTCCAAACTGTTTTTCAATTCTTTTTACCGCCATATTTAGCGCTTGTTCTTGATCATTATTATTGGCCAAAAATATCACCTCTGTCTTATTTTATGTTTTAATTATAGAACAAATGTTTACTTTTTGCAAGCTTTAAGTTAAATTAATAGAAAATATTTCTTCATAAACTGGTCCACTTTTGTATAGTTTGCTTTCAATTAGAGAAACTTTATCTATCTTTTGAAATACTCTTAAATCATTTTTGTTAATAAAATTATTATAATCATTTTTTAATTTATTTATATCTGTGCTCTTTCTTGTCCTGGCAAAGGTTAAGTGTGGAGTATATTCTCTGTTTTCTTTATCAAAACCAATTTCTGAAAGAGAATTTTCTAGTTCAGATTGTAAGTTTTTAAGTCTTTTTATGTCACCATTTAGTCCAAAAAAGAGAACTTTGGGATAATCTGTCGAAGGAAAAGCACTAAAATGGTTATAAAAGATATTTAATGTATTATAATGCGAACATGTGTTTGATAATGTACTTTTTATTTCTTCTATTTTTTCAATTTTTGTATCTCCTAAAAACTTAAGGGTCAAATGGAGGTTTTCTCCACTGACCCATTTTAAATTATAGTCAAGACTTTTTTGGGCTTTATTTAAATTTTGTTTTAGTAGTTTTTGTGTTCTACCTTTAACCGGTACTGCAATAAAAAGTCTTTTACTCATTAAGTTATTCCCCCTGTAATCTATCCAGTAACTGTCGAGCACTACTGTGTCCATCACTTAAATGTAGGGTCTTTCTTAATTCAGATATTGCTGCTTCTTTCATATCTGCTTGATAATATGCTAATGCTAAATGGAAGTGACTGTCTGCATACTCAGGATTTTTTTCTACTGCAGTTGAATAATTTGCAATAGCTTGATAATTGTTACCTTCTTTTAAGTTAATAGTTCCTAAAGCAATATATGCTGGAACATAGTCCGGATTAAACTTAGTTGATTCATTTAAATAATACTTTGCATTTTGGAAGTTTTCCTTTTTTTCATAGGTTTTACCTAGATAATATAGTGCACGGTAATTATTATACTTTAATTCTACTACTTTTAACAAGTATTTTTCTGCATTATCATATTCTTTATTTAAGTAATAGGCCTGTCCTAAGTTATAGTTTGTAATTACTGAATCAGGAGTGATTTCTACACCTTTCAGCAGTATTTCAATGGCTTGATCATATTTTTCTTGTTCTATTAAAACATCCCCAAGTTCACTGATTGCAGTAGTATTTTGACTATCAAGGTCAAGAAGTTTTCTATAATACTCTTCTGCTTTACTATAATTATTTTGTTCTTTATACATATTGGCTATATTCATGTAGTCTGGTACAGAACCATCTTTTGAAACAGCCATTTCTAATTGCTTAACAGCTGCTTCCTGGTTATTTACACCAATATATGCCATTGCATAATCTCTATGAAATTGAGCTGAATTAACACCTAATGCATTGGCTTTTTCAAATTCTTCTAAAGCTGTTTGAGGGTATGCACTATCAAAGTTATTATAGATATTCATATATATTCTAGCAAGTTCATAGTGGATCAAACCATAATCATACCCCATTTGATTCAATTGTTTTAAATGTTCTTTACCTTTTGATACATTTCCTAAAGCAAGTTCAATTAATGATTTATAGTATAGAGTATCTATTTTTGCTGATGTTGTTATTTCATCTAAATTTATTTGATTAATTAGTTCTTGTGCTTTACTGTAGTTATTTAAATGATAATTATTAATACTTTGACTTAACAAATTCATTTGTTCTGTTTGAGCCTCAACTCCAACACTAAAAGAGATTGCAAAAACAATTAAAAGCAGTCCAATAACAATATTATACTTTTTCATTGTACCCCTCCGTTTCTAAGAGATTTTTAAGCAACTTCAAAGAAAACTCTGTACTTAAGTACTTGATCTGTTTTCTTTTACCTTTTAGGTATAGTCTTTTTATAATAGTACGATTTTTACCTGATACAGAAACATAAACTAATCCAACTGGTTTTTCTTTGCTACCTCCGGTAGGTCCGGCAATTCCACTAATTGCAATACCATAATCAGAATTAGTATTATTTTTAATATTGGTAGCCATAAGTTGAGCAATTTTTAAACTAACTGCACCGTGTTTATTTATTAAATCAGGTTTTATATTTAATAGTTTTGTTTTTAATTCATTGCTGTATGTTACAACTCCACCTTTATAGTAGCTGGAACTTCCTGGTTGGTTAGTTATTCTATTACCTAATAGACCACCAGTACATGATTCAGCGGTACTTAATGTTAAGTTATTTTTTGTCATGATATTATATATGGAGTTTACTATATTAAGATCATCAAATATATTTAGATTTAATTTTTCTTTTATTTCTTCAGTATATTTGTCTACTAAATTCTTGTCATCACCATTTATTTTAACTAAAATGTAATCACCTTTAACAACAAAACTTAAATAGATATCATCCGGTATATTAACTGAGTTAAATATTTTATCTTCAAGTTGGGCTTCTCCTAATCCTTTAAAAAAAAGCTTGTTTTGATACTTCATCTGACTGTTTAAATCAAGATAAGGTAAAACATCATTTAAAAACATTGATTTCATTTCTGATGGTACTCCAGGCATAGAGATACATGTAGTATCATTTTGATTAATGATAAATCCTGGTGCTGTACCATTAGGATTATCTATTATCTCTGCATTTTCAGGTATCATGGCCTGATGATTATTGTTATCTGTAACTTGTACATGGTATTCTTTTAAGCGTTTGTCGATTTCTTTTTTAATTTCTTTGTTAAAAACTAACTTTAAATCAAATGCTTCAGCTACAGCATCTCTTGTAATATCATCACGTGTAGGTCCTAAACCCCCTGTGATAATAATGATATCAGATCTATTTTTTGCCTTTATTAAAAGGTCTTTGATATTTTTTTTGTTATCTCCTACTATACTAATATGATGAGGAGTTATATTAAATCTTTTAAACTCTTTACTCAAAAAGTTTGCATTTTTTTCTTGTACTGATCCATCAAGTAGTTCATCACCAATACTAATTATTTCAATATTCAATATGAGTTCACCTCTCTTTAAATTATATCATAAGTTGATAAATAAAAAAATCGGTTTTTAAAAACCGATTTGTAGAATTACTATAAAAATATGTAAAACAATTCTTGCATATACTCCTGCTAATATGTCATCTAACATTATACCTAGTCCAGAAGGTAAATTCTGTATCTTCATAATTGGATATGGTTTATATATATCATAGAGTCTAAAAAGAACAAAACCAATTGCTAGATATAATAAATTGGGAGTAACATAATAGAATGTGATTAACATTCCGACAAATTCATCTATTACAATTCTTTGGTCATCTTTTTGACCGGTTTGTTTTTCCATTAAAGTTGAAAAGATTAAACCGATTATGATAAAAAAGACAACACCGTAATTTTTGGTTAAAGTGGAAAATTGACTAATGAAAAATAGTGCAAAAAGTGAACCATAAGTACCAGGTGCTCCTGGTATATATCCTACATAAAAACAGCTAGCGATTATTTCTACAATTTTTTTCTTTAATTTCTCCATATTTAATAACCAGTCCTTTTATCGACAATTAGTGTTTTTCTTCTACAAATAAATCAACATTTACTGCTTTAAAGTATTTATATCCTGAAAAGAGTGTAATTACAACAGCAATCCAGATTAATATGTTTGGGATATAATAAGGTAATCTAATTATTTTTGGATCTGCAATAACTGCAATAACTGCAGCTATTTGTACGATTGTCTTAGCTTTACCCCAAATACTTGCTGAGATTATTACTCCATCTTTAGCAGCAATTACTCTAAGTCCAGTTACAGCAAATTCTCTGGCAATAATTAAAATAGCAGCCCAAATTGAGATTTCATCTAAAGATACAAAAGCAATTAATGCTCCTGAAATTAAGAGCTTATCTGCAACAGGGTCAACAATCTGTCCAAACTTAGTTACAAGTTCGTGTTTTCTTGCAATATAGCCGTCTAAACTGTCTGTTATTGCTGCTAAAATAAAGACTGCAAGCGAAAATATCTCAGCACCAGCTATATCCTTTCTAAGTAGTAAAAAAGCTATAAAAACAGGTACTAAGATGATTCTAAGCATAGTTAACTTATTTGGTAGATTCATTTATTTTCTCTCCCATTAAATCATATTCAAAAGCATCAGTAATCTCAACTTTAATAATGTCACCAATATTAATATCTTTACCCCTTACATAGACAGTATTATCTATTTCAGGTGCATCATAGACAGTTCTGCCTATAAATTCCTCTTCGATTTTTTCATCAATAATTACTTTAAGTTCTTTACCAATGTAGTTTCTATTTTTATTATATGATATATCTTGTTGGATTTCCATTATTTTATTATATCTTTTTTCCTTTGTTTTTTTATTGATTTGATTTTCCATTTTTGCTGCTTTAGTACCTTCTTCTTGAGAGTACTGAAATACTCCCAATCTATCAAACTTAACTACTTTTATAAAGTCTTTTAAATTGTCAAAGTCTTCTTTGGTTTCTCCCGGAAAACCAACTATCATTGAGGTTCTTAAAGCAACATCTGGAATCTTTGTTCTAATTTTATTTATTACATCTAAAAGTTCTTCAGTTGTACCTTCTCTTCTCATCTCTTTGCGGATTCTGTTTGAAGAATGTTGAACAGGTATATCAAGGTAATTACATATTTTATCATTTTCTTTTATTACATCAATTAACTGATCTGTTATATGTTCAGGATAACTATATAATAGTCTAATCCATTTTAAGTCATCTATTTTTACTATTTCTTGTAATAGATCAACTAATTTCCTTTCATTATAGAGATCTTTACCATATTCAGTAGTATCTTGAGCGGTGAGTATAATTTCTTTTGTTCCGTTTTCAACTAAGATCTTAATTTCTTCAACTATATCTTCCATTTTACGGCTGTTAAGTGGTCCTCTAATAAATGGAATACTACAGTAACTACAGTTATTATTACAACCCTCTGCAATTTTAACATATGAGTAATGGTTTTTAGTATTAAATCTATCAAGTTTTTGATTAAAGTCAAATATTGGTTTATCTATTCTATTAAATCTTTCTTTAGTTTCTAAAACATCATCAATTGTTTGTTTAATCTGATCAAAAGTACCTGTACCTAATACAGCATCTATTTCTTCGATTTCATCCATTAGTTCATTTTTGTATCTTTGAGTCAAACAACCTGTTACTATTAAAGCATCAATTATTCCATCTTCTTTATATTTAGCCGCCTGTAGTATTGTATCTATAGATTCCTCTTTGGCATCTTCAATAAAACCACAGGTATTTATTACTATTACATCAGCATTTAAAGGGTTTTCTTCATATTCATATTTATTATCATTAAAGGTTATACCCATCATGTAGTCTGTATCGACTTCATTTTTTGGACAACCTAAGGTTACAAAACTTACCCTTATCATTAGTTCACTTCCTCAAATTTATTTATTAATGTAAAAAAAGCCCAAATCAGGGCTTTAATATCTATTATTAAATGGTCGGGTTGCCGGGATTTGAACCCGGGACCTCACGCCCCCCAGACGTGCGCGCTACCAAGCTGCGCCACAACCCGCAAACTGTAAAAAATTATATCCTAGAAATATTAAAAAGTCAAGACTTAATTAGTGAATTCTAGCTTTTTAAGCCTTTTGACAGTTGTGTCAGTATCAGTAGTTACAACAAATACTTCTTGCACAGATGAACTATTTTTTGCTAGCAGTTTAAGTCCACTACTTGTGTTGTATTTGATCTGCAAGTATGCTTTCAGACCACTACTACTGCTTCTTTGATTTATCCTACCCGGAATTATGCTTTTTATTTCAGGAAAAATTGATATACTTTCTAACAGAGGGAGGATATCTTCAATAATTGTATGTTCTTTTTTAATTTTATTACTTCTATACTTATTCGACATATAAAATCACTTCCTTAAAAAAGTATATCATTAGAGGTTAATGATTACAACCGACTTTATCTTATAATTTAATTTAATTATCTTCTAATACTTTTTATTATTAAAACTTTAGATGGTTTTGAAGTGATTTTAGGAAAAATATCAAAAAAAATGAAAAAATTTGGATTTATCCCTTGACCTATCACCAATTGTGAGTTATAATAATTCCTGTACGAAATTGAAAACGGCAAATAATTTTATGAAGCTGATGTAGCTCAATTGGTAGAGCAGCTGACTTGTAATCAGCAGGTTGGAGGTTCAAGTCCTCTCATCAGCTCCATTTTTATTTATAGACTATTTTTTGAAAAAATTTAATAATAGTATCTTATAAAAGGAAAAAACCTGGGATATCCCAGGTTTTTTATGCTTTATAATGTTTTAAATTAATTACAGTATGAAGTATTAACTCTAGCCAATTTCATATATGATTATTTATCAAATATAGTAGGTACAAACATATCAATTAATCCGATAACTAATGCTGCCAACAGAGCACCAATTATAGTTACAGTTAGTGATGATACTACAAATTGAGCAACATAAATTACGATAGCGGAAATAATAAAACCTACTATACCTCGATTACTATTTTTTTTGTTATTTATTACTTGTTCTACAAAGTACCCTATTATGGCTATAACTAAAGCCACAATTAAAGCATTTACAAATCCACCTACTACAAATCCTGGGATAATGGCTTCGACTATCAACAACACAACAGCAGAAATAACAAGCCTAACTAATGCGCCTATTGAACCTATCATATTAATCTAACCCCCCTTAATCATTCTATATATATAATTGAACAAATAAAGAAATTTTCCTTTTTTATCATTTAAAAAGGGGTATATATAAAATATTTAGATTAATCTGCTGTTTTTAATTTAAACCAGTTAAAATTAAATCCTCCTACTGTTGTATATATCTTTATCTTTTGTTTACCTTTTTGTAATTCAAAAATATCTGAACTTACTGTTGTCCAATTTTGCCAGTCATCTGTTACCGGAACAGCAACTGTAGATAAAACATTATCATTTTCATCCCTTATTTGAACTTCTCCTTCAATTACTGCAGCAAATCTAAGTGATGCCTTATAATTTCCAGTTTCTTTTACATCAATAGTATATTCCATCCAGTCATCATCACCAATATAACAAAGGTTTACTCCTCCACCTGTGTCTTTTGTTTTTTCTGTTTCGACTCCTTTTTCCATTAACAGATAGTCTTCAGCTTCAATCTTACCTGGTATTTTATCATAACTCAATTTCAAAGTTTTAAATTCTATACTATTTGTTTTTGATATATTGCCTGCAAAATCAGCAGCTTCAAGATGAAGATCATATGAAGTATCTGGTTTTAAGTTTTTAATTTTATAATCATTTTGATTTGTCTTGCCAATCAATTCATTATTTAAAAATATTCTGTATTCTTTTATTCCAAAATTATCTTCTGATTTATCCCATTTGATGAATGCATTAATAGGATTTACATCAATTTGTAAATTACCTGGACTTGTGGGAGGAGTTTGGTCTCTTTGGCTTATATTTAGGTCATATACACGCACATAATCTATTTCCATAGTCTGGGGCCAGATACTATCATCAATGCCTTTTACACCGCCCCAGCCGCCTCCTACAGCTATATTAAGTATTAAATGAAAAGGTATGTCAAAAGGCCATTCTCTCCAGGTCTTCATTTCATTATTAAATGTAAAATAATGAATATCATTTATATAAAACAAAATTTTAGTGGGATACCATTCAATACTGTAAGTATTAAATTCCTGATGAACATCTTCAACATAAATTGAATTACCTTTTTGGGTATTGATTGAATGGTTGAAACTTTTAGTATGTACAGTACCATGGACTACTTCCATATTATATCCAACATGTTCCATTATATCTATTTCACCACTACCAGGCCACTGTCCATAATCAAAAGAAGTAGGAAGCATCCAGATTGCGGGCCATGTTCCTCTTCCTTGAGGAAGCTTTGCTCTAACTTCTATTCTTCCATATAACCAATCACCTTTGTTTTTAGTTACTAATCTAGCTGATGTGTATTCATTTCTATCATAACTTTCTTTTCTAGCTGTAATATGCAGCTTTCCATCTTTAACCCAGACATTTTCTTTTCTTTTTTCAGTATAGTACTGTTTTTCACCATTTCCCCATCCGTGTCCACCTATATCATAAGACCACTTACTTTCATCAGGAAATCCTTCATAATCAAATTCATCCTGCCATATTAAGTCTAATTTATCATAAGGTGTTTGAACATTTTTATTAATAAAATCATGACCTTCAACATAAACACTAAATGTTCCCATGATAATTAAAGATAATAATATAAAGATTATGTATTTTTTAATCTAAATCCCTCCTCTAATTAATATAGTTTGGATCGATCTTTTAGGAGCTTCATTATTAATTTTTGTATTATGATATTCTAATTGAAAATCAATCTTTTCTTCAGATTCATTTAAAATAACTATTACAATTTGTTCATCAGGATTTTTAAAAGCACTTACTTTCAATTTCTCGTTATTGACTTTAGAATTAATTCTCACTGCACTTTCTTTAATAAATTTACTGAAATGGCCAATATAATAATATGAGCTGTTAAAAATCACTTCATCATTATTTGTATCTGCTATTATAGGTGCATCACAGTAATTACCTACATGATTAGGACCACCCATTTCATCTAAAACTAGATTCCAATCTATATAACCTTTAACCCAGTTATTTAAATCGCCTATAATGTTTCTGGCATAACGCTCACCGGTTTTCCATGATTTAAGATGTACTCCACCCTCCTGAGTACCTTCGGTAAACAAGAGATGTTTATCAGGAAATCTTTTATGTACTTCTCCTACATTTTCAAATTCTTCACTTACATACCAGTGAATACCGGTGCCCCAAATATATTTAGCTGCCTTTTTATCAGATAAAACGGTAGTAGCTCTATTAATTACCAAATCTCTATTATGGTCCCATATAATTATCTTTATATTATTAAGATTGTTTTTATGTAAAGTCGGTCCTAGATAATTTTTAACAAAGTCTCTTTCCTCTTTTGCACTGTAAATACAAGAATCCCAGGTTTGTACAGCAGCGGGTTCATTTTGTACTGTAACTCCCCAGATATCAATATTTCTTTTCTTATATTCGTTAATAAATTTAACATAATAATTTGCCCAGGTTTGATAATACTTTTTTAATAGTTTACCACCATTATTCATATCATTATTAGTTTTCATCCAGGCAGGTGGACTCCAGGGGGAAGCTAGTATTTTAATTCTTTTCCCCCTGATATCCTTGGCATGTTTGAATTGTTGGTATAGTCCACTTATCTTCTCTTGATATATCAAAAGAAGATAAGTTAACATCATTTTCTTTAACATAGGTATAATTTTCTAAAGAAAAATCACAACTGTTAATTGATATTCTTCCTAGATTATAGGCTAAACCATTTTCTTGATCAAAATATGCTTTAAGTACTTTCGTTCTGTTTTTTTTAGATAATTTATTTAATGTATAACATGCTGCTTCAGTAAAAGCACCACCAAATCCAATAATTGATTGATAAGTTTTGCTATCATCGATTATTACTTTATTATTAGTTTTATTTGATTATTCATATTTTCAAAATTTACTTCACACAATTTTTTATTTGAATCTTTAGCTGTAATATATCTTTTATAATTCAATATGTGATTCCTCCAATTAATAAACTAAAAATAATTTTAAGAAAATAGTATTTTTTAATTTTAATTTAATATGATATCTATTTGATTTACTAAACCATTTCTTATGTCATATGCTCTTTTATTATTTATTTTACTGTCTTGAATTTGATATGATTCATTTTCATTATAAGTTAATTTAATACTTTCTATTTTCACTTTATTTTCACCAAAAGTATTTTTCATTTTTTTATTATGATAAACAACTAAAGTACTACCTAAAAATCTTATACTATAAGTGTTTTTAGGTAAAATTACAGTTTTACTTATATTTTCACTAACTTGTATATTTACTTCACTTTTTTCTTTGGTAAATAAGTCTTTAGTTAGTATTGGATTGGGTTCAAAGATTAATTTGTTATTAATATATTTAAATGGTTTATTACCAAAACTAATTCTGGTCCACATATCAATAAATTCTGCTGTAGCTCCACTTAATCTTGCAATATAGCCTCTACCGTGGTTAGTGACATCATTATTTAAACTGCTAAGTATAAATGAACTATTTTCTAGTATACTTCTTTTATATACTTTAGGATCTTGATGAAATACTGCAGCATCATTAAATACTTCATAAAATGTCTCGTATAGATCATTTTTTAATAGTTCCAGTAAGTACTTATATTCCATATGAAGCCAGATTGAACCATTTTCCAACCAACCTGGAGAAAAGGCTTTTGCTCTACCGATTTCAAAGGATTCGTTACTCAAATTACCATTAACTCTAAACATTTTTAATTTTTTATCATACAAATCACTTGATAAAATATTTTCATGTAATTTATATGATTTATTTTTTGAACTTAATACTTTATGTGCTTTTACCTGTCCCTCTAAAAAGTTTGCTAATGGTTTTATCTTAAATGATTTAACCTTAACTAATGGTAGGCCTTCATCTGATATCTCACCAGTTTTAGTATATTTTTCAACCTCATAAGAATTAAACATATTATAAAGGCCATCTTCATTTTTGGAATTATCTAAAGAGTAGTTTAGTTTTTTTATGATATTTTCATAAAATTCTAAGAGCTCATTTTTTGAAATAGTATTTTTTCTTCCATCTAATGAATAAAATATCTTTTCTCTATATTCTTCTTTTACTTTATTGCTTTGATCCCAATAAAGATAATTATCTTTATTTTCAAACCATTGAATAAGTAATGTATCTATCTCTTTATAAAATTCATATACTTCTTTTAATACCTCTATATCTTTTATCTCTAATTTCTCAAGTGTAGATTTCATAAATTTAGCCCATTTAATAACTTCAGCTGTTTCCCCAAATGAAGATCCAAATATGCCTGGTAGACCATTTAATGCATCATACCAACCTGGTTTATTTGCTTCCATTTCAATTCCCAGTCCATAAGGGTCTATGCTTGCTACTTTATTAAGTAATATTACAAATATTTTTTCTATCAGATTACTTTTGTATATACTATCATTTACTCTTACATAATTTTTTTCTTGCTCTCTATTATTTATTAAGTCTTTTTTCTTCTTATCTTCTTTTAAAGCCTTATACTGTCTTGGTCCTCTGTTAGTTAATTGATATTTTTTATGACGTGGTAAAACTTTCATATGACTGTCATAATATCTAAATTGTTCTTTAGTAAACAATTCCTCTAATTTATCAGGATATATTCTTAAATAATTTTCTATTAAATCTAAGTTATAAGTCCAGTGGTCTATCCAATAACCTTCCCCAAAACTTGAAATAAGTGTTGACTTTGAATTATCAATAATTATATTAACTATACTTTCAATGTCATTATTATTTATATTTAATAGATCTTGATTAGAAATTAAATATTCATATAGTTCACCTATAGAATATGGATTGGTTATAATATCAAATAATTTATCATTGTCTAAATTAATCTTATTTTTTAAATTATCAATGTTTTTAACGACAAATTTTTGACCATGAATAACTAAGGGATTAAATCCTTCTAAATTTATTAAGTTAAAAAAAGTTTTTATATTATGTTTTTTAAGATGAGGATTAAAAAACAGATCACTTCTTCTATTTTGATTAATATCCCTATAGTTACCATTACCCTGAGAATAATATCTAGGTTCTAATAAAAAATCATTATAGTCTCTTTCAAGGTCACCATGTTTTCTTGAAAAGATATGATATGTCTTTTTCTCGTCTTTACCTATGTTTACAGGAAGTCCACCTCTTAACATATTATCTAAAAAAGTTTGTTTAATATATCCATTTAAATTCTTATTTTCACTGTTTGTGAAGCTTAAATCAGTATAATAGTTATGGATGTCTTGATTTGTTTTTAACTTACTTTCAAAATAATCGTTTTTCAATACTTTATTTTTTATTTCTTTTAACAAGCTTTGATTATTCACATTTCCAAATAATGAAAAGATATTAATTTTGTCATTTTGATTTAATGTTTTTTTATTAAAAGTCATGGCAGATGGAAATTGATTTTCAGTAATTTGATCAGTAATATTACTAAAATCATTGTTTATAAAGCCAATAGGTTTATTTAAACTTTTATCATGACTAAAAACTATACGAGGATCAACTATTGATGGTAGTAATTCGTTAGAGTTATTATCTATAGATATAAAATAATTACCGGACTTGATTTCATCTACCTTTGCTTCATCACTAGCGGAAGCTTTAAGTCTAAAAAATGGAATATTGTTATCTAAATTATAGACTTTTATCCAGGCTGTTATGGTTTGAGAGACGTTTTTTAATGCATTATTATCTATTCCAAAAGGAATAATAATAGGCATACCGTCTAGAACTTCTATTTGTCTTTTTTTGTTATCTAAATTTGTTACTTCTAATCTTCTAATTAAACCTCCAAAATTTTCATTAGGTAGTGTATGATAAATTACATTTGTTTTTATATTAATTTCTTTATTTATTTCAGTAATTTCTAATTTATCCAAAGAGATTATCATTTCTGAACTTATTTGTTTGTTATTTTTTCTAAAAGGTTCATAGACTTTGTTATTTATTTTAATAAAGGTTCTAAATCCTTTTGTAACAACATTAGAATATGATTTATTGGCAGGATAAAATTCCATTATTGGGTTATCTTTATTTTTAATTCCAAAACTGGCTATTCCCTGACCTCTGTTTACATAAAAAGCCCAGATTGGAATTCCTAGTTTGCCTGCTATTCCGGGTAGAAAACTGGAAAAGGTTGGTTTGGATTGATAATTTTTTATTATAAAAGAACCTTCTTTGTTTAAATAATATTCTTGTTCCATTCTTTTATCCCCCATATCGTTAATATTTACCCCATAAATTATTAGTCTGCTCAATAATAGTTTCCTGTTGTTTTTTGGTTAATTCTTTTTCAGGAGAGTTTGCTAAAGTGGTATCACGATTTTCTACTATGAGTACAACGGCATCTTTACTAAGTGTATGAGTATGCCATACTGATCTTTTTATATTATATAATTTTAATGGTTGCATTTCTTGAGCGTAAATGTTTTTAATATTATTTTTATCTTCTGCAGCAAAAAGAATACATTTACCTTTTAATAGAACAAAGACTTCATCGGTTTCATCATGTTTTTGTACTTTGTTAATATTTTCTGGAAGTAATTCAGCACAATAGTTTAAAATAGCTACTCTCCACTGATCATAATCAACTAGTGGTTTATAGCCTTCTAAATTATATTCTTTTATTTCTATCAATTTATCCTTTTGACTCATCTAAAAGCCTCCATTTTTAATAAGCACAAATTTGATCAATTTTTTCTAACTCTTTTTTACTAAATTTTAAATTATCTATGGTTTTAATATTTTCTTCTATCTGGGATACCTTGCTTGCCCCGACCAGTACAGAAACAATACTATCCTGTCGCAAAACCCAGGCAAGAGCCATTTGTGCTAGACTTTGGTTTCGCTGATATGCGATTTCATTTAGTTTTTTTATCTTCCTAATTTTCTCTTCAGTGATATCACTTTGATTTAAAAATTGACTAATACTTGCAGCTCTAGAATCTTTAGGAATATCATTTATGTATTTATCAGTTAAAAGACCTTGTGCTAAGGGACAAAAAGCAATTCCGCTAAGCTTTTGTTCAGTCAAAGTATTAATTAAACCATCTTTTTCTATCCATCTGTCAAAGATAGAGTATGATATTTGATTAATAATAAAAGGTGTACCCATTTTATTTAATATTTTAGCGGCTTGTATTGTTTGTTTAGAGTTATAATTTGAAATACCAACATAGAGAGCTTTCCCCTGTCTAACAATTTGATCTAATGTTCTCATTGTTTCTTCAAGCGGAGTATCTAGATCAAATCTATGGTGGTAGAAAATATCTACATAGTCTAAGTTTAAACGTTTAAGACTTTGATCTAAACTAGCAGTAAGGTATTTTTTTGAACCACCATCTCCATATGGACCTTCCCACATTCCATAACCTGCTTTAGTAGAAATTATTAATTGATCTCGATAGTCCGATAAATCAGTCTTTAATATATTCCCTAATGTTTTTTCAGCAGAACCTGCCGGGATACCATAATTATTTGCTAAATCAAAATGAGTAATTCCCAAATCAAAAGCCCTTCTTATTATTGCCCTAGAGTTTTCAAAATTATCAGTTTCACCAAAATTATGCCATAATCCTAAAGAAATAGCGGGTAACTTTAATCCGCTATCTCCGCAGTAGTTATATATCATCTTTTCATAACGATCTTTTTTAGGTTGATAAGTCATTTTTTACCTCACTTATTAATTTAATAAAACTTCTATTATATGTTTTTCTTTTGATTTTAATTCAGTTATTATATTTCTGTTTATAAGAGCAGAATTGTTTTTTTCTTTAAAATCAATTTTTTCATTATTTATTTTTATCTCTTTTATTTTATAATGTGAAAAAGATTTTAAATTTGGGTTATGATAAATAATCTTTAACTTTTTATCTGCAAAAAGGGTTTCAATACTTGTATTACAGTTTTTATTAAATTGAGATTTGACTAATTTAGGTTGTAATTTAAAATTTCCTAAATCACCTTTAATACCATATACTTCTTCTATCATAGTTAATAGAAGCCAACTTGCAGATCCAGTTAGATAATGATACAAACCCCTACCTTTAGAATCTATGTATTCAGGTATACCGGGATATATTCTGCTTTTTTCAAAATTTTTACAGTGATTATAAATAGAATTTATTACTTCAAAACCATTTTGGGCAAAGTTTCTTTTATATAGAGCATTACTATACATAATTGCCATGTGAGAAAACATTGCTCCATTTTCTTTTTCACCATATGCAAAACCATATGCCCTACCCATATTCAATTTCACTTCATTAAAGTTTGTATTTAATCTATATCCCCCTACTTTGTCGTCTTTTAAATAATTATCAACTGAAGCTGTAATATTTTTAACTTGTTTTCTTGAAGCAACTTTACTCATAATACTAAATACTTGACCTGTTAAAGTCATTCTAACTCCTAGAGGATGGTCTCCCTCTAACTTATTACCATCATTATCATAGTAGGCATTAAACCATTCATAGCCCTTCTTGTTTTTTATCAATTCATTTTTTCTAATATGGTCTATAATTGATTTACCTTTTCTTTCTAAATCTAAGATTAAATCCTTAATATCAACTTGTATTTTTTCACCGGAAACTTTCGTTTCACAGCTTGTAAAATATCTTTTTAATAGTTTTTGTTTTTCTTTTGGTGAACTGTAGTCTATTTTTTTATTAAAAGTATCTAATAGTATGTTCATTTCTTTTGCTAATTCAATACTATTAACATTTAATTTATCTTGTAGGTCTTTTAAAAGATCTGCGATGTCTAACATATTGCTGGCATATAAGCTTGTAAAGGCAACACTTTCACCTTTATCTTCAGCCATATCTAGTCCGTCATTCCAGTCTCCACCTTCTAATTTTAAATTATTATGTTCTCCTACATTAAAAAATATGGAAAGATGTTGAACTAGGATATGTTCGAGAAGGCTACCATAATATATTTTATTATCGTTGTCTTTTAATACATTTTCATTATCTGAATTCCACTTTTCATCTAATTTTTTAGACCTATTTAATTGATTATCTCTAAAATAACTTTGTTTTTTAAAAAGAAATTCTAAATCTCCACTTCGATCAATATATAGTTTAGTAGTTAAAAACGGCCAGACCCCATGATCCATCCAAACTCTGTTAATACCATTTCTATCAGCTTTAAATTCACCTGGTTTAGAACCTATAATAGTTGCATTGCTTCCATCTATTCTAACACCGGCAAAACTGTTAAAAAGCATATCTTTTACTGGTTTGGGGTCTAATAGAAGTAAAGCTAATGAATCCTGCCACAAGTCTCTCCAACCTCTTCCTCCCCTACCATAGTCATGATGAGGTAAAAAAGAATTTCCGTATAATCTTCTTAATGTGGGTTGAATTGTTATCCATTTCATCCATTGATCAAATTCAGAATCATTTGATTTGAGTTTTGCCTTATTGATTATATTATTCCAATATTTTTGGTTTGTGTCTAAGTGTTTTTGAAAAGATTCCAAATTACAATACTTATTAACAAAGTCTTCACTGTTATCTTTTTTAGAAACTGCAATAGCCAATATAAATGACTTATTTTCATTTGGTTTTAGTTCAAATTCTTTAAACTTTAAAGCTCCTATTGCTTCACGGCCTTCAAATACTTCTTTTGCTTTACAAAAATATTTATTATCAGTAACTATTGCTTCAGGCCATGTTAATGAACCACCTTCTCCAATAAAGTCTTCAAATACAGGGAAAAAACCGATTGGAGGCTGGTTTAAATCATCTCTGCCTAAGACCATATATCTAAGGTCATTCTTTTTATGACCTCTTTCGTCAAAAGATAGTGTTGGAGTCAATTTTATTCCATCTTCCACCGTCTTTATTACATTTAATAAAGAAGTTACGTGTCGATGATCTCTAATATTATCTGCTGAACGCCCAAATAAGGGAATAGCTGATGTAGCATTAATTGTTTTAGTTTTATTTCCAGTATTAATAATATTAATTTTCATTAATTCTACTTTATCCTCAGTTATTGGAACAAAGTTAGTAATTTCAGACTTTATTTTTAAATTTTTATTTTCTCTTATTATCTTATGATAAAGCATCCCAGCTTCTAATCTAACACTCTCTTTATTTTCATTAAATTTATATGTCTCTTGTTTTGAAGAGCATCCAGTTGCTGACCATACTTTGTGATTGTCAATCAACAACCAAAAGTTTCTTGAAGATTTATTATTATGTAAATCGATCGCAGATAACGGTTCAGTAACAAATGAATTTTGACCTGTATTTATATTTCCATGTAATGAGGGAGTAATCGAAGACATCATTCCTGCTTCATTAACTAATGGGAAATAAAGATAATTATTCATAGTTGGGTTTTCTAAAACAAATTCACCATTATCCCCAACAAACTCCCATCCTTTCTGCTGCATAGTAATCCTCCTAATTTCTTTATGTAATTATTATTTACTAAGTTACTTTATTGAAATATTCTGTATTACTTTATTATTTTTTCCATCATTTAAATCCATAAAATTATCAAAATATTTGATAGTAATTACCCTTTAGTTGCACCTCTAGTTAAACCAGAGATAAACCGCTTAGAAGCCATGACAAATACTATTACAATTGGTAATACACCTAATGCTGTACCCATCATTGTAGCTCCCCAAGGTGTTTCAAAGTTACCATTTAATTTTGATAAAGCTACGGGTATTGTATATTTGGTTTTATCCTGTAGTATTAACAAAGGTCCCATAAAATTGTTCCATGTTGCTAAAAAGGTAAGAATACTTAATGTTGCAAGTCCAGGTTTACTTAATGGCATTGCAATTTTGTAATATATTTCAAACTCTCCAGCCCCATCTATTCTGGCTGCATCAATAATTTCTTTTGGTATGTCTGCCATAAACTGTCTCATAAGAAATATTCCAAATGCATTTGCAGCCCCTGGTATAATTAATGGTTTAAAACTATTGATCCAACCAAAAAATCTCATCATAATAAACCAGGGTATGATGGACAGTAATGGTGGAATCATCATACTGGCTAACATGAGGAAAAATAATTTTTCTTTACCCTTAAAATCATATTTAGCAAATCCATAACCACCTAAAGAACAGAAAAATAATACTAATAATGTTGCGAATGTAGAAACTATAACTGAATTTAAGATATTTTGAAAGAAAGGCAGTTTTTCTAACAAAATTTGTAAATTAATTAAGGCAGAATCTCCAAACCATAAAGGTGGTGGGAAACAAAAAATTTCAGACCTACATCTTGTTGCTAATACCATCATGTAATAAAATGGAAAAAAAGTTATTACTACCCCTAAAATTAATATAAAATAAAGTATTATTTTATATATTTTAGGCAACACTTTATTTTTAAATTTATTATTTTGAAGTGTATTTTCTTCTTTGCTGTTTTTTAAGTTCATAGTTTCCCTCCTAACGTTCCTGGAATATTTTTCTATTAATTAATGATAAAGCTATAATAAATAAACAAAGTATATATGCCATAGCACTACCTACTCCAAACATATTCCAATTAAATCCAGTTCGATAGAGGTATAATGCAGTAGTTAGACCTGCCCGGCCGACACCACCAGTCCCTCCTGTAAGAATATATGGTTGTTGGAATAACTGTAAATTACCTATAATTGATAGTGTAATTCCAAAAAATATTACAGGTTTTAACATAGGTAGGGTAATTTTGAAAAAAACTTGTCTTATGTTTGCTCCATCTACTTCAGCTGCTTCATAAAGGCTTTCAGGAATATTTTGTAGTCCTGCATAATAAATAATCATATTCCAGCCTGTAAACTGCCAGGTTACCATTAATGCAATTGAAGGTTTAATCCATGCTTCTTCTCCTAACCATCTTATTGGAGGATTTAGATTGATCAAATCGAAAAAGGATCCAATCAGAGGTAAGTTATCTAACTGTTTTAATAAAGTATTTAATATTCCAAAATGTTCTCCATAGAGCATACTAAAGATCATCGCAACTGCAACTGCAGAAGTTATGTAAGGTAAAAAATATGAAGATCTAAAAAGATTTTTGAATTTAACGAATTTTGAGTTTAAAACAAATGCTAAAAACAAAGCTATTACATGCTGAGGTATAGTTGTTAAAACAAAAATTACTATACTATTCCATACCGACTGCCAGAACCAGGGATCAGTTAAAACAAATATATAATTTTCAATACCAACAAACTCTTGTGGTCCAATTCCATCCCACATTTGAAAACTTAAGAAAAAAGAGTATAAGATTGGAAAAGCACCAAAAATAAAAAACAGAATAAAAAAAGGAGATATAAATACATATGGTGCTAGTTTTTTACTTATTCTCATTATTATTAGACCTCCTTTGTAAAGTAGGGGTGGCTAAAATTAACCACCCCTATATTATGAATTATCTTTTTGTCCTTCTTTCAATCTGTTGTTTAGCATCTTTTAGAGCTTTTACTATATCTACATCTTTATTTAGAACATCTGTTAGGGCTGCAGTTACTATTTCTTCTGCTATAACATCATGTTTATTTGTTACAACTGTAGGAATTTTTCTAGCTGCTTCTAACCAAAGTAAACGTGCTTTTTGACCATCAAAGAATTCCATTTCTTCATCAAAAACAGGGTCGTTAAATGCAGGTTTCCATGAAGGGAAAATATTTGAAGCCTTGAATTGAGCAATTTGAGAATCTTCTCTTGTTGCTGCAAATTTTATGAATTTCCAAGCTTCTTCTTTATGTTTTGCATCTTCAGGAATAGCTAAAAATGATCCTCCCCAGTTTACATACATACCATCAGGTAGGTTAGTTACACCCCATTTTCCAGCAGTATCAGGAGCTATCCAGTTACGAATATGTCCACCTAACCAAGCACCAGAAGGCTGCATAATAACGGTACCATCTGTAAATGTAGAGTACCATTCATTAGTCCATGCACCAATTCTTGCATCTAAACCTTTGTCACGAACCATTTTAGCAGCTTTAAATGCTTTAATAAATCTTGGAGAATCAACTATAACTTCACCATCTTCGTCAAAATAAAGTTCATCTCCACTTTTTGCAATCATAAAGAATATGTCAGCCGCATCAGCTAATAACCAGCGATCATTTACTCCATCTCCATCTAAATCTTTAGCGAATTTAGAACCAGCAGCTATCCAATCTTCAATTGTATTCATATCATCTATGTCAAAGCCTAATTCAGATAAGATATCTCTTCTATAATAAATAGTACCAGGAGCTATATCAGTTGGAAAAGCAATCAATCTACCATCATCTGTTTTTCCTTGGAACCATTTATATTCGACTATGTTTTCTTTAAACTGTTCAGCATTATAAGGTTCTTCTAAAAGGTTTACAAAACCACCTTTTGCAACAAAATTTGCTACATAACCAATTTCAATGGTTGTTGCATCAGGGACATCTCCACCTGCTGCAATTTGAGTTAGTAAAGTATTATGGTGATCACCAAAACCGTTTACTACTAACTCAACTTCTATATCTGGATATTCAGCATAGAAATCATCCAGTATTGCTTCAAATCCTGAATCCTGATCTGGGAAACAAGCCACCTTAATCTTAGTTTTTGCAGCTGCAGCAAAACTGAATAAAGAAACGATTAATAAAGCTACTACAGTAATAGTAAGTAATTTTTTCATTTTCTTCCTCCTCATTTTTTATTCGCTATTTTAATAATATTAAACAAATTGTTTATAAATATATACTTCCACCCCCCTTTAGGTGTAGTTAAAAAATAAATATATCGAAACCGGTTACGAATATTACTAAAAAATATAAATATGAATAATTATATTTATATTGTGATACCAAATAAATTTTTAAAGGTAATTTAATTTTATATTTCACAACAAGACTCTCTTTTTATTAATTTAACAGGTAACTTTATTGGGTCAATATTTTGCTTTTTTTCTTCTATCATTTTTATTAGAAGTTCTGAAACAGAACTACCCATCTTCTCTTTATTCTGTGCTATAGTTGTTAATGAAGGTTTAACATATCTACTAGCTTCGATATCATCAAATCCAATAATTGAAAAGTCATCTGGAACTTTTAGACCTGACTCTTCTATTGCTTGCATGGCTCCAATAGCCATCCCATCACTTTGACAAAAGATAGCGGTTGGACGTGACTTCAACTTCAACATATTCATTGTTGCATTATAACCGCCCTTTTCTGAATATTTACCATCAAAAACCCAATCTTTGTTATATGGAATATTTAATGATTTTAATGCTTGTTTATAACCTTTTAATCTTTCCTGACTAGTTTTACTTGTGTCAATTCCCATCAGCATACCTATTTTTCTATGCCCAAGTTCATAAAGATATTGGATTGCTTTTTTAGAACCTTTTATATTATTTGATATTACATAAGAGGAAAAATTTCCTGTAATATCAACATCAACAAAAACTGAAGGAATATTTGATTCTCGCAGTTTTTTTATATTTGGATCATCTTCTAAAACTCCCATTAGTGCAACACCATCAACATTACGGTCTTCACATTTTTCAATATAACTAAACTTTTCACCCCAATGTCTGTTTGTAAAATATACTATATCATAACCTTTGTTTCCAAGGGCTTTTTCCATACCATAGATTACTTCACGGAAAAATGGGTGATGTAGGCCACTATTAAAGTGGTCAGTAAAGAATACTCCAATTGAATTAGATTTGCTGGTTGATAGACTTCTTGCAACAGAATTAGGTCTATAATTTTTATCTTGTATAATTTCATTTATTTTTTTTCTTGTTTCATCACTGACATCTGGATAATTATTTATTACTCTAGATACAGTAGTTGTAGATACATCAGCTATTTTAGCGATATCTTTTATAGTAGTCATATAATTCTCTCCTATATAAAGCATATTAATAAATTGTAATTTTTAAAACAAATAGCGAAACCGGTTACATTTATATATATTATAGATAAAATATAAAATTCCTTTAAATAATTTAAATATTTTCAAAATTTTTTATATTTAAAATATATAGTATAATGTAAAAACAGTTTCTTTTTCTAATTAACGGTGTTTTTTAAGGTATTAATTAGTATATAGATAAAATATTATCTTTATAATTATTTAATTTACTGGGTTACAATTCATATATTTTGTACTGGATTTTAACTTTATAGTGTCCAGCTTTCTTTTTATGATATATATTTTGATATTATTGATGATTTTTAAAAAACAAAAATGGATTTTATTAACACCTTCTATCCTTTGTATTTATCATATGCATAAAATAAAAAAATACCTATACTAAAATGTTTTTTCTTCAATGTTGAAAGAATAAAAAAATGAAGAATCTGTTTACTAAAAGTAGATTTTATATATTTTTTAATAATGGATATGTAAAAAATCACATACAATTAATCTTATATATGGTATAATATATGATAGAATACTAAATATGGGGGGAAGTTCTATGAAAAGGAATGTTGGCAGTAATGATAAGATTATAAGGTATATATTAGGTATTGTCATTATCGCCATAGGTATTATGTATAACAGTTGGTGGGGTATAATTGGTTTAATACCTATTTTTACTGCAGCTATAGGTTGGTGTCCTCTTTATGCACTTTTTAAAACTTCCACAAATCAAGATAACAAGGGATAGTTAAAAGTTAAAATGGAGATTATTATTTAAAAAATATTATTTTGCGGTGCAAAACCTAAAAAAAATTTTTATTACAATCATTTTCACTTGATTTTTTACAATCAATTAAATTAAATATCATATTCATAAAGTCCTGCATATTATTTATGTAGGACTTTTTCTCATATAACAACAGCTATTATCAGACATAGCCCTGATATATTAACAAAGTTAAAGCGTGTGATTTCTGTAATGAAAACCACACGCCATAATATTTGTTGTTCAATTGCTTACATTTCTAAACAAAATACGGTCCTATTATCTTAGACACCTTTATTTTTGTTTTTGTATTTTTCTTTAATAATCCCCTTATTATATGCTTCAAGTAGTTTCATTAGACTGTCAATCTTTTGTTTTAACTCTGTACCTATATCAGTATCTGATATCTTTTTTTTGCCGACAAACTTAACAATTCTATTTGATGATACTGTATCATTACCTTCTCTTACAGCTGCTTCTTTTGAGATGAAGGGCTTATGATAAATCAACCTCATTTCAAATGAATTGTATGTTAAAGTATATCCGGCAATTCCGGTTTTTTTCTGATATGCTGCAGAAATTCCTCCATCAATTACAAATAACTTTCCATTTGCTTTTACTGGACTTTCTCCTTGTTTTTCCTTTACAGGAGTATGGCCGTTTATAATATGACCGGTTTCTGGATCTAATCCAAACTCTTTAAGTAATTTATCACAGAATTCTTCTTTATTTCTTACTTCATAATATGGATTTTCTTTTTCAACATATAAACTTTTATCAGAAGTAAAGTATCTACTAAAGGTTGTCATCTTATCTTTTCCAAATAAGGGAGATAACTCTCCTCTCCATAAGTACCAAAGCCAGTCCCTATAATCTGTTTTTTCATATTTATAAGAATAGCTTTTTCTGATAATATCGTCAAAGAAATCAAGCAGTTCTTTACCTTTACACTCTTGTCCACTTATAGTAAGTGAAGAAAATTCACCATCTTCGTTTAACGGCACACATCCATGAAATAATAAGTTATCGTTATATTTTAAGTACATACTACCATTATTAAATAGAAATCTAACATCGTTTTGGAGTTTATCATTGTTTTTAAAAGAATGAGTTAGTTGTTTTATTACTTCCTTTTCTTGTTTGTTAAGTTGATAAGGATTTTTAGGATCTATTGTTGGAAAATGGGTATCTGTTAGCTCATATTCTTCATCATTTAAAGTTATTGTACCATTTTCAAAGTTAATTTTATCTAAGTACAGGGCTTCATTCATATTAAATTCTGATCTTCTTTTAATTAAGTTTCCTTCTAATTTAAACTGAATTATTGCAATTGCTTTATGCATTTGAGCAATAATCTGTTTTTCTTTACTGTCCATTTCTTTTTCGATTAATTTAGGTTGAAATTCTTCGTATACATCGTCTTTATAATATTGTGCTGCAAACCTTGCAAGTGGCCTCATATTTATACCATAATCTTCTTCAAGTAATTCTAGGTTCCCATATCTTAATGTAACCCGGATAGCTGTAGCTAAAAGGGCCTTTTGTCCTAATGCAGCACCCATCCATAGTATATCATGGTTACCCCACTGAATATCACAATTATGGTGGCTTTTAAGCTCCTCTAGTATTTTATGTGGATTAGGTCCTCTATCAAAGATATCACCAACTATATGAAGTCTATCAATAGAAAAAGTTTGAATAAGATTGGCTAATTCTGTAATAAAGCTTTCTGCCTGACCTATTTCTATTATTGTTGAAATAATTTGGTTATGGTACTCTCTTTTATTTTTATCATCTTCTCTGGTATGTAAAAGTTCTTCTATGATATAGGCGAACTTTTTAGGTAATGCTTTTCTTACCTTAGACCTTGTATAGATTGAAGAAACTTCTTTACATAAAGTCACTATTCTGTTTAAAGATACTTTATACCAATCCTTAGTCAATTTGTTTTCTTCTTCTAATGTTTTTAACTTTTCTTCTGGATAATAGATTAAAGTTGCTAGTTCATTTTTATCTTCTTCTGGAATTTCATTACTAAAGATCTGTTCAATTTGATACTTAATAATACCTGATGCTGTTTTTAATATGTGTTGAAATGCTTCATCTTCTCCGTGTAAATCGGTTAAAAAATGTTCAGTACTTTTTGGTAAGTTTAATATAGCTTTTAAGTTAATAATTTCAGTACTGACAGCAGGTATATTTGGGTATTGACTGGATAAAAGTTTAAGATATTTAGTATTTTCCATAATTAATTCTCCTCGTTGGTTAGTTATTTCAATATTAATTTATCTTATTTATCCAATTAATTCAAGTAAAATTAAAGTAATTACCATTAATACTGAAGCAGTAAAAATTATTAAGATAGGATTAACTTGAAAGTATTCCAAGATATTATTTTTTTTAATTTGATTTTTTTCAAAAAAACTATTTTTAAATTCAGGATATATGTTAGCAAAAATTCCAGCGCCAATAATTATACCGGGTACTCCAGCTATTAATGCATCTAGAGAACCTGCTCCAACAGCTCCTATAAGTGTTCCTGGACAGTAACCTAATAGACCAAACCCAAATCCAAATATTAATCCACCAGTTATTACACTAATTAATGTACCTGGTTTTAAGTTTATTTCAATTAGTCTAAATGATTTCATAAAATAGACTCCAATCATTCCGGTTAAGATTGCTGTTAGAATAACTTTAAAAACGGTAAAATCTTTTAATAATAACTGTCCAACTAATACATCATAGTCAGTTATTCCACCTTTTTGTAATAAAAAGCCAAAGAAAAGTCCGGTTAATAGACCATATATATTATGCTTATTAATAACTGATTTAATTTTAAACACCTCCGGTTATATAAAAATAGTGAATTAAAAAAGTAACTGAGCAGAGATAATTCCACCGATAAAAAAGCTAAATAAAGCAATCCAGCTGGTAACTGCTAACTGCATGGTTCCACTTATACCATGACCACTTGTACAACCACCAGCCATTCTGGCGCCAAATCCAACAAAAATACCTCCAATTAATGCGATAATCAACCGAAAAATTGGAGTATTTCCGAAATTTACAAGCCAAAGATCAGGAACAATTTTAATTTCAAAATTACCCGAAAGTAAAGCTGAAACAAAGGAACCAACAATTACACCGATTACAAGCATTACTTCCCAATCAACTATCGGTTCATATTTTTTATAGTATTCTTTTTTTTCTGCCTCTTTATCAACAAATATTTTTTCTATCATTCCACTTAAACGAACAAAGGCAGTTGATACACCAATTGGACGTTTAGAAATTAGAAATGACAGCCAGCTTAATACTCCTATTAAAATACCAACCAGATAGGGAGACCATCTAGTTAAACTAAATATATTCATGTCATATTCTCTCCTTCCAAACTTTTTTAAGTTATTGTACTATTGGACATGATGTTGATGACCAACCTTCAAGTCCACCTAAAATAACATTAATATTATCAAAACCTTCTTTTTTTAATATACTTGCTGCTACAGTAGATCTTAATCCACTTCCACAGAAGATATAAATTGGACTGTTTTGCGGTATTTTTTCAATATTTTTAGGTAACTGGGTTAAATGTATGTGATGAGCATCTGTAATTTCTCCAGCGTTTTTTAGTTCATCTTTGCTTCTAATATCTAGAATCCAATAATCATTTGAACTATCAAAGATATTACAGACTTTTTGAACCTTTATCATACCAATTGAACTGCTTTTAATTCCAGCCATATGCCATTTAAGCATTCCTCCACTTAAGTATCCAATTATCTTATCAAAACCTAAGCGGTGTAATATCTTTATTTCATCTTCAGGGTATAAATCAGGTGTTATTATAATAATATCCTTATCATAAGGTAAAAACCAACCTGCAAAACTTGCTAAGCCGTCTTTCCAAATAGAGAATGAACCCGGGATATGTGCAGCACCAAAGCTAAGTTCATTTCTTGTATCTAAAATTATTAGATCATCATTTTCAATTAAATTATTCAATTCTTTTGGTTTTAATGCCTTAGGTTCTTTTAATTCAGCTAAACAAGTGTTTTCTATTAAGTTCATCTTTTCCATTTTTCTAAAGTATGGGGGCCTTTCTAATACTTCTTTTTTATATTCAATAAATTCTTCCTTTTTTTCATACTGTAGATCTGCATTAACCTTTTTTTCTAATCCAATGGTTGTTAAGTTACGGTCTGCAATTGAATCACCACATACTGAACCAGCTCCGTGAGCCGGACAGATTATTACCCCATCTCCTAGTGGTAATACTTTATTAAATATTGAATCATACATTTTTTCCGCTAGTTCATCCATCATATCTTCACCTAAAAGATCTACTCTACCTGTATCTTCAGCAAACAATAAATCTCCGGTAAAGATCATATACGGTTCTTTTGAAAAATCAAATAATAGATAGCTGAAAGAATTCAAGGTATGTCCAGGAGTGTTTAATGCTTTTATCTTTAATCTTCCAAATTTAAACTCCTGATTCTCTTTTACCGAATGACCGTACTTATAGTCTAAATTAGAGTCAGCATGCCATATTTCAGCATTTGTCTTTCTAGCTAATTCCTTTGAACCAACTACATAGTCTTCATTACGATGGGTTTCCAAGATGTATTTTATCTTAAATCCAGCTTTAGTAGCTTTTTTTAGATAGATTTCAACATCTCTTCTGGGATCTATTACTACCGCTTCATTTTGATCTCCTATTATATAGGAATAATGTGCTAAACCTTCAGTTTCAATTTTTTCAAATAACATAATAAACAACTCCTTTATTAAATTTTTATAAAATAATTTTTCTTATAACATTTTCTTTATTTATAAATTAGATATTATACTAAGTTAATCCTGTTAATAATCAGATAAAATTATATAATATAAATACTCTAAAAACCTTTAGTTTGACCCCTCCAGGGAGGTTCATCATTATTTTTAAATTCATCTACACTAGGACCATCTAAGTTTTTAAGACGCCAGATTCCATAGACATAACTTAATATTAAAACAGTGATAGTAAAGGGCCATCCTAATATTAAATTAATCCAAGTTAATTGACCTTGACCTCCTAAATTATATAGGATCAACTGTAATATTAGTCTAAGTAATAATAAGGCTGTCCAAAACCATGTAACTTCTCTATAAGCAGGTTTAACATCTTTTCTCCAAAACCATTCAATTGGCCATCCTCTTGTAAGATGGCTTGCCCAAGCAGCCAAAGGCTTCCCTAATAAATTACTTATTAATGATATTAATAACAAAATACTACTGTTTATAATTGCAGGAATAAAGTAACCAGCAGCACTTTTAGTTATATAAGCTAAAGTTGAAGCAACTAAGACTAAACCTAATCCTCCTAAAGCATATTTAATAGTTTGTTTTTTTATTAATCTTATAATACCAATAATTATGATAAATAATACAGCATTAATTGCTGCAATTTGTATATTATATAGTGTGTTAGAGATTAAAAACACTATTGGAGGTATTATAGAATCAATTGTTTTAGATGATATCACAAGTTTTAATTCAGATATGATCTCTTTAACTTTATTATTCATAATCTTTACCTCAATTTCTATTAAAAATTAATACTCTAATTATATTGTACACTTTATAAGAAAAATAGTAAATATCTGTAATATATGGTTTTAAAAATTTATTTAGATAATTGATAAAATTCTCTTATAAAACAAAAAAAATATAGAAGGATATTGACTATCCCTCTATAATTTATTAAAATAATTATCTATTTTTTTAAAATGCTTTTAACCGTACTTCTCTTCCTTTAAACGCATCTTTTCATTTAATATTTTTTTCCTAAGTCTAATTGCATCTGGTGTTATTTCAACTAGTTCGTCATCTTTGATAAATTCTAAAGCTTCTTCTAAAGTGAATTCTTTAGGAGGAGCTAAATTAACTGTATCATCTGAGCCTGATGCTCTTGTGTTTGTTAATTTTTTGTTTTTAGTTGGATTAACGGTTAAATCATTATCTTTGTTGTTCATGCCTATGATCATACCTTCATAAACCTTAGTTCCGGGTGATATAAATATTACTCCACGTTCACTTAGATTATCTAAAGCATATGCACGAGCAGTACCTTCATTTTGTGAAACAAGTGCACCATTTACTCTCTGTGGTATTTCACCTTTAAACTGTTCATATTTTTCAAAGGATCTAATTAAAGTACCTTCACCACTAGTGTCATTAATAAACTCGCTACGGTAGCCAATTAAGCCTCTCGTAGGAACTAAATAATTTAGTCTATAATAATCACTATCTTTTTTCATTGACTGCATTAAACCTTTTCTCTGGTTTAATTTAGATATTACACTTCCGGAGTACTTTTCTGGTACTTCTACAATAACTCTTTCAATAGGTTCCATTAATTTATTATTTTCTCTATGGTAAAGTACTTCAGGTTTTGAAACTGAAATTTCATAACCTTCTCTTCTCATTCTTTCTAAAAGAATTGAAAGATGAAGTTCTCCTCGGCCCGACACTTTAAATGTATCTGTACTAGGAAGTCTTTTTACTTCAAGTCCTACATTTACTTCTTCTTCTCTTTCTAATCTTTCTTTGAGGTTTCTAGAAGTTAAATACTTACCACTTTGTCCTGCAAATGGCGAATCATTTATTGAAAAATCCATTGCAATTGTAGGTTTTTCAATCTCAATCATATTCATTGGTACAACATTTCCTTTATCACAGATTATTTCACCGATTGAAATATCTGAAATACCTGCTACTGCAACTATGTCTCCACTGGTTGCTTTATCAATTGATGTTCTGCTTAATCCATAATAGCCCATAAGTTCAGAAATTTTACCTTGGGCAACATTTCCATCTCTTTTTGATATAGATACTTGTTGACCCTTTTCAATACTACCTTTATATATTCTGCCTATACCTATTCTACCTAAATAGTTATCATAAGCTAAGTCATGAATCTGTAACTGTAAAGGTTCTTCGTCATAGTCAGGATAAGGCTTAACATGTTTAGTTATTGTATCAAATAATGGCTTCAAGTCTTTACTATCACCATCTATTTCATAATTAGCTATTCCATCTTTAGCAACACCATAAATAACTGGAAATTCTAGTTGCTTGTCATCGGCATTTAAATCAATAAATAGATCTAAAACCATATCTGCAACTTCTTTGGCTCTTTCATTACTTTTATCCATTTTGTTGATAAAAAGTATTGGACTAATTCCCAATTCAAGAGATTTCTTTAAAACAAATCTTGTTTGAGGCATTGGACCTTCACTTGAATCAACAAGTAAGATAGTTGTATCAACAGCCTTTATAATTCTTTCAACTTCTGATGAAAAATCTGCGTGACCCGGAGTATCAACAATGTTTATTTTATAACCATCATGTTGTATCGAACAGTTTTTTGCATATATTGTTATTCCGCGTTCCTTTTCAAGTTCATTACTGTCCATTATACAGTCCTGAACAGTTTCATTTTCTCTAAAAACACCACTTTGGTTTAAAAAAGCATCAACTAAAGTAGACTTTCCTGCGTTCACATGAGCGATTACCGCTAAATTAATAATTTTACTTTTATCAGACATAAAAAAATCCTTTCTTTTTGTATAATAACATTATCTATTGTACACTTTATAGCAGCAATTATCAAGTAAATTAAATACATTGACTAAGTATAAAATAAAAGCATTTGAAAAACCGGATGTTTTGAAGTTCTTAAATTTTATTAATTTTGTCTATAATTTAGATAATTTTCTTAATAATTATCTTAAAAAATATATTTTTTTTAGTGGACTTTATTATTTTAGACATAAAAACTCCCCTTTCGGTAAATAGTCTTTTTTGAACTATCAACTTTAAGGGGAGCATATTAAAAATGTGACTATTATATTACTTTATTATTGATCTAAATTACTCAATAGTTATTCTCTCTTCTAATACAGAATCAGTTATTGTTCCAATTTCTCTTAAATACTCAACTAAGACTTCTTTTTCAGTGGTTGATGTGGTTTCACTTGAAATTGGATCTGCAGCTCCTGCATAATACTGCCATACATAACTATTTACTGCAAAGGTATATTCACCATTAGGATCTACTCTCTTGCCATCGATATATACTTTAAGATCTGTAATTTCATTTCCATCCATTTCAACAGTATATTCTACACCAGAAGATACATGTGTCATTACTGGTCCTTCTCCATAATATCTAGCCTGGCTTAATAACATATCTTCTAGATCACTACCTGTAACAGTAGCAACAGTTATATTATTATCATAACCAAAGCTTGCATAGATTAGATCTAAGGATTGACTAAATACATCATTATTAGCTGGATAAACAGCACCAGTTGCTAATTGATTACTTGGGAATGCCCCAACATCTACATCTAAGACATGGCTAACAGCATCAGCAAATAGATTACCAGCACTAACTGAACCTTGTGCTTTACCTAATGTAGAAATATCAACTTCAGTATATGCTACTTTATCTCCAGCACCACCTTTTTCAATTGTTACATCTGTTCTATTTAAATCCTGTGAAGCATAATAACTTTGTAGATTTTCATTACTTAATACATCTTCTAAGTAATGGATTATACTATCATTCATTCTAATATAGGTATTAATACCTTCAGTTTCTGCTTCAAATTCATAAGAACTAGCTACATACTGATTATGAGCTACAGTATGAGTTTGTCCTTCTTGAATTGTGTTGCCAGCCATATCTGTAAGATCTACTCTTTTTACATCTCCAACCTGATTAACTATAACTTCATAATTAAGTCCAGCTGGAATTAAATCAATAGAGTTACCTCTTTGATATGAATTAGCAAGCATGTCTTTAATCTGTTTGGTAGTCATCTCATAGATAATTGTATCATTTCCAAATGGTTCTAACTCAAAGATATCTCCTACTGTAATATTACCAGGTCCGATACTTCCTACTCTAATTCCACCAGTATTTTGGAATGAGAAGTCAACATCATGACCTAAATCAGCTAACTCTTCAGAGTTAGTTAATGCATCAGTCATAAGAGCTCCTAAGTTACTGTTTCCACTTATTGAATTATCAACATATGCTAACTCTCTACTAAAGATCTTTTCTACATCATTATTATAACTAGCTATTTTTTCTTTTACAGCTTGATCTTCTTCTTCAACATCTTCTAAGTTGATAAGTTCACCTGAAGAATCAACTACATTATTATTCTCATCAAAAGTTAATACAATCTTACCTAAATACTTTAAATCACTACCTGCTTGAGCAATTAATGTATCTTGAACTTTAATTGCTTTTTCAACTACAGTGTGTGAATGAGCACCAATTATAGCGTCAATACCACTAACTTGCTTAGCTAATTCTTGATTCCAGTTATGTCCAACATGGCTTAAAAGAATAAATGCATCACTTTCATCTTGTAAATACATGTAGTTTTTAACGGTTTCTAAAGGATCTAAATATTTTAGACCATATAAGTTAGTTGGTAGGGTTGATGGATAACCACTTTCTTGAACCTGAATTACACCTAAGAATGCAAGTTTTAGACCATTATCGGTTTCAATAAATGTATATGGTTCAGGTTGATCCAGATCAGCTTCATTAGGATCTACTTCAATATTTGCTAAAATCATTGGATATTTGGCAAAGTCCATATTAGCTTGAAGTCTTTCTTGACCATAATCAAATTCATGGTTCCCTAAGGTAGAAACATCATATCCAGCTTCATTCATTAAATCAACTAATGGCTTACCTCTTAAGTTTTCTCCATCTATAACATACTCATCAACAACTGGATTACCACTAAAGGCATCACCTGCACTAACTAAAAGAACATCATCATATTCCGGATTGTTTTCATACTGTTGTTTTAGACTAGCTATTTTAGCAAAGTTGTTAATTGAACCGTGTTCATCATTAGTGTGTAAAATTACTATTTTTGAATTTTGAGCATTAACTGCCTGTCCTGTAAATAATGCAGTACCCAATACAAAAACAGCAACTAGCAAACCAATTAAAAGATGATTACGTTTTAAATAATTACTCATTAACAAATTCCCCTCTCAACAAAATTAATTCTTCTTATTTATTATATTAAGTTCTTCATCACCCATTAATTCTCCGGTGGGCATAACTTGATTTCCATTTTTATCAGTTATAATCTTATTACCTTTCTTTACTTTTTTATACTCTTTAGTTGAGTATTTTCTAATAACATCTTTAACTTCTGCACCATTAAAAATAGTTATGATTTTGTTATTTACCTTTACTTTCATATTTTACACCTTCATATTAATAAGAAAGACAGGCGAATCAACGCCTGTCTTTAACTTTTTATATTTTTACTTAGTTACATCTAACTTATATACTCCCATACCATTCTCATCAGTTCTTAAACGTTCAATTCCTTCCACATTGTTGTTTTGGATGTAATCCATTGCTTCAGGATGTGAACGGAAGGTAACTGTTCCAGCTGGATTAAATGGTTTGATATTCCAGTTATAGGTTGGTTTAGGACTAATTGTACCCATTTCCTGGATGTAATCAATAATAACCTGTCTGTTGGTTACTCCACTAGGAGCATATACAGGATCTTCTTCAACACATGGTGGGAAGTCTCCTCCGCCACCTGCTCTGTAGTTATTAGTAACTACTAAGAATTCCATATCTTCAGATAGTGGTTCACCATTATAAGTTGCATTAACTATACGATCTCCTACAGGTTGAGTTACATCTACTTGATATTCAATACCTTCAATTACATCATAGTTATATGCTGAGAATTCAGGATTTAATAGTTCTTGTTCTTCTGATGAATTAGGATCTATTCTATTATAGTTTTCTGCACTTCTTTCTAGCCATTTAATAACTTGAGCACCGTTTAAGTGCATTACACTAATTTCGTTATCATAGATATAGATATCTGTTACATGTCCGATTGTAATATCACCTTTCCATACTTCAGTGAAATATTCAGCATCTTCTCTACCTGCTTGGAAAGGAGCTGCAGCAGAAAGAATTGGTACATCAGAGAACTCACCAGAACTAAATTCTTTTTTAGCCCACCAAAGTTGAGCATCATTAACTATTTGTGTTACAGTTGAGTCCATTACTCTTGATAGATAGGAAGTTATATCAATATCAGATTCTCCAATTGGAGTCCTGACATATTCGATAGTAGCTTCATGTCTATCTTTTGCAATTTCTTCTATTACAGGACTGGATTTTGTATCTTCAGTAATTTGTTCTAAACTTACATTACTTCCAATTACATTCCATGATCCATTTGTTTTTTCTAAGTCAAGATTGATTACACCTATTTTGCTACCCCAGGAACCTGGCATTACAGCAGGAACACCAAAAATTGTACCTTTTTCTGAGTCAACATTTTCAAGATCTTCATATCCACCAGGGAAATCTCCATGATGATGACCCATAATCATTGCGTCTACTCCATCAAGCTGTGCAATGTAATAACTTGCATTTTCTCTTGCATCATAAGAATCTTCAGGAGCAGCTGTTAAACCAGAGTGACTAAGTACTACAACTATATCTGATTTAGAAGCTACTTCAGGAATGATTTCTCTAGCAACTGGCATAATATCTTTAATAACTACATTTCCTTCTAAATTATCTTTACCCCAGAGCATAGTTTGTGGTGGAATAAATCCAACTACACCAACTTTAATACTTTCTCCATTAATTTGTTTATCAATTATTGTATATGGTTTAACATAATGTTCATCTTCATTATCTGCCATAAAGATGTTAGCAGCTAAGAAAGGAAAATCTGCACCTGCAACTGCCTTTTCAAAGAAATCCATTGGATAATCCTGTAGTTCGTGGTTACCAACGGCTGAAGCTTCATAACCAGCTTTATTATAGGCTTTTACTATACTTTGAGTTTCTCCCTCTTGGATTGGATCAATCTGGTATTCATGAAGCCCTAAAAGACTACCTTGAATAAAGTCTCCATTAGATAAAAGAAGTGTGTTTTTATTAGCTTCTCTTATTTCTTGTATTTTCGTATAAACTTTAGAGAAACCAACCGTTTCATTTGGCTCATCTGCCATGTAGTCATAAGGCATTAGATATTGATGTATATCAGAAGTTGCCATAATGGTTAGTTTTTCAGCAGCAACACCAAATGAAAATGTGAGTAATAAGGTGAGTAAAAGAACTAGCGAAATGGTAAATCTTTTACTTTTAATCAATTTAATCCCCCCATAATTTGTTTTTATATATTAATGTGACATAGCTGTCACTATTAATATCAAATCAGTAAAAATATTTAAATATAGTTTAATAAAAAGAATATTCTGATTAATCATTTCAAAAGGGGTCTTCATTAATTTAATGAATCATATGAAGTGAGTGTTAAGGAAAGATTACAAAAAAATTTGTTTGATTTAAGTTAAATTATATTTAATTATTTTATTCTTATATAAGGCTACTTCTTTACTTGGCGTTAATAATTTTATAAGATTAGTAATATTTTGTCAAACAAAATAAAAAGTTAAATTTTTAACTTTTATTAAATAGTTATCAATATTAGTTAAATTAATGGGAAGCACTTATACTTCCCATTAATTTGGGGTGGGCAGTTTAGTTTTCAATCCCTTTTCTGGCAGTGATTCCATCGTTATAATAATGTTTGATCTCTTTCATTTCTGTGACTAGGTCTGCATATTCAATAATTTTTCTATCAGCCATTCTACCGGTTAAAACAACTTCAATTTTTTTATTTCTATCTTCAATTAAATCTATAAGTTGATCAACAGTAAATAGATCAAAATAGACTGCAATATTTGCTTCATCTAATATCACTAAATCATACTCATTCGAATTTAATATCTTTTTAATTTTTTCATAACCTTTTTCTGCTTTTTTAATGTCTAATTTATCAGCACTGTTTTTAATAAACTTCTTTCTACCAAACTGTTCAATATCTATATTATCTAACCTTTCTAAACTGTTTAATTCACTATATTTTCTACCCTTAGCAAACTGACCTATATAGACATTAAGCCCAGCTCCTGCTGCTCTAACAGCTAAACCTATTGCTGATGTTGTCTTGCCCTTACCATTTCCTGTATAAACATGTACCATTCCATCCATTTTTATTCCTCCTAGTTAATATATTATTATATCTCAGACAAATAAAAAACGCTGTATTCTCTAACAATAGAGAAACAGCGCAATTAACTAATCATATATGCAAACATATAGTTATAGCATATATACTTTTAAGTTAACCTCACATCTCTAAGCCGGAGAATTTTGAAGTATAACAATAATGGCAAGTCTTCTGGCTTCCAGCTAATTAAGATATCTCCTTCCCATTTTATGAGAACAGTGAAGATATCAAATAAATCTGCTGGTTACAGCTGCGACTACAGCAACGGTTTTTCACCGTTTTCCTTATTAATTCAAAAAGAAACCATTATTGAATTTTTTATTCTTTTTTTAATTATAGCATCTTGGTTAACTAATTTCAAAATTTAAAGAAATCAATTAATATTCTTTAGCTCTTTCATCTCTTTCAGTTTTTTCATCTTTTTCTTTTTCTTCTTTTTTACTTTTCATCTCTTCTACTTTTGAAAGTAGTTCAGGTGCTTTTTCAATTAATTTTTCTAAAGAAGCCTTCTTTTTAATAGGGACTAATTCAACTTCACCATCTTTAACTACCAGTATAGCATCAGGTGAAATTCTACAACCTAATCCACCACCTCCACCACCAGACTCAGTGTTGTTTGCTTCACCAAATCCTCCGCCTAAACCAAATGAAGCAGTGATGATTGGTATTAATTTAATATTATCAACAATGATTGGTTCACCTACAACAGTTTCAGTCTTTAAAAATTCATCAAGTTTGTCATACATTGATTCAAGAAATTTTTGAGCATTCTCCATAAATAACACCTTTCCTTTCTTTTAAATGATTTTTTAACTTTAAGATCTTTTATACTTAATGATCTTTACTCCAGTTTTAATTACTGGAATAGAAAATATAAATAAAATTATTCTAATAAAAAGTGATAGTGGTCTTATACTACCACTTATTACATTTTTAAAATTATATTTTTCTTCTTCCCAATTAATTGTAATATTGATTGGTGTTTTAGGATAAATTGATTTTAATGTATAGTAATATGCAGATAAAATACCATTATTATAGGGATCATCAAAACCAATTAAAAGGTCAGTTTTAAATTTATCCGGTTTAATCAAATTAAGAATATCTTTTAAAAAGTTAAAGACATGTTTAATGTTCTCTTTTGTAATTAAACTTTTTATAAAAGAAAAAGTGAATTTCTTTTTATCTTTATCTTTTTTATCTTCAATTTCTTTTTTCTTTTCTTTCTTAACTTTATCTTTTATCTTTTTTTTAACAAGATTTTCAACTTTTTTATTAGAATTACTACTAAAACTTTTTTTAAATCCTAATATTTTAAAATAGCTTTCTTCTTTTTTATTATTTTTAATAAAAACAACTTTAAATAAAAAGGTGTTAATTACGGCATAAATTTCAAAGTATTCTTGATATGAGGTACTGATATAGTAGTTATATGGAATAGATATAGCTAGTATTACAAGTATAAATAAAATTAAAAATATATATAAAATTATACTTAATATCATCATTTTTCCACCTCATATGGGCTTAATTAATAAGTAATTAAGTTTAGATACATTATACTACATATTCATCTAAAAATACTCTAATTATAATATTATCCATTAGTTAAAAATGTCCTTGTAATATATTTTTCAAGTTCAACAAATACAAAGAAGAAAAAGTTTACTATAATAACTAATTAGACCATTTATAAATACAACAGCTAAAATAATAGATGTATCTACCCAGTGACCTAAGTAAGCAGTAATTACAGCTGCTCCTAATAGTACATATATTAATACATTATTATAATGACTTAAAAACTTTAAAATAGGGTGTTTTCCTTTAGGTTTGGGCAGTACATTTAGTCCATATTTTTCTATTCTTTTTTCTACTTCTTGTCTTGATAGTCCATCAGTATTAGTATTTAAATGATTTAGAACATCTTCTTTTGTTTTTTTATACCATTTAATCTGATTTGTCATCACCTATCACCAACTTTTCACCTTTTTCAACTACAGTATCTAAAACAGGTTTAATAAATTCTTTAAACATTTCTGCAGCTTTAATACATTCTTCAGTTTCTTTAAGAGTAGGATCATGCCAATAATCTGGATACCTTGAATCAGTTGCAAATTTTTCCAACATTTCAGCTGTTTTATATAATTTTTTTGGAATTACATGTTTTCTTTCAATGACACTTAAAAGATACTGTAAGTTATGAATTTTTTTATAGTATAGTCCTAGATAGATAATATAGGCTTTTAAATATTTTTCTGCTGCCTGTTGGCAGTGAAAACATACTAAATCATAATAAGGTCCATCATTATCAATAACAAACTTTGCTAAACCTAAATCATTATTTCCTTCATAAATCCATTCTCTAATAAAATCAATTTTGTGTTTGTCCATTTAAGTTCATTCCTTTCAATGTTTAATTTAGTGTTATATTGCATTAATTATAATGTTGTTTTGTTAACTTAATTGTATATCAAATTTAAATTTATGTAAAATGTGCTTTAAAAAGAGAAAACCTTTCCATAGACTATGGAAGGGCTAATTACATATTTTGATATTTTAGATAAAGCTATTTTAACCACCATTCATTAGATAGTATATTTTGATATTATCATTGTCTTTTATATAATAATCATCTTTTTTATTTGTCCCATTTACTAATGTAATATATTTATATTTACTATCTAATGAAAGCAGTTGTTTTAAATCTTTTATTTTGAAATTATTTTCAGTAATATTAAGTTCTTTTTTATGTTTATTATTACTTTTTACATACTCTACAGTAATATTCATTGTTATCACCTTATTAAAAATCATGTACTTTTTTAATATCTTCATCCTTTACATCAAATACAGTTGATACATCTGGATTTTCTTCTTCATAGAAGAATTCAGCCAGTCTATCATGTGCTTCAGTTAGACCTGCATTTTTATTGAATTCTTTTTCTCTAAGGATTGTACCTTTTGCAATTTCTTTTAGTGTATCAATAGTAAAATCCTTTCCAGTCATTGCAGATATGAGTTCAGCAAGTAGTTCAATTTTACCTTGAATAGCTCCACCAACAAAATAGCAGGTCCCAATTGAATCATGTATAGCATTATTAATTTGTGCGTTTTTAGAGGCTTCAACCTGTCCCTCTGGTTTTGTATGATCTATATCTGCTCTTAATGTTTGTCCTGCAGTATGGTCTGCTCCCATTGGTGAACTAGCATATGTTACACCTAATCCTTTTATAGCACGGGGATCATAAGATGCTATTGATTGATTTTTAGCAGTTGGCGCTCTTCTAACACCCATTACTTTAGCTGCATTTCCTGTACCAGATGCAACTATTTTACCTAAATAACTGTCATTTCTAACTTCTTCTAATAAGTTAAGGGCACCCTGTTCATCTCCAAATTCAATAACTCCAGCTTCCATTAAAACACCTATTGTTCCACCAGTTTCAATTGTGTCTAAGCCAAGGTCATTACACTTGTAATTTAACTTTCCAATTGTATCCAAACTACCAATTCCACAGTTTGATCCTAATAGACCAATAGTTTCATATTCCAGTGGAGACACAATAGTTTTTCCATTATTATCAGCAAATACATTTGAACATTTTATTAAACAACCGGGCATACAGGCATGACTGTGTTTTCCCTCACCTTGTCTTTCTTCAATTAAATCATATAGTTTTTGACCACTAATATTGTTAGCCTTTTTGAATCTTCCCTTTGAAAAATTATGGGTAGGTAATGCTCCCATTTCATTTATTAAATCAATTAGATTCGATGTTCCGTATTTAGTATATGAATTTGCAATAGCTTCATTATTTAATACAATATTGGTTACTTCTTTCTTGATATCATTAAAGGAGCTTTCATCTGAAATTTCAGGAGTGGAAGTTCCTTTATCATCAATCACAATTGCTTTTATACCTTTAGAACCCATTACTGCTCCTAATCCACCTCGTGCAGAAAATCTTGATGGATTACCTTCATTATCGGTATTGGATATACCTGAATTTAAATACATTTTTTCTCCTACAGGTCCAATCAGCATAATTCCAACGTCTTTTCCATATTTTTCTTTTATAATTTCAGCAGATTTATAGATACCAACATTTTTTATTTCGGGATATTCAATTAATTCTGATTTGTCTTTTGATATGTATAAGATCTTAGTTTTATTATTATCAGGTATATTTTCTAATATAATAGCTTTAATATTTAGTTTACCCAGTTTGTAAGCAGTATTACCACCAGCATTACTTTCTTTAATACCACCGGTTAATGGACTTTTTGCACCAATTGATATCCTATTTACACAAGTTACTGTTGTTCCTGCTAAATACCCGGGAGCAATAATTAATTTGTTGTACTTACCCAAAGGATCACAAGTTGGTTTAACTTCTTCAGTTAATATCTTGCTTATTAATGCTCTACCGCTTAACTTATTGTACTTTTCTGATACTCCTTCAGTTATTATTTCACCGGAATAAGTCTTTATTCTTAACACTTTTTTCATAAGATTCTTCACTCCCTTTTTAAAAAAACACCTAAATAATATTAGCATATGATTTAAGTTTAAGAATATTATTTTGCAATAACATATTTTAGAAGGTTGTAACAAAGTTAATTCTATGACAGCATCTTTTAAGTTTAGTATAGTGTATAATTATAGTTCAATATTAATTAATAGTAATCCTTTATTTATTTGAAAGAACAAATAGAATATACAGGTATTACAAATAATAATTGTTAATATCAGCTTAAATCAAATCAAATTTTAAATATTAATAGTTTAATTTTAATAAATAAAAAAAACACTGTTTTTAAATACCAAAATTGAAAAAGGCAATTTAACAGTGCTTTTATAAAAGTATTAAATTTAAAAATTTATCATTTTAAAAGATATTGCTAATGTTATATACATCTATAAAATGTTTGAATTTATTTAAAAGATTACTCAATTGGTCTTTTAAAATAATGTTAAGGTCAATATGTTATTACTAACTTTCAACCTTCTTGAACATATACATTTAATTCTTTAGTTGTTTTTTTACCCATACCTAGAATAAATGCACATTTATATTCATATTTTTTCATTGCCAACCTCCATTTTAAAAATATTTTCAAACCACGAACTAATTCTACTTGATCAAAACGGAAATTGCTTTAAAATATTAACGCTATCATGAAAAATTATTTGTTTCTACAATGTTAGGCATTATGAATCACTTCAATTGGATTAAATTTAGCTAAACTGCGAGCAGGTATAGATGCTGCTAACATTCCAGCTGATGTTGCTATGACTATTGATATTATTATAAATGTGTGATCAACTGTTATATTATATATTTCATCTGCTTTGTTTATATTTAAAAAGTAGTATCTATATATCACTTTTATATAAGATAAAAATTAATATTTTATGGTTTAAATAAAAAAGACCGAAAAGATTATGAAAATCCTTTCGGTCTCTTAGTATTTAATTTAAATGTTTTAATTAATTACTGACTAATAATTCTTTGATCTCTTCAACAGATGGAACTTTTCCTTTAGCTTTTATATCTCCATCGATTCCAAGTGCAGGTGTACTCATAATTCCTGCTTGTGCAATTTCTTTCATATCTTCTACTTTGATAATTTCGCCATTTACACCAGCTTCTTTTAATGCTTTTTCAGTATTATTAGCTAATTTAACACAGTTTGAACATCCTGGTCCATAAATTTTAATCTCCATATTTAACACTCCTAATTTTTAATAGTTTATTTTTTGTATTTATCTTTATTTTATTAAAATTTTTTATTTAAATTATCAATAATATTTTAAAACAACTAATGATCTGTACTATATTATATTCATGATAAAATTAAACATATATCCAACACCTATAATTGAAACTCCTACTACTGAAACAAAAACAGTAATTAGTTTTGGTTTAATAACTTTTCTTAATATAATCATTGCTGGTAAAGATAATGCTGTTGTTGCCATCATAAAACTTAAAGCCGTACCTAATGCTACACCTTTACCCATAAGTGCTTCTACTATTGGAATAGTACCTACAGCATTTGCATATAGCGGTATACCTACTACAACTGCTGCAATAACAGAAAGAGGATTATTAGCTCCAGCATAGTTTGCAAGCAGTTCTGCTGGTGCATAACCATGAATCAAAGCACCTAAACCAATACCAATGATTACATACTTCCAAACTCGCCCAACAATATCTTTTACTTCTTCTTTAGCAAAAGCTAATCTATTACTCCAATCAAGTTCTTCTATTTCATCATCTTCAACATTAATTTGATAGACATATTCTTCTACATATTTTTCCATACCAAGTTTTTCAATTACAATTCCACCGATTACTCCCACTAATATTCCACTTATTAAATAAATCGTTCCTATTTTCCAACCGAAAATTGTAAATAGCATAACTAATGCTACCTCATTAACTATAGGTGATGTAATTAAAAATGAAAATGTTACTCCAAGTGGAATTCCAGATTCTACAAATCCAATAAATATTGGTACTGAAGAACAGGAACAAAAAGGTGTAACAACACCTAAAAGTGAAGCCATAAAATGTGCGGTTAATTTTTTATAATTACTCAAAAGTTTTTTTGTTTTTTCAGGTGGGAAAAAACTTCTTACAATTGAAATAAAAAATATCATGATACTTAATAAGATTATAATTTTAATTGTGTCGTAGAAAAAGAAATGTACTGATTCTCCTAGCCGTGTAGCTGCATCAAGCCCAAACCAATTATACACAAGTATATCTGCAAATGCGTCAATCATTAATAACAACTCCTTTAATATTTAAACTTTGTTTTTTGCAATATTAAATTTTAATCGTCTTCAATCGATTTATATTAATATATGCTAATATCATTATATAGATATATATTTATTATGTCAAGATATATTTAAATTTATTTATATAGAATTTAAAATATTGTATTAATTTATATAAGTGTCTAATCCCTCAAATTAAGTATTTGTAAGCATAATACAATCTTAATATATTAATGACAATTTAATTCAAATACAAAAAATTAAAATTTATTATCATATAAATTACAATTAAATAATATTGATAACAAAATTAATTCAAATGATATATAACAAATATATCTATTTAGTATGATTCAAATTATCATTAATTACAACTATTATTATTTTCATTTTTTGTTATAACAAAGTTTGAATCTTCAAATCTATTTGAATAGTTCTCAATATCTAGTTCTTCTATAGGATCAAAACTTAATGATAAAAGATCTGAAAGATACTTATCATATTTTTTTCTGTTCAATGAATAATAAGTTCTTTTACTAATTTTCTCGTCAATTAATAAGTCTATATCTTTAAAGTAAGATAAATGTTGTGAAATACTTGATTGAGATTTACCAAGTATTTCCTGAAGTTCACAAACACAGAACCGGTCATTTAATAAAAGTTGTAAAATTGATAGTCTATTTTCATCAGCTAAACATTTTAAAAATAATAGTAATTTTTTCATATTATCACTTCTCTTTATTTTGATATTAATATATTTTAATATCATTGTATTGTGAATCATATTCTTTGTCAAGACCAAACTTTAGATTACAAGGTATGATATTTTTTAACATTTTTATTATTAATCCCTTCTCTATAGGAATAATTAATATAAAGATAATTCACATCTTGCTTTTTTGAATAAGACCAACATACACATATCTGTAAATAAATTAATTATTTTTAAATTAAAGATTTCAATATAATTAATATCTATTGATTTATCCATTTTCTCTAGTTAGATTTTTAAAATTTATTTGTTATATTGTATTTTTAATTATAAAAACGTTTTCAACTATCTTTGTTTGATTAAGCCAACTTGGGGACAGCAATCATATTCTAATTGCATAGTTACATGATTAATTCCAAATTTATTATTTAAGATATCTATAACCTCTTCTCTAATCTCTTTTGTTTTAGTTAATTTTAAATCTTGATTTAAGTTAATGTGACATTCTAAGTGTAAATCATTATCACTAACCTGCCAAAAATGAAGATGATGAATATCACTAATATAGTTCAAATTTGTAACTTCATCTTTTATTTCTTGGACATCAATATCATCTGGAACAGCTTCCATTAGAATTTTAACAGTATCTATAATTATTTTTATACTTTCTATCATGATATATACACCAATAATAATTGTTAATAAAGGGTCGATCCAATAAACATCGTAAAAATATATCATTAGTCCACCGATAACTACTCCAATAGATGAAAAAGCATCTGAAAGTAAATGAATATATGCAGATTTGATATTAACACTATCTTTAGCGCCTTTTTTCAATAAGAAAACAGAAATAGTATTAGCGGTTAGTCCTACTAATGCTACTAATATCATTGTCAGTCCTTTAATTGGTTCGGGATTAACTAGTCTTAAATAGGCTTCTTTAAAAAGAAAAACAGAAATAATTACCAGTACTGCTGCATTGAATAAAGCAGCAATAATCTCTGCCCTTTTATATCCAAATGTCATTTTTGTAGTATTTTCTTTTTTAGCCATCCTTAAAGCAAAATAGCTTATAACAACTGAAATACCATCACTAAAATTATGCAATGCATCTGAGATTAAGGATAAACTACCGGATAATACTCCTCCAATTACTTCAACAATTGTTATAATAAAATTTAAAGCAATAGTTATTACTAAATTTTTACCTTTAACTTCGTCATGATTATGACCCATATTAATACATCTCCTTTTGTTTTGATTCATCTTTAAAATCGTAAAGTTTACCATTATTAACTATTCAAATTATAATTTGTTATAAAACAAGTCTAAAAATAGATCCTAGAATAAAAATGAAACTAAATGTTAATAAATTCCTGGTTATAGTAAATTTTTTACCAAACAACTTAACTTCCAGTGCTATTGTTGCTACTCCTATTAAAATGGCACTCATAACAAATCCTAGAATAGCACCATAATTTGCTCCACTTGTTTGTAAAAAGCCAGCAAACGGAAATACTGCAGCAGGTTGTATTAATGCAAAGCTGCCAACAAGTTCTCCGATTATTATTGATATAAAGCTGCTGCTAGAACCAAGCCAGCTGACAATAAGTTCTTTGGAAATAAAAACTTGCATAAAACCCATTAATACAAAGATAAAAAACAAAACTGGTATTATATTTAACGCAATTTTAAAGCTAGCAAGTACTGATTTTTTAGTTTTATCAATATTTTTAATACCAGAAATAATTAATAATACAGCAGCTAACAATAAATATATATTTCCTACATCCATTCTATATCATCTCCAATTTATTTATTATAAAAAATTATATTTTGAAAAAATCAATTGTTAAAAACAATAATTAAGATACATCTAATTTTTCAGATCCCCATTTTTTTAAAATAAACTCACCTAAAATACCAACGGTTAATGCTAGAGGAATTATCAAAACTATTCGCATAATGGCAAAATTAATTCCTAAAAATTCAATTTCCATTGGTAAAAGTGGAGCTTTTCCTCCCCAGGCTGTTAGAAAAGCTAAAATAGCTGCAATTGAGGCCCCTTTCTCTCTTAAGGTTTTCATTAGAGGAAACATTGTAAAAAGTGAGCCACCTAAAAAAATTGGAATAGTAGCTACAAGTAATAAACCCTTCCAACCTGCTTCTTCACCCATAAATTTAGAAAGCATTTTTGGGCTTACCCAGACTTTTATTAAACCGATTATCAAAAATATACCGGCCATTATTTTACTTATCTTTATAAATGTATTGTAAGTTATATTTCCAATTGTTACAGCTTTAGGAACTGAAAATAGAGCAACTACTCCCAAAATTGCAATAGCAATTCCAATATATAATAAAGCACTTTTAATCATTTTATTCATTAAAGATCACCATCCCTTTTAGTTAATACTGTTTAATTAAATAATCTATTAGTCTAGCTTTTTAGGATTCTTTGAGGTCTTGTCTGGAAATAGTTGGCTCAATATTCAGTTCTTAAATAAGTTTAAGCCAGAAAGTAAAATAGTAATAATAAACTTTTGCTCTTAGGATTCCTATTTTGTGTTTACTCAAAACTTTACAACTCCAATTATTTTATAATATTAATTATCATAAATATAGCAGCAACAGTATTTATTAAAGCAAATACAATTTTTAAATTCTTACTATTTATATTAATTGCTGTTTTACTACCAAGTATACCTCCTGCTACTGCAATTAAAGCAAGTGGTATTGATAATGCTAAGTTAATATTTCCATGTAGACTATGTCCTAGAAAACCGGTTAAAGCTGTAACAGCAACCATAGCTGAAGATGTCCCTACAGCAACCGTAATTGGCACACCACAAGCTAAAACCATTAATGGTACCTTAAATGATCCTCCGGAAATTCCTATTGCGCCAGCAAAAAATCCAGTTACTGCAGCTACAGGAATTGCAAACCACAAATTAACTACATAATTATAACCATTAAATTCCCGCTTCCAATAACCAAATTTATTTTCTGAGCTTATTTTTTTCTCTTTAATTGGTAAAAACATAAATAATGAAACAATAATTAATATACCAGCAAAAATAAGTTTAAGAATATAATCATCAAAACCACCTGCTAGATAACCGCCTACAAAAGCCATAATATCTGTTGCAGGGTCAATAACTAAAGCTAGTTTCCAGTCAATTCTCTTGCTTTTATTAAAAACAAGCATTGAGACTCCTGCAGTTGTCATCATGATCAACTGTGAAGTAGTAGCAGCGTGCTGCATTGAAATACCAGCTGAAATCATGGCTAATAAATAAAAATTACCTCCACCTTTTCCAACCATTGCCATAAAAGTAGCAATTATGAACATTATAATCCCTAAAATAATAATACTTTCCATTCTATTATCACACCTATCATTAATGATAGATAAAAGTTTATCAATATTATGAACATATGTCAATAATAAATAAATTAGGAATAATTTATATTGTATTTATCTGTTAATTGATAGGTAGCAAATATACAGTAGCTAAATACCAAACCAATTTCAACTATAAAGTTATTGGACTCATATTTTAAGAAGTCTTTATTAAACAAAATATTTAAATAGCTATTGAATAAAAATTTATTTGATATCTAATTATTATTTGCTGAACTCAATAATTATATTAACATATGTTAATCATAATATATAGTAAACAATTTGTCAAAAAAATAGGTTATTTGATATAATATGATATTTAATTCATTATAAAACCTATTAAAACAGTGTTTATATCATAACAATAATCAAAATAAAATATTTATTTTATAAAATATATTTAGGTAAAATATTTTTGAATTAAATATAACATTATAAAATATTAATATAAACAGATTTTATCTTGTTAGAAGTTTATAAAGAATTAAATTAATCAAAATATTATTAATTAATAGTTTAAAAACAAATCTTGTGCAAAATTACTTTATAAAAAAATGTATATGAATAGTAACATATTAGTAATAAATAGTTTTTTAGTTTTTGAAATTATACCCCCAAAAAAGCATTGCTCATCTTAATAGCTGAAGTAAGTCAATTAGTTAATATATGTCAGCTTTTTTTGTACAAGTTTATAATATAATCCCCAAAAATTTTTGATTTGGACTTATATAAAATATCTAATTTATAAAATCAATAGATTAAAATGACTTATTTACTTTTATTGAATTAAAATGTAAATATAAAATCAAAAAATTCCTAATGCCTTATTAAAGCAAAAGGAATTTTAATCATTATTTATACAATTGGGAAACAGCAGGCAAAATTAAAATAAAGTTTGAACTTAAAGAAGTTAGATGTTCGTATTCTTAAATTTATTGATCATATTTATAGTCTTCTATTTTTTTTTACTACAGCTTTAATCTGTTTTCAATTAACCGTTTGGGATTAGGAGATATAGGTTAAATCTCATTAATTTTGTTTTTATCTAAAACAATATTAAAAATTATAGTTTATCTCCTAAAATTTCATTCCAAAGGGTTGGGTATAAATAATACCTTTATCACCAGTTATTTTAGCTCTTATAAAGTTAGTTATTAAGATATATTCAGAAAGGTCTATTGAATTACCTGTTTTAATTACTTCACTCTTTTGAGTAATACTGTTAAAAGAAATCCATTCTATCTTATTGTATTCCCCTTTAATTGATAATTCAATGGTAGAATTAATAACACTTATATTTTCAATATAAAACTGCATGGCTTCTTTTTGCTCTTGGGGATTATAGATATAAAAATGACCATTCATCATAGCGTTCTTTATATTTTTAATTGTATTTTCAGTAAGTAAAAACACATTATAATGCCAACCAAAATCAGTAGCAATATTATGCATATCATCATTAGCAAAACCCCATACCGGATTATCGGGCATTAATTCAAATAATAATCTATCCCATAATTTTCTATCCCTAGGATATCTATCGTTTTTGTTAAATACTTCGATTCCTACTAAATGATCATACTCTTTAAAAAAGTAACTATACCACTTAATTGTTTTATTGTATCTTCCTGGATGAAAAAATACTGCTAATCCATTTCTTTTTTCTATTTCTGATAATACCATATCTTCATTTCTTTCTTTGCTAGCATAATCGTTAAAATAACTCCCAAGATGGTGGGTATTACTAATTTCTGAACCAGCAATACGGCTAATCTTCAACTCGTTTACATTAACTCCGTAATCTTCCCAGGGCCAAGTATACTTATTATGATCAGTTATTGCTAGAATATCATAATTGTTTTTAATATATTCATCAATGACTGTCTTTGTTGTATGAAAGCCATCACTGTTTTTAGTATGAGTATGAAGATTGGCTTTATAATAATTTATATTATCCCAGTTGATATCTTCATAGGGATTAATAATCCCTATATCAATGCTCTCTGCTCTAATTAGAGGATTAAACATTAATAATATTAAAATAGACAGTAGTATTATTAAGGTTTTTTTATTAAATTTATTTTTAATTTTTACTTTCGAAATCATAATAACACCTTTTTATATAATATTTTTAAGTAGGCTTTTTGTCACAAAAGCCTACAATTTAAAGTAAATATATAATATTATTCCATATCTATCAGCAAAACAAGCTCATATTATTTATAGTCTTCTATTCTATTTACTGCATCTTTAATTTGTTTTCTACTTAACGGTTTAGGATTATTACAAGCCTTAGTTCTATAGTAAAGTTCAGCAACATATTCAATAACTTCATTAATTGTTAAAGCTTCCTTAATGTCTTTACCGATAGTTACTAATCCGTGATTTGCTAAAAGTACAGCCTTATATTTTTTACCTAATGCTTTTAAAGTGTTTTTAGCTAACTGTTTTGTTCCAAAAGAAGCATATTTAGCACAGGGTACTTTCTTTCCAGCATAAGCTACTAAATAATGGATGGGTGGTATTTCTTCTTTCATACAGGATATTGTTGTTGAATATGTTGGATGTGTGTGAACAACTGCATTAACTTCCTTTAGATTTTTATATATTCTAGTATGGATCCTATATTCTGTAGATGGTTTTTTCTTTCCTTCCACGATCTCTCCTACTGGATCTATAATTACTATATCTTCTGTTTTAATATCTTCATATGGTACTCCAGAAGGAGAAATTGCAATTAAGTTTTCTTTTCTGTTATATATACTTAAGTTACCACCGGTTAATTTTACTAAGTTTTTTTCTTTAAGTTTAAGCCCATACTCAACAATCTTATTTCTTTCTTTTTTTAATAACATAAACAAACCACCCTTTTATTTATTATTCTTTCACTTTAATTTCAAGAAGACCGATTTGTTGGTTATCTTCAGCAAACTCTTTTACCTGATCTGTAAAAGATTCTGCGACAAGCCAGATAATGTGGTATGATAAAAAGTTTTTCTTAACTAACTTAATTATTTCTTTTAGCTTATCAGAATCAACTTCTTTGGTTAAGATATAAATAAAGGTTCGATTAAAGAAAATAAAAAATTTCTTTTGTGATTTAATACAGTAAAGTTCTTCATCATAATCAATTTGTTTTTCTTTAGCTTTAAATCCATCTTTTGTTAAATTTTTAATTAATTCTTGTTTATGTTCAAAAAGAGTTTTCATTTTTTACACATCCAGTTATATTTATGGTTTATACATAAAAGCCCAGGGTACTATTATTTCATGGAATGTCTTACCACCATGTAAGTAACGTGGTTCTTCAAGCTTATTATTTTCATTAAATCCATGGTTTATTTTAAATCCATGGTCTGAAAAGATTAATATACCACTTTTAGATTCAATTTTTTCAATAAATGGGATTAATCTATTATTGGTTTGAAAATCAATTTCTTCCATGAATTTATGAAAATCATCTTTAACAGAATGAACTTTATCATCAATAAATGAAAACTTGATTAAATCAAGCTCATTATTTTTACTTTGTCTAAGTTCAGAAAGATTATTAATAATATTGGATTGATTAATTACTTCAAGATCTATATTAGAATCTTTTAAGGTATTAATTTGTTTTTCTGTATTTGTTGGCATTAGAGAAAATATAGAGTCTTCTTCAATTAAGCGAACAGCTAACCGATCAGTTAAAGTATTTTTTATCATTTCCCAAATATCCCATCTCATTCCATCTAACATAATACAATAACTTTGATCTACTTTCATCTTTTTTATAAGTTTAGGATATTTTTCTTTAAGAAGATATACTAAGTTATTACCCATGAATTTTTCACTGTCTTCTCCTAATATATCTCTACTATCATAAAAGTTAGCAAAAAGTTTATTATAGTTATTTAAAGTCTGTCTGGTTTTTTTATACTTGACATTTTGCGGGAAAACATCTTTTAAGTTTAGACTAGTGGTTAAAGATAAGAGTTGATAGTAGTTGAATTCCATGTTAGATAGATAATTTTGATAGACTTCTTTCCATTCTCTTAGATCACTGATATTGTCTTTGAAATCAAGAAAACTAAAACTTGTCTCTAAAGATAAGTAATTAATAATTAAATCTAAGGCTAGCTTTTTATATTCAAAAATATGATCTGATTTTATGTTCTTTTTAATATTTATTGTCTTTTGTTTAAACTTCTCTTTTTCTTGATAGTTAAAATGAGAATTTTCTATTATTTTAATAAATTGAACAAGTAGTTTATAGATTACTTTCTGTGAAATTTCCTCTATCTCAATTGCATCAATTAACTCATCTAAATTTGCTGGTGATAAGATGTCAAGTAGCTGATCAGACAAATCAACACTATCTATTTTTTCCATTATAATACTTTTAATTTCAACATTTTGTTCTGAATAGTAGATATCTTCATATAGTTTTTCTAATGTATTTATTATACTTTTATCATATTCAAGTTCTTTTAATATTAATGCAGAATTCTCATATATTATTTTTTCTACTAAGTCCTCTAAATTGGTATTGATATGATAAATATTTTTCCAGCTATTTACAGCAAATAGCTTTATAAAGACATTTAGATTTGTATTGTTAATAAAACTAATTAAATCAGGATAATTTTTATCTAAAAATGCAATAATTAATTCTTTTTTATCTTCATTTTCAGTTTTATCAGTCTTTTGTCCTAAGTTACCTTTTACCTTGACATAGGTTTTATCATTTAAAGTAGAGCTACCTTTAAGCCATTCATGAAAGATCTCTCTTATCTGTTGATATGAAAAACTGCGATCAACTAGATTTTCGTAGAGTTCATCAAGACTCCTTTCAACAATTGATACATTACCTGAAAGTACAGTATTAATTCTATTTATAACATTTCTATTAAGTATTTGTTCTAAGTTTTGATAAAGACTGTTATCGATCTTTATATTAATTAACTTTCTAATCGGTTTTGCAAACCTTTTATTTCCCGCTGCTTCCATATTATCTAAGTACTCACTAATTTGTTCTTTTGTTTTATTATCTCTTAACTTATTTAAGTACTGTTTAATACCTGAGTCAATAATTGATTGTAATTTTTTTATTGAAGGTAATTTAATTTGATCTCCTAACTTAAAATTACATTCACAAATAGGGCTATTATTTAATCTAGTTAAAGTATTTTTATTACAGCGCTGACTTAAAGCATTTGAAATTAAACGATCTACTTTAACAAGGTCATCTTTTACAGATATTAATTCTAAATTTGAAAAGTAATTTAAGATCTGATAACCTTTTTTATCTTTTAATTCAACTAAGGTTCTAAACCTATTAAACCCAAGTTGTTGTTCATGTTCTTTTTGATAGATATCAATATATTCTTGTTTAAACTTTTCAAACATATTTTTTAGATCAGCAAAGAAATTTTGGTTGTATAAAACAGCTTCATCATCAAGAGAAAGTAACAAACTATCTTTTAGTTCATTTATTTGTCCATACTTTTCCTTTTTAGGTATAATAAGATCAGGATCTGTTAAATAATTTTTAATCTTTCTATATTCTGAAAGATCATTTTCTAAAAAGTATTTGATATCCTCTAATTTATTAAAGTAACTATCAATGTTTGGCATATTACGATACTTATTGGCAAAACGTTCTAACCCCTCTTCTGATGAATAACTTACCATAATTTCAGAGAAAAGTTCTTTTAATTTTTTAATATAGCTTATAACTTGACTAAGATTAAACTGCTCAAAGTTTTTATCATTTTCAAGGCGTTCTATCTGATATAGCATACTGTCTAAATCATTTGACATTTCTTTTTTCTTATCAACTAAATACTGCCAGATATTTTGTTGTAATGGTAATGAAAAATGGCGCTTTTTATATTTTGATGGTAATAATACACAGTCACTTAAGACAGCTTGGTATTCTTGACCGATTAATTCACCATAGCCAAGATATTTAATTCGGTTAAAGTTTCTGGCATTTAGGTTTTTTAAGCTAATTTTTTGATTTTCACTATAGGCAGTTAAATAACCTGAATAAAGTAAGGAATAAATTAAGAGCTTAAACTGATTTTTAGATAAGCCAAATCTATTTTTTCTTAAACTCATATAGACCTCATTTAAACTTGTTCTCTCATTATCTAGTAAGTTAAATGTGCTTTTGATTAATTCATTTTTGCCCGGATTAATGGTTAAACGAACTCCATTTTTCCGTTTTTTAATAAGATTCATTGGTTTTAAGAAATTGTCTATTACATCCAGAGCACGGCCACTTAGTTCCTTTAAATCATCTACATCACCTTTGGTAATAAAGTCCTCTAAAACAGCATCTATGCGGTCTGTACTTAAAAAACTCTGGTAAGGTGATATCTTTTTATGGTCTGGATATCTAGTTTGTAATAGATTTGCTACAATTTTATCTAAAAATCTTTGAAAAGGTAAAAATCCTAATTCATCTAAATTAATAATTTCTTCTTTAAATCCATTAATAACGGTTCCATTAAAGTAGGCATCTCTAAAGATCTTGCTTATTCGATCTGTTTTTTCAGAGATTAGTTCTAACAGTTGTTTTTTTATCTTTTCAGATGTTTTTGAACCTTCTTTTTCATACTTTTCTAATAAAATAATCTGTGCTAAGACATTTTCTAAAAATTCTTTATCCTCAAGTTCATTGGGAATCCAAAAACTAAAAGAATTTTTTTCTTCCTCAGAGAGTTCTGGTAATAAAATGTTGTTTAAGTATTTTTTATCTTCTTCAACATCAAGGGCATAACTGATTATAAGCATAAAGTCTTCTTCATCATTGGTAAGTCTTTTAGCTGTCTTTTTAATATTATCAATGGAAATTTCCCGAATTGGAATAAAGTATAAAAATCCGTTTCTTTCTGTATTTTGCCAATTAACGGTTCTTTTTTGTCGTGAGTTATTAAATAGATTATTTAAAGGTAAAAACTTTTCTTTTACATTTTTACCTAATTTGGTAAAAAGTCGCTTATCATTTTCAAATAGGTTGGACTTAATATATTCTGTCCTTCTTTTTATAATTAGATTTACATCTGCTTCAAGGTCAATATAGTATTTATTAAGCTTTTTATCTTCCCCTTTTTCTTTAACTAAATATGCTCCATGTTGGTAAAGTCGGTTTAAAATATCTTCTATGTATTCATAGTTAATATTTGGCTCTAAATCTGTAATTTTTTCTAATAACATGTTAGTTATATCTTTAACATTATACCTTTTGTTAATCGGTGAAATACTAAATAGGATTAATAGCTTTATGATTTTCATTCCGGTTTCTCTTTGTTCGGAATCTAGCAAACCATCGATTTCTTGTTTATAGTACTTATATACCTTAGTATAGAATGGACTTGTCTCCATCATTTCACGAATCCGACCAACAAAGTGGTCAAAAATTTTATCAGCAGTCAAAAGATTATTTTTATCTAAGTCCATCATTGAATCTATATTACGGCTAGAATCTCCCTTTAGGCGGTAATGGATAAAATCAATAATACCACGATGTTGAGAAAAAAGTGGTTTTAAGTTATCTAAAAGATCGATTGCCTGGGGATGAACTGGATAAAGCTCTAAAAAATCGCTTTTAGAAAAGTTAATTTCAGGAAAGGATGAATTTATTTCATCATAGATCTTATTTACTTCATCTTCCTTACCATCTTTTAGTTCAATTAATCTTTTATGGATTAATTCTTTTATATGCTGGCCTGTTAAATAAAAGCGGTTCGGGTATCTATCCTTAATCTTATTAAATGCCTCTGGTGTAGTCTCTCCTGTTTTTTCTATTTCTTCCTGTAAAGTAGCTAATACCCAACAGGGTTGTCTTTTAGCATACTCACCTAAAAACTGTAGAAATCTGATGTCTTCATTAAATCTCCTGCCATCTGGTTTTGATCTTAAAAACTCTGATAGCTCATCAATTAAAATCACAAGTCCATCATAATTATTTTTATTTATAATATCTGTTATTTGATCAAAGATCTGTTGACGGTTATAGCTAAAACGGTATGGTAAGTTAAGCCTGGTAAGTAGTTTTTCAATTAGAAATAGATTACCAGGTTGAAATAGTTTTTCTTCAGTTAATTCATTTTCTTTTAAAAATAGTTTTAAGTTATTTTCGTGTTCATTTTTAATAATTTCAGAGATTTTATCTATGAACTCTTTTTCTCCTTTGAAGTTAAAAGAATCAGTGTGATTACTTTTATTAAAATGATTTATGATTTCTTCCATAACTATATCTTCAAGGTATTCTTTATTACTATGTTCTACTAAAGATAAGTTAATAGTAATATAGTTGTTGTTTATAACATCTTTTGAAAGCTGATTTATTTTATTTAAATTTTTATTTTGATTTAAGATATGTTCCCAGGACTTTTCATAATTTATTAAAAGACTTAAAACACTTAATAGGTGTGATTTACCAGATCCAAAGTTTCCTTCGATAAAGTATCCTTTACCATCTTTGTTTACTAAGTCATTAAAAAATGATAAAAACACCTTTTTAACTTCATCAGTTACCACAAAACTTTCAGTTAAAAAGTCTCTTAACTTAGGATCTTTAATATCAGCCATTTGAACAACGGTTCTAACATCTTTTATATTAACAAGGTCTTTAATCTTCATTTTTTTGATCACCCAATTTTTTACTAAGTTTTTTAATAGTTCCCCATAACTTATTATAGCCTTGGTTGTTATTTATGATTTCTTTAAAAAATTCTATACCTTCATTAATTCGACCTGTTTTTTCAAATATTTTAATCAATGTTGATTTTATATAGTAATCATCAGGGTCATTACGAAAAGCTTCTTTTAGATAGTTTAGTGATTTATCATAGTCTTTCATCCTATAAAGTGAAAAACCAGCTTGTTTAATAGCAAATTCATTACCTGGTTCAATCTCAAGTGATTTTTCGTATTCTTTTAATGCTTCTTCATATCTATTTAACTTTTCTAGCTTTTCAGCTAAAAGATGGTGTAAAAATACATTATTTTTCTTATCACCAATCTTTAATAATGCTTTAAGTTCTTTTACAGCATCTTTAGGTTCTTTGTTTTCCATTTTTAATTTTAGTTTTTCTTTATAAGCAAATTCGTCTTCAGGTTTATTGTTTAAGTACTCATCATAGAACTTTGCTGCCTTTTTAGTTTCACCCATTTTTTCATAAATACTGGCCATTAATTTTTTAAAGGAGTTATTATCAGGCTCTTTATCAAGTTTTTTCTGACAAATCTCTAGTGCTTTATCAAAGTTTTCAAGCTGTAGATGTGTTCTAATTAACCTAGAAAGTAAGTATTCACTTTTATTATTTTCCTTTGCTTGTAAAAAGAACTCTAAAGCTTTAGTATAGTCTCTTTTTTTAAAAAAGACATTACCTTTTACTATTAAAGCACGAGAATCATCTGGATAATCTACTAAGATTTCTTCAGCTAAAGTTAATGCTTTTTCGTTTTTTCCTAATTGATATAAGGTATCTGCTAAACTGGCTTTCAAATACTTATTATCTGGATAGTTATTTAATGAACTATTTAAAATATTTTTAGCTTCAGAATACTTATTTATTCTTTTAAACTCAATAGCTTTTGATAAAGTATCTTTAACCTGCATATATTGATTTTGAGCCAAGGTAAACACTCCTTTAAGATATTTACATATTTTTCTTAAATTTATTATATCTTTAAATAGCAGTAATATCAATCATTGAATTAAACATAAAAGAAAAAAGTGGTGAGAAACTTTCTCACCACTAAAAAATATTAAAGTTTAATATAATGTTTCTTTTTCGGTATTAGTTAAAATATCATTTAAAATCAAATTAATTCTTAGGTAATTATTAGGGTAAGTATCTAATAATTCTACATAATCTTCAATATCTCTATTTATAAATTTTGCAATGTCTTTAAAAAATGTTAAATTGTTTTCTTCTATAAATTCTTTATCGGGAGGATTGTTAATAATAATTTTAGGATCTAAGTATTTTAATATAACAAGATATTTTAGTTCAACAGAAAACAAATGATTACAGTCTTTTTTAATAATTTCTTTTAATGGAATATCATAACTTTTTTCCTCAACTTTATTTAATAACCAATTGGTAAAGTGATAGATGAATGATTTATTATTATAAGAACTATATTCATCTAAGTATTCAACGATTTTTTTGTAATCTTCTTTAACTAGGGTATCTTTATCAGCATATTTTAAGTTTTTTCTTACTATAAATGAAAGAATAATTTCTAATAAATTTTCTGTATTGATCATATTATCTTCATCAACTGACTTTAAGTATTCTAAAAGATTTAAAGTATTAATATAATTTTCATTATCAATCGAAGAAAGAATAAAATTGAGTGTATCATTATTTAAATTTTTAGTTAAAAATGAAAGTAGTTTTTTAATTTTATGATCATCTTTCATATAATATAAACTTTTGACATAGTATTTAGTGTAATCTCGTATAATAAAGTGATCAGAAGAATTCAAGAAATTAAATTCATAAATCTCATATAGATTATCTATTACACTATTATAGTTTCCAGATTTATAGTTTGCCTCAATAAAAAAGTCATGTAATATATCTTGATTATCAGCTAATTCCATTAATATTTCTTCGTTTTCTACTATCCATTCATATTTTTGTAATGTTTCAAATAGTCGGAGTAATAAGAATGATAAATCATATTCATCAGATATCATCTCATTCATTTTATTGTAATTATGCTGAATTAAACCATCAGTTGAGTTAACAATTTCTAATATTTTGGCTATTATTTCTAGATAATTTGCCTTTTCTTTATTTTTTAAAGTTGAAGGATCTTTGGTTAAAAATACAATTTCAATTAAGTCTTCTATAAAGTTAAAATAAATTTTTTGTTCTTCCTTTAAATTTTTTAGTTTATGATAATTATCTGCTACTAAAGGAATAATTTTTACAATAAGTTTATATTCAAAAAATACATTTAATATTAAGTTTAATACATTTAGGTTATAATCAGATTTTTTATAACATTCAAGACCATATTCATATCCTTCTTCTGTCTTATCTAAAGCCAATTTAACTTCAGTCATTAATAAATTTATTTCATGATTATTATAAATGTTTATCATTTTTTCTAAAATTTCTTCAGATTTTTCAAATTCATTAATTTGATTTAAACTATCTATTAAATATAGCAAAAACTCCATTTCTAGGTCTGTTTGCACTATATTATAATACTTTGTTAAATATTTAGCTGATTGATCAAATTTATTTAAATGATAAGAAATTACACCTGCCATTTCTGAGAATATAGGTTCTACTGGATAATCTTGATCAGCTTTTTTAATGATCTCAAAATATTTAGCTAAATCAATATTATCAGAACCATTAAAATTATTAAATAGTGGTTCAAGTTTATCTAGGTAATATGTGATCGGTTTTTCAGGTGTTATTTTACCACAACATTTTTTAAACTTTTTTCCACTTCCACAGGGACATGGTTCGTTTCTGGGAATTTTATAACTTTTTATTGGTTCTAATACTTCATCTTCAAAAACTATCTTGACTGTTGTTTTTAATAAAATCATCGATGTTGATTATATTATCTTCTGTCAAAAATCATCATCCTTTCTTTACTTTGTTATTAATATTATAATATGTGAACTACTCGGCATTGAAATACCGAGCTTCATAGTCGCTTGATCTTATGGGACACAAGATGAATTTCACCCGCAATATCGATCAAGTTACCTATTCGGGTAGTCCGTACCCACTACTCCTATCTTGTTACAGACTCGGAGATACTTTTAATTAAAAAGTTTAAGCTACAAATTGGTTGCTGTTCCATGAGTATTTGATTAGATTATTTAAACCTTCAACTTTGAGGTCAATATCAGGACCTTTGCGTCTTTGGTATAGATATTTTCTTAAAATATTGAAAGCACCTACAGTATCAGCGTTAAAGGTTTTATTTTCGGTTACATATAAACCTCGCTTTTTACGGTTAGAACCTTGGGCATATTTTTTAGTGACCTTTTTGGTATAAGGACTACATTGGCTAGTATAGTCTTCATTCTTTTTGATTAAATTGATACCTTTTAATTTGAGCTTATACTCTAATTGGTGGTATATTTCTTCATAAGGAAGTTGATGTAGCTTTTGGTTGTTTACCTTGCCGATATTGTTATCGCCTCTGATACCTTTGATATTGCCGACTATAACTCTATTAATGTTATGGTCGATACAATAATCAACTATCTTTTTAGTAGCAGAATGAATTAGATGTCTAATCTGTCTATCTCGTTTTTGGTATAGTTGTTTTAATCGTTTAGAAGTTTGCTTGCCTTGTGAGTTTAAGATAGATTGAAAGTGTTTTATCTTCTTGTTAAAATACCGACTGATACTTAAATATTGACCGCCATCTAGAATAAAACTCTCTTTGGTTTTGTTCGAATAACAAGCTGCAAGGTTATTAATTCCTAGATCGATAGACAGATAATTGCCGTTATCGGGTTTAATTTGTGGTGTATCGACTTTATAAGTTAGGATAAGTTTATAATTGTCATTAACTAAAGGTTTAAACTCTAATCTAGTAGTATTATTTAAAATATACTCTCTATCATCAGATAAAAGCTCTTTAGGCACTTTTATCCATAAGAATTTTTGGTTGATAGAGTATTCATCTTTTAAATAATCCTTTAGTTGTTTAGGGATCGATAATCTTAATTTATTATCTATAACCTTAAACCCGTGGTTAAGAAAACGGAAATTGAATTTATCGTCTTTAGGCTTATATGATGGTGGTTTAGGTTTGCCTGTATATTTGTTAGGGTTAGATTTATAGTCTTTGAGAGATTTAAAATAGGATTTCCAATTGTCTGATAGGAACTTTAAAGTCTCTTGGGCTGTCTGTGATGGTAGATTTTTATACCAAAAATGATCTTTTAGTTCTTTCTTTTGGTTATACCAGTCAGGAAAATCTTTATCACTGTCTTTAGAGTGATTTCTTCGTTCATAGTTGCCGACATTATATAATCTTGCACTTGCATATCCTAGACAGCCAAGTATAATCTGTTGCGTTTTGTTTGGCTTGAAGATAAAATTTTCAGCTAGTTTCATCGATCTTACACCTCCTTTCTTATAGCAATTTAAAAAGATTAATTGTCTTTTTGATTTTCGATATACTGTTTGACAGACTCTTTAGAGATATTGCCAACGGTTTCAACATAGTAAGATTTGTTCCACAAGTGGCCTTCATATAGTTGTTGTTTTAAACTATCAAACTCTTTTAAAAGCAATCGCCCAGTAATTCCTTTAGCCATTTTGACTATATAGCTAGGAGAAATTTTAGGGTGAGCTGTTGCAAACAGATCAACATGATCTGGCATTATTTCCATCGTTTCGATAATAAACTCTTTATCATCGGCTACTTGATATAAGATATCTTTAAGTCTAGATTCAATCTCGTCTTTGAAAACTTTTTTTCGGTATTTGGTTGTAAAGATAATGTGATATCCGACATTATAAACACAAGTTCGTGCGTGAACCAAGTTATTTTTGTTGCCCATAGCCATCACCTTTCTTACATATAGTATATTATCAGCAAGTTATAAAGTCAAGTTTAATAGAAAGTTGTTGATGTTACATATGGTATGACAAAATCAAAACCGAGCATATTCATCACCCATTTGAAAAAAGGGTGGGTTCTTTGCTCTTTATTCCTAAATTACTTTAATACAACATGTACGGAATATTTTTTTACATCTAGTTAAAATTTTTGTTTAAAATCGAGTAGGAGGTAATTAATTATTTTAATTACCGTCCTCTCACAACACCAAGCGTACGGTTCCGTACTTGGCGCTTCATTAAGACAATCTTACTTTCGTATACTGTGAAAGAAAACTCTTGTAACCACGTTCAGTCAACCTCTTCGTAGTTAAAGTAAAAGCTAAAATAGGGCTATTGGAGACTTTCCAATAGCTCTTTCTTGTATTTGCAAACTGCCAAGCCTTCCCAGCACTCAATCCTAATTTCTTAAGATACTTAAATCTGCTACGAACTCTCTTCCATCTTTTCCAAATACAAGCTCTGATTCTTCTTCTAATCCATTGAGTCTAAATTTCTGAGTCTTCCTTTCATGTCTGCTAATTTATAGTAATTTATCCACCCTACCATAAGTTGGTTGAGTTTCTTCATCCTATCTTGGAAGTTCATACTTATATTCCTGTTGGTTACCTTTTTAATCTTTTCTTTCAGGCGTTTCCAACTCTTTTGATGAACTCTGAATCTAACCTCACCATTTCGTGTATAAAAGCTATATCCTAAAAATTTTCTTCTAAATGGACTACCAACTGCACTCTTTTCTTGATTGACCTTAAGCTTTAGCTCTTTACCAAGAAATCGAGTGACACTTTCTAGTACTCTTTTACCTGCTCTTAGAGTTTTAACATATATGTTACAATCATCAGCGTATCTGACAAACTTATGCCCTCTCTTTTCTAGCTCTTTATCAAGGGCATCAAGCATTACGTTACTCAAAAGCGGACTTAATGGTCCACCCTGAGGGGCGCCATCTTCGCTTTTAACCTTGATTCCGTTAATCATAATTCCAGATTTCAAGTATTTGTTTATTAATTTCAGGACTCTTTTGTCTTTAACTTGCTTTTTAACAGCTGCCATTAGCTTATCATGGTTTATTGTATCGAAGTATTTCTCTAAGTCCATATCTACTACTACGGTATTTCCTGCTTGAATATACTGTCTGGATTGTTTTAATGCAGTGTGAGCACTTCTATTGGGTCTAAATCCGTGGCTGTTATCGCTAAAGATTGGTTCGAATTTGTCGTCTAATTTCAACTTTATTGCCTGCTGTATCATCCTATCAATTACAGTCGGTATTCCTAAAAGCCTTATACCTCCGTTAGGTTTTGGTATCTCAACCCTCCTAACTGGTGAAGGTTGGTAATTACCACTAAGTATTTCTTCAATTAGCTTTGAGCCATGTTCTTTTAACCATGGTACTAACTCATTATATTTCATACCATCAATTCCATGGCTGCCTTTGTTTTTCACTACTTGCCTACAGGCTTTGTTTAAATTCTCTGCCTTTAGAATTTCTTCAAGTAGCTTTTCAGTATTGATTTCCGATTTGATGTTCTTATCGGATAATCCCATTGACTCACTGGACACTCCCTGAGTATTTCGAGTTTCCAACCCTATTTCCTCTGGGTAGTCTTCATATGAAGTTGGCTGTCTTTTAAACGTGTTCAATGAATTATCCAATCTTTCATCTCCTCAATGTTCTGCCCTTCCTGAAATTACTTTCAGTACTATGGCGTCTGCTGACTTCTCATGATAAATCTTGTTTCAACCACAGCTTGAAATTCATCTCCCTGTGTCCATGAGACCTCACGGGTTAAGTATTAACTCTTTCATTTCATATATCTGCCACATTTACCCCAGTAGCTTTCGGACGATACGGACTTTGTTTTGTTTATGCAAACTCATCCTACTACCATAGGCCTCAAATGTGGTTCGTGTACCTCAGACCGGAATTTTGCTTTAAGCTTCCTTCAGATTCCTCCTCATGGAGGACACCCTTGCTCTCAGCTAATCCCTATATCGCCTTCGGGATTCGGGACTTTCACCCTAAAGACTTAATACATGCCCGGCAAACATAAAAAAAGCCAACTGTGTTAACAGTTAGCTTGGGGAGCAAAAATCAATTATGCATATATATTTATTCTTCTTCAGTTACTTTTGAAATCTTATTTAGAACTCCAGGAGTTCTACCCTGGTTTAAAGCGGTTTCTCTAGTGAATAGTTGAATTGAAACTGCAAAAATAGTTGGTAACAATAATCTGTTTACTTTTGGTACTTTGTTTAAAAGTATTTTTTCACTTTCAATATTATAACTTTCATCTGTTAATAGTATTACATTTGAACCATTTTTTGCCATCTCTTCAGTTAATTTTGTTAAAAGATTAAAGGTATGATCTCCATGTGCTAATATAATAGCTCCATGATCGTTTCCTGAAATTTCTAATGGTCCGTGTCTGAAAGCACCACCACTATAAGCTGTAGGTTGTAGTCCTGTTCCCTCTTCACAGATTAATGCTCCCATAAATGTTGTAGCTAAAAGATCTCCTCTTGAAATAAATGACCATTTATCTTTAGACTTTAGATGATTATGTAGATTATTTGTGTTATCTTCTTCTTTTGCTATAAAATCATTTATTTTTTTTATATCATTTAGTTGTCTTTGTATATCAAAATCATCATTACTATCTACCAAATAAGCAATAATATTAAGTAAGTAATTACTATTTGTATATGTTTTAGTCGAAATAGTAGCTTCTGTACCTGCAAATATAGGTAATACATAGTCAGCCATATTTGCAATTGGACTATCTTCATAGTTTGTAACAGCAATTACAGTATTATTATCAGGTAACTTTTCAATTATTTTTTTTGTTTCTACACTTTTTCCAGATTGAGAAATAGCTATTACAGTAAATCCTCTATTTATAGAGTTCATTTGGTAATGTATGAATTCGTCTATATCTGGATTAATACATAGATAACCTTTATCAGATAAGATGTTAATTGCTGATATTGCAGCATAGTTTGAACTACCCATACCTGCAAAAAGAATTGGTTTATCATTATCTTCGATATGATGAACTACTTCAGTTAATCTTTTTATATACTTTGGATCTTCAAAATATTTAGCTAAAATCTTGTTTAGATGTTCAGGTTGACTTTGTATATCTTTAATCATTGGATCAGACATCTTTATCACCTCTTAGTAATGTATTTGAAACCTCAAAAGTTTCTTTTTTTCTTTAAGATAATTTATCAAAGGATTTGAAAATAATAAAATATATTGAAGTGCTTTCTATTATATATTTGCCTTCCACTTATCAAATACAAATGAAGTCACAGCTCGCAATTTATAGTTTGACTGTTTTTTTCTATAAATAATTTTTGGTCTATCATTTTTATCAGAAAAGTATAAATTCTCTAGTTTTTTATCAATGTCCTCGATCATATTTCCATTAAACTCAGAAAAGATACCTCCTAATATAATTATTTGTGGATCAAACATATTTATTATATTAGAAAGACCAAGAACAAAATATTTAATAACTCTACTAATCACTTTATTACTTAACTTATCATAGTTTATATAGCCGTTTATTATTTCCTTATAATTAAAAGGATAGTCATATAGATCTGTTAAAAATGTGTCTTCTCCGTTATCCACTGCTTGATTAAAGTCTTCTTCTATAGCTTTTATTGAGGAGATCGTTTCTAAACACCCTTTACTACCACAAATACATTTTTTACCTTCAAATTTTACTTTCATATGTCCTATTTCACCTGCATTACCATGGCTGCCTGTATATAAGTTGTTGTTAACTATAATTCCACTACCAATACCATCTCCTACATAAATATAAATTAAGTTATCATAGTCTTTATCTAACATATGACTCCATTCATAGTAAACAGATAAATTAGCATCATTATCAATATATATTGGTGCATAATCAAATATCTTATTTAATTCAGACTTTAAATTAATTTTGCCTAAATAATGAGTTGTAGAACTTATTACTATATCTTTATCTACTTTATAGATACCTGGTATTGATACACCAATACCAAATATCTGTTCTTTATCAATATCATACTCTTCATTTTTTAGTTTACTTACCTTTTCAACTTTTTTAATGATATCAGCAAAAAGTTCATCTTTAACTTCTATAATTTCCTTATCGATTAATTCAATATCTAGATTATAGATAGCATAAGCAATTTTTCTTTCTTCAAAACTTATTGATATTATGTACTTATTATCACCTTTAAATCTTAATACTCTAGGTGGCCTACCTCCAGTTGAATCACCAGTAGTCTCAACAACTAAACCTTTATCCATTAAATCTTTAACTAGATAAGATATAGTTGTATGAGATACATCTACAGTGTTGAGTTAAATTAGATCTAGAAATTGGTTGCCTATTTATTATTTCATTTAATAAAGCATATTGATTATGTTTTTTTAAGGCTTTAGAATTTTTAATATCCATAAGATCAATCCTCAATATTTCAATTTTTTTACATATTATATTTTATATATTAATAATACTTTTAAAAAGTCCTTTAAAAAGAATTTGAAAATTATTTTATTAATTGCTTTTAATTTTAAATAGTACTATTTCCGGTTTACAGTTAATTCTTATAGGAAGTAATGTTGTTCCAATTCCTTTATTAACAATTAAGATCTTGTCTTTTATTATATATTTACCTGCTTTATACTTTAATTCAAACTCTATTATTAGCTATTTTATTTAGTATTGGTAGATTAATCTGACCTCCATGGGTATCTCCTACTAATACTAAATCTATGTTTTCTAACTTTTCTTTTTCTGTAATATGGTAGGTGTGTGATAGTAATAAATTAAAGTTATTATTTAAATCAATACCTTCTACAGCCTTATTATAATCATCTTTACCCATATCAGGTGTATCAACACCAATTATGTTTATATGATTATCATTAACCAATGTATCTTCACTCTGATTTTTTAATAGAGTAATATTATTTTCTTCAAATATCTTTTTTATATCTTCTTTGAACTTCTGATCATTATTTCCATAAACAGCATAAACCTTTTTATTGTTTTCAATTTTTTTAAGAATTGTTCTAAATTAATTAAGTACTCTTCTCCGTTTAGATAATCTCCTGTTAAAACTAATAAGTCATATTCTAACTTATTGATCATATTAAGTAATTTCTCTTGATATTTTTTATCAAAGTTAAAGTGAAAATCTGAAAGATGTAAGATATTGAGTTCCTCTTTTATCTTTTTGTTTTTAATTGTTAATCTATTTATTTCAATATCACGGGTATGAATGCCAATAAGTTTATATGAAACAAATATTAGTATTAATATAATTATCAAATAGATCATCTTATCTCTTCTCCTTGCTATATTATTTGTTAATTTAATCTTAATGATTTATAATAAGTATAAAGATTTACACTAAATTTATAAAAGATTGTAGGTGTTAATAATGAAAAAAGTAAAATTAATATATAATCCTTATTCAGGTACAAAAGATTTTCCTAACTATCTAGATTTGTTTTTAGAAAAATTCCAGGGTGCGGGCTATAAGGTAGATATTTATAGAAGTATGGAAAAAAATGATTTACATAAGGGTTTAGTAGGTATAGATAATAGTTATGAAAAAATTATAGTTGCTGGTGGAGATGGTTCTGTAAACGAGATTGTTAATGATATGATGAATCAAAGTATAGATATACCTCTTGGTATTATTCCATCAGGAACAGTTAATGATTTTGCTTCCTTTTTAAATATTCCTAATAATTATGAAAAATGTTTTGATATGTTATTAACTGATAATATTAATAGTATAGATGTTGGAGAAGTCAATGAGAAGTACTTTATTAATGTCTGTGTTGGAGGACTTTTTTCTAGTATTTCTCATGAAATTGATATTAATTTAAAAAACACTTTTGGAAAACTAGCATATTATATCAATGGTCTTAGAGAAATACCTAAAATAAAAGCAATTCCATTTAAAATAAAAACATCTAATCAAACAATTGATGAAGATCTCTTTATGTTTTTTGTTTTAAATAGTAAAAGAGCTGGTGGCTTTCAAAACTTAGCTAAGTTTGCTTCAATTAATGATGGAATGTTTGACTTTATTGGAGTTAAAACCAACCAACTCTATAGATTACCAACTTTACTTATGAACTTATTAGATAAAGAAAACTTTACTAGTAAAAACTTTATATACGTCCAGGATAACTACTTTAAGATAGAAATTGATAATGATAAGGCTGATACATATAATTCTAATATAGATGGCGAAAAAGGGCCAAAATTCCCTTTAGAAATCAAACTACACCATAATGCCATCCAGATGATTAATAATATTAATCAATAAGATCATCTTCAGCTAATTTACCCCAGAAGTTTTTTATTTCTGCTTTCCATGATATTAAGTTATCATGGATTTTTTTAATTTCATAACCAGAAGTATTATTATCTAAAAGATCTCTACCTAAAGCAATTTGAGCATCATAACCTATAAAGCTTAAAATAGTTGGTCCAATATCTAAAGTAGAGCCTCTTTTATCTATTCTTTTAGAATCCTTTTGGTCAGGGCTTAAGATCATAAACATATTTCTTCTTTTTGCATCTTCTAGTCTATCAAATGCAGTATTTCTCATTGCTAAGTGATCGGATGCAATAATAATTACTGTATCTTTTGCATATTTTGAATCTAAAATTTTATTTACAAATTCAGAAATTATTACATCGGATGCTTTTATTGCATTTAAAATAGGATTAGATCCATCCTTATACATAATATCTCTATACTCTTCAGGTATATGTCCTTGAGGATGATGTGTTCCTAATGTAATTAAATACATACCAAATTTATTTTTGTTAGCTGATAATTCCATAAATCTATTATAAGCTAACTCAAGTATTTTATCATCATCTATACCCCAGTTATTTAGATTCTTTTCACCATCTATTTTTTTAGATAAATCATTTAGTCCCTGTATCTCATCAAATTTATGTGTTTTATAAAATGTTCCTTTTTCTTGAAATTCTAAATCAGCACCACCAAAGAAAGTTAAGTAATATCCTTCTTTACTTAAAAGATCTCCAACACCTTTTGCTTTAGGTAAAAAATCATTATTGTCTTCAATATCCTTATTATTTATTGGAGTAAAAAGTGGTATTCCTAACTGACTGGAAACCATTCCTCCAATTGTCCAACTCGTTCCAGCAACTTGTCTAATATCAGTAAAATAAGTACTTCTTTTTTCTAATTTTTTTAGTTCTGTAACTAATCCTGGAAAAAGCTTCTCATTAAAGTAAGTTCTTTCAAAACTTTCTGCATAGATATAGACAAAGTTTTTGCTCTCTCCTATCTTTTCTATACTGGGTGATTTATAGTATTCATTAAAGTTGGCTTCTCTATTTCTATCTAAATATATATTATATAAATCATATGAAGCCGGATTGATAATAATAGATAAACTAATTACTATAAATGATATATAAATAAAAAGATGTCTAAACTTATATTTTTTCTTTTTATTAAAGATATAATGGATAACAAAAAAGATAAGTACAAATGAAATTACAGTAAATAGAACAATTTTCCAGTACTCTAAAAAACTTGCTCCTGCTAAACCATACTTAATATGATAAAGCACTGCATCATTTATACCTTCACCTGTAAAGTAATATGAAACTAAAAACAAAATGTGTAATGAAAAGCTAAATAGAAATATTATATTAAATATTATTTTACTGAACTTTGTACTTTTAGTATTTAAAAATAAATAAAAGGCAATTATTATTAATAAAACAGACAGACCAATTATATAAAACATCTTCTTGGTTCACCTCGATTAAAGAACAAAATTAAACTTATTAAAGCATAATTTCTATATTATTAATAAAATATTAATTACTGTGTTTATATAGTTTATATTTTACATCTAAGGTTTCTAAAAACTCTTTTTCAATATCATTATATACCTTTTGTGAGTTAAATTCATTTTTAAAGTAATTAACTATAAGATATTCAATTTCATTTTCATGAATATAATTATATATTTGATCTCTTGAATAACCTCTAAATAGTTTGTTTTTAACTTCAACATTGTTTTTTTCAGCTATTTCTGTAAATCTATAAGTTACTTCTTCTTTCATTCTGTAATATTCTTTTAGTATAGTATTTTGTACATCTTTTTGAATTTTTTCACCTAAATAAACACCCATTAATGATGATAATGTGTCTGGGACATCTTTCTTTTGAAAAAAAGTTAGATGTAGTTCTTCAGTATTTTCATCAATAGTATTTTCAACTTTTTTTATAACATCTTCTATTTTTGCAAAACTGAAAAGTAAAAGCATAATTTTTTTCATTTTTATCACTATCCCCAATTAGAGAAATAATTTTAATCCAAATAAAGGCCATATTCTGACAGCAATTATATACAATAATACTATTGAAATCAAGTTTAATATAAATCCAACTTTAATAACTTCTTTTAATTCTAAATATCCGGATGAAAAAGCAATTGCATTTGGTGGTGCTCCCATTGGTAACATAAAAGCAAGTCCACCGGTAAGTGCAACAAGATAGGTAATTATTAATGGATTAAGATTTAGTATATTCCCCATACTGAATGCTATTGGTAATACAATAGCTACAGCTGCTACATTACTTACACCTTCTGTTAAAAACTTAGTTATTAATATTATTACAACCAAGATTAATATTGGAGACTCTGGTAAGTATTCAAATATTGATTTAGACAACCACTCTGCTGCACCTGTTCTAGTAAGTGATGTTGCAATCACTATTGCACCACCATACATTAAGATTATACCCCAGTTAATATAGCTTTCAATATCTTCCCAATCAATGATTTTGAAGACAAAGATCAATACTCCACCTAAGATGGCTGTAACTGAGATATCAATACGACCTGATAAAAACATCCAGGATGCAATAATAATTAAAAATAAAACCGATAAGATCTTTTCATCTCTTGATATTGGACCTAGTTCTTCATATTGTTTACCAATTGAATTTAATCTTTGTTTCATGTTTTCTACATCGGTATGAAAGAAGTAGATTATTACATAGTATGAGATGATAACTAATGGAAGTGAATAAACAATTGAATATTTCATCCATTCCATAAAGTTAATACTAATTCCATACGTGTTTTCTAATAGTCCAACAGCTAAAATGTTTCTAGCACCACCCAGAAATGTTGTTATACCTCCAACAACTGCACCCCAAGCAAGTGCTAAAAAGGCAGCTTTTGCAAAGTTACTTTCCAAAGGATTTAATTTTAATGATTTAACTAGTTCAAATACAATTGGAAAAAGTATTGCTGCAACTGCATGTTCAGGCATAATTAATGATAATAAATAGGATATTGCTATTATACTAAAGATTATATTTTTAAAAGAGGTATCTATCTTTGAGATGAAAAAATAAGATACTCTTTTTGCAATACCTGTCTTATATATTGCAGCTGCAATTATTAGTGCACCTAAGATAAAAAATACTGCTCTATTACCAAAGATTGCAAATGTTTCAGCTGCTGATAAAACATTAAATAGTGGTATTAAAGCTATACCTAAAATACTAGTTATAGCTAATGGTAAATAGTTTGTTACCCAGAGGGTTAAAGAAAGTACAAATATTGCTAATGCTCTTTTGCCTTCTAATGATAAACCATCTGGTGTTGGTATTAACATTAATACTAAAAATATTAAAATTCCGACTGATAGTAATAAATTTTTATAACTAAATTTCTCCATATATTTTACTCCTTAATTTTTGAATATTTTATTTATATTTTAAATTAAAACTAAAAAAATATTATATAATTACTTTTGATTAAATATCAACACCCAATACGGTTCTAACTGCTATTCCAATTAGAAATGATATTACCGCTACTCCTATACTTATACCTGCCATTTCAAAAAATCTTTTCTTAAAGTTAAGATTTTTGGCCACAGAAATATAAAAGTTAAATACTAATATTATTGTTATTGCCACAACTACAGTGACTATTAATGATAACATATATGACTCCAATAATAAATAGGGTAATATTAAAAGTACGACTGTTATAACATAGGCACTACCTGTATAAAGTGATGATTTTAAAGCATATTTATGGTTTGTATCTGCTTTTTTAGCCAGATATTCTGAAGCAGCCATAGATAGTGAGGCAGCAACACCCATAATAAGGCCTGTAACAGCGATTAAACCAGTATCTTTTAATGCAAAACTCCAACCTGCTAGAGAACCAGTTAATTCTACTAGAGCATCATTTAAACCAAGTACAATAGATCCTACATAGTTAAGCCTTTCTTCTTCTAACATATCTAGTAGTTCTTTTTCATGTTCTTCTTCATCATCAATTATTTCTTTTGCTCCTTCAAACTGTTCTATAAGTTCTTCATATTTATCTTGAGCTTCTTCTTCTCTTTTTTCCATTAGTTTAATACCGAAAGTAAGCCCAAATATTACAGAGATGAAGTAATAAAAATATATTTTTATTTTATTAGCTTTAATATTACTTTTAGTAATCATATTCCAAAAATTATAATGTCTTAATTCATCTTTTGCAATACTCAATATTATCTCTTTATTTTCTTTATCTTTTGTTCTTTTTGCTAATTTAGTATATATATGATGTTCAGTTATTTCATCTTTTTGCATTTTAATTATTTTTTCAAAAATATCTTTTTCCATTGGAATTAAGCCCCCAGACTTATTTATATTTTATAGACTTTAATAATTCATTAATCCATTCTTTATTATATTCATGATAATGTTGGCTTTCAGCCCATTCCTTTATAAATTCATGCTCAGGATGTTTTGGATTATTATACTTTTCTAAAAAATCATAAAAGCCTGGTAAACCACCTACATCTTCAGGAGGAGCATTATTGGCTCCATCAATAAGGGTTGGATAACCCTTTTCATAACTTTCAATTTCTTTTTCAAATATAATTTTTATTTTCCAGTAATCACCAAAGTCATAGACATAATCTATTTCTCCATACTTTTTTAAGTACTTATCTATTTTAATGTAGCTGGGTTTTTTGATTTCAGTTTCTAATTCTTCTAATGTTTGTTTTTTAAAATCATCAAATTTATCAGGCATATTATTTATTTTATCCTTCATTTCTTGAGTGTTATTTTTAAAATATTTATATTCTTCAAACGCTTCTTGATCATTGGTCACTTTAATGTTATCTTCAGATAAATCAAATTCATATAAGTGATAATCCCTATGGGGATATCCACTTTTAAAGTTAGTAACAATATGTATCACATCATTAAGTCTATTAAATGTTGCATCAGCCGGCATAACTACTCTTCTCCATATTTTTGGTTTTGAATCAACGAATTCTATTTTTATTTGATATGCTTTCATTATTATTACACCCCGTTTAGTAAATTAACTTTTAATAAAGTAAGATAGCTTCATTAATATAAAACAGATTTTGTTATACTATAATATATAGTTCATTTATATTACATATATTCTTAAATGGATTCCACATGAAATTTCTTTTAAAATATTTTTAAAAATACTGATGAATATTGTTGGGAAGGTCCTCTTTGAGTATATCTTAAGTTAGAATTAGTTCATCACATTTACTTTCACACTTTAATTATATTTTATTTGAGCGTAAATGTAAATTATAAAAATTTAAACATCGTAAGGGATAATTTAGTTAATTATGATCAAAAACATTCATATTAAAGTCCTACACGGTTTTAATTCTTTATATCAATTAAAAATATTAAAATTAAATAAAGGATGCTTTTTTAGTTGTAAAATAAACAACTAAATAAACCTTCACACTTAAATATGCGAAGGTTTATTATTAGTATAAACTATGTATTGAATTAATGAATACTATTATTAGGTTCATATTCTTTTACTATTAATTTCAACTCTTCAATAATTTTAGATTTATCTGAAGTATTAACTAATTTATTTAAATTATTAATATGATCTATTACTTCTTTTTCTTCTATATTATTTAAATTACTAATATATATCTTTTCATGTTCAGTAGACATATCATCTTCTGTATCTAATAATATTTCTTCATACATCTTTTCACCCGGTCTTAACCCTGTTATTTCTATATCAATATCAATTCCTTCTTTATATCCTGATAATTTAATTAAATCACGAGCTAAATCAATAATCTTAACTGGTTCTCCCATATCTAAAATAAATACCTCTCCACCAGTACCTATTGCTCCTGATTGTATTACAAGCTGAGCAGCTTCAGGTATGGTCATAAAATATCTTTTAACATTTTGATGTGTAACTGTTACTGGTCCACCATTTTCAATTTGTTTTTTAAATATTGGTATTACACTACCTTTACTACCTAATACATTACCAAACCTAACAGCCATAAATTTAGTAGTGCTTCTTTTACTATAAGTTTGTATGATCATTTCAGCTACTCTTTTTGTAGCCCCCATTACGTTAGTAGGATTTACTGCTTTATCTGTTGAAATTAATATAAATCTATCAACCTTCTTATCATCTGCAGCTTCAACAAGATTTAAAGTTCCTAAAATATTATTTTTTATAGCTTCTTCAGGATTATTTTCCATTAAAGGCACATGCTTATGTGCTGCAGCATGGAAAATAACATCAGGTTTATATTTTAACATACTATTATTTACTTTTTCTTTATCACGTATACTACCAATTTCAATATTAACTTCTAATTCTGGGTATTTATCATTAAGTTCTCTTTGTAAGAAGTATGAATCATTTTCATTGATATCAAATATAACTAATTTTTTAGGTTTAAACTTTGCGCTTTGTCTACATAATTCTGATCCAATAGAACCAGCACCACCAGTAATAAATATTGTTTTATCAGTTAAATAACTTGAAATGTCATCTTCTATAAGTTCTACTTGATCTCTTTTAAGTAAGTCCTCTACTCTAACTTCTCTTATTTGGTTTATATTAAATTGACCATCTACAATTTCATGTATACTAGGTACAGTTTTTACTTTAACATTTTCATCTTTACTAAGATTATATATATCCTTAATATCATCACCTTTTGCAGAAGGTATTGCTATTACAACTTCTTCTATATGATATTCATCAATAACATCAGGTATGATATTTCTATCACCTAAAACTTTAACACTATGTATCTCTAATCCATGTTTAGTGTCATCATCATCAATTACTCCAATAATGTTTTTACCTAATTCAGGATGTTTTTGATATTCTCTTATAAGTAGTTCTCCTGCATCTCCAGCTCCAACAACTAATACATTTTTTTGGGGATGATTAGTTTTGTTTTGTATATAATAGCTTTTAATTAATCTTAATAAAAATCTAATACCACCTAGAACAAAAATGTTTAATACAAAATTTATAATTACTACACTTCTAGAGAAACTAATTAAAAAGAAATATAAATATATAATAAACAGAGTATTTATTATAACTGAGGTTTTAATAATAGCCTTTAGTTCTGCTATACTGGCATAATGCCAAATTTTATTATAGATATTAGTAAAGTATAAAGCTATAATACCAAATATTGTTATTGCTATAAAAAATTCATACTGTAAATAATTTAAAAAGAACCTATCAAATCTTAATATGTAACTAAAAAGTAAAGTTAAATTGATTAAAAATATGTCAATAATTATTAGATAAGGTTTTTTGTATAATTTCATTAATTTTTCAATCATTTTGTTACCCCATTTCAATTGTTTTGTATCCTCTATTTACTATTAAATAAAACATAAATAATTCCTTTGTATTTTATAACTTTATTTAGAAAAAACTCATGCAGTAGTGTTAAAATAAGTTATATAGACTTTATTACTCAAAAGATTTTGATTTACTGTAAATTACAACTTAAAAATTTTATTAAAAAAATCCTCTGAATTTGAATAGCAGAGGTTTAATGCTTATTAAGTAGTTTATTAACAATTATTTATTTATAAAGATTAAAAACACAAGATATAATTTGCTATTTTTTAAATAAAACATTTATTTTAAAATATCTTCCATAGTAATTTTCAATTTTGGTATTTTAGTTTCTATTATATTCCATACAATTTCTAAATCGACACCAAAATAATCATGGATTAATATATCTCTTAAGCCAGCTATTTTTCTCCATTCAATATTTGAATAATCATCTCTTATTTCTATAGGGATGTTTTTCACAGCTTCTCCTATGATTTCAAGATTTCTGATAATAGCATCTTGCAACATTTCGTTATCTTTGAAATTATTATAATTTATACTTTTTTAATAATCCATAATTTTTTCACAAGATTTTAAAATGTCTTTAAAATAAACTTTAGTTTTGCGCATACTTTGCACTCCCATATATTTCTTCTTTTAATTCTTCTTTTACATTTTCATTAATAACAAGGTCAACTTTGGTATTTAAATTATCTTCTAAAAAAAATTTTAAATCCATATAGTTATCAAAATTCTTTTTGTTATTTTCAAATTCTACTAAAAAGTCAATATCGCTTTCTTCATTTGCTGTACCTTTAACATAAGAACCGAATAAAGCTATATTTTTAACGCCATATTTGTTTAAAGTTTTTTTATTATTTGATAAGAAAGTAAAAATATCTTCTCTGTTCATTTGCATAACCTCCTATATATATTCTAACACTACATTTTATGTAAAACAAATAAATCATCTTTAAAATTGAATAATTTAAAATGATCTTTTAGCAATTGAGTTTTATTATTAATATGGTTTTTCTACAAATTAGTTTGTTATAAATCTGGAAAAGTTTGATAGATTTTCATTTAGAGTATTTCTTATCATGATAAGAATGCGTCATGAATATTTTATATAAACCCTGATTATAATGTAATAGTTTTACAGAGTAAGAGGAGTTATTTTTCCCAGTTTTTTAATTAGATATATAATTTCACTATAAATTTTTCTTTCTTCTTTCAGTTCTTTTTGTTAAAGATCATTTATAGTCTTAGTTAAATTATAAAAAGCTTCATCTGTAACTTTATCTCTATTTTTTTCTGCAAATTTACTCATATAATTATAATCATATTTTATCTTTTTTAAAGTTTCAGAATGTCTTTTTGAAGGTATATCACCATCCAGATAACGTGTCAAGGTAGTTTCACTCCAGCCTAAAAGCAAAGATAATGGTCTTTTACCAGTATTATATTGGTCTAGTATTTCTTTGATTTCAGAGATTTTAATAACATTTGCTTTTTCTCTATATGCATTATCTATTTTTTCTAAATTACTGATCATGAAGTTCAGAAATGAAATATTTCATTTATCACACTTAGTACAATATGCTCTTTCAGCAGTAATATTTAAATTCTAAGCCACGAAATCTTTTTTTCTCAACTAAATCTTTAATTTTGTAATCAACTTCTTTTCTACATTCAGGACAAAAAGTTTTCATTTTCTTCACCCTATTACTACTTAAACAAAAATATAATTGATTTTTCAAATTCAATAAAACTGTATAGAAAATCAGTGTTTTCAATTGAATTTATACTTTGCTACCATTAATATTTCATGAGATATTATTAATGGTAAGATTTATCGTTTGGACTCCAAAAAGTATCAATTGAACTAGAATTATAATAAGCTATATATGGAGTTTTAAGAAAAATTAATTATTTCCTCTAATACTTTATCAAAATAAATACAATTCATTTCAGAATTTTACTATAAAAATTCTCCCATCTTTCTTTAAGTTCTTTATTATTTTTCAATCTATTTAAAGAACTAATAGAATTATTAGAATAATTTCTATTCCTATTGGTTAGTGTCTTTTTTGAATTGCAATTTTTAATCTTTCGCCTGAAAATTTAAAATTATTAAGCAAAAATGTATATATCATAATAATCTTTCATTCTACTATTTAGTTCCATGCGATAAAGAATTGAATCTAATTTTTCTGAGACAATAGATTCTAATGAATATGTTAAAATATTTGGTTTTTCAAAGTCTTCTAAGATTGTTCGAAGGTTTCTTGTTTCAAATTCAGAAATTAAATAATCATCTCCAGTAGCAAAATCAATATTTATATGAGTTCTCGTATTTTTTATTTTACTAATTAAATTAACTCTTATACCATCATATTTCATTTGTTCAGTAATACTTTCAAAACTTTTAACTTCATAATTAACATAATCATATTGAGTTTTTTGATTAATTATATTATTTATAACTTTTTTTATTTTTCTTATATTTAAAGGATAATTTACAACTAAAAAATCAGAATCAATTGTAGGTCTAAAACTTTTTTCACTTATTGAATAAATAAGATAACCGCCTTTTAATATAAAGTTTTCTTTATAATTAGATAGTGAAATCCTTCGAATTAATTCCTCTTGACTAAATAAAACTAAAACTTGTTGAAATTGTAAATTCAATTTTTTAGACTTATTTTTTAACTTAGCTAAAGTAGAAGCTGCTGGATCATTCATTATTATAACCACACTCCTATATATTTATGTATTTTATTATTAAGATTCAGTTTATTTCAGCATATTTTAGTAAGAGTTATCAATATTTCTGTCCTATCATCTTTTATATAATTTGTTTATATGCGTCTTGTAAATACTTCATTGTCAATTTCATTTTTCATATCTAAGACATATCACATATTGTTTTTTCTATATCATAAATCTGGTAATTTTACGATTATCCATAGTAATGTATCTTGATGCCAATTTTGCGATATTGTTCTTTAATAAAATAAGGTTTAGATGTTTAATTAGAGGATTATATTTGTTAAGATTACTGTGTTTATCTACTAATAATTTGCTATATGATTTGCTGGTATTCTATTAGTAATTATATTATAATATGAACTAGTGCACTTTCAAGATAAATTACTACCTTTAGGAAACATTACCGCAGCAATAAATTGTTCATTAACACTCTTCTTTTGGATAAGTATTTCCAAGAATATAGTACCCGTGTTTAATCTTACTATGTCTATCTTCTTCAAGAAGTTGCTCTAATTAGCTGTATGGATTTCAGTCTCAATAATATCCTTAGATCTATTGCATTAACCGTTCGGAGGTTTTCATAAATCCTCCATTTTTATTGAAATTTTTCTTTATTTTTTCTTTTGAGATCATAATAACACCTTCTAGCTTTAAGATAACAGTTTTAAATAGGCTTTATTCAATAAAAGCCTACTATTTACTGTAATTATAACATGTGTTTTATTATTATTCAAAATTACTTTCATATTAATAGGAGAAAATTAGAGTTTGATTAAGTAGCACTTTTTAGTAATTATAGCCTAAAAAGCATTGCCTAGTTTAATGCTGGATTGATATTTGAAATTAATATATAAACAGATAATACAATAATCTGATGTTTATAAATGTTTTGATCTTACTATTTTTATTAAATATTATCAAATTTATCTTCAATATAATTTTTAAATTGAATATTTGGTAACTTTCTTTTTTTATTTCTCATTTTAGTTATTATTGCTTCTATTCTTTTTATAGATTTATCAGATTTATGATAATATTCAAATAAAATATCAAAAGTTAATAAATTATTGATTTCATTATTATCAATTAATGGTCTAATATCTTTCAAGTTATTGCAAGCAGTATAATTGTCCATAGTTTTTGCAATTGCAATAGCAGCAGATTCACCTTTACCTTTACCCATGTTTCTCAATTTAGTATATTCATAAAAAGATTGACTATCACTATTAATCTCAATTATTTTAAAGATATTTTTATTTATAGCTTCTAATAGGTCTTCATAAACCCATTTGTACTTACTATATCTTTTTAAAAAACTAAATTCATCTACTACCACTTGAGGTACATACATTCTACCACTATATAAATTTGTTAAGATATCAATTCTCTTTATCCAGATAAAAGAAGCTAGACAGTCATTATCAAAAACTAGTTTAATATCAGTCTGATATATTAAGTTAGTATCATTCATCCTCTCCATCACCAAAAACTAGATCACCATAACCACCTTCAATTAGATATTCATTATATCTACTTTCTGAAATAATATCACTTTCTAAAGCTTGTTCAGCTAATTCAGCATATTCAGATTCTACAACTATATCCTTATTAATCTTAGGTTTAGTATATAATTCTATTGAATATCCATATCTTCTAGCTTCTTTGATAATATTTATATCTTTTAGTTCTTCGTATTTTTTATTATTTATATGCTTATCTAGTTTAAGTCGTAGAATAAGTGCCTGATGACTGATTTTAAAATAATTTTCTAAATATAGACAGTCTGATATATCAACTATATTTTTATTTTTTTTAGTTAATCTTTTCTTTAAATGAAAGTTTAAGGCTTCTCGAGGCATTATCAAATAAGAAGCAAAAGTATCGGCTTCTTTTTCTAAATGTTCCTGTACTCCGTTTAAATTCACATTATATTTTAGATGATAATATTCATGTGCAGCAGTAAAATACTGGCGACCTAATGATGTATCAATATTTATTAAAATTGCCTGCACTTCACCTTTTTGGATAAATAGTCCAAATAAATCACTATCAATGGGCATTTTAATAATACTTATATTAGCATTAAATTTTAATATTTCAAAAATATTTATAGATGTTGTACTGCTTAATCCAAATTCATTTCTGGTTTCTATAGCTCTTGTTTCAGCTAGGAGATTATTAGCCCTGCTCATTTACCTTACCTCCAGTAAATTTTTTAATTCATACAAATTATTCACAAAATTCTTAGCCCATTCAATTTTTTCTAAACCGTCATTAGAAATATCCGTTGAACGATGAGCTATTTTTAATTTTCTTTCTTCGTCTCTTTCTCCAATAAAGTATTCAATACTTTTACCATATAAATTAGAAAATTTATTTAGTAAAGATAAATTAATTTTTCTGGCACCAGTTTCATAATAAGATATTTGACTTCTTTTTTTACCAATAAAATCAGCGACCTGTTGCTGAGAATAATTCATTTCCAGCCGAGCTTCTTTTAACCTTTTTGCGATTTGGTCATAATCTAACATTTCAGTCACCCTTTCATTCAAGTTCTTGTATTTATATTGTAACAAATATGTTACTTAATTACAATATAAAATTTACTATTGTAACATATAATGCAAAAAATAATCTCACTAGAATTCAAATGATTCCAGTGAGAGCAATAGTATTTAATAGAAGATCATGTTTTTTTATTTTTATAAATAGTTCTTTACTGTAATCATTAATATCTCCTACATTCAACATTTCATACTTATTGTAAACGTCTTTAAAATAATCGGTTATAAAATCTTTTTTATTATTTGATTATTTTTCTCTTTTGGTTTCAAGTTTTTTCTAGTTAGTCCTCCAAGATCTTTCAGAAAGAGACATTTTTTCAAGAATTTTAGCACTGTAGCAACCAAAGTTATCTATAATACTATCTAAAAGTGCCTTTTCTGTGAATATTAATTTAATATTTTTAAATCTCATATTTTTATTTTCCATTTGGTTATATCCGGAAATACGGTATTTAATATTTATATCTTCATATACAGAGTCGTAGAGCTCGGATTGACTATCTTCATCAAATAAGAATGTGCCATGAATATTTTATATAAACACTGGCAATAATATAATAGTTTTTCAGAGTAAGAGGAGTTATCTCTTCTAATTATTAAATTAGATATTAGATTTTTCTATTATAATATTTTTGTGTAATTAAAAAGGTTACATAATCGTCCGATTCCATATGGTTATGTTTATTTTAATAAAAAATCACCATTTTTAAGCAATTTTAAATTCCCGTCATATAAGTTATTTATTATTTCTTTATTATCCATTTTATCCATACGATTTTTTTCATAAAAAATTTTACTTTTAGATGATGGTAAATTTTTAACTAACTTTAATGCTTTATTTTTAGTACATCCATTTATTTTGAGTAAATAAAGAGAACTTATTAAACTTATTCCATACAATTTTTGTTCAGTAAGAGTACTACCATATTTTAATATAATAGAATTACAAGCTCTCCTGTCATCTGAAATAAAATAATTAATTTTATTCCATTCAATTTCCCTCAATAAAATTATCATTTGTAAAGTACGAATTTCTCCTAAATTTTCTTCAATATTTTCATCTAACTTTTTCAATTTTTTAAAAAACTTTTGCTCATCGTCAATATACTTTTCAAGATCATAATAGATATTTTCATAATTTAATCCAAAAATATCACAAACTTGTTTAAGTGAATATATAAACATCTTTTTCATTTCTAATTTATTATAAAGATCTCTATCGGTAATTAATTTAATTACATCATTATCAATTAATTGATCAAGTAATTTTACAGTTTCTTTCGGCCATATAACTTCTTTATATACATGTTTATGAAGATAGCATTCAGAGAAAATATCTAAAAGATTTTCCAATAACTTTGATCCATTATTATTCATTTTGATAATTACATCTGCATCTAGACATGCTATTTTCTCATTATCACTCATTTTTATCATCTTGCCTAATAAAAGCAAGATCTTTTTTAATCTTATTTTTAGGTAAAAGTTCAAATTCATCATTATCATATATCAATGCCTGCAAATTACTATACTTTATTTCGCGAGTTCTTTTCTGCCACCTTTCACCTATTTTATGTTTTTTAATTTGTTTAAATACTCCTTGCTTTTTACTTCTATCTGGTATAGATAACCATTTCTTTGTTTCGCCTTCATTCAATAATTCAATTTCAAATAATCTTAAAACAACTGTTTTATAGGGAACAGCAAAGATATCCATTAATTTAATTAATTTTAATTGATCAAGATCATTTTCAGTTTTAATTTTTAACAGTTCTAATTCCTTTTTTAGCGAATCATCTGGAACCAATAATAATGCTGCAAACAAATTAGCTTTGCTCTCTTCAAGTTCTAATATTTCTTCTTCATTTTCATCAATGATATTACTCTGTAATAATTCTCTATGACCATCATTAATATAATGATATAATTCATGAGCAGCAGCAAAAATTTGTTTGGCAAGGGGTAAATTGGTATTTATATAAATAAAAATTTCGCCCTTATACTCACAGATAAACCCACAAAATTCTTCATCTTTAATTGGAAATAATAATAAATCTAATCCATCCAATTCTTCAATAATTCTAAATATATCATCCTGGAGAACCTTATCACGAGCCCCAGAATGTTTTTTTTGAAATAAAAGTACCTCTTTTTCAATATTATTATATAATTTAGGATTGGTTTTTTTAATTATCCCTTCTAATAAATCCATATAAATCGCCACCTTTATTAATCAAATATCTTTTGATGTGATTCACTGATATCACGATGAAAAATAATCAAATCCATAATTTCTTTTGCTTTATTTAGACCATCTTTTGCTTCCTGAGTTTTAACTTCTCCCATAAAAGCAATAATAGGATCCTCTTCAATTTCATTTTCATTTTTATCTTGTACCAAAGTTTTTAAACTTATTCCCAATATATCAGCAATCAATTTTATTTCTTCTAAGTTTATATTTTTCCGTCCATGAATAATCTTATTTACAACTTGGCGGGAGACATTCAATTCTTCTGCTAAACGTGATTGACTCCAACCAATTTCATCTAAACAATTTTGTATTCTTTTACCAACTATACTATTAAAAGAAGTCATTAGTTTCACCTCCTATAAAAAGTGTATCATTCATAACATAAAAAAGCAACAAAGTGTTTACAATATATATAAAAATTATATTAATGTAAACATTTCATTAACATAATTGGTCAATTGATAAATGCACAAAAAGGTAATCTAAAATTTAATGATGTCAGAATATATTTATAACTATTTAATCTATTATATTTAAATATATATCTAAACTTCTATTTAAAGATTCAGATACTAAATTAATAAAATCATTATAATCTCCATTAGTATGTCGCTTTATCTAAGCTTTCATAGTATTTAACTCTATCTTCATTTTTGATAATTATAATTGGGATAACCAGCTTTTATTAATTCAAAATTCAATAGTATCTTTGCTGTTCTACCATTTCCATCAATAAATGGATGTATTTTTACAAAATTAGTGTGTAATTTAGCAGCTCTTTCTATAGCATGAAGAGATAATCCTTCACCATAGTACCAATTAATTAGTTCTTCCATTTGATCATGAATAAATATCGGGGCAGGTGGTACATGCTCTGCTCCACTTATTACTACTTTCTCATGTCTATATTTACCTGCATTTTCATCATCTATTCCCTTAAGTATTAAATATTGTAAATTTTTTATTTGTCTTTCTGAAAGCTTTTCGTTCTTATTAATTACATCTTCCATGTAATTAATAGCTTCTTTATGGTTTACAATTTCTAAATGTTCTTTTAGTGTTTTTCCACCTATAGTTATACCATCTTCTAGTACTACTTTTGTTTCTGATAATGTTAAAGTGTTACCTTCTATTGCATTTGAATTATATATCCATTCTAAAATAAGTTTTTCTCTTAAACTTTGTAAAGTATTTTTGGGTAGTGGTCTTTTTTTCTTCGATCTTTTTCTGCTTTTTATCAATATTATCAAACATAATCAAAACTCCTCGTTCTTTATTTTTAACAAGTCAAAAAAAAGATAGCTTATTTATATTTAGAAGGAAAATCAATTGAATATATTGCTGGATTAAATGATAGGCAAACTACCTATTTTCTACCTTTATTAGATCTAATCCTTATTTTAATATGAAACATTCTATTATCTTTTTTTCTTCAAAAAAACCACCAATTATGATCATATTCGTCTTTTTCATCAGGTTCAGAAACTTTACTATAATGTTGAGCCTTTAAATATTTAATCCATAATAATGTGAAAATATTTTAGCACATTATTTTAGGAAAGAGAAGTATTAAAGTTAAAAATATTTTGATCAAAATATATTAAATCAGAATAACTTATTTTGAAAGATTTCAGCATATAATTAACCATTCTTTCTATTACCTTCCGTCATTTTTTTTGGATCTAAAATATATCTAAATTTTTAACTTTCATGTGCTATAAAGAGGAAAAATAAATATTATGATAGTTATATATGATAAAACCTGGATTATTATCAAAGTTTAAATCTTTTGAAGTATTTTTGTTTTTGTTCTTCTATAAAGGTAGTTTCGCTTATAAATAACTATTAGAGCCACATCTCTTATTTGGACCTATTTTTCTTAAAATTGTAAGAATTATAAATATATTTAAATTCCTTTAGTTAGATTATTATAAAATCTATTTTTTCGTTATTAATTAGTATTGAAATTAGTAACTTTGTTATTATTAATTTAAGCTATTCATCAGAATATAATGCACTTATGGTTTCTATAAAATTCCCCCATGATGGATTTGATTTTTTCTCATACTTTGTTAAGTGATATAGATATCTGTATAAGTATCTCAGTTTATTGTTACTACAAATATTAATCCTATATAAATAATAAATTAATTCATACATTTTAATAACTTGTACATTATCTAAAGAGGTCCCCCATTCTTCTGAATTTTCTATTAATTGAATGGCATTAGAATCATTTGCTGCAAAATATAGTAATTCTTTTACTGCTATATAGGCAAGTGATTTTACTTCACCTCGGTCATCTTTATTGTCATTAATTGGATTATATTTAGTATAGGGATAAATTTTGCTTTCGATTGAATTTCTAAGCACTCGTTCACTTTCGTTAAGTAAAGAATCTTTGTGAATAATTAATTTTGAGGAGTCATGATCTATTTTTGAGTCAATATAATTCTTTACATTCGGAGATATAATTTCTTTATAAACAGCCTCATGAATAGCTAAATTTGGAAAAGCCTTAAATAATGGATCAAGCCATGATTTCTTAAATTTTCTGAAAGAAAAAATTGGTACCCTATTATATCTGCTTCTGTTAGGTGGAATAAGTAAATTAGCATCAAGTGTAATAATTTGATTTGGCTCATTTATTATACATTTTAAAGCAGGATTAAAGGAGGATAAATTAATCTTCATAATCATCCTCCTCATTAAAAAAACTATTAAATTCATTTATTGTTTCAGAATCTACTTCTATTTCAAATCCAAAGTCTTCAGGTGTTTTATTAAATAAAGTTAATACATCATAAAAAGTATCTTCATCTATAAGTTCATCTTCAAAATTTCGAATAATATTTTCTATATTACTAGGTGATGTACCAATATTTTTAGAATGAGAATTAAGTTTTGAAAATATTTCTTTATTAATAGCCATTCCTAATCGCCAGTAATTAGCTTTATTATTTCTTTCTTCTATTTCATATAATAAGCTAAATTGTTTTTTGGAAATTACACTAATTTCTTTTAATCTTTTTACAAGTGAACGATATGGTAGCCACCATGTACATTGAAGTCTGGCAATAAATCGTAATAAAGTATTTATCTTTATAGATTCAAGTGAAGATGTTTTAAATTCATTAATAATAATACTTTTTAGTATTTTTTCTGGAAGTAGAAACTCCGCAGCAAATAGATTAGCTTTTACTTCAGTAATATTATCATTACCATTGTCTTCTGATAATCGGCTTAGATGTGAACCTGTTTTTGTGAAATAATGATAAAGTTCATGTGCAATAGCAAATATTTGTCTATCAAAATAGTGGGACGTATTTAATCCTATAAAAACTAATTCTTTATCATCTTGAGCAGAATATAATAATGCAGCAGAAAAGGCAGGTTTTTCTCCATCAATCTTTATTGGGTATTCTAATAAATATATGTTTAAATTATCAAGAATAGTAAAAATATCATTAGCTATAGGAGTTTCTCCCACAAAGCCTAATTCACGACGTTTTTTTTCTGCAAGTTTATATATTTCTTCAATTTCAACTTCACTAAGATTAACGCTTTGTTTTTTCATCAGCTTTGCTCCTTAAAACTATTTGTTGCCTCAAAGTTAACATCATTGTGAAGAGTTTTTCTACACCATCTTTTTCACTTTTACTTAAAGCTTCACTCTGTAAAGCAACAAATGAATTTGTTTCTTGCTTTTCTACAAACATATCTGTAATATTAAAATCTAGAGCACCAGCTAAAGATTCAAATTGATTAATAGAAGGAATATACTCTTCACGTTCTATACGACCTATCATTATTCGATTAATACCAGTTAGATCACTTAGTTGTTTTTGAGTTAATTTTTTTTCCTTTCTTTTTAACTTTATAGTATCTGCTAATTTTGAAGAAGATAACTTTTTCATACTTAGGGCCTCCTTTCAATTTAAAAATACCCTCTTTTAATATAATGATACTATAGATAACATTATAAGTCAAAAAAATATTTATAAAAATAATCACTATATATATGAAACTATAGATTACATTATATTAATTAATTTTTATTTTATATCTTATTGAATTAATAAAAATAGTATTATAAAAAATTTAGATTGCAAGGTTTAATGCACAGTAATTTCATTTATTTTTTTTAAAACCCAAATTTTCAGGTTACCTTTTTAGAATTTAACATAAGTTGCATTATGTTGCAGTGAAGACTTAAATAGTAATTAATACAAACTTTATAGTTGTTTTGTTCAGTTACTTTTTTACAAAATCATAACTAAAAAAACTAGTAAAAAATATCGAATAAAGAAATATGTTTTTACGCTGGATTTTTTTCATTGATTGATAAAATAGTTAGTGGTTGAGGGGAAGGTGTTGAGATTTATGAAGTGCACAGATTTCCTCTAGAAATTTTGAAAGAAATGGTAGAGTTAGTAATTTCAAAGAAATTAGAAATAATTTAGATTATGATTATAATACACCTGTATAAATTTCTATATTTAAAAAAGTTTTCTGTGTTGAGAAATACTGCAATATTTTATATATGTTTGAGAGTTGAGATACGGTAAGTTATAAATTTTCTACTTCTGTCAAGAATGTTTAGAGGAGATTAAAAGTTGTTTCATCGATAGTTGGGGTATCAAAATAAATATACAGATTAAAAAGACCTCTACTTATTTTACTTTGGGTAACTCAATCCAATAAGAAGAGATCTATGCTAATATCAGTTTTTATATCTATTATATTATTAATATGACAATTCTTATATTCAAAAAATACAAATAAAGAACAAGTCTATAGTTCATTTTACTAAAAACTAGGAATATAAAAAAAAAAATTATATTATAAACAATCTTTTACTCCATCTTTTTAGAATATTCCTTATTCTCTTTAACTTCCTGTGCTCTCTTCTTATCACAAATAAGTATAGCATCTTCAGTATCAACGATAACAACATCTTTCATACCTATAGTAGTTACAACTTTATTAGGGCTATGAATTATAGAATTTTTTGTATCTATACCATAATGTTTACCAACTACAACATTACCATCATCATCAACCTTTTTTATTCTCTCTAAAGCTGGCCAGCTTCCTAAATCATCCCAGCCAAAATCACCAGTAATAACATATATATCATCAGCTTTTTCCATAATACCATAATCAATAGATACACTATCTAATTCTTTAAATTCTTCTTTTATAACTTTTTCTTCTAAATCACTACCTAAAACTGATTTTATCTTTTCTAATGATTGATATAAATCTGGCATATGTTTTTTGATATTTTCAAGAATAGTTTCTACCTGCCAGACAAACATTCCACTATTCCATAAATAGGTACCTTCTTTTAAAAATCTTTTGGCTGTTTTTAATTCTGGTTTTTCAGTAAATTCTTCTACTTCATAAATATCATCATTATCTATAGAATGATATAAGTTATCAAAATGGATATAGCCATAACCTGTTTCTGGATGAGTTGGCTCAATACCAAGAGTTACTATATTTTTATCACTGGCTGCAATCATAACTGCTTTTTTAAGAATATCTAAAAACCTTTGATTAGTCTTTTATAAGGTGATCTGCCGGTAAGACTAACATATTTGAGCCAGGATACTTATCTTCTATATAAAGTGATGATAAACCTATTGAAGGAGCTGTATTTCTTTTATATGGTTCAATTATTATGTTTTCTTCTGGAACTTCATCTAACTGTTCTGCAATAGCTTTTTTATATCTTTTATTTGTAGCAATAAAAACCTTATCTGCAGGAACTAAAGGTTTAATTCTTTCTACTGTATTCTGTAACATAGTTCTTTGATTATCAGTAAGATTTAAAAATTGTTTTGGATTATCTTTTCTACTTAAAGGCCAAAATCTAGTTCCCTGTCCTCCTGCCATAATTAATGCTGTTATCATATTTTATAACCTTTATTAAAATAATATAATTTAATATCTTCTTCATGTTCTTTAAACCACTTATATGTCTTCTTAATTTCTTCTCTTATTCTAATATTAGTTTTACATTCGTTATACATCAAGTAAAGTTCCATCAGGTTTAGAAGTATCAATAATAAACTTTTCTTCAAAACCAACAATGCCTTTAATTAAAATAGTTAACTCTAAATAGAAATATCTTTCACAACTCCTATATTTATAAATTGTTTATATTTTAATTATTCATTAGATAGACAAATGCTTCGAATAAGTCTGAATGAAAAAATTATTTAGCTTTATCATTCAATATTCTATTTATTTTTTAACGTTTAATTTCCAGAAAACACTTATGGCAAAGTTGACCACTTTCCTTCAACATAATACTAACAAACCCAACCGGTGTACTAACTTTTACATCTGTTAGCTTTTTACAAATAACACATCTTTCATATTCATCACTATTTTTATTTTTTTTTATGATCAAAATTATTATTATTAGTCAAAATTTATCACTCCCCTGTTAATAGTAAATTTTTTTGAGCTGTGGCAGACTGATTCAAACACAATCTACGAGCATAATACTTAATTGTTTGCAAAAAACTTCTGCCCTTTATACTGTGGATGTTAATTTAAAATTGCAGGATCCACAGAAAATATATTATATTCGCTTTCACCTTTATCTGAACCTTTCCGTCTAATTTAAAAACAACTTTTACATCAGAAACACTAACTACAAAGAATGGAACTACCTCACTGATTCTTATTGATTAATATTTAATCTATATTTAATCTATCTAATCTATATTACTAGTGAGTTTGAAAGGGTTATCAAGGTTTTCTCCTAGTTTAGAACTTAAAATACCTAAATCTGTCATGAATGCATATTTCCTTTTCATCAATAATATTTTATATTATTGAACTAAATATGTCTATATTTTCTAATACAACCAAAAGAAAATTATTAAATTGCTTTTACCCTAAAAAATCTGGAAAACATCAACCTAATGTTATTTAAATAACACATAATAATTATGGATCAATTTTTAATTATTACTTGATAAGGTTCAGAACATAGGTTACACTTTTGGGTCAAGACATAGGTAACACTTTTCTTGATTTTTAATGCTAAAAAGGCTCAACACATAGGTAACATTTTATCAATGTCTAAATCACTATTAGAGGTGATTTAGATGACTGAATTAGAACAAAAAAGGATTAAAGCTGTTCAGCTTTATGTTTCTGGTAAAAAGGTAAGTTCAATATGTAATAGATTTAAATAAAAGCAGAAAATGGTTTTATAAATGGAAAAAACGCTATGACTCTGGTAATAAAAATTGGTTTAAAGATCGCTTCTAAAGCTCCTAAGCATCCTACTTAAAATTGATGAAGATCTAGAAAAATTAGTAATCAAAATCCGTAAAGAACTTATGGAAGAAAAATATGCTCGTATTGGACCACAAACAATTCATTGGGAATTACAGCGCTTAGGAGTTGAACCTCCTTCATTATCTACCATAAAGCGCATTATCAAAAGAAATAATTTAATTGTCAAGAAATCTAAATACCACAAAAAAGGAACTCCCTATCCTACTTTGCCGATTTGTGGTCCTAATGTAATTCATCAAGTTGATTTTTGGGGCCCAAGATATATAACAGGAGATGGACGCTTTTATAGCTTTAATATTATGGACGTCTATACTAGACGGGTTCTAATAAGTCCCAATCGTTATAAACGCGGAAAAGAAGCTCTTGCTGGAATTATTAAAGCCTGTAAGCAACTTGGTACACCAGATTATATTCAGTTCGATAACGCCTTATCTTTTCGTGGCAGCACTCGTTATCCACGTTCATTTGGTATTGTTATCAGATGGTGTTTATATAATGGTATTCAGCCTATTTTTATTCCTGTTAGTGAACCCTGGAGAAATGGTTATATAGAGAAATTTAATGATACACTAGATAAAAACTTCTTTCGTAAAGTAAATTTTGAAAACTTTAATCAATTCTGTAAAGATTCAGAGAAATTTATTGAATATCATAATAATAATTACCACTATAGTCCCCTGGGTGGTAAAACACCTAATGAAGTATTTAAAAAGAGATCGTTTAACTAAAGAATTCTTTAAAGATGATTATAAAATACCAACTGGATCTTCCAATTACTGATGGATTTATTCATAATTATTAGGTTGATCAGAAGTGATTTGAAATTAAATATTTTTGGAGAAACTTTCAAGATGCCAAAAACTTTAAAATATGAGTATGTGGTAGCTACTATTTGCACCGATTCACACATTATTAGAGTATATGATAGTCAATGGAAAAGCCTTTTTACAATACCTTATAAGTTACCGGCTGATTAAACTGTAACCTATGTTATGAACTTTAATAGTCATTAAAATGGCGAAATAACTAGTTATTTCTGTAACCCCAAGTTCTGAACCCTATAAACCATTAAAAGAGTGTAACCTATGTTCTGACCTTCAACAATTACTTATAGTAATTAATAGTTATTTTCAAACCTTTTTCTACAGATGATTATTGAGGTTTCCAATCCAAAGATTTAAGAGCTTTTATTATTATCTAATACAGAATGTCTTATATCACCAGTTATTTCTTTTTATATATAGGTGAATAATTTGTGTTCAATATTTTATTAGTTATTTTTACTAAATTATTTTCTACGGTTTTTAGTATTGCAACTTGTATATTATAAACTTCATTTTTTTCTTTATTTTATAGCAGCAAGATTTAGATACTATATCATCTACATATATAAAATCTCTAGTATGCTTACCATCCCCATAAATAATCGGTTCTTCATTATTTAACATTTTATCAATAAAGATTGAGATAACTCCACCTTCGCCTTTGGAATCTGACGAGGCCCATATACATTAGAATAACGTAATATAGAAACATTTAAGACCATATATATTCGGAATACATTTTAATATAGTGTTCAGGAGTATGTTTACTAATTCCATAACCTGACATAGCATTTATCGGATGCTCTACCATACTGGTAGATAATTCGGTTGGCCATAAACAGCGGCGGAAGATGAATGATCATTTTTTATTTTATATTTTTTACAAGCTTCTAAAATATTTAAAGTACCTATAATATTATTTTTGCAATCATAAATTGGATCATTTATTGATTTTTGAACATCGATTTGTGTGCTGTATGTATAACTATATTTATACCCTTTTAAATATATCTTCAATTTCATTGGAATTAATATCAACTTTCTGATTCGCTTTTTCATTAATATGTTCTTTTTTCCCGGTTGAAAGATTATCTATAATTACCACTTTATAATTTTTTCATAGACTCTGTACAATGTTAAAACAATGAATCCTGCTACCTTCCAGTAACTAATACTTTCATTTATTTATTACCTCCATTAGTGTATGATATAAGATTAAAGAATAATTAAATCTTAACCTTTCAAATCATATTATTAATAATATTTATATTAGTCAGCCTTATGACCAATTAAAATTACTTTTAAAGTGTTTAAGATGATTTTAGATCAAATATAATATTATTGTTATTAGCATGTGTGTGAGATAATACATAATTTTTCTTCTGGATGAGTACTATAAAAACCATTGATTTGTGCTAATCCTGTAATACCTGTTTTTACATGATGTCTAAATTCATAATCTTTAATTTCTTTTTCAAATTTATTTCAAAATGAGGTCTTTCAGGTCTAGGGTAGATCAAAGTCATTTCTCCTTTTTTAAAACATTTATTAATTCGTATTTTCATCTAATCTGGTTTTTCTTAAAAATTTACCTATTCTGGTAACTCTCAGAATCATTATTATTGGATAATATTTGGTCCTGTTTTCTTTTCAGCATTAACCATTGTTAAATTTTAAGTACATTGAATTTTTTGTTATTTTGACTAACTCTAGTTTGTTTATAGAAAATTGGTCCTTTATTGTTAGTTTAATTAAAATTGCAATTATTATTGTAAATGGTGAAGTTAATAACAGACCAAAAAGAGAAAAAATAATATCTAAAGTTCTTTTCAAATGAACCATTTCTTTTTCTTTAAGTGATTTTATATTATAAACAGGGGGAAATTCTGCAAATTTGTTTTAAAGTTCCTCCTGAAATCATAATTTCATAAAATTCAGGAATAATAGATATTTTCCATTCTTTTCTAGTGAAAGATAGAATAAATCTTCTTTCTGTTCAATTGGTGTGTCTGATGTAAGGTGAATTAATATATGGTGCTAAATAATCTAATTTGTTTTTCAAACTCTTTTTTCATATTAGTGAAAATCATTTTTGTCATTGTGTGATTCTATTATATCCCATCCAGTTGGTATTAGTATTAATATTTTTTACTAATTTATCAATTAAATTATCTTTCCCCAATTATAATTATATCTTTTGGTGTTTCAAAATATTTTTGAATTACAATTAACAAAAAACGCCATAATGCATAAATATTATTAATAAAGGTAAAGTTATTAAAAATACTGACCTTGGAAAATTATAAGTTTGTAAGAAGTATGATAAAGATATAGAAAATAAAATTATAATAATACTTGCAGGTATGAAAGCATATAAAATATCGCTCAAAGGTTTATTAGTTAAATAGTTATATAAATTAAACATGCTGAAAATAGTTAAAGAGAATATTATAATAAACGGCATAAATCTGAAATAAGCGTAGATGTTTGGAAAATTTGGTCTAACCTTATGTAAAAGGATAAAATAAATGCTGCATTTATAAGTAAAATATCACCTATTACTCGGATAATATTAAAAATTGTTTCCTTATTACTTGTTTTTCATATAAACCACCCTAGCCAAATAAATTATTATATACTAAAAAATATAATTTGTGTATTATAGTATATTTTTTACTTCCTATTTAAATTTTCTTTTATAACATTGTTTTTTTCTGCATAATAACGAATAAGAATTGAAAAATACAATATTTATTTTTATAAAAAATTTAATGATGTAATATATTTAACAAATTACCAACTAATAATTTAGCCAAAAATATAAAATAAAAATATTATACCTGCCTGGAATATTTTTCCTTTAATTGATAAAATAGTTAATGGTTGGAGGAAAGATGTGGGTCTATGATAAGTACAGGTATTATTAGAAAATTTGATAATAATGGAAGGTTGGTCATTGCCAAAGAATTGAGATAATATGTGAATAAACATAAAATTCCGCAGAAATATTTTTAGATATAGAATCTATATTCAAGAATATATACCAGGTTGTAATATATGTGGAGAGGTTGAAAATAAGTCAGTTATTAAAATCATAATTTTTTTCACTGTTGTTTAAAAGAGAAATAAAAAAAGTTAAGTGATTACTCAATCTAAGAAGTCTAGTATTGTGTTAATAAAAAATCGTGATTTTATGAAATTAGTTATTCACTGTTTTATCTTCAAGTTCTTTGTAACATTAATAAGTCATTTAATTCCTTTTACTAATTACTATATTTGCTTTAACAAATTTTATTTAATATAGTAAATCTATCAATTTACTTGTAATCTACATTTTAGGTTTCAAATTATCATTTACAATTTTCCATTAAACCCGCCAATACTTCAATTAATTTTTTTAAATTACTGAATTGATATATCTTTTCCAACACCAATATTAACATGTTAACTACCATCATGATTATTCTTTAAATACACTATTATAGACCTAGTTGTCTACATGAAAAATTCACATACTAGGCTTACCACTTCCACAAATAATAATATCATCTTTCATTATAAACTTTAGCTATATGAAATTTTATTATTAATGTAGGTAAAACATCAAAAGTTTTTAAAACATGATAATCATTTTAAGAATCTATATAAATTTGTTGGCATTACAAGGAGATAAACTAATTGTTTGTTTAAATAATTATTCTCTGGCAAATACTTTAGTTCTAATATTTTGCTATAAAGTAAGTTTCAATAAATTCTTCAATTTTTTCGGAAGAAGATATTTTCTTTCATTAGTAATAAGATTTTTTCTGATAAATACAGAGACTTAGATAAATAGAATATTATTTACATTTCTTTATAAAAATATTATAACATTATCAACTATTACTACATTTTCATACCTCATAATTATAATTTTATTGTGACTATTAATAATGGTATTTTTTATTAATAATTCAAAAGTATTTTGCAAACACTACATTTTCGTCATTTACTATTTAGCTTTTTCTAATGCCAATCAGCAACCTAAAGTATTCCACCAAATTGGCAGATAAACATACCGCTGTTCCAGAGATAATTACCATCTTCTAAAAATTCTTTAGCAGTATCTAAATCAGGTTTTTCAGTAAAGTTTTACAATTTTGAACACCTGATGCTCATCTATTGTATGTAAGTGATCACCATAATGAATATAGCCATAACCTGTTTCTGGATGAGTTGGTTTAATACCTAAGGTAACAAGATTTTTACCTGTTGCAGCTGTCATTACTGCTTTAGATAAAATATCAACAAATTTCTTTTCATCTTTGATTAAATGATCTGCAGGTAAAACAATCATTGTTGAACCTGGATATTTATTTTCTATAACTACTGAAGAAAGACCTATACAGGCAGCTGTATTTCTTTTCATTGGTTCTACTATTATATTTTCTGAAGGTATTCCCTCCAGTTGATTTTTAATAGCTTCCTGATAAGCTTCATTGGTAGCTATAAAGACCTGTTCTATAGGCACAAGTTCTTTTATTCTTTCTACAGTCTCCTGCAGCATTGTTTTTTGATCATCATTTAACTTTAAAAATTGTTTAGGATTATCTTTTCTGCTTAAAGGCCAGAATCTTGTTCCTTCTCCTCCAGCCATTATTAGTGCTGTTAGCATTTGAAATCAACTGCAGGATAGAATTTATTATTAATATAATTTAAATCCCCATTTTTTTAAAATAATAAAATAAAGATTAAATATAACCCAGGTTAACTTAAAGCTTTTATGTAATCCTCGCTGCCATTAGTGAATGACATAATTATCAGGGAAGAGTCCGGTTTCAGAAATTTTATTTACTCTTTTGTTATATCTGCATCTTCTAAATAAGTAAGAGAAGTTTAAGATCAAACCCTCTAAATTCCTTATATGTATCTGTCCTAAAAAACATAAAACAGCCTGTTGCGTAAGGAACCTTAAAATAACTGTTATAATTTGTATCTTTTCATCTCAAAATAATCCTGCTCTCTTTTTGAAGAACCCAGGCAAAAATCTTCTGATAAATAAATCAATAAAGGTAACTTCTCTTTTAGCTAGATATTGAATCTCATTATCTACACTTTTTTAACCAAAGGATTTAATCGACCAACATCTTCATTATTTTTCCATAAAATTATACATATCTAAAATAACCTTGTTTTTAAATGACTATATCTGGATTCACTACTATGTGATATTTAGAATTTAATTTATCAAGAACTTTATTATGACTTTACTAAAACCTTCATTATCTTTACTTCAATGAGCTCTATATTTCCTTCAATTTGTTTAACTATCTTACAAGTTCCATAGGTTGAATTATTATCAATTACATAAATTTTATAATCAATATCATTAGTCTGTTCTATAATACTTATTGTTTTACCAATTATTTTTCATTATTATAAGTGACAATTGAGATTGTAATATTAAACATTTTCTTCACCAGCCAAATAATCTTTTAAAGCTTATTCCAATCACGCATCTGATAAATATTCTGACTTACAAAGCAAAATTGTCCATAACAGAATAGTCGGTCTTGCTGCAGGACTTCCAAATTTTTCGGCAGTAGTTGGTTTAACTTCTATCTCAATGTCCTTAAATTCAAATATTTTCTTTGCAAATTTATACCAACTGCAGCTACCTTTATTTGAAGCATGATAAGTTCCATACAATCCAGGAATGACTATTTTTTAGAAATAGCAATGGCTAAGTCCTTCGCATCGTCAGAGTACCTGCTAATCATTTACTATACTTAAACTATTCTTTTAGCTAGAGATAACATGGTTATTACAAAATTATTACCATCACCATATAACCAAGCAGTAGGAGTATTGTTATGAATTTATTTTAAAAGCTCTTTAACTACTTTTTCACCTTCATATTTACTTTTCCATGATTACTTTCAAAGGAGAAGGTGTATAAAATCATTATAATTTTCACTTTTTTTTCCATCAAACACAAATCTGTACTAACATAAAGCGTCACTGAGTTTACTTTTTGACAGGCTAAAGCAACATTTCTGGTCCCTAAAACATTAACTTTATAAGCTACTTCTTTATTTCACACCCATCTACATTTGTCATAAGCAGCAATGAATTACCAGATTGGGATTAAAATTCTTAATATGATTAACTGTTTTCTCTGCATCAGTTATATCCATTTCATCTATATCAACACCAGTAATGTTTTCATCATTATACAGTTGTAATAATTCTATTCCTAATTGACCTTTAGAGCCAGTAACAAGTATTTTCATTTTACACCTCAATTTCATTAATAAAAACAAAGCTGAAGCCACCAAAATTGCACTACTTTCAGCTTTATAAATTTATTTATCTATATACATTTTTTTATAATAATCCTTATAGTCACCAGATTTAATATTACACCACCAATCTTCATTATCTTTATACCATTGAATAGTTTCTGCAATTCCTTCTTCAAAAGTATATTCAGGCTCCCAGTCAAACTCTTTTTTCATCTTGGAAGAGTCTATGGCATATCTGCAATCATAACCAATCTATCTTTAACAAACTTTATTTAAATCTTTTGGCTTATCTAAAATATTTAAAATAGCTTCTGTTATTTCTCAATTAAGTTTTTTCATTATTCCCACCAATGTTATAAACTTCTCCATTTTCTCCTTTTCTTAAAACTAAATCTATTGCTCTACAGTGATATTTAACATGAAGCCAATCTCTAATATTTTGCCATCACCATAAATAGGAAGTTCTTTATCTTCCATAGCATTAGTTGAAAAAAGAGGAATTAGTTTTTCTGGAAACTGATAGGGACCATAATTATTAGAACATCTTGTTATATTCACAGGAAAAATAAATGTTTCATTATAGGCTCTGACCATCATATCTGCACTTGTTTTACTAGCAGAATAAGGGCTATTCAGGAGCTAATGGTGTATCTTCAGTAAAATAACCTGTCTCTCCCAATGAACAATACTCATCTGTAGAAACCTGAAGGAATTTAACTCCCTCTCTATATTTGTTTTCATCTTCTTCCCAGAATTTTTGGCAGCATGCCATTAATTTTTATATTTCCCTAAAATATTAGTTTCTACAGGGAATACTATAAATTCTATCTTGGACAAGTCCACATGAGATTCTGCAGCAAAGTTAACAACATAATCAATATCAAATTCTGTGAATATGTATTCTACTTAATTCTTATTGCAGAATACTCCTTTAATAAATTCAATATAGTTTTAATTCATTCTTTAAGTTCGCTAAATTTCCTGCATATGTAAGCTATTCTAAAACAATAAGATTAAACTCATCACTATGTTCAGCAAGCATGTATTTAACAAAATTAGTACCTATAAATCCAGCTCCACCAGTAATAAAACAATTCTTCAAATTAATCACCCTTATTATATTCTTTTAAAGTTGGTAAATCTTTATCTTTATCTGACAATAAAAGAATCCATTTAGTTAGATTATATTTTTAAAGGCCAGTCTATATTTATATCAGGATCATTCCAGGCTATCCCTGCATCATATTCTGGATGATAATAGTCAGTTGCCTTATATAGAAATTCAACTTCATCACTTAAAGCAATAAAGCCATGAGCAAAGTCTTCTGGAATATAAAACATCTTCTTATTTTCTTCCAATAAATCACTCAAAAAACCCACCATATGTTTCAGAATCTTTTCTTAAATCAACTCCAACATCATAAACTATCCCTTTAACAGCTCTTACCAATTTACCCTGCGCATGTGTTAAGTTTGAAAATGAAGTCCCCCTTAATGTTCCTTTTTGTGATTTAGAATGATTATCCTGAACAAAGTTCTATACCTAAACCGATTTCTTCTTCAAATTCTATCGGCTGGATAACTTTTCCATAAAAGCATCCTCTATCATAGGAGTTTTAAGAGACCTAGTCGGTTCAATTATATATAAATCTTCTGATATCAGTTTTGGTTAATTCCATACTACACCTCGAATTTAATATCTTATTTATCTTCTGCTACTTTTTTAAGAAACTGTCCATAAGGGAACTCACACACTTTTCAGCTGATTCAATAAAGTTTCTTTATCTATCCATTCATTACGATAAGCAATTTCTTCTAAGCAGAATATTATCAATCCTGACGTGTTCAATAGTTCTACAAAATTAGCTGCTTCTAATAAACCATCATGAGTTCCAGTATCTAACCAGGCCAAACCTCTACCAAATAATTCCACATTCAAGTTTCACTTCTTCTTAAATATATCATTTATTTAAATCAGTAATTTCTAATTCTCCTCAATCAGATGGTTCTAAGATTTTTAGCATATATCAACTACATCGATTATCATAAAAATATAATCCTGGTACAGCATAATTAGATTTAGGATTTTCTGGTTTTTCTTCTAATAGAAATAACTTTTTATTCTTCATCAAATTCAACAACCCCAAATTGATTCAGGATTATTTACATAATAACCAAAAATAGTTGCTCCTATCTTCATCTATTAACAGCTGCTTTTTAAAATTTAAGTAAAATTCTGACCATAGAAAATATTATCTCCTAAAATCAAAGCCACATTATCATCACCAATAAAATCTTCCCCAACAATAAAAGCTTCAGCCAGACCATCAGGCTCAATCCTGCACTTCATAAGTTAATTCTAATCCCAATATCACTTCCATCACCCAATAATTCTTCAAATAAAGGTAAATCTTTTGCTGTAGAAATAATTAATATTTCTCTAATCCCAGCCAGCATTAAAACTGACAGTGGATAATAAATCATTGGTTTATCATAAATAGGTAATATCTATTTGAAACTGATTTAGTAATTGGATATAGTCTTGTACCTGCACCCAGTAATATAATACCTTTCACTTTATCACTCCATTTCTAAATATTCTTTTAATGATTCTTCCCAGTGTCTAAAATTATTTTTATTAATCAATTTAAGCATATAATTATCTAAAACAAATATTGGTCTCTCCGCATCTCTTTAAATTCATCAGAACATACTGGATTAACTTTTATATCCAAACTGTTGAAATCAAACTATTTTTAGCAAAATCATACCAACTACAATAACCTTAACAAGTAGCATGATATAAACATAATGTTCAATCTCCATTAATTTTTTTATACAAAAAATACATAGCAAAATTTTAATTAAAATATTCTACTTAACTTAATTTTAATATGACTAAAAAAATCTTTTAACAAATTATAACATTTTAATTTTAAAAAAATAAAACAACGCATTACTTATTTTCTTATTTTTAAGAAACACTTTAAAAAGCTGGAAGTAATATCCAGAATATATTTTATCTTGTTTTTCTTTATTAAATTTTACAATATGAGTTTATATTTCAGTTAAAAAATTTTTTTGACATATTCATTTTTGTATCCATCTGGTCTATTTATAATATTATCAACATTAATTTTAACTAACTCCTCCGAAATCATCTAATTTTATACCTTCTAAAAACCTTACGAGTAATAAGATTATTTCTAATCTTGATGCCTTTCAAAACTTTCATCAAAACCATTTAACTCTTCGAGTATAATTCTTTCTATTAATAATGTCAATTGCAGCAAAATTTCATTTTTTAAACTTAATACATCTAACATTAAATTTCCTTCACTACCAATAGATTCATATATCTTTTTATCATTAATATACCTTCCCAATTTGCAATAAACTGCTTTAATTTCATTTTTGCTTTTCTCTAAAATATCTACTTGTTGTTCAATTTTAAACAAAAGAACCCATCGTCATCATCTAGAAAATATGCCTTGAGAAAATTTTAAACCAGTATTTCTAGCTACTGCTCCATTCTTATTTTCTAAATGCTTGATATATTTTATATTGTAATTATTTTTATACTTCAGCATTATCTTTTCAGTTTTTTTCCTATAATTTGATTCAGAATCATTATCATCAACAACAATAATTTCTATATTCTTATATGTTTGATTAACAACACTATTAATAGCATTTTCCAAAAGATGAAGTATTTGTTTTATATGTTGGGATAATGACTAAAACTAAATGCCTAAATAAAACCTCCATTCATTAAAAAGATTCGATTTATGCTAATTTCCAAAAAAATTAATATTAATTTCATAAGGAATAATATTATAAATTTTCCATTTATAAAAACTGTTTTAGTAAAATAGAATATTAAAAAATAAAATATCACTAAAAAGTACAATGCTTAGCGTATTTGTTCTTAATAATTTTTTTAAAATAACCAACTAGAATTAAATAAGTTATTAAGAAATAATAATTCATTCTAAAAAAAACTCTGTTTGAGATTCTCTCAGTAAAAAAAATAACAGAAATTGTTATTGTTGAAAAGTCTGCTAAGTTTATAAATATAAATCCATTTGGGAAATTTTTTTATTATTTTATTTTTATTAATTGAGTATAAAAAATTAGCAAATAATAAATAGATATACGAACAAATTAATACTTGGTTTTTATATGTTAATAAGTAATCGTAACCCATATAAACAATTAAATCATCTATAAAAAATAAAGTAAATATAAAAATAACGTATAATAAAATATATTTTTTAAAATTAATATCTTTTTTAAAACAAACAATAGCGGTATTAATAAAATAACTGACTGGTGAAATAATGAAGCTATTACTAGTACTAAAATACTTTAAAATATTTGATTTTTACTTTAAATAAATTAATGATAAAGCAAAAATTGATATAGCTAAATACTGACAGACCGTTAGAGCTAAATCAATCAAAAAAAATGAGAAAGTATAGTATAAAATTGAAGACAAAATAATTTCGTTTGAAAAATATAAGATAAAAAAACCAATAAAAACATTTGTTAAAAGAGCAGTAACAAAGAATACAAGCTGTTGATTACCATTAAATAAGTGAACAAATAACATAAAGAAATTATAACCTATTTCGGTATATTGATAAACACCATTTTGTCTGATGATAAATTTCAACATAACTATGATAGTCAACCCCAACATCATATCTAATTCCCCAAATCTACAATAAATATAAAAGGAATTAATTTAATTGTTTGTTTTTAAATCGTTGTATAATTATTAATCATATCAAAAATATTAACAATACAACAAAATATGTCAAATAACCTCCTCCTAACTATCTCACAATTACTTCAAAATTTGTTTTCTCTTTGATTTTCAACTTAAATATTATAATTCTCCAATAATTAAATAATTTACTAGCTTTATTTTCATCAAACATACTAATATTATTAAAAACCGATAACTGACGCCATTTTTATAATATTTCTTAAGTTTTTCCACACTAAAGTCTAAAAATTGTTCGTGTTTTACAGCAAATACAATTGCATCTGCATTTTACTTCTAACTTTATCAAATTAATCCCATATTCTTTTTTGGCTTCAATAGGGTCAGCTGAGGGATCTACAACCTGTACGTTTAATATGATATTCTTCTAAACTATCAATAACATCAGCAACCTTACTGTTTCTCAAATCAGGCACATTCTCTTTAAAAGTCAGCCCCATTACTAAAACAGTAGAACCATTAACCTTTACATTTGATTCTATCATTTTCTTAACAGTTTTCTCAGCCACAAAATTGGACATTTGATCATTTAATTCTACGTCCATTTAAAATCAACTGAGATATGTATCCCAATTCTTCCGAACGATATGTTAAATAATAAGGATCAACACCAATACAGTGTCCGCCAACTAAACCAGGATAAAAGTTAAGAAAGTTCCATTTGGTTCCAGCTGCTTCTAGAACTGACTGAGTATCAATATTCATTTTATCAAAAATCATCGATAACTCATTCATAAAAGCAATATTAACATCACGCTGAGAATTCTCAATTATTTTAGAAGCTTCTGCTACTTTTATTGAAGGGGCTCTATGTACACCAGCTTCTATTATTTCTTCATAAACACTGGCAATTACAGCAAGACTTTCTTCATCCATACCAGAAACAACCTTAACTATCGTTTCTACAGTATTAACTTTATCACCAGGATTCACTCTCTCCGGTGAATAACCGACTTTAAAATCTACGCCGCAACTTAAACCAGATGCTTCTCCAAATCGGAACACAACTTCTTCGGTAACCCCAGGATAAACAGTTGACTCATAAACAACAATAGAACCTTATCTTAAATTCCTTCCAACTGTTATACTTGCACCAGTTACCGGAAACAGATCGGGCACATTATTTCTTACCAACTAGAGTAGGAACAGCAACAATATGAAAATCGGCTGCCTTTAAATCATCTACCACAGCTGTATATTTAATATTAGATATATTTGAAACTCGTTCTTTACCAATTTCATTTGGAGATTCACCTTTGATTCATTTATATTTTAAAATTTTATCTTCATTGATATCAAAACCGATAATATCTATTCCTTTTTCAGCAAATGCAACTGCTAACGGCAAACCAACATAACCCATACCAATAATCGCGATATTTAGGTTGCTTAAATTTAAATTATTCATTAATTTTCCTCCATCTTATCACATTTATTTGCCGTTATTTTACATTAAGTCATCTCTTTAATTTTAAATTTAGTGTATAATTGTAAATAATTTTTCTAATATTAAATTCAAATTAAATTATTGTATTTAATTGTTCAAAAAATATTTTTATTCGTCGAGTTATTTATATATATCATTTTCTAGGCTATTATATTTTTTGGATTAAATTTTTTTAACTGAATAATGGTGTAATAAATAAATAGTTCCTCATAATTAGAATAAAAATCATAAATTGAACTTAAATAATAAATAGGATTATAAAATTCAGGCATAATAATTGGCTTTTTATAATAAAAAGCATCAAAATCTGAACCTGTAGCTTTTGATATACCATTTCTGATTTCTCTATAAAAACTTTTATGATATTGTGATTTTTGTATTGGTGCAACAATCATATCTTGCTCCATTTTCTTATTAAATAATTCTTGATCAATGAACTCTGTTTGTTTAAAATTTCAAATTTCACATTAGGTTTCGTTATATCTTCAATTAAATTTAAAATAGTCTTTTAAAATTATTGAGTCCTTGCGGAATGAACCTAACAATATTATTTTAAGTTTATATTTAACATCAATTTTTTTAAATATTTTAAAAACCCAATATAATCTTTCCTATATACATTTCCTAAAATTCCTATTGTTAGCCAATTTTGTTTAAAATAAACTTTAAATTAATTTCATCATTATTAGGAAATGGGGAAGGTAAATTGATTGTTTTAATTCCCAGCTTTGAATTAGCCAAATTATTCATATTTGGATGAAGTAGGTTTATAGAATCAATTTTATTCAAAATGTTATTTCTTTGTTTTTATAATAAAGTTTTTCAGTTAAATATATCTTTAGTGATTTTAGTAATTTAATATTATATTTTATGAAATTATAATCATAAATTTTATCAGGTAAATTAAATTGTCTTATTTTAGGAGAGACATCTTTTTTAATTTCTGTAAAATCATGGATGAACTATTTAACCAAGTATTGTCAATTATGTATACTTAATATTGTAGTTGGTTTAAAATCAAATTTCGATAATATTTGAAAATTCAAGTTGGAAAAAAAATCACATCATTGCTATTAATTCTTCCTCGAGTTACTTTCTTGATAAATTGAAATTTGGTTTGATTTTCTTTTTGAATATTGATATTAACAATCTTATTTACAGAATATCCAAATTGATTTTTAAAACCTTCTCAATATATATAGATGTTTTAAAATTAGTATTACTAGTGAAAACTTCAATCAATGAATCTAAAAATACTGGATGATCATTTAATTCAATAAAAGCTATCTTTATTTTTTTCATACGAAACCCTCATTAATAATTTTCTTTAAACCACTGATATGTATCTTTAATACCCTCTTCCAGATGAGATCTGAGCTTCTCCAACCTAAATCATTAAGTCTTGATACATCAAGTAATTTTCTTGGTGTACCATCAGGTTTGGATAGGTCATTAACTATCTCACCTTCAAAACCAACTACATCTTTAATAAGTTCAGCAAGTTCTAAGATAGAAATATCCTTACCAACACCAACATTAACAAACTGATCACCATTATAGTTATTCATTAAATATAATAGAGCATCAGCCAGATCATCTACATGTAAAAACTCTCTTTTAGGTTTACCTGTTCCCCAGATAACTACTTCATCTTCATCATTTACTTTTGCTTCATGAAACTTTCTAATTAAAGCAGGTAAAACATGAGAAGTTTCTAAATCAAAGTTATCATTGGGTCCATAAAGATTAGTGGGCATTGCAGATATAAAATTAGTTCCATACTGTTTATTGTAATGCTCACAGAGTTTGATACCTGTTATCTTTGCTACTGCATAGCCTTCATTGGTAGATTCAAGCTTTCCAGAAAGAAGATAATCTTCTTTCATTGGCTGCTCATGCAAATTTAGGATAAATACAGGAACTGCCTAAAAACAATAATTTCTTAACATCATTCTGATAGGCTGCTTCTATTACATTGCTTTCTATCATTAAGTTATCATATAAAAATTCTGCTGAATATTTATCATTGGCCTGAATACCACCAACTTTAGCAGCTGCCAAAATTACATATTCAGGTTTTTCTTCTTTAAAAAATTCTTCTACCTTTTTCTGTCTTCTTAAATCAAGTTCAGAAGAAGTTCTATAAACTAAATTATTATAGCCTTCTTTTTTTAGCTTTCTCATAATAGCTGAACCAACTAAACCTCTGTGGCCGGCTACATAAGATCTTTGCATCTTTTTCCACTTCTAACACACCTTTCACTTTGATATTTAAATATCTCCGTGTTCTTCTATTGCTTCTAAATCAGATTGAACCATTAACTGCACTAATTCTTTAAATTTAACTTCTGGTTCCCAGCCCAGTTCTTCTTTAGCTTTTGTAGGATCACCAATCAGTAAATCTACTTCTGTTGGTCTAAAGTATTTAGGATCAACTTCTATTAATACTTTACCTGTGTCTTTATCTATCCCTTTTTCATCTACACCTTCACCCTGCCATTCAATCTCAACATCAACATGACTAAAGGCTGCTTCTACAAATTCTCTGACTGTATGAGTTTCTCCTGTTGCTATCACAAAATCTTCTGGAGTATCATGCTGTAACATCATCCACATCATCTTAACATAGTCTTCAGCATGACCCCAGTCTCTTTTGGCATTCATATTACCTAAATATATTTTATCCTGTTTACCTTTAGTTATTCTGGCAACAGCTCTTGTTATCTTTCTGGTCACAAATCTTTTACCTCTTCTTGGTGATTCATGATTAAATAAAATACCATTAACAGCAAAAAGATCATATGCTTCACGATAATTTCTAACTATCCAGTAAGCATAAAGCTTAGCTGCAGCATAAGGACTTCTTGGATAAAAAGGTGTTTTTTCTGTCTGCGGTACTTCCTGTACCTTACCATATAGTTCACTGGTAGAAGCCTGATAGAATTTACAATCTACTTCTGATTCTTTAATTGCATCCAGTAACCTTAAAGTACCCATGGCATCTACATCTGTTGTATATTCAGGTATTTCAAAAGAAGTACCTACATGACTCTGAGCTGCTAAATTATATATTTCATCTGGATTTATTTTTTCAACTAAACGACTTAAATTACTGGAATCAGTCATATCACCATAATGAAGTTTTAATCTTACATTTTCTTCATGTGGATCCTGATAAATATGATCTATTCTTTGAGTATTAAAGGTAGAAGCTCTTCTAATTATTCCATGAACTTCATATCCTTTATCCAGTAATAATTCTGCTAAATATGAACCATCCTGTCCTGTTATTCCTGTGATTAATGCTTTTTTCATTATTTAATTATCCCCCAAAATTATTTGTAAATATCACCAATTTAATGAATTTTCATATCCTAACTCAATTAATAATTCACCAAAATAATTTTTTATTACTTTATATGTTCATAAATAATACTTCACTCCAGCCACCACTTTCTTTTCTCACAAAATTAATGTTTTTGTGAACCCTTAAATAATTCTACATGATTCTGTTGTTGTTTTTCTAATCTTTTCATATTTTTCAAAGGAAGCAAATCAATAGCAGATTTAATTTCTTTTATCACAATCTAAATTTAGAAAGTTCAAAATATCAACTCTTTTCATAAATGTATTTTCTAAAAGCTCTTCATATTTAATCATTAAAAACCCATTTCTATATTATTTTTCTAAGCCAAGCATTTTTAACATTCTGTCCCCATGTTCCAAAATAATTCTATTTCATCATTTATAAAGTCATGAAAAAAAGAATTAAAAGAGATCCTTAAAATTTTTATCCATTTTTAATTTAAAATTCATAAGAAATAACAACATCTCTAACGTCCCTAACAATATATAATACTTTTATAACGGATCATCATAAGAATGATGACTTTTTAGTAGTCTTGGTGAATCAATTTCTAATAATTCTTTATCCGTATTTCTATAGATATCTGGAACAATGTTTTCAGAATTAGTCCAATCTACTTTTCTGTTTTTATACAGAAGTAATCAAAATCTTATCCATGTATTCCTTGATCTGGAATATGAAACAATAAAAAATATCATCTTCTCGAACAGTTAGTTATTTCTAGCAAAATTTTTTCTAAATAGTTTATTTTCTATTTTTTTAATTAAAATCCATAATTTAACTTCTCCCCTTATATTTCTGGTAAAATAACTCTATATACGAGTAAACAAATCAGAATTGTTCTTTATCCAATTAAGGTTTTTATCCACCATTTAAAATCTAATAAAAATTTTCTAAATTCTTTTAAATCTATATCCAATCTGTCTTGCAGGTAAACCGACATTTATAGAATAGGGCTGAATCTTTTTCATAATTACTGCGTTAGTTCCTATAATTGCTCCATCCCCTATGGTTCCCATTCATAATAATAACATTATATCCTATCCAAACATCATTCCCTATTTCTACAACATAAACTAAACTTTTTTTATGGACGTCTTCTGTTCATTAAATAAATTTCTCTTGCGAATGTGAAGCCTGCCTGACATTTAGTAGAAAAAAAACTAGGATGCGTTGAAACATATTTTTCAGATGGATGTATACCCAATTTAGTTCTTACATTTGCGGCTATTGAACAATATTTACCTATTTTAGTGTTTTGTAAATTACTATTTACAAATATAAGTACCATAACCTACATAATTTCCATAATATACCTTTTTCCAATAATTGATTCACCTTCAGAATTTTGTATTCAAACTTACTGTTGCTGAATAATCTATTTTTATACCAAATTTATTTTCATATATAATATTAGTATAAACTGTTTGATAAAAGTAGGTGTAATACTTTTAAATAAATTAATCATTCTATTCACCCTCTTTTAAAATAATTTCAAGTTCGCTAATATTTTGGGGAATAAAACCTCTCCCTAATTCTACTATTAACAAATCTATTCTCATCCATTATTTTTTTACCTTCATCTTCAAAAGGTAACAAATATAATAACGTATTATTACAGCATTATCAAAAATATTTTTATTCCCATCCATAATAACAGTTGAAAAATATGAAATATAATATTTTGTTTTTTTATTATATAAATATTCACCAGGAATATATTTTTCTATAAAATTAATATCATCTACTATATCTAGCAGAGGAGTTTATTTTGGAATGGATGTAACTTAATACAATAATTGTCAAAATAAGTTATTAAATATATCTTTGAGTTTATTGGAGATATCATTTTTTTAAATGAATAAATATTGTCAATACGTTGGTCAAAAAATATCATATCATATTTTTCATATTTTTTATTAATTTGTTTAACATATTGAAAATTTGTTTTATTAATTTGATAGATATAATCATTTCTAAATTCAATACTTGATCATCTTTATCTATAAAATTATTTGACATATGTGGGAAAATACTATTACCGTCAGTAAACATTTTTATTTGTCTTTCAAAAACAATTTTGTTGATAAAAATATTTGAATAGAGTTTTTTAAAGTTATTTCAGAAAGTGAAGTTTTCTACCATTCTGTATTTCTATTAACATCCATCAAATATATTTTATTATTATTACTTAATTTCTTTATAAAAAACATGGTATTTAATATATAATTTCTAGTAAAAAAATACAACTTTTTAAAATTTTCTTTTTCATTAAGATATTTATCAAATTTTTTGTTTAATATTTTTTTTTCTTTTAATAATATTAATTTTTTTTAAAAAATTAATATATATTTGTTTTTTAGATTCATTTGTTTTTTTAAAATAAATTAAATTTATTTTTTCTTTCCAATAATTTTTGTTAAATTGTTTTATCAGTTTATACAAACTTCTTTATCAACATATACATTAATTTTTAAGTCCAATCCATACTTTTTCAATTATATATAACAAACTTGGAATATTTGCATAAGCTGAAACAAATATTATAATCTTATCATTCACCTTTCTCCACTTCCTTCTTTCTTAAAAAATGTAATGCTGAAAAAAATAAATCGCTATTATATTTATAATGCTCCCAAAAATATTTGTTAATAATAAAAGCTTAATTAATAAGGATAGAAATATATTTTGAAATACAATTAAATAACTAGATAGTATCATACTTAAACTTAATAACAAAACAGGTATTATTTTCTCCACTCGAAAACCAACAAAAAAAGCATTTTTTTGAAAGTATATATTTAAAAAGCCAAAAGGTGATAAGACTTAACATGGTAGCAAATGCTGCCCCATATGCTCCAAAAGGTTTTATTAGTAAATAATTTAATATAATATTACTATTCACTAGAACAACTAAAATACGTAATAGTTTTGTCTTTTTAGACTGGTATATGATAAATTATGCAACATACTTGTTTTGACTAAACATATAAGCCAATCCAAATAATTGGAATTATCTTATATGCTTCTTGGTATTTGGGATGGGGCAAATAACATTACAATTTACTTTGAAAAGAAAGCAATAATAAAAGAAAATATAATAATTACTATAATATACATTGTATTATATTTCTTTAATTTTCCTTAGCTAATTCAACTTTGTTCAATTTCAGGCTAATTCAAAATAAAGGACTATAGGCCTTTTGAAAAGCAGCAGAAATTATTAATACTATACCACCTAACTTATAACCTAAAGAATAAATACCAACATCAGACATACTAAAAAATCTTTCAATAAAAATCCTGTCTGACAAATTTATAACCCATGCAGATAATAAACTCGGTATTAAAGGTAAACTAAATAATAAACTCTCTTTTAACATAAAATAATTAAATTTGAATTTAATATTTTTGAAAATTATATATAAATATATTGGAATAAAAATTAATGAAGATAACATAATTGCAAATAATTACAGAAGCTCCATTTTGTAAATCTACAATAAGAAATAAACTCGTAATACAGTATCCAATAAAAATTTAGTAACAGTTAATACAACATATTTTTTAGCCTTTTTTTCTAACATCAAATACGCCAATGGTAAATATGAAAAAATAGTAGAGAACCACCTAAAATCATATACTGATAATAAGGAATAAATGAAACAGATTTTAAAAATTTGATTTAGCCAATTATTTAATTAAATAAATAAATTAAACTAACACTTATGCCAATTAAAATTATACTTTATTAAATATTGTCCTGAACTTGCTTTTCTTTTTTCTTCATAATCAAAATAAAGTCTATAAACAGATTTATTAATTGCCATAGTCATAAATACAATCAAGAAAGTTCTTAATAAAATCATAGAATTTAATATTCCATAATCTTCTGGAGTTAAAAATTTAGTATACAAAGGCAATAATAGAAAACTAATTGCCTTTGGTAATATATTACCAATAGTATATAAGGATGTATTTTTTACAATTTTATTCATTTAATGTTTTTCTCCTTATTAAAATTATCAATTATATATTTTTTATTAAACACAAAATATAATAATTATTTAACAGAATTAATATTTTATTTTTTTTTCTCGTGACATCCAATTAATTAAATTCATTACAATATTCTTCTTTAGCTTTTTTATAGTCTTTCTGTTGTGGGCCTATATACTAACCAATATTCATGTATAGGAATATACCAATATTTATCTTTTTTTTTCTAATAAATCATTAATTAATTCCGTAATATTATAAAATTTATTATATGGGATTTTTTCTAAAATTTTAGGATTTAAAATATAAATACCTGCATTAACAAAAAATTTTTGATTAGGTTTTTCTTCAATTGAAATTACTTCATTATTACATTTAACACACCATAAGGAACCTCATATTTATACTCTCTAGAAGCAATGGTTAATAAAGTATTATTTTTTTTGTGATAATTTAACATGCTCTCAAAATTCAGCTTAGTTTAATTAAGTCACCATTCATCAGAAAAAAAAGGCTCATCTAATATTCTCGTTTAATCAAGCTTAAAGCACCTGCAGTACCTAACCTCTTTTTCTTCCTCAATATAAGAAATGTTAACACCACATTTTTTTCATTACCGAAGTAATCTCTTAATTTGATCTGAGCCTTGTAATTTACAGTAATTAGAAAAATTTCAAAAGCCATAAGATATTAAACTGTTCAATAATAGTTTCCAAAATAGGCTTGATCACCTACTGGTAATAATGGTTTGGGTAGCGTCCTCAGTTAAAGGTCTTAAACGCGTTCCTAAACCACCAGCCATCAAGAACAACATAATTATCTTTAGACTGCTTTTCTGCAATACATCATTTATCAAAACAATATCTTTAACAATATTATTCGAATCAACTAAGTGGAATCTGATTTAATTTTTTTGTTCTTGAAGGCTGTTTTCAAATTCTCCACTAATCATGCATTAACAGATAAGGGCTATGTAGACTTTATTCATTACTGATTTAATTTCACGGAGTATATAATTCATTTCCATTTAAAATAGCCCTTCTGATATCACCATCGGTAACTGTACCTAACAATTTATTTTATCATTAACAACCAGAGCAATTTGCTTTAACACCTTTATCTATAATACCTAGAGCTCTTTAATTGTAGCTAGTTTGAAGGTTTAACTAATATTTTTTTCTACATCATTCATTCATAAAATCACCTTTTTTAAGACAAATTATTTACCTGGGTTACACTGACAACGAGTCCGGTCTATCGGGGATGTCATCTGATAACAACTGCTACCGGCTCCAATTAAACAATTTTCGCCAATGGTTCAATACCTTCTATAATTTTAGCACCCAGTCCAATATGAGTTAAATTCGATACCTTAACTCCACCTGCTAAACAGCACCTGGTGCTATATGTATATGACTGCCAATTTCTGCTTTCATGTTCAATTATTGAGCCAGTATTTATAATATTATTGTTGTCACCAATTCTAACATCTGGATTAATAATTACTCCAGGGATATTAAATTTCCTTTACCTAAATTAACATTCTTCTGCTATTGCGACAACTTTTATCAATAATATTAAAAGTTTGCATATCCAATTTCATCAATTTTTTTAAAAAGTTTTTTCCTAAGATGATTATCTTTGATGCTGCCCACTGTTATAAAAGCATAATTTGCCTGCTTATTTCTTTTAGCTCTAAAAGAATTTCATCTGTGCCAAGAACAGGAAGAGTTTTATAACTTTTATTTTCAGGATAACCAGCATCAGTCAAACCCTATTATTTTTATATCTTGATATTGTTTTAAAATATTAAGCACAACAGATGCATGACCACCTGGGCCTAATAAAACTGTTCTTTTCATTTAATCACCTCATTTTAAAATCACTCATATTAATAATCTATATATAATCATAAAACTCTTTTTTTATGAATTATCCATAATTTAAAGAATTTCTTCAATTGTTCTTTTATTCTATGACTTGTTTTACCCATCCTGATATCTATCATAAGGATTAACCATATCAGATAGAGTTCTTCAATAAATTCTATCAGACAAAGCTTTATTAATTGCCCTTATTAAGATCCTTAACTTGGAAATGCCACAATCAATAAATATTCGGTGCCTTTAACTCTACCTTTTTGCCTATCACCTACATCTTCAACAACGGGTAAGCTTAAAAGACTACGGGTGCTTCAGTTAAGCCGCTTGATGAAATCCCAATCATTAAATCTAGCATGTTTTAAAGCAGATCTAAATATCTTCAACTGTCCTAAGTTATCTACATGAACCATGCTTATCTAGAGTATTACTGTCCGCAAATTCAGTAAAATTTTTATTAATAACTCTTCCACCACTGTTATCAGCATTAGATTTTTGTGAAAATAAGATCTTCAAGATCAAAATAATCTACTAGCTCCTCAATAATATTGTCAATTTGAGTTTCTTCAGCACTATTCTTCCAAAGTAACAGGATGATAGGTTGCTATAGCAAGCTTTATTATCAAGTTTAAAATTCAAGATTATTTTCTAGTTCTTCTTTCGATAATAAATCTAAATTGTAAATATTATCCAGACCTAGCCATACCAAAATTAAAGACTCTATCTAGGCTTTTCGCCCATTTGTATTATATGCTTTTTATACCTTCTTCAGTTGGCTGCAAAATGATAAGTGGCCATTTTAAGTGATCGAATGTCTCTGATAGCCTTCATCTATAGCACCCTGACTAGTCTCTCCACCATGTAAGATGAACAATAGGGACTTTACAGACCATCAGTAGCTGAAGCAGCTGCTGAAAATTTCAAAACGACTCACCAGAGGACTACAATCAAATCAGGGTTCAAACTTTGAAGAGACTCAGAAAAACTTATACACCCAAGGCCGACAGCTTTGCTATACAGCCAATTTCTGCTATCCGAAGATAATAACAATTCAACTTTATCTGTCAGACTATTAAAGCCATCGGCTTCAATCTCTTTATATGTTAAGACCAAACTCTGGAGATAAATGCATACCGGTAGCTAACTAGTTGCAAGTTCTAGGTCTTTATCATTTTTAATTTCTTTAAGCAGCCAATATAATAAACCATAATCTGCTCTGGTGCCGGTTACAACACAAACTTTTCTTTTATTCAACTTTAAAATCCTCCCAAACTGTAAAACTTCATCTTTCCGTTTGACATCTTGCATTAGCTTCATCCCATCTAGATATATCTAAAAACTTAGGTTCAATACCTGTTACCTGGTCTTTTAATTTCGATATTTTCTTTTTTAATAATAAATCCTTTAGACTTATCTTTATTTATTACGAGGCTTTTTTCTGCTGGCCTTTATATTCTTCGTTTCTTTAAAATTTGGCTTTTTTACTGATTGTCCTAATGCCTTTTCTATATTTCTTATTGATTTAACCATTTTTTTTTAATTCCAAAGGATTTAAAGATGCTTTATAAATCAGGACCTTTCATACTTTTATATTAGAGTGAAATGTTTTTCAATAATTTAGCTCCCCTTGCTACAGCAGCAATAAAGCCTATATCCAAGGTATGATCTGAATAACCAACTTCTAAATTGAATCCATTTCATGGTTTTCATAGCCTTTAAGTTGACATCTTCATACCTCAGCAGGATAATTACTAACACCATGAATTAATATTAATTTATCATTACCTGTATTTAAGATGGTATCTACAGATTCATTACTTCGGTTCAAGTTTGACATACCAGTTGATAATATTATAGGTTTATCTTTTACTGCAATGTATTTTAATAAAGGTAAATTTTTTACGTATCACTAGAACCTATTTTATAAACATCTATATTAAGGTCTTCTAGTAAATCAACTGTATCAAAAGAAAAAGGTGTTGACATAAATTTTATATTTTTTTCATTAGAATAATCTATTAATATCTCGTGATCTTTCTTGAAGTGTACATTTTTTAACATTTCATATTGATTTTCATTTTTAATAGTTGTTTCATTTTGATAATTTATTTTAAAGCATCTTTTGTAACTAATTTATCAGTATTAAAAGTTTGAAATTTAACTGCATCTGCACCAGCAACAACAGCGGCATCAATTAATACTTTTGCGGTTTTAGCTCTCCATTATGGTTTACCCAGCTTGCACTATTATCAAAAATCTTATCTTTTATTAAATCTTCAATTGTTTTTGTCATGATTTTCCTCCATCATAATTTCTACTAATTTCCAATCAAGTTTATTATCAATATCATAAGGATTTCCTCTGGCATTATAAAAGGTGATATTTGTTAAAAAGTTTTATTCTTTAAAAAAGTTTTTACCTTACTCATATAAATAGCCCCATTTAATTCGTATACGTCGGGGTAAATCCTGTCTTCTTTATACTTATTAGTATCTTCTATAATTGGCTTTAATGAATTATTTTTATCAATAATCTGCATCCAATAAGGATTTTCGGAAGATTTACAAAACACTAACTAAAGAATCATATTCATTTTCATTCCTTAAAAATTTTTCAATTGCTTTATTTATATCATTGCTTTTTCTTAAAGGAGAAGTAGTTTGTAAATTAAGAACATATTTTGGTAAATAATCATTTTGTTATCTTTCAAGTAATTTAATGCATGAATAATAGCATCATTACTACTGGCTTTATCGGTAGCCAATTTATTTGGGCGCTTAAAAGGAATTTTTCTTCTCCCCAATATTTGGCTATTTCTGCAATTTTATCATCATCAGTGGAAACAATAATTCTATCAATATATTTGAATTCAATGCAGCCTCGATTGTATAAACAATAAGAGGTTTACCACATAGTTTTTTTATATTTTTGCGTGGTATACCTTTTGAGCCTCCTCTTGCCAATATTAAAGCTAATATTTCATTGCTTTCATACATTAAAAATCCACATCCTTAACTACTTTAAATTTATTTATTTCCTCAACAATATATTCTAATTCATTTTTTTTCAAATTAATACTACTTCGTAAATTAATTCCTTGCCACCATAATTTATCGTAACATCCATATTTGTTTTTTCAAAACTATTATACATCAGCATCGTATGAATTGGTTTAAAAAATGGTCTAGCCATAATTCTTTTTTCATTCAATTTTTTATATAATTTTTTTGAATTAATTCCATATTTATTATCATTATTAAAATTGAATACAACCAGGTAACATTAAATGCCCATTTATCCCTGTTGTGGATTTATTGTGATACCTTCAATATCTTTTAATGATTCATTATATTTATTAACAATATCTTGTTTTTTTTCTATCAATTCATCTATTTGTTCTAATTGTGCAACTCCAAGTGCTGCTTGAATATTAGTTAATCTATAATTGTAACCTATTCATTGTGTATAAACTGTTCTCTATCATCTTTTGCTTGAGTAGTTAAATACTTTGCTTTTACAGCTAAATTTTCATTATCAGTAACAAACATACCGCCTCCACCTGTGGTAATTAATTTATTACCATTAAATGAAAAACAACCTATATCACCAATTGAACCAGTTTTTCGACCCTTATATTCTTGATCCTAAAGATTCAGTCGCATCTTCAATTACTTTAATATTATATTATTACAGACTCTCATTATTTCATCCATTTTAGCTGGATGACCATATAAATGCACAACTATAGCGACTTTTTGGTTTTTAGTCTTTCTTTATTAATTCTTTTATTTTATTTTCTAACTTTATCGATCCATATTCAATGTTTCTTTTTCAGAATCTATAAAAACAAATAAGCATTACTATATTTAATTGGATTAACTGAAGCTATAAATGTTAAGGAAGGAACTAAAACTTTATCTCCTTCACTAACTCCTAACACTTCTAATGCGGTATGTATAGCAGCAGTACCGTTAACTGTAGCCACACTATAATCAGTTCCTACGTAATCAGCAATGTCTTCTTCAAATTTATCAACATATTTTCCAACTGATGATACCCAATTAGTGTCTCGGCATTCTTTTATGTAATCCATTCATTCCATTTAAATAAGGGATAGATAAAGGTATTTCATTATAACATTTCTCCCTTCATAAAATCTCTATACGTTATAAATTTTAGGTTGCTGAACTCCATATTATCTTTTAACCAATCTATAGTTTCTTTCAAACCGTCTTCAAGTGTATCTGCGGTTCCAGTTTGTGATTTTTTTATTTTTGTATTGTCACAATACAATCTATCTACTTCACTTTTATCAGGTCTTACACGTTTTTCATCTGTAATAATTTCAACATCTTTTTCCTATAATATCAACAATTAAATCAACTGTATCTCTCATACTTATTTCAAAATTTGAACCAATATTTCTAATCTCTCCAATTGTTTTCTTGCTTTCAGCTAATGCAATAAAACCGTTAACTGTATCTTTAACATAACTGAAATCTCGAGTTGGAGATAAATTGCCTAATTTAATATTGATCTTGAATCATTTAGAATTTGTGTTATAATAGTTGGGATTATTGCTCTAGCAGGATACCTTGGTCCATATGTATTAAAAGGTCTTGCAATTACTACCGGCGTATTAAAACTTTTATTATAACTAATTGCTAATTGGTCAGCGCTTATTTTCGAGGCAGAATACGGAGATTGTCCAACCAGTTGGATGATTTTCATCAATTGGAACATATTGAGCAGAACCATAAGTTTCACTAGTAGAAGTAATTATTACTTTTTCCAATTCATGTATTCTGGCGGATTGTAAAACATTATATGTTCCTTCTACATTTGTTTTTATATATGCTAAAGGGGATTTATAAGAATAAGGAATTCCAATTCATTGTGCAGCTAAATGAAACACTACATCTACATCTTTCATAGCATCATAAACTACATCATAATCTCTAATATCTCCAGTAAATATATCTATATCATTTACATTTTTAGGAATGATCAAGCCATCCCCAATCATTTTTAAAAATTATCTAACAAAAGCTTTCACTTCACAACCTAATTCAACTAATTTTTCTGTTAAATGTGAACCAATAAATCCTGATGAACCTGTTACTAAAACTTTCTTACCAGATAATTTCACTACCTTGACCTCCTAAAATTCTATATAAAATAATTCTTTTATTTCTTATTCAAACACAAAAAAACCCCACCTCAACACAGTGTCCACTATGTTGTATTAAAAATTAAAAAATGTTTTAAATCTATTTTTCACTATTAATTAAATGTAAAGCTTTTTCTTTTAATTTATCACTTATCCAAATACCATTATTAATGACTAATTTTTTAGGCATTTTCAACATCAGAAGCTAATTCTTCTGCTTCCATATTTATCATCTCAACACCATATTTATAAATTTCTAATAAAAATTCTGCTCGATCTATTCCAACCATTTCTGCTGCCATACCAGAGGAAATTCTTTTTAGTTCAAATAATTTAACTGCCATAGCCATTTTTGCTTCTTTTTCAAAAGCATCTGAACTTTCCTGAAGTAAATCAGGTAATGAATCAGGATATTCTATTTCTATCTTTTTGGCCATTTTAATAACCCTCCTGGTATAAAACTTAAAAATCATATAAAATATATTCAAAATGATTTTTTATATAAAATAAAATAATCATAAATTAAAAACTTCAATAGGATCATCAATTATATGTTGAGTTATACCAATGTAATCTAATGTAATTGCTGGTGATGAATGATTAAATAATTTTTGTAATAAAGAAACATTATTATATCTTTTATAATGATTATATCCAAAGGTTTTTCTTTTAGAGTGACAAACAATTATTTGTTGAATTCAAATCTTATATAGCTTCAAACTTATTAATTATCATAGATGAAAAATTATCTAACAATTAAGAAACATAGTCTCTATACCATTTAAATATTGCTTTAAGATCAGTTATATTGTTTTTAATAATACTTAGCAGAATTTCTGGATCTATTTCTGCGTAATCATGAACTATAATATTTCGAAATTTAGCCATCTTTATATAAGAATCAACATTTTTTTTAATTATATTATTTTCAGCTAGAATTTCTATGATTTCACTATTATATTTAGGATTACCTAATCGTTCATCACTAATAATATGACTACCAATATCTAAAATAGCTTCTACTGAAAGATGTAAAGTTCGTTCTAAGAATCTAAATAGTATTTTATCAGAAATCAATTTTTCAAGTTTTAAGTTTTTGTAGTCATCTAAATCTTTAATATAATCTTCTAAATGTATTAATTTTTCTCTTACAACTTCTACATCAACCAAAATTAAAACCTCTTTCCTAAATTTTTTTCATAGATATCATAAAATCTTTTCATATCTATATAATTTAAGATTGCTGTTTTTTCAAGTTCAATTCTTTTCTTATGATCAATACAGTAAATTAATTTACCATTCAAAATTTGATGTTTCAATTTAGGATCAGCATCATAAAAATCAATAATATCAATATTTCTTCCTGTTATTTTTTCCAATTCAGCCATAAATTTTAATTTTAAATCAAATTTTTCTAATTTACTAGCTTTTTCAGAATATATAAGAGATAGATCTATATCACTATTTTCACTAAAAATTTCTTTATTAAAAGAACCAAAAATATAAACAGTTAATACTGTTTCTTGTCTAGAAAAATATTTTATAATTGAGTTTTCTACTTCTTTTTTATTAAATATTTTATTATCATGATTCATTTATCTCATCCTTTTAAATGAAGACCTTAATACATATTAATTTAACTTTATTTTTATCACAAAGTAAAATCCTCAATTGAATCATCAATTATATCTTGAGTAATACCAATATAATCTAATGTAATTGCTGGTGATGAATGATTAAATAGTTTTTGTAATAAAGCAACATCTTTATATCTTTTATAATGATGATACCCAAAGGTTTTTCTTGTAGAGTGACAAGCGATTCTTTCTAGACCTGCTTCTTTACCAGCAGAACTTAGTATTCTATACGCCTGATATCTACTTAATGGTTTATTATTACCTATTCTACTTTGAAATAAATGTTCATAGTCATCCATACCTACAATATAATTATTAATCTCATTACGTAAATTAGCGTTAATTAAAAATTGTTTGTTCTTAGATGTCTTTTGTTCTTTAATAATTATATGTGTTTTATTTTTAACATCTTCAACTTTTAAACTTAACAAGTCACCAATTCTTAAACCAGTATTTATTCCCAAAACAAATATCATATAGTTACGATAACTTTTTTTCTTTAAGATCTTTTTAATTTCTTTGATTTTTTCTTTATCGCGAATTGGTTCAACTTTTTTCATTTTATTCTCCTTTTGTATTTGATGTTTTATAAATGGTGAAATGTAGTAGTTCATCCATCTATTATTATAACATCAACAAAAGGAAATAAAAAGTTCTTTTACCATAATTAACCAAATTATTATTTGTATCAATTTTTGTTATTTTATATTTTAATCTAGTAAATCATAATAGTATTAATTAATATAATATTTTATGTCACTTTCATGCTTTAATAATACTAACATATTTATGGAAAATTAAAAAGGGTTTATTTAAAATAATTAATGAAATTCCATCATCTTATTTTTGTAAACCTTCACAAGTTAATAAATTAATTATTTCTTTTCATATTCACTCCAGTCAGTACCTTTTAGGAATTCTTTAATAAATACAATAAATATTGCTAGAAACAGTCCTAAGACAAAACCAATTGCAACATTCAATTTTGTATTTGGTTCTGAAGGATTCTCGGGTACTTCAGCTGGACTAATAATTTGTGCTGAAGAAATATTGTTTAGTTCATTTTTGACTGTATAGATTTTATTTGTAGTTTCTAAACTAAATTTATTGATATTATTTTTTATATCAAATAATGTGTTTTGTATATAATTAACTTCTAGTTGATTATCACTATTTGTATTAGATACATTAGTTATTAATTTAGAAATACTATTATTTAATTCATCAATATTACTCTTTTCTTGTTCTAATGAGTTTATATGCTCTTGCATAATTTCTTTTTGATTTTCTAAATCTCTTTCAGTTTCTCTTATAAAATATTCAGAAATGTTATTTGCTAAATTAGTAATTTGTTCTGGATTTTCTCCTTTTATATTAATATCTATAAATGGACTATCCGAATTTCCATTTACTGTAAGAAAATTATTTTGATTTGATAACATTCTATCAATCATATTATTTTCTAAATTCATCTCAAAATTTTTATTGACATTTTGTAAAAATGATCTACTTTTTATAAATCTGGATGAAGATGCTCCGTTAGAATACATGGAATTTTCTAAGTTTGTCAATCTAACTGTTGATTGCACACTATAGATATTTGTCATAACAAACCTACTAATCAAAAAACTACCTAATACAGCTAATATAACTATTGTTAATATTAATATCTTATTTTTCCATAATATATATAAGTATTCTTTTAAATCTATTTCTATGTATTCATCATTATGTATATTATCTTCGTTCATTAATTTCACCTCTAATAATTTTATTATATGTACTTACAGTGTTAAAACATTTTGAAATTCAACATTTTCATTATATTCCTTAGCTTGCTTAATTTCTTCTATGTAATCTGGATTCCAATATAGAACAATAAATTCTTTATCTTTTGCAAAATTTGTCTTATCAACACTATGTATACTCATAAAGTCAACATCTAATTCATTTAAAGTATTAGTTATTATATTATAGATCTCATCACGGTCACCATAAATAAAAAAATCTTTACCTTCATATTTTTTCTTTAAAGAAAGTTTTTTTATTTTTGTAATTAAAAGATTTACAGCTTTATAAGATCTTTTAATATAACCTAAAGTCTTTTTTGTCAGATGAGAAAATCCTTTTGGAGTTAATATATATCTAAGGTTTTTTGAATTTAACTTCTCAATCTTTACAAAACCTTTATTTGCAAATTTCTTTAACAATATATTAACTTTTCCAAGTGAAAATCCAGAAAGCTTTGCAATTTCTCTTTGACTTATTTCATCATGGTTATCTAATATTTCAAGTATGTCTATTTCAGAACTATCCAATTTAACCTCCCTTTTGTTCAAAAGTTGAACTAAGTCTACAAAAAAATATTATATATTATTATGTTCTTATTATACTTATTAAAGGAATAATTAATAAATCCTGCATAAAATAGTTGTTTTTTTACTAATATTTTTCAGTAAATTAAAATACCTGTTGCAACCTTGCAATTGCAACAGGCGTTTTTTAATATTTTATAAAATTAAATATTATTACCTGTGTTTCACAATAAGTTTTATAGCTGTTCTTTCCTCACCATCTATCTCAATATCAATAAATGCAGGAACACAATAAAGATCGATTCCACTTGGTGCTACAAATCCTCTTGCTATAGCTACTGCTTTAATTCCCTGGTTTAAGGCACCTGCACCTATCGCCTGTAATTCAGCCATACCTTCTTCTCTAATAACTCCAGCTAAAGCACCTGCTACAGAATTTGGACTTGAATTTGCTGCTACTTTTAATACTTCCATAATGTCTCTCCTTTCAATATGTTATTGGTATTATATTACATTATTGTCCAAAAATAATTATTTTCCTTCAAAAAATATAAAAAAACTTTCACAATCTTTCAAAAATACAAAAATGAGAAACATTTTATAAAATATAATTATGCAGTTATAATAATTATTTAGGAGTATGAACGATTTAATTTAATCTCATGGTCTTACAATGCTTCTAATCATCATTGACCTATAACTCCAGTTAATATATACTATTAATCGTGTCACGGGCTGTAGCGCAGTTTGGTAGCGCACTTGCTTTGGGAGCAAGGGGTCCTCGGTTCAAATCCGAGCAGCCCGACCATTTTTTTGTAAAAATATAATATGCCCTCATCGTCTAGGGGTCTAGGATACCAGGTTTTCATCCTGGCGGCAGGGGTTCGAATCCCCTTGAGGGTGCCAATAATGGAGGGGTGCCCGAGTGGCTAAAGGGAGCAGACTGTAAATCTGCCGGCGATGCCTACAGAGGTTCAAATCCTCTCCCCTCCACCATTTTAAACACAACCATCTTTAAATAGATGGTTTTTTTTATTATATATATAAAAAAACCTCCTAACTAAAAGTTAGAAGGTTGATTTACAAGTTATTTAGTTTATATTTTTAATTTAAATCAAACTGTTTTATAATTACTTCTCCCCTTTTTCCAAAGGGTCCTAATACTTCTCCATTAATTTCTACTTGTACAGCAACCCCATTACCTATTTTTAATGTCACTGTCTCTTCTCCATTATGTGTCATGGTTTCATCTTCATCAATAAAACCCTGAAACTTTAGATCATCATCTATTGTTACTTGTAACCAACTTTTATCAGTAGCTATTATTTTAAATTCTTTTGTATTGTCTTTTATAATTGGCTGTTGTCCTTCACTATTGTTTTCTTGTTGATTGTTGTTTTCTACTTCACTTTCAGTTTTTGTTGTAACTTCTTCTGAAATATTTTCATTTTTACTATCTTTTACAACTACATTTTTATTTTCAGTTTCTTCAACTTCAGTTTGATTATTTTCTTCTTCATTATTGCTATTGCTATCAACGTTACTATTACTAGAACTTTCCTGTTCAACCACTTCACTATTTTGATTACTTATAGCAGTATTATTTTGGTTTTGATCGGATCTAAAAAACATATTATAACTTAATAGAACTAAAATCAAAATCAAAATAATACCAATAATAGATCTTAATAATTTATCTGATTTTGTTAAATTTTCTTTTTTCTTTTTATTCTTCTTTTTATTTTTCTTCTTTACTTTTTTATCTTTTCCCTTAACTTCTTCATCACTATTTTTACCATTTTTATTTGTATATTCTGCTAAAATTTCTTGGGGATCAAGACCAACAATTTTAGCATACCCGCGTATATATACTTTTGTGTATACATTTCCTGGTAGTTTTTCAAAATTATCATTTTCCATTGCTTTAAGATAGCTCTTTTTAATTTTTGATTTATCTTGAATATCTTCAATAGTTAAACCAAGTGACTTTCTTGCTTTCTTTAATCTAGTTCCTACACTCATTAACGGATATGCCTCCCTTCTATTTAAATGAGGATAAGGGGCCTTTAAAGCCCCTTGTAATCCAATTTATACTTCTTCTTTGATATAAGGCTCACCATCAGCAGCAGGAGGTACAGTACGACCAATTACACCAGCTAATGCTAATATTGTTAGAATATATGGAGCCATTAATAGAAACTGTCTTGGAACAAATGTTAATCCTATGGTTTGTGCTAACATCTGTAGTGCATCTGCAAAACCAAATAGTAATGCAGCTAATAATGCACCTTGTGGTGTATACTTACCGAAGATCAATGCTGCAAGAGCAATAAAACCCCGACCAGAAGACATATTTTTAACAAATAGGTCTAATAGTCCAACTGATAGACTTGCACCTGCTAAACCGGCAAAAAAACCACTCATCATTACTGCGATATATCTCATTCTTTTAACATTAATACCAACACTATCTGCAGCAGCTGGATGTTCACCAACTGATCTAATTCTTAGACCAAATGGAGTTTTAAATAATATCCAATACGTTACTGCAACAAGGATTAATGCAATATATACAAATGGTATTTGTTCTCCAATAACTCTACCTACAAAAGGTATGTCTTTTACAATAGGTATTGACCAAGTTCCAACATCTTGTACACTAGGTGATTGACCAGCATCCCCAAAGACTAACCTTAATAGAAATCCAGTAATACCAGCAGCAAATATATTAATTGCAGTACCACTTACAACCTGATTAGCTCTAAATGAAATTGAAACTAATGCGTGAGCAAGTGATATAAGAACACCTACAATAACTGCTCCTAGTACACCTATCCAGGGATTACCGAAAAAGTATGAACCAACCATTGCAGTAAATGCACCAATCAACATAATACCTTCTAGGGCAATATTGATTACACCGGAACGTTCAGAAAACATACCTCCCAAAGCAGCTAAAATCAAGGGAGTTGCCATTCTTAATGTAGTACTTAACAAAGCATCTAAACTACCTAGCATCTACTAAACCCCCTTTTCTTTCTTGCATCTTTCTAGATATATACTTAAAAATATATTCAGAAGCTACAAACATAATTATAATTGCCTGAATTATCTCTACAACCTCTTTTGGAACTCCAACCATGCTCTGCATCATCATAGCCCCTCTAGATAATATTCCAAAAAGTAATGCTCCTAATACAACACCAAAGGGATGGTTTTTACCTACAAGGGCAACAGCAATTCCTGTAAACCCCAATCCGATAAATCCAAAAGGTTGATAAGCTCTATATTCTAAACCTAAAGCTTGTGAAGTACCTGCTAAACCAGCTAAAGCACCACTAATAAACATGGCTAATAACATGTTTTTAGCTACACTTATTCCTCCAAATTCAGCTGCATCAGGATTTTGACCTGTTGCTCTTATCTCATATCCAAAACTTGTCTTCCAGAGAATATAATAAATTAAAAATGCAACAGCTATGGCAATAAATATACCATAATGAATTCTCATTGTAGGTAAAAATCTTGGTAATTTAGCTGATTCAAATATTTTGGGAGTAGCTGGTAATGGACCATCAGCTTTTAATGGACCAGCAGCTAAATAACCTACCAAATAAAGTGCTATATAGTTCATCATAATCGTTGTAATAACCTCATGTATACCTAACTTAGCCTTTAGAAGTCCTGCAAATCCACCCCAGACACCTCCAGCTAAAATACCGGCGAGTACTGCTAACGGTAAATGAATAATCATTGGAAGTTGAAAAATATATCCAATATAGGCAGATGCCATATAAGCAACTAAAAACTGTCCATCTCCACCAATATTAAATAGTCCAACTCTAAAAGCAAAAGCAACAGCCATACCAGTGAAAATTAATGGTATAGTGTTTACAATCATTTCACTAAAACCACGTATTGAACCAAATGAAGCTGACCATAATACTTTATATGCTTCGATTGGATCTGATCCAATTATCATCATAAATATTGCTCCAACTATTAATCCAGCTATTACTGAAATAACAGGAACTAAATAGTCCATAAGGTTTTGAGCCTGAAAGTACTTTGCTCTCTCTTCTGTTATGTTTTTATCAACCAACTTCATTTCCTCCTTCCACTTCTTCACTTTCAGCACCGGCCATCATAAGACCGAGTTTTTCTTCAGTTGCATCTTCTCTATCTAAAATGTCAACAATTTTACCTTCATAAATTACAGCTATCCTATCACTTAAGGCTAGTATTTCATCTAACTCAAGTGAAATAAGTAAAATAGCTTTTCCAGCATCTCTTTGTTCAATTAATTTATTATGAATATATTCTATTGCACCAACATCAATACCTCTTGTGGGTTGTGCAGCAACTAAAAGATCAGGATTTCTATCGAACTCACGAGCAATGATTAATTTCTGTTGGTTACCACCTGAAAGTGATTTTGCTTCAACGTTTTCTGAAGGTGTTCTTACATCAAACTCTTTGATTAAGCGTCTTGCTTCTTCTTTTATCTTTTTATTATCTAGACTCCAACCTTTAACATAAGGCTTTTTATGGTGTCTACCCAATATTAAGTTTTCATAGAGCTTAAAGTCCATAACAAGACCACGTCTTTGTCTATCTTCAGGAATATGTGAAATACCTTCTTCAAACAGTCTTTTTGTTTGAGGTGATTTTATTTCACGGCCTTTAAATCTTATTGTACCCTTTTCTTTTTTTCTAAGTCCTGTAAGTACTTCTGATAATTCAGTTTGACCGTTACCATCAACCCCAGCAATACCAAGTATTTCACCTTCTTTAACAGAAAATGTTGCTCCATTTAATGCCATTAGATCTCTGTTATTTTTAGCATATAAGTCTTCTACCTCTAACACTATATCCCCGGGATTAGCTTCTTGTTTTTCAACTTCAAGAATAACTTCTCTACCAACCATCATATTAGCAAGTTCATTAGTAGTGGCAGAATCAGTATCAATTGTATTGATAACTTTACCACTTCTAATAACGGTAACACGGTCAGCAATAGCTTTTACCTCTTTTAATTTATGAGTAATAAAGATAATTGATTTACCTTCATTTGTTAAACTTTCCATAATACTAACTAGTTCTTCAACTTCCTGTGGAGTTAAAACAGCTGTAGGTTCATCTAAAATTAATATATCTGCACCTCTATAAAGTGTTTTTAAGATTTCAACTCTCTGCTGCATTCCAACAGAAATATCTTGAACTTTTGCTTTAGGGTCAACATTTAATCCGTATTGCTTAGAAATTTCTTCAACTTTTTTATTCGCTGTTTTATAATCAATCATACTATTTTTAGTAGGTTCCATTCCCAGTACAATATTTTCTGTTACTGTAAAGGGAGGAACTAACATAAAGTGCTGATGAACCATACCGATTCCATGTTTGATTGCTATATTTGGATTAGTAATATCAACCTTTTTTCCATCTATTAATATATCACCTTCATCGGCTTTAAGAAATCCATATAAACAGTTCATTAAAGTTGTTTTACCTGCACCATTTTCACCCAATAAGGCGTGTATTTCACCTTTTTCAAGCTCAAAATCTACATTATCATTTGCGATAACGCCCGGGAATTTTTTTGTAATTCCCTTCATTTCAACTGCCAGGTTATTACTAGCTGCCATTAGTTGTCGATCCTCCTTATCAAAATATTAATTATTATTATTATTAAAATATTCCTCTAAATCTTCTTCATCAATTAAAACTTTTCTCGGTTTTGACCCTGCATATGGGCCCACAATTCCTTCTTCTTCCATCATATCTATTAATCTTGCTGCTCTGGAGTGTCCAATATGTAACCTTCTCTGCAGCATAGATATGGAAGCTCTATACTGTACTACTAATTTAACTGCATCTTCATATAGGTCGTCTTTTTCTTCAGCTAGTTTATTGATTTCTACTTCACTTAATTCATCTAAATTTACTTCAAAATCATCTTCATATTCCTTTTGATCTTTTAAAAAGTCTACAACATCAATAATTTCATCATTAGTAATAAGTGCTCCTTGAATCCTCACAGGTTTTTTGTAATCTACTGGATAAAAGAGCATATCTCCATTACCTAGTAACTTTTCTGCACCCCCCATATCTAATATAGTTCTAGAATCAGTCTGTGAAGATACGGCAAATGATATTCTACTCGGTATATTTGCCTTAATTAAACCGGTTATAACATCGACAGATGGTCTCTGTGTAGCTACAACAAGGTGAATACCTGCTGCTCTGGACATCTGAGCCAATCTACAGATATTATCTTCTACCTCATTAGCAGCGACCATCATTAAATCTGATAACTCGTCAATTATAACTACTATATATGGTAATTTATCCTCTTCTTTTTCCACCTTGGAATTGTATGTTTCAATACTGTTTGTTCTGCTATCAGAAAATAGTTCATACCTTTTATCCATCTCTTGTACTACAAACTTTAAAACGTTTGAAGCCTTTTGCGGATCAGTAACCACAGGTGAGAAAAGATGAGGTAAACCCTCAAAATTAATTAATTCAACTTTCTTTGGATCTATTAAAATCAGTTTAACTTCTTTAGGAGAAGCTTTATATAATAAGCTTGTTATAATACTTCCCATACAAACACTTTTACCAGATCCAGTAGCACCTGCTATTAATAAGTGAGGCATTTTGGCTAAGTCAGTTACTATGGGATCTCCTTCAATACCCCTACCTAACGCAAGTGATAACTTGCTTTCAGCAGACTGAAATTTATCAGTTGCTAAGATATCTCCCAACCTAACTAATAGATTATTTTGATGAGGCACCTCAATTCCTACAGCAGATTTGCCCGGAATCGGAGCTTCAATTCTAACATCTGGTGCAGCTAAAGCTAGAGATATATCGTCTGCTAAATTAACAATCTTACTTACTTTAACACCAGTAGCAGGTTGAATCTCATATCGAGTAATTGTTGGACCATGACTTACTTCCTTTACTTCTGCTTTAACACCAAAACTAGCAAGTGTTTCTTCTAACAGTTCACCTTTATTTTCTAATCTTATCTTATTTTTATCTGAATGGTTTAAAAGATCTAAAGTTGGTAATCTAAAACCATCTAAAGACTTTGTATTACTTCCTTTTGATTTTTTATCTTTTATTTCAAACTCCTGTAGACTTTCTTTAGAAGTATCCTCTTTTGATTTTTGTTTCTTAGATTTTTTAACTCTTTTTTTCTTTTTATCTTTTTTACTTTTATTAGATTTTGTATTTATTGAATTTTGATTGGAAGTTTTGTTAGTATATTTTTGATTACTTTTCTTATTCTCACTAAACAGATTATCATACATATTTCCTAGAGTATTTTTAATATTATGTATTTTATCGATAATACTTTGTTTAAGTTTACTAAAAAATGAATGAAGTAATATATCGGTCCATAATAAAAATCCTATCAGTGCCAATGCTGAAAGGATAATATAGGAGCCGATCATTCCTAAACCTTTTAAAAGCAGCCAGCTTATTGAACCACCAACTACTCCTCCTCCACTTCTTAAAAAGATATAGTTGTTTAATAATGAAGGGTGATTAATAAGATGTAATAAGGTAATAATTGTTAAATATAGTAATATAAATCCAAAGATTTTTAAATTAAATTTAAATGTCTTATTACGGATTAAAAATATTCCCCACAAAAAAAGCATGAAAGGTAGTATGTATACTCCGTGTCCGATTACAAATCTAAAAATGTTTACTATCTTATCACCTATTAAGCTGCGGTATCCTAAGTATATTGAGAGAAAAAAGAATATACTAAATGCTGTAATCATAATACCAAGTATCTCATTTTTTCTTTTTTCTATTTTAGTTAGTTTAGTATTTTTTTGCTTTGACAAGACCTTCACCTCAACTATATATATTCAATAAAATTTAAAATATTCCTTCATATAATAAAATGATAGCACCTATTATCCAGAGGTAATATGAAAAATAAATCAGCTTTTTACTCTTTAATATGTATATAAAGTATTTAATTGCTAAATAACCTGAAATTACAGCACTGATCATACCTAAAACAATTGCTAAGGTATTAAAATTGCTTACTCCTTGACTAAATGCATCATTAATTTTTAGAAGACCTGCTCCTCCAATAACCGGTATTGATAGGATAAATGAAAACTTAGCTGCATCTTCTTTTTTTAATCCTTGAACCAAAGAAGCTGTTATTGTGCTTCCCGAACGTGATATACCTGGTATAATTGCCATACCTTGAGCAATACCTACTAAGACTGCATTTAACCATTTAAAGTTAGTAATCTCTTTATCATAATTAGCTAACCGATCACCGATTAGTAATATAAATCCGGTTATTATTAACATTACTGCAGTACTAACTGTTGAAGCAAATAAATTTTCAAAGAAGTCTTCAAAAAATATACCTATTAGTGCTGTTGGTATTGAAGCAACAATTATTAAGAAGATGAAATGCCTTTTATCTTTTTTAAAGGAAAGTATTTCTTTTATATCCTCCCAAAATATTATTAAAACTGGAATTAGAGTTCCAAAGTGTAATAATACTGTTATTAACAGTTGATTTTCTTTTATTCCAAAGATCTTTTGCATAATAACTAAATGTCCTGAACTACTTATAGGGAGAAATTCAGTTAACCCTTGAACAAAGCCTAATACTATTATTTTAATTATTTCCATTTTGCTTCCTCCGATATATGTAATTTAAAGGGATGAGTATAAATACCCATCCCTTTGTAGTTTATTTTTTTATATTATATTTCCATAATGATTGGCATTATCATTGGTTTTCTGTGTATACGGCTGTATATATAGTTATTTAATGAATTAGTAATTGTTGATTTTAACTTTGACCATTCAGTAATATTGTCTTCTTCACACTCTTTAAGAGCCTGTCTAACTCTTTCTTGAGCATCTGAAATTAACTTTTCAGATTCACGGATATAGACAAAACCTCTTGTTATAATATCGGGTCCTGACATGATTTTACCGTTTTTATCAATTGTAACTACAACAATTAATATTCCATGTTCAGATAACATTTTTCTATCTCTTAGAACTATATTACCTACATCTCCGACACCAAGTCCATCTACTAGAACATCACCAGCAGTGATATTTCTTAGTTTTTCAACCTTTTCAGGTCCAAATTTAATTACATCACCAACCTCTGAAATGTAGATGTTCTCTTTTGGAATACCTACTTTTTCAGCTAATTCAGCGTGTTTGTGTAGATGTCTGTACTCACCGTGTGTTGGTACAAAGTATTTTGGTTTAACTAAGTTTAACATAAGTTTTAGTTCTTCCTGGCTGGCATGTCCTGAAACATGAACACCAGAAACATCTTCATAAATCACCTTTGCTCCTCTTTTAAAGAGCTGATTAATGGTTTGTCCAACAAACTTTTCATTACCAGGGATAGGATTTGCTGAGATAATTACAGTATCACCTTTTCTAATATTGATATGGTAATGATCTCCTCTTGCCATTCTGGTTAATGCAGCCATTGGTTCTCCCTGGCTACCAGTTGTAAGTAAAACAACCTTATCATTTGGTAAGTTACTAATATCTCTAATATCTAGTATTACATCTTCAGGAATTGTTAGATATCCTAATTCACGAGCTGTCTTAACATTTTCAATCATACTTCTTCCTGTAAAAGCAATTTTTCTGTTGAATTTCATTGCTGCATCTGCAATCTGTTGTACTCTGTGTATATTAGAAGCAAAAGTAGCTACAACGATTCTATCTCTTAGTTTCTCTAAATATATCATCTATTGTTCCACCAACAACCTTTTCAGATAAAGTATAGCCTTTTCTTTCAGCATTAGTACTGTCAGAAAATAGAGCTAATACTCCTGGTTCAGAATCTCCCAGTTCTGCTAGTTTATGAAAATCTGCAACTTCTCCATCAATAGGAGTTTGATCAAACTTAAAGTCACTAGCATAAACAATAGGTCCTTCAGGAGTATGAATCGCAAGTGCACAGGTATCTGCTATACTGTGATTCATTCTTATAAAGTCAATCTTCCTTGAACCTACCTGATAAGATTTACCAGGTGTAACAACCTTTAATTTTCTTTTTCCTTGTAAATTGTGTTCCTTTAAGTTCCCTTGTAATAATCCGAGGGTTAACTTTGTTCCATAAACCGGAACATCAAGTTCTTTTAATAGGTAAGGTAGTGCTCCAATATGATCTAAGTGACCATGTGTTAAAACAATCCCTTTAATCCTATCCTTATTTTCCATTACGTACGTAAAATCAGGTATTACTAAATCTATACCTAACAAATCATCTTCAGGAAACTTAACTCCTGAGTCAATGATTATCATTTCATCATCCATTTCAAACAACATCATATTCTTACCGATCTCTCCAACTCCACCCAGTGGTGTAATTGTAATATCGGATTTTGTATCTTTAGCCAAACTCGTCACCTCCATGGTTAGTATATTTGTACCGTATATTGTAAGCTGTGTTATATTTAGTATTATATTAATATATTTAATACATTATTATTTGATTAATCCAGCTTCTTTAAGTACTTTGGCTAATATTTCTCTTTTTTCTTTTCGTAATCTGTATAACGGTGGTCTTGGAATACCTGCATCAAAACCAGATAAATTTAATGCTTCTTTAACCGGAATCGGATTTGTATCAATAAACATTGCATTATATACAGGTATTAACTCCTTATTAATTTCTCTTGCCTTTACAGGATTACCTGATTTAAATGAGGTAATCATTTCTTTTATCTTACTTGATGCAACATGTCCAGCTACACTTACTACACCTTCTCCACCTAAAGACATAATAGGTAGTGTAAGCATGTCATCTCCACTGTAAATATAGAAATCTTCCTTTTCAATTAGACTAATTTCAGCTACCTGACCTAAGTCTCCACTAGCTTCTTTGATCGCTATAATATTATCAATCTTAGCTAATTTTTTAATTGTATCAGCTTCCATATTACGTGAAGTTCTTGATGGTACATTATACATCAAAATTGGTAAATCGATACTTTCTGCTATCTCCTTGAAGTGATTATATAATGCATACTGTGGTGGTTTATTATAGTATGGTACTACAATCATAACACCATCTACACCAATTTCTTTTGCCTCTTTTGATAACTTGATACTAGCTTCTGTTGAATAAGAACCAGTACCAGCTACAACATTTACTTCATCTCCAACCTCGTCTACAACTGTTCTTAAGATTTCTAACTTTTCTTTGTGGTTAAGTGTTGGAACTTCTCCAGTTGTTCCTAAAACAACAAGTCCATCATTTCCTTCATCAACCAAATTTCTTGCTAATTCTCTGACCTTATCAAAATCTACTTTAAGATTTTTATCAAAGGGTGTAGCCATTGCTGTTAATAAATTTCCAAAACTTTTGTACATATTTTTAACCTCCAATTGTATTTAAATTAAAGGCATCATGAAGGGCGTTCAGAGCCTTTATTTTATCCTTTTGTTTAATTAAACAAGATATTACTGTATGAGAGTCAGTAGTCTGATATATCCTTATACCAGATTCATGTAAGGCATTAACAATCTTAGCCATTATTCCAGGCTGTCCTGTCATTCCTCCACCTACTACAGAAATTTTAACATAGTTGTCATTGATTTCAAAATCAAATTTATATTTTTTTAAAATATTTTCTGTATGCTCTCTTTTTTCATTATTAATTACAAATGAAATTACCGATTCCCTGATATTGATAAAGTCAACACTTATATTTTGATCAGCTAAAAGCTGAAATACATAAAGACCATTGTCATAATTTATCTTGTGATGTGCTGATATTTCTACATAGAAAATATCTTCACGGCTTGCTAGCCCTGTTATTGGTGTTAGTTTTGCTTGGTCTCCCTTACTATCAATTTCAGTTCCACTGTTATTATTAAAAGTAGATTTGATTTTAATCGGAATTTCATTTTTCATTGCTATTTCAGCTGCAGCAGGATGAATTACCTTTGCCCCTTGATAAGCTAATTCACATGCTTCAGTATAGTTTGCTTTTTTAAGAAACTTAGCATTTCTGACATACTTAGGATCTCCAGTTAAAAGTCCATCAACATCTGTATAAATTTCTATCATCTCTGCAGATATACTTGCAGCAATTATTGAAGCGGTTGTATCACTACCACCTCTACCTAAAGTAGTTATTTCACCGTTTGCGCTTATTCCCTGAAAACCAGCAATTACTGGAACAATATCGTTGTTTAAAAGATCAATAATTTTTTCGGGATTAACATTTAAAACTTTAGAATTACAATAGGTTTCATCAGTTAAAATACCTGCTTGAGCACCGGTAAGAGCACGTGCCTTAATTCCGTTATCTTTTAAATTTTGGGCCATAACTACAGAAGAAATAACTTCTCCACATGACATAATTAAGTCTTTTTCTCGATTATCAAAATCTTTATTTATCGTTTTAGCTAATTCAATTAAGGTATCGGTTGCATAAGGTGAACCCTTACGGCCAATAGCTGATACAACTATAACGGGTTTTTCACCTTTGTTTAACTTTTCTTTTATTCTATCTATGGCAGCATTTCTACTTTTTTTATCTTTAAGTGAAGTACCACCGAACTTTAAAACAACAGTAGACATTGTTTTCCTCCATTATATTAAATTACTTTTAATCATATGGTCTGCAATTTGTACAGCATTTAATGCTGCACCTTTTCTAATATTGTTTCCTACAACCCACATTTCTAATGCATTTTCATTATGCAGATCTTTTCTTAATCTACCTACTAATATTTTGTCATCTTTTTCAGACATAATTGGAGTAGGGTACTGATCATCTTCAGGTTTGTCAATAAGTTTAATATTTTCATCACTTGATAATAGATATTGAATTTCTTCTAAATCGACTTTGTTATCTAATTCAACATGTACACTTTCACTGTGTCCATAGACAACAGGGATTCTTACAGCTGTTGCTGTTACTTTAAGTTCAGGATCATCAAAGATTTTTTGGCTTTCTCGATTTAATTTTAATTCTTCCTCAGTATATCCATTATCATTTACTTTGTCAATTAATGGAATTGCATTAAAAGCAATCTGGTGAGGATAAACTTTGGGATTTATATCTTTTCCTTCTAGATATGCTTTAGACTGTTCTTTAAGTTCTTCTATTGCTTTAAGTCCAGTACCTGAAACTGCTTGATAAGTACTGACTAATACTTTATTTATCTTAAACTTCTTTTTTAAAGGATTTAATGCGATAACCATCTGTATTGTAGAACAGTTCGGATTAGCAATAATTCCATTGTGTTCTCTTGCTGCTTCTGAATTTATTTCAGGGACCACTAAAGGCACTTCATCATCCATTCTGTAAGCATTACTATTATCAATTACTAAAGCACCTTCATAAACAGCCTGTGGTGCGAACTTTTTAGAGTTTCCACTTCCAATACTAAATAAAGCAATATCTATATCTTCAAAAGTACCTTTTTGAACACTTTCGATTACATACTCTTTATCTTTAAAATTAATTTTTTTTCCTGCTGAACGAGGTGAAGCAATAACTTTAAGATTTTTAATCGGTAAGTCAAATTCTTCTAAAATTTTAAGCATTTCAGTACCGACAGCACCTGTTGCTCCCACAACTGCAATATTATATTCTTTCATCTTAGATGCTCCTTTCTTTAAATATCCATAATTTCATCTAAACCGTAAACTAAACCATCATACTCATCAATCTTGTTTACAGCCAACTTAATACCGGGCATAAAAGATTCTCTGTTAATTGAGTCGTGTCTGATCTTTAAGGTCTGTCCTTTTCCACCAAAGATTACTTCCTGGTGAGCTACTAGACCTTGTAATCTTACACTGTGAATATGAATATCATCATATTCTGCTCCACGTGCACCTTCAAGGTTTTCAATAAACTTACGGTTAGATTTACTTTCATCTTTCGTTCTATTTTCAGCGATCATTTCTGCTGTTTTTACAGCTGTACCAGATGGTGCATCCATCTTTCCATCATGGTGTAGTTCAATGATTTCTGCCTGATTGAAAAATTTAGCTGCTTTTTTGGAAAACTCCATCATCATAACTGCTCCTAAAGCAAAGTTAGGGGCAATCATTATTGAAGTATCATACTCGTCAGCCCATTTTCTTACTTGTTTAAGATCATCTTGTTTAAAACCGGTTGTTCCAACAACCATATTAGTTTTAGTTTTAATAACATTTTTAATATTATCCATTACTACTTCTGGATTAGTAAAGTCTATTACTACATCAGCATCCTTATGTTTGATTTCTTCAACTAAATCATCATTTATATATAGTTCTTTTTTACTTTTTATATTTAAAAATTTAAATAAATCTTTTCCTTTACTGACTACATCAACTGCACCAACTAGTTCAAAATTATCTTCATCAACAACCATTTTACAGATTGTTTTACCCATTCTTCCTAATGCTCCACTTACTATAACTCTTTTTTTAGACAATATACTCACCTTATCCTTTTAATTCGGTTTCTTGTTGTTTGATCTTTCCATAGTAATTTGTTCCCCAGACACCAATAATTATCAGAACTGCACCAACTATTTGAAACCAGTAAAACGGTTCATTTCTAATAAAAACACCAGCTAATATTGAAACAACTGTAGTCAAGTTAGCAAATACTGCTGACTGTGAAGCTGGCAGTTTAGATAATGTATAGTTAACAAAAAAGAAGGCTAATACTGAAGATAGTACTCCTAAATAGATTACCGGAATTAAGACCTTCAGATCTGTTAAGGGATCTATGTAGTTCGATAATGTTGTTGCTTTTGATGACAAGAGTATTATATTAAAAACAACAGCTGCTATTGTCATCATAAAGTATGTAATAACTTCTGGTTTAAAATCAACCGACATCTTACGTGACATAATATTATAGATACCGGCCATAATAACTGCACCACCGATTAAAGCCATACCTAAAAAGTTTCCACTTATTTCAGTACTGCTTTTCATGATGGTTATAAAAATTACTCCAGCAACTGATAATACTATATATATGGTCTGTTTTTTACCAGGTATTTCATTTAAGAAAAAGATTGCTAAAATAGTTACAACTACTGGAATCAATGAAATCAACAGTCCAGCTTCTGATGATGTTGTATAGTTCATACCTGTTGTTTCAAATACAAAGTATAAAATTGGTTGAGCTAAGGCAATAATAAACAAATACTTAACTTTTTTTAACTTAACACTTATTTTAAATACTCCCAAAAGCCATAATATGTTAACTAAAAGGGCGGCTACTAAAAACCTATATCCCATAAGTTGAAAAGGACCAATTATTTCTAATGCTTCTTTTGTATACATAAATGAAAAGCCAAATATAGTACTAAATAGTAGTCCAGATATATATGGTAGAATTTTATTCATTTATAAAAAACTCCTTTGATTAATTGTCTCTTGGCGGCCAAGGACCGTAATATTGATAATAGTCTACCTTAATTCCTCCATTATATAACTTTCTGCGTTTTGATGCTTCTTTTCCAAATACTTTTTCAAAGTCTTCATATGCAGTTAGTATATAATATGACCAGGTATCTAAAGGTAGTAGTTTTTCTCCCATTATGCTATATAGTTTTTCTATTTCTTTTTCATCAGACATACGCATCCCATATGGAGGGTTTCCAATAATATATCCATACTTACGGTTTGTTGAAAAGTCTTTAAAGTCCATCTGTTGAAAATGGATTATATCATCTACACCGGCATGTTTGGCATGGTATCTGCCCATAGTTACCATATCTTCATCAATATCATAACCAGCTATTAATCTAGGATCTAAATCTTTTTTAATCTTACTTTTAGCCTCTTCTTTAACTTCTTTAATATCACTGTTATTTATTAAAGGCCATTTTTCAAAATCAAAGTCTCTATTTAATCCAGGTGCAATGTTTTTAGCCATAAGTGCTGCTTCAATTGGAATTGTACCTGAACCAGAAAATGGATCAATTAATATCCGGTCTGAATTCCATTTACTTAAAGTTATCATACCGGCAGCAATTGTTTCCTGTAGAGGAGCAGTTGAGCTTAAAGATCTGTATCCTCTTTTATGCAGACCGGTCCCACTTGTATCAATAGTTAAAGTGGCTGTATCTTTATATAGTGCGACCTCTATTTTATAGGTAGGTCCATCTTCATCAAACCAGGATGTATTGTATCTTTCTTTTAAACTGTCTACAATAGCCTTTTTTGTTATGGATTGACAGGTGGGTACATGATGCAGCTGTGATTTAACTGATTTACCTGATACAGGAAAGTGCGCATCTTCGGGTAGAAACCAATCCCAGGGCAACTCTTTTGTTTTTTCATAAAGTTGATCAAAATCAATTGCTTCAAACTCTCCTACTTTTATCTGTACACGTTCAGCAGATCTAAGCCATAAGTTTGATTTACAAATATCTTTTTCATTTCCTTTAAATTCCACTTTACCGTTTGAAACATCTAAGTCACTAAATCCTAACTTTTTAACCTCATCTTTAACTACTCCTTCCATTCCAAAGGTAGTAGTTGCTATTAAATTATACTGAGTCATCTATTTTATTCCATTCCTCTCTTAGAATACCAAAAAATACTTCATTATGGTACTTACCATCATAATATCTGTTATTTCTTTTTTCGCCTTCTTTTGTAAATTTTAATTTATTATATAGATTAATTGCTCTTTCATTATAGTCCCAACAAGAAAGTTCAATTCTATTTAAATTTAGATTATTAAAACCAAAGTCCATCATCATTTTCATAGCTTCAGTTCCAATGCCTTTAGAGGCATTATTCATGTCTCCTATTACTAAAGCAACCTCAGCACAGCGGTTTTTATGATCTACTTCTACAAAATCAATCTGTCCTAGATAATCTCCAGTTTCCCGATCAGAGATTACGAATCCATGCCAATCACTACTCATTGTCATTTCTAAATAGTCTTTAACTTCTGAACTTGATTGAGGATATAAGAACCTGTCCGATAAAAAATATACTATTTCACGGTCATTTATCCAACCCATGATGTTTTCTAAATCATCTTGCTGATACTCTCTTAACATAATATTTTCTCCATAAATACGACCCATTATATCACCTCGATTTTATTCTTTTAAGGTTATACCTTTATCTTCCATGTTATTTAATATGTTTTGTAATTTATCTTGATTACCTTCGATTGCTTTTGAACCTGATAGGATAACTGTTGTATCAAATCCTCTTTTTACTGCATCTTCAGCAGTATACTTTACACAGACATCTAAGGCAAGTCCAACAATACATACCTTATCAATACCAAGTCCTTTTAAATAGGCTTCTAAACCTAAATCAGTTCCATCGTTTTCTTGAAATGCAGAGTAACTGTCTACATTTTTATTATATCCTTTTCTGACAATTAAGTTAAACCGTTTTGTATCTATATCAGGATGAAATTCAGCACCTTTTGTATTTTGAACACAATGGTCTGGCCATAATACAGAATTTATTCCATTACTATCATAAGTACTGTAAAAGGTTTTCTATTATGAGTACTTGCAAAGCTTCTATGAGTTTTTAGATGCCAATCTTGAGTTCCAATTATCTTTTTATATCTACCGGAAGCCATTAGATTATTTATCCTATTATTTATTTGATTAGCTTTTGGTACAGCTAATGCTCCACCAGGATAAAAATCATTCTGTACATCTACAACTATTAATGCACGGTTCATAAATTAGTACCTCCCATTTAATATTTAATTGAAAAAGAACTAAAATCTCCTTCATAGGTTTCATTTTGAACTTCAATGTTATCTATATTTGCAAAGCGAGGTCCTTTTTTTAACTTTGATTCTAGTTGTTTTACAGTACTGTTATCTCCTTCAAGAACTGCTTCAACACGACCATCATATATATTTTTAACCCAACCGTTAACCCCGAGCTGTTGGGCATTTTTTCTTGTGAAAGCTCTAAAACCAACACCTTGTACCCGACCAGATATAAATATATGTTTCCTTACTTTATCATCCATGAGTTATTACACCTCCACAGATGTATATTTTATATCCTTACTATTTTGATTAATTATAACAGATATATAGGGTTAAAACAAGAAAGGAACTTTAACTTTGGAAGGATTAACAACTATTTTTACAATAAAGAAAATTTTAACAATTTAAGAAATAGATTTTGAAGAGATAATTATATTTAAAAGTTTTCATTGTAAAGAAACAGATAAACTACTTTTAAAAACATTTTTAATATTTCTTATTTTAGCTATAAGTACTAATAAAAAAGAAATGTTCTAAAATATCTTTTAATTAGGATATTTTAAGACCATTTCCATAAGAAATTTTAAAGACAATAAGGTTACATTTTCTTTAATATGTCTTTACCTCTTTTTAATTCGTTTTGTATGTTTATTTTTCGGTGATGATTACTTGTATTTTTATTTTCTAATACATTTATTAATATATCCATTGCTTGATCTGATTCGATTACAATTTTACTATATATAGAAGATATAGCCATAGTATTACCTCCAATATTAAATATCTATTCTTCCTGTTCTTTAAGTTTTTTTGGAATATTATCCTCTGTTATCTTATAGATCTCACCATACTTTATATTTTTATCTTTACATAACTTTCTTACTTCTTTTAATTGATTTTTAAATATTCTACAGGCATAACCACAGGAATCACTTAACTTAGAAGGTACAGGTACCATCTTAGTATCTATACCTTCTTTTTTACAGTAGTTTTCAAACTTAAATGCCATAGCTGTTATTTTGAATGTTATTAAATATCTATTATCATTCATTATTGGTTTCACCTCTAAGAGAAATATATTATTAAGTTAAATTACTAAATACATTGTATTAGATTATTATTGTTAATACAAATTTAATTATTTTTAACCATCATATTTTCCTTCAAATAAACTTTGATCATAGGGCGCACTTCTAGTAGGGCAGTTCTTTCTAGGACAAACCTGACAGTTTTCAAATGCCGTTTCTGTAGGATAAACTAGTCCAGAAACTGATTTTTGAGGCAGCATTAAAGAACTTTCAGTTAACTTAACCCCAATTTCTTTTTTAGGATTTCCCATTAGCTTAAAAAGCTTTTTTTGTTCTGTTATTGACCAGTCAACCAAAGACCCTGGATTCATTTTTGAAGATAAACCAGGTAAGTACTTATTATCTATTTCCTTTAAAACATATTCTAAGGCTTTTTTCAATGCCTCTTCCTGGATCATAGATAACCAGTAGTTCTCTAACATATCACCTTCATTTTCTTTTGCCCAGTCATTTAATTCTTCTCCACAGGTTACAATATATAGGATTACTTTATGAACATCTTTTAAGTTTACACTCATTATCTTGCTATCGAACTCTTGATCATCTATCTTTACTTTATTATCTTTTATTTCATCAATAAACACCTGTCTGTACATTGCTTTAGGATTTCCAATCTGATTAGCCTCATTTATATATTCTTTAATCTTATCAACTGCCTTATGGTCTTTATCTAACTTGATAGACTCTAAAAAACTATCTAATTCAATATTAAAAGGAATATTTTTCTTTATAATACTTTCCATAATTTATCAGTCCTTTTTTAAAAGTTCATAGAATTAATATATTCGGTTTGAAACTCCTTATTAACAGAAAGCTCTATATACTTTACCTTTTCTTTAATAGCTAAAGCTCTTTTTTTAGCTTTTTGATTTAAAAGATATATCTTGGCACCTGTTCCTGCTCCATTACCAATTTGAATAATTTTATCTTTTAAACATTCCGGAATCATTTTTATAAAACAGGCATTATCAGGATTAATATAGTTTCCAAAACCACCAGCTATAAATACTCTATCCAGATTTTCAGCCTTTAAATCTGTTTCTTGTAATAGGATTTCTATACCTGCTGCAATTGCTCCCTTGGCAAGCTGAACTTCTCTAATATCTTTTTGGGTTAAGTAAATTGTTTGATCAGTACTTTTATTTTTAGTTATTTTAATTGCATTTTGATCTTTATACTTACCAACATACTTCTTTTTCCAATCAGCTAACTTCTCTTTGTTTGTAATCTTACCTGAAGATTCAATAAAACCGTGTTTAAAAAACTCTGCTATCATATCTAAAAGTCCTGAACCACAGATCCCAATCGGTGGTTGATCATTAATAGTTTTAAAATTAAACTTTTCATTTTTTATTTCAAATTTAGATATTGCACCAGATACTCCCGCAGAACCAAAGGTGATGTTAGCACCTTCAAAAGCGGGTCCTGCTGCTGCAGAACATGATACAATTTTATCCTTTTTATTCAAAACAATCTCTCCATTTGTACCAATATCAATCATTAAGTTATTACCCTTTAATTTATCAATATTGATTGTTAACATATCTCCGGTGATATCTGCTCCTACATAGCCGGATATTGAGGGTAATAAAAAGATTAACCCTTTTTTATTGATATTTAGGTTTAAATCTTTCGCCTTAAGTTTTATTTCATCAGTAAAGGTTGGTATATAGGGAGATTTAGCAATTGATAGTGCATCAATGCCTGCTAGAAGATGAAGCATTATTGTATTACCGACTATGGCCATTTTATAGATGTCATCATTACTTATCTTAGTTTGTTTTACTAGTTGATTAATTCCCTGATTTAAGGCATCAATTACAACATCCTGCATTTCTTTAATACCATTTTCATTGTTATTGGTATAGTTAATTCTTGAAATTACATCTGCCCCAAACTTCTTTTGCGGATTATAAAAAGAATTGACCCCTACTTCTTCTCCTGTAGATAAGTTGATCAGATAAATAACAATAGTTGTTGTTCCAATATCAACAGATAAACCATAGTAATCTTTTTTTGTATCTTTAGTTATATCAACTATCTTACTTTGATGAGTAAAAACAGAAAATTCTTTTCTTTTGTTTATATCAGCTAACTTTTTAATCTCATCATATTCTATTTTATCAGTATCTGTTTTTTCAAAGATTCTTTTCAAATAGTCTTTTTGATTATTAATATTTACATCTTTAAACTTAATATCATGTTTTAATAAATCCATGTCTTTATCTAATTCAGTCAGAGTACCATCTGTCATTACTGTGATATCCTGTTTTTGGTCATAGATTACTTCTATATCATTTTTAATTTTATACATACAACTTAACCGGTATCCTTTTTTAAGCTCTTTTGGTTCTAAAAAATTTTGATCTGCTTGTCTGGGTGGATTTAATTCACCTTTTAACTTTACCTTACATTTTCCACAGATACCTTCTCCCCCACAGTAAGCATTGATATCATAACCGTTTTTTAATAACACTTTAAGTAAATTTTCATTATCTTTGCATTTAATGTTTTCAACTTTATCTTTTGTTCTTACTTTAACAGTATGTGACATCTTTATCCCCCTGACTTATTTGTTTATTTAATGTTATAGGCTACTATTAATAATATCTAGTTTAATTAAGTCTTTTTTAGATAATAGTTTTATGAAATAGGTGTAAAGTGTGACATTAATTGGTTCAGCAATAATTTTAGGAATCATAGATACTTTTAAGGGAACTTCAAACAACATCTTTAAAAAGATCGGAACTAAGATTACTGAAGAGATTATTTGTCCGATAAAAATTGCAATAAAAAGTGTAAGATAAGTAATCTTTTTATTAAAAATATAAAACATTATTACACCTGGTATAAATCCGGTTAAAAATGCAGTAAATGTAAAATGAGGCATATAGGCACCGATTGGATTTATAAAGTAGCCTATTAGATCAGATAATGCACCAATTAGTCCACCAGCTGCTGGACCAAGCATAATACCTCCAAATATAATTGGAAGTGATCCAAAACCTATTCTAATCCCTTCTACTCCTCCGATAGCCATTCTAAAACTTAATACTCTTGTTAAGATAATAGCTAAAGTTACTAGAAAAGATGAGTAGACCATTTTTTTTATAGAATAATTTTTCATTGTTATAAAAGCTCCTTTCATTTACTTAAGTTCATTTATAAAACATATCAATTAGGAGCACTTTTTTAGTTTAAATAAAAATAACCAAATTAATAATATAATACCTTGTTATTTATGTAAAACTTATTTTTCCAGATAGATATTAATATATCTAACATATTCTTCAAAATCATCTAAACTATTGTTTAATACCTTAACAATCATCTTAATATCAATATTTGTATAATCAAAAATTAAAATGTTTCTTAGATCTGCAATAAACTTAATTCTATTACCAAAATCTTTTGGAATAATATCTTCACTTATTAATTCTTCAAAAACATCACTATACTTTTCTATAAATACCCCTTTTTTAGATAATATATGGATACCAGTATCAAGTATGGTCTGTATAGAGATCTGAAGACCTCTTTCTACTGCCCAAAGTTTATCAAGATTATCTTCTAACTCTTCTTTACTAATGTTTTTATATTTTCTTAACTGTTTAATATATATATTCAGTTTTTTAAATTTTTTGTTTATAAGATTTTTATCAATCATAAAATTATCATCCTTTTAAGATAATATTGTTTATTGAATTGAAATAGTATTTTGTATTGAACTAATTATATCAAAGAGTTGGAAAAATAAAAATGATTTTGAATATTTAATTAAAAATAAAGAGTGACAGAGAGTTAATATTAGTTTTTACTCTGTCACTCTTATCTTTATTGCATTTAAAACAGACCTGATATCTTTCCATTTTCATCAATATCTATATCTTCAGCTGAAGGTCTTTTTGGTAGTCCAGGCATCTTAAGTACCGGTCCTGTTGATGGTACTAAAAAGCCTGCTCCTGCTGATAAGGTTACCTTTGATACTGATACTGTAAAGTCTTTTGGTCTACCCTTTAACTCCGGTTTGTCTGAAATAGAGTTTTGGGTCTTGGCCATACAGATTGGTAACTTATCATAACCCTGTTTAGAAAAGGTTTCAATCTGTTTCTCTGCTGTATTGCTGTAATCTACTCCATCTGCTCCATAGATCTCTACTGCTATCTTTTCTATCTTCTCTTTGATTGATAGGTCTTTATCATAAAGGAATTCAAAGTTGCTTTCTTCATTCTCTAGCATATCTATAATCTGATCTGCTAGTTCAAGACCACCTTCTCCACCATCGGCCCATACTTCTGATAGGGCAACTCTAATTCCTAACTCTTCACATTTTTTTCTTACTAGCTCTAATTCTGCCTCGGTATCGGTTGGAAATCTATTGATTCCTACTACTAGAGGTACTTTAAACTTCCTTATATTCTCTACATGTTTTTCTAAGTTTTCCATACCTTTTTCTAAGGCCTCTAAGTTCTCTTCTTCTAAGTTATCTTTTGCTACTCCACCATGCATCTTAAGGGCCCTGATTGTAGCTACTAATACGGTAGCATCTGGGTGTAAGTTGGCATAACGGGACTTAATGTTAAAGAACTTCTCTGCACCTAAGTCTGCACCAAATCCAGCCTCTGTTACTGTTATATCTGATAACTTCATAGCCATCTTGGTTGCCATTACACTGTTACATCCATGAGCTATGTTTGCAAACGGTCCACCATGGATAAAGGCAGGTGTGTTCTCTAGTGTTTGTACTAAGTTAGGTTTTAAGGCATCTTTAAGTAGGGCTGTCATTGCACCCTGTACATTTAAGTCTGCACAGGTTACCGGTTCATCATCTCTTGTATAACCGATTACTATATCTGCAATCTTTTTCTTTAGTTCCATAAGGTTATTGGCTAGACATAAAATAGCCATAATCTCAGAGGCTACAGTAATGATAAAACCGTCTTCTCTTGGTTCTCCGTTTCCACTACCTCCTAGACCTACTACAATATCTCTTAGGGCTCTATCGTTCATATCTACTACTCTAGGCCAGTTAATTTGAGTTGGATCGATATTTAATTCATTACCCTGTTTGATATGGTTATCGATTGCTGCTGAGAGTAGGTTATGTGCTATACCTATGGCATGGATATCACCTGTAAAGTGTAGGTTTATATCTTCCATTGGGATTACTTGTGAGTAACCACCACCAGCTGCACCACCTTTAATACCCATTGTAGGTCCTAGGGATGGTTCTCTGATCGCTATCATTGCGTTTTTACCCCTCTGGTTTAAGGCCTGTCCTAAACCTACTGTAGTGGTTGTTTTACCTTCTCCTGCTGGAGTAGGTGTAATTGCAGTTACTAAGACTAACTTACTGTCTTTATTGGACTGCAGTCTTTGATAGGTATCAAACTTAATCTTTGCCTTATACTTACCATACATTTCTAAGTCGTCTTCACTTAATCCAATTCTTTTAGCTACATCAACGATTGGTTCCATTGTAGCTTCTTGAGCTATCTGAATATCACTTTTCAAAATATATCACTCCCTAATAATTATTTTTTTACTTTTTTAATATAGTTATCCAGCTTTTCTTCAATTTTGCTGTCTAATGGAGGACTTTCATAGTTCTCTATTATTTCTTTATACATCTTATTTGCCCTCTGAGCAGTATCAGGTTGGTTTTCGTTACTGAAGTACCTGCCTTTTGAACTTAAGATAGGTTGTCTTAGATCACGCATATGATCATAAGTGTGTTGTTCAGCAATAAAGTTACCACTACTACCAACATGCATGATAACTTCTTTGGCAAGTTCATCTTCATTAACCTTTATTCCTGCTTCATAGTTATCTACTATTCCAACAATCTCATCATCGATTAAAAACTTTTCATATGACATGGTCATATAGTTTTCTAAAAGACCTGCAGAATGAAGGATAAAGTTAAATCCGCTTTTAACTGCCGAGATAAAGTTCATCATTGATTCATATCCTGCTTGAGCATCTGGTTTTAATGAATCAGTTAATGCTCCTCCACCTCTTGATGGAAGACCATAGTATCTTGCTATTTGGGCAGTACCATTAAACATCTTGGCAGTTTCCGGATTACCAATTGCTAGATTACCTGTTTTTAAGTCTACTACACTTGAAGCAGATCCAAAAATCACAGGTGCACCAGGATTAACAAGCTGTGACAGTGTAATACCGGTTAATATTTCAGCATTTTGCTGTACTAAAGCACCAGCTATTGTTGTTGGTGCAGTTGTACCTGTCATACTCAAGGAAGCAACCACAATAGGTTGATTATGTTTAGAATGAACCAATAGGGCATCAGACATTCTGTTATCAATTTGAAGTGGAGAGTTTGTATTAATTAATGTAATCATAATAGGATGATTTTCAACATAGTCCATACCTCCAAATATTAAGGAAGCCATTTCAATTGATTCTTTTGCTTTTTTAGAACCCATTGCACTACCCATCAAACATTTATCTGTATACTTAACTGCTGCTTTAAGCATCTTTACATGTCTAATTTCATCTTCAATATCGGTTGGTTCAACTAAAACTCCACCAACTACATCCATAAAGTTACTGTAACCAGCTAGTTTTGTAAAGTTAATATAGTCATCAAATACTGCTCTTCTTCTCTTGTTTATATCAAAATCCATCACAAAGGGAGCACCATAACCAGGTGCTAAAACAGTGTTTTTACCACCGATATTAACACTGTTATCAGGATTTCTGGCATGAATAGTAAAGTTCTTTGGAGCTGTTTTTATAGCTTTTTCTACCATTTGTTCTGAAATAAAAACCTGTTCGCCTTTAACTTTTGCACCATTTTCTGCAAATATGTCTCTAGCTTTATCTGAGAGGATTTCAATACCGTTTTCTTTTAATATCTCTACAGTAGCATTATGTATTTTATCTAACTGCTTATCTGTAAAGATATTGTCATTAATTAATTTTCTTTTAATCAATGTTTATACCTCCTCAATACTCTTGACTAATACTCATCAGGCATTTCACCAAGCTGTTCCATTGTAAAGACGGGTCCGTCTTTACATACATAGTAATGCCCAATATTACAACGCCCACACTTACCAACTCCACATGACATTTTCATCTCTAAAGTTGTAATAATCTCTGAAGATTTAATTCCTAAATCTTTTAGACGATTGGTAACAAACTTGATCATTATTGGTGGACCACAGGTAAAAAATCTTGTATTTGGTAAATCCCATTCTAGTTTATCTTCAATTAAATCATGTGGATAACCAACACATTTACTCCAGCCCTCACAGGGTTCATCGATTGTATATCTTACATTAGTGTTTTTAGTACTTTCCCACCTATCATAGTCATTACAGTAAAGAGTGTCTTCAGGAGATCTAAATGCATTTAATAGTTGTACCTTTTTATAGTTATCCCTATTTTTTTCATCTAAAACATAGTTAATTAAAGACCTTAAAGGAGCTAAACCTATTCCACCACCAATAAAGATTATGTTTTTACCATCTGTTGTTTCCACCGGAAATCCGTTTCCAAATGGTCCTCTAATTCCGATTGTATCACCAATTTTTTTATTGTGTAGTTCTTTTGTTACAGAACCAACTTCTTTAACTGAAAACTCAAAAAAGTCTTTATTTGTTGGTGAAGATGCAAAACCAAAAGGGGCTTCTCCAACTCCATATACTGTAACCATCATAAACTGACCAGGCTTATAGTTAAACTTCTTTTGAAAGTCATCATCTTTAAACTTAACTTTATATGTTTTTATATTTAAGTTTGTAGTTTCTTGTGTAATATCCAAGATTTCTGCTTTTTGAGGCAGCATATCAGTTTTAACCACTTTTAAGCCCCTCCTTTTTCATCTAAGAATTGTTCTGTTAACTTTAAGGCTTCTCTAATATCTAAATTAACCGGACAGCGGTCAATACATCTTCCACATCCCACACAACCTAAACCCTCATAATTTAAAGGATGATATGAAAACTTATGCATTATTCGATTGCGATACCTTTTATCTTTACTTTCACGGGGGTTATGGCCGGAGGCATGAACAGTATAGGATGAAAACATACATGAATCCCAGTTTTTATACTTTGTAGAATCTTCTTCTTCACCTTCCCAAAAAAAGTTAAAACAATAACAGGTTGGGCAGTAATAGGTACAGACTCCACAACTTAAACATTTTTCAGACATCTCCTCCCAGATTTCTGATTTAAAGATTTCTTTTTCCGGTAAAGGAACTGGGATATCTAAATCAAAGCTGCTTTGATTAAAGTTGTCTCTTCTAAAGTTTAATAACTTTTCAAAATCTTGTTGATTACCATCTGGTAGATCTGAAAAGATACTTTCATATTCTTGATCATTAATCTTTATCCAGAATATTTCATTATCTTTAAAAAGATAGATTGGAGCATAATCACTCTCTATAGCATCAATACCTAATACATCACAGAAACTAGTCTCTTCTCTTTGTTCACAAGAAAGACCAACTAGTATTGTATTGTCTCTTCTGTCCTTATAGTTTTGATCAGTATACATTTCATCTTCTATAAATACCTGATCAAATGTTTTTATTGCTCTAAGATCACAGCTTCTTACACCTAATACTATTGTTTTTTTATTATTGTCATACTCTTTATTTTCCTCATAATCATTACCTAACAAAGTGTTTTGTGGAAAGATAATGTTTTTGGGAGAAGTATCTGGTTGTTTGTCCCAGACAATTTTTTTGAAATCATCAATAAAGCTGTACTCTATTAACTCTTTTTTTCCTTTTTGGTGTAAGATTGGTGCTGCAATATTGTAATCTTTTTTTAATTTATTAAATAATTTTTCAAATTGACTTGAGTCAATTTTTTTAAGCATCATCCTTTTTCACCTCCTTAGTCCATAAACCCCTTTTCACTATCATTAACATCATATTCCGCCAGAAGTGTTTTTTGCTCAGGATCAACACCAGCTCTGTAGTCAAATAACTCATCAGCAACTCTTACCATCTTTGCTTCTAGGGCTCTGACATCAATACCTTCTGGACAGGCCATTTCACAGGCTCCACAGTTTACACATCTACCTGCCATATGCATTGCTCGCATGATATGGTAAGTAAAGTTATCGTTTAAACTTACACTTTCTTTAATCCAGTTTGGTTGATTACTGTCTGTAAAACACTCTTCACAGTAACAGACAAAACATGCTTCACGACATGCATAACAGCGGGTACATCTTTCAAACTCACTTCTAAAGTACTCCATTCTTTCTTGTGGACTCATCTTTTCTATTTTATCTTCCTTGTCTTTGAGTTCTTTTTGGATATCTTCTTCAGTCATCTTTTCACCGACATAATAATCAGCGATAACTGCATTTCTTATATCACATTCATCACAAGCTGTGTTATCTTCAATACCCGGACAGCCGTTAATTCCTATAATTTTAACTTCATCTCTGTTAATTAAGTTTTCAGAAAGATAAGAAGCAATTGCTCTGCTGTCACAGGGTTTGGCTACAATTGCAACATTTCTTCCTTTATAGTTTAAAAGATACTTTGCCAGTGACATTTCAGCTTTAGGTGTAAATTCTAATCGTTCTATATCTTTAGGTTTTGAGATAAATATGGGACCTATTTCATCTAATATTAATCCCTTTCCAAAACCGATTACTTTTTCTACTTCATTTTTTTCTAAAAGTTCTTGAGCAACTTCTCTTATCTCTTTAGTTATTTGTTCATACCTTTTCACCGGCAAGCTCACCTTCTTTCTTACTAAATCCCTGTCCATCAAAACCCTTCCAGGGACCAACTTCTTTTACATTTTTTACTGTATTTTTAACAACTTGTGCAAACCTCTTACCTTCAGATGCTGAACACCAGGTAAAGTTAAGACGGTTATTTTCAACTCCTGCATACTGTAGGAGTTCATTTAACATTACAAACCTTCTTCTAGCATAAAGGTTTCCATCTAAGAAATGGCAGTCTCCCGGATGACAGCCTGATACTAAAATTCCATCTGCTCCCATATTAAAGGCTTTAATGATTAAAAAGGGATCCATTCTTCCAGTACAGGGAACTCTCATAACCCTTATATTGGGAGGATATTGAATTCTACTGCTTCCTGCGAGATCTGCTGCTGCATAACTACACCAGGTACATAAAAAGGCTGCAATTTTTGGTTCAAATTCTTGTGTATCACTCATTATCTATCCCTCCCATTTTTGTTAGATTTGGTTTACGGTCTGAAAATAGTGCTGACATTTCATCTAATAACTGTTCATTGGTAAAGCCCTGTAGTTCAACTGCATGGGAACGACATACCGCAACACAGTTTCCACAACCCTTACATAAAACAGTATTAACTTCAGCAGTATTTCTTTCATGATTAACTTCAATTGCTTTAAATGCACAGACATCTTCACAGGTTCCACAGGCTGAACAGAGATTTGGATTAACAGTAGTTACCATTGCTTCAGTTAATAGATAGTCTTTAGCAAGTACTGAAGCTGCTCTACTGGCTGCTGCTTGACTCTGTGAAATTGATTCTCCTAAGTTTTTAGGTCCATGTGCTAAACCTGTTAAAAATACACCATCTGTTGCAAAATCAACAGGTCTTAACTTAACATGTGCTTCTAAGAAGAACTTATCTTCATTTAAAGGAACCTTTAAGGCTTTAGACAGTTCTTTATTACTATCACCATTAGTAATAGCCTTTGCTAAAACAACAAGATCGGTTTCTTCAGTTATCTCTGACTTTGTAATTGGTTCAGTGTAACTTATTGTTATTTTACCATTACTTTGTTTTAACTTAGGTTTATCTTCAACTTCAAATCTAATAAACTCTACACCTAACTCTCTTGCCTTTTTATATCTATCTTCATACAGTCCATATGTCCTTATTTCTCGATAAAATATCTTTATATCAATATCAGGATTTCTTTCTTTGATATAGATTGCATTATTAACTGCCTGTGTACAACATAGTCTGGAACAGTATTCTCTGTCTTCTTCTCTTGAACCAACACATTGAATCATTGATATTTTTTCAATATCATTATTAAATTCATTGTTTTTTAAGATTTCATCAAGATCAAGTTGTGAAATCACTTTAGAGCTATTTTTGGCTAAGTATTCATCAGTATCAAGTTCATTTGCTCCAGTTGCAACAATTACAACTCCACCCTCAAGTTCTTTTTTCTCATTATTATTTTGATTTGTAATCTTAAACTGATAATTACCTACATATCCTTTAATTTCATCAATTTTATGATTTAAATAACACATCTAAGTTAGAATGATTTAAAGCTTTTTTCTTTAACTTATTGATATAGTTATCAACTGGTCTTCCATCCATTGTTAACATAACCTTATTAGCATTTCCACCTAGCTTATCTTCTTTTTCAATAAGATAAGTTTGAAATCCGAGATCTGCTAACTGTAAAGCTGAGGTCATACCTGATACTCCACCACCAATTACAAAAGCATTATCTATTTTTTCGATATTTTCTCGTTGCAGTGAATGAGCCATTCTTGCTTTTGCAGCAGCAGCTTTAACAAGGTCAAATGCTTTTTCAGTAGCCTTTTCTTTTTCTTCTCTGTGTACCCAGGAATCCTGGTCACGAATATTGGTCATTACCATTAAATATGGATTAAGACCAGCCCTTGCAACCGCTTTTTGAAATAGTGGTTGGTGAGTTCTTGGAGTACAGGAAGCAACTACTATTCTATTTAACCCTTTTTCTTTAATTTGTTTTTCAATTACACTTTGTCCATCTGAAGAACATAGGTATCTAACTTCTTCAGCATGTTCAACAAAGGGTAGGTCTTCTGCTTGCTTTGTAACTTTCTCTACATCAACTACTCCAGCTATATTTGTACCACAGTCACAGACAAATACTCCGGTTTTAGTTCTTTCATTGTCAACAAATCTATACTTTTCTTCATCCGATTGTTTGGTTTTTTCTTGTGAATCTCCTTTTGTAATCATTCCATATGAATCTTGAGCTGCTAATATTGCAGATCCACTGGCCTGAATAACTGATTCCGGTATATCCTTTGGTCCTGTGATTACTCCACTAGCATAAACACCTTTTCTACTGGTTTGTAGTGGATTGATTTCATCTACATCAGCAAAACCAAACTTATTAACCCTGATTTTTAACCTTTTCATCATATCACTGACTTCTTGATTTGGTTTTAAACCAACGGCTAATACAACTAAATCATACTGATCAGTTACTATATTTCCATCTTCATCTAAAGATTTAATTACTATTTGATCGGTTTTTTTATCTTTTTCTATCTCAGCAATTCTGCTTCTTTTAAAGTTAATACCTTCAGTTTCTTCTGCACTGTTATAGTATCGTTCAAAACCTTTACCAAAAGATCTGATATCCATGTAGTATAAGTCTAGTTCTGAGTCTTTGATATGTTCTTTTGTAATTTTAGACTGTTTTATGGAATACATACAACATACTGAAGAACAGTAGTTTGTATCTGACCTGGTATCTCTTGAACCAGCACAGTGTAAAAAGGCGATTTTTTTTGCTTCTTTACCATCTGAAGGTCGGACAACATGTCCACCGGTTGGACCAGAAGCACTTAAGTATCTTTCATACTCTAAACTAGTGATTACATTTTCATAGTTTAGATAACCATATTCACTTACAATATTACCTTCAAAGGCATCATAACCTGCTGCAAATACAACAGAAGCAACATCAAGATCGATTAATTCTTCGGTTTGATCATAGTTAATTGCACCTTTATCACAGTTTTTTGAACAGAGTCCACAGACCCCTTTGTTGATCATCAGACAGTGTTCAGGATCAATTGCGACCACATTGGGAACTGCCTGGTCCTGATACTTAAAAACTGCTTTTCTGTTATCTATGCCTTGATTGAACTGATCTTCAACAGTTACCGGACAGTTTTCGATACATTCCGAACAACCTGTACATAAGTCAACATCTACATATCTAGGCTTTTGTTTTATTGTAGCTGTGAAGTTACCAACTTTACCTTTTAGATCTGTTAGTTCACTATATGTAAAGGTAGTTACAAGTTCATGGTTATAGCAGTCACTGATTTTAGGAGCTAAAATACAGGTCGAACAGTCATTGGTTGGAAATGTTTTATCCAACTGAGCCATTTTACCTCCTAAGGCCGGTTTTTTTTCAACTAAATAGACCGGTATACCCATTTCTGCCAGGTCTGTAGCAGCTTGTATTCCTGCTATCCCACCACCTAAAACAAGTACCGGCTTAGCCATCTCGATCACCACCACTAACCATAGTCTCTATTTTGTCTTCGATATCTTCTTTGTTCTCTAAATGATCTGATACAATATCAAGTCTATACTGATAAACGGCTTTATCCAGCTTATCTACTTTTTCTTTAAGAGATTCGGGATAATGGCCGGCTTCTATAGATAGATCTCTTAGAACTCTCATTATGTCAGCAAACTTTACATTCTGTGGACAGTGAGCTACACAGCGTCTGCACTGAATACATTTCCATAGGTCATCATTATCTAAAACTTCTTCTTTATGTCCTAAAAGGGATTTTTTGATCATCAGCCTGGGATTAAAAGATTCATCGATTTCACTGATCGGACAGGTTGCTGTACAGCTGCCACAGCTATAACACATCATTATATTTTCTCCACCCGGGCGTTTAGTTATTTCTATTTTAAAGTTATTATCCATCTATTCCACCTCCGGTCTTGGATAAAGAGAAGCCTGTTTTATTACTTCTGGTGTAATTTCTTCCCAGGCAACCGGCATTAAGTGTACTCCTCTTACCCCTTCTATTTCTTTTACTCTTTGAATAGTTTCTACTGCCATTTTAACCCCTTCTTTTTCTTTATCTTCTGCCTGATCCATTCTCTTTATTATATGATCAGGTACATCCATACCTGCTACATACTTTTTCATCATCCTTAATGCTTTAGCAGATCTTGTTGGTAAGATTCCTGCTAAAATATATGCTTTTTTATGAATTCCTCTTTTTTTAACTTCTTCCATCCAGTACTCAAACTTATCCAGGTTATAGATAGCCTGAGTTTGAAAAAATTCCACCCCTGCATTTACTTTTTTCTGCATTTTAATCATCTGCATTTCAAAAGGATCAGCAAATGGATTTGCTGCACCACCGATAAACATCTTGGGAGGTACATCCATTTCTTTACCATTAAGCAGTATTCCATCATTTACCATATCAGAAACTGCTTTAATTAATTGAACAGAACCTAATTCAAATACATTTTTTGAACCTGGATCTTTACCAAAACTTTGATGATCTCCGGTTAAAAGCAGTACATTTCTTAAACCAAGAGAACTAGCTCCCAGGATATCACTTTGTAGACCAATTCGGTTTCTGTCTCGAGCAGTAACCTGGATAATCATTTCGAGTCCTTCATCCATTGCAATCTTGGCTGCTGCAATAGATGACATCCTAACTATTGCAGTCTGGTTATCGGTTACATTTACTCCGTCAACATAACCTTTTAAATATTTGGCCTTTTTTCTGATAAATTCCGGATCTGCTCCAATTGGAGGTCCCATCTCACTGCAGACAACAAAATGACCGGCATCTAGCATATTTTTTACTTTAGAGTATTTTTTAGTAGTCATTTTATGTCTCCTTTCTATCCTCATGGTACTCTTCATTAATTAATTTTCTGGGACCACCATCTCGATAAACTTCCCAATCCTTTGGTTTTTTATATCCTAAAAGTTCTTCTACTTTATCAAGTTTTTCTGCCCTGTTATAGATTAACTCCCAGGCACAGTCAATATCAGGATCAACCTCACATTCACCGTTCTGTGAACCACCACAGGGTCCGTTTAGTAACTGTTTTGAACACCTGGCAATTGGACAGATTGCAAAATATTCGTCTAATATACAGTCACCACAACCAATACACATTTCATCCCATTGACCAACAGCTGTTGTTGCTCCATAAAAGCTAGTGTTTAAACCTGGATAGACGATTTTTTCAGGATATCTTTCTACTACATGCTGTACACCTATACCACATGCAAGAGATAAGATTATATCATTTTCTTTAATCATCTCTTCAATATCATCTATAAATTCAAAGTCACACTGTCTTTTAACAGTTGTTGTATTGATAGTTACATCTTGGTCATGGTTTGCATAATATGTTCTTAAAATTGAAGCAAGTGATTTAACTTCTCTTTCACCACCAGCTAAACTTACTGTTACACATGTTCCACAGCCTACAATTAGTAGGTTGTTAAAGTCATCTCCTAAGATATCTATTATTTCTTTTATATTTTTTTGTTCTGCTACAATCATTTGCTACCACCTTCTTTCCACCACATAAGAAATTGATCTAAGTCTTCCTCCATTCGTGGTGAAAGACGTTCAAATAATACTCTATCTTCTTTCATTTCAAGATCATTTAAAATACCTTTAACTTCAGCTGCTATTCTTTCTCCCCTCATATCACCGGTTAGATGTTTACAGGAGTCTTCAAAACAGCCTAAAATTAGAAGCCTTGAATCTTTGTTTCTTAAATAGTCAAATATTTCATCCTTTTTTATACTGCTTACACAGGGTATTTTCTCTACTTTAACATCTTTATATTTTTCTTTATCTATTTTATTAAATGCAGTATCAGCTGAATTTTCACACATCATAACTTTAAGTGTTTCAGTTTCCTTTTTTTCTTCTTCTTTTCTATCATATGAAATAGCATCTGCCGGGCAGTGTGATATACAGGCATCACAGCCGTAACAGGCTAGTTCATTGATCTGCATTGCATCTAACTTATCATCTTCTTCAACTGCTCCATGTGGACAGACCCGATAACATGTATAACAGAGGATACACTTTTGATCATCTACTACTCTGTCAAAATCAGTTAGAGGTTCGATATCAAATAGATTTGACCTGATTTCATTTAAGGTATATTCAATTTGTAAATCTAAATCTGTATATGCATTTAAACCCCTTGCTCCACCCAGTGCGTATACTCCTCTTTTTCCTGTTAAGGTAGGTTGAAGATATATGTTTTCTCTCTGCATGTATTCATTATCATTCATTTCTATATTAAGTAGTCTTGCTATTTTTTTAATTTTTGGATCTGGTTTTAGTTTTGGTGCTGTTATAATTTGCCCTGTTAGATTATGTTTAATTTTACCTCTCTTATATTCTATATTTCCTTGATCATCTAACTTAATATTATCCATTTCATACTGAAGAAAGATTACTCCTTTTTCTCTTAAACTTTCATAGAGTTGATCATTTTCTTCAGTAAAGCGCATTGAACGGTAAAGATAGTATGTTTCTACATCTTTGTAGTTTTCTTTAACTGTTAATGCTTTTTTAAGACCTTCATTGTTTATTACTGCAGGAGATATATCTTCATAGTCTTGAATAAATACTATATCTTTTTTTTGATCTAACTCTTCAAGAGGATGAGTAAAGTCTATTGTATTTTCAATAGGATTTTCTCGTTTAGCTTTTAAGTTAATTACAATATATTTTGTTTTTTCTTCTTTTGTACTATCATTTTCTTTAATTTTTAACTTAAAATCACCAATCTCTCCTTTACACTGAATAAGAGAATTCGGTTTAATGCACAGGGACTTTAACTTTGGTGACTTTATTTCATCACCGATAAATACTACATCATACATTAATTTATCCCCCTGTCTTTAATCATTCATTATTTTGTAGGCAACATTTTTACTGTCACTTAAGGTTCCGGCAATATCTTTTGGTCCTTTGATTGTTCCTGCTAGATAGATTTTAGTGTCTTTTTCATCTTCAATTGGATATAGGAAACCATACTTATCTAACTGTAGGTTAAACAGTCTAGACCAAACTTCATTAATCTCTTTGGCATGAATTCCTTCTGAAAGTACTAAAAGGTCTGTTTTTATATTATCTTTAACACCTTTGTTTTGATCTTCATAAAAGATATTAATCTTTTCATCTTCACTTTTAACTTTGATTGGTTTACAGTTAATATATCCGATATCATTATCATCAAGTATTTTATAGCTTAACTCCTGTAAGTAGCCGCCTTCTTGTAAATCCATAAAAAAGATATTAATTTCAATTTCCGGGTAGAAATGTTTAAGTACTCTTGCCATCCGGTATGAATATCCACAACATACTTTTGAACAGTAGCGGGCCTTTTCCTGAATACTTCTGGACCCATTACATTGAATAAATACTGCTGACTTTGGTGTAAAATCAAGATTTAGTTTATTATCAACTTCGGTATGGTCTTTTCTACCCTTAAAGTGTTCTTCAAGTTCACTGGCCCAAACTATTTTTTTATTTTCATATACTTCTGGTGTACCTGTTTCAAGTTCTGAAAATTTAGTGTAACCGGTAGCTACAACTATATAGTCTAGCTCATCAATTGAGCTAAACACCCCTTCCCTCTCGATACCTAAGCTGTAGCTGCCCGGTTTACCACTAAAGTCATTAACTCTGGTCTGAAAAAGTATATCAATATTTTCATCCTGGTTTACTTGGTTAAATATGTCATCTACCAGACAGAGGTTATCTTTTAAACAGGTATCTACGGCTTTACAGCCGAAATCTTCAATATTACCACCGATTGTATCTGATTTCTCTATTATGATAACTTCATTTCCAGCTTCGGCCAGTTTAACTGCTGTTTGTGATCCTGCGATTCCACCTCCGATGATAGCTATCTTTTTCATTATTAACTCTCTCCTTTAAATTAATCCATTTCACCTGCTCTACAGGCTTTTAAGTATCTTTGACCATATTGATCTCTGTTTAGTAGTACTTCTGCTGCTCTAACTAACTTCATCATATGTTCATCTAATGGATCAATAATAGCGGAATCTAATCCTCGATCCATAGCCATCATTAAAAAGGCCTGGTTTAGTAGTGCTCTATTAGGTAGTCCAAATGAAATATTACTTAGACCACAGGTAATATGAACATCTGTACCCCACTCAGTTATACCTGTAATGGTATCTAAAACCTGCATTCCAAAGTTACCGTCTACACTAATCGGTTTGATGATCGGATCAATAAATACGTTATCTAATGGTACTCCATCTCGGGATAAATCATTAACTAACTTATCAGCAATTTCTAATCTTTCTTCTGCTGTTTCGGGCATACCATCATCACTTAGACAAAGTGCAACTACTTTAGCATCATATTCTTGAATTAAAGGAAGTACTTTTTTGTATCTTTCTTGTTCAGCGGTAATTGAGTTGATCATTGGTATTCCATCATGTATTTTTGCTGCTTCTTTGATTGCTTTTTCATTAGGACTATCTAAAGATAAGGGTACATCTGTTACTTCCTGTACGGTTTTAACAAGCCAGATTAGATGTTCAATTTCATCCCAGACAAAAGCACCTGAGTTAACATCAACATAAGAAGCACCTGCATCTACCTGTTGTAGGGCTATATCCTGGATATATTTAGTATCCTTTTCTTCAATCTTTTCTTTAATAATATCACGGGTTGAGTTAATTAATTCTCCAATTACAATCATATCAGTTTAGATTATCGAACTTTAATTCGATAATCCTACACCTCCCTTTATTTTTTATTAATCTACCATGGTTTTCCTACTGCTGTAACTTCAATTCTAGTTTCAATAAAAAGCTTATCTTCATCTTTGGTCTGTTTTCCTTCACCATAAAAGTCACTGTACTTATCATGTCGTTTAAGATGTGTTTCAATATTGCTTGCACCTGAACTAGCTGCCTTATCAACTGCTAGATTTTATACCAATATCTTTACCAAAGTCTTGAGCTTCAGTAAAGTCTTTAAAAAACTTACGTTCATTTGGGGTATGTACTAAAAATCCGCCCCCTTGACCTGGTTTTATTAATATTACGACTTTTTCAATTACTTTCCCTCCAACAGTTCCTACTGCATTTGCAACTTCTGCATAGTCTGGTAAAATCAATTCTGTATTTAGTCTTTCAGCAATTTGAGGAAAGTATGCTTCAACCGGTGCACCAACTGCTATTAATGGTATGTTACACTTTAAGTTAAAGCTAATTTTTTCTTTTTTATCATGCTCACTTTTGGTAATCATCTTAGATAAGAAGTACTTACTGTCTCTGCTGTTTAAAGAAATCTCATTTCCTTCTTCATTGATTAAAACTTCTATTATTACAGATCCAATCTGGTAGTAGATTTCTTTTAATGCTTGGTTGATAAAGGTATCAAGATCAGTTTCATAACGGTCTGCCATAATACTTATACCTAAATTAGCTGCATCTACATCCCACTCTTTATAGTTTCCTTTAACATGGAGTAAGTCAGTCGGTGTAACTGAAGCTCTGTGTATAACACCCACCTTTACAAGATGATCCCAGGGCAAGATATCTGCCGGTTTGTTAAGCTTTTTAGCTACATGGTACAAAGTATGTGGTTTATCTTTGATTAACTTTAATATTTTTTCTTCAGTCTCGGTCAGTTTTAGATTTTCAGGTTCTTTTACATAAGTTAGTATGGTTGTCGGCTGACTTGATAAGGGGAAATAGTTGCTATCTTTAATTTCACTTAACTCATCTAGGAGAAACTTATGTTTTTTTACTATCCAGCTTAAGGGAAAAACTTTTTGGGGCCCAATGGACAGTTCTTTATCTTTTGAAACCTGAATAAAGCTATCTCCCCCTATCCCGATTGTTGTTATTTCAGCAGCTTTAACCCTTGTCAGCCAACCTCCAACCTTTGCTCCTTTTTCTGTTAGGCGGGGTTTACCATCTTTAAGTACTGCAATATCTGTAGTTGTTCCCCCCATATCAACAACAATACCGTCTTTAATATCGGTTAGGGTTTTAGCACCAATGATGCTTGCTGCCGGACCGGAGAGTGATGTTTCCACCGGTTTTTCTCTTGCAACCTCTTCACTAATTAAACTTCCATCCCCTCTAACTACCATGAGAGGAGCTTTTATATTTCTTTGTTTTAAACTTAGTTTTACTGCTTTAATAAGGTTAGTTATTAGGGGTAGTAACCTGGCATTAAAAACTGCAGTAACCGTTCTTTCTTTAAAACCTAATTCTGAACTCAGTTGGTGTGCACATACAACAGGATAACCTGTTATATCATTTATTAGCCTTTTTAACTCGATTTCCTGTATTGGATTACGAATACTTAAATATCCTGACACTGCAAAGGCATCAACTTTTTTTGTTAACCGTTCAATTTCAACCCTAGCTTGTTTTAAATCTAACTCTTTTTGGATTTTACCCTTTATATTACAGCCACCTTCTAGATTACAGTAATATGGGGTAGGTAGTTTATCATTAATCTCACTACCGATTGTAATTAAACCTACCTCTGCTCCCTGTCCTTCTACAATTGCATTGGTTGCAAGTGTGGTTGACAGAGAAACCATTTTTATCATTTCATGGTCTATTTCGTTTAAACTTTTATCCAAAAGGTTAGCAAGACAGTTTTCAATTGCTAGATTTAAATTGTGCCGGGTTGTGAGTACCTTTGTTGTACTTAGAATATTTCTTGTATTGATATCAAAGATTACACCATCTGTATATGTACCACCGGTATCTATTCCTAAAGCCAGGTTTGGCATTTAAGCTCCCCCTTTATTTGCTAGGTTTAGTCAAGTTTGCTTTCTGCACGATCAACTATATCTTGTAGTTTCTTTTGAACATCTTCTGGTAGAGGTTCTGGTTTATAGTTTTCTAAAATATCTTTAACCTTTTCATTAGCACGGTCAAATAGTGTCTTTTTACCTTCTGCTTCCCAGTTTTCATAGAACTGTCGTTTGAAAAGATCAGGATAATATGTTTCTTTTTTAAAGTATTTCATTGTATGTTCTTCACCAAGGAAGTGTCCCCCTGGACCTACTTTATCTATTAAGTCAACTGCAAGGGTATCATCGTTTACTTCTATACCCTGGACAATTCTACGCGCATAACCGATTAAATCGTTGTTTATCACAAGGTTTTCTAAGGAAGCTGCATTACCATGTTCTATATATCCTACATCATGGTTTAAGTTTGCTCCTGCTTGTGCAGTCATTAGAATAGAAATTGCATCTTCTATACAGGCCTGTTCATCAACAACTTTAGAATCTGTACAACCTGCTGTACCAAACATTGGAAGATCAAGATAGTTTGATATGTCAGCTAAAGCTGCCATCATAAGATGAAATTCAGGTGCTCCATAGGAGAAGATCGTTGTATTCATATCCATTATTGTAAATACTCCACCCATGATAAAAGGACTACCTTCATTAGTCTGTTGGTTAAGTACAAGACCACTTAAACTTTCAGCTAAACCATTTGCCATTGCACCTGCAAGGGTTGCCGGTACTGTACCTCCAGCCATAATACAGGGAGTGTAAACAACAGGAAGCTGTTTTTCTCCAGCTAACATAAGTTTTTGGGCTGCATCTTCAGCATGTTGTAATGGTGAAATTGGTTCAGCATAAAGGGTCATAAAGGGATGTCTTTTTAACTGTTCTTCCCCACCTGCTATTATTTCACACATCTCAATTATATCAGCATAACCTTCAACATCATTTGCAGTTATTACAATTGGTTTTGAAGTGTTGTTAACCATGGCCTGGAACTGATGTCTGTCATAAACTAGCTGTGGTACGTCTTGTACAATACCTAAAGACATTACAAAGTCCATATTTTCTAAAGCATCAATAGTCTTTGTTGCCATTGATACAGTTTCTTTACTGGCCGGAATTCTATCCTGTGTATATGGATCTATGAAAAAAGGAGTATCTGATCCAGTACCAAAGTAGGCATTATTACCGGTTAACTCCATTGCTCTTTTACCGGTTCTGCTGTTTGATAAGGTTACTTTTGTTGGTACGGTTCTTAATGCTTTTTCAACTAAACGTGCCGGTATTCTTACTCTGTTGCCATCTACATAACAGCCTGCTTTTTTCATAGTTGCAATTGCTTTATCATCATAGTAAATTACACCGGTTCTCTCTAAGATCTCTTTAGCTGCACCCAGAATTCTTTTTATCTGATCAGTTGATAGTACTTCTAAATTTTGGGTTGCATTAGATCTATAATTAGTTCTCATCTATACTTCACCACCCTTTCTTTACTTCTTACCTATCAGTTCAAAAGCTAAGTCTTTAGCTGAAGCTGCATCTGGAGCCCAACCGTCTGCTCCTATTTCATCTGAAAATTCTTTTGTTACCGGTGCTCCACCAACCATTATCTTAACTGAATCTCTTAAACCTTCTTCTTCTAAAACTTCAATTGTATCTCGCATTGAAAGCATGGTTGTTGTTAAAAGAGCACTCATTCCCAGTACATCAGGTTTATGTTCTTTTACCTGTTTAGCGAACTCTTCAGGAGAAATATCGGTACCTAAGTTGACTATCTCTAGGCCACCGCTTTCCATCATCATACCTACTAAGTTTTTACCAATATCGTGTAGGTCACCTGAAACTGTTCCTAAAAGGACCTTACCATCTGAAGGTCTTTCTCCTTCTAAAAGTAATGGTTTTACTATATTCATGCCACCTTTCATCGCTTTAGCGGACATTAATACTTCAGGAACAAACATATCTCCTGCTTTAAATCTTTTACCAACAACATTCATTCCACTGATTAGTCCGTTGTTGATAATTTCATTAGGTTTTACACCTTCATCAACTGCACTTTGGGTCAACTCTAAAACAACATCCTGGTTACCTTTGATAACAGCATCTGCTAACTTTTCAAAATCTGCCATAACTTTACCTCCTTAAGCCAATCTTTATTTTATTATTTCTTAGATCTGTTTTTTTCTCTTTCTTCTGCCTTTTCAATAATCTTTTCAATCTTTTTACTTACTTCATCTGAAAGTGGTTCTACTTCATGGTTTTCAATAATATGATGAACTTTATCTTTAATCCTATCTCCCATTGTAGAACTATTAGTTTTTGTTTTCCATCCATCATGTCTCATTCTATTTATTAAGGTTGGGAACCAGGTTTGTTCTTTAAAGTGTTTTAAAGTATGGTCTTCAGCTAAGAAGTGTCCTCCTGGACCAACTTTATCGATTACATCTACAGCTAGGTGTTCATCATCAACAGGGATTCCTCTCATGATTCTTTTGACCATACCGATGATTTCATCACCCATTACTAACTGATCTAGGGAACCCATCTGGCCTGATCCGGTATATCCAACATCATGAACCATATTTGCTCCAGATTGAGCTGCCATTAGTATACTCATTGCCGCTTCTGCAGCAGCCTGACCATCTAAGGTATGTGAGTCTGTACAACCACCAGTACCAAAAACAGGCATTCCCATATAGTGAGCAACTTCTGCCACACCGGCCTGTAAGAGGTGAAACTCTGGACTTCCATAACTGTAAACAGTTGTACTCATATCCATGATTCCATAAACTCCACCCATAATAATTGGAGTACCTTTTCTAACCAACTGAGACAGTACTATACCAGCTATACTTTCTGAAATTCCCTGAACTATAGTACCGGCCATTGTGGCAGGTGTTGTTGCACCTGACATTACACAAGGGGTATATACTATAGGTATCTTATTTTTAGCTGCAAATACTACTTTTGCAATTGCTTCTCTGGAATGAAGCAGTGGAGAAGTAGGTTCTGAATAAAGAAACATAAATGGTTTTTTTTGTAGTTCTTCTAGACTACCTCTTACTGCTGAAGCAATATCGATAATATCTTGATACTGATCAATATCAAAACCCCAGTGTACGATTGGTTTTGTTGTATTTTCAACCAATGTTTTAAAGGCATAAACATCTGCAATATTATCGGTTACCCCGGTTGGTGTTCCTAAGTCCATTGCAAAGTCTATATTTTCTAGAGCATCTACAACTTTACCAACTCTCTCTGTATCCTCTAATACAGGTCTTCTTCTTTCTCCAGTATCAGGATCTTTATGATAAGTATTTGTAGGACCTGGACCGTAGTATGTTTTGCCATCATGTATATCTAACTTACGGTTACCGTCACGGTCATAAAGTATAATTTTTGAAGGAGCACTGTCTACTGCCCATTCACTTAATCCAATCGGTATTTTTACTAAATTATCTTCTATCCAACAACCAGCTTCTTTTAAGTACTTCCTTGATTCATCATCAAAGATCTTAACTCCAGTCCTTTCAAGTACTTCTAAAGCAGCGTAAAATATTTCTTCACGTTCTCCTTCAGTTAAGGACTGAAACTGTACAGTTTTATTTACATTATATCTTGATCGAACATATCTACTCATCTTGTCACCACCCTTTCTCTACTTCTTACCAATCAGTTCAAAAGCTAAGTCTTTAGCTGAAGCCGCATCTGGGGCCCAACCGTCTGCTCCTATTTCATCTGCAAATTCTTTTGTTACCGGTGCTCCACCAACCATAATTTTAACTGAATCTCTTAATCCTTCTTCTTCTAAAACTTCAATTGTATCACGCATTGATAACATGGTTGTTGTTAAAAGAGCACTCATCCCTAATACATCAGGTTTATGTTCTTTTACCTGTTTAGCGAACTCTTCAGGAGAAATATCGGTACCTAAGTTAATTATCTCTAGGCCACCGCTTTCCATCATCATACCTACTAAGTTTTTACCTATATCATGTAGGTCACCTGAAACTGTTCCTAAAAGGACCTTACCATCTGAAGGTCTTTCTCCTTCTAAAAGTAATGGTTTTACTATATTCATGCCACCCTTCATCGCTTTAGCGGACATTAATACTTCAGGAACAAACATATCTCCTGCTTTAAATCTTTTACCAACAACATTCATTCCACTGATTAGTCCGTTGTTTATAATATCATTAGGTTTTTCACCTTCATCAACTGCACTTTGGGTCAACTCTAAAACAACATCCTGGTTACCCTTTATAACGGCGTCAGCAAGCTTTTCAAAGTCTGCCAATATAATCGCCTCCTTTTTTAATTTTAAAAGTAATATTCAAATATTTTTTACTCATTTTTGAATAAATAATCATGATTAGTTATGTTTTAAAAAAATTCGGGGTAAGGCTGGATCTTTAAAATCCAGCCTAACTTCCCCTTGATTTAATTTTATGCTGTGCTATCTACCTCAGCATAAATTCCTTTTCCATGTTCTTTCATTTTCTTTTCTTCATGTAGTGATTTTAATAGACTGTAGACCATAAAGAACATTATGATCATAAATGGAAATCCACTTACAACAGATGCAGTCTGTAATGCAGAAAGTCCACCAGTAAAGATTAATATTGCAGCTATTGCTCCTTCACTAATACCCCAAAATACTCTTAAGTTACGTGGAGGATTAGGATCACCATGTGAAGTCAGCATACCGTTTACATATGTAGCTGAGTCAGATGATGTAACGAAAAATAGGGTTACTGATAGAGTTCCTAAAAAGATTAGGAATTTAGAAAGCGGCAACGTTGCCAAGGCTGCATAGAAACCTGCTGCTTCACTTTGTTCGACCGCAGCAATTAAATCAGCACCACCTTCACTTAACGCAATATTAAGGCCGGTTCCACCAAATACAGCAAACCAGATTAAACTAACTAATACTGGAACAAACATTGCACCGAGAACAAATTCTCTGATTGTTCTACCGCGAGAAACACGGGCAATAAATGTACCAACAAATGGAGCCCATGCTATCCACCATGCCCAGTAGAATATTGTCCAGGCCGGTAGCCAAGGATTGTCCATTATTGCATCTGACATAAACGACATCTCAACAATGTGTTGTAGGTACTGTCCCATTGAGTTTGTAAATATTCTTAAGATAAATAGAGTAGGTCCGACTAGTACAACAAATATCATTAAGATTGACATTATCCAGACATTTATCTTACTTAACCATCTAATTCCTTTATCAATACCTGTCATTGTAGATATTACAGCTGCTGTTGTAACAACAATTATTATTACCACCTGAACCATAGGTGAAGTTGATGCAATCCAGTTCAGTTGTGAAAGTCCAGCTGCAATTGACATTGCTCCTAAACCAAGAGATGTTGCTAAACCAAATAGTGTAGCAAATACACCAATTATGTTAACTACTCTACCCCAACCTTTATCGAGGTTGTCTTCTCCAATTATTGGAGCTAATGTAGAGCTAAGCAACATTGGTAATCCTTTATGGTAGGAGAAATATGCTAATGATCCACCTACTATAATGTATATTGACCAGGGGTGAATACCCCAGTGGAAAAATGAAAGTCTCATTGCATTTATTGCTGCTTCTGCAGTTTTTGCTGTAGCATTAGCTGCCGCTCCAGTTGAGGGCCAGATATAATGCCAAATCGGTTCTGAAACACTCCAAAATACCAAGCCAATACCCATACCAGCACTAAATAACATTGAGAACCATTCAAAACGTGTATACTTTGGATCTTCATCAGGTTTACCTAATTTAATATCTCCAACTTCACTGAGCATAATATAGAGTGCAACAAGAACAAATAATGATGCACCTAACATAAATGACCAGCCAAGTTGCTGTGTGATAAATGCAAATGATGTATCAGCTGCTACTCTTAGGCTTTCAATACCAAATACTCCCCAAAGTACAAACAAAATGGTCAAGATAAAGGAAATCCAAAAAGTCTTATTCTCTGACCAGGATTTTTGCACTAATATCACTCCTTATAGTTTTACCCACTACTCAATAATACTTCTACTTATTAGTGACAATAAATAAAAATAAAATAAAACTGTCCACCCCTCAACGACAACTAGACAACGAATTATAATTATTTAGTCTATTTTTACAACCACCTCCTATAATTTTTCTAACTGATGTTTGAATAAATATAATTTTCAAAAAATTTTGATTATTTAACTCAAATTTTTTTATTTATCAATAAAGACTTATCATATGTAATTGAAGTAATGTATTTCATAAATACATTTATGGCCTCTTCTTTTGAATAATCAAGCCTATTGTTTATCATTAAGGAAAGCATTCCATGGTAGAGCAATCTAATTCTTTCATCAACCTCAGCAGCAAGCTCTGTAGTAAAATGTCCTTTTTCAATACAGGGTTTAATATGTAACGAACAACGTTTTTGAAGCTCAGCTTCCAATAACATGGGAATATATTTTTTGGGTATATTGTCCAGTTCCTCTGGAAAGAGTTGATAGTACTTTTTAAATAGATTTTCAGAACTATCTCCTATGTTTTCAGTAAATATGGCATAAAATATTTGAGGATTGTTAAAAGAGTTTTTGGCAAAGCATTTCCAAATTAAAAGAAACTGTTCAAGTTCATCATCACTTTTATTTAGATAAAATGGAATTGCATTAACATAGTCATCTAAATAACTTATTGCACCAAAAAAGATGAGTTGGTTTAAATTATCGAAGTAATTATAGATTGTAGCACTGTTATATCCTGCTATTTTTGCAATTTTTCTGATCGTAACATTTTCAATTCCCTCTTCATTTATTACTTCACGAACTGAATTGATAAATGCTTTTAAGATTCTTTTCTTCTTTATATCGTCTTCTTTAAACTGTATCATTTTATCACTCTTTTCTAAATGTATTTAAAGTAGGTTTAAATATTTATACAAAGAGAGTGAAATATGCATAAAACAGTAATTATTATTAATTGGGTAAACATGTTTATTATTTAACCACGTTTTTCTATTTCTTTATTGTTTAATAAATTCCTTCTTTATAACCCAAGTTATTATTATCACATAGTCTATTGATATCTTGAAAACCTGCTCATTTTGTTATATCATTGAATTGTTAAGTATAAAAATTATTTTAAACTAATATATTTAATACAGTAAATAATCTAAAAATACTAAAGGGTGGTCGTATAATCATGAGAGATTTCAGTGAAAAGGACATAAAGGTAAAAAGAATTATTAGGGTTTTTATTAATTCAACTATAGATATTATTCAAGATGAAGGTCTAGAAAGTGTTACAGTTAGAAGTGTTGCAAAAAAATCAGGTTACAATGCTGCTACTATATACAATTATTTTGATAACAGTAGACAGTTGATCCTTTTTGCTTCATTAAGTTTTTTAAAAGATTATTTTAAAGATATTCAAGACATTATTAAAAGTAATGATGAAGAACCTATAAAACAGTATATTAAGTTATGGAAGATATTTTGTCGGTATTCTTATCAAAATCCAAAGATCTATTACTCAATATTTGGAGAAAATATTGATGAGGACTTTAAATCATTAATTGATAAGTACTTTAAAGTCTTTCCTGAAAACTTTGACTACTCTCCTGCTGACTATTTACCTGTTTTAACTGATTCATATTCTGTTGATAATATAACTAAACCGCTTTTGGAATGTATCGAACTAGGCTGTATATCAAAAGAAGATGCTAAAATGATCGATGAAGCTAGTATGCTCTATTATCACGGCATGCTTTCTTTAATGGTAAACAAAAGAGTTAAATACAGTGTGAAAGAAGCTACAGAAAAAACAATTAATCATATTAAACAAATTATTAGAAACGTTAGTGGACTTAAAGATGATATTGGAAAATATATAAAATAAATGTTTATTAAATTTAAGGGAGGATTTATATTATGAGAGAAATTTATCTTGATAATGCTGCTACAACTCGCTTTAAACCAGATTCAGTTATCGATGAAATGACTAATTTTTTAAGAAACCTTAACTGTAGTCCTGGTCGTGGTGGATATGACTGTGCAATGGAGTCTGGTAGACAAGTAATGAATGCAAGATTTACAATTAATGATTTTTTTAATGGTTCAGATGTAGAAAATGTAATTTTTACTAAAAACATTACTGAATCATTAAATTTTTTAATAAAAGGTTTATTAAAAAAAGGTGACCATGTAATTACCACTACATTAGAACATAATGCTGTTTTAAGGCCGTTAAACCAGTTGGAAGATAAGGATTTAATTGAAACAAGTTATGTTAAATGCAGCCAAGATGGTCTTTTAGATCCTCAAGATATAGAAAAGGAAATTAAAAATAATACTAAGTTGATTATCCTTAACCATGCTTCTAATGTAACAGGTACTATTTTACCTGCTTTAGAAGTCGGAAAGATCGCTAAAAAACACGGACTCTTCTATGCTCTTGATACAGCACAAACTGCTGGATTGTTAGATCTAGATTTTAAAAAATTAAATCTAGACTTTTTAGGTTTTACTGGTCATAAAGGACTTTTAGGTCCTCAGGGTATAGGTGGAATGATTTTAAGTAATAGATTAGTTAATAAAATGGATTCATTAATTACAGGTGGTACAGGCAGTTTATCTGAAAGTGTAAAACAGCCTGATTTCTTACCTGATAAGTTTGAAAGTGGGACTTTAAATACTCCTGGTATTATCGGATTAAAAGCTGGAATTGAGTATATAAATAATAAAGGGATTAACAATCTTTATCAACATGAAATCGAACTTTTTAAATCTTTTTTAAGTGGTTTAAATGAGTTGGATAATATAGAAGTTTATGGTAGTCAGGATATAGATAACAAAGTCCCTACTGTTTCTTTATCTGTTAAAGGTTATGATTTAGGGGACTTAGGATTTGAGCTGGCTGAAAAGTATGGGATTATGGTTAGGTCTGGTCTTCACTGTGCACCTCTTGCCCATAAAACAATAGGTACTTATCCTGAAGGCACTTTGAGGTTTTCATTAGGTATAAATACAACAAAAGATGATATTGATTATACTTTAGAAGTTTTAGCTAAACTTTAATCTAAAAAAAGCAGGTGATTATAATAGAAAGCCGTCTTGAGCTTAAAAAAAATATTGTTCAGATCTTTAAAAGACTTGTTAAAAGATATATTAAACATGATATATCAGCCTATGCAGCTTTGATGGCTTTCTTTTTAACACTTTCTATGTTTCCTTTTTTAATTATCCTATTTGCTGTTTTGGCTGAATTTTCACTTGATACTTATGTTGTAATCAATGCTATCGAACTTTTCTTCCCGGCAGAAGTACATAATTTAGTATTAGAATTTATATCACAAAATATAGTATTAAGAGACTTAAAACTTTTATCAATCTCTGTAATCGGTGCACTCTGGGCTTCATCACGCGGGATTAGGGCTCTTATGCTTTCTTTAAATATGGCTTATGAGGTAAAAGAAACAAGGAATTACTTTGTCGTTAAGTTTATTGATATTTTGTATACAGTATTAATTATTTTTGGAATTACATTTTTATTAACTCTTCCTAATATTGGGCGGGAGTTCTTTACTTATGTTAGACAATATTTATATATCAGTCCTCGGATAGTAGAAATCGTAAGTTTATTAAAAACATTCGTATTACCTATAGCCATCTTTTTGATTATAATAACACTATATATGTTCTTACCTAATAAAAGACAACCTTTAGTTAATGTATTACCTGGTACGGTTTTTACAGTTATTGGTTGGACAGCTTTATCCTACTTTTTTACAATATTTGTTAACTACATTGCAAACTTTTCATTTCTATATGGTTCTTTATCTACTATCATTATCTTAATGCTCTGGCTATATTTTTCAAGTATTATATTAATCTTAGGTGGAGAATTAAATTCTGTATTTAAAGCATAGTATAGTAAAAATGTTATATAAAATAATAATACAGCAGTACCTTAGGTTTTATAAAAGGTTACTGCTGTATTTTCAATTATACTATACATTTAAAGGAAGATAAAATCCAAACTCAGAACCATGATTAACTTTGCTTTTAACATATACTCTTCCTTGGTTTCTTTCAATTAGTTGTTTTACTATTGATAAACCTAATCCCGTTCCATCTTGATCTGGACTTCGTGTTTTATCAACCTGATAAAATCGCTCCCAGATATTTTTAATTTCTTTTTCATCAATTCCAATTCCATTATCTTTTACCCATACTTTAATTTCATTATTTTCATCTTTTAATCCAACTTCAACTGTTGTATCCTTTTCACTAAATTTCAAGGCATTGTCAATTAAGTTGATTAAGGCCTGTTTGATCTCATTTTTATTAACATTTGTTTTTAAATTTTTATTTTTTATATTTAATTTTATCCTTTGATTTTTGTCCTTTTTTTCCTCAAAGATCTTAACAGTTTCTTCTACTATGTCTTTTATATTAAAAGAATTTAATTTTCTATTTTGTTTCTTTTCTTCAAGTCGGGATATTGATAAAATGTTTTCAACCATATCCTCTAACCTATTTGATTCTTTTACAATCATTTTATAGTATTCTTTTCTTTTTTCTTCATCTTGTATAATACCATCATCTAAAACTTCTCCTGCACCTTTTATTGATGACAATGGAGTCTTTAATTCATGAGATACATTTGTGATAAACTGTTTTTGTAGTTGTTCAAAACGATACCTTTCACTAATATCTCTGATTAAACAAACAATACCAAAGAACTTATCATCATTATTGTAGATTGGTGAACTATATAATATTATACGTTTATCATCTATTATTGAAAGTTCTTTTTGAATAGTTTTTTGGTTTTTGATGCTTTCATTAAAAACATCTAATATTTCTTGATTATCAATAATATTTTTTAGATTACTTTCTTCTATTGAACTTTCTAGGTTTAGTAATTTTTTAGCCGAATCATTATTAAGTATAACTTTTTTATTGTTCCCAATTACAATTACACCTTCATCCATACCTTTTAAAACATGTTTCAGTTTGTTTTTTTCTTCTGTTAAATTATTTACTGTATCTTTTAACGTATTAGATAAATAGTTTAGACTGTCAGCAACAACCTTTATTTCATTTTCACTTTTAACATCAACGGTTTCTCCTAAATTACCTTCACTTAACTTTATTGCTGTATTGCTTATCTTTTTAAGTGGTGTTGTTAATGATTTAGACCAAAAGTAAGATACTATAAAAGTTAATATAACAGCAAATAAAGATATATAGATCATAATTTTTATAATTTGATCAATTGTTGAATTAATTCCTGCAACTGAGGTAAATATTAATAGACCATAATTAGGTTCGTTTTGATTTTGTAATGGCATTCCAACTAATAACATAGGATTATCAAAATGTTGAGATTCTACTCTCTGTCTAATTATTTTACCCTCAAATATCTTTTCATAGTTTTGAAATAATACTTGATTGTTTAAGTTCATCGTAAAGGGATAACTCATTACAAGATAACCATTTTCATCTATTAACCAGGCCTGTCCTTCATTTATATTTGCTACAATCCTAATCCAGTTTTTAATAATGTTAAAATCTTCTTCTAAAGAAGACTCTGCAATGATATTTAGAATCGAACTTGTATTTTTAATAATTTCTTCTTCTCTTTTGTCAAAGAAAAATCCCCTAAAATAATATATTAAAACAGATCCAAAGATTAAAATTACAATTAAGGAAATCAAGATAAACCGAATGAATATTTTACTGAATAACGTATTTGGCAGTAGTTTATTCATTTTCAAACTTATAACCTACTCCCCAAACTGTTTTAATATATCTTTCAATTGGTTCTCCCAGTTTTTTTCTAAGGGATTTTATATGTGTATCAATTGTTCTTATATCTCCAAAATAATCATACCCCCATACCTTATTTAAAAGTTCCTGTCTTGTAAACACTTTATTAGGGTTATTTACCAAAATCCAAAGTAAGTCGAATTCTTTGGGAGTAAGGTCTATCTTAATCTGATCGACCTCAACTCCTCTTGAATTCTTATCTATTTTTAAATGGGGAAAATTGACTAGCTTCTTATTTTTAGTTTCTTTTTGTTTGTCAACTCTTCTTAAAATTGATTTTGCTCTTAAAACAACTTCTTTGGGGCTAAAAGGTTTTGTTACATAATCATCAGCACCAAGTTGTAGACCATTTATTCTATTATCTTCTTCTGATTTTGCACTTAACATTATAATTGGAATATTATTTTGTGGTCTTAACTCTTTGCATACTTCCCAACCATCCATTTTAGGTAACATAATATCTAAAACTATTAAATCTGGTTTTTCATTTTCAACTTTTTCTAATCCAGACTTACCATCGTTGGCAGTAATTACATCATAACCCTCAAACTGAAAGTATTCCATTAATATTTTGCAAATATGCTGATCATCATCAATAATTAAAACCTTCTGTTTAGCCACTTTAATAACCTCTCTTTTTTATCTAATTTTTAGATATTAATTTCTATATTAGCTTCATCTCTTAAGTTTTGTACATATTCTTGATATTTTTGATTAGATTTTTGATTAGATAATGTCTCTTCAATTTGATCTTTTACCTCTTCAAAAGATTTTTGACTTGCTTTTTCAATATCATTTACAGTTAGGATATGATAACCATTCTGAGTTTGAATTACATCACTTACTTCTCCCACTTCTAAATTAAATGCAGCTTCTTCAAATTCAGGTATTACCTGACCTCTTTGGATAAACCCAAGTCTGCCACCTTGACTTGCTGACTGTTGATCAATTGAATTATTTTCAGCAACTGTCGCAAATTCTTCACCATTTTCTATTCTTGTTTTAAGTTCTTGAGCTTTTTGGGCATCTTCAACTAGTATATGACTAATATCTACGCGTTTGCTTTGCTCGAACTCTTCTTTATTATTTTCATAATATTTTTTTGCTTCTTCCTCGCTTATATTTATATCACTATATACTTCATTTTGCAAAAATTTATTTACTAAAATATTTGAGTTTTCTAAAAATCTTTTTTTATATTCTTCAACAGATGATATACCCTGTTGTTGTAATACCTGTTCAAATTCTTCTTGTGATAAATCATTTTGTTGTTTTATCTGTTCAACCTGTTGGTTGAAATATTGGTCTTTTTCCTCCTGGGTTACTTCAACATTTGATTGTTGTGCAGCTTGAGATAATAATTTTTGATTAATAAGTTCATCTAGCTTCACCTTGCTAAATTCTTTTAATAAATTCTGTCCAGGATCAGATGAAAACAGTAGTTGAGCAAAAGTTCGGTCTACCTGTGATATCTGCATAACTAACTGTTGGGTTTGAGCAAATTGTTCTAATTCATTTGCTGTTACAGAATCACCGTTTACTACAGCTACCTCCTCATTAGTTTGTGCCATAACAAAAGAACCTGCTAATAAAACTATTACAAATGATAAAATTGTAATTTTAGTAAGTTTCAAATATTAGTCTCCTCTCTTTTTTCATTAATTGATTTAAATATATTATATTTGATGAATGTGAAAGAACTGTGATAAAAAGTTTATAATTAGTTGATTTTTAGTGATTTTAAAAACTTTAGAATTTTTATTTAATACAATGATTTAATTAACAATAATCATTCCTAATAATTTGACTTCTCATGCTTATAATGTTAATATTAATAACTGTTGATAATTACAAAATAAGAGGTGAATAAATTTATGTCAGTTATTGAAAAAGCAAAAGAATTAGGTCAAGAACTTATTGATTCAGCTGAATTCGAAGAACTTAAGAAAAAAGAAAGTGCTCTATATGATAATGAAGATGCAACTGCTTTATTAGAACAATACGAACAGTTAAATAAGCAGCTTCAAATGGCACGTGCAAATGGTCAAGAAATCAATGAATCACAACAAAAGAAATTACAAAGTTTACAGATGAAAATGGAACAAAATCCTGCAATTAAATCTTATATTGAAAGTCAAAAAGAATTTAATGAAGTTATGAATTCTGTAAATAAAATAATTAATGGTTTTATTACAGGTCAAAATGAAGAAGAAGAGCAACAAGCACAAGAATCTAGTAATATTATAACATAAACTAGATTTTAATATTAAATAAGGAAAGTCCCCAGAAATTATTGGGGACTTTTTTAATGTTTATACATATTTTAAAAGACTATATTTTTCAAAATCTCTTTGTTTAAGCATTTAATCCGGCTAAGTATCCAGTGGAAAATGCAATTTGTAAGTTAAATCCCCCTGTATAGCCATCTACATCAATAACTTCTCCTGCAAAGTATAATCCCTTAACTAATTTTGACTCCATTGTTGAAGGGTTAACCTCTTTTACATCTACTCCACCTGAAGTAATTATTCCTCTATCAAATGAACTGTAATCTTTAATAGTAAAGTTAAATTCTTTTAATAGATTTGTTATTCTATTTCTTTCTTCAACAGTTAACTGATTTACTTTTTTACGTAAATCTATATTAGTTCTTTCAAGAAAGATCGGAATTATTTTTGATGGTAAAAGATCATCCATAGAATTTTTAAAGTCTTTATTATTATATTTTTTAAAGTCTCTTTGAAGTCTATTATCTAATGTCTCATAATCCAATGCTGGTTTTAAATCTATTGATAAAATTAAATTCTTATTTTTAATATCTCTTAAGTTTGAACTTGCTGATAATATTATTGGACCTGATACTCCATTTCCAGTAAAGATAAGATCACCAAAGTCTTCAAAAATGTTTTTATTGTTAGGGTCTTTTATTTTTAAGCCTACATATTTTAAAGTTAGTCCCTCTAATTTTTTGGTTTCATAACTTTCATATAAGTCCAGTGGTACTAATGAAGGATTTAAATCAACTATGTTATGTCCTAAAGATCTTGCTAATTCATAACCTTCACCAGTTGATCCTGTTGATTGATAAGTATATCCACCAGTAGCTATAATTACTGAATCTGCTTCATATTCAGTACTTTTAGTTTTAACTCCAGTAATTTTATTGTTTTCAGTTTCAATACTTTCAACTTTTTCATAAATTGTATTTACTTTGTTTTTCTTTAGATATCTTTTTAAAGCTTTAGTTACATCATTAGACTTATCACTTTTTGGAAAGACTCTGTTTCCTCTCTCTACCTTTGAGCTTAAACCTAGTTCTTCAAAAAAATTTCTTAATCGTTGACTATCTAAAGAATAAAAGGCACTGTAAAGAAAGTTACTGTTATTTACTACATTATCAATTAACTCTTCCACTTCAACATCATTTGTGAAGTTACATCTGCCTTTTCCTGTTATATATAACTTTTTACCTAGTTTGTTGTTTTTTTCAAATAAGATTACTTCTTTTTCTCTTTTTCCTGCAGTTCCAGCTGCCATCATACCGGCTGGACCACCACCTATAACTATTACATCACTCATTTTGTTCACTCCATCTATTTTAATTACCTATAATTTTTTAACATCTTACTTATGCCATTTAAGGCATCTTCAATATTTTTACGTTGTGTTGCTAAGTTCATTCTTAAAAATCCTGCTCCACCTTCACCAAACCAATTACCTGGTTCTAAAGCAACAGAATATTTTTCCACTAAATTTTTATTGATATCTTCTGAACAGTCTCCGTATTCCCTAAAGTCTAACCATAATAGATAAGTTCCTTCTGGAATACTGTAATTTACTTTCGGCATGTTTTCATCTATATAATTTGTTGTGTACATAATATTTTCCCAGAGATAATCAAGTTGAGCTTCTAACCACTTCTCTCCTTTTGTGTAAGCAGCTTCCATAGCTGTTAAACCGATTATATTACCATTACCAACTAAATGATCTTTTACACTTAAGAACTTCCTTCTTAACTTCTCATTAGGTATTACGGCAAAAGAAGTATGAAGTCCAGCAATATTAAACGTCTTACTTGGTGCCATAAGTGTAATACTTCTTTGTTCGATCTCTTTAGATAAACTAGCTGGTGGAAGATGTTTGTTATCTTGGTAGATAAAGTCACTGTGAATTTCATCAGAAACTAAAACCAGATCATTTTCAATTATAATCTTATTTAATTCTTTAAGTTCTTCTTTTTTCCATACTCTACCGATTGGATTATGTGGATTACACAACAAAAACATCTCTGCTCTTTTACAACTATCTTCATTTTCTGGTGATAAAGATTCATTTAGATTATCAAAATCCATTGTATAATAACTGTCTTTGTTAATTAACTGATTGTTAACAATCTGTCTACCTGTATTTTTTACAGTAGATATAAAAGGAAAGTAGACTGGAGTTTGTATTATAATACCATCACCAGGAATAGTTAAAGCTCTAATAGATATGTTTATAGATGGTACTACTCCATTTGCATATACTAACCATTCTTTTTTTATATCCCAATTGTAGTGTTCACCTACCCAATCAACTATTATTTGAGATAATCTATCAGAGGTATAGGTGTATCCGAAAACACCGTGTTCTACTCTTTTTTCAATAGCTTCAATGATTTCAGGTGCAGTTTCCCAATCAGAATCAGCAACCCAAAGAGGTAAGCATTCTTCTTTATCAAAAACTACATCAGTTTTATCCCACTTTACTGAATCAGTGTTTTTACGGTTTACTTCTTTGTCAAAGTTATATTCCATTATTATCTCTCCTGACTTTCATTAAAAAAAGCAGTTAATAACTTTATCATTAGTTCATGGTCTTTTAAACCATAAAGTTCTCTAATAGAATGCATTGATAAAACAGGGTTTCCTATATCTACAGATCTAACTCCAAGGTGTCTAAGATTTATCGGGCCAATTGTTGAGCCACCTCTCTCATTAGAGTTGTTAACAAAGTTTTGATAAGGAATATTATTTTCCTTACATAACTTTTTAATATATCCACCTGTATAACTATCAGTAGTATATCTACGGTTACTGCTGATTTTTACAACCGGTCCCTTATTTATTACCGGTTTATTGGTGGGATCGTGTTTTTTAGAGTGATTAGGATGAACAGCATGAGCCATATCAGCAGATACCATAAAGGTATTTTCAATCATCTGTAGAAAATCTGCTCTATTTTTATTCATACCATAGACTATTCGTTCTAAAAGATTACTTAATAGGGGAGAATCTGCCCCTTCTCCGGTATTACTCCCAATCTCTTCATTATCAAAAAGTACTAATAGTTTAAAACCGGCTGTTTTGTTATTTAATAAGGCCTGAAGACCGGCATGAGCCATCCCTAGATCATCTATTAATCCACTGTTTAAAAACTCTTTATTACTACCTAAAATGATTGGATCTTCTGTATCTCTTAAATAAAGATCAAAGTCCATAATTTCAGAACTTTTAACATTCAATTTTTTTGATATTAGATCAACTAAATAATTTTCAACATCTTCATCTTCTTCAAGAACTTTCATGATTGGTATTAAGTCTTTTTGTTTATCAATCTTTTGGCCGTCATTAACTTTTCGGTTAAGATGAATAGCTAAATTAGGTATTATCATTAGTGGGTCTTCGAAGTTAATATTAACATTTTTTAAACTTTCATCTTCTAAGATACTTACTCTACCTGCTATTGTTAAGGGACGATCAAACCAGGTATTTAAGATTGGTCCACCATAGACTTCTGTATTTAGTTTTAAGTAATTTTCTTCCCCTTTAAACTCAGGTTGTGGTTTTATCTTAATTGCGGGACTATCTGTATGTGCCCCAATTATTTTAAATCCATCTGAAATCTTATTTTTATCACCTGTTTTGAAGGCAATTAGTGCTGAATCATTTTTTGTTACAAAGTATTTTTTATTACTTTCTATCATCCAGTTTTCTTTAATATCTAATCTTTCAAAACCATTGTTTTTTAATATGTTAGCTGTATTATCTACTACATGAAAGGGAGATGGACTATTTTTTAAAAAATCAATTAATGAATCAACATTTTTATACTCCATTTTTGTTTCTCCTTTCTTTATTTAAGCATTTACAGCTTGAATTCCATTTAAGATTGCCATTGAAACTGCATCTGCTGCTAATACACCAGTTTTATTTATATCTGCATCAACTTCATTAGTTGAAAATACAAAAATTGTATCACCATCATACATAGTATGAACCGGATTAACTGTTCTAGCCAATCCGTCATGAGCCATATTAGCTATTTTTTTAAGCATTGCTTTATCTAATTTAACGTTTGTAACTACAACACCTAAAGAGGTATTCATCCCAAACAGATTAGGAAATTCATTATCAACGATTTCTTTGTATGAAATGAAACCTTTCTCACCCTTAATACCTGCAACTATATCTCCAGTATTAGGGTCTACTATATTACCGACTGCATTACAAACTGTTAGAGCAGAAACTTTTATTTCTCCCGAATTGTATTCTGCATAACCTAGACCTGACTTAGAAGCCTTGTCAACTCCTAATAGTTTACCACAAGTAGCACCTGTTCCAACTCCTTTAGAGCCGATTTCAAATGTGTTTTTGGCATCATCACAGGCAAAGTATCCTTCATTTTTACCAGGTCTAATTGATTTTGACTTATAGTTTAAATCATAAATTACAGCTGAAGGAACTATCGGTATTTTGGCTATATCAGTATCAAAACCAATACCTTTTTCTTCTAAATATTTCATAACTCCATCTGCTGCTGCAAGTCCAAATGCACTACCCCCGGTTAGAAGAACTGCATTTATTTGATCCATTCGTGTCATCGGATCCAGTAGTCCTAATTCTCTGCTACCGGGTCCACCACCCATTACACTTACTGAACCTGCTAGAGGTTTATCAAATAATACTACTGTAGAACCTGTACCAGCTTCTTGGTCTGTATAGTTACCTATCTTTATTTCTGGAAAGTTCGAAAATTTAATTTCCATTTTTATCAACCTACTCCTCTGAAGCTAAAGCCTTAATCGCTGAGGCAATTATTAATGTGTTTTTATATAGGTCATCTATTTTAATGTACTCATCTTTTTGATGTGCTAATTCCTTTTCACCTGGGAAAAGTGCACCAAATGCAACTCCTTTAGGTACTGCACGAGCATAAGTTCCTCCACCAATAGCAATCGGTGTACTTTCATTATCACCTGTTATTTCACGATAAACATTCATTAAGTTTTGAACTAAAGGATCGTCTTTAGGTACATAAAGAGGTTTTTGATGATTTTTTAGATCAAAGTATACATCATCATCTTTAACTGCCTTTTTTATGCCTTCAATAACTTCATCTTTATTTAGAGTAACCGGATACCTAATATTAACAGTAGTTTTAATTATATTTTCAATGAAATTGATCTGTCCAACATTGAAAATTAATCGGCCGGAAACATCATCTTTTAAGTTACAACCAATTCTTTGACCATAAAAATCTAATCCGATTTTTTTATTATAGAAATCAACAAAGTCAACGATATTTAAGTTATCCAATTCAGCTAGAAATTCTAGCATATATGAGATAGCATTCTCACCTTTTTCAGGCATGCTTCCGTGTGCAGAAACACCATTACTTTTAATTTTATATTTTTTATGATTTATATTTTCAATTTCAAAGTCATAGCCTGAATCTTTTACAAAACTGTCATAAGTATTTTCTAATGATTTCCCATAATCAGTTTTAATTAAAACTTCACAGCTATCTGGAACCATATTAGGAGCATTTCCACCTTTTAAAGACAGAACTTCATATTTAAATCCATCAGATGATGAATACTCTTCATCGTCAACATCTAACTCATAGTTTAAATCAAAGATTAAAATACCTTTTTCAGCGTGAATAACCGGATATTGAGCATCAGGACTAAAAGCCAACTCTGGTTTTGGTTCTTTTTTAAAGTAATAATCTAGTCCTTCCCAACCGCTTTCTTCATCTGTTCCTAAGATTAATCTAACCTTTTTATTCAGCTTTACATCACTTTCCTGGATTGCTTTTAAGGCATAAAGGGATGCTACAGCTGGACCTTTATCATCAATAGTTCCTCTTCCATACATTTTTCCATCATGAATTTCAGCACTGTATGGTGGATAAGTCCAGTTTGCACCTTCGGGTACTACATCTAAGTGACATAGTATACCAAAAATTTCATCACCCTCACCTATTTCAACATGTCCGGCATAACCATCATAGTTCTTTGTTTTTAAACCTAAGTTATCTGCCAGTTCTAAAAATTTCTTTAATACCTTATCAACACCTTCTCCAAAGGGCATACCCTTTCTAGACTGTGTTTCAACACTTTTAATTTTAATAATTTCTTGTAGGGAACTTACAACATCATCCTCATAACCATCTACTAACTTTTTTAAATTTTGATCCATTAATTTGTCCTCCTTTTATCAATAAAGTTTGCTAATATTAGTCCTGTTATTGGTACTAAAACAGGAAAAAATGTAAATTTAAAGTATTCTAGAGTGTGAACTCCTAAAATACCCATCATCATTAATGCATTTATATTCCAGGGGATTAGCGGGGATAGTATTAAACCCGAATCACCTAATGAACGACCTAATATACTGCGCGGCACTTCTAATTCATCATATTTTTCACCCAACATCTTTCCTGGCAAAAATACTGCTAAAAATTGATTACAGCTTAACATTGCTGTTATAAAAGAAGATGCCATTGTAACTGTAATTAACTGACTTCTATTTTTTATAGCATTTATAATTTTACTTAAAATAGTATTTAAGATACCTAGCTTTTCCAATAGTCCGCCTAAGACAACTGCAAGTATAATTAGAGAAATTAACTCAAGCATACTAGACAGTCCACCTCTAGTCAATAGTTCATTTAAAAGTTTTATGTTTGTAGTTCCAACAGCTCCTGAATATACGGAGTTTATTACAGTACTTACTGAAAGCTTGCTTACAAAAATTGCGATTGTTGAACTAATAATTAAATTAATAATTAAGTTTAAAATAGTTGGAACTTTTCTTACTGCAAGTATTATTACCATCAGTGGCGGAATTAGCATAACAAATGAAATTAAATAGTTATTTATTAATCCATCTAATAATATATTGATCTGTGATATTTCATATGATCCACCATTATAGTTAAATCCGATTAATAAGTATATAATAGCTGATATTATGAATGGAGCCCAAAAAGTTTTTAACATTTCTTTGATCATATCATGAATCTTTGCATCTGCACTATGGGCTGTTAAAATTGCAATTGATGAAAGTGGAGACATTCTATCTCCCACATAAGCGCCAGATATAATTGAACCAGCTGCAATAGGTAATGATATTCCCATTCCCTGAGCAATACTAATTAACGCTAAACCTACTGTACTAACAGTACCGAAAGCTGTACCTATTGAAATCGATACAATAGAAGAAAATATGAAGCTGATTACATAAAAATACTGTGGTCTTAAAAACTTTAAACCATAATAAATCATTGTTGGAACTGTACCACTTTCAATCCAAATACCTATAATCATACCGATCAGCATAATTATTATTAAGACATTCCCAATCTTTGCAAAACTAGAAAACATCATCTCCTCTAGTTCATCCCATTTAAAACCCCAATACAATGCTAAAAATATTGTAAAGATAAGTTCCATAATTAATGGAATATGGATTGGAGCATTCCATATTAAGACGGCAGTAATTAAAAATATTATCATTGAAATTACTGGAATTATTGCTTTATTAAAAGTTAAATTTCTTTTTACCATAACTTATCACCAACATAATTTGTATATTTTTTCAAAAGGATTATTAATATTTTATAAAGAATTATTTATAAAGAATAAACTTCACTGGGGGTAACTATAATGTTTGATATATTAAACCACAAACCAAAAGTAAATCCACTTGCAAAAGAATTATTCTTTAAAAGAAATAGTAATAATCTTGCTGTATTAATTCACGGGTTTACCGGATCACCAAGAGAAATGAAAGAACTTGCTCAAAAAATATATGATGAATTAAATTATTCTGTTTATGTTCCCCGTCTTCCGGGACATGGAACTGATAGTAAAGACTTTCTAACCACTAATCGTAAAGATTGGTTACGTAAAATATATGATTTTTTAATAGACAATCAAAATAATTATGAAAACATACACCTTGTTGGACTTTCAATGGGTGCTTTAATATCTATGTTATCATCTTTACACTTTAAAATAAAAAGTTTAAGCCTTATCTCACCTGCACTTTATACAACAAATAGAAAAATACTTTTAACTCATATTTTAAAGTACATAGTTCCGGTTGTTAATAATAAATTTACAATTGATAATGATATTGAAGATCCAAACCTAATAGATCTTTTAGAAAACTACAGTATTAAAGATTTTACAAAACAGTCTGCTGAACTACATAAACTGATGATTGAATGCCGTATTAATCTATCTAAGATAAATGCACCTACAAGAATATTTCATTCAAAAAATGATCAAATGGTTCCCCTAAAAGCTTCTAAGAAAATATATCATAATATTCAATCTGATGATAAAGACCTAACAGTTTATGAAAACTCATCACATGTTATAAGCTATGGTCCTGATAAAGAAGATTTGTTTGATAAAATAATTAAATTTTTAGCTTAAAAAACCTTCTATAGATAAAAGTTTTTCTTTTCTCCATTTTCCCCCATTATAATTACCAATACTTTCATCAGACTTTAAAACCCGATGACACGGAACTATAATTGGAATTTTGTTTTTCTTTAGAGCAGTTCCAACAGCACGATAAGCTTTTGGATGGCCACTTCTTTGCGCCAACTTCTTATAAGTTGTTACTTCACCATACTTGACATCCATAAGGGTCCTATATATATCTTTTTCAAATTCAGTTCCCTGTATGTCTAAAGAAATATCAAAATCTTTTCTTTGACCTTTAAAATATTCATTTAACTGCTTTTTTGTATCTAAGATTAAATCACTATTATTTGAATTAATACCTTCTGTTTTAAATTTATTATTTTCATAAATAATTGATACTAACTTATCATCTTTAACGGTTAATTTCAACAGCCCTAACGGAGAGTTTAAATAACTTTCATTAATTTTCATTTTCAATTCCCCTGTATTTTTTTAATTCTTCACTTAATTTTTCCTGTTTTAAATAATAACCAATTAAATAATATGCTTCTTTTCTATTTAAAAGCCTGTTTTCTTTAATTAATTCTTCAATATCATTTGGAATAAGATTTTCATCAATTAAAACATTATAGTAATTTGATCTATCTATTTTGTCTATACGATGACTACTAGCAGCTAGTAATAATCTATAGGCATTATTTCTATCCAATTTATCTCTAGAACTTATAGATTCCAATCCACCGGGTACCCATTCATACAAAATTGGGGACTGTCTTCTTTTCATACCTTTAATTAAAAGCTGTGAAAACTCATATTCTGTAATTGATTCATTTAATCTAAAGTTATTTTGATAACCACCAATTAATAGCCCTAAATTTATTAACTCTTTTAAATATGGATAGTACTTGTCGTTTTTTAGTATTGGAGATGTATTACTATATTTATTTAAATCAAGTCCCATGTAATCCTGGATATGTTTAATTAGATTCTTGTTTTTATCTAATTCTTTTAATGATATATTATGTTCTTTTGCTAATGAAGCTGCTTTACCAGCTGCAGCTCCAGTATTCATTCTTATTGGCAGTACGCGTCCACTGGCAGCTGCTAGAGAGCTCATTCCAGTACTGCGGGATACAACCATTAAATTTTCAACAGTTTTAGGTAAAATTGATTGATAGGGTATTCCATAAACATTTGGATTGAACTGTACAAAGCCTTCATAAGCTGGTTCAGAAGCCTGATAGTCGAGTGGATAAGAGCCAAGAGCTATTGAATTATTAAACACTTTGTTTTCCAATAAATCACTTGTTTTAACTATATATTCTGCTATAAGATGTCTTGATTCTCTTACATAAAGCTCTTCAGCAGGTTTTTGAAGTTCAGTACTTTCAAAACCAGATAAGTTTGTCTGTAAAAACTTAAATATATGTCTGGATTCACTTTTCCCAAGTTGATAGGCTTCTTTAAGTTCTTGTTTATCAAGTGGGTTATGTTCAAAAATTAAAAGTGCATTTATAGAACCATGGTAGTTTCCATTATTATTTTCATGTAAAATAATATTTAAACCTCGTAGTTTAACCATTTCATTATAAGGTTGATATACTTTAGCGATCTCTTTAAATCCATAGGCAAGATTTTGATTTAAATATGAAGGACCATATCGATTACTTCTAATATCTTTTTTAAATTTTTGTAAGTCAATATTATCAATATTAAAAACTAAAGTCTGTGCCATAAATCTATTTTTTAAATTTATATCAGATCCAAAATTAAAAAACTCAGCCCCTGCTAAGAAAGCTAAATTCCCATCCTGATCTGCATCAATAAAATAGTCAGCACTTATTTCATATCTATTACTTTTATCTCTTATTGTTATTTGTTTTATATGATTTTTTTCAACGTCTAAATCTAGTAGTTTAGCTTCTCTTATAAGATCTACATTGCTTTCTTTTAACATTTCATTAAAACTTTCAGTTATTTTATTAAAACTAAAGCTTTGTTTTTTACCCATTCTTTCATACCACTCAAAAAACATACCCCTATTAATTATCTTACCCTTACTATCATAATTTAAATCCAGGTAGTTTAAACCACCATAAGTCATTAAACCACCTGGATTATCTCTTTTTAGAATTAATAGTGTTGACATACCATTCCGGGCTGCACTTACAGCTGCAAATACCCCGGAAGGCTGTCCACTATAAACTACTGTATCATATTTAAGACTTATATCCTCAGCAAAAGTACTGCTGTTGATAAAAGTTACTATAGCAAGTATTACTAATAAAGAAACTATTATATACTTTTTAGAACTTAGCATTGCCCGGGGTCCTTGGAAATGGAATGACATCTCTGATATTTTTCATACCTGAGATATACATAAGAATTCTTTCAAAACCTAATCCAAACCCGGAGTGCGGAACTGTACCATATTTTCTAAGATCTAAAAACCAACTATATTTATCTAGATCCATTCCATCTGCTTCCATGCGTTCTTTTAAAACATCATATCTTTCTTCTCTTTGACTTCCACCGATTATTTCTCCTACTTCAGGGACTAAACAATCGACTGCTGCAACGGTTTCATCATCTTCATTGATACGCATATAAAAAGCTTTAATACCTTTTGGATAATCTGTTACTAAAACTGGTTTTTTAAAGTGGTTTTCAGTTAAGTATCTTTCATGTTCGGTCTGTAAGTCCATACCCCACTTAACTGGGAACTCGAAGTCTTGGTCAGCTTCTTTTAAGATATCTATAGCTTTTGTATATGTAATTCTTGCAAAAGTAGAATCTATAATATTCTCTAAGGTTTCTTTTCTTCCCTTTTCAATATTATTATCAAAAAAATCCATTTCTTCTGCTGCTTCTTCTAAAGCATATTTAAACAAGTATTTAATGAAATCTTCTATTACATCCATCATCTCTTCTAAGTTACAAAATGCCATTTCTGGTTCTATCATCCAGAATTCAGAAGCATGTCTGGTTGTATTTGAGTTTTCTGCCCTAAAGGTTGGCCCAAAAGTATAAACATCACCTAATGCAGTTGCCATTACTTCTGCTTCAAGTTGACCACTTACAGTTAGACCAGTCTGTTCACCAAAAAAGTCTTCTGTATAATCAATTTGACCTTTATCATCTTTTGGTAGGTTATCAAAATCAAGAGTTGTTACCTTAAACATTTCTCCTGCACCCTCTGCATCACTTGCAGTAATAATTGGAGAATGAATATATTGAAAACCTTTATCTTGATAGTATTTATGAATAGCATTAGCTATTTTATTACGAAACCTGTTAACTGTACTAAAGGTTTTTGTTCTAGGTCTTAAATGAGCAATCTCTCTTAAAAATTCAAAGGTGTGCTTTTTTTTCTGAAGTATATAGTTTTCAGGAGCTTCACCAACTAACTTAATCTCGTTAGCTTTCATTTCAATGCTTTGTTCACGATTTGGTACTTCTTCTAAATAACCTTGAATTCTTACACTACATCCTCGGTTTAATTCTTCTAAATCAAACTTTTCAGGATCTAAGATAACAATCTGTAAATTCTTAACTGAAGATCCATCATTAATTTCTAAAAAAGCAATATTTTTTGAAACTCTTTTAGTCTTTACCCAGCCTAGTACAATTACATCATCAAATGATTCAACATTACCTTGTAAAATATCCTTTATCTTTTCTTTCTTAAAATAATCCATTGTTTATTAAAAACCTCCTATTATCATTTAAAAAATTTATACAATTCCTTATATATATTCTTGAATATTAGATAAATCCCTTTTATAAATAGCAAAAAAATATGAGATAAGTTATTATACTTATCCCATCCTTAAAGATCTTTAGTACCAAAGATCATCTTTACTTGTAGATACTGCAAATACACCTTTATCAAAAAGAGCATCAACCTCTTTTCTAGTTCTAATTAATCCTCCAGCAATAAAGGGTATATCAATTTCAACTGTGAGTTGATTTAAAAAATGAGGTGCCATAAGTCCAGGAAGAATTTCAACAGCATCAGGTCTTACTTTTTTAAGACTGTTGATCCCGTTTTTAATTGTACCAGAATCTAAAACAAATATTCTTTGGACTGTATATAGTCCTTCACTTTTGGCATGTTCTATTAAATTTTTATGAGTAGTTATTATTCCATCACAAAGTTTGTTTTCTGCTAAATAGTTTATTGCTTCTTTATCAGAGTTCATTCCTTTCATCAAATCAAGATGTAAGAATAACTTTTTATCATGTTCTTTACATTTTTTTGCATATTGATCTAATTTAGTAAGCTTTGCATTCAGCAAAAAAACTCCTAAAACTTTACTATATAGAGCTTTATCAAGTCTTTTGTCATCACTAATGCCGGCAATAATATTAAAGTCTTCGAAATATTCTTCGAGACTTTTTTTCAATGGTTTAACCTCCCGTTTTTTCTTCTATATTTCGAGTTGCAACAATATCTACCCCTGTATCCAAGATATTTTCAATTAATACATCTCCAATTTTAATTGGGGCTTGAACTTCAACTTCAGCAATTACATCCATAGCTTTAAGTAATAAACTTTTTGGTATGGCTTTTTTAGTTTTTACTGGAACTAAAGGAAATTCACCATTGTTAACTCGAATAGTTGTAGGTAGAATTCTGGTTGGGTTTTTAAATTCATTAATGGCATATTCTTTTCCTGTAGGACATTCATAACCATACACATCTTTTATTTCATCATCTTCTACATCAACCGTAACTCTACATCCCTTTGGACAACCTGTACATATTATATCATTTTTAGCCATTTTTTTCACCCACCATTTTAGTTATTGATACTTTTATTTCATTCATTTTATCATTTATCAAAGCCTTGGGTAGGTTTGCAGTAACCATTTCACCAGGCATTACAATTTTTTTCTTAAAACTTACTAAATTATTATCACCATGGATAAAGTTTATTTTTACATCTTCCATAGGTTTTTTAACTCTCATAAATATTTTAATAAACTTTTTATCCTTTAACTTGTAATCTATTGTCTGTGGGACAGTATATGTTACATTTTGATCAGGTATTAAATTAATTTTATTTGTTCTCTTTTCTAAACTGTTGTTAATGTAATCTACGGCAGAACGGCCTGCAATCTCTGCTTCCTCTGATACCCAGTCAACTAGATCATGGACATGTAGTACATTACCAGCTGCAAATACACCACTGATATTAGTCTCCCGATTTTCATTAACATATACTCCACCTGTTACAGGATGTAGTTTTAGTCCCATTGATTTAGAAAGTTCATTTTCCGGTATTAAACCAACTGATAAAAGTAGGGTATCACAGTTAACCCACTCTTTTGAAGAATCTATAATATTTAAATTTTCATCTACTTGAGCTACTTCTACTCTTTTTATTCTATTTTTTCCCTCAATTCTAGTTATTGTATGACTTAACTTTAAAGGAATATCAAAATCATCTAAACACTGAACCTTGTTTCTTACAAGCCCAGATGAGTACGGCATTATTTCCAGTACTGCCTTAACATTAGCACCTTCAAGTTTCATTCTTCTGGCCATAATTAATCCAATATCACCTGAACCTAAGATTATTACTTCTTTACCGGGAAGATAACCTTCAATATTTGTATATCGTTGAGCTGTACCTGCAGAAAGAATACCAGCTGGACGTTCACCGGGTATTTTAATATTTTCTCTAGTTCTTTCTCTACAACCCATGGCTAAAATTACAGTCTTAGACTTTAATCTAAGAACACCATCTTCTTTATTTACAGCTGTTATAACTTTGTTTTCAGTAATATTTAAAACCATTGTTTCTGTCATAACTTCTATATTAGAACTTTTAAGTTTTTCTATAAACTGATGGGCATATTCCGGTCCGGTCAGTTCCTCATCAAAGTATTCTAAACCAAAACCATTGTGAATACACTGAGGTAAAATACCACCAATATATTCATCACGTTCAATAATCAAGATCTTATCAAGACCATTTTTGTCTGCCTCTAAAGCAGCTGCCATTCCTGCAGGACCAGCACCAATAACTATCATATTATAGTTTTTCATTGCTGTCACCTACTTTATCTGTCTTTTTGTTTAAGATCAGTTCTTTTGATCTTGTCTTTAATATATTTGAACCAGCACCCTTTTTGGTTACTTCTAATGGATCAATTTTAAGCTGCTCTGACAGTATTTCTAATACTCTTGGTCCACAGAAACCTGCCTGACATCTACCAGAGGTTGCTCTTGTTCTTCTTTTTATAGCATCTAATGTTTTGGCTTGTACAGGTCGGTTAACTGCGTCTATTATTTCTCCTCTACTAACATGTTCACATCTACATATTATTTCACCATAATTTTTATCTTTGTTTATTATTTCCTGCCATTTATCAACCTTACCTTTTTCTTCATATTCATGGTAATGAGGATATTTTGGGTTTTTAAATTGAAAGTCTTTTTTCTCTTGTAATTCATTTTTTTGCATTTCTCTTACCATGTTTACCACTTTATCTGCAATTGCTGGTGCTGAAGATAAACCAGGTGATTGAATTCCAATTAAATTTATCATACCTTTAATATTTTTAGCATAATCAATATGAAAATCTTCTTTAGGTAGTGATGCTCTAAGTCCTGAAAAAGAGGTAATTACACCATTATTAGGTAAGTTAGGTACAAGGTTTTTGGCACCAGACATTACTTCATCTAAACCCACTTGTGTAGTAGATAAATCATCTTTTTCATCTATAACATTAGCATTAGGACCTATTAATAGATTACCGTGAACTGTTGGTAGAACTAAGATACCTTTTGATTTTTCAGTTGGCATTGGAAAAAGGGTATGGTTAATAAGGTCACCATAAACTTTATCAAATAGATGATATTCCCCTTTTCTTGGAGTAATTTCAATGTTCTCACCTGCTAAATTAGCTATCTTATCAGCATACAGTCCAGCTGAGTTTATTACAAAATCTGCCTCAATATCTCCCTTATTTGTTTTAACACCTTTAATAGTTTTATCTTCTATTATTAAATCAATAACTTCGGTTTCAAGTAAAACTTGAGCTCCATTAATTACAGCATTGTCTGCATATCCAATAGTTAATTCATAAGGAGATATTATACCTGCAGAAGGTGCATATAAGGCGTATTTTGCATCCTTATTTAAGTTTGGTTCCATTTCTAGTAGTTCATCACGCTTAATTATTTCAAGGCCTTTAATACCGTTTTTTTCACCGTTTTGTTTTTTTTCTTTCAGATGTTTTAAATCAGATTCATTGAAACCTACAACAAGTGAACCATTTCTTTTAAAGGGAACATTTAAGTCTTCACAGATTTGATCAAAGTGAGGATTAGACTCAACATTCATTTTTCCCTTTAAAGTATTAAAGTCAGCATTATATCCAGCATGAATTATACCTGAATTTCCTTTAGAAGTTCCACAGGCAACATCTGCTTTTTTATCAATTAATGTTATCTCCACTTTATATTTAGACAGTTCCCTTGCGATTGCAGATCCAATAACACCTGCCCCTATAATTACAATTTTCAAAATATCATCATCTCCTTTAAGACCTTTTTATTTTTTGAGTATTTCTAAGGCCCTTAATGGATAGTTAGTTATGATTCCATCAACATTGAATTCAATCATCTTTTTTAGGTCTTCTTTTTTATCAACAGTAAAGACATTTACTTTTATATTATTTTTATGGCAGTTTTGGATAAGTTTATTGTCTACAGCTTTATAGTATAAATGTAGATACTTACTACCTAATCTTTTTGCATATTCCCACGGATTATGAACTCTCGCATAAAACAAAGGAGCTGTTATAATTTTATTATTAATATTTTTTATAATATCTAATGAGTCATGATTAAAAGATGAAACAATAATTTTATTATTTAAGTCTAAACCCTCTAAAACTTTAACTACTTCTTTTTCAATATTATGGTTAAAGTTTACCATCTTTTTGATTTCGATATTTATAATTTTACTGTTTTTTAAAAGTTCAAGTGCTTCTTTTAAGGTTATAATTCGTTCTGCTTTAAACTTTGGATCAAAAAAACTACCAATATCATATTCTTTTAATTCTTTTAAAGTCATATCTTTTACAAATCCAAGCCCACTAGAAGTACGGTCTATTGTTTCATCATGTATAACCACTACTTCATTATCTGATGTTAACTGTAGATCAATTTCTACTCCTGTTGCTCCATCTTTAAGGGCTTGCAGAAGTGATGCTTTAGAATTTTCTGGTGCTGAACTTGATGAACCTCTATGAGCTATAATGTCTGTCATCTTATTTCACCTCTATAATAATTTTGATATATCTACAACTGATTCTACTACATGATCAGGATTTATACTAGAACTTTCTAAATCACTTCTATTACTTTCACCGGTTAATACTAATATACTGTTTATACCACCATTTACTGCCATCTTAATATCTGTATATAATCGGTCTCCTACCATTGTAATATTTTCTTTAGGTGTATCATAATTATTAGAAATATAATTTATCATTAGTTCACTAGGTTTACCTACTACTATCGGTTCTTTTCCAGTTGAGGTTTTTAAAAGGTTAGTAATTGCCCCACAATCAGGCATTGATTTGCCACCTTCTAAAGGACATACTTTATCTGGGTTTGTAGCATAGTATTTTACACCATTATTAATTAAATAATGAGCATCCCATAATTTTTGATAGGTTAAAGTTGTATCAAATCCAACTACTAAATAATCTACATTATCTCTAGATTTTACTACATTAAAACCATAATTTTCAAAAACATCTTCTAAAGATTGAGTTCCAACTACATAAACATTCTTTTCATCTTTTTCTTTTATATCTTTTAGATAGGCAGCTGTTACTTCACCAGCATTTACAATTTTATCTTTTGTGGTTTCAATCCCTAATTTTTTCAACTTTAATTTATAATCATCAGAATTTTTGGATGAATTATTTGTTAAAAATATATATTCAATATTTTGATTATCCAATTTTTTTAATAGATCTTTTACACCATCAATTAAATTATCTCCTAGATAAATTGTTCCATCCATATCAAATATAAATAATTTTGTATTACTAATTTTATTCATAATTTGTCTCCTTAACATCTTATTTTTCAGGTTCTATTAAGCCCTGTACAAAACTCTTTTGTAGATAAAGTATTACAGCTAATGGTGGTAACATTGTAAAGATTACTTACGCTATGTTAGTTTTTGCAATTGTCATTAATACTTTAAATAAAAAGATCATCTATCCTACACCGTTAACAATTTTAGCTTCTGTTATCTTCCAATGTACTGAAATAAACACCTGTCTAAATAGAAAGTTTTCTGTCGCTAAGGCTAAAGCAATCATTAAAATAACAATCCTTGCTAGATATTGATCTTTTCAAATGTGTTTATCACCTCCACAGTTTAGTAAACTGTCATCATAAAGACATTCTGCATAAAAAACAAAGAAATATAAGAAATTAAAGCTGAGGTAATTGGAGTAACAATCCAACCAAGACCAATGTTTCTTAAAACTGTTAAGTTAATATTACGCCCACCTTTTGCAAGCCCAATACCTAATATTGCGCCAACTACAGCCTGTGAACTAGAAACTGGAACTAAAGGAAATGACGGTAAACCTACTGAGGTCATCCAAATCTTTAAGCCTTCAGATGCAAATAAAAAGAGTACTGTAGATGATGATAAAACTACTATCAAAGCTGCTATTGGAGATATTTTATAAATACTTTTTCCAACCGTCATCATAACTTTTTTTGAATAAGTAAATACTCCAACTGAAATAGCAATACCTCCTAATAAAAACAACTGTTGGGTACTACTTAGTACAAAAAGTTCTCCAATACTTAATGGAGGGAAATTAATTGAGTTAGTAAAAACCCCCATAACATTTGCTATATTATTTGCTCCCAAACTATATGCTCCAAAAGCTCCTACAACAATCAAACTTATTCTGGTATACTTATCTATTTTTAATAGATGAATATTAAACTTAAAAAGTGATCTTTGTATTATTTTATAAAATATTACTGCAAACAATGCTGATAATATTGGACATAATACCCAGGTACTTACAATCTTACTTAAAACACTTAGATCTGTGTTTAAGCCTGCAAATATATTCCAACCTATAATAGCTCCAACTATTGACTGTGATGTAGAAACAGGTATACCGAAATTTGTCATTCCAAAAACAGTTATAGCTGCTGAAAGAGCTACAATAAAAGCACCAGGCAGTCTTGTAACTTTACCAAGTTCACCTAAGGTATGTGAAGCTCCGATTCCACTGACAACAGCACCAATTATTACAAAAACACCTATTACGATTGCAGCAGTTTTAAACTTCACCATCTTTGTACCTACTGCAGTACCAAATAGGTTTGCAGCATCATTGGCACCTAAAGACCATCCTAAAAATAATCCACTTGACATAAATAATAGGGCACTGATCATTTTATCAACTCCAATATATTAGATTCTTCTTTTAATTGCAGCAACCGAAGCTTTCTCACTAATAGTTTCTGCCCTATCAGAAATTTGTGCTATCTTTTCAACAAAGTATCTTAAATGAACTTTTTTACTAAAACTTTTAAGCTCATTCTCATTATTAAAAACTTTACGTTTAATCTTTTCTTCAATTTTATCTGCTTCATGTTCAAAAAAGTGAACTTTATTTGCATATTCATTTACCATAGTAATATTTGTAAAGTATGCTCTTATACATTTGATTAACTGATCTACTGATTTACTTACCATTTCAATCAATTCATCAAAATCATCTATCATATTATCTGGTATAAATGGTTTTTCTATAGACAGTTGTACTAATATTTTTTTAATATGATCTACGATACTATCTATATTTTCTAGTAATGTTAAAACATCCCCTCTTGCTTCTGGTATTAACATGTACTTATATAGTTTATATTTAATCTTTTTTTGAAAATCATCAGCAGAATTTTCTAATTTTAATATTTCATCTAATGAATTCTCAAACTCTCTAAAGTTTTTCCTTATATAGTTTTTACTATCACGCTCAAATACTAGGTTTGATTTACTTACTACTTCTAAATACTCATCAATATTATTTTCTAACTCTTGAGCATGATTAGAAAAAATGTTTTTCAAAACAATCTACCCCTTTTGAAATAAAAAATCCTATTCAATGCTAAAATTACCTACAGTTAGTCTGTAAGTTTTACATTAAATAGGTTCTCTTTTCTCTAACCTCAAATATTTTTTTATTACTCTTAATTATATAATTCTTTTAAAGAAAAAATAATCCTTTTTAATTTTTATAATAATTTAAATTTTTTATCAGTTCACAAGAAGTATTTATAGCACCATATATTATCCTTCGAAGTATCTTTACTTATATTACAAAGAGTAAAGTAAAAAACCTATTAAATACCTCCCTTTCAGGAAGTATCTAATAGGTCTCTTTTCTCTACCTTGATATTCAATTATTTAATCTAATTTTTAGATGTTCTTATTATACTTTCAAATTTCTTTTTTATTTGTAATTTCAGTCTTTTACTTTTTTTGCTTTTTAGTCATTAAATAATTCTGTATAGTCTTCCAATACAGTGTTAGCTTGTTCAGCTGCTTCTTCAGCTGCTGCATCAGGTGACATTGCATCTGTAAATGCTTTTTCAATCGCAGTATCTGTAATATCTCTTATTTCAACAAAGTTACCTAATAGTACACCATTAGATGCAGGAGTTGAAACACCACTTAGAATTTGTAAGAAAGCTGTTAGATAATTTGGATTATCAGTAAACCATTGATTATCCATTAACTGTTTAACAGCTGCATTAGTAGATGGGAAATATCCAGTATCTTTATGCCATTGAATTGTAACATCTGTTCTACTTAGATATTTAAAGAATTCAACAACTGCTTGATATTCTTTAGAGGAGTGTCCCTGCATTACCCATAAGGATGCTCCACCGATAACAGAATTACCAATACCATAACCTTCAAATCTAGGTAAGAAGGTAGTTCCTACTTCAAAGTCAGCAGATTCCATTATTGAACTCAATGAAGAAGTTGACTGGATTAACATTGCAACTTCACCAGCTAAGAAATCTTGATTTGCTGAATATTCACGACCACCATATGCAATTACATCTTTTTTAACTAAATCTGTCCAGGTAGATATTACATGCTTGCCAAATTCACTATCAAGATATATTTCATCTGCTCTTGCTTCTCTACCATTGCCATTATTAGCATATGGTTGGTTATGATAAGCAAACATCTGTTCCATTATCCAGGCTGGCCAACCAAAAGATAGTCCGTGATTAGCAGCACCACTATCAATAATTTTTAATCCTGCCTCTTCTACATCTTTCCATGTTGATGGAGGGTTAGCAATACCTGCTTCTTCAAAAGCATCTTTGTTGTAATATAACATAGCGGTTGATGAGTTAAAGGGCATTGAGTTAAGTTTTCCATCTATACTATAATAATTAGAAATTGGTTGGATTATACTACTAAAGTCAATTTGATCTCCCACTATTTCATGAACTGGTACAATTGCTTCACTATCTAACATAGTTTGAGTACCAACTTCATATACTTGAATTATGTGTGGAGGGTTACCAGATCTAACAGCTGAAATTCCTTGAGTTAATGTTTCTGCATAACTACCTGTAAACTGAGCAGTTACATTAATATCTGGGTGAAGCTCGTTAAATCCATCAACAATTCTTTCAACAGCAGCTGTACGGCCACCACTCATAGCATGCCAAAACTCTAGTTCAACAACATCTTGAGCTGAACTGCTTACCGAACCAAAAACCAACAAACTTAATAATAAAACAGCAACCAGTAATTTTTTAGTCATTTTTTCTTTCAGGAATACTTCCTGAAATTGACACCTCCTTATATTTTTTAAAACAGGTTTGAATTTGTTTTAAAAAATCACCTCCATTTTAGATAAACTATTTATCCTGTTGTAAAGCGAATCCTTCTACTAAACTTTTTTGTAATGCTAGATAAACAATCAAGGGAGGAATTACTCCCATGATCAATGCTGCCATAACGACGTTCCACTCCGGTTGAGCATCTGATGGAATTAACATTTTTAATCCGATTTGTACAACTCGAACTTTTGCGCTGTTTGTAGTAACTAATGGCCATAAGTACTGATTCCATACCCAGATAAATTCTATTGTAAAAAGAGCTACGATATTATTTTTTGACAATGGAACCAAAATTGACCACATGAATCTTAAAGGTGTAATTCCATCTATTAAACTAGCTTCAAGTAATGATTCAGGAATAGTCATATAAAACTGTTTGAAAAGCAATACACCTGTTGCACTTGCAAAAAAAGGTATTGTTAAGGCATAGTAAGTATCTAACCAGTTTAAACTATCCATTAACTGATAAGTTGGTACAATTCTTATCGGTAATGGTAACATGTGAGTAATTAAAATTATTATAAAAAAGATATTTTTACCCTTAAAATCACCAAAGTATACAAAAGCAAATGCTGCACTTATAGAAAGTACAATTTTACCTAAAGCTGTTACTATAGATATAAATGCACTGTTAAATAATAATCTACCCATGTTTGACTGATTCCATGCATTTGTATAGTTTTCAATCATATTATCTCCAAATCTTACTTTTGGTGGAGATGAATAAACTTGATTCATATCAAGAGTACTTACCATAAATGCATATAGAATTGGAAAAGAGATAAGAAAAACAGCTATTATCAAAAATATATGTAAAAATATATTGTGGAATCTAAAATTAGACATGATATTTATCCCCTTTGTTTTTTATTGATAAAATACCTTTTCACCGGCATACTTAAATTGGAAGATAGTTATTCCAGCAACAATAACAAATAATATAATAGACTGTGCAGAAGCATAACCAGTTCTCATACTTAAAAAAGCATCTCTAAACAACTTATATGTAACAATATCGGTTGCTCTAGCTGGTCCACCCTGTGTTAGAACATCAACAATACCAAATGTTAAAAAGAAGACCTGTAATGTATTCATAATTAATAAGAAAAAGGTTATTGGTGATATTAAAGGAAATGTTATTCTCCAAAACTTAGTAAAATTATTTGCTCCATCAATTTCTGCAGCTTCAAGTAAGGAAGGAGAAACATTCTGCAAAGCAGCAATAAAGAAGATAACATTATAACCAATCATTCTCCAGGTTGAAGCAATTATAAGTAGGATAAATGCTGCAGTACCATTATTAATCCAGTTAAATTCAAATCCAGTTATAAATTCTATATAATATGACATAATACCAACATTCGGATGTAAAAGCACACCCCAAATAGTACCCGCAAATGCAAATGAAAAAGCAAACGGCCAAATCATCAAAGTTTTATATATTTTTGCACCTCTTATGTTTTTATTTGTTAATACTGCTAATAAAAGTGAAATACTTATGGCAAGAAAAACGGTAATTGCAGTAAATGTTAAAGATCTCCCTAAACTATTCCAATAAGCATCAGAAGTCAATAATCTTGTGAAATTTTGAAATCCTGTAAATATTACTCTATTACCAAAAGGAGTGGTTCTATAAAAACTTAAATACAAAGACTGTATCGACGGATAAATGAGAAATACTCCAACAATTATTACAGATGGTGCTAACAAAATATAGGCTAGATATGTGTATTTTTTAGAGAACTTACTGTTCATAAAAATTCCTCCCATTATAAATTTAACACATAAAAACCTATTTAATGTATCATAACTTAATTAACTGCATTAAATAGGTCTTCATTTACTTTAATTTTATCTATATATTTTAATTCTATATATATTAACTTTTTCCTCTATAATTATAGCATAATTATTAAATAATTTCTATGTGATAATCAACAATAAACTGACAACTTATTATACACTAATGATTTAAACCTCACCAACTAAATAAAATATATATGTAGATTATTTTTGACTGCTTTAGATAAAACAAAAAAATCCTATCTAATGCATATACCACATCAAATAGGATAATTATATATTAAAGATTACTCCAGTATAAAGCAGTATCAACTGCTTTTTTCCAGTTAGTATATTTTTTAGTTCTTAAACTGTCATCAATATCGGGTTTAAATAACTTATCAACCCTTCTTTTATTATTCAATTCATCTAAATTAGACCAAAAATTAGTGGCTAAACCTGCAAGATATGCAGCACCAGTTACAGTTGTTTCAGTGTTTAAAGGTCTTTCTACTTCGGTATCGATCATATCAGCTAAAAACTGCATGATTAAATCATTATTTACAACTCCACCATCAACCTTCATTTTTTTCAAAGATAAACCTGAATCTTCAAGCATTGCTTCAATTAGATCTTTACTTTGAAAAACTAAGGCTTCTAAAGTTGCTCTAATAATATGATTTTTACTGCTTCCCCTTGTTAATCCAACTAAAGTGCCTCTAACTTCTGGATTCCAATACGGAGCACCTAACCCAGTAAAACCTGGAACAAAATATACTCCATCTGAATCTTTTACTTTTGAAGCAAAATATTCTGAATCAAAAGCTTCATCCAATAAGTGTAGTTCGTCTTTTAACCACTGAATTGCAGAACCAGCATTAAATATACTACCTTCAAGGGCATATGTTATTTTGTCATTATATCCCCAGGCAATTGTTGTAAGTAATCCATTATCTGAATAAACTGGCTTTTCACCTATGTTCATTAACATAAAAGCACCTGTACCATAGGTAGTTTTAGCCATACCTTTTTCATAACAGCCCTGTGCAAAGGTTGCAGCCTGTTGGTCACCAGCTATTCCAGAGATAGGTATATGCTGTCCAAAAAATACATTTTTATCTGTATAACCATAAATTTCACTTGAAGATTTTACTGTAGGTAATATATTAGAGGGAACTTCCATTATCTCGAGTAACTCTTTATCCCATTTTAATTCGGAAATATTATATAAAAGAGTACGTGAAGCATTAGTATAGTCAGTTACATGAATCTTTCCTCCTGTTAATTTCCAGATTAAATATGAATCTATAGTACCAAAGATCACCTTGTTTTCTTTGGCTTTTTTTCTAGCACCTTTAACATTATCTAAGATCCATTTAATTTTTGTACCTGAAAAATAAGGGTCTAATAACAAACCAGTCTTTTTTCTAAAAAGATCTTCATATCCTTTATTTTTTAGATCACGACATATTCCAGAAGTTCTTCTACACTGCCATACAATTGCATTATATAGTGGCTCACCAGTATTTTTATCCCAAATAACTGTAGTTTCTCTTTGATTTGTAATTCCAATTGAATCTATTTCAAATGGCTTTATATCAGCTTTTTTTATAACTGAATTTATAACACTTTGAGTTGAATTCCAAATCTCTTCTGGATTATGTTCAACCCATCCTGGTTTAGGATAATACTGATTAAATTCCTTTTGTGCTTTACCAATTATTTCAGCTTTTTTGTTAAACAAAAACGCTCTGGTACTTGTTGTACCCTGATCAATAGCTAAAATATACTTAGACAAAAGAAGTCCCCTCCTGTTAGTTAATGATTATTAGCTTAATGTTGCATAAATACAACTTTCTACATATTTAATATCATTTTCTTCAGCAAAGTCTTTTATTTCATCACTTCTTGCTCCTGGTTGTAACCAGACATATTTTATACCTAATTTATTTATTTCTTTCATCACTAATTTACCAATTTGTGGATTAACAACCATATCAACAACATCTATATCTTCTTCAATATCAGATAACTTATCATATACTTTTATACCATCAATTTCATCTAGTGATGGATTAATTGGAAATACATTATAATCATTATCAGCCAATGATTTAACAATTTTATATCCAAACCTTTCTTTTTTATCTGTAGCACCTACAACTGCCCAATTCTTCATTTTTAAAGTATCTTTTAATACACTCATTATTTTCCCTCCATTTAACCATTGTTTATTTTAATAAAATAAAAAATGACTTTCATTTCTATCTAAATAGATATTTAGAAAATTTTTATTGTTTTTAAAGATAATTCTGCCCCTGTAAAAACAGGGGCATTTTTAAAAATTATTTTTGTAGATCCATCGGTTGACCACAACAAACTAGTTCTCCTCCACCAACTTCTTTTACTTCTACAACATTACCACATACTGAACATTTGTAAACTTCGCCTTTTTTCTTTACATTCATTTTTAATTTCCTCCTTTTATAGGATCATTTTTTCTTTTATATATTTTTAACATTTCATGGGCTGCTAAAAATACTAAAGCTGAACCCATTACATATAACCAATCAATTAAAGTTATTCCTGTAAATCCAAGATATTGATTAATAAATGGTGTGTAAATAGTTATTACAATCATTACTATTGATAAAATTACGGCATATACCATCTTTTTGTTTGATACAATATTTTTATTAAAAAATGATACTCTCTCATAACGCCTTGACATAATATTTGTAAGCTGTGTAAAGGCTATTGTTAAATAAGTTATTGTTGTTGCTCTAGGATATAACGAATGACTTTCTGTTAAATTTAAAGAACCCATCCTGCTGTTAAATAAATAGAAGTTTAAATAAGCTAGACCACCCATTAAAATACCAAAAAACAATATTTCTGAAAACGATCTTTTATTAACAATATGCTCATCTTTATCACGAGGTGGTGATTTCATAATATCCTTTGAACCTGGATCAAATGTAAAAGCAGTTAATGGTAAAATTTCAGCTAAAAGGTCAATCGCTAAAATCTGTATAGCTAAAATTGGAACTGGTAAGTTGAATAATGAAACTCCTAAAAGACCTAATAGTACAACTGCAAGTTCTCCACCATTACTGGTTAATGAAGCAATTACAGTTTTCTTTAGATTATTATAAATATTTCTTCCTTCTTGTATTGCATAAACTAAAGTAGGAAAACTGTCATCTAATAAGATTAATTCTGCTGCCTGTTTAGATACATCTGTTCCCATACCACCCATTGCAACACCGATATGTGCACTTTTTAAAGCAGGGGCATCATTTACACCATCACCAGTTACAGCCACAATTTTCTGTTGAGCTTTTAGATTTTTAACAATTCTTAGTTTGTGTTCTGGAGATACTCTTGAAAATATTAAACTTTCATGATTGTCCATAATATCATTTAGTTCTTGGTCAGATATTTCATCAAACTCTTCACCAGTAATTACATCTATTTCTTCATCTTCTTTTACTAGATTGATTTCTTTACCAATAGCATTGGCAGTAATCGCATGATCTCCAGTCATAATATATGTGTTAATATGAGCTTCATGGGCTTGTTCGATTGATTCTCTTACACCTTCTTTTGGTGGATCAATCATAGCAACAATTCCTAAAAAGATTATATCTTTTTCAACTTCTTCTAATACATAATCTTTGTGTTCGGGTTCTAATTTGCGAAATCCAAAAGAGAGTACCCGTAATGCATTTTTAGAATATTTTTCACTTAGTTTTTTATATTTCTCTTTATCTTCTTCTGTTATAGGTACTTTTTTACCATCTTTATATATATACTTACTAACTGCAAGTACACTATCTAAAGCACCTTTCATAGCTAAATATTCTCCATCTTCAAACTGACGAACTGAACTCATTCTTTTTCTTTCAGAATCAAAACCAAACTCATGTAGTTCTGGATTTTCCTCATCTTCATTTTCAGCTCTGGTTCCAACTTTGGTTGATAATGTTATTAAAGCTGCTTCAGTTGGATCACCAATTGGATACCAGCTGGAGTGTTCATCATCAGGTGGATGTATTTCCGCATTTGAAGCCATTGTAGCTGCATCAAACATAATTTCTAACTTATCAATTTGTTCTTGAGTTATTTCTTCTCCATTTTCATCTAAGATTTTACCTCTTGGTTCATATCCAATACCTGTAACATCATACTCTTTACCATTATAGTATACTTTCTGTACTGTCATCTCATTTTTAGTTAAAGTACCTGTTTTATCAGTAGCAATTACATTAGTAGAACCAAGTGTTTCCACAGAAGATAGTTTTTTAACAACAGCGTTCTTTTTAGCTAAACGGTCAACCCCCTGTGCTAATGCAACAGTAATCTGCATAGGTAAAGCCTGAGGAACAACTGCAACAGCAATCCCTAATCCATAAATAATTGCAAAGTTTAAACCAAGTCCTTGATACAAACTAACACCAAATAATAAAGTACCTACAATAACTGCAAATACTGCTATTTTATTAGCAACCGACTGTAGTTCCATCTGTAAAGGAGATTTAGACTTTTCCTCTTCCTGAGTTAGGTCAGCAATCTTACCCATTTCAGTATCCATACCGGTTGCTATGACAACACCTTTGGCACTACCAGATGCTACATTAGTACCTAAATATGCCATGTTTTCTCTATCAGCCAATGAAACATCTTCTTTCATAGTATTACTGTTTTTTCCTTGAGGTAAAGATTCACCGGTAAGAGAAACATCGTTTGTTTTTAGATTAAATGATTCAATAATTCTAAGATCTGCAGGTATTTTATCTCCTTCTTCTAAAACAACTATGTCTCCAATAACTAATTTACTTTGATTAAGTTCACTAGTCTGTCCATCTCTGATTACTTTAGATGGAGACTGGACCAACTTATCTAAGGAATCCATTATTGCTTCAGCTTTATGTTCCTGAAAGTAACCGATAACTGCATTTATTATTGCGATTACTAACATAACTAATCCATCTCTATAATTTTGGATTATAAAAGACATACCTGCTGCTACTAATAATATTATCATTAAGACATCTCTAAACTGTAGTAAAAATTTTATTATTTCAGGAGTTTTTTTCAATCTAACTAGTTTGTTTTCTCCGTATTTGTCTAATCTTTTTTGAGCTTCTTGTTCACTTAACCCTTTTTCTGAAGTATTTAATGTTTCAAATGATTCTTGTACTGTTTTTTTATAGTAGTTTTTTTCTTTGTCTGCTATTTTAGACACCTCCCATATTTATTCAAAATATATACCTGAACCTTTAGATTTATCTGTCATTACTGCAAGTTCTTCTATTTTTTTATTAATATATTTTCTATCTAAATCTTCAAGAATGCTCTCATCAAAACCTTTAACTACATAACTGCCAAATTCCCAACAGGTATCTTTAATATCTTTGGGGTTTCCTTCAGCAATGATGATCAGTGCTTCTAATAATGATGCAGCAACCGATACATCACGCATTGAGTAGTATCTAAGCTGATAGAATGTTTTATATAATAGGTAATCAAAACTAACATCTTCAAAGATTAGTGTTAATTCATCATCATCATTGTAATAATAAGTATTTTCAATATCCGCTTTAGCAATTTTATCTAATACCATTCCCTCTTGTTTAATACAAAAAATTGCTGTATTTGGATCATTAATACCCGGTGAAATTGCTCTAAGAGCAACTTCAGTTATTTTTTGCAATCCAAACTCAATATCTTTATCTTTATTTCTTTCTTTACCAATCAGGACAAATTTCAAACATTTCTGTAATGATTCCTCATCTATTTCGTCTTCTTCCATTTCATCTAAATTATAATATATTGTAAAAATCTTTGAATTAGTAGTAACATAATCTCCAATCATTCTTTCAGCTTCAATGACTATATTATTTTCATCAGCAAAATTTGATAGTTTAATATCATTTATATCTCTTATAAAACCAACCTGTTTAGAATAGATACCTAACTGCTCTTTTTCTACTATTTTTTCTAAATTGACAGGTGGTTCGTTTTTAATATTTTCATGTGACTCATTAAAAGTCTTAACATGTTCAACTAATTCTAAGATTTCAGTTGTTAAGGTATCAATTAAAAGATTAACCTGAATTGACTGTGAAACATGGTTTATAAACATTACGAAATAAAATATACTGTAAGTTGCTATAAGAACACCAACTGCAGCTGAAAGAAATAATGTTTGCTCTATATCTTTTAAAAATAGTAATGTTATAATTGAATAAATAAATCCACCAATAAATATTCCTAATATTTTCAAAGTCATTTTAGACTTTAAAAAATCCTGTAAGGTTCTCGGTGAAAACTGAGTTGAATAAGTTGTTAAAACAACCATTATGATAGAAAATGAGATTGTAACAATTGATAAAAGCGAACCAGCTATAGTTGAAAGTATAGTTTTTGTAATATCATATGAAGTAAAAAATAAAGTGGGTAAATTATTAATTAAAAATGTTTGATAATTCTTTTCTAAAATTAAAACAACCACTGCTAAAAGAAGGGAATATATACTGTATTTTACTGGTATATAATAAAACTTAGCTTTCCAATCATTTAGGAATTTAAAATTAAATATTTTCAATTAAATACCCCCTTGGGGCCTTAAATAGTTAATTATATAATTCTTTAAAATTACATAATATCCTTTATATTTATAAATTCAATATTTTTTCCACACTATTTAAGTTACCCTCTACTGTGTTTGGTATATCATAGTTATCTAATACAAATTCTTGATCCTTTAATCCATTACCTGTTAATACTGCTACAATTGTCTTATCGTTTACTAATTGAGGTTTTTGTTCTGCTAAGTTTATTAGACCTGCTACTGGGGTTGCTGAAGCAGGTTCAACAAATACACCTTCTTTTGATGATAGTAAGATAATGTGCATGTTTAATCTGTTGATCTGTTAATGAATTAAATAGTCCTTTTGACTCGTTTACAGCTAGTTTAGCTTTTTTTCTATTGACCGGATTACCGATTCTAATTGCAGTTGCAATAGTTTCAGGATTTTCAATTACCTTATCTTCAACCATTGCAGCAGAACCTTTAGCTTGAAAACCATACATTTTAGGCAGGTAATCAATAAAACCTTTTTTGTTATATTCTTTAAATCCTTTCCAGTAAGCAGTAATATTACCTGCATTACCAACCGGTAAAGCTAAAATATCTAATTTCTTTTTATCTAACTGGTCAGCAACTTCAAATGCTGCTGTTTTTTGTCCTTCAATACGAAAGGGATTTAATGAATTAACTAAAGTTAGTGAGTACTTATCAGTTAACTTTCTTACAATTTCTAATGCTTTATCAAAGTTACCTTTAATCGGTATAATCTGTGCTCCATAGATTAAAGCCTGTGATAACTTACCTTTTGCAATCTTTGAATTAGGAACAACTACAAGGGTTTTTAAACCACTTCTAGCACCAAATGCGGCTGCTGAAGCAGAGGTGTTTCCTGTTGAAGCACATATAATAGCCTTACTGTTATCCTCAAGAGCCTTGGTTACAGCTAAAGTCATACCCCTATCTTTAAATGAACCTGTAGGATTTGCTCCTTCAAACTTTAAATATAATTCAAATCCATACTTTTTATTGAACCATTCAGCTTTTATTAAAGGTGTATTACCTTCATTTAAACTTACAACTTTTTGATTATCAGTTACAGGTAAAAACTTTCTGTATTTATTAATTAAACCTTTCCACATTTTTATCACCCGTCTTTTGTTATTATACCCATATTATTGGCCTTAGTTTCTATTAAATAGTTAACAATTCCAATTTTTTCCGCTTCTTTTTTTACAATTTCTTTTAAATTAGTCAAATCCTGGTCTGAAATAAAAATTATAGTTGGTCCACTACCACTTAAAAAAATGGGAAGATCAGTTTTTTTATAAACATTATTAAAAAATAGCTTAAGATCTTTATTTAAGTCTAATCTATTGTTTTGATGAATATAATCATGTGAGCCTTCTTTAATTAACTTTATATCATTTTTAACTATACCTGCTGTGAGGATTGAAGCATTAGCAATATTTTTAGATACCTTAGTAATTGGAATATTTTTTTCAATAATCTTACGAGCTGTTTTTGTTTTGATTTTAATATCTGGAATAAATAATAGTATATTAAAATCATCTGTAACAGGAAATTTTTCATAATATACTTTATTATCTATACTTTGACTTACTGTAAATCCACCTATTAAAGCAGGTGTTATATTATCTGGATGTCCTTCAAGTTTTAAGGCATGCTCTAATATTTCTTGTTTATCAAGGTCTAAATCAAAAAAATGATTTAAGCCACAAATTGTTGCAATAATGGCATTAGCTGAACTTCCTAATCCTCGATCTAACGGATAGTTAAGTTTAACATTTATTTCTAGATTATTTATAGATATTTTTTCTTTATATTCTTTATTGAGATAATTCATTGTCTTTAATATTAAGATTATCCTCATTTTTTATATAATAATTTTTATTACTATTATCTTTAATTGATAGATCAAGCTGATTAGAATTATTTGATTTGAAAATATATTCATTAAATAGATTAAGAGCCAAACCGAATGTGTCATAGCCTGGCCCTAAGTTTGCAGAAGTTGCTGGAACTTTAATTTTAAACATTGTTTCACCTATACTTTCCAGTTTTCTAAATACTGTTTTTGTTCACTGGTTAGTTTATCAATCTCAATTCCATCAGCTTCTAATCTATACTGTGCAACTTTCTTATCAATTCTTTCCGGTACTTTGTATAGACCAGGTAATAGATCATTCTCTGTTAGATAAAGTAATGATAAAACTTGCAATCCAAAACTCATATCCATAATTTCTGCAGGATGTCCGTCTCCTGCTGCGAGATTAACTAATCTTCCTTCAGCAAGTAAATAAAGTGTTTTATCACCAATTTTATATCCTTCAATATTATCTCTAACATCTTCTTTTGAATCTGAAATTTCTTCAAGTTCTGATACATTTACCTCAACATTAAAGTGGCCTGCATTTGCTAATATAGCTCCATCTTTCATAAGTTTAAAATGTTCTTGATTTATTACATTTTTACACCCTGTTAAAGTTATAAAAATATCACCTATTTTTGCAGCTTCTCTCATTGTCATTACTCTATATCCATCCATCTTAGCCTCTAGGGCTTTAAATGGGTCTACTTCTGTAACGATTACTCTTCCTCCTAAACCTTCTGCTCGTTTAGCAACTCCTTTTCCACACCAACCATATCCAGCAACTACAATATCTTTTCCTGCAACAACTAGATTAGTGTTTCGCATGATTGCATCCCATACAGATTGTCCGGTTCCATATCTATTATCAAATAGAAACTTAGCTTGAGCATCATTAACAGACATCATCGGAAACTTTAATAAATTTTTATTATCAAGAGCTTTAAGTCTTATTACACCAGTGGTAGTTTCCTCTGCTCCACCTATTAACTTATTAATTAATTCCGGCTTTTCGTCATGGATCTTACTTACAAGATCTCCTCCATCATCAATTATTAGATCAGGATCTACTTCAAGTATTTTATCTAATGATTCTTCATACTCTTTTTTTGTTTCCCCATGCCAACTATATACTGTTACTCCATACTCTGTCAGAGCTGCTGCAACATCATCCTGTGTTGATAAGGGATTACTTCCAGTTATGTATACATCTGCACCTAGCTCATTTAAGATAATAGCCATATATGCAGTTTTGGCTTCAAGGTGTAAACAAATTGATACTGTTTTACCTTCAAAGGGTTTATCGTCTTTATATTCTGCTTTAATCTTATTTAATACAACCATTTTATCTTTAATCCAATTAATTTTTCGTTTTCCTTCAGGAGCTAATGATAAATCTTTTACTTTACTTTCCATGCTTTCCCTCCTTATTGTTTACCTGTATGACCAAAACCACCATCACTACGTTCACTATCTTTAAGAGAATCTACTTCTTTCCATTCTATATTAAAAGTGCGGTGTATGATCAGTTGTGCAATTCTATCATGCTTTTTTATTTCAAATTCTTTATTACTATGATTTATTAATATAACACCGACTTCTCCTCGATATCCAGGATCAATAACACCATCTGCATTTAAAACTGTAATACCTTCTTTTAAAGCTAGGCCGCTTCGAGGATAAACAAAACCACCGAAACCTTCTGGAATTGCTAATTTTAGTCCGGTTTTAATTAATTTATATTCTCCAGGTTTTAATGTATATTCATAACGGGACATTAAGTCCATTCCACAGTCTTCACCAAAATGCTGATACTTTGGTAACTTAACATCATCACCCATTCTTCTTACTTTGATTTCCAATTAAATATCCTCCTTTATTTAGCAAATACATGTTCTCCAATACTTACTACAAATTTTCTAGTTTGAAACCAACTCTTATTTTCGGCTGTTTTGGGGTTATAGTAATACAGTGAGCCCATTGTAGGGTCTACACCACCTAAAGCTTCTTTGGCTGCTCTATATGCCGTATTGTTAGGTGGATAGTTGATCTGACCATCAGCAACTGCTGTAAATTGACTTCTTTGATATACTACATCCTTTATATTATCAGGAAATTCATGACTTAATACCCTATTTATTATCACTGCTCCTACTGCCACCTGACCCATATATGGTTCACCACGTGCTTCACCGTGGATAGTTCTGGCCAGTATTTCAATATCAGATTGTGAAACAGTTATTGCTAATACCTGTCTTTTAGTTAGATTGTTTATTGGAATATTTATTTTTTCACCACTTCTAATAATAGAGTGGTCCATATTATTTAAAGCCATGATAACTCCAACTGATGTATTAAAACTTTCAGCAAGATCATAAAGTGTATCACCGGAATCAACATAGTATTTAATAATTTTATCTGGAGGTATATTTACCTCTGGTAGAGGTTGTTCAGGATTATATCTAACAGAATAATTACGCCCAACATCTAACTGATAATTATCTTCATTTCTACTACTTAAAGATAACTTATAGTCTAATTTTGGTTTGTTTTCTTGAGTTTTTCTTTCTTTTTGTATTACAAGTTCATCACCAATATTTATTTTAGAAGCATTATCAATATTATTGTTATGTAAAATGTTACTTACTGTAGTATTATATTCATTTGCTATATCATAGATTGTATCCCCATTTTGAACAACATATATTAATGTGAAACGGGGTTGAGCTAATCCACTTATTGTGAATAACAGTAATATTATCATTATTAATATTGATATTTCAATCTGCTTTTTCATGATTAATCCTCTCCAACCACATAGTCAATTACTCGTCTTAAATTCATCTTTATTACAGGACAGTTGTCAGGTATAGAATTCAAGAAAACTTGACCATAATTTTTTGTAATTAATCTATTATCCATACAAATTACAATTCCTTTATCTGTTTTTGATCTAATCAATCTTCCAAAACCCTGTTTAAATTTAATTACTGCTTTTGGAATGAAGTACTCAAAAAAGTAGTTTTTACCTTCTTGTTTCATAAGATTAACACGTGCAGCATTTACAGGATCATTGGGAACAGGAAAAGGTAGTTTCATAATAATTAGATATTTAAGATCTTTTCCAACTATGTCAACACCCTCCCAAAAACTTTGAGTTCCAAATATAATTTGATTTTTTCCAGCTTTGAATTTGTCCATTATATATTTTCTTGAATACTTACTTTGTGATAGGATATTAATATTTTCTTCTTCTAATTTATAATTAATCTTTTTATATACATTATCCAACATTCGATAAGAGGTAAATAAGACCATGGTTGAACCATTAAATGTTTTTAATATATCTGCCAAATCATCAGCAATTTGTGCTGTGAAAGCACTATTTGAAGGTGAGTATATATCATTAGGAATTATTAACCTGCTTTGTTTTTTATAATTAAAAGGAGATTTAACTATTATTTCATTTTGATCTTTTATACCTAAAGCATCAATAAAATAGTTAAAGGAATCATTTACTGTTAAAGTTGCAGATGTTAACAGCACATTTCTTAAATTACTCCAAAGAATTTCTGGTAAATGATCATCAACATTTAAAAGAGCGCTCATATGACTTACATATCTATCATTATATTTATAGTTTTCAAGCCAAAATACATAATCATCATCTGCAGATTCTAAATTAAATAAAAGATTAAAAGCAAGTTCATTAACAGTATTAAGGTTTTGTTTAAGTTCAAGTAATTCAGCTTCTATTTTATCATAATCATCTATTATTTTTAACTGATTAATTAAATTTTTAAGATAAATTAATAATGAGTCAAAGTTTTTATGGTAATTAAAACCAATCTCATTTAAGGACTTATACTTTTGTTTTTCTTTTATTTCTTCTGATAAAATAATACTACTTAAATCAAATGACTTAAAAAACTCATTTAACTTACTAAAGTATTCTTTGTTATTTTCTTCTAATTTTTGAATAGTTGGTATAATTTTTTGATCTATTAACTGATAAATATCCTTTTTATTATCTAAATCAAAATTACTAATTTTATTTCTAATTCTAGGAATTATTGAAAACTTCTTATCATAAAGTTTTTTTAATATCTGTTGGTTTAGATTAAATGAAGTAGTCTTTCCTAAATGATATGTTGCAACATCATGGAAGTTATGTGCTTCATCAATAATTAAACTATTATATTTAGGTAAAGTAGAATAACCGGAGCTTTTAATCAAAGCATCTGAAAGAAGTAAATAGTGATTTACAACAATCAAATCAGCATTAAACAACTTATTACGAGCTTTCATAAAGTAACAGTCATCATAATAGGGACATAAACTGCCAATACAGTAATCACTGTCTGAAGAAACTTCATCCCAGACTGATCTTTTAAGGTTAAACTTAATTTCTCCCCTTACTCCAGTTTTAGTGTTTTTTACCCAGTCTAATAGTTTATTAAAGCTTCCCTGGTCATCAATGTTACTATAATTATTGCTAATATTTTTCAATTTTCTCATACAAAGATAGTTACTGCGTCCTATTGCAAATTCAGCTTTAAACTTAAAGGGAAGTACTTTTTTTAAAAACTTCACATCTTTATCTATAATCTGCTGTTGTAAATTAATAGTATTAGTTGAAATTACAACAGTTTGATCATTTTTTACTGCCCAATAAAGTGAAGGAATTAAATAAGCGAATGATTTACCAATTCCAGTTCCTGCTTCGATCAAAGTTGTTTGGGCATTATTGTAGTTATCTACAATACTTTCAGCTATCTCAAGCTGTTCGTTTCTGTATTCAAAATCCTTCATTTTTTTAGATAAAGGACCATCATCTTTGAAGTAGTTTAAAATTTCTTTTTTATTGATTTCTTTTACTTCACCAAGTGCTTTAGGTTTAACCAACACATAAATCTCATTTAAATCATTATCAGAGACTGCAAAACCAATTCCATTATTCCCAATCTCAGAAGCTACTCTAATATCTGCACCTGATGGAGTTGTGTCACCTGAAGGATGATTGTGTAAAACCATACAATTTTTAGGCAGAGAGTTAATTATTGCGGGTGCCATACTTTTATTTCCTCTTGCCAATACTTCAATATCTTGAACTGCTTTTTTTTCAAAATCAATTTTTAAAAGAAAAAACACTTCATTACCAGAGGCACTCTTAATTTCATCTCTCATATATTTTTTATTATTTTCATCAATAATATTTTCTACTTTCAAATTATTCACCTTTTAGTTTAAGTATTGTTTGGATATCTTTATCTTCACCATCAAATGGTGGAGTTTCTATTATAAAAAGTTTATTAGCTAATTTTTTATGATTAACAATGTATTTAAAATTTTCTATACCAATTTTACCTTGTCCAATATGTTCATGTCTATCTTTTTTTGTATCAATTTCAAATTTAGAATCATTAAGATGAATTAATTTAAGGTTATTTAATCCAATCTTATTATCTACTTCTTCAATTAAATCATCAATACCTTTTTTAGAGTTTATCTTATAACCAGCTGCAAACAGATGGCATAAGTCTAGACATACTCCTAGATGGTCAAAATTATTTATCCCATTTAAGATTTCTGCTAACTCACTTATTTTACTACCGATTTCTGTTCCAGCACCTGCAGTATTTTCAATTAATAGTTTTGTCTTAGGGTTTTTAACTTCTTTAAAAATATTAGTGATACCTTTAATAATCCTTTTTATTCCTTCATCTTTTGTGGAACTAACATAATTACCCGGATGAAACACATAATAATTGGCACCTAATAAATTAGCTTGTTTATAGTCATTGATAATTTCCTCTAATGATTTGTTATATAAATCTTTTTTAGGAGTTGCAAGATTCACTAGATAGGAAGAGTGTACAACAAAACCTTTAATATCAAACTTGTTAATATTATTTTTAGTACTTTCTATTTCTGAATCACTAATAGTTTTTTGTTTCCAACTTCGTGGTGATTTAGTGAAAATTTGTAATGAGTTTGCATTAATTTTTTGAGTATCTTTTACTGCTTTATCTATACCACCACTTATTGATAAATGTCTACCTAGTTTCATTTTTATGCTCCTTAATATTATATATTAAAAAAACAACCTCAATTTATCTCCAACTTAAAAATTAGTTTAAGCAGGAGTTTATTTGAGGTGGATTTTATGCTTATCTTTTATTATATTCTATCTAATAAATTATTCGTCGTCTTCAACATCTTTCATTGAAAGGTTAATACGATCTTTATCATCAATCTTAATTACTTTAACCTTTATCTCATCACCTTCACTTAAAACATCAGTGACTTCATCAATATGTCTATCAGCAATCTTAGATATGTGAACTAAACCTTCCTTACCAGGTAAGATTTCTACAAAAGCACCAAAGTTCATTATCTTAATAACTTTGCCATTATATACTTCTCCAACTTCAACTTCTCTAGTTAGATCTTCTATCATTTCTTTTGCTCTTAACCCGTTTTCTTGACTATCAGCCATTATAAAGATAGTACCATCATCTTCAATATCAATACTTGCATCAGTTTCATCAATAATCTTATTAATCATTTTCCCACCAGGACCAATAACAAATCTTATCTTATCTGGATTAATATTCATTGTCATAATTAATGGTGCAAATTCTGATAGATTTTCTCTTGGTTCATCTATGACTTCAAGCATTTTATCTAAGATGGATAAACGACCTTCTTTAGCTTTATTTAAAGCTTTTTTAAGTAACTCTTGTTGTAATCCAGTTACTTTTATATCCATCTGTAATGCAGTTATACCATTTGGAGTTCCTGCTACTTTAAAGTCCATATCTCCATAATGGTCTTCCATTCCCTGGATATCTGAAAGAATCGCATAATCTTCGCCTTCTTTAATAAGTCCCATTGCTATACCGGATACAGGATTTTTGATTTTTACTCCAGCATCCATTAATGCCATTGAACTACCACAAATACTTGCTTGTGAAGAAGAACCATTTGATTCTAATACTTCAGATACAATTCTAATTGTATATGGAAATTCTTCTTTTGAAGGAATCATAGGTTTTAATGCTCTTTCACCTAAATGACCGTGTCCAATTTCTCTTCTTCCTGGAGATCTTAAGAAATTAGTTTCTCCAACACTATATGGAGGGAAATTATAATGATGCATAAAACGTTTAGGTTCGTCTTCTCCCAACCCAAAAATTATTTTTTCATCACTACTAGCGCCTAATGTAACTACACTAAGTGCCTGTGTTTCACCCCTTGTAAAAACAGCTGAGCCGTGTGTTCTTGGTAAAGTAGCTACTTCTCCCCAGATAGGTCTGATTTCATCATGTTCTCTTCCATCAGGGCGTTTTTTCTCTTTTAAGATCATTTCTCTAACTTTTTCTTTAGTTAATGTATCAAATACAGTACCTAGCATTTTTTTGTATACATTTTTTTGCTCTTCAAAATCATCTAACTGACCTTCTAAATATTCGAAAGTTTCATCTTTTAGTTGATCAATTAATTCTTGTCTTTTTAATTTATCTACAGTATCAATTGCATCTTTTAACTTTTCAGAAGCATAGTTGCGAACTATTTTTTCAATTTCATCATCTACATCATTTACTAGATCTATAACTTGTTTTTCTTTTCCAGCTTCTTTTCTCATAACTTTTTGAGCTTCTACAATTTTTTTGATTTCTTGATGTGCTTTATCAATAGCTTCAAGCATAATATCTTCACTTACTTCATCTGCACCTGCTTCAACCATTAATACAGCATCTTCTGTACCAGCAACAGTTAAATCAAGCTTGGAATTTTTTCTTTGTTCTTCATTGGGGTTAATGATTAATTCATCATCAACTAATCCAACCTTCACTCCACCAATTGGTCCATCAAAAGGTATATCAGACAATGTTAATGCTGCTGAAGCACCATTCATTGCAATTATATCTGGTTCATGATCTTTATCAACTGAAAGTATTGTTGCAATAACCTGAACATCATGTCTCATACCATCTGGAAAAAGTGGTCTTAATGGTCTATCGATTAATCTTGCAGACAATGTAGCAAAATCTCTCGGCATACCCTCTCTTCTATTAACACTTCCTGGTATTTTACCAATTGAATAAATTCTTTCTTCATAATTTACCATTAAAGGGAAATAACTCATACCCTCTCTTGGTCCTGACATGGTTGCAGTAACTAATACCATTGAATCTCCGTATTTAACAGTAACTGCTCCATTAGCCTGTTTAGCTAATTTACCGGTCTCAAATTCTATTTCTGTTCCGGCAAAATCTGTTTTCCACTTATTGGTCATACGTTTATATCCTCCTTATGTTTCTATAAGTTAATAATATTTACAATAAAGAGCGGGCATAACCCGCTCTCTTAAATAATTATTTTAAATTAACCTCTAATACCAAGATTAGAAATTAACTCACGATATCTTTCAACATCTTTATTTTTTAAATACCTTAAAAGTTTTCTTCTTTGACCAACCATCTTAAGCAATCCTCTTCTTGAAGAATGGTCATGTTTATGTTCCTTTAAATGACTAGTTAACTGAGAAATCCTCTCTGTTAATAAAGCAACTTGTACTTCTGGAGAACCAGTATCTTTTTCATCTCTTTGATACTTTTCAATAACTTCTTGTTTTTTTTCTTTAGTAATCATTTCTTTCACCTCCTAAGTTTTTAATACGCCCTATACCAAGTAAAAGTTGAGGAATCTTTCACCTAGTCTAAGGTAGTTGTCCAACAGAAAAATTATATCATAGAACCTCTTTGATGTAAAGAATGTCATCTTTTATAGTAGATACTAATTCATCAACATCCTTAAACTCCTTTTCACCTCTCAAAAATTCAATTAACTCTAATCTAACAAATTCTCCATAGATATCACCATCAAAATCAGGTATATGAACTTCAATAGTAAAGTTATTATCATCAAATGTTGGTTTATGACCGAAATTTGCTACCCCTTTATACTTTTTCTTACCTAAATATATATAGACAGCATAAACACCATCAGGTGGTAGAACATACTCTGTATCTGGATGAATATTTGCAGTGGGAATACCCAGTTTTTTTCCTCGGCCGAAGCCTTCAACAACCTCACCTTCTAAGATAAAGTTATTATCTAAATGTTTTTTTACTTCTTTTAGTTTTCCTGCACTTACAAGATCACGTATTATACTGCTGGAAATTTTATGATCACCAATTTTTAAAGGAGTAACGGCAGTAATTTCAATATTATACTCTTTACCTAATTTTTTAAGCTTAGAGATATTTCCATCACCTTTATGACCCAACTTAAAGTCAGTTCCTACAACAATATGTTTAGTATTAAGATTATTAACTATGATTTTTTTGAAAAATTCATCAAAAGGTGTTAATGATAACTCTTCAGAAAAGATCATTTCGAAATAATAATCAAAGTTCATTTCTTTTAAAGTCATTATCTTTTGAGATCTTGTGCTTAAATAATAATGTTTGTAACCATCACCAATAACTTCCTGAGGATGTGGTTCAAAAGTTAATATACCGCTTTTCAATCCCTTATTTTTAGCAATTTCAAAAGTTTTATTCAATATTTTTTTATGACCTTTATGAATTCCATCAAAAGAACCTATAGCTATTACATTTTCATCTATTTCATATTGATCAAATGTATTACTTTTTATAATATTCATTTTTGACCTCCATTGAAAAATACTCTCAGTGGTTGTATATATTTTTTATCATTTTTTTCTTTAAATTCACTAATTGAAATAAATTCATTTTTACAGTAGATTAATACCTTCTCACCTATTTTAAGATCATCAGGCCATTTATCAAAGTTTTTTTCTATTAGTTTTGTACCATTGATAGCATACTTATATGCATAGTCTTTAACAATCATTTTTCTATATTCAAATGGACTGTCTATTGAGATTAATAAGTTATCTAAATTATCATTATTAATCTGATCAAGTAATATAGAGTTCTCTAAATTAAATGGACCAGAAGCTGTTCTAATTAAGTTGCTCAGATGAGATACTGTATTCAATTTTTCACCTATATCACGAGCTAATGATCTTATATATGTTCCTTTTGAAGATCTGACCTTTATTTTTATGATAGGCAGCTCTATACTAATAATATCTATATTATATATTGTAACATCTCTATTTTCTATTTCAATATTTTCATCGTTTCTGGCATAATGGTATAATCTTTTACCATTAACTTTTACTGCCGAATATATAGGTGGTTTTTGTTTTGTCTCTCCTATAAAAGACATTATAACTTTATCTATTTCTTTTTTCGATAATTGAGTCCAATTATTATTAGTCTCTAATACTTCTCCATCAGCATCTAAAGTATCTGTCAATTCACCTAACTTTATCTTGGCAATATATTCTTTTTTGCCTTCTGGTAAATAGGGGATTACTTTTGTAGCTTGATGTAAACATACTGGCAAAACACCTGCTGCTGAAGGATCTAATGTTCCTGTATGTCCACACTTTCTGATCTGCAAGACTTTTTTAATATACCCTACAACATCAAAAGATGTCATCCCAGGAGGTTTCAATACATTTAGTATCCCGGATTTCTTAGACATTAAGTTTCACCTCAGAAATCACATCTTTTACTACTTGATTAAAGTCACCGTGAACCTTTGTACCGGAAGCACGAGGATGGCCGCCACCATTAAATTTATGCGCAATTTTACTTACATCAACATAGCTATGAGATCTAAAACTAATATCAACAAAGTCTGTTTTTCTTTCTACAAAAGAAATACCGACCTCTACTCCCCTTATATCTTTTGGATAATTAACAAGGTTTTTAATGTCTTTTTCATCTATATCCAGTTCATTAATTTCTTCTTTTGACAAAGTAAGCCAAGCAACTTTTTTATCTTTACTCATTTTTATATTTTTAAGACCTTTAGCAAGCATTTTTAAATATTCAAGTGAAGGATAACTCTGTAAAAATCTATTTATTTCAACAACATCTATATCTAATTCTTTTAAATCAGCAATTAATCTAAAAGTATCTGAATTACTATTAGGATACTTTAAAGAACCAGTATCAGCTAAAACTGCTAAAGCAATTGCAGTACCTAATTTACCGTCTGGTTTTAGATTAAATAGTTTAGCAATATCAAATATTATTTTACCAACTGCTGGATCTTTAGAGTTAATATAATTAAGGTTTCCATATTTAGTATTATCATGATGATGGTCAATATTTATTATATAATGTGTATTTAGGATTTTTTTATAATTACCTAATCTTTCAGCAGTTGCTGTATCTAATACAACAGCATTCTTATAATTACTTAACTTATCAAAGTCAATACTATTTCCTGGTATATAATACTCATCTTTATCTAAATAATTAAATAAAATATCATACTCTTTTATAATATCACTATGAAGTAATAATAATGAATTTTTACCTAATCTATCTAACAGAAACTTAAAGGCCATAATAGACCCGATTGCATCACCATCAGGGTCTATATGACCTATAATTAAATAATCATTATTTTCTTTTATATATTCACTAATGTTTTCTAAAAGATTAGTTTTCACTGTCATCTTTCCTCTTTTCATCTTCTTCAATTACTTCATCTATTAAGTGTGATATATGAACTCCTTGTTCAATTGAATCGTCATATCTAAATATAAGTTCTGGAGTATGGTAAGTGGTTAATCGCTCTCCTACCAATTTTCTTATATATTTATTTGCTGCATCTAGACCTTCCATAGTCTCTTTTTTCTCTTGTTCACTACCATACACACTAACCATAACTTTAGCGTGTTTTAGATCACTTGAAACATCAATTTTAGTAATTGAAGCAAAACCAATTCTAGGGTCTTTTAATTCTCTTAAAACTATTTTACTTATTTCTTCTTTTAAAAGTTGACTCATTCTTCTTACTCTTTTTTCATTTGCCATTTTTATTCACCTCTATAAGGATCTTTCTATCTCCTTATATCTATATATTTCTAAAATATCTTCAACTTTAATATCATTATAGTTTTCAATTCCGATACCACATTCATAACCTTCTTTTACTTCTCTTACATCATTTTCAAATCTTTTTAATGAACTAATGTCTCCTTCATGAATAACTACACCGTTTCTAAGCAGTCTAACGTAGTCATTTCTATTTACTTCTCCTTCTTTTACATAAGCACCAGCAATAATACCAACATCAGGTACTTTAAATGTATCTCTAACTTCAACACTACCAACAACAATCTCTTTGTATTCAGGTTCAAGTAATCCAGACATAGCATTTTTAATATCTTCAATAACTTTATATATTACTCGATATGTCTTAATTTCTACTTTTTCTTTTTCAGCTGCTTTTCTAGCATTTGTTCCAGGCCTTACATTAAAACCGATAATTATTGCATTAGATGCACTTGCTAAGTTAACATCTGTTTCATTTATAGCTCCTACACCAGTATGAATAATCTTTACTCCAACTTCTTCAGATTTAATATTTAATAATGACCCTTCTAAAGCTGCTATAGAGCCTTGAACATCCGCTTTTATAATTACATTAAGTTCTTTAATATCTCCTTCTTGAATATTTCTATATAAATCTTCAAGAGATACCTTAGAATCTTTATTAAGTCTTTCTTCTTTTCTTTTATCTTTACGTTTTCCAGCTAATTCCTTAGCTTCTCTTTCATCTTCCATTACTCTTAAATACTGTCCAGCCTCTGGAACATCATTAAATCCTAAAACAATCACCGGACTAGCTGGTTCTGCTTTTTCAACTCTTTCTCCATGTTCATCTAATAATGCTTTAACTCGACCAGTTATTGAACCTGCTATGATATAATCTCCGACTTTTAAGGTGCCATTTTTAACTAAGACAGTTGCTATTGGACCTCTACCCCTATCAAGTTCTGACTCAATAATTATACCATCAGCAACTCGATCTGGATTTGCCTTAAGTTCCTCTAACTCAGATGCTAAGGTTACCATTTCTAAAAGTTCGTCAATATTTTCACCTTGAAGAGCAGATACTGCGACACATATTGTATTTCCACCCCATTCTTCAGGTACTAAACCATGTTCAGTTAGTTCCTGTTTTACACGATCTGGTTGAGCATTTGCTTTATCAATTTTATTAATTGCTACAATGATTGGAATTCCAGCTGCCTGTGCATGGTTAATAGCTTCAACTGTTTGTGGCATAATTCCATCATCAGCTGCAACAACTAAAATTACTATATCAGTTAATTGAGCTCCTCTAGCACGCATTGCTGTAAAAGCTTCGTGACCAGGGGTATCAATAAATGTTATCTTTTTGTCTTTATATAATGCTTGATAAGCACCAATATGCTGTGTAATACCACCTGCTTCTCCTTCAGCTACTCTAGTTTTTCTAATTACATCAAGTAGTGTTGTCTTACCATGGTCAACATGACCCATTACAGTTACTATAGGTGGACGAGGTTTTAAATCCTCAGGCTTATCAATAATCTCTTCTAATTGAAGTTCAGAATCTTCATCTTCCTCAACTTCTATCTCATCAGTAATTTTTACCTTTAAATCAAGTTCGTCTTTTAGAATTTGAATTTCATCTTCATCAAGAGAATAATTAACATTTGTCATAATACCTAACTGCATCATGGTTTTAATTATGTTATTTGCAGGATAGTCAATCTTTTCAGATAATTCACGAATAGTTATACCTTCAGTAATTGGTTCTAAGTCTTCATCAGACTCTTCAACCTCTTCATTTTCATCTAAATCTTCTGCTTTTGTTTTTTCATCTGAAACAGATTCTTTTTCTTGATTTACTTCACTTTGATTTTCATTGTTAGTTTCTTGTTCAGTTTCTGTTTTGTTTTCCTCATTTACCATATCTTCAACAAGTTCAGCTGTATCATCTTCTACAGTGCTCATATGACTTGAAACTTCAACCCCTAGTTTATTTAATATATCAATCAATTCCTTACTTTTCATATTTAATTTGTCAGCTAGTTTATAGACTCTAATTTTACTCAAACTAACCACCTCCATATTAAGTTTTTCTTATTTACTTTCTTCAGCTTCATCTTTTGTTTCATTTTCTTCAATGTCAGTTTCATTTTCAACTTGTTCATCTTTTTCTTTTTCATCTTTTTCTGCAAATTCAGATTCTTTTTTAATATCAATTTTCCATCCAGTAAGTTTAGCCGCTAATCGAGCGTTTTGACCTTCCTTACCGATTGCTAATGATAACTGAAAATCAGGTACAATAACTGTTGCACTCTTTTCATCTTCATTTATCATTACATCTATTACTTCTGCTGGATTTAAAGCATTAGAAACATATTGTTTTGCTTCTTCATCATATTGAACAATGTCTATTTTTTCTCCGTTCAATTGTTCAACAACTGATTGTACACGCATTCCCTGTGGACCAACACATGCTCCTACAGGGTCAACTTTACTATCATATGAAGAAACAGCTACCTTAGATCTAAAACCAGCCTCTCTTGCAACCGACCTAATTTCAACAATACCATCAAATATTTCTGGTACTTCTACTTCAAACAACCTTTTTAATAATGCGGGGTGTGTTCTAGATACTAAAATTCTTGGACCTTTGGTAGTAGAAGAAACTTCTACAACATATAATTTTAATCTAGAACCAACTCGATAATTTTCAGTAGGGATTTGTTCGGATACTGGTAACAATGCTTCAGTTTTACCCATATCAATAAGAACATTGTCTTTATGAAATCTTTGAATCGTACCAGTTATTATTTCCCCTTCTTTGCGTTTGTATTCTTCATACATTACATCACGTTCAGCTTCTCTTATCCTCTGCATAACTACTTGTTTTGCAGTTTGGGCAGCAATTCTACCGAAATTTTCAGGAGTAACTTCTACATCTAAATAATCTCCCTCTTCTATAGATGAGTCGATTTCTTTTGCATCATCGATTGATATTTCATAATTAGAATTGCTTACTTCTTCAACTATTTTTTTTCTTGAAAACACCATGACCTTGCCGTTTTCTTCATTAATTTCAACGGTAACATTTTCCTTAGAACCAAAATCCTTTTTATAGGCGGAAAGCAATGCAACCTCAATTGCTTCTAATAAAACTTCTTTTGCTATCCCTTTATCTTTTTCAATGTCTTCTAAGGCATTTAAAAAGTCTAGATTCATTTTTTTCCTCCTTTAATTCAACTAGAAATTAAATTCTTCATGTAAATTTGCTTTTGAAATATCAGCAAATTTTAATTTAATTTCTTCTTCAGAATCTTTTAATTTAAGAGTAACTACTTTATTTTCATCTATTCCAATTAATTCCCCTATAAATTCTTTGGAATTATTAATTTTACGATAAGTACTTACCTTTATATTTTCACCGGTAAATCTCTCATAATCACTAATTTTTTTTAAAGGTCTTTCAACACCTGGTGAAGAGACTTCTAAAAAATATTTTTTATCTATTAAATCTTCTTCATCTAATTTCTGACTAATTAATCTGCTTAAATTACTAAGTTGATCTATTGTTAATTCATTATCTTCATTTTCTACAAAAACTCTTAAAATCCAATCATTGCCTTCTTTTATATACTCTATATCAACAAAGTTTAAATTATTTACTTTAACTATAGGTTCAATTAATTTTTTTAAGGTATTTATAGTACTGCTCATCTTTAAAACCTCTCTTTCATATAATTAAAGAGTGGGGCAGCCCCACTCCTTAAAAAATTTCAACATATACCATACTAAAGAGTATCATAAATAACGCTGTTTTTCAAGAGTTTCCAAAAAGAGATAATTGATTTTTTTCTGGTATTCCAGTTAATGTACCATGTTCTTTCATCTTCTCAATTACAGTTTTACTTAAACTTGTTCTATTTGTTAAATCTTCAACAGATATAAAATCACCTTTTTGTCTAGCTTCAACAATACTTTCAGCAGCACTTGAACCCAAACCCTCAAGACAGATTAACGGTGGACAAAGCTTGTCTTCTTTTAAGATAAATTGATTCATCTTAGAGTTATACAAATCAACTTTACCAAATTTAATCCCTCTATGCATCGCTTCTATAACAACTTCAAGTATTGTTATTGTCTCTTTATCTTTTGCTGTTAATTTATCTTGATTTTGAAGTTTAACTAAATGATTTTCTATAAACTCTAATCCCTTATCAATAATTTGAGCATCAAAAGCAGATGACTTTGTAGAAAAATATGTTAGATAAAAAGCTTCAGGATAATGTACTTTAAAGTATGCTATTCGATAAGCCATCATTACGTAAGCTGCTGCATGTGCTTTGGGAAACATATACTTTATCTTTTTACAAGATTTAATATACCAATTAGGCACATTATTATCTCGCATTTTTCGCTCTTCTTCATCTGTTAACCCTTTACCTTTTCTTACATGTTCCATAATCCAGAATGCATCTACCGGTTCTAAACCTTTTTGAAGTAAATAATTCATAATATCATCACGTACTGAGATTACTTCAGATAAATTAGCTTTATTATTTTTTATCAACTCTTGAGCATTATTTAACCAAACATCAGTTCCATGAGATAATCCACTTATTCTAACTAGTTCTGCAAAAGTAGATGGCCTTGTATCTAAAAGCATCTGTCTTACAAAACTGGTTCCAAATTCAGGTATTCCATATGTTCCGACCTCTGACTTTATTTCATCCTCACTGACATTTAAACTTTCTGTAGATGAGAAAATTTTCATTGTTTCAGGGTCATCTAAAGGAATACTTTCCGGTTCTACTCCGGTTAAATCTTGCAGCATTCTTAATGATGTGGGATCATCATGACCTAAAAGGTCTAACTTTAAGATTTTTCCACTTATAGAATGATAGTCAAAATGAGTTGTCCTCACTCTTGTATCTTGATCATTTGCAGGATGCTGTATAGGAGTAAAGTCATAGATGTCCATATTTTTTGGAACAACCATTAACCCACCTGGGTGCTGTCCAGTAGTCTTTTTAACTCCAGTACATCCTGACACAAGTCGGTTAACCTCTGCTTTCTTAACATCAATTTCATTATCATCTAAGTAGTTTCTTACAAAACCAAAGGCAGTTCTGCTAGCTATTGTAGAAATTGTACCCGCTCTAAAAACATAGTCTCTACCAAAAAACTCTTCAGTAACTTCATGTATTTTATTTTGATATTCACCAGAGAAGTTCAAATCAATATCAGGTACTTTATCTCCCTTAAAACCCATAAATACTTCAAAAGGAATATCAAAACCATCTTTAATATACTCAGCTTTACAGTTTGGACATTTTTTATCAGGTAAATCAACACCTATACTATACTCACCTGAATCAATAAATTCAACATTTTTACAACTTTCACATCTATAGTGTGAAGGTAGAGGATTTACTTCAGTAATGTCACACATAGTAGCTACAAAAGAAGAACCAACTGAACCCCTTGATCCAACAAGATATCCATCATCTAAAGATCTCTTTACTAATTTATGAGCAATTAGATAAATTACTGAATAACCATTATTTATTATTGAATCCAGTTCTTTTTTTAGTCTTTTTTCAACAAATTCTGGTAATTTATCTCCATATAATTTTTTAGCTTTACCATAACTCATTTCCTTAATTCTTTCATCTGCACCTTCAATCTCTGGAGTAAATAACCCATCAGGTATTGGTTTAATATCTTCTATCATATCATATAATTTATTAGGATTATCTACTACTAACTCATGAGCAGTCTTATCATCAAAGTAATCAAATTCATCAAGCATCTCTTCAGTAGTCCGAAAATATAGAGGAGCCTGATTATCATAATCATTAAAACCTTGACCAGCCTGTAAAATCTTTCTATAAATTTCATCTTTAGGTTCTAAGAAATGAACATCACCTGTAGCAATAACTGGTTTATTATTCTTTTTGCCTAATTTATAAATTTTCTTATTAATTTTTTTTACATCTTCAATATCATCAAGTTGATTATTTAATAAAAACTCATTATTACCTAAAGGCTGAATTTCTAAAAAGTCATAAAAATTAACAACTTTATTTATTTCTCTACTACTTCTATTATTTAAAATATAGTTAAAAAGTTGGCCTGATTCACATGCTGAACCAATAAGTAAATTATCACGATGTGCTAATAATTCACTTTTTAAAATTCTCGGTTTACGATAAAAATTATCTAAATGAGACTTTGAAACAAGTTTATATATATCTTTTAAGCCATCCTGATTTTTGGCAAGTATTAAAGCATGGTATGGCCTAGATTTTTTCCAATCAATATTTTTTGTAAGTTCATTTATTTCATTTAAATTACTTATATCAAATTCATCATTTTCATCTAATAGTTTAATTAATAAATGTGCAGTAGCCTTTGAATCATCTAAAGCTCTATGATGATTGTCTAAATTTATATTAAAATGTTTAACCAGGGTTGCTAGTTTGTGATTTTTTAACTTTGGTAACACAGCTCTAGCTAATGTTAAGGTATCAATAAGTGTAATTTCTTTTTTTATCTCAAATTCTTTTAAAGGTTTTCTTATAAAACTGTAATCAAAGTCCATGTTATGAGCAACTAATGGACAACCATCAATAAACTCAACAAAATCTTTAAAGACTTCTTTAAACTTTGGTTTATCCTTAACCATTTCGTTATCTATACCCGTGATATCAGTAATTTTATTAGATATATTACTATCTGGTTTAATTAGTGATGAAAACTTGTCAATAATTTCTCCATCTTTAATCTTTACAGCTCCAATTTCAATTATCTCATTGCTTAAAGGGTTTAATCCTGTAGTTTCTAAATCAAAAACCACAAATTCAGTATCTTTTATTTTCTTGTCTATTGGATTAACAACGATTGGTTTTCCATTATCTATTAAATATGCTTCAAGTCCAAATATTATATCAACACCATGTTTTTGACCCGCTTTATAAGCATCAGGATAGGACTGAACAACACCATGGTCAGTTATTGCAATTGCCTGATGTCCCCAATCAGAAGCACGTTTGACTGCTTTTGTTACATCAACTGTTGAATCCAAAGCACTCATCTTAGTATGTAGATGAAGTTCAATTCGTTTTTTATCAGCATTATCTTCTCTTAATTTTTTTTCACCAATCTTATTTATGTGGTTGGTCATCATAATAAGATCTTTACTATATCTATCGTATTGAATATCTCCTTTTACTAATACTTCATCATTTTTAGATAGTACAATTTCTTGATTATTTCTTAGAAATGCTTTACATGTTAATGAATCTTTTGAGTTTGTAATGTGAAAAGTGTGTAATTTTAAGTTCTTTTTAATCTGTTTAACTTCTTGATCAAATACATAACCTCCTGTTATCACATTACTTTGTTCTGAGTTAACATTTTCTATATCTATTTTACTACTTTTTCTATAAATATTACTTCCATAAACTATTCTTGATTTATTATTTTTATTATTTTTCTTTTTTTTCTTATTTCTTTTTATCTCTTTATTTAAATCTTCTTTCATCTCTTTATCATCTTTAAATAAATCACCGTTTTTTATACTTATAGTAAGTTCACGGTCAAGATAAAAATATATCCTATTTTTAATAAAGTTTATTACCTTGGAATTATTGATCTTTTTAGCAGCTAACTTGGTTTCTAAAGATATTATTATACCATCTTCTTCAAAATGCAGTTGTGCTCTTTCAAACCAAGACTTACTATAGCTGAATTTATCATTAAATTCCTTTACAAGCTGTGGCCAAATCATTTTTACTTCTTCTTTTGTAGTTAATGCAACTTCACAGCTTATAGCAAAACCAGGTAAAGTATCTTTAATTTTTTGAACAGAAGTATCACTTTCATCTGCTCTATTTAAAATTACTTTACACTGTTTTTTTTCAGAGTCTATTATTATATACTTTAATTTATCTTTAAATTGTTCTCCTGGTTGGATAACTTTTAACACGAAATCCCTCCTAAATCCAACAAATTAATCTACAATGTTATTAAACAAAGACCTCAAAATATCTATATACATTTTAGTTCTAGCCTTAACACCATCGACTAAACCCAATTTTTCTTCTTTCATTACATGGGTTAAATCATACAGATTGACTCTTTTTACCCGACCTGTATTTTTAAAATGCTTATTTAATGATACTTCAACTCCGAAACCTTTTTTATCTAATTCTTTTAACTTCTTGAGTTCTGACAGTTTGATAGCTCTCTGGCCGGATAGCCTAGGAGAAACTACCTGAGCTAAATCAGTTAAGTTTCTGCCTTTTTTAAAAATTCCTATGGTCATATCAGCTTGATCTGCTAAAACTGGATTGATTAGCTTATATATATGTTCACTTTTCAAACCAATTAAATCACCATCTAAAAGTAAAATTATATCAGTCTCAAGATTTGTTATACCTTCCTGTAATGCAGCACCTTTACCCTTGTTTTCAGGGAGTCTGATAGCCCTCACTCCAAGGTTTTTTGCTACTTGATAAGTATTGTCCTCAGAGCCGTCATCCACTACAATTATTTCTTTAATACGAGGTACTTTTTTTAATACATCAATAATATTTCCAATTGTTTTTTCTTCATTAAAAGCTGGTATTAAAGCTTTAACTATCATCAGGATAACTCCCCTTTATTTTAATTTTGAAAGAAAATCTGATATCTCATTTTCATAATTATCTAAAGAGATTTCATAATCTTGACCAGTTTGTCTGTTTTTTAATTCTAATACATTATTTTCAAGAGATCTGCTACCTACAGTTATCCTTAATGGAATACCGATTAGGTCAGCATCATTAAACTTAACTCCTGCTCTTTCATTACGATCATCTAACAAGACTTCAATACCTCTATCCTGTAATGTATTGTATATTTCTTCTGAAGTTTCTTTGACCTCATCATTTTTACCTAATGGTAAAATAATCACTTTATAAGGTGCAATTGCTTTAGGCCAAATTATTCCATAATCATCATTACTTTGTTCAACAGCTGCAGCTACAATTCTTGTTATACCGATACCGTAACTGCCCATTACAATATCCTGTTCCCTACCATTTTCATCTAAATAAGTTGCTCCCATACTTTCACTATACTTTGTACCTAGTTTAAAGATATGTCCTACCTCAATACCTGGTTGGATTTCCAAACTACCTGATTCGCAATCAGGACAAATATCTCCAGGTTTTACAGTACGTAAATCTAAAAATTCATCAACTTCAAAATCTCTTCCGTAATTAACATTAACAAAATGCTTATCAACTATATTAGCACCACATATTGAATTATTCATATATTTAATTCTGTTATCAGCAAGTAACTTATACTCATCACTAATATCAACAGGACCTATAAATCCTGGTCTAACACCAAATACTTCAACGATTTCATCTTCTGTAGCTGCTTCTAAATTAGTGGCTTGAAGATAGTTTGTTAATTTCACTTCATTTAACTTATCGTCACCTCTAAGAAGAACAACTACTAACTCATCATCAGCCTTCATAAGCATTGTTTTTATCATTTTTGATCCATCGGTATCTAAAAAGTGTTCTAATCCTTCTATTGTTGTTACATTTGGTGTATCGATAATTTCTTTTTGTTTATGATTTTGATCACTAGAGACATCTTTATTTAATGCTGTTGCCAATTCTGTGTTTGCAGCATAATCACAACTATCACAGATAGCTATATCATCTTCCCCTGAATCAGCAATTACCATAAATTCATGAGAGTCTTTTCCACCCATTGCTCCAGTATCAGCCTGGACAACTCTAGTCTCTAGTCCTAAACGGTCAAATATTTTTGTATATGCATCATACATCTCTTGATAACTTTGATCTAAACCTTCATAATCTACATCCATACTGTAGGCATCTTTCATAATAAATTCGCGGCCTCTCATCAAACCAAATCTCGGTCTAATTTCATCTCTTACTTTAGTTTGAATTTGATATAAGTTTAAAGGTAAATCTTTATATGATCTTACTTCATCTTTTATTAAACTTGTTATAACTTCTTCATGGGTAGGTCCTAAACAGTACTCATGATCTTTTCTATCTTTAAATTTGATCATTAACGGACCAAATTTCTGCCAACGGTTAGATTCCTTCCAGATATCAGCCGTCTGCATAACAGGTAATAGTACTTCCTGTGATGAAGTTTTATCCATTTCTTCTCTAACAATATTTTCAATTTTTTTAATCACTTTATATCCCAGGGGTAAATAAGAAAAGATACCGGGAGAAAGTTTCCTCATCATACCTGCTCTTAACATCAGCTGATGACTTGTTATTTCAGCTTCTGCAGGTGTTTCTTTTAAAGTTGGTAAATATAGTTTTGACATTCGCATTCTTACTCACTCCTAATATTTTTTATTTCTTTGATTAAAACATCTATGATTTCATCTTCATTTACTTTTTTTATAACTTTACCTTTTTTAAACAATAATCCTTCGTTTTTGCCACAAGCTATTCCTAGATCAGCTTCTCTTGCTTCACCAGGACCGTTTACTGCACAACCCATGACAGCAACTTCCAGTCCTTGTTTAAAATCTTTATTATATTTTTTCATTCTTTTTTTAATCTCTTTAGTTATTTTTTCTAAATCAACTTCTGTTCTACCACAGGTTGGACAGGATATAATAGAAATACCTCTATTTCTTAGTTTCAAAGCCTTTAATATTTCATAGGCGGTATGGACTTCTTCAACCGGATCTCCTGTTAATGAAACCCGAACAGTGTCACCATAACCTTTTTTTAAAAGTAGTCCGATCCCAACCGATGATTTTATTATACCTTCTTTTCCACTACCTGATTCTGTTATTCCGATATGAAATGGATAATCAACCTTTTTACTTAAAAGTTGATGTGCTTTTAAAGTCATTAAAACATCTGTAGACTTCATCGATATAATTATATCATAAAATTCAAACTCTTCTAAGATATCTATATGTTTTAAAACACTTTCAACCATACCTTCAGCTGTAGGTTTACCGTACTTTTGTAAAAGTTCTTTTTCAATAGAACCAGAATTTACACCAATTCTAATCGGAATATCTTTTTGTTTTGCAGCTTTAACTACAGCTTCAACTCTATTTTTATCTCCTATATTACCAGGATTTATTCTCAGACCATCTACATCTTGTTCTATTGCCTTTAAAGCCAACTTATAGTTAAAATGTATATCTGCAATTAATGGTATTTCAATTTGTTCTTTTATTTTAGATAAAGCTAAAGCTGCTTTCATATCAGGAACAGCTACCCTGATAATTTCACAGCCTGCTTTTTGTAATTTTTTTATTTGATTAACTGTACTTTCAACATTATGAGTCTTAGTATTTGTCATTGACTGAACAGATATTGGATAATCACTACCAACACCCATATTATCATAAAATATATTTTTTGTTTTTCTTCTTTGTATCATACAAACTCTCCTTTAAAAGAAGTTCCTTGCTATGTCATTGTATATGATAAATAACATTAATATCATAAGTAATACAAAACCTACTAAGTGTACAAAACCTTCTTTTTTGGGATCTACTGGTTTACCTCTTATTAACTCAATTCCTATAAATAGTATCCTTCCTCCATCTAAGGCAGGTAAAGGCAGTAAATTAATTATACCTAAATTAACGGATATTATCGCTGTCCAGTTCATTACATTTACTATTCCATTACGAGCAGCCTGTCCAATAATTGAGGCTATCATTATAGGGCCTCCCAGACCTTCCATTGAACGATTTGAGAACATCTGAATAAATCCATTAATTGTTAAATAAATAATCTGCCAGGTTTGAGCAAATGATCTTTTTATTGACTCAAAGAAACCAATGTTTTCTCTGACAACTTCAGGATATATTCCAATAATATTTACATCCATCTCTTCATTAAATACCGGTGTAATATTAAAAGTTAAGTTTTCACCATCTCTGTTAATTATTATTTCAAGTGGTTCATTTTCTGAGTTGTGTATAAGACCTGTCATTTCCTGCCAGGTATTTACTTCAGTATTATTAATTTGTACAATTTCATCTCCAGACTTTAAACCTGCTTCTATTGCAGGACGACTGGGATCTAGTTCACCAATAACAGGTTGATTTGAAGTATCGATTGGTAAACCTGCAAAACTAAATATTAAAAAGAATATTACAACTGCTAGAAAAAAGTTCATTAATGGCCCCATAAGTATAACTGCAAATCTTTTCCACATTGACTTTTGATGAAAACATCTGCCGTTTTCTTTAGCTTCATTATATATCTTTAAACTTTCTTCATCATCATCTTCATCAGGAACAAACTCTCCTGTCATATTACAAAATCCACCTAATGGTATTGCCCTAATTGAATAAACAGTTTCTCCCCACTTTTTTGATAATAACTTGGGTCCAAAACCTAAAGCAAACTCTTCAACTCTAATATCACTTAACTTTGCAGTTATATGATGACCAAATTCGTGTATAAAAATTAATATTCCCAGTACAACAATGAAACTGAGAATTGTTAAAACCATATTAGACTACCTCCTCTGCAAACCCTCTTGCCCATTTATCAATTTCAAGTATCTGATCTATTGTAGCATCATTTATTTTTTCATGAGACTCTAAAGTATTTTCAATTATTTCTGGAATCTGTAAAAATTTTATCTCTTTATTTAAAAATCTATGAACTGCAATTTCATTTGCAGCATTTAAAACGACAGGATTACTTCCCCCTGCTTTACCAGCTTCATAAGCAAGTTTTAGACATCTAAACTTACTGTAATCCGGTTTTAGAAATTCTAATTTGCTTAAGTTTACTAAATCAAGCCTTTGTCCAATACCAGTTTCAATATTTGGGTACTGTAATACATATTGAATCGGCATCCTCATATCAGCAACACTCATCTCAGCATAGATTGAATTATCGATTAACTCTATCATGGAATGTATGATGCTTTGAGGATGGATAACTACATTAATTTTATCATAATCAGTGTTAAATAACCAATGAGCTTCAATTACTTCTAAACCTTTATTCATCATAGTAGCTGAATCTATTGTGATTTTATTACCCATACTCCAATTAGGATGATTTAAGGCTTCTTTAACAGTTACATCTTTTAGCTGATCAATACTTTTGTTAACAAAAGGACCTCCAGAAGCTGTTAGTAAAATATTTTTTAATTCTTCTTTCGAATGTCCTTTTAATAATCTATAAATTGCGTTGTGTTCACTATCTATGGGTAATAACTTGTCTTCATAATTATTTTCTTTAATTATTTTTTTTACTAAATAACCACCTACAACTAAACTCTCTTTATTTGCTAAACCTAATTTTGTTCCCTTTTTAATTGTGTTAATTGTAGGAATCAAGCCTGAAGCACCTACTAAAGCGTTTATTACTAATTCTATATCATCTAATTTAACTATCTCTTCTAAACTATTTTTACCTGATAATACTTCTGTTTTATAACTTTTTAGTTTGCTTTTTACTTCATCTGCACTTTTGTTATCAACCATAACAACATACTTTGGTTTATATTTTAATGCTTGTTTAACTATTAAATCAACACTCTTATTTGCAGTTAGAACTTCTATATTCCATTTATCATCAATATAATCTATTACATCTAAAACTTGTGTACCTATTGAACCTGTTGAACCTAATAAAATCAAGTTTTTCATTTAATTGCCTCCTAAATCAAAAATAAAGTTAGATAAAAATATGTGAAAGGTATTGTGAAAAGAAGGCTGTCAAATCTATCTAAAATTCCTCCATGTCCAGGAATTAGATTACCGGAATCTTTTACTCCATAAGCTCTTTTGATTGCTGATTCAAACAAATCACCTATTATAGCTACAAGCGGAAGTAGTATTGCATATATTAGCCATAAAAAGGAGAAAACATTTAAATAAAGGGTAACACCTACTACAAAGATAAAAGCGGCCACAATACCCCCTAATGCTCCTTCAATCGTCTTTTTGGGACTAATTTTGGGTGCCATTTTTTTTGAACCATAAGTCTTACCTACAAAATAAGCACCAATATCTGTTATCCAAGTTCCTACTAGTGCAATCCATAATCCAGATTTAAAATCAATATTTCTTAAATATATAAAATATATAAGACCGAAAACAATATAAATAATAGCTAATATGTTTCCAGAAGAAGCATGGATAATATTCTCTAAGTTATCATTCCGATAATTATCATAAAAAAAGATTAATAAAATCAATATAAAAAGATTTTCAACCGGAAAGTTTATCTTATAAATTAAATTTAAATATGAAACAAGTAAAACCATAAAACTACTAATTAATAATGCTACATAATTATCATAATCAGTCATTTTATTAAATTCTTTTAATCCCACTGCTGTAATTAATGATATCAAGATAAAAAAAGGAAAATTACCCCAGGTTATTATCAATATAAAAATCAATATTCCTACTATACTGCTAAGTACTCTTTTATATAACATGTTTAGTAATCAACTCCATTATCTATTGCGCCAAACTTTCTTTTTCTTTTAGAAAATTCATCTAATGCATCTATTAAATCTTCTTTAGAGAAGTCAGGCCAATATTTTTCTGTAAAATATAATTCGGAATAAGCTGATTCCCAGAGTAAGAAATTACTGATTCTTTTTTCCCCTCCGGTTCTTATTATATATTCGATGTTTGAAATATTGGAATTATAGAGATGTTCATTAATTTTATTTTCATCTATCTCATCTATTTTTAAATCTTTAGCTTGTTTAATTTTTTTAACAGCATCAATTATTTCTGCTCTTCCACCATAATTAAAAGCAATGTTTAATTCTAACTTTTTATTATCCTTTGTTAAATTTTCAACCCACTCTATCTTTTCTAATAGCTTTTCATCGAGATTAGTTCTTCTACCAATAATATTGATCTTTATATCCTGTTTATTAAGTTCTTCTGCCTCATTTTCAATCGTTTTTCTAAAAAGTTTCATTAAATATTTAACTTCCTTTGGAGGCCTTTTCCAATTCTCAGTTGAAAAAGCATAAACTGTTAGACTAGGAATTTTATTTTTAATAAAAACTTCTACCATATCTTTTAGGGTTTCTACTCCTTGTTTATGACCGTAAGTGCGAGGCATATTTCTTTTTTGAGCCCAACGGCCATTTCCATCCATAATTATTGCTATATGTGAAGGTATATTCTGCATTTTTGGCCTCCTTTAAATAGTAAATAACCCCTCTATGCTTATAGAGGGGAATTAATTGTAATCTTCATAAGAATATATAATTATATCCTTATCCTCTTTTTTAAAAATTTTTAAAGTTATTTTATTCCCTCTACTCTTATCCCTTCCAGGAGGAGAGTATTCAACAATATCATAATTGCTGTCGTTATCTAAATCATTAATATACTTACTAGGGTCTTCCAAAAGATATTTATCAATATCTTTCATTATACTTCCATAATTTCTTCTTCTTTTTTCTCTACAATCTTATCTATTTTTTCACAGTAGTCATCGGTTAATTCCTGTAAGTTATCTAATCCTCTATAATAGTTATCTTCAGATATTTCGCCCTCATCTTCAAGTAGTTCAAACTCTTCTTTAACATTATGTCTAATATTTCTAATATTAACTTTACCTTTTTCTGCTTTTTCATGTATAATTTTGACTAATTCTTTTCTTCTTTCTTCAGTTAGTTGTGGAATATTAATTCTAATAACATTACCATCATTATTTGGAGTCAAACCTAAGTTTTCTTTCATGATAGCTTTTTCAATATTTTCTATTGCATTCTTATCCCAGGGTTCAATCACTAACTGTCTAGGTTCGGGAGCAACTACTTTAGCCATTTGCTGGATAGGTGTTGCAGAACCATAATAATTAACAATAATATTTTCTACTAATGAAGGTCTGGCTCTACCAGTTCTAACAGTATTAAAATCCTGTTTTGTATTTTTTAAAGACTTCTTCATCTTCTGTTCAGCTTCATTTGTAAGTTTACCAATCATTTAACTTCCCCCTTATTGCAATTATATCTTTTATTTTACTAAAGTTCCAACATGTTCACCAATGATTGCTTTTTCAATATTTTCATAATCTTTAAGCCCAAATACGATCAGTGGAATGTTATTATCCATACATAAAGATATCGCTGTTGAATCCATTACTTTAAGTGATTTATTTAATATTTCGATATAGGTTAGTTCATTGTACTTAACTGCATCATCATTTTTCAGTGGGTCATCAGTATATACCCCATCAACATTTTTAGCCATAAGTATTGCCTCAGCAGATATTTCTGCTGCTCTAAGTGCTGCAGTGGTATCAGTTGTGAAAAATGGATTACCTGTCCCTGCTGCAAAGATTACTACTCGACCTTTTTCAAGATGCCTGATAGCTCTTCTTCTTATATATGGTTCAGCAATCTGTCTCATTTCAATTGCAGACTGAACCCTTGTTTCTAATCCATATTTTTCTATGGCATCTTGTAAAGCTAAAGCATTAATTACAGTTGCAAGCATTCCCATGTAATCAGCGGTACCTCGGTCCATACCTTTTGCAGAACCAGCAACACCCCTAAAGATATTACCTCCACCAACTACAATAGCCATCTCAACTTTGGTTTCACTTACAACCTCATTAATCTTTCCAGCTACACTTTGAATTGTGATTGGATCAATACCATATTCTCTGTCTCCAGCTAATGCAGCACCACTTAATTTAAGCAGTACTCTGGAATATTTTGGTGTTCGAGTCATTACTCTACCTCCAAGAAATATATTCTCGATTTCGTTTAAAAATCCTTTTTTTGTATTAACATTGAAAAAGAGAACACCTAAGGTGCTCTCCTCTAATTACAGTAATTTAGTCATTTTTATTTACTTCAGCCATTACTTCTTCAGCAAAGTTTTCTTGTTTTTTTTCAATTCCTTCACCAATTTCATAACGAACAAACTGCTCAATTGAAATATCAGAATCATCTAATACCTCTTGTACTTGTAAATCAGTATCACGAATGTATTCTTGTTCCAATAGACAAATTTGAGTATAATATTTATTTATCTTACCATCAACGATCTGATCTAAGATGTGTTCAGGTTTACCTTCATTTTTAAGTTGTTCCATGATAATCTTTCTTTCTTTTTCAATTACTTCACTATCAACATCATCTCTACTTAAAAAGTCAGGATTACTTGCTGCAATATGCATTGCAATATTTTTAGCTGTTTTTAAAGTATCCTCATTTTGTTCACCTTTAAATTCAGCTAAAACTCCAATTTTACCATTTAAGTGAATATATCCGTATAAGAAGCCATCTGTGTTTATCTTTTTAAATCTTCTTAGATTAATATTTTCACCAATACTTGCAATAGCTTCTTTTACAACTCTCTCAACAGTTTTACTTTCATCTTCAAACCAATTTTCACTGTTTAATTCTTCAACATCTTTAGCATTACTTAACATGATATGCTTTGAGATATTATCAACTAAATTTATAAAGTTATCATTTTTAGCAACAAAGTCTGTTTCACTATTTACTTCTACAATTAGTCCTTTATCTCTATTATCATTTATTAATACATTTACAATACCTTCTGCTGCAACACGTCCAGATCTTTTAGCTGCATCTGAAATACCTTTTTCTCTTAAGTAATCAATAGCAGCTTCTACATTACCATCTGTTTCATTTAATGCATTTTTACAGTCCAGTACTCCTGCACCAGTTCTTTCTCTTAATTCTTTAATATCTTTCATCGATACAGACATTTTATCAACTCCTTTATTTAATAAAAAAGACGTTGAAAAAGGAAGCCCTTTAATCAACGCCTTAAGTAAGTTCTATTGTTCTTCTACAACTTCAAGATCTTCATTTCCTGCTTTATCCTGAACTTGCTCGTTATCAAGCTGCTGTCCCTGTTTGCCAGCTAATACAGCGTCAGCTATTATCTTACTTATCAATTTAACTGCTCTTATGGCGTCATCATTACCGGGGATTTCGTAATCTATTAAATCAGGATCACAGTTAGTATCTAAGATAGATACGATAGGTATATCGAGTTTTATTGCTTCTGCTACAGCAATTGACTCTTTTCTGGGATCTGTGATATAAACTACATCTGGTAAGCCACCCATATGGCGGATACCACCCAAGTTTCTAAGCAATTTGTCTCTCTCACGTTCTAACTCAATTACCTCTTTGTTTGGTAATACCTCAAAAAGACCTTCTTCTTCCATCTCTTCGAGTTCATTTAAACGGTCAATTCCCTTACTTATTGTTTGGTAGTTAGTTAACATACCACCAAGCCAGCGTTGATTTACATAAGGCATTCCACAGCGTTCGGCTTCTTTTTTAATTGTTTCTTGAGCCTGTCTTTTTGTACCAACAAAAAGAACTTTACTACCTTTTTCTGCCTCTTCTCTAACAAATTCGTAAGCTCTATCCATTAATTTAACAGTTTTTTGTAAATCAATGATATAGATACCGTTACGTTCTGTGAAAATGTAATCCTTCATTTTAGGATTCCATCTTCTTGTTTGGTGACCAAAATGGACACCAGCTTCAAGTAACTGTTTCATATTTACTACAGACAATATTGCCACCTCCTCTCTGGTTTTTAAACTTCCATCTGTTTCTTCCCCTGCTAAATTATCGAAGAGGATTAGACCTCGATAACACTACTGTATTTAGTAACAGCACCAGTGGCAGAGTCCACAAGATGTGTTTATTTATTACCATTAGATAGTATAACACATAAACATATTTTAATCAATTACTTATTAGTAATTTTTTAGCCCAATTTCAACTTTTCTAAGTCTTCAAGTAGATAGTCGTTCAATACTTTAATAAAAGTACCTTTCATACCGAGTGATCTTGATTCAATCACACCTGCGCTTTCAAACTTACGTAAGGCATTTACAATAACAGATCTTGTTATTCCAACTCTATCAGCTATTTTGCTTGCAACTAATAGACCTTCTTTACCATCAAGTTCTTCAAAGATATGTTCAATTGCTTCTAACTCAGAATATGATAGGGTATCAATTGCAATTTGTACAGCAGCTCTTTTACGAGCTTCTTTTTCAATTTCATTGCCTCTTTTTCTTAATATTTCCATACCAACAACTGATGCACCATATTCAGCTAGTACAAGATCGATATCGGTAAACTCTTCACCATAACGAGATAATACTAAAGTACCTAAGCGATCTCCACCACCGATTACAGGTACAATTGTTGTAAGTTTATTTGAATACATACATTTATTTTCAGGATCAAATACACATACTTTATCTTCCTGTGTTATATTTGCTTTTGTACCATTTACATTCAATAAACTCTCATTATAATCTTCTGGAAATCTGTTATCTTCACTAACAATATCCTCCATAATTTCACATTCAAAATCTTCCATGAAAGCATACCCTAAAATTTTACCTTTTTTACTTGCAATGTATACATTACTCTCTATTGTTTCTGATAATACAGGAGCCATTTTTTCAAAATCTACAGGTTGGCCACCTGATCTTTGTAGAAGTCTATTTATTTTTCTACTTTTTTGTAATAAATCACCCATCTAATCTACCTCCGTTTATTTGTTTTTTGTAAGTTATAAGATATATTTACTTAAATCCTTGTCTTTTACAACTTTTGCTAGTTGTTCATTTACATATTCAACATCTATTTCGACTTCAGTATTTTCAATATTATCCGGAGCATTATATGATAGTTTTTCTAAAAGTTTTTCCATTATAGTATGAAGTCTTCTTGCTCCAATATTTTCTGTTTGTTCATTCACTTCATATGCAAACTCAGCAAGTTCTCTAATTGCTTCATCAGTAAATGTAATATTTAAACCATCAGTTTCTAATAATGCAATATATTGTTTTGTTAAGGCATTTCTTGGTTGTAATAATATCTGTTCAAAGTCATCTACTGAAAGACTATTTAGTTCCACCCTTAATGGGAATCTCCCCTGTAATTCAGGAATTAAATCCGAGGGTTTTGACATATGAAATGCACCTGCAGCTATAAATAAAATGTGGTCTGTTTTTACAGCCCCATGTTTAGTATTTATTGTAGAACCTTCAACTATGGGCAAAATATCTCTTTGTACTCCTTCTCTTGAAACATCTGGTCCAGAACCTTTATTATTTCCAGCAATCTTATCAATCTCATCTAAAAATATTATTCCTTCATTTTCTACAAGATCAATAGCTTCAGCCTTAACTTCCTCATGATCAATTAATCTTTTAGCTTCTTCATCTTTTAAGATATCAATAGCTTCTTTTATTTTAACTTTTCTTGTTTTTTTCTTTTTAGGAAACATATCTCCTAACATATCCTGGAAATTAATTCCCATTTCTTCTACACCTTGTCCTGTAAAAAGCTCTAACATTTGTGGAGAATCTTTTTCAATAGATATTTCAATCTTTCTATCGTCTAACTCTCCTTCATTTAATTTCTCTAATAGCTTTTCACGTCTTCTTTGAATTCTTTGATAACTCTCAGAATTATCTTCTTTTTCTTCTTCATCTGAAAGAAATGCAAAAGGACTTTTTTTCTTATTTTCACCAGGCATTGGTAAAAGATTATTAATAATTCTTTCCTTTGCCGCCTGTAAAGCATCTTTTTGTACCTCTTCCATTTTCTTTTCTTTAACCATTCTAATTGCACTTTCAATTAAATCCCTAACCATTGATTCAACATCACGGCCTACATAACCAACTTCAGTAAACTTTGTTACTTCAACTTTAATGAATGGAGAATCTGCAATATTAGCTAATCTTCTAGCTATCTCTGTTTTACCTACTCCAGTAGGTCCGATCATTAGTATGTTTTTTGGAATAATTTCTTCTTGTAAATCTTCATCAACTAATTTACGACGATATCTGTTTCTTAATGCAATAGCAACAGATTTTTTAGCTTCATTTTGTCCTATTATATATTGGTCAAGTTTTTCAACTATTTGACTTGGTGTTAACTCCATAAACAACCTCCTATCAACTTATAGTTCTTCTATATTAATATTATCATTTGTATATATACATATATCAGCAGCAATTTTTAATGCTTTTTGAGCAATATCTTTTGCAGTTAAATCTTTATTACAATCAATTAATGCTCTGGCAGCCGCTTTAGCATATGGCCCACCAGAACCTATAGTTAATACCTCGTCATCAGGCTCAATTACATCACCTGTACCAGATATTAAAAGTAATTTGTTTTTATCTGCAACAATAAGTAATGCCTCTAATTTTCTAAGCATCTTATCAGTGCGCCACTCTTTTGCAAGTTCAACAGCAGCACGTTCTAAATTGCCATGATACTCTTCTAATTTTCCTTCAAACTTTTCAAATAATGTGAAAGCATCAGCTGAAGTTCCAGCAAAGCCTGCAAGAACTTGGTCATCATATAATCGTCTAACTTTTCGGGCAGTACCTTTCATAATGGTATCACCCATTGTAACCTGACCATCTCCCGCTAATGCTACATGATCATTATATTTAACAGCAACTATTGTAGTTGCCTTTATTTTCTCCATTAGGTAAACCTCCTAAATATTTGTAAAATTTTAAATCTTCTAATGAATTCAGTTTAACACAAATTTTTAATTTGTGTCAAATAGCTTATTATTTTTTAACAGTATGTTTACATTCTTTGTTAGAACATTTATAATATGCACCTTGTTTTTTACTATATTTTTCTACCATCATACTTCCACATTCAGGACAATCTTTATCAGTAGGCTTACTCCATGAAACAAAATCACAGTCCGGATAGTTACTACATCCATAAAAGGTTCTACCCTTTTTAGACTTTCTTTTAATAATTTCACCATCTTCACATTTCGGACAGTCTACACCTATTTTTTCTAAATATGGTTTAGTGTTTTTACATTCAGGAAAACCAGTACAAGCTAAGAATTTACCGTATCTTCCATGTTTGATTACCATTGGACGTCCACATTTATCACATTTGATATCTGTTTCAATATCCATATTGACCTTTTTCATATTTTTTCTCGCATCTTTTAATCTTTCATCAAAATCTGAATAAAAGTCTTTTAATATTTGCTGCCATTTTTCTTTACCTTCTTCAATTTCATCTAATCTTTTTTCTAACTGAGCTGTAAATTCAGTATCTGTAACATCTGGAAAATATTCAGTTAATAGCTCATTTACAGTTTTCCCTAAATCAGTAGGTATAAAGTACTTACCTTTTTTATCTACATAGTTTCTTGAAACAATTTTTGAAAGAGTAGGTGCATAAGTACTTGGCCTACCTATTCCTTCTTCCTCCATTGTTTTTACTAAAGAAGCTTCAGTAAATCTTGGAGGTGGATTTGTAAAGTGCTGTTCAGGATTAATTTCTTCGGCTTTTATTGTATCTCCCTCGTCAACAGCTGGTATTTGATCATCATTATTATCTGTATCAAACAGTTTTAAAAATCCATCAAATATTAATTTAGAACCATTATACCTAAAATTATATTCACCATTTAATATATCTATTGTATATGTTTCATATATAGCTGGTTTCATTTGACTTCCAACAAACTGATTCCAAATTAAAGTATATAGTGCTTTTTGATCACTTGTTAAATATTTGGAAATTTCATCTGGAGACCTAAAAGCAGAAGTAGGACGAATTGCTTCATGAGCATCCTGAGTATTACTACCCTTTTTACCATAAGTTTTTCCTTTTTGATAATACTTATCTCCAAAGTTATCTTTTATATAGTTTTCAGCTTCATTTCTAGCCTCATTAGAAAGTCTTGTGCTGTCTGTTCTAATGTAACTAATAAGACCGACTGTACCTTCACTACCTATATCAATTCCTTCATAAAGTTGTTGGGCAATGAACATCGTTTTCTTTGCAGAAAAATTAATTGCCGATGATGCCCTTTGTTGTAATGTTGAGGTAGTAAATGGTGGATAAGGATTTCTTCTTCTTTTTTTGATCTTTATTTCATCAATAATATATTCATTATCATTAAGTTCAGATAAAACTTGATCAACTTCTTTTTGGCTTCCTAATTTAAAGTCTTCAGTAGCTACTTTAAAGAGGTCTGCTTCAAAATTAGTTTTACCATCAGAAAATACCGCAGTAATTGACCAATATTCAACTGGTTCAAATTTATCAATTTCTTCTTCTCTTTCACAAATTATTTTAACCGCTACTGATTGAACTCTTCCTGCGCTAAGACCTTTTCTAACCTTTTTCCAGAGTAGTGGACTTAACTTATAACCCACTAGGCGATCTAAGAGACGTCTAGCCTGTTGTGAATCAACAAGGTTTTGATTAATCTCTCTTGGATTTTTGATTGCCTTAGTAATTGCATTTTTAGTTATTTCATTAAATTCAATTCTGTTTTTTTCTTGATCTAACTTTAAAGCCCTTGATAGATGCCAGGAAATAGCCTCTCCTTCTCTATCAGGGTCAGTAGCCAAATATATATTATCGCTTTTCTTTTTTGCTTTTCTAAGTTTTTTTAATATTTTACCTTTACCTCTAATGGTAATATAGTTTGGTTTAAAATTATCTTCTATATCTATACCCATCTTGCTTTTAGGTAAATCTACTACATGTCCCATTGAAGCTTCGACATCGAAATTTTTACCTAAAAACTTCTTGATAGTTTTTGCTTTTGCTGGCGACTCTACTATTACAAGATTCTTTTTAGACATTATCTTACTGACCTCCAAAATTATTTAGTTTATATATTTAAAATCTTTTGATAATTTAGTAGAAAATTCCCTAAAGTGATTAGAAATATATTCAATTCTTTTTTCATCTTCAACAACATTTTCAATTAAATCCCAAAAACTAAAATCTTTGTTATTATTATAATATACATTTTGTATTATTTTATTTATTACAGTTTCAGTTTCTTTTATAGTAATAACATTCATTAATAATAGTCTTTTAATTAAACCTCTGTATTCTTTGGGAAGATACATCTTTTCTTGAACTGTAAATACACGGTTTAAAAACTTATCTTTAGATAATCCTCCTACATTTTCACCCTCTATAATTTCAGGTTTTTCAAAAATTAATTGAAAAGCTTCATCAATATCATCTAAATCATAACCCATATCAACAAGATCATCAATTAAATCCTTTTGATCAACAACATCATCTCCACTATCTAATAACTCTTCTATTAAATAGTTTAATATATCAAATATTTTTTCTCTCATTATATGTCTGCAGGTAAACCCTGCTAATACCTCCTCAAATTGAATTGCTTTTTTGTACAACTATTATAATATTATAGATGTTTTATTTTTGTTTGTAAAGGATTTTTCGGTATCCAAGCTTGATTTTATGTTAATTTATAATAAAAATCAACCCAATTTAGAGACTTTCTTTAGGTATTTTTCCATATTAAACTTTCTATCTAAACCATTTTTATTCATATATCTAACTTTTCCAAATATTTTTCTTTCTTTCCAGGCACGATCATGTTTTCCAAATATCCAGGCCACACCTGTATAACCATTTGGATCTCTTCCATCTAACAAATACTTATTATTTAAATATAATGCTATATCAAAGGCTTTTTGTGGATCATTTGTCCACTCAAGAATTTTTTTACCCCAATACATCCTCATATAACCATTCATATATCCACTCAATACCATTTCTTTTTGAGCTGTATTCCAATATTCATCATGAGTTTCATAGTTTTCTAAATCTTTAAGAGAATAATTGAACTCTCTTTTATCCTCGATATGTTCCATTAAAGACTTATATGCCCAATCAGGTAAAATGTTTTTTAAAGAGTTATCATAATTATCATTATAATATATGTAATTAAAACTCAGTTCCCTTCTTACTACCAATTGTTCTATGAAACTATCAGCTTTAATTTCACTTTTCTTTATTCTTTTGTAAATATAATGAGGAGATATTTGACCAAAGTGTAAATACGGACTTAACTTTGAAGTACAGTCTTGATCAGGATTACTGCCATATTCTTCATATTTACTTAATTTATTATTAATAAAATAGTCAAGCCTTTTAACAGCTTCACTTCGACCACCAGTAAATAATTTGCTTGGTTTTACAGATTTGTCTATATCTAAATTATTAATAACTTTATCAATATTGTCAAGTTTTAATCCCTTAAAATTTAATTCAACCGACTTATTTTCTAATTTATAATTGTTATTACAAACATCTATAAATCTATCTATTTTATTCAAAACTTTCTTCCTAATCGTATATGCAGCATACTCTTCTTTATCTGATACAATATCTACTGGAACTATGGTATTTGTATTAACCATTAAAAATCTGCAGTCAATAAGTTCAGCTATCTTTTTTTTCCACTCCCTTATTACTTTAAGATAACCGCGGTCAGTTACTACCATTACAGCGTTTTTACTTAATGCAGTAATATTTTCTGTAACATCACCTGTTTTTATTATAAATTTAATATCTTTATTTTTTAACTTTTCTTCTACTTCTTTTAGTCCTTCTAACATAAAATAATAGTGACGATAATTTGCATCAGGAAAATTATCAGTTAAATTAAAAAAGACAAACAATGGAACTTCTATTTCATTTGCTTTTTGTATCGCATAATTTAAAGCAGGATTATTTTCTACTCTCTGAGCAGCCTGCATCCAGTAGACAATATATTTATTTTTTTTAATTTTTCCTTCTCTGATAATTTTTATATTCTCTTTTATCATTTTAACCCATCCCTAAAGTTAATTTTATTTTAAAAAGCCCCCTTCCGGGGGCTTTACAAATCATTTATTTATAGATTTAAATCCTCAATTATATCCTGTAAGTTGGGTTTACCAATTTCTTGTAACTCGTATCTTACTCTTGTGTTAGGCTTATCAATATTGATAACTTTATTTAAATCAATTGGTGTACCAATTACAACTGCTTCAGCATCAGAATTTTTAATTGTTTCTTCTAAGTCTTTCATTTGTTTTTTGCCATATCCCATTGCTGGCAATATGTCAGAAAGATGTGTATACTTAGCAAAAGTATCTTTTAGTGATCCGACAGCAAATGGTCTTGGATCTATTAATTCTTTAGCACCAAACTTGCGTGCTGCAATAGCTCCTGCTCCATATTTCATACTACCGTGTGTAAGAGTTGGTCCATCTTCAATAACTAATACTCTTTTACCTTTGATTATTTCAGGATCTTCAACAAAGATTGGAGAAGCAGCATCTACAATTGTAGCTTTAGGATTTGTTTTTTGAATATTTCTTCTAACTTTGTCTATATTTTCAGAATCAGCTGTAGCCACCTTATTAATTAAAGCAACATCTGCTAATCTTAAGTTGATCTCTCCAGGATAATACTCAAGTTCATGTCCTGGTCTATGAGGATCTACTAATGTAATCATCAAGTCTGGTTTATAAAATGGCATATCGTTATTTCCACCATCCCATAAGATTACATCTGCTTCTTTTTCAGCTTCTCTTAATATTTTCTCATAATCTACACCTGCATAAAGAATATTTCCACTTTCAATGTGAGGTTCATATTCTTCCATTTCTTCAATTGTACATTTATGTTTTTCCATATCTTCATAGTTTTCATAACGCTGTACTGATTGAGCAACTAAGTCTCCATATGGCATTGGGTGTCTAATTACAACAACCTTTTTGCCCATCTCATTTAAGATATCTGAAACTCTTCTGGTTGTTTGACTTTTACCAACACCTGTTCTAACAGCACAAACAGCTATTATTGGAACATCAGATTCAAGCATGGTTGAATTTTTACCCATCATTGTAAAGTCAGCTCCAGCTGCCATTACTTGAGAACCCTTACTCATTAAATATTGATAATTAACATCACTGTAAGCAAAGACTACCTCATCAATATTTTTTTCCTTAATGATTTCATCGAGATCATCTTCAGAAAAAATTGGTATTCCTTCTGGATAGTTTTCTCCTGCTAATTCTGCTGGATACTTACGCCCTTCAATATCAGGTATCTGGGTTGCTGTAAAAGCAACTACCTCATAATCATCATTGTCTCTAAAAAATGTGTTAAAGTTATGAAAATCTCTTCCTGCTGCACCCATTATTAAAACTCTTCTTTTCATCAAATTTCCTCCTTATAAATATTTTATGCATCATTTTATAAATATACGACTTAGTATATATATTAAATATTAAGTTATGAAATCCTTCTTTAATTAACTAAATATTTTAATAATTTGTATCATTTAAAAAATATATACCTAAAGTTCCTGGACCAGAATGAGCTCCTATTACTGAACCAATCATATTTATTATATATCCTTTTGGTTTGAATTTGTTTTGAATCATTTGTTTTAACTTTTTAGCACCTTCTAAGTCATCTCCATGACTGATACCTATAATCTGTTGCTCTAAATTATTACCTCTCTCTTCCATAATTTCAATTATTCTATCTAAAACTTTATTTCTTCCCCTTTTTTCTTCAAGAGGTTCTAACTTACCATCTTGAACATCTAAGATTGGTTTTATATTAAGTAGGCCACCTACAAAAGCTGCAGTTCTGCTCACTCTGCCACCTCTTCTTAAATATTTAAGATTATCCACTGTAAATATATGTTCCATGTGTTCTTTATCATGTTCAATTACATTAAGTATCTCTTCTTTTGATTTGCCTTCTTGGGCCATTTTTGCTGCTTTATAGACTACAAGTCCATAGCCTAATGAAGCACATCTTGAATCTATAATATCAAGATCAAAATTACCATATTCTTCGTCTATTTTATTTTTCACAACTACTGATGCTTGATAAGTTCCTGATAATTCTGATGAAAAAGCAATATAGATGGCTTCTTGATTTTCTTCAGCTAATTTTTTAAATATTTTTTCGAAATAATTTGGTGGTACTTGTGCTGTTTTGTATACTTTTCCATCTCTCATTCCATCATAAATTATTTTGGGATCATCATTTTTTTCCGCTTGGTCTTCATGACCTTCAAGATATACTAACAATGGTGCTGTAATTATCTCATAGTTTTTTATCATCTCTTCAGGAAGATCACAAGCAGTATCAGCAATAATTTTAACAGACATAAAAAAACTCCTTTCAGGTAACGTAATTATTTTTTTTATATTTCTAAATATTAATTTCAGGAAAATAAAATGAATACCTTTATTATTTATAGATTAAACTTAAGATAAATAATAAAATTCATTTCTTGGTTCACGAAGCATTAAATCATCAACTGCCTGATGCGGATTCTTATTTTTATACAATACTTTATATACTTCTTCAGTAATTGGCATCTCTAAATCTGGATGTTTCTGTAAATACTTATATAAAGCTTTTGCAGTTTTAGCACCCTCAACCACTTGATTTACAGTTTGTTTTGCTTCATCAAAACTTTTATTTTGTCCTATTAAGATTCCAAACCTTCTATTCCTGCTATGATCAGAATTACAGGTTACCACTAGATCTCCTAACCCTGCTAATCCATTATAAGTCTCACGATTTGTATTAAGGTATAGACCAAACTTGACTATTTCTGCAAGCCCTCTGGTAATTAAGGCAGCCTTTGTATTATCACCATAACCTACACCATCAGTTACACCTGAAGCTACAGCAATAATATTTTTTACTGCTCCAGCTATCTCGACACCCTTAACATCTTTAATTGTATATATTCTAAATTTAGAAGTCATTAACATCTCTTGATATTTTTCAGCCAGCTTTTTATTGTTAGATGCAATTACTATTGCTGTTGGTATATCTTTTATAACTTCCTCAGCATGAGTGGGTCCGGAAAAAACTAAAATGTTTCCTGAAAAATATTCCCTTATAATTTCTGAATTTGTCATAAAAGTATCGATTTCAATTCCTTTAGCTGTAGAAATTATTGTATGAGTATCAGTAATTTTGTCTTTTATCTTTTTCATTACAGATCTAGTTGCTGCCGTAGGGACTGAAAGAATAATATCTTTAGAAAAGTTAATTATTTTATCTAGATCATTAGTAGCTTTAATATTTTTATTTAACTTAATATTATTAAAGTATTTACTGTTTATATTCTTATTATTAATACTTTCCACTACATTATTGTTTCTTGCATAAATTAATACTTCTTTTATATTATTAGAAGCAACCTGGGCTAAAGCAGTACCCCAACTACCTCCACCTATTATAGATATTTTTCCATCCATTATAATTCATCCTTCCCTGACTACCAACTCATTTTGTTTTCATTTCCATTTATTAATCTTTTTATATTAGAACGATGACTAAATATTATTAATAATCCAATTAAAATTCCAAAAGTAATATATGAGCTTTCTGTACTGTAAAAAATAATTATACTTATTGGTATTGAAACTGCACCCAATAATGAACCTGTTGATACAATTTTAGTTGTAAAAATCATTATAATCCAAACTACAAAAAATACTAATAATGATAATGGGAAAAGATTAAGCAGAATTCCCACACTAGTTGCCACTCCTTTTCCACCATTAAAAGATAAAAACACTGACCAGTTGTGTCCAATTATAGCTAAAATAGCTGCTGCAAAGATAAATATAAATGCATTATCAGGCAGAAGTAGGCTTTTGGCAATTAATACTGCTAAAAATCCTTTAGCAATATCTAATAAGGCAACAATTACACCTACTTTGTATCCAGCAACTCTAGCTACATTTGTTGCTCCAACATTTCCACTACCATGTTTTCTAATATCTTTTTTAGCAAATATTTTTCCAAAAATATAGCCATTAGGTATAGCACCTAGTAAATAGGAAAAAATTAAAACCAATATCAATTTCATATATACTTAACTCCTTTGTTTAATTTTCATCACAATTGGACTTCCTATAAACCCAAAGTTTTCACGTATTGAGTTTTCTAGATATCTTTGATATGCAAAATGCATCAGATCAGGATTATTTACAAAAAATACAAATGTTGGTGGTTTAACTCCAACTTGACTACAGTAATATATTTTTAACTGTTTACCCTTCTTAGTAGGTGGTTCTCTAAGTTGTATAGCTTCTGTAATTACTTCATTTAATAAACCAGTTTTAATTCTCTTAGAATTTTGGTCAACACTATATTCTAACAGTTCTAATACTTCCTCTACTCTTTTTCCATCTATTGCTGATATAAAACTAACCGGTACATAGCTTAAAAACTTTAGATTATAATAAACCTCATCTCTATAATTAGCCATTTCATCTGAATCAGCATTTATCAAATCCCATTTATTTATTGCTATTACCATAGCCTTACCAGCATTATGTGCATATCCTGATATTTTTTTATCCTGTTCAGTAACACCCTCTTGAGCATCAATCATCATCAGAACACCATCTGATCTTTCAATAGCTCTGATAGCTCTAATATTACTATAATATTCAATATCATCATTTACATTAGCTTTTCTTCTTAAGCCTGCTGTATCGATAAAATTGTACTTTATATCATTAAACTCAATTACAGTATCTATTGCATCTCTTGTAGTTCCGGGAATATTACTAACTATTACTCTTTCATGTCCTACTAAGTAATTAACTAATGAAGATTTCCCAACATTAGGTTTGCCCACAACTGCTATATTAATTACATCTTCTTTTTCTTCTGTTGTAATACCATCCTCGAATTCATTAATTACATGGTCTAATAAATCACCTAAGTTTTTCCCATGTTCAGCAGAAATTGGAACTACTATTTCAAATCCTAAAGAATAGAATTCCCAGACATTTTCCTGCATTGTATTAAAGTCCTCAATCTTATTTACTACAACAAATACTTTTTTATTTGATTTTCTAAGAAGCTGTGCTACTTTTTCATCAAGAGCAGTTAAACCTGCACGACCATCTACTACAAATAGGATGTAATCTGCTTCTTCAATTGCAAGTTCAGACTGTCTTTTAACCATTGATTTTATTTCTTCATTATTGCTTACTTCGATACCACCAGTATCTATTAATTTAAACTCATGGTCTAACCATTCAGCTTCTGCATAAATTCTATCACGAGTTATGCTGGGTTCATCTTCTACAATAGATATCCTTGTTCCAGCCAACCTATTAAATAGAGTTGACTTACCTACATTTGGTCTACCTACTATTGCTACTGTTGGTTTTGACATCTCCTAACACCTCCAAAATATCTTTTATATTATTACATACGTATATATTCTTATTTTTATTTTTTTGTTCAAAGTTATCTATACTAACCTCATCAATAAAGTTATTGTTATCATTTAAAACTATATCAGGAAGCAAAATATTTTTATTTTCTATATTATTTATACTTTCTTCAATATCCTGTGCAGTTAAAAGGCCTGTTACAGTTACAGTTTCTCCAAAAAAATGATTTTTTACTACCTCAATTTGAATTTTAACTTTATCTTGGCTTTTATTTATATCATCAATAACAGGTTTAATAGCTTTTTCACCTAAGACTGATGTTATAATATGAAACGTTTTTTCTAGATTATTATTAATTAAATCAATATACTTATTTTTAATCTTATCATATTTATCCCTAAAGATTCTAGTAAGACCGACTCCATTTTCTAACTGAGGAAAATCATTATAGTGATTATAATCCGGGATATCTGTATCACTCATTAAGTAAAATTCATCAGAAGCATAAAGAAAGTTTTTATTAAACTTATCTTTTAGTACCTTCTGCCATTTCTTTACCTGTTTTAAAACCTGGTCAGACTCTTTTTTAGTAAATGTTCTCAAATTATTATCTCGATATTTTGTTAAACCAACTGGTACAACAGCTATCGATAAAATATTAGGATAAAATTTACTTAAATCTTTTACTGACTTATTTAAATAATCTCCATCATTTATTTCAGGACACAGCACCAGTTGAGTATTAAAATCTATATTATTAGAAGCTAAAAATTCAAGTTGTTTTAATATTTTAGAAGCATTTGGATTTTTCATCATATATGTTCTCAACTTGGGATCAGTTGTATGTACTGAAATATTTAATGGACTTAAATTATAATTTATAATTCTATCAAAATCATCTTTATTTAAATTAGTCAAAGTAATATAGCTGCCTTGTAAAAAGGAAAATCTATAATCATCGTCTTTTATATTTAATGTATTTCTTAAATTTGGTGGTTCTTGGTCAACAAAACAAAATATACATTTATTTTTACATTTATTCAAACCATCATATACTATGTCTTCAAATTCTATTCCTAGTTCTTTATCATAACTTCTAGTGACATCATATTCAATAATATTCCCATTTTTCTTTTCAATTTTAAGTATAAAGTTAAAATCTGCAATTAGATAGTTGTATTCTATATAATCTTTAATTTTATTACCATCAATTGAAATTACTTTATCACCAACTTCAATTCCTAACTCATTTGCTGTACTATTTGGTTTTATATTTTTTATCTTAATCATAAAACTTCCTCCTGTTATATAAAAATAATAACATATCTTCGAAGTCATAGCAATTATGACAATTTATACATAAATAAAGACCTTACTATCCTAAAGTTGAATAGTAAGGTCTTAAACTTCAATATTCTATTCAGAATTACTCATCTTTGTCAAATATATCTCCTACTAATTCTTGAATAGTTGCTCCAGAAGGTTGATTATCTTCTTTTTGTTTGTTTTGTTTATTACTAGATTTTGATTTAGAAGATTTGGAAGTTTTAGAACCATTTTTATTTGATTTAACTTCTTTACTTTCTAATTCTTTTAAACTTAAACCTATTCTTTTTTGTTCAGGGTCTATGTTAATAATTTGTGCCATTCTCTCTTCGCCCTCGGTTACAACTTCTCCAGGTTTTTCAACATGTTTTTGAGATAGTTGAGAGATATGGATTAATCCTTCAATCCCATCTGCAACTTCCATAAAGGCACCGAAGTCAACAATCTTAGTTATTTTTCCTTCAATTTTTTCACCTTCATAATGCTTTCTTGCAAATTCTTCCCAAGGATCTGGTAGAAGTTGTTTTAAGCCCAGAGAAATTCTTTCATCTTCTTTATTAACTCCAAGAACTTTAACTTCAACTTCTTCTCCTTCAGTTAGAACTTCAGAAGGACTAGCAATTCTACCCCAAGACATTTCTGAAATGTGAAGTAAACCTTCAATTCCACCTAGATCAATAAAGGCACCGAAATCAACCAATTTGGTTACTTTACCTTTTACAGTTTCGCCTTCTTCTAGATTTTCAAGAGTTTCTTCTTTTTTGCCTGCTCTTTCTGATTCAATTACTTTTTTAGCAGAAAGAACTACATTGTTTTTATCTCTTTCAACTTCTATAATTTTGAGTCTAAGAGTTTCATTTACATAATCACTTAAGTTTTCAACATATCCAACAGCTACATGTGATGCAGGTATAAATCCACGAACTCCAACATCCACAACTAAACCACCTTTAACTTCTTTTGTTACTTCTGCTTCAATTATTTCACCATTTTCATGTGCCTCAATTATTTTTTCCCAAGCTTTTTCATAATCAGCCTTCTTTTTAGATAAAATCATATTACCTTCTTCATTTTCTAGTGTTAAAATGATTACTTCTATTTCTTGGTCTTCTTCAACTAAATTACGAGGATCATCTACTTTACGGTGATTAAGTTCTTCTTTTGGTATAAAACCATCAGTTTTATATCCAACATCAACATAAACACCAGCATCATTTATTTCAACAACTGTACCTGTAACTTTTTGTCCTTTTTTAAGATCAGCGATATCATTATCACTGTAATTGAATTCTTTAGATTCAGATTCTTCTACTGGTTCTTCTTCAGCAGTTTCTTCTTCAGTTGTTTCCTCAGATTCTTCTGCTGGTTCTTCTTCAGCAGATTCTTCTTCAGTTGTTTCCTCAGTTTCTTCTACTGGTTCTTCTTCAGCAGTTTCTTCTTCAGTTGTTTCCTCAGATTCTTCTACTGGTTCTTCTTTAGCAGTTTCTTCTTCAGTTGTTTCAGCAGTTTCTTCTACTGATTCTTCTTTAGTTTCTTCAACCGCTTCTTCTTGGGTAGTTTCTAATTCTTTTTCCTCTGTCTCTTCTACTTCTTTAACCTCATTTGTTTCTTGTACTTCCTCTTCACTTGTGTTAACTTCTTTTTTCTCTTCAGACATAATTTCCAAGACCTCCTTGATTATCCAGTCAGGGGTCGAAGCCCCTGCGGTAATTCCTATTTTATTTATGTTTTTAATTTTATCCCAGTTGATTTCATCAACTGTTTCTATATGAAAAGTTGGTGTATTTGTGTTGGTACTTATTTCGGCTAATCTTTGAGTATTAGCACTATTATGACCACCAATCACAAACATTACATCAACCTTTTTTGCTAATCTTTTTGCCGCTGTTTGTCTATTACCGGTTGTATTACAAATTGTATTAAATACTTTCAATTCTTTAACCTTTGGTAATAGATAGTTTGTAACTTCAAAATATTCTTCATAAGACTGTGTAGTTTGTGCAACAATACCTACTTTGTCTTTAAGAGTAATGTTTTTTAAATCTTCAACATCTTCAATAATATAACCTCTATTATCTGTGTATCCATATATTCCCAAAACTTCAGGATGATTTTTATCTCCAAAGATAAAGGTCTGATAATCAGTTTCAACCAGTTCTTTTGCATATTTATGAGCATTTTTAACAAAAGGACATGTTGCATCTATTATATCTAGGCCTTTTTGTTGAGCCTTTTTAAGTGTTTTAGGCTCCACTCCATGGGTTCTTATAATTAATATCCCATCTTCTTTGATATCATCTATACTTTCGGCAAGGTTAACTCCCTTTTTAGAGAGTTCTTCAACTACTTGCGGATTATGTATCAGAGGGCCTAATGTATATACTTTTTTATCTGTATCAGCAACAGCATCCCTTACAATATCAATCGCTCTTTTTACTCCAAAGCAAAAACCAGCCTCATCCGCAGTTATAATATCCAGCACCTTCACCTCCTTCCAAAACAACAAAACAAGACCTGTCCAACAACTTCCTAACCTGTGTAACAATAGTTATAATAAATACTGTATTAATACTTGCTCATAGATATTATTAAAATAACATATTTTTTGATAAAAGGCAAATATTTAATTCAGAGTTTTAAGCTCTTTACCAATTTTTTTCATTATTAACTGGCCAACTTCATCTTTTTGATCCCTATTTAACTTTTTATCATAATACTCATCAAGTAAAAATGGCTTACCAATAGCAACTTGAAGAGATTTGTTTTTATCATCAGAATGTTTAATAGCAACAGGTAAAATTGGACTTTTACTCATCAAAGCTATTAGTGTGACTCCTGGTTTTGCTTCTCCTAGTTCACCAGATTTTATTCTAGTTCCTTCAGGAAACATACATAAAGTCTGATCATTATTTAAAATATTTAATGAATTTCTTATAGCACTTTTATCCGGTACACCTCTTTTTACAGGAAAGGTCCCCATCTTTTTTAAAATATAGCCAAACCATTTTTTTTCAAATAGTTCTGTTTTAGCCATAAAATGGAGTTGTCTTTTCACAGCAGCTCCAACAATTGGAGGATCTAAATAACTGACATGGTTTGATACTACTATTAATGGACCATATTTAGGTACATTATCCTTACCTTTGACTTTAAATTTGTGCACTACTTTTAAATACAAATTGATCAGATAATAGCTTACCCAGTAAATTATTTTACCCATATTATTACTCCCCTTTGATGTAACTTAGAAGTTTTTGTAATACTTCCTTTTTACTTAACATTGTTGTATCAACAACAATAGAATCATCTGCTTTTTTTAATGGAGAATATTTTCGATTTGAATCAATTTTATCTCGCTTTACTATCTCATTTTTTACTTCCTCTAAACTTTTTTTAGTTACTCCTCTGTCTAGTATATCCTGATATCTTCTATTTGCTCTTTCTTTAACTGTTGCAGTTATATAAAACTTATAATCAGAATTTGGTAAAACTCTTGTACCAATATCCCTACCATCCATAACTATATTTTTAGAATTTGCAATTTTTCTTTGTTTTTTTACTAATTCATCTCTTACACCTTTTATCTGAGCAACTGTAGAAACATTTTTATCTACAACCTCAGATCTTATTTGATCAGATATATCTTTATTATCAATAAATATTTTAAACTCATTATTACTATAATCAATATCTATATCAGTACTTTTTGTAAGTTTTATAATTTTATTATTATCTTTAATATCTACATTATTATCAAAAACTAAATAAGTTACTGCTCTGTACATAGCACCACTATCTAAATAAGTGTAATTTAGTTTTTCAGCTAACATTTTTGCAATAGTGCTTTTTCCAGCACCTGCTGGACCGTCGATAGCAATTGAAGTTGACAATTTAACACCCCATTTATTATTTAATTATTTCATCTAATATTTTATAGAAATTTGGAAATGAATTATTTATACACTGTATATTTTCAATTTTTAATCCATTTTCAGAAATTAAAGCTAATATAGAAAAAGCCATCGCCATTCTATGATCATTAAAAGAATCAATTAGTCTATTATTTTGTATACTTTGTGGACCTTTAATTTTAAATCCGTCATTAAAAATTTCATAATCTAAGTTTAATACTTTAAAAACTTTATCTAAAACTAAAAGTCGGTCACTTTCTTTTACTCGTAATTCAGATGCTGACCTTACTTCGGTTTCCCCTTGAGCTTTTAAGGCTATAATAGCTATTAATGATATTTCATCAATCATTTTAGGGATTAATTTTTCATCAACCTTTATCCCTTTTAATCTGCTATGTTTAACCAAAAGACTGCCAACCGGCTCTTCATCAATATTTTGTACATCTATAATTTCTATATTTGCACCCATTTCTTTTACAACATCCAAAAAGCCAGTTCTAGTGGGATTTAGATTAACATTTTTTATTACTATTTCACTATTAGGAATTAATAATGCGGCAGTAATAAAAAATGCTGCTTGTGAAAAATCTCCAGGAATATTATATTCAAAGTTAGGAATTTTAATATCCTCAGAGTTAAAAACAATACTTTGTCCATCAAATTCTATATCTAACCCTAACTTCTTCATTAATAGTTCTGTATGATTTCTAGATATTTTAGGCTCTTTTATTTTCATTGTATCATTTGTATATAAATTTGCTAATAATAATGCTGATTTGACTTGAGCACTTGCTACCGGTAATTTATAATTAATCGAATTTAATTTTGCAGGTTTAATCTTTAATGGACAATATAAATTATCTTTTCCTGTTATTTTTGCCCCCATCTTTTTTAAAGGTTTGATTATACGGTCCATTGGACGTTTTCTTAAAGAATTGTCTCCATCAAGAGTTATATCAAGACCTGATCCAGCTAAAAGTCCGCTTAATAATCTCATAGTAGTTTATAAATTACCGCAATTTATTACATTTTGAGGAGAATTTAAGCCATCAATTCCCGTTCCTTTAACAGTATAGTTATCATTATCTTTCTTTATATTAATCCCCATAATTTTAAAGGCATTTAACGTTTTTTTAACATCTTTAGCCTCCAATAGATTATTAATTTTAGATTTGCCCTCACCTACCTCTTTTTAATAAGATAGGTTTATTAATTTTACCTAATTCTTTTAATAAACTGTAGTTATACATGTTTCGTGAACCTACCTGTAGTATATCAGAATAATCTGCAACTTTTTCAATATTCTTTATATCCATAACTTCTGTTATTATCTTAAAATTATATTCATCAGCAATTTCTTCTAACAGTTTTAAACCTTTTTCTTTTAAACCCTGAAATTGATAGGGAGAAGTTCTCGGTTTAAATGCTCCCCCTCTAATAAACTTTATCTTCAGCTTAGATAAATGTTCACCTAATGTTTTCATCTGATCTCTACTTTCCACTGAACAAGGACCAGCAATAATATTAAATTCATCTTCCAAAAAATATTTATTTTCTTTAAGATTAATAAATCTATTCTTGTTTAAATATTTTTCAGCTTGATTTTCTTGTAAAACATCTGTTGGATTAAAATTATTATTGATTTTATTTAATAAGCTGTTATCATATTTTGAAACAATTATTAATACAGGTTTTTCATTATCTACTCTAATTAAAGTATTAATATTTTTTTGTTTTAAATATTCTTTTAAATTATAGTAATCTTTATTTTTTTTCTTATACTTTACAATCATTATTTTTACTCCTTAGATAAAAAGTTTAAATCTTCTCTCAAAATTGCAGCTTTTTTTAAATAAATATGTTTTATATCACTTTTCTCTTTTTCATTATTTATTGATACCATGACTCTTATACATTTATTTAAAGAAGCTTTTACTTTCATTTCCTGTAAACACATAATAGAAGTTTTGGTAAACCCCATATCTCTTACAGCTTGACCTGGATATACTTGATCAAGATCATTGGTTGTCGAAAAGATAAAACTAATTATTTCTTCTTGTTTTAAGTTGTTTTGTTTTATTATAGTTTCTATTAACTGCTTTACAGCTGTTAAAATCGTTTTCTTATCATTTTTATCAACTGTTATCGCTCCTCTAATAGTATACATAAATTATAACTCCTTTTTCAATAAAAATACACCCTAATATAGGGTGCATGAAAATTACTGATTAGTTTTCTAGTTGTTCTAAAGCATGTTTAGCAGCTTCTTGTTCGGCTTCTTTTTTGCTTTTACCTTTTCCAAAACCGAGTTCTTTATTTTCAAAGTATACAACTACATAAAATTTTTTATTATGATCAGGTCCTTTTTCTTTTACAACCTCATATTCAGGTCTGTCATTGCTATTTTTTTGAATTACTTCTTGTAACATTGTTTTGTAGTCTTGAATGTAATTACCATTATCAACTTCAAATATATATGCTTTAAAGCTGTTAATAATAAATTCAAAAGCATAATCAAAACCTTGATCTAAATATATTGCACCAAGAATTGCTTCCATTGTGTCAGCTAATATCGAATTTCTGTTTCTTCCACCAGAAAGTTCTTCACCCTTACCTAATAAAAGGTGTCTACCTACATCAATCTCTATAGCTTTTTGGGCTAATACTGGTGCACTCACAATTACAGATCTTATTTTTGCCAATTTTCCTTCTTTATAGCCATCATACTTATTAAAAATATAAGTACTGATAGATAAACTCAATACTGAATCCCCCAAAAATTCAAGTCTTTCATTGTCTTTTATATTAAGTTCAGAATTTTCATTTGCGAATGATTTATGTGTTAGGGCACGTCTTAGTAGTTTTTTATTACTAAATTTAGTATCTATTTTATTTTCCAACTCATTTAACTTTTTTTCTGCAAAAAAATCTTTCATTAAAATTTCACCACACCTATTATAATGTTTTCTTAATTAATCAGGGGTATAATAAATATTATACCCCCTATATTATATATTAAAGTTTAAAGATTTTCCTCAATATAATTAACTGCATCAGATACAGTTGCTATCTCCTCTGCGTCTTCATCAGGAATTTCAATATCAAATTCCTCTTCTAAAGCCATAACAAGCTCTACAACATCTAATGAATCAGCACCAAGATCGTCAATAAATGAGGCATCTTCAGTGATTTCATCTTCTGAAATTGCAAGTTCTTCTGATACTACTTTTACTATTCTATCATATACTTCTGCCATCATTTTCACCTCCTTTCACATTAACATACCTCCATCGATATTTATAGTTTGACCATTTACGTAATTAGCTAATGGAGACACCAAAAATAAAATTACATTTGCAACATCTTCAACTTCTCCAAATCTATTTAAAGGAATGTTATCCAACATTTCTTCTTTTACATTTTCAGGTAATTCTTCGGTCATATCAGTTAAGATATAACCTGGTGCAACAACATTAACATTAATTCCCCTTTTAGATACCTCTTTTGCTACTGATTTAGAAAAACCAACTACACCAGCTTTTGAAGCAGCATAATTAGCCTGTCCTGCATTACCCATTAATCCAACAACAGAACTTAAATTAACAATTTTACCATTTCTTTGTTTCATCATATATCGAATTGCATGTTTTGTGCAGTTAAAAGTACCTTTCAAATTAACATTAACTACATCTTCAAAATCCTTTTCTTTCATTCTTAATAATAGACCATCTTTTGTAATACCAGCATTATTGACTAAAATATCTATCTTTACCAAACTCTTTTACAGTTGATTTAATCAAATTTTTTGCTTGTTTACCATCAGATACATTGCCCTGTATTACTAAAGCTTTTCTACCAAGTTCTCTAATTTTTTCAGCAGTTTCTTCTGCACTTTTTTTATCACTATTATAATTAACTACAAGGTCTGCACCTTCTTTAGCTAATTTTATTGCTGTAGCAGCACCAATGCCTCGAGAACTACCGGTTACAACAGCAACCTGTCCTTCTAAAAGCAAGTTATCATCTCCTTTTAATCTACATTAAGTGAACTAACATAAAAGTTTAAGTTATTTAAAAATAATCCTGTAAATTTATCTATATTTATATTCAGTTTATTTTGCAGTTCATTTATGTATTTTTCAATATCTATTCCATATTTTAATACAATTTCTATATTAACACAAATTTCATTGTCTTTTTTTTCGATATGTATTGACTTAATGTCAAGATTATCACCTTCTTTAGACAGTTCATAAGAAATTATATCTTTTAACACGTTATTATATATAACAAGATTACCAAAGTATGAAAACTTCGGTCTTACAATTGTTTTCTCTTTTTTAATAGAACCTTTTCCTTTTCCCAAAAAAAGTTCTAATGAGTGTATAAAATAACCAGGAAATCTGGATTTAACCTCAATTTTAGGAACCGGTATTACATGTTTCCCTTCATTTTTTCTAGTTTGAATAGCTTTTTCAATTTCTTCTTTATTAGCAATTTCATCTATTTTAATAGTCCTATCAATTCCATTTAGTTTTAAATTATCTACAATACGTTCTATCATTCTCATCGATGTACCTAAGATCAATATCTTATCTTCATTTACTCTATCTAATGCTTCAATTAACTCATTGAGGTGATCTTCTTCTAATAAAATTGCGGTTCTTATTGCCTGTATCTTTTTTTGGTCTCTTTTAGCAGATTTACCCGCTAAAATCCTCCCTTTGTATATTAAAAGGCCGTCATCTAATATAAGAGGGATATCATATTTATCAGCAACAAATGCCGCTCTATGGCTTTTTCCTGAACCGCTAACACCTACTAATGCATATACATACAAAATTTACACCCCTTAAAAAATATTCTTAAATTTACTATAAATGAAATTTGATAAAATTTCAAGTAAATAATAAAAAAAACCGCTGCCTTTTTTAAATTGGCAGCGGTTATTATCAGTATTTAGTTATTTATCTATTTTTCTTTTCTTCAATTAATTCATATAATTTTTCTGGAATTACTGGCATCTCTTTTAGTTGTACACCAATTGCATCCTGAACAGCATTAGCTACTGCAGGTGGAATTGAAATCATTGGATGTTCTGCAACACCACGTGCACCATATGGTCCATCTTCTTGTGCATTTTCAATGATAATTGGTGTTAATTCTGGTATATCTGCTATAGATGGAACTTTGTAGTCAGTAAAGCTGTTAGTTAATAATCTACCATCATCACTGAACTGATAACCTTCCATTACAGCTGAACCATAACCCTGAATTACTCCACCTTGAATTTGACCAATTACATTGCTTTCATTAATTACTTTACCAACATCAAAAGCAGATGCAATTCTTTTAACTTCAAATTCACCAGTTTCTTCATCAACGATTACTTCTACTGCATGTGCACCATAAGTCCAGTCTAATGCAGGATGTCCTTGACCGGTTTCAGGATCAATATTTGATAGACCTTGAGCAATATAATTACCTCTTGCTACTAAAGGACCACCAATACCATTACCATTTGGATAGGTATAACCCATTGCAAGTTCTTTAAAGGTTACATATTGATCTTTATGGTGTCTAATTTTAACTTTTTCATCTTCAATAATTAAGTCTTCAACAGAAGCTCTTAAAGGTTGTGCTGCTACTTCTTTAAGCTGTTGTGCCATATCTTGGCAAGCTTTAATAGTAGCATTACCTGACATAAATAGACCTTTAGAAGCAACTGTCTGCCAGTCATAAGGTTGTGTGTCGGTATTTTGTTCAAATACAACATTTACCTTTTCAACAGGCATCTTTAACTGATCTGCAACTATTTGAGCTAAGGCAGTATAAGTACCTTGACCGTAATCAACTAATGATAATGTTAAGTTAACAGAACCATTTTCATTAAACTTCAAGAATGCAGCAGTACCAGTGTTTGTAGGCATTGCAGGTGCTTTGTGTAATAACGCAATACCTTTACCTCGTTTTTTACCTTTTTCTAAGTCTTCAGAACTTCTATTATCAAAATCAATTTCTTTAGCAACTGCTTCAAGACATTCTGTGATTTTACCATGAGATTCACCAATGTGTTCTCCAGTAATTGTTACAGAACCTCTTCTTAAAGCATTTTTCATTCTGAAGTCATAAGGTGACATACCAATTTCTTCTGCAACTAAGTCCATCTGTCTTTCTATTGCCCATAAGATTTCAAGGTGTCCGAAACCTCTATAAGCTGTACCAAATATCTTATTTGTATAAACAGTTTTTGAATCTAATTTAACATTATCTATTTCATATGGTCCAGCACCAGCTGTTGCAGCAGCTCTAGTAACATTTACACCATAGTCTGCATTAGCACCACTATCCCATAAGAATTCAGTTTCTTGAGCAACAATTTTACCATCTTTTGTAACACCTGTTTTTAATCTAGAGAATAGTCCCTGTCTAACAGGTACAGAGTTAAACTCTTCCATTCTAGACATTGTAATTTTAACAGGTCTACCTTGTGAAGCTCTTGATAAACAAGTTACAAGTGGTTCAAAGTGAATTCCAGCTTTACCACCAAAACCACCACCAACATAAGGTACGGTAACTTCTATGTCTTCATGGTTTAAGTGTAGTCCGTTTGCTAATAGATTTCTAACAGCAAATGGTGACTGAGCACTTGTCCATAATTTAACTTTTTTACCTGGTTTCCACTGACCAATTGAAGTATGTGTCTCCATTGCAGTATGATCAACCATCGGTAAATCAAATTCATTTTCTATAATATAGTCTGCTTCTTCAAAACCTTTATCTACATCACCTTTTCTAATTTTAGTGTGATGAGCAATATTTGTTCCTGCTTTTGGGAAAAAGACAGGTGCACTTTCTAATTCTTCTATATTTTCATGAACCAATGGAGCATCTTCTTTAACAGCATCTCTTACATCTAACACTGCATCTAATTTTTCGTATTCTACCTCGATTAATTCAATAGCCTTTTCAGCAATTTCTTCTGATTCAGCTGCTACAGCAACAACTGGTTCTCCCTGATATCTAACCTTATTTACAGCTAAGATGTCTTTATCTACAAGATAAAGTCCAACTTTATAAGGTAAGTCCTTACCAGTTAAAACACTCCATACACCAGGTAATCTTTCTGCTTTTGAAGTATCTATATTAACAATTTTAGCATGTGCATGTGGACTTAATTTCATTTTTGCATACAACATACCTTGTACTTCCATATCATGTACGAATGTTGCATTACCAGTTACCTTTTCTAATGCTTTTATTCTTTTAACGCTTTTACCAATCATTTCTTCAGTCACTATTTGTTACCTCCCTTCTTTTCAGCTGCACGTTTAACTGCATCTCTAATAGAATAATATCCTGTACAGCGACAGATATTACCAGATAAAGCAAGATCAATATCTTCATCAGAAGGATTAGGATTTCTATCTAATAATGCCTTTGCTGACATAACCATTCCAGGTGTACAAAAACCACACTGAATAGCATTTTCTTCAATAAATGCTTCCTGGATAACACTAATCTCTTCACCTATTGATTGTCCTTCAATTGTTTCTAATTCTGAACCATCAGCTTCAACGGATAAAATAATACAACTTGTTACAGCTCTACCATCCATAATTACTGTACAAGCACCGCATTCGCCTTCTCCACAACCTTCTTTTGCACCTGTGAAGTTTAATTTTTTTCTAAGAGTATCTAACAGTATTTCATTATCTTTTACATCTAACTGAAAGTCTCTTCCATTTACTGTTAAATTAATGGTTTTCATTATTTATCACCTGCTTTCCAAAGTTTGGAAAGAATTCTTCTTGCATATACTTGTGACATTTTAATTCTATATTTTTTAGTACTTCTAACATCATCTATTGGATTAATATTATCTACAACTTCTTCAAGAATTTTTTCTTCTTTTTCTTCATAACTACCTTCACCAAAGAAAATATCACTGACATCTATATATACTGGTGTTGGAGCTACTGCCCCTAAACCAAATGCAAGATATTCTTCTTCTTTAGATAGATAACCCGCTACACCTATAGCAGATAAGTCAGGTCCTTTAGTTCTTCTTTTTTTCATATATGCTCCTCTTCCATCAGAAGCATGTTTTTGAACTAATAGTCCTTTTACAACTTCATTTTCTTTTAAGGCATTTCTTTTTACACCAGTTGCAAATTCTTCTAAAGGAATTTCTCTGCTTCCATCTTTACTTTCAACTAAAACATTAGTTTTTAATACTAAAAGTCCTGGAAACATATCTGCACCTGGAGAAGCTGTACATAGATTTCCTACAACTGTTGCTCTATTACGAACCTGGTGAGCTGCAACTTCTAAAGCTGCATCTGCTAATACTTTATAATCTTTATTAACCAGTTCACTTTCGATTATTTGATTACATGTAACAGTTCCGCCAATAAAAAGTCCATCATCTCTTTCTTCAAGTTTAGATAATTCTTCTAAACCTTTAACATCAATTACATAATCAGGTTTTCTAGTCTTATGCTTCATTTCTATAAAAAGATCAGTACCACCAGCTAATAATGCTGTATCACCATTATTTTCATCTAGAATTTCAAAAATTTCTTCTAGAGATTCTGGTTTAAAATATTCTATTTCATTAATCATTAATATATTTCACCTCCATCAATATCTAAAAACACTACTTAGTAATTCTTGTTCCTGCATTACCATGAACTGCTTCTATTACTTTTTCAATTGAAGTAATAATAGCTTGGTCTCCACCACTTTTCACAAAGTCTACAGCAGCTTGAACTTTTGGTTTCATACTTCCTTCACCAAAGTAACCTTGATCGATATGCTCTTGCATATCTTCTACACTTATTTCACCTATAGCTTCTTCATTTTCTTCACCAAAGTTAATATATGCGTTAGAAACATCAGTTAGAACTAAAAATACATCTGATTCAATCTCTTGAGCTAAAAGACATCCAGCTCTGTCTTTATCAATTACAGCTTCTACACCGTGAATTTTATTGTCTTTTTCAACAACTGGAATTCCTCCACCACCAGATGCTATAACAGTTTCTCCATTTTTTACTAAGTCATTAATGATTGGAGCTTCAACGATTCTTTCAGGAATTGGTGATGGAACAACTTTTCTCCAACCTCTTCCACTGTCTTCAATCCAATCTTCATTTTTTTCTTCTACCATTTTATCTGCATAGTCTTTATCATAGAAAGGTCCTACTGGTTTTGTAGGATTATCAAAAGCACTATCTTCTTTATTTACTAAAACCTGTGTTACAACAGTTGCTACATTTCTATCTAATCCCAAATCAGCAAATACATTATGCAAACTATTTTGCAACATATACCCTATAAATCCTTGAGTTTGTGATCCACAAACATCAAGAGGCATAGCTGGTACAGAATCTTTTGCTTTATCTTGTTGTATTAATATATTTCCAACCTGAGGGCCATTACCATGTGTTATAACTACTTCATGACCATCTTTTACTAATTGACCAATTTGTTCACTTGTTGATAGAACATTTTTAAACTGTTCTTCAGCAGTACCATCTTGGCCCGGTTGTAATATTGCATTACCACCTAATGCGATAGTTAATTTCATTATTATACCTCCATTTATTATATATTAAAAAGAAATAAAGGAACCCTGCAATAAAGCAGGATTCCGTATTTTTTTAATTACTCAACAAATGCTACACAACGTCCAATACTGGACTCTAAGTCTACACCTTTCCATGGGAAGAATCCTACTTTAACTCTTTGGTTGAGAAGCTTATCAATTTCTCCACCAAGGTTTTCAGCATGGATTATTCCTTCAGGGAATAATTTAGTGTGCATAAGTTGTCTGCTCTCTGGATGAGTGAATACCTCATCTAAAGGTTTTCCTAAGTGTTCTTCTGCTTCTTTTGCAAGATCAGGTCTCAATTTTTTAATTACAGTATTCATTGGATGATCTGCAGAACCACAGTCAACACCAATCCATTTAAGTTTCTTTTCCATAGCCCATTCAGCGAATTCATAGTTAGGACCAGGATGTTTCATGAAATATCTTTCTTCATCAGCTTCTGGTTGATCCCATCCATATTTGTGGTAACCAGTATTTATAATAAGGATATCATTTTCTTTAACTTCTACTCTTTCTTCAATCATTTCAGAAGTATAAAGATCATAATCTCCAACAGCGTCACTTAAGTCAACAATAACAGCATCTCCAAAAAGATCTTCTAGAGGAATGCTAGCCATATCTCTACCAGCTGTCCAGAAGTGTCTTTCACCATCTAAGTGTGTACCAATGTGATTACTAGTTTTTATAATTTGGCCATTTACTCTTTCAGTTGAAAGACGTTTAAAATACTTCATTTCTAAAGGTTCATAAGTTGGCCATGGTGGAGTAGAAACACCAATATTCTGAGTTAAATCATATAATTTCATTAAAATCTCTCCTTTTATTTAGTATATTTTTGGACAAAAGCCCTAAGTGCATCTTTAAAACATTTCTTCGGAGGATCAACTAATCCTGCTCCAATCTGTCCGATACCAGGATCTTTGTGAGCAATACCAGTATTAATTGCAGGTAAAATATCTTTTTCAATTATTTTCACTAAATCTATTCCGGTTGGAGTACCTCTAAAGTTTAATGGAGGTATTGTAAAGTTTTTATTTTCTCCAACTGTTATTTCATACATGTCTTTTGTGAATCTAATTGAATCAGCAACTGTACCACCTACAAATCCTACAATTGCAGGAGCAGCAGCCATTGCAAATCCACCTACACCGGCAGTTTCAGATATTGTACTATCACCAATATCTAAACAAGCGTCTTCTTCAGTATAACCTGGGAAGTATAATCCGTCAACTTTTTGAGCATCTCCAACAAACCATTCATCACCAAGTCCACTTATTGTAATACCAAAGTGTACACCATTTCTAGCTAAAGCAGTAATTACTGTACTGTATTCAACTCCAGATGCAGCATCCATTGTTGCTTTAGATGCGGGCATAGAAAGGTTTAGATAGAAGTGCTCATTACCTGCCATAAATTTAATAACATCTTTAATTTCCTCATTTGAATAATCAGTTTCTAATAGATATGGTGTTATCTCTCTAATAAATAGTGAAGTTGCAGCTTTATTTCTATTGTGTACTTCATCACCCATGTGTAATGCTTGAGATGTAATACTTCTTAAATTAATACCTTTTTCTGTTTTTCCTAAAGCTGCACTTAAAACTGGAGCTAGAACTTCTTCCATCCATTTTAATTTTTTAATTACTTCTGGACCATTTGCTCCAAATCTTAGAACTTTTCCAAGTCCTTCATTTAAAGTAGTATAAGCTTTATTACCATAAGTTTTGTTTTCAACAATCCATACAGGCATTGATGGTGAAACAACACCAGTCATTGGTCCTACAGCGTTATGAAAATGTGCAGGCTCAAATGTAACTTCACCAGCATCAAGCATTTCTTCAGCAGCTTCTTCATCATCAGCCCATCCTTCATAAATACAGGCACCTATTGCAGCACCTCTGACTGGACCGGCCATATCTTCCCATTTTTCTTCAGGAGCAGCATGAAGAATCATTTTTCCACCATAATTTGGCAATACATCTTTTGCTGGTTGAACATCTACTACTATTGGTTCACTTTCTTGTATTCTCTCTAATGCTTCTTCATTTGCTTTTTTAATTTTATCACTTATACTATCTAATTTATCTAATAGTTCAATCATTTCTGCATCTCCACCTGCTGGTGGTTTATATTCAACCTGAATTGCGTCATATCCTTCTTTTTTTAGATTTTCGGCAAAAGATTCCAGACCAATATTAACAACCTTTAACTCTTCCTTAAATAAATCTTCTAATTTTTTAGTCATATTATCTCTCCCCCTTAATTTAAATCACTTATTATTTTGCTAACCACGCGCACAGCCTGAACATTTGTGGGGAGTACTTTAGCTCCAACCTGACGTAATTTTTCTTCCTGTGCTTGAAGATTTTGTGGGTCATTTTCTGTACCACAAACTGATGCAATTACAGATAAATAACCTCCACGGGCAGCAACTATTTCTTTTGCTTCTTTAATTCCTTCAGCAGCTACTCCAGCAGGATCTGAGTGAGAACCATAGCCTAATACAACATCTATTAGAACAACAGCAACCTCTTCATCTTTAACTTCCTGTAATAGCCTTTCATTTCTTAATGAAGGTTCAATCATTGGGTGTGGTTTTCCTCTTGTAAACTCATCTTCTCCTAAATCTATTATAGTATTTTTAATACTTTTTAAATCTTCTTTTAAAGCTAATTCTTTTTTTAACGGAGCATTTGAATAAATATCTCCAATCATATCAGAAAGTAGAACTACTGCTTCACTATTAAGTGTACCTCCACCATAAAGACCTCTTAAATATTTTTGCTTATCATTCATATTTGCAGTTTCTTCTTTAGCTAATTTAGATATTTCTTCATCAGTCAATTGAAGATTGTTTTCTTCATTATCACCTTTGACTAAAGCAACAGCTTTTACTGCAGCAGCTTCTAAAGTATCTGCCCAGACAGCATCTGTTCCTTCAACAACTGATGGGTCACCACCTAAGAAATTAACCACAACTGGTTTGTTTAACTTTTTAACTTCTTCCATTATCTTTTCACTTACTTCTTTTGCTGGTGGTTTTGAAACTAATACAATAACCTCTGTCATATCATCGTTATCTAAAGCTTTCATATCTTTAATCATTTCTCTACCTTTTACTTTAGATTTAAGGTCACGTCCACCTAAACCAATAACCTGAGATAATCCTACTCCTTGACGATCTACTAGAGTAGATACTGCTTGTGCACCTGTACCAGCTGCAGCAACAATACCAACAGGTCCTCGATTTACAACATTAGCAAAAGCAAGTGGAGCACCATTAATTATGGATGTACCACAATCAGGTCCCATTAGTAATAGTCCTTTTTCTGTTGCAAGTTCTTTTAATGCAATTTCATCTTCTACAGATACATTATCGCTAAATAACATAACATGTAGTCCGCGATTTAAGGCTTTTCTAGCTTCGCGAGCAGCATAATCACCCGGAACAGAAATAATAACTAGATTAGAGTCTGGTTGTAATTCCAAAGCACCATCTAATGATCCAGGTTTATAGTCTTCTTGTTCACCAGATGATGATTTCTTTTCATCTAATAGTTTATTTGCTTGTTCAAAAGCTTCTTCTATAACCTCTTCTTTACCATCTATAACCAATATTAAATCACTGGGATCTGCAGATTCAGCTTCTGGTAATAATAAACCAGCTGTTTCTAAAATCCCTTTGTTCGCATCAGTACCCATAATAACAGTAGCTTCTGTAACACCATCAATTTTTTTGAGTTCTTTTGATATTGACATTAAAGTAACTGAGTCAAAATAGGTACCTTCTTTAATTAAAGCTTTCTTAGCCATATTAACAACTCCTTTTTAAAGAATCCCCACCCCAAATTTAGTATATATTTAAAGTGGGGATTTTTATTACCCTTTTCAATCTGAATTATTCTGAATTATTTATTATTTTAAATTAAATATTAACTCCATCTGGCATAACTAAGTTTTCATTTTTTTCTAGTAGTTCATCAGAAACATCAAATGAAAGGTCGTTTCCTACCATTTGGCTTACATAATCTTTTACAGCAGCATTCCAGTATTGTTGGTCAACATAGAATACTCTTGCTCCACCGAGTTCGTGTTGATACTCAGGATATGGATAAGATGGTTGAGCCATTCCAATACCCCATCTTTTTAGTCCATTATAGCTTTCAAATGTAGACCAAACTTCGTTATTCTTTTGTTCTTCAAAAGCATAAACTAATTTTCTGTAGTATAATGTAGCACCAATTCTTAAACCTCTTTTGAATGCCATTGTGTGTGATGAAATGTTAACATCTTTATCTCCTAAATGATTTCTTTTCATCTAATAGTATTTCTGCTTGTTCAAAAACTTCTTCTATAACCTCTTCTTTACCATCTATAACCAATATTAAATCATTGGGATCTGCAGATTCAGCTTCTGGTAATAATAAACCAGCTGTTTCTAAAATTCCTTTGTTCGCATCAGTACCCATAATAACAGTAGCTTCTGTAACACCATCAATTTTTTTAAGTTCTTTAGAAATTGACATTAAAGTAACTGAGTCAAAATAGGTACCTTCTTTAATTAAAGCTTTCTTAGCCATATTAACAACTCCTTTTTAAAGAATCCCCACCCCAAATTTTTACAATTTAAAGTGGGGATTTTTATTACCTTTTTCAATCTGAATTATTTATTATTTTAAATTAAATATTAACTCCTTCTGGCATAACTAAGTTATCATTTTTTTCTAGAAGTTCATCAGAAACATCAAATGAAAGGTCGTTTCCTACCATTTGGCTTACATAATCTTTTACAGCAGCATTCCAGTATTGTTGGTCAACATAGAATACTCTTGCTCCACCGAGTTCGTGTTGATACTCAGGATATGGATAAGATGGTTGAGCCATTCCAATACCCCATCTTTTTAGTCCATTATAGCTTTCGAATGTAGACCAAACTTCATTATTCTTTTGTTCTTCAAAAGCATAAACTAATTTTCTGTAGTATAATGTAGCACCAATTCTTAAACCTCTTTTGAATGCCATTGTGTGTAATGAAATGTTAACATCTTTATCTCTTACACGACCATTAGCAAATCCAACGATTTCTCCGTCAATAGCTCCTACGAAAAGATAAGGATCTTTTAGACGATTTCTTAAATATCCTAAAAGCTCAGCATATACTCTAGCTCCTACGATATCATAAAAGTCTTTTGAACCTTTTTCCATAAAGTTTTTAACATAATCAAGAAGCATTGGAATTTCTTCTTTTTTAACTTCTCTAATTAACATTGTGGATCCGTCTTTTAATTCAATTTTACATGGTTGTGGTGTAGCCATATCTAACTGTGGTGCACTTAAAAATGGCTCTAATTCCTCTACCTTAAATGTGATTTCTTTTTGTGATACTTCTACTGGACTTTCTTTAAACATTATTAATTCCTCCTTAGAATTTTTAACCTTTTAATTTTATTTTTGTTTTGTTTTTTGATTGATTGATATTACACAAATTATATCGAGTTTTTAAACTCTTACTTATTTGCTACCACCCCTTTCTACGAGGTAATTCAAATATTTATAATTTCTAGTTTATTGCACTAAGTAATCAAATTATCCCTACTTTTTAGTACTATTATACAAATTCTTGATGAATACTAGAAATTCCTTTGTGAAATACCATAAATATTTAACCGAACTTTTGTAACATTTATTATGCGAAGATCGACATCATTACTCCTGCAGCTACTGCAGACCCAATTACACCTGCAACATTAGGTCCCATTGCATGCATTAATAAGAAGTTTGATGGATCAGCTTTTTGACCTTCTTTTTGAACTACTCTAGCAGCCATTGGTACAGCAGATACTCCAGCAGCTCCTATCATTGGATTAACTTCTCCTCCAGATAGTCTGTGCATTAATTTACCTAATAATACACCTGCTGTTGTACCAATACCAAATGCGACTACTCCTAATACTAAAATCTGAATTGTATTAACTTGTAAGAACTTCTCAGCTGAAGCTGAAGCACCAACTGCAAGTCCTAAGAAAATTGTTACTATATTTATTAAAGAGTTTTGAGCTGTATCACCTAATCTATCAACAACACCTGCTTCTTTAAATAAATTACCTAACATTAACATTCCTACTAATGGAGCAGCAGGTGGTAATAATAATACAACAACTATTGTTACTAAGATTGGAAATAATACTTTCTCTACCTTAGAAACAGGTCTTAACTGTTTCATTCTTACTTTTCTTTCTTCTTCACTTGTAAATGCCCTAATTATTGGGGGCTGAATTACAGGTACTAAAGCCATATATGAATAAGCAGCTACTGCTATAGCACCTAAGTATTCTGGTGCAAGTTGTGAAGCCAAATAAATAGCTGTTGGTCCATCTGCTCCACCGATTATTCCTATTGGAGCAGCCTGTTGACCGGTAAATCCTAATAGTATAGCTCCTAAGAATGTAAAGAAAATACCAAACTGTGCTGCAGCACCTAAAAGTAAACTCTTAGGATTTGCTATTAATGGAGCAAAGTCGGTCATAGCTCCAACACCCATAAATATAATTGGGGGAAAGATACCAAGAGCATTACCCATATAAAAGTATCTAAGTAATCCCGCAGCCTCTGCTTCAGTTCCATAAGCCATCATATTAGTTAACGGCAAGTTAACCAATAACATACCAAATGCAATTGGAACTAACAGTAATGGTTCATACTTTTTAACAATACCGAGATAGAATAAAACTAATGAAACAGCTATCATAATAACTTGTTTTAAAGTTAAAGCCATAATCCCGGTTCCCTGAAAAAATTCTATAAAAACCTCTACCACTTTTCTAACCTCCTATCATAAAAAACTTATTCTATAACTACTAATACGTCTCCAGCTTCTACTTTTTGATCTGCACTTACATTTACTTCTTTTACTGTTCCAGATGCTGGTGCATATACTTCGTTTTCCATTTTCATAGCTTCTAATACTAATACTAAGTCTCCTGAGTTTACTGAATCTCCTTCACTAACTTTTACTTCTAATACAGTCCCTGTCATTGGAGCATCTATAGATCCTCCGCCTCCAGTACTAGGAGATGGACTTTTTTTCTTTCTTGGTTTAGGCTTTGGTTTTGATGTTGATTTAGGTTTTGAACTTGTACTAGGTTTAGGAGATGGTTTTGTAGTACTTTCAGTAGTAGATACTGTTTGATTTCCACCTTGAACCTCTTCTACTTCAACTTCATATAATTCATCGTTAACTTTTACTTTGAATTTTTTGCTCATAATAACTCTCCTTTATTATTTTCTGATATTCCGCCTCCGCGGGCAACTCTACCCCAAATAGGTACATCATCATTGGTTCTTTTAATTCTTTTAATTTTAAAATTACCTTTGTTCATTCCATCTAAACTCATTATTGCAGCCATAATTGCTGCAACTTTTTCATTTTGATCATCAAATTCAGGTTCTGCTACCTGAGTTTTAGTTTGAACTTTAGCTTTATCTTCTTTAAAACTCATATCATCTGAATAAAAAGCTTTTTTTAGTATTTCTACTACTATCATTAGTAAGAAAAGTACTAAAGAAACAATAGCCATACCCAGAAGTGCAACCATTAAACCTGAGATCATTTTTTCGTTTATAGTCATCGATTGCACAAGCGATGGATCTCTTAAAAGTTCTAGAGGATTCACATTAATGCCTCCTTTTTATATTCTATAAAGGTATATTACCGTGTTTTTTATTTGGATTGCTTTCTCTTTTACCAATTACTGATTCAAATGCTCTGATAATTCTAGGTCTAGTATTTCTAGGATCTATTACATCATCAACATAGCCCTCTTGAGCTGCTTGGTAAGGATTAGCAAAACTTTCTCTATATTCATCAATTTTTTCTTGACGTTTCTTATCTGAATCATCAGCAGCTTTAATTTCTCTTCTAAAGATAACATTAGCAGCACCTTCTGGACCCATTACAGCAATTTCTGCATTTGGCCATGCAAATACATAGTCTGCACCTAGGTGAGTACTGTTCATTGCTATATATGCTCCACCATAAGCTTTTCTTAAGATAACATTGATTTTTGGTACTGTAGCTTCAGAGAATGCATAAAGCAATTTAGCTCCATGTCTAATTACTCCACCATATTCTTGTTCTACACCTGGTAGATATCCTGGAACATCAGTTAATGATAATAGTGGAATATTAAATGCATCACAGAATCTAATAAATCTAGCAGCTTTATCAGAAGAGTCAATATCTAATGTACCTGCTTTAAATCCTGGTTGGTTTGCAACGATACCAATAGATCGTCCATTCATTCTTGCAAAACCCACTACAATATTTTTTGCAAAATACTTATGAACTTCAAAAAAGTCTTTATCATCAACTATTTGTTCAATTACATCTCTAATATCATATGCCTTATTAGGATTAATTGGTACTAGATCTTGTAGATCTTCTTCAATTCTATCTGGTGTATCATTTGTTTCAACAACTGAAGCACCTTCAAGATTATTATTTGGTATAAATGAAATTAGTTTTTTAATCTGTTCAAAACTTTGTTCTTCATTGTCTGCTAAGAATTGAGCAACACCACTTACTTGGTTATGTGTGCTACCTCCACCTAAATCTTCAGCACTCACTTCTTCACCGGTAACTGATTTTACAACCTGTGGACCGGTAATGAACATTTTAGAAGTATGGTCAACCATAAATACAAAGTCTGTGATTGCTGGAGAATAAACTGCTCCACCAGCACATGGTCCTAATATTACTGAAATCTGTGGAATAACACCGGAGTTTTGAGTGTTTCTTTTAAAAATTTCACCATAACCTTTAAGTGAATTAACTCCTTCTTGAATTCTTGCTCCACCGGAATCAAGTAATGATATAAAAGGTGAACCTGCTTTTCTAGCTAAGTCCATTACTCTGCTTATCTTTTTAGCATGCATTTCACCTAATGATCCACCCATTGTAGTAAAGTCTTGGGCATAAACATAAACGGTTCTTCCATCGATTGTTCCATGTCCAGTTACTACACCGTCTGCAGGTATATCTTTTTTATCCATTCCTAAGTCTTGAGAATGGTGTTCTACAAACATTCCTATTTCCTGGAAACTTCCTTCATCAAACAACATGTCAATTCTTTCTCGAGCAGTATACTTACCCTTATTATGTTGCTTTTCAATTCTTTCAGGGCCACCACCCAACGCAATCTTTTCTCTTTTTTCTTTTAGTTCTTTGATTTTGTCTTTCAACTGAGTCCCTCCCTTGATATATTAAAAATTAATATTAAGTTTAATTCCAATATAAAATATTCAAGAATTCATTAATGATTCCTTTGTTATATTTTACAATAAATAACGTTTTTATTTGTATCATTACATAGTTAAAGCAAAATATATCCCAGACAGCATATCTAAACCTGATGTGCTGCCTATCTTAATAAGCTTTTTGGCATTATTTATATAATTTATATCAGAATTATCTATATTTTTGTATAATACCACTAATTGTGCATTGAATCGATGCTCTAATACTCCATTAAGATGTAATGCACTAACATTTGTGGTTTTATTAAAAATACCTTTAGTTGTTAAAACATCTCTGAATTGGTACTTATCATCACATAATCCAGCTTCAACTGCAGACAAATAACCTACAATAAAGTCATCTCCAGTTGGTGTAAGTCCAATACCTAGTCCTAATAAATCATTTGCATTTTTCTTACCATTTATAATATCTTTTAATATTTTATAAAAATGTTTTTGTAATGGAGTTAGTAATTGCAAATCACCTTTTATAATACTTTTAAAATTAATTATTGTTTTATCTAAACTACCATTTTTTGCAAAATTTTTTATAATATATTCAGTATTTTTTATTAACTTGTCTTTATTATATGAAGTTTCTTTTATAATTCCATGAAAACTATTTTTATTATTATATTTTAAAAATTTATTATTATATTTTATATAGTTATTATCAATTAAAATTATACTATTTTCATTTAAGTATTTTCGTATCTTTTTGAAATTATTATTAGACAATTTGATATGATAAGGAGCCATAATTACTGTTTGGTCTGTTATAGCAAACCCATGGTATTTATCTGTACTAATATTTATTACATGATCAAAAATACTATTAACCTTACCTTTTAAACCATAGTTTTCTTTTACTAAATCACCTTCAATGATTTGATCATACATCTTCTCCACCAAGTATATCAGTAAAATTTAACATTTTAAGTGCAATCTCTAAATTCAATTTATCGTCTGGATTTTCAAGACTTAGACCAGTTATTTTTTCAATTCGTTTAAGTCTGTAATGAACAGTATTATAATGTATATATATTTTTTTGGCTACATTTGTTAAGTTACCATTTTCTTCAAAAAATGCTTTTAATGTCTTTAATAACTCTGTATTATGAGCTTTATCATATTTTAATAATGGTATTATTGAATTATCTAAAAAGCTGTTCTTTTCTTCCTTATCTATCCTATAAAGTAATTTATAAACACCTAAATCTTCAAAAAAGAATATCTGTTTTTCTTTATTTAGTTTACTTGCTACTACAATAGTCCTTTTTGCTTGTGAATAGCTCTCATTTAAATTTATTATATCTTCTTTATACTCGCCAACACCCACAGTGACTAGATCTCTATCATCACTATCAATCATATTTATTATCTTTGATGCAAATTCTTTAATATTATCTTTATCATTATCAGGATAAAGAGCAATTAAATAAGTACCTAAATCACCCATTATAATATCTTCATTTATTAATCTTTTAGCTGATTCTAAATAATTTTTTTGAATGTTTTCATTTAATAAACCTTTATTTTTAAAGTGTTTAGATATTAGATCTTTAAGTTCAAACACAACAACTGAAAAACCTTTATCCAGTTCCATGCTCATATTTTGTCCTCTATTTACAATAGTTTGTTTATTGTTTAGTTTACCTTTTAAAATATCATAAAGTAATTCATTTTTATATTTTAGTTCAACATTTGTAATAGAACGTTTATTCAAAATATCTAAAGCAGCAATAGTACTTGCCCATTTAAGTGTTGATATATCTAAATTGTTAATACTTTTTTCATATTCCCATGCAAATAAGTAACCAAAGTGACTATTTGGTGTTATTATAGGTATTTTTATTAATTTTACGTTCTTATCATTTAATTTTACAGTCTTTTTCTTACATCTATACCCATATATTTCTTCTTCAGTTTCCTTTTTACCATTTATTTTAACTGTTTTTAATAAATCATCTTTATTAATTTGGTTATTAAACTCATCTGGTATTGAATAAGACATCAATGCCATATTTGAATCAACAATTAATACAGGATTTTTTATCATATCAACTAAAACTGTTGAAAGACGGTCAAGACCGTTTTCATATAAAACAGTGTTAGTTAAAACTTCATGAATATTTAAAGTTTTTTCTAAAAACCTAGTCTGTACATTTAATATTTCACTTAATATTGGATTAATAAACTCTGAAAAGGAAAAATCATACGGGATTTTTAACAATGGAAAGTTATGTAATTTTGCTTGTTCAATCATAAATTCTGGAATTTGATTAATATATCTTCCTGGTTTGATACCAAGTCCAGCCAAATTTTTCTCTGCTAATTTAGGAATTAAATTTTTCAATGCATCTTGATCATCTTTTATTGAATAAAGTGTAGTAAACAGTAGTTCTCCTTCTTTTACCCAATCTACAATATCAGGAACTTCCATAATATTTACTTTGGTAATATTACGATCTAAACCTTCTTTGCCTGCTAAAACCTCAACATCACTCATCTTTTCTAATTTTAAAGCATCTGCTATAGTTATTCCAATTAGCTCTTTCATCTATTTCACCATCCTGGAAAAGTTTATTTGTGAATTGTACATATAGTATTATAACATAGATATAAATGATTTGGAAGAAATAACAATAATTTTTTCTAATTAATTTGTTTTTTTGTCAAATATAAATAAATAAAGGCAACCCAGAAGGTTGCCTTTATTGTTACTATATTATATATATCTGTTTTACTTTATTATTCTTATTATATCATTATAAATTAAGTAGTAGCTATTTTTTCTTCTCCACCTGGAAGAACTAGATTAAGTATAATACCAACAAGTGCGGCTAATGCCATACCTGAAAACTCTAATCCCCAGAAGGAAAGTGATGCTCCACCTAAACCTAATACTAAGGTTACAGCACCTACAACTAAGTTTCTTGATAACTTAAGATCAACTTGGTTTTCAACTAATGTTCTAATACCAATAGCAGCTATCATACCATATAATAGTATTGAAATACCGCCTATAACAGCACCTGGGATAGTTTCAATAAATCCACCAAATTTAGGGATAACAGCCATAACTATTGCAAATGTAGCACCGATTCTCATTACTAATGGATCATATACTTTAGTAATAGCTAAAACACCAGTGTTTTCACCATAGGTTGTATTTGGTGGTCCACCAAATATACCAGCGATTGCAGTAGCAATACCATCACCAGCCATTGTTCTGTGAATACCTGGATCAGTTAATAACTGTCTACCTTTACCTATTGTTTCACTAATAGCTAGAATATCACCAACGTGCTCTACCATTGAAACAATAGCAACGGGTGCAATTATTGTAATAGCTCTCATATTAATAGCTGGAACTGTAAATTGTGGTAATCCTAACCAAGCTTTGTCTAAGATTGGAGTAAAATCAACAATACCAACAATAATAGCCACAACATAACCAACTACTAAACCAACAATAATTGGAACTATTTTCAAGAAACCTTTAGCAAATATAGCAGCTATTACAGCACCTAATAAGGCTGCAATTGCAACTACAACATTTTGTACACTACCTGTAGATGAGTTAATAGCTACTGGCGCTAAAGTTAATCCAATAATCATAATAACTGGACCAGTAACAATTGGTGGGAAAACTTTCTTAATAAGTCCAGGACCAACTTTATAAATTATAAATGCAACTATCATATAAATTATTCCTGCCATAATTATTCCACCCTGAGCTGCAGGAATTCCACCATGTTGTTCAACAACTAAAGAAATTGGTGCAATAAATGCAAATGAAGAACCTAAATATGCAGGTACCTTCTTTTTAGTAATAAGGTGAAAGGCCCATGTACCAACACCTGCAGTAAATAATGCAACAGATACATGCAAACCTGTTAAAATAGGTACTAAAATTGTAGCACCAAACATAGCAAGCGCATGCTGTAATCCTAAAAATATTGCTTGAGCTTTAGGAAGTTTAGAAATATCTCTAACAGCGTTTTTCTTTTGAGACTCCATTAATTATTCCTCCTTTTAAAAATTAAGATATGTTATCAATATAAAAATTAGAAATTGTATCTATTTTAATATATTTTTCACCTCCTATTATTAGTTTATAAACAGAATTATGGAAATTATTTCAATTATTTCCCCTATATATTAATTCTCAATATCTTCCACTTATTCCTTTTGTAATAATTAACAATTTTATAACGTTTTTTTCGTTATAATCTCTAATGTATTAATCTTCAATATTTATTATAATGATTATTGTTAGATTGTAATACAAAAAAGAGGGGGACTTAATTTTGGAAGGTATTAAATTATTAAAGTCAAGAAGATCAATTAGAGAACTTAAAGATCAAGAGGTCGAAAAGGACAAATTAGAAAAAGTTGTAGAAACTGCTAGATATGCTCCAACTGCGAATAATGTACAACCATGGCAGTTTGTAGTAGTAACTGAAGATGATAAGATTAAAAGACTTGAAGAACTAACTGATCAAGATAAAAAGTTTCCAGCAGCAATCGCTGTCTTTAGTGAAGATGTAAAACATCATCTAGAAGATGGTTCTAATGTCACAACATATATACTTCTAGCCGCTAAAGAATTAGGCTTAGGAACTTGCTGGATAGGAAGTTATGGAAAACCATATACTTCAGAAGTTAAAGATATGTTAGATGTACCACAGGAATATAAGCTCATATCTATTGTTACAGTTGGATATCCAGATGAAAATCCTCACCCAAACAAAAAAGAGTTAGATGAAGTTATTCATTGGGAAAAGTATTAATCAACATATTTTACTAAATAATTATATTTTAAACAAAAGGTACGGGTGACCCCGTACCTTTTTTTAATTTTTCATAACTTATTGTTATTACTCTATTCTATTTAATACTATACATGCATTTTGACCACCGAAACCAAATGAATTTGACATTACTGCATTAAGATCTTTTACTTCTCTAGCTTTATTTGGTACATAGTCTAAATCACATTCAGGATCTTTAGTTTCATAGTTAATTGTCGGAGGTAATATATTATCTCTGATTGCTAATGCAGATGCTATTGCTTCTATTCCTCCTGCAGCTCCTAATAAATGTCCAGTCATAGACTTTGTAGAACTAACTGCTAATTCATAAGCATGGTCTTTAAATAGATCTTTTATAGCTTGTGTTTCCAGCTTATCGTTAAAGGGTGTAGAAGTCCCGTGAGCATTAATGTAACCTATATCATTGTATGAAGCATTAGACTTCTCTACAGCCATCTTCATAGCTCTGTATGCGCCTTCTCCATTAGGAGCAGGTTGAGTCATATGATATGCATCAGCTGACATACCATAACCACTTACTTCAGCAATTATATTAGCCCCACGTTTTTTAGCAAATTCATAGTCTTCTAATATTACTACTCCACTACCTTCACCAATTACAAATCCATCTCTATTTTTATCGAACGGTCTACTAGCTTTTTGTGGTTCATCATTTCTAGTAGAAAGAGCTTTCATATTACTAAAGCCTGCAACAGCTGATGGTGTTATAGATGCTTCTGCCCCACCAGCTATCATTACTTTAGCATCTCCTCTTTTAATAATTTCAGATGCTTCACCAATTGAGTGAGTTCCTGAAGCACATGCAGTTACTGCATTACTATTTGGTCCCTTAGCATTTGTATAAATTGCAACTTGGCCTGCTGCCATATTTGAAATCATCATTGGAATAAAGAAAGGACTTATTCTTCTTGGCCCTCTTTTGACAAGTCTTTCAATTTGATTTTCAAAAACCTCTATTCCACCAATACCTGAACCAATCAATACTCCACTTTCATTTGCAATATCTTCTGTGATTTCAAGATTTGCATCTTCAAGTGCTTTTAACGCTGCATAAACCGCATACTGAGTGAATGCTGCCATTCTTTTAGCATCCTTACGGTCTATATACTTACCAGGATCAAAATCCTTAATTTCAGCACCTATTTGGCTAGGATATTCTTCTGGGTCAAAATTTTCAATCCTTGATACACCTGATTTACCATCTATTAAATTATTCCAGAACTCTTTTGCTTCCATACCAAGGGCTGAAACAACTCCAAGTCCTGTTATTACAACTCTATTACTCATATTTTTGAACCTCCAAATTTATATTTTTTTAATTGCTTTTTCTAAACTCGCTTTATCTTCAACATTGTATGTTTTAATTGAACGATCAATTCTTCTCATAAGAGCTTTTAATACTCTACCTGGACCAACTTCAAGGGCAACATCTATACCTTTACTGCTCATTAATTCCATACTTTCAACCCATCTAACCGGACTAGTTAACTGTTTTTCTAAAGCAGATACAATTTCATTTCTATCTTTCACTATATCAGCAGTACTGTTAGCAACCACCGGAATTGTTGGATCATTAAAATCAATTTCTTCTATATATTTTTTCAATTTATTTTTAGCAGGTTCCATAAGCTGTGAATGAAAAGCTGAACTAACATTTAGTTCAACAACTTTTTTAGCCCCTTCTTCAGTTGCTAATTCCATTGCTTTTTTTATAGCTTCCTTTTCACCAGAAATAACAATTTGCATCGGTGAATTAATATTAGCTAGTTCACAGACTCCATCAACTTTATTACAGATTTTCTCAATCTTTGATTGATCTAAAGCTATTATAGCTGCCATTGTACCTTCAGAACCATCTGTAACAGCAGAAGCCATTAATTCTCCTCTTTTTCTTACTAACTTTAGTCCAGTTTCAAAGTCAAAAACTCCTGCCGCACAAAGTGCTGCATATTCTCCTAAACTATGACCAGCTACCATTTCAGGTTCTATACCTTCTTTTTTTAATAATTCATAAGCTATCATACTTACTGTGAATATAGCTGGTTGTGTATTTTGTGTTTCAGTTAGTTTTTCTTCAGGCCCTTCAAAACAAAGTTTCTTTAAATCAAAACCTAATATATTATTTGCTTTTTTATAATATTCTTTGGCCAATTCAAAATTTTCATAAAAATCTTTTCCCATCTCTACATATTGGGATCCTTGACCAGGAAATACAAAAGCTAATTTACTCATTATCAATCACTCCATTACTTATTATATGTTTTCATTCCACTCAATTACAGTTGCTGCCCAGGTTAGACCAGCACCAAAAGCTACTAATAGAAGATTATCTCCATTAGAAATTTTACCGTTTTCTCTAGCTTCTGCCATTGCAATTGCAACAGAAGCACTTGATGTATTACCCAGATCTGGTAAATTTACATATACTTGATCTTCATCAAGCTTTAATCTTCTTCGTGCTGATTCAATTATTCTAGTATTAGCCTGATGAGGAATCAGTAAATCAATATCATCTGTAGTTAGATTTGCCTTTTTTATTACATCAATTGATGCTTTTTTCATTGTTTTAACAGCAAATTTAAAGACTGGGTTACCTTCCATTCTTATATAATGTTGTTTGTTTTTAACAGTTTCTAATGTTGCAGGATTCCTTGATCCTCCTGCTTCCATATAAAGAGCATCTGCTCCACTACCATCAGACCCTAAGTCAAATGATAAAAATCCTCCTTTATCAGTTGGCTGTAAAACAGCAGCTCCTGCACCGTCACCAAATAACACACAGGTGTTTCTGTCTTCCCAATCCGTAATTTTTGATAAAGTTTCAGCACCAATTACTAAAATGTTGTCATATAATCCACTTTCAATAAACTGTGCACCAACACTTAAACCATATACAAATCCAGAACAGCCAGCTTCTAGGTCAAAAGCTGCAGCATTAGCTGCACCTATTTTATCCTGTACAATACAGGCTGTAGCAGGAAATGCCATATCTGGAGTTACAGTCGATACAATAATTAAATCTAATTGGTCAGCATCTAAATTAGCTCTCTTTAAAGCTTCCTTTGAAGCTTCAATAGCTATATCAGATGTTGCAGTATCTTCATCAACTATTCTTCTTTGTTTTATTCCTGTTCTTTTTCTTATCCATTCATCAGTTGTATCAACGATCTCTTCTAAATCTTTATTTGTCATAACATTTGGGGGTAAATATTTTCCCCAACCTGTTATAGTTGCTTTTCTCATTATACATCCACCTTTCTTAATCCAACTAACTTTGATTGTTTTTAAAAACTTATAGTTTTTACACTACTTTATATATAACCTGTTTACACCCCCTAAGATAACCACGAAATTTTATATCAGAAAAGGAAAATTATTCCCTTATATAATCATTGTTTTTTTGAATTACTTTTATAGTATCACTAATAATATTATTTATAATTTCTTTAACAGGTAATATATCAGTTACCATACCTGCAATTTGTCCTGCCATAACACTTCCGTTATCAATATTACCTTCAATAACTGCTTCTCTTAATTTACCGGAACCAATTTCTTCTATTTTTTCTTTATCTACACCTTCTTGTTCCAATTTATCAATTTTTCGGGTTAATTGGTTTTTTAAATTACGAACAGGATGACCAGTACTTCTACCTGTTACTACTGCATCTCTATCTCTAGCATTTATAATTGCTTCCTTGTACTTTTTATGTGCAATTGATTCATTAGCACAAACAAATCTTGTTCCCATTTGAACACCGGAAGCACCTAATGATAATGCAGCAGCAAATCCTCTACCATCTGCAACACCACCAGCAGCAATTACAGGTATATCAATTGCATCAACAAGTTGAGGAACTAATGTCATTGTTGTTAAATCTCCAATATGTCCACCAGCTTCAGTTCCTTCAGCAATTACTGCATCAACACCAGTTCTAACTAATCTTTTAGCCAAAGCGACTGATGAAACCACAGGTACTACTTTAATATTGTTTTTTTTGAATCTATCAATAAATTTACCGGGATTACCTGCACCTGTGGTTACAATAGGTACATTTTCTTCAATAACTAAATCTACTATATCTTTTGCAAATGGTGACAACAACATAATATTTACAGCAAAATTATTGTCAGTAACTTCTTTAACTTTTCTAATTTCTTCTTTTATTACATCTTTGGGAGCATTTCCAGCTCCTATAGTACCTAAACCACCTGCTTTTGATACAGCAGCTGCTAACTCTCCAGTTGCAACCCAGGCCATTCCTCCCTGTACTACGGGATATTTTATATCAAATAAATCACAAATTTCTGTATTAAGATACATTTTAACCACTCCTATAAACATTTATTTCTCTATTTTATTTTTGATTTTTTCTACAACGTTATTTAAAATTGTCTCTCTTGTTACTTTAATAGCACTATAAATCGCCTGTTCATCAGAACTGCCATGACTAATAATGACAGGGGCTTGAAGACCTAATAATGGTGCTCCACCATATTTTCTATAATCAACCTTATCTTTCATTGCTTTTAATTGATCTTTTAATAATAATGCTCCAATTTTAGATTTGAGATTATCATTAAGAGCTTCTTTTAATAAATCAAATACATAAGAAGCAACACCTTCAGCAGTTTTTAAAACAATGTTTCCAACAAACCCATCACAAACAACCACATCACAGTTTCCATTAAATACATCTCTGCCTTCAACATTTCCTATAAAGTTATCAATTAAGTTCATTATTTTCAATAAGTTCATATGTATCAGAATTCAATTTATTTCCTTTTTCTTTTTCTTCACCAATACTTAATAATCCGACTCTTGGATTTTTTATATTTAAAACTTCCCTAGCATAAATTTGACCCATTAATGCAAATTGTATCAGATGTTGAGGCTTTGAGTCAACATTTGCCCCAGCATCCAGTACTAAAGTCCTACCTATCTTTGAAGGAAAAACCGTTGCAATTGGCGGTCTTTTAACATTTTTTAACCTACCAACTTTAAATATACCTGCTGCCATTGTAGCTCCAGTATTACCCGCTGATATAAAAGCATCAGCTTTTTTATCACTAACTAAATTAGTTCCGACAATTAAGGAAGAATCCTTCTTTTTTCTTAATACATCAGCTGGTTTGTCTGTCATTGTTACTTGTTGTTCAGCATTTACAACTTCTATCTTGTCTTTATTATAATTTAATGTATTTAAAATATTATTAATCTTATTAGATTTCCCAGTAACTATACATCTTATATCGTCTAACTCATTTACCGCCTTAACAATACCCTTTAATATTTCTTCAGGAGCATTATCTCCACCCATACCATCAATTACTATTCTCAATACCATCAACTCCTTCTTTATTTTACTATAGTTATATATTATATATTAAATACAATATTCCTACTTTTTATGTATTAATTTTTAGCTTAAATAAAAAAATGGCAGGTCCTTTTATTAAGACCTACCATCTTAATCTTTAGTTGTTTATAACTTTTTCACCTTTATAATATCCACAACTTGGACATGCTCGGTGAGATAATATTAATTCATCACATTCAGGACACTCTACTAAATTTGGAGATTTCAACTTCCAATGAGTACGTCTTTTTCTCTTTCTGGATTTAGAAGTCCGTTTCTTTGGAACCGCCATATCCTAACACCTCCCATTCTTAACCTATTTTTCTTTGTATTCTTTCAGCTTTGCTAACCTTGGATCAACTATTTCCTCTTCACAATCACATTCACCTTCATTGAGATCCTGTCCACAAATTGAACATAATCCTTTACAGTCTTCATCATGTAGAGGTTTAATTGGGATTTCAAGGATAATGTCACTTACTAAAATTGAAAATACATCAACATTTTTTAAATCCTCGATATCTTCTATCAATAACTCATCACTAATCTCAACTTCAATTGGATGAGCATATTCTTTTAAACACCGACTACATTGTAAAATTAATGAAACCTCTAGTTCTCCTGTCAAAACAAATGAAGCATCGGTTTTTAAGACATCAAGGTCAATTTTAATTGGATCTTTAATTGAAATTTCTTTTCCTCTAAAATCAATATGGTCTACATCTAACTCTTTTAAGTAATTACGACTACTACCAACTTCTAATAAATCACTTAAATCTAAAATCAATTTTTTCACCTCTGTTGTGAACCAGAGTTAATTATATAAAAGATTATAAATATTTGTCAAGCCTTTTATTGATTTTCTACAATATTTTTTGTATCTCTTGCTATTACTAACTCTTCATTTGTTGGAATAACAAATGCTTTTACTTTAGAGTTTTTAGTAGTTATTTCACGTTCTTCTCCTCTAACTTTATTAGCTTCAGTATCTAATTCAAATCCAAGATTATCTAATTTTTCTAAAATATGTTCTCTTACTCCTGCAGCATTTTCTCCAATACCACCTGTAAATACTACTGCATCAGCACCATTTAATACTGCAAGATAAGCGCCAATGTATTTTCTTACTCTATAGCTAAATACTTGATCAGCTAATTGTGCTCTGTGATTACCATTATGAGCAGCTTGTCTAACATCTCTAGAGTCATTGCTTATACCGGAAACTCCTAATAAACCGCTTTTTTTATTTAAAATATTATCAATTTCTTTTGTGCTCAAATTTTCTTTATCCATCAAAAATGGAATTATAGCTGGGTCAATGTCACCACTTCTAGTACCCATTACTAAGCCTTCTAGAGGAGTCATTCCCATACTAGTATCTACAGAGTCACCCTTGTTTACAGCTGCTATGGAAGCACCGTTTCCTAAATGACAAGTAATAATTTTTAATTCATCAAGATCTTTTTCCATAAGTGCTGCTGCTCTATTTGCAACATATTTATGGGATGTTCCATGGAAACCATATCTTCTTACACCATGTTCTTCATAGTATTCATATGGTATAGCATAAATATATGCTTCTTCAGGCATACTTTGATGAAAAGCTGTATCAAATACTCCAACCTGAGGTTTTTCTGGAAGTAGGTCTTTACAAACCCTAATACCTGATAAATTATGTGGATTATGAAGTGGTGCTAATGTTGATACCTCTTCAATTTTATCAATTACTTCATCTGTAATCAGTGTTGATTCAGCAAATTTTTCACCACCGTGTACTACCCTATGTCCAACAGCATTGATTTCATCGATGCTATTTAATACACCAATTTCAGGGTCTAATAACATTTCTACAACATGTTTAATTCCTTCTTTATGGTTTTTAATATCCATTGCTTTTTCTACTTCTTGGCCATTACTGTTTTCATATTCAATTCCTGAATCATCAATACCGATTCTTTCTACTAAACCTTTTGCTAGTACTTTTTCTTCTTCCATATTAAATAATTGAAACTTAATTGAAGAACTTCCACTGTTTAATACTAAAACTTTCATTAATTTTTTCCTCCTAATTATTATAAATTTTGTGCTTGAGCTGCAGTAATTGCTACTACATTAACAATATCTTCAACAGAACAACCCCTTGAAAGGTCATTTACAGGTTTAGCCATACCCTGTAAAATTGGTCCTATAGCATTTGCTTTAGCTAATCTTTGTACTAATTTATATCCAATATTTCCAGCCTGTAAGTCTGGAAATACTAATACATTTGCTTTACCTGCTACATTACTGCCTGGTGATTTTTTCTGGCCTACTTCAGGAACTAATGCTGCATCTGCCTGCATTTCTCCATCTATTAAGAAGTTCTGGAGCCATCTCCTTTGCTAAAGAAGTAGCTTCAATAACTTTATCAGCTAATTCATGTTTTGCACTTCCCTTTGTAGAAAATGACAACATCGCAACTGCAGGGTCTACTCCCGGTAATAGTTTTGCTGTATCAGCAGATGAAACTGCAATTTCTGCTAGTTGTTTTACATTTGGATTTGGATTTACTGCAACATCAGAAAAGATAAATATACCGTCATGTCCATATTCAGTATCTGGAACATCCATAATCATAGCACCTGACACAACTGAAATATTTTCTTTAGTCTTAATAATTTGTAAGGCAGGTCTTAAAACATCTCCAGTAGCATTAATTGAACCAGCTACCATACCATCTGCTTTTTTTGTATGTACTAATAAAACACCAAAATAAAGAGGATCTTTTATTTGTTCTAAAGCATCTTCTTTATTAATTCCCTTATGTTTTCTAAGATTATAAAATATCTCTGAAAATTCTTCTTTTAAGTCAGATTTTTCCGGGTTAATAACTTCAACCCCATCTAAACTAATACCTTCTTTTTTTGCTATATCTTCAACTTTTTTTCTTTCTCCTAATAATATTATATTTGCTAGATTTTCTTCTCTTATTTTAGGTAAGGCATTAATCATTCTTGGTTCATATCCTTCAGGTAATACAATTGTTTTTTTACTTTCTCTTGCTTTGTTTTTAAATTCTTTCATTACATTCATTAATATCACTCCTCCCCTTGTATTATATTACAATTTTTTTAAAAATTCTATATGTAAATTTAATATAAATCATACTTTGTTATTATGCATATTTTCTGATAAAATACTAATGTAACTGTTAATATTTAATATAAGGATGGTTAAAATGAAAACTACTGGAATAATTGCTGAATATAATCCATTTCATAAAGGACACATTTATCATATAAATCAAAGCAAAAAACTAACCAAATCAGATACAGTTGTTGCTGTAATGTCCGGTAATTTTACTCAAAGAGGCACACCGGCAATCTGTGATAAATGGAAAAGATCTGAAATGGCTCTTAAAAACGGTATAGACCTTCTAATCGAACTACCTCTTTTTTTCAGTATTAGAAGCGCTGAATACTTTGCTAAAGGCTCAATGCAACTTTTAGATAGATTGGGTATAATAGACAATGTTGTTTTTGGTAGTGAAAACGGAAACATAGATATAATAAATTATATTGCTAAACTTTTAGTACAAAATGACAGTTATTTTAATAAAAGAATAAAGCATTATTTAAAAGATGGTTATGTATATCCAGCTGCTAGAAAATATGCTTTAACAGATTTATTAAAAATAGAAAACTTTAATGAATTTAATAATGATAATATCATAGAAATTTTAAACGGATCAAACAATATCTTAGCAATAGAGTATGCTAAAGCTAATCTACAGTATGATTTGAATCTAAATTTAAATACTGTTAAAAGAGTCGGAGAAAATTATTACTCCAAAAATAAAAATAAAAAATTTATAAGTGCAACTTCTGTTAGAGACGCTGTTTATAATAGTAATTTAGACTTTATAAAAGAAAGTATTCCAGAAAAAACTTTTGATATTTTGAAAAATGAGATCAAAAAAAATAAAATACCTATAAATAAAGACTATTTAGGTATTATAATGTTGTCTAAGTTAAGAAAACTTAATAAAAACCAAATTTCTAACCTTTTTGATATAAATAATGATTTAGCAGTTAGGCTTAAAAATGCTTCAATTGCTAGCGGTGATTACTCTGATTTAATGACTTCGATAAATACCAGATCTTATACTAAAACAAGATTTCAAAGAATTCTTTTATATTTATTATTTGAATTAAAAAAAGATTTTTTGAAAGAACATGATAGAATCGGTCCATCTTATATAAGAGTTTTAGGTTTCAACAAAAAGGGTAAAAAACTGCTTTCTGAAATAGATAATAAATCTAAAGTGCCTATTATATATAATCCATCAGAATTTATCGATGCAATAGATTTAAACAACAAAAAATTTCTTATAAGTTCATTAAGTTATGATATATATGCAACAAATCTTTATACTCTATTATACAAAAATAAAAGTTACAGAAAGGCAAATTTAGATTTTACAAATAAAATAATCAAGATAAATTAACCTACGCTGAAAATTTTATTAACTCTTGTTTATACTCTCTTTTTGTTAATATTACTATTAAATCATATTTTATTTGAATAGTAATATTAGCTTTTTTCGATGAATCACTTCCCTATTGTTTTTTATGCTATCATCGGCTGTTATAAATAGTTCTTTTTTAAGGATCTGCATGAAATATGATAAATGGATATATATATAACTTTATTTACCTTCATGACCGATTGGTTCAATATGTACATAGACTAAATCTACTTCCTCAAGTCCTTCAACTACTTTTTTTACTTCTTCTCCAATCTCATGGGCTCTATCCAAAGTAAAATCACCGTTAACATTTATATGCATATCCACCCTTAATTGTGGACCTACATACTCAGCCACAACTCGATGTACATCTGAAACATCAGGTACTGAAAAAGCAGACTCAGCTATTTTTTCAGTTAATTCCAGGTCAGCTCCTCTACCGGTAAGATACCCTATATTTTCCCATATAATTTCCCAGGTTGCTTTGAAAATCCATAATGCAACAAAAAGACCAGCTAAAGGATCAAAATAGGGATGTATAAGACGCGAACCCCAGACACCTAACAGAGCAGAACTAGAAGAAATAATATCAACCAGATTATCCCGGGCAGAAGCCTGAATAGCTGGACTATATACCTTCTCACCAATCTTTGAAACCAGATAATACATTATATATTTTACAACTATAGCAATTACCATTACAAAAGTTGTCCACTCCAGTGCTTTTGGTCCTGTTTCACCTGTGAAGCCTTGTATACTCTGCCATACTGCAGCAATTCCAGCAGAAGCCATAACCGCTGCAATAAAAAGACTGACCAGAGGTTCAAACTGTTTATGTCCCTGGGGATGTGTTTCATCGGCTGGACGCTGTGAAAAATATAGGCCTATCCCCATAATTATACTGTAAAGAGTATCTGATAAAGAATTTGCTGCATCAGAGAATACAGCACTACTACCTGAGATCCAGGCAAGTATTCCTTTTATGACTGTTAATAAAAGATTACCACCAATAGAAAAAATAATCGCTTTTATATATAATTTCCAGTTTTCAGAATCAGAAACATCAGTTCTTACTCTTTTGAAATTAATAAAGGGATACTTCATTTCTTCTAGTTTTTCTTGCTCTTGATTTATTTTTTGATTTTTTTTTGAATTAAATTTGGTCATACCTAGCGCTCCTTATCTCTTTTAATTCATCATATAGATTTTCACATGCTCAGGTACCCAAATCCCTCTTAAAATCATCCCTCTTCAACAAATTAGATAAATGAATTTTCTTTTGTAAACTGCTTTATCCCTTACCTGTAATTTTTATAGAACTCTTGCACTTTTTTCACAGATTTTGCTGCAATATTAAAAATATTTTCATTTTTAATTAAAATAACTTAAGAAAACATCATCCCTATCTTATTTCCATTTAGGGTGGAGTAGTTGACTTAATAATGATCTTTATACCAGTACTTTAGATAATTATCATCATACTTTCTTTTTTCTATTGAAGGCTTGCCATTATAGTTGGTTTTATTAAACTGATCAAAAAAAGTTCCTATAGTCTTTAAATTAAGCAGCCTTATCTAGATTATCTTCTTCTAAAAAATCTACAGCATCATCAAAGGTTTTTATTGGTACCAATTCAATATTAGTATTTGTTTCTTTGGCTTTTTCATAATTATCCGTTGGCACTAAAAAGACTTCTGCACCTGCTTTTTTTGCAGCTATAATTTTTTGAACAATGCCATCTATTCTTCCTATTTCACCTTCTAAGTTTATTGTTCCTGTCCCTGCAATATTTTTGCCTTCAGTAATATCTTCTTCGGTTAGTTGATTATATATTTCTAAGGCAAACATTCCTCCAGCTGAAGGTCCAATGATATTACCTGTGTTATACTCAACTTCAATTGGAAAGTTATAATTTAAGTTTTTAGTTCCTATTAATATACCGATTGAAGGTAAACCAGGACTTTCTGGCAACTCTATTGTATTAACAGTTAAATCTATTAGTTGAGTATCTCTTAATACCTGTAACTGAACTTCATCTCCAATTTCTCTGTTTCTAATAATGTCAACTGCTTCAGAAGCAATTTCAACTTTTTTCCCGTCAATCTTTTTAATAACATCTCCATTTTCTAACTTATTATATCCTGAACTAGCTTTTAAAACTTCTATTATTTCAACACCTTCACCAGAAACTTCAACATCATATCCTAATTTTTTTAATGCTACTGCTTCTGCAGTTAATTGACTTTCTTCCATCAAATCAGCCATCATATTTAGATATTTATTCATATTGACACCTTCAGGTAACTGATCTGTCAGTAATTCCAGTTCATAACCGTTTGGTTTAATAGTGTTAATATAGATGTAATCCCAGATTGTAGCCTTCTGACTACCAACAGCTGTCAACATAAAACTACCTTTAATATTTTCTTTATAGCCATCCTGAACCGTAATAATCGGTCCTAACTTTTCAGCTACTCCTGGAGACATAACATAATATGAAGTTGGTATAAAGTTTATTAAAATAAATAATATAATCAGTATACCAATTAATTTTGTTAATTTATCTTTTCTCATGTATTTTTTCCTCACTTAAAATTTCACATTATTTAATATTATATTTTTTCAATAACGCTTTTTCTACTGTTTTAGGAACAACATTATCCATTTCTCCACCAAACTGGGCAACTTCTTTTACAACACTAGAACTTAAAAAAGCATATTTTGAATCTGTCATCAGAAATATTGTTTCAATATCAGAATCTAACTCTTTATTCATTGATGCCATTTGAAACTCACCTTCAAAGTCTGAAACAGCTCTTAGACCTCTTAAAATAGCAGATGCTTTTTTGGATTTTACATAATTTGTAGTTAAACCAGTAAAAGAATCTATCTTTACTTTTTTAAAATCACTGGTGACTTCTTTAAGTAATAAAACTCTTTCTTCCATAGTAAATATTGGCTCTTTATTTGGGTTTTGAAAAACAGCAACAATTACTTCATCAAAAATATTTGAAGCCCTTTTAATAATATTTAAATGTCCATTTGTTACCGGATCAAAACTACCAGGGTATACTACACGATCCAACATTTTTATTCCTCCTCATACAAATATACTTTAATTACTGTATCATTATAGTTTCTATCCTTTATTACTATTAATTGTTCAATATCTTCAACTATTTCTCCTTTATGATGTTCTACAATTATAAGAGATCCCTTATGTAATAAATTATTGTCAAGTAATGAATCTAAAGTTTTATTAACTAAATTTTTATTATAAGGTGGATCTAAAAAGACGAGATCATATTTTTTATCAGTAGACTTCAAAAATTTGAAGACATCATCTTGAATAACTTTAGACATGTCATTAAATTTACATTTATCAATATTCTTTTCTATAATTTTTACATGCCTTCTGTTTTTTTCAACAAAAGTCATTGAATTTACTCCCCTACTAACTGCTTCTAATCCTAAAGTGCCAAATCCAGCAAAAAGATCCAATCCTTTTTCTTTAGGCATATAGGGTAATAACATGCTAAACAAAGCTTCTTTTACTCTATCTAAGGTTGGTCTCACTTTTTTAGTTTTAATGCTTTTTAATTTTATGCCACCAGCTCTTCCAGCAATTATTCTCATTAAATCCCTCTTTATTATATTATTATTTTAAGCTCTTCAATTTTTTTAGACAAGCTTTTATATTTTTCATCCCAATTATCAATACTAGTAATTTTATTAGCTTCCTTATTGGCTTTTGCTAATATTTTTGAGTCTTTTAAAATATTTGCAACCTTCAGATCATTAATTCCATGTTGCCTTTTCCCAAAAAATTCACCAGGACCTCTGATTTCCAAGTCAGCTTCTGATATTTTAAATCCATCATTTGTTTCAGTCATTACTTCTAATCTTCTTTTAGCCTCTTCTGTATTTGGATTAGATATAAGTATACAATAAGCTTGTTTACTACTTCTGCCTACTCTTCCTCTTAATTGGTGAAGTTGTGCTAGACCAAATCTTTCAGCATTTTCAACAACCATGATATTTGCTGTTTTTACATCTACACCAACTTCAATTACAGTTGTTGATATTAAAACATCAATCTTTTGATTAACAAAATCACTCATTATCTTATTTTTCTCATCACTTTTTAACTGACCATGTAAAGCTTTTATATTAAATTCCTTCAAATATGTATTTTCTAAAAGTTCTTTTGTTTCTAATACAGATAAAGCATCTAAATCATCAGAAGGTTCTATAAGGGGACAAACCACATAAACCTGTTCGCCATTTGAGATTTTTTCTTTAATAAAACTATAAATTTTATCTCTACTTTTTTGAGTTCTCCAGGTAGTAATAACTGGTTTTCTTCCTGGAGGCATCTCATCAATAATTGAAAAATCAAGATCTCCATACATTGTTAAAGCTAAAGATCTTGGTATCGGTGTGGCAGTCATCACTAATAAATCCGGGTTTTTGCCCTTTTTCTTAAGTTTATACCTTTGTTCTACTCCAAATCTATGTTGTTCATCTATTACTATTAAACCTATATCTGAGTAATCAACATCCTTTTGAAATAAGGCGTGTGTACCTATTATTAAATCAACCTTATTATTTTTTATTCTTTGAGTTATTTCATTTTTTTTAGATTCTTTTATACTTCCAATTAAAAGCTCAATATTGTAATCAAATTCAGATAACATTTTCTTTAATTTGATATAATGTTGTTCGGCTAATATCTCTGTTGGAGCCATTAATATTCCTTGATATCCATTTTCTATTGTTTTTATCAAAGACATAACAGCCACAACTGTTTTACCTGATCCAACATCTCCCTGAAGTAATCTCTGCATAGGATGCCCTTTTTCCATATCACTTTTAATTTCATCCCAAACATTAATTTGAGCATCGGTTAACTTAAAATCAAGGTTGTTGATAAATTGATTTACCTGAGCATCTTTTTTTTCATGTTTAATTCCTAATTTTTTGCGATAATTTTTCTTGCGATTCAACATAATAATTTCAAACAATAAAAGTTCTTCAAAAGCCAATCTATTTCTTGCTTGAACAAAGGTTTTTCTGTCTTGAGGAAAGTGCATATTGAAAATTGCTTCTTTGATATTAACATAGTTATAGTTATCAATAATATACTTAGGTAAAAATTCATTTAAATCATTAATATGTTCTTTTAAAGCTTGATAAATTATATACCTAATTCTTTTTTGAGTTATTCCCTCTGTAAGTGAATAAATTGGTACAACTCTTCCCGTATGAATAGTTGGTTTGTCCTCTTTAATTTCTTCATATGTTGGATTTAAAATCTCTTTTTTATTGTATTTATAATAACTTTTTTCATTTAATTGGCCATAAAGATTAAACTTTTCCCCTTTTTTAAAAACATCATTTAGATATGATTGGTTAAACCAGGTACTGACAACTGTATCAGTACCATCAGTAAATGTTACTTTTAGTATAGATTTATATCTACCTCTTTTAATAAGGTTTTTATCTAAAACCTTAACCTTTAAAGCTATGTCTTCTTTAGGTCTAATAAATCTAATCTCTTTAAATTTTCCACGATCTTCATAAGCTCTTGGAAAATAATAAAACAGATCTTCAAGTAAATTTATATCTAATTTATTAAGTTTTTTTTCAAACTTAGGTCCTACACCAGTTAAGAATCTAATTTCTTCATTATTAGATTTACTCATCTAAGTACTTACCACCCTTAAAAAGAATAATACCATATACAGAAGGCCCTGTATGGCTACCTATAACAGATCCAACATTATTTTTAAAGTAATCATAATTTATCTTTTGCAAATTCAAATATTCTTTAAATTTATCTTCAAACTCTTTTGCATATTCATATTCACCATATAAAAGACCAAACCAATATTTATTTTCAGACTCATTTTTAGATATATAACTTTCACTATAATTTATAAATTTTTTGTGAATACTTTTATTTCCTCTTACTTTACCAATCGGTTCAACACTAGTTGAATTAAAGTCTAATTTCAAAATAGGTTTTAGGTTAATTAAGTTTCCTATCAATGATTCTGCCTTATTAATTCTTCCACCCTTTTGTAAATATGATAAATTATCAACTGTTAAATAAATCACCATATCTTTACGAGCCATTTCTAATATATCAACTATTTTATCTAGTTTGTAATCTTTATTGATTAATTTTGCCGCTAAGATTACTAAAAAACCTAATCCCATAGAAGTAGATTTCGAGTCTACTATTGTAACATTATATTTTGAATTTTCTTTTAATGCTAACTTCGCTGATTGTATTGTCCCACTTAAGTGTTCTGATAAATGTATTGAAAGTATGTGATCATATTGTTGATTTAATTTTTCATATATTTGTGTAAACTCTCCAGCAGAAGGTTGAGAAGTTGTTGGTAGTTGATCTGTATTTTTAATTTTTTTTAAAAACTCCTCTGATGTTATATCAACTTTATCCTTATACTGTTTATTTTCCAAACTAACTGTTAATGGAATCACATTAACATTATATTCATTTAATATATTTTCTGGTAAATCACATGTGCTGTCAGTTAAAATACCTATTTTCATTATTATTACCTCGCTTATTATTTATTCTAGTGAAATTATATATGGATATAGTGGTTGACCACCTTTATATATTTCGACCTCTGCATCACTCGCTCTTTCTGTAAACTTCTTTTTGATCTCTTGTGCGTCTTCTTCTGATGCACCATCTCCATAATAGATAGTTATTAAGTCTTCATCTTCCCAATCACTTTTAATAAGTTCTTCGACAACCTCAATTTCACTATTACCTACTGCTTTGATTGTACCGTTAACCAAACCAAGTACATCATTTTCTTCAATTTCATAACCATTTACCTTTGAATTTTTTACAGCATATGTTATTTCAATTGTCTTTACATTTATGATTTCAGATTCCATATTATTTTTCAAATCAACTAATTCTTCTTGGTCATCAAATACTAGTAAAGCTGCAATAGCTTGTGGTATAGCTTTGGTTTCAACTACGCTTATATCTTTATCAGATAAAGATGAAGCTTGTTGGGCAGCAGAAATTATATTTTTATTATTAGGTAGTATTATAACTTTATCTTGTTCGATCTTCTCTAATGCATCTACAAAATCATTTATACTTGGATTCATAGACTGTCCACCATCAATAATCAAGTCTACTCCGAGTTCTAATAGAATATTTTTTATTCCTTTACCTTTGGCAACAGCAATAATACCTGTTTTTCTATTTAATTCTTTTACTTTAGAATTCATTATTAACTTTTCATCAAAATCTTCTGTACTGTTATCTTTTAAGTTTTCATATTCTTCCTTTTGTTTCATTTCATGTTTTTCTCTCATTTCAGCATTTTGTAGTTTCATATTATCAATTTTGATATCTTTTAAACTACCTGTTTTTAATGCATACTCAAGTATGATTCCAGGATGATTGGTGTGAATATGAATTTTTATAATTTCTTCATCACCCACAACCATAAGTGAGTCTCCAAACTGCTCTATATCATTTTTTATTTCTTCAATATCAACAGATTTATCTTTAACATTGATTAAAGTTTGAGTACAGTAACCATATTTTAAATCAACTTCTTCTTCAGAAACTTCTCTTTTAGTTACTTTTTTTTCTGTAACCTCTACTTTTCCAGTTAAACCTGCTCTCATACCTTCTAATATAGTCAGATAACCTTGCCCACCAGCATCTACAACACCTGCTTCCTTTAATTGGGGAAGCTGTTCAGGAGTCTTATTTAACGCCTTATGAGCACTTTCAATAACTTTTTCAAGTAACTGATCTATGTCTTCAATATCTTTTAGGTCTTCTGCTCTTTTAGCTGCTTTTCTAGATACTGTTAAAATTGTACCTTCAACAGGTTTTAGAACACCCTGATAAGCTATTCTAGCAGCCATTGATAATGATTTTATCAAATCTTCATTACTCATTATTTTTTTATTTTTATTTGCTTCTGAAAAACCTCTTAAAAGCTGAGATAATATAACACCTGAGTTACCTCTAGCTCCCATTAATGCTCCTTTTGAAAGAGCTTGAGTTAACTTATCAATTCTTTCAGATTTAACCTGATCTAAGTTTTCTACAGCTTCCTGAAAGGTAAGTAACATATTTGTACCTGTATCACCATCAGGTACAGGAAAAACATTTAAAGAATCAATATATGACTGTTGGTCTTTAAGTCTATTTAATGCACCATAACACATCTTTTTAAATAATATTCCGTTTATTGTTTTTATTACCTCATTCTGTGCCATTACCTATTCTCACTCCCTGAACGTTTATGTCGATATTATTAACTTCAATTCCTAATCTGTTTTTTAAAGTATATTTAACTCGCTCGATTATATTATTTGCAACCTCATGAATGTTTGTTCCATATTCAACAACAATGTTTAATTCAATCTTTAATTTCATCTTCCTGTATTTCAACTGATACACCTTTACTTAGATTATCCCAACCTAATAATTCAGCTATACCATCTTGCATGTTTTTTGAAGACATACCTACTAAGTCCATAGCATTCCATAGCTGAAAGGCCGGCTACAGTTTCTATTACTTGTTCAGCAATTAATATTTTACCAAAATTATTTTCAATCTCTTTAACCATTTTTTTCACCTCTCTTTATTTACATTGTAATTTTACTATATATTGATTTATCTTGCAACATAGATAGTTTTTTCTTTAAACTTGAACTTTCTTTTTTAGTTATTTTATTCCATAATTTAATAAATTACTTGTCATACCCCTCTATTGTGTGTTAAAATAATATTTGACTGAAAAAAGTTATATAAGATACAGGAGGTGTTACAAGTGGCCAAACATTGTGAAATATGTGGTAAAGGTAGTAATAATGCAAATAGAATCAGAAGACGTGGTAAAGCTAAGAAAAAAGGTGGAGTTGGTAGAAATGTAACAAGTGTTACAAGTCGTACCCAAAAACCTAACCTTCAAAAAGTTAAAGCGATTGTTGATGGTAAAAAACAAAAAATTACTGTTTGTGCTAAATGTCTTAAAGCAGGTAAAGTTCAACGTGCATATTAATAGATTATTCATAACGGGGTTTATTCATAATTAAATGAATAAACTCCTTTTTAATTTACCTTAAATTATTTATAATCTTTTCTTTTACTTTGTTAAAACTCTCATTTTTTCTTGTTAAACCATTATCTATCGCTTCTTTTGCACAAGCCAAGGCAACTTCTCTTACGATTTTTTTATTAAATACATCAGGAATTATTTTATCTTTATTTAAATTTTCTTGTGCTATTTCAGCAATTGCATAAGCAGCTTTTAGTTTCATTCCTTCACTAATCTCTTCTGCACTCGCATCTAACACACCTCTGAAAATCCCAGGAAATGCTAAAACATTATTTATCTGATTACTATAATCAGACCTTCCTGTTGCAACTATATATGCTCCAGCTTCTTTTGCATCTGTAGGGTCTATTTCTGGATCTGGATTTGCTAATGCAAAAATTATTGGTTTAGAATTCATAGATTTAACCATATTTTTATTTAAAACATTTGAAGTAGATACACCAATAAATACATCTGCTCCAACTATTACCTCATCTAACTCTCCACTATTTGTTTGTTTAGTTATTTTAGCTAGTTCATTAAGATACTTATCATTTTCTCTTCTATTTTTATATACTACACCGTTAATATCTAACACAGTAATATTATTTACACCAGCAACTGTAAGTAGTTTTGTTACTGCATAACCTGCAGCACCGGCCCCAGTTATCACAACTTTAATATCTTCTATATTTTTATCAACTAACTTTAAAGCATTAATTAAACCAGCTAACACCACAACAGCTGTACCATGCTGGTCATCATGAAAAACTGGTATATTAAGTTTTTCTTTTAAACTTTTCTCAATTTCAAAACAGTGGGGTGCTTTAATATCTTCCAGATTTATTCCCCCTAAAGAGGAACTTAAATTTACTACATTTTGAATAAATTCTTTATTATTATTTCTTTTTATACAAAGTGGGTATGCATCAACATTAGCAAATTCTTTAAATAATATTGCCTTTCCTTCCATCACTGGAAGAGCAGCCTCTGGACCGATATCCCCCAAACCTAAAACAGCACTACCATCAGAAATAACAGCAACACTATTACTTTTTATAGTGTAGTCATATAATTGTTCTTTATCTTTAATTATTTCTTTACAGACTTCAGCTACCCCTGGTGTATAAAGTAAACTGAGATCATTTTTATCCTTTAATTTATATTTGCTTTTTATTGAAAGTTTACCTTGAAGTTTTTTGTGTAATTTAAGAGCTTCATCTTTATAATTCATCTGATTACCTCAATTCATTATACTTATTTTGTCCACTTTCATATAAATCATTGCCATAACTATCATTAATAACAACCAATGGAAACTTACTTACCTTTAATAGTCGAATAGCTTCTGTCTTTAGTTCGGGATAGGCAATTATCTTTGAATCAATAATTGTTTTTGACAATAATGCTGCAGCACCACCTGTGGCTGCAAAGTAAACTGCGTTATTTTCTACTATTGATTGTTTTACTTCTTTTGAACGAGGACCTTTACCAATCATACCTTTAAGACCATTTTTTAAAAGTATTGGTGTGAATTTATCCATACGATAGCTTGTTGTTGGACCACATGCTCCAATAACTTGACCTGGTTTTGAAGGTGCTGGACCAGTATAATAAATAACTGCATCCTTTAAGTCGATTGGTAGTTCTTTGTTATTGTTTAAAAGATTGAATAATTTTTGATGAGCTTGGTCGCGTGCTGTATATATATATCCACTTAAATATATCCTATCTCCAGCTTTTAGTTTTTTTATTTTTTTATCTGTTAAAGGTGTTTCTATATCCATTTTTATCACCTAGTTATATAGTAATTGAAATATGACGTGATGCATGACAGTTAATATTGACTGCTACAGGCAATGAAGCTATGTGACAGGGGTAAGTTAACACCTTTGTATCTAAAGCTGTTACTGTACCTCCTAAGCCCGCTGGTCCTATTCCAGTTTTGTTTACTTCTTTAAGTATCCTTTGTTCAAATTCCTTAACTTGATTGCTCTTTTTTTTGTCTGATACTAAAGCTTTTTTTGAAAGTAAAGCAGCTTTTTCAAATGTACCACCAATTCCAATACCTAAAATATATGGTGGACAGGCATTTGCTCCTGCATTTTTAACAGTATCAATAATAAATTTTATTATTTCTTCTTTGGTTGCAGTAGGGTTAAACATATTTATTTTACTCATGTTTTCACTGCCAGCACCTTTAATTAATACTTTAAAATTCAACTTATTACCTGGTACTCGTTCTGTATATATTACAGCTGGAGTATTATCACCTGTATTTTCACGATCAAAAGGATCTTTTACAACTGATTTTCTTAAAAATCCTTCATTATAACCAATTTTAATACCAAAGTTGATTGCTTCCAATAGATCTCCTTCAATAAAAACCTCTTCACCAATTTCAGCAAAAATAACTACAATTCCTGTATCCTGACAGATTGGTATTTTTTCACTTTCTGCAGTCTTAGCATTTTTTATCAACTCTTTTAATACATCTTTACCCAATATGGATTTTTCATCTTTTAAGGCTTGATTAAACTTGTCTAACAAATCTTCACTTATGGAAAAATTTGCAGTTTGAACTGCTTCTGCTATTTCTTTTGTTATGATTTCTTTATCAATTTTTCTCATAATATACTCCTATCAACATTTTTGACAGATGAAATATAACAATTTACCTTGATCAACATCTATTAATGCTTTATTTTCTATTATAACATTACTTATACCTCGGCTGCTTTCTCTTTTTAACTTATAATTATTCAATTCATATTTAAAACCACTTAATTTATTTATAATAGTATCTTTAGTTAATGAAAATATCGAAACTGTATAGTCTTTTTTATTATTTATAATCTTTGTATCATTAACTATACCAATTTGTATTCCAGGTTCGATTATTTTAGCATTAATTCCATTTTTTAAAGCATAGTCTAAAAGTATGATATTCCCATACTGCTGATCTAACCTACCACCTGTTGCTCCTATAATACTTATATTTTTTATATCTTTATCTTTACAGTAATCAAGGGCTAATTCCCCATCAGTTTTATCCTTATCACTACTGAATTCATAGATTTCACCATTAAAATCTTTTAACATTTTTGAATCTCGTTGCAAAGAATCAAAATCACCAATAATAGTATCTGGTTCTTGTTTTGTTATTTTCTTTAAAAATTTATATCCACCATCTACAGTTATTATATTATCATAGGGTTCGAGTAATTTAAAAAACTCTTTTTTATTTTCAATATATACTCCGTTAAGAACAATTAGAGTTTCTCTCATTTAAAATCAACTACTTCCCAAGATCTTTCTAAATTTGTTTAGATTATCTTCTGGATTTCCTTTAAAAATTGTTGAACCACTAACAATTAGATCTGCACCAGCATCTACAACTTCTTTAATGTTTTCAAAATTGATACCACCATCTATTTCTATTATGGTATCTGTATTACTTTTTTCAACCATCTCTTTTAACCTTTTTAATTTATTTAAAGAACTTTGAATAAACTTTTGTCCACCAAATCCAGGGTTTACAGACATCAGTAAAATTAAATCAACATCATCAATAATATACTTTAATGTGTTTAAATCTGTGCCTGGGTTAAGAGTAACACCAGCTTTACAACCTTCATTTTTTATCATTTGAACTGCTCTATGAATATGGTTAGTTGCTTCAACATGTACAGTTATTATATCACTGCCTGCTTCGGCAAATTCTTTAATATATTTTTCTGGCTCTACAATCATTAAATGTGTATCAAATATTTGGTCACTATGAGGTCTTATAGCCTTAATGATTGGAGGGCCATAAGTTATATTTGGAACAAACCTTCCATCCATTATATCTAGATGAAGATACTTTGTAGAACTTACCTTATTTACTTCTTCTTTTAAATTACTAAAGTCTGCTGATAAAATTGATGGTGCAAAATTAACCATATATATCATCCTCTTTTTCTTTTAATTCTTGGAATATTTTTTTATAGCTTTGATATCTTGAATCATAAATTATATTTTCTTGTACTTTCTTTTTAACCTCACATCCCGGTTCATGAGTATGAGTACAGGTATTAAACTTACATTTATTATTGTATTCTTCGAATTCCGGAAAGTAGTATCTAAGTTCATTAGATTCAATATTTTCTATATCTATACTAGTAAATCCAGGAGTATCTACAATATATCCTTTACTAGAAAGTGGTATAAGTTCTACATGTCTTGTAGTATGCACTCCTCTTTTTAATTTGCGGCTTACTTCTTTTGTAGGAATTTCACTATCTTTTACTATACTGTTAATTAAGGTTGATTTTCCACTACCACTAGGACCTGCAATTACAGATATATAGTTTTCTAATTCACTATAAAGATTATTTAAACCCAGATGGTTTTTAGCACTTATAAAAAAGGTCTGATATCCAATATCATTATATTTAAATAATCTTTCTTGAAATTCATCCAAGTTATCAACTAAATCCATTTTATTAAAAACCAATAAAGGCTTCAAACCAGAAGATTCAGCCATTAAAATAAACCTATCTAATAACTTCTCGTCTAAAGGAGGATTTTTTAGTGAATGCATTAAAAGCACTTGTTCAACATTGGCAACCTTAGGTCTCTCTAATAAATTTTTTCTTGATTTTACAGCTTCTACAATTTGTTCTTTTGGATCAATTACTGCAATATCACCTGGATATACATTCTTTTGTATTTTTCCTCTAATTCCACACTTGTGAACTTTTCCATTAGTCTTTACAAAGAAAAACCCACCTAATGTTTTTGTAATAATACCCTCCATCAAAAACCTCCTATTTAACTATCTATCTTTTGTTCTTTTATAAGTTGTCCATCTCTATAAATTTTTAATACACTTGGCCCAACACTGTATATAGTCTTGTTTACATATTCACCTGGGCTATGAACTCTTTGGTATGCTATTTCTTCACCATTACTGTCATTAACAACTATTTTTATTTCTTGTTCATCTGTACCTACTATATTAATTCCAATATTTGTACTGTGTTCTTCAAAACCACCATTATTAATAAGTCCTGTACTTATTTGTAAATTTACTGAAGAACCGTCAGGTACTTCTTCTCCACCTTTAAACTCTTGACTAATAATTAAACCTTCGTCATACCTTGTAGACTCACTATAAGATAGTTGTCCAACTTCTAGACCACTTTGTTGTATTAATTCAAAAGCCCTATCCCTTTGTAATCCAATCAAGGAAGGCATAATTGCCATTTCAGGCTTTGGTCCATCACTTACAGTAAGTTTTATAGGAGTATTAATTTCTATTTCACTCCCTGGTACTGGATCTTGAGAAATTACATGATTTTCACTTAATATCTCACTATACTCATAGTTTATTTCATCTAATTTCAAACCTAAATTATCTATAACAACTTCAGCCTCTCTTAAAGGGCGACCATTAAAGTCTGGAATTTCAACTACTTTTGGCCCTTGACTGACTGTAACCACAATTTTTCTGGTTTGTTTTACTCTTTCACCAGGTTGTGGTTCCTGAGTAACTATATTTCCTTTTTCAATATCATTATGAAAAACTTCTTCAGAAACTTCAATACTTAAACCCTGTTGTGCAGCTATATCCTCAGCTTCTGATATTTCAGTTTCAATAAAATCAGGTACTTTCACAATTGGCACTTCTGTATATACTTTAAAAAAGTAAATCACACCAAAAACTGCTGTTGAAGCAAGTAATACTAAAACCACAGTCCAGATAATCCATTTTCTTACTTTTGAAGTTTTTTGAGGCTTATGAGCAACATATTCTTTACTTTTTCTCTCATCTTCACTACTGCTTTTTTCTTTTTCATTAGAACTGCTTTTTTTATTTATGTCAGATTTATTTAATATTTTAGTCTTGTTATTTTGATCATCAATGTTTTTTTCTTTATTATACTTTTGTTTTACCTCTATATTTTTTAATGTTTTTACAATCTCTTCTCTTAACTGAGCTGCATTTTCATGCCTATCTTTAGGATCTTTAGATAATGCCTTCATAACCAAATTATTTACCTCTTCAGGTATTGAAGGACTTAATTCTATTAATTCTTTCGGTTCTTTTTGTATATGTTTAAGTGCAACTGAAATAGGACTTTCTCCATCAAAAGGAACCTGACCACTGATCATTTCATATAATACTATACCTATTGAATATATATCAGAATAAGTACTTATTTCTCTACCCTGTGCCTGTTCTGGAGAAAAGTAATTTGCACTACCCATTATTGTATCAGTTATTGTCATTGTTGAAGAAGTGACTGCTCTTGCAATACCAAAATCAGTTACTTTAACCTGATTATTATCAGTAATCAAAATATTATGAGGTTTTATATCACAGTGTATAATATTATTTTCGTGAGCAACTTCTACACCAGCTGTTACCTGGTTTGCAATGTCTAATGCTTCTACAACAGATAGTTTACCTCTTTTTTTTATTATACTTTTTAAATCTCTACCTTCAATAAACTCCATGACAAGATAAAGACTGTTTTCACTTTCAACAATATCGTAGATGCTAACTACATTTGGATGAGTTATTTTAGCCACGGCTTTAGCTTCATGCCTGAATTTATTTATAAAGTCCTCATCAGATACAAATTCTGGCCGAAGCATTTTTATTGCAACTTTTCTATCAAGCAGTATATCTTTTGCTTCATAGACTAAAGCCATCCCACCGCTTCCAATTTGTCTTTCAATTTTATATCGATCATTTAAAAGTTTACCAATCATTTTGACACCTCATATAGTTATATCCTGCCCATTATTATAGTTATATTATCTTGTCCACCATTTTGTAAGGCCTCTTCACCTAGGGCTTCGATCATATTTTTCACATTATCATAATTTTGAAATACTTTTTCTATGTTTTTAAACCTAATCATATCTGTAAGTCCATCTGTACATAACATAACGATATTATTGGACTTTATGTCTAACTTATCAGACTGTATTTCCAACTCTTTATCAATACCTAATGCTTGTGTAATAATATTTTTTTGCGGATGATTAAAAGCTTCATTGGGATCAATTGACTTGTTTTTAACCAGATCATTTACCAGTGAATGATCTGTAGTAATCTGTTTTAGCATTTCATCATAAAGATAAATTCTACTGTCACCCACATGTCCAAAGTAAAGTGTATCATCTTTTATTATAGTTAATGTTAAAGTTGTTCCCATTTCTTTAAGTTCAACATCTTCTTTGGAATATGCAAAGATATCTTTATTAGCATTGTTAATTACATATTCAATCTGTTTCATTATATTATCATTAAAATTAAAAGAATAGTTTTTTATACTCTCAATTGCAATACTGCTTGCTACTTCACCTGCATTATGTCCACCCATACCATCAGCTACCGCTAATATATAGTGGCCTTTTTTAGGCTCTATTTTTAAAAAACTATCTTCATTATTTTGTCGCTTATTACCAATATTGGTAAAAACATGAAAACTCATCTTTAACCCCCACCTTTAAAGCTAGATCTCAACTGTCCACAGGCTGCCTTAATATTTGTACCTTTTTCAATTCTAATACTAACAGGAATTCTTACTTTTTCCAACTCATTTTTGAAATTTTCTACCTTATATTTTTGTGGTTTTTTAATATTTAATTCCGGTACTGGATTAACCGGAATTAAATTTACATGAACTAATTTGTTTTTCAATAAACTAATTAACTGATTAATATGGACATCACTATCATTGACATCTTTTATCAAAACATATTCGAAAGTAACCCTTCGATTAGTTTTTTTAATATAATAATCAACAGCATCAAATAATTTAGATAAATTATACTTTTTATTTATTGGCATTAATTTATCTCTTAATTTATCATTGGGAGCATTTAAAGAAATTGCTAACCCAATTTGATCATTATTATCAGCTAATTTTTTAATTTTATCAACAATACCTGAAGTAGATATTGTCATCCTTCGCATTCCAATATTTAATCCATTTTGATCATTTAAAACTCTGACTGCATCCATTACATTATTATAATTTAAAAACGGTTCACCCATTCCCATAAAAACAATGTTTGTTATTTTAGGACTACCAAAACTTTCATGGCTTATATCAATTTGTATTTTCAATATTTGTTCAATAATTTCAGCAGTTGAAAGATCTCGTTTTAGTCCATCAATACCGGTTGCACAAAATTTACAACCAATTGAACAACCAATTTGACTTGAAACACAGATTGAATATCTGTTTTCATCTTCATATGGTAAAAACACACTTTCAACTAAATTATTATCATTAGTTTCCCACAAATATTTTTGAGTACCATCTTCGGCAACTAATTTTTTATTTAATTTCAAAGTATTTAATTCATATTTATCATTTAACTTTGTAACAAGTCCACTTGGAAGATTAGACATATTTGAAAAGTCCAATACACCGTTTTTATAAATCCAATTAAATACTTGTTTTGCTCTAAAGGACTGTATTTTTTGTTCATCAAATTCTTTTTTTAATTCATTTTGATTAAAATTTAAAATATTTTTTTTAGTCATTTCTTCCCATTCCAAATAAGAGTACTATTCTAACTAAGTTTGCAAGTGCTACTAAAGTAGCAGAAACATAAGTAAATGCTGCTGCCCTGAGAACCTTTTTTGCACCATTTAACTCATCTGTATTTAAAATACTATTATTTTTAAGCATTGTTAATGCTCTAGTACTTGCATTAAATTCTACTGGTAATGTAACGAGATGAAAAACAAATGCACCAAAAAACATTATGAAACCTAGTGCAATTAAAAACTGTGTTTGGAGAAAAAATCCAATAATTGCCATTGGTAGTCCCCAACTGGAACCAATACTTGCTGCAGGAACTAAACTAGCTCTTAGTTTTAAAGGCTTATACCCCTTAGCATCTTGAATAGCATGTCCTGCTTCATGAGCCGCAACCCCTATAGCAGCAACTGAATTACTACCATAAATGTTTTCAGATAAATTCAATACTTTTTTCTTGGGATCATAATGGTCTGTTAGTTTACCTTTTATTTTCTGAACATCAACATCATTAATTCCATTTTCAGTTAATAAATTTCGAACAATTTCATCAGCACTCATGTTTTTATTAGTACTTATTTTTGAATACTTATTAAAAGTACTTTTAACTTTATACTGGGCATACATAGCAATCAACATAACGGGTATTAAAATTATAATAGTTGGATCATAAAAAAACATAGATATCACCTCTCAAATTTAAATGTTATATATAAATTTTATTTATTATTTTTCAACTTTGTATAATTTTTAATCGAATATCCTCTTAAAAAATCATCATATTTCATTCTTTTTTTGCCTGACAGTTGAAGTTCATTTATTTTTACAATATTATCACCAGTTTGAATTGATAAACCGTCGTTTGGATCAGCTTTTATGATCGTACCTGGCTCTTTATCACTCATTTTTTCAGTAACTTCTATCTCATATACTTTTAAAAGTTTTGACTCTAGGTAGGTAAAAGATCCCGGCCAAGGATTCATTGCTCTAACGAAATTTTTTATATATTCTGCCTTATTTGACCAATCAATTAAGCCATCATCTTTGCTAAGCTGACTAGTATAACTGGATTTATTATCATCTTGTTTAGTGCTTTTTATATTATCTGGATTATTTACGAAATCTAAAATTGTTTCTTCAAGTAATTTTGCGCCAACAGATGCTAATCTATCATGTAGCTTACCTGCATTATCATCTTCTTTTATAATAACTTCTCTTTGTTTAATAATATCACCGGTATCTAGTCCCTCATCCATAAACATTGTAGTTACACCTGTTTTTTCTTTGCCATCTAGGATAGCTTGTTGAATAGGACTTGATCCTCTGTATTCAGATAATAATGAGGCATGTAAATTGATACATCCATACTTCGGTAAATCAAGTAACTTTTTAGATAATATCTGTCCATAAGCCACTACAATTAATAGATCAATATTTAATTTTTCTAATTTATTTATTGTTGATTCATCATTAATATTTTTAGGTTGTATAACTTTTAAATCATATTTTTTAGCTGTTTTTTTCACAGGAGGGTATTGAACTTTTTTTCCTCTACCCCTTTTTCTATCAGGTTGTGTTATTACAGATTTAATGTTTAATTTATCATTTTCTGATAAAGTTTCTAAGCTGGGTACTGCAAAATCAGGTGTACCGGCAAAAACAACATTCATTTTATTATCACTCCACATTATCTTCTTTAATTTCTATTGCTTTATCTACAAAAAGAGTTCCGTCTAAATGATCTATCTCATGCAGAAATGCTCTTGCTTTTAATCCTTCTAATTTATACTTAACTTCTTCACTATTTTCATTAAGGCCTTCAATAGTTGCTTTTTCAGCTCTTTTTACTATACCTGTTCTACCAGGAACACTTAAACATCCTTCTTCAGCTAAGGCCTCACCTTCTTTAACAATAACAGATGGATTTATTAAAATCCTAAGGTCATCTTCTACTTTAACTACAATTACCCTTTGTAATATACCAATCTGTGGGGCAGCCAAACCTATTCCATCAGCTGCTTCCATAGAATCTATCATATTTTCAATCAGTTGTTTTGTCTTTTCATTTATATTTTTAACTTCGTTTGATTTACTTCTTAAAACTGGATCCCCAATTTTTCTTATTGGTAGTACAGCCACTTCAATCACCTCTTTTTTGTATTATAACATTGATAATGGATCTACATCAATATTATACTTTACATTTGTTGTTATATCAGTTAAGTATTTATCTTTAAATTCTGATATGAAATCTGTGCGATCCTTGATAGTATCGAATTTAAGTAATACTTGAACCCTGTATTCACCCCTGATTCTTTCAATAGGAGCTGATGATGGTCCAATTATTTGTTCAATTTGTTTATATTCTTTTATACTATTATACAACTTTTTAGCTGAATTTTCAGCTTTCTTTTTATATTGGTGTGCTAAAGTAATATTAATTAGTTCTTTAAAAGGAGGATATTTTAATATTTTTCTTAAACTTATCTCCTTTTTATAAAAATATTCATAATTATGGTCCTTAGCTGCTAATATACTGTAATGTTCAGGATTATAGGTCTGTATAACAACTTTACCTTGTTTAGTACCTCTTCCAGTTCTACCAGCTACCTGAGTTAATAACTGAAAGGTTCTTTCAGCAGACCTAAAATCAGGTAGATTCATTATCGTATCAGCTGTTATTACTCCAACTAAGGAAATATTGGGATAATCATGTCCTTTTGCTACCATTTGAGTTCCAATCAAAATATCTATTTCTTGATTTTCTATCTTATCAAGTATTTTTCGATGAGCACCTTTTTTAGTAGTTGTATCATAGTCCATTCTTGCAACCTTAGCATCTGGGAACTTCTTTTTTACCTCTTTTTCTATCTTTTCAGTTCCTACTCCAAAGTCTTTTATATATTTACTACTACAGTTAGGACAGTATTTTGGTATTTTTTTTGTGTTTCCACAGTAATGACAGACCAATTCATCTTTATTTTGATGGTAAGTCATTGAAATATCACAATTGTCACATTTAATTACTTCTCCACAACTTCTACATAGTACAAAACTAGAATAACCACGTCGGTTTAAAAACAATATTGCCTGTTGTCCTTTTTTTAATGTATTTTCTAAACTATCTGCAAGATATTCACTAAAAATTGAAACATTACCTTTTTTTAATTCTTCTTTCATATTAACAATATTAACCGGTGGCATATTCTTATCATCAATTCTTTTAGGTAATGATAAGTATTTGTAGTTTTTATCTTTGGACTTATAATAACTTTCTAAAGAAGGAGTAGCAGAACCTAATATTAAATCTATACTTTTAATCTCTGCTCTTTTTTGGGCAACCTCCCTGGCGTGATAATAGGGATGTGTATTTTGCTTATATGAGTTTTCATGTTCTTCATCTATTATTATAATACCTAAGTCTTTTACTGGTGCAAAGACTGCTGACCTGGCACCTATTACTATCTTTGATTTACCTGATTTAATATTTCTCCATTCATCATATCTTTCACCAGCTGATAGGCCCGAATGTAATACAGCAATTTCATCTCCAAATCTACTATAAAACCTCTTAACCATAACAGGAGTTAAAGATATCTCAGGAACTAATAAGATAGCACCTTTATCTTTTTTAATTACTTCTTTGATCAGTTGAATATACACTTCGGTTTTTCCAGAACCAGTTACTCCGTGTAAAAGATAAGTCTGGTGATTATCTTTTAATAAATTACTTTTTATTATATCCAATACTTCTTTTTGGTTTTTGGTTGGTTTTAATTCCTCAGCCATCTTTAAATCAAAATCTTTATATGGTGACCTATGTTCAATAAATTCTATATACTTTAAAATTCCTTTCTCAACTAAACCATTTATTGAACCCCTATATACTTCTAGTTTATCTAAAAGATCTTTCACCTTATGTTTTTTATTATTATCCTTTATATAATTTAATACTTTATACTGACTAGGTGCTCTCCCCTTTAGATCATCTAGGTAATTATCAATGTTTTTTTCATCTATATTTAGTATTACTGCTTTTATTGTCTTTTTTCTAATATTACCCTTAAAAACAGCTGTTGGAACAGCTGCTTTTATAACATTTATCAGTAATGCACAGTAATTATCACTGATCCATCTATATAACTTTAAATCTTTTTCATTAAAAAAAACTTCATTTGTTATTATGCTATCTATATATTTTAAACTTTCCTTTTCAACCTCTGTGTTATCCTTTATTTTGATTACAAACGCTCTTAATTTTCTTCTTCCAAATTTTATCTTTACTGCCATTCCAATTTTTATCTCATTTATTAAATCTTCAGGTATAATATAGTCATATGCTTTATCAAATTTTTGTACGGGTATATCAACGATTACTTCTGCAAAATTATTCATCTTTACTCCTCTTTTTACTTATTTCTCTGATAGCAAAAAATCCTCCGACTACTAATATGAAATAAAAAGTTGCAACTCTCCAGCTTAAAGTAACTAAACCTACGATATCTTTAGGTATAAATGCTATAAACAAAGTCGCAAAACCTAATTCTGCAACTCCACTTGCTCCTGGTGTCGGAGTATAAGGTAAAATTAGATAAAAAATAGTCTGCATAATATAGGCTTGTAAGAAATTAGGTTCAGCTCCAAAAGCCATTAATAAAACTGGCATTATAAAAAAGAGACTACTCCAGAATAATACTGTATAAAATGTTCCCCAAAATAATCCTCTTTTGTTTTTTCTCAAAACACCTAAAGACTCTCTAAAATCTTCTAGTTCTCTTCTACCCCTAACTAATAAACGTTTTGCTTTATAACTGTTATGAATAAACTTTTTAATCTTACCAATGTTTAATATATGATATGTTAATTTATCTCCAATTTTAGGAACTAAAGTTAATAGTATAATTCCAGTTGATATTAAAATACCCATTCCAAAACCTAAATAAAAAATATACTTTGGCACTGCCCCAGCAGAAATATATTGATTAAAAAATATTAAAAAGATAGGAGTTAACATTCCAAAGTAAAACAATCTTAATAAAAAATTTGTTACAACTACAGTTGATGCTTTACCAACATTTACACCTTTTTTGTGTAAAAAATATATTTGAAAGGGTCCACCACCACTTGCAAAAGGAGTAACATTTGATACAAAAGCACCAGAAATGTGTATTATGATACAGTCCCATAGAGATAATTTTTTATCAATTGTTCCTACCATAACCTTTAATCTTTGCCCTGCTGCTAATTGATTGAATAAGATTAATCCGAAAACAACTAAAATATATTTTTTATCAATATTTCTTATAATTCTCTGTAAAGTATCTTCATCAATAGTTACTAATATAATGATTGTAGAGATTACAAGACTTAATATAACAGCAAATCTAAGACCCTTAAATATTGTTTTTTTATCTATTGATCTTTCTTCAGTATTCATTTGAGTTCCCACCTCTTATAAGCAAGGCAAAACCGAAGGATTAAACTATATCCTCCGGTATATACTTCTACTATACTTTATTTTTAACAGTCTCTACCATATCTAACCTTTCCCAGGGAAGATCTAATTCTAATCTTCCAAAATGACCGTAATTTGTAATTTGACTATAAATAGGTCTCATTAAATCAAATTTATCAATAATTCCCCCTGGTGTTAGATTAAAGTTATCTCTTATAACTTTAGTTAATCTATATTCACTCACTTTTCCAGTATTAAAGGTTTCTACCATTATGGATAATGGATGAGCAACACCGATTGCATAAGAAAGTTGTACTTCACATTTGTCTGCCAATCCTGCTGCAACTATATTTTTAGCAATATGTCTTGCAGCATAAGAAGCTGAACGGTCTACTTTAGTAGGGTCTTTTCCAGAAAAAGCCCCTCCCCCATGGCGAGCAGTCCCACCATAAGTATCTACAATAATTTTGCGACCAGTTAGACCAGCATCTCCATGTGGACCACCAATAACAAATCTTCCTGTTGGATTAACTAAAATTTCAGTATTATCATCCATCATGTCTTCTGGAATAATTTTTGTTATAACGAATTGACACAAGTCTCTTTTAATAGTCTTCTGAGCAATTTCAGGATGATGTTGAGCAGAAATCAATACCTTATCTACTCTTTTGGGCTTATCATTTTCATACTCTACAGTTACCTGTGTTTTACCATCAGGTCTTAAATAATCTAATGTACCCTTTTTTCTTACTTTTGCTAATCTCTTAGCTAATTTATGAGCCAATGTTATTGGCAAAGGCATATATTCTTCGGTCTCATTTGAAGCATAACCATACATTATACCCTGATCTCCCGCACCTAATTGATCTTTTTGATTTCCTTGCTTTGATTCATATGATTGATTTACACCAATTGCTATATCAGCAGACTGTTCTTTAATAGATGTAATCACACCACAGGTTTCTCCATCAAATCCATATTTTGCTCTATCATAACCGATATCTATTATGGTTTGTCTTGTTATATCAGTTACATCAACATAACAGTCTGTCGTTATTTCTCCAGATATAAATGCTAAACCGGTTGTAACAAAGGTTTCACAAGCAACTCTAGCATCTTTATCATTTTTTAATATTTCATCTAAAATAGAATCAGAAATCTTATCAGCAACTTTGTCAGGATGACCTTCGGTCACTGATTCTGATGTCATTAGATAATTTTTTGGCATTTTATCACCTTCAGTTATATTTATTAATACTTAAAGTTTAGCATATTGAAAATTAAGTGTCAATTTATATTAAAGTCCAGAAACATCTAAACTTTCAACTACTACAGATGCAGAACCAAAATGTCCACTACCAGGTAATCCCATTTTGAAATCATCACCTATTAATATAATATCTTTGAGTAGTTGTAAAAAGTTACCGGATATAGTAATTTGTTCAACAGGTCTTTTTATCTCTTTATCTTCAATTAAAAATCCTCTTGCTGATAAAGAAAAGTCACCAGAAACTTCATTAGCTCCAGAATGTAGGCCTTGTACCTCATCAATAATCAAGCCGTTTTCAACTTTTTCAACCAATTCTTCAAAACTTAAATTTCCTCTTTTTATATACATATTAGTTGGAGAAATTGATATTCTACTTTTATGTGAACCTCGATAAGCATTACCTGTTGTTTCAACATCGCTCTTTTTAGCAGTTTTATAGTTATGAAGGTAAGTCATTAACTTACCAGCCTTTATTACTTCTTTATACTTTGAAGCTGCTCCTTCCGAATCGAAGGGAGTTCTTCGATAACCTTTTTTATAAAACGGATCATCAATAATATTAACAATTGAGTTTGCAACATCTTGATTTAGTTTGTCTTTAAATAAGGACAGTCCCTTTTGTACATTTTCAGCAGAAAAGGTAGAACTAAAAGTAGAAAGAAGGTCAATTACTACTTCATTTTTTAGTAATATTTTATAACTACCTGATTTCACAGGTTTAGAGTTAAACTTTTTAACTGCATCATTAACAACCTTTTTTGCAAAATCAACTGCATTTACTTCATTTAATTCTCTAAATAGTTGATAATGTGCTGCAGTGTGAACTTCACCTTTATCTTCAGCTACTACTGAAATATAGATATAGCCGATATCATTTTCATAATTTAGTTGAAGTCCTTTACTATTAATTATTCTTTCACCGGTCTTTTCATCAGCATATATACAGTAATTTATATTTTTTATTCTTTCATCTAATTGATAAATATTTTTTTCTATTTCTTTAAGAAGATCAATTTTTTCTTCTCGATTATAATCATATATTCCGGTTAGTTTTTTTAACTTTTCATAATTATCATTTTGACCAACTATTTCTTCTTCATCTTCCTCCATTATTTGAGCATTGTTTTTAGCATTATTTAATAAAATATCAATAATATCTTCATCTAATTTTTCTGTATAAGAATAACCCATTTTTTTATCTTTTCCCCTAAAAGCTATTCCATACTCCTCATTTTCTTCATAATAATCCACTTTACCCTTATATAGTCTTATCTCAAAGTTTTCTGATTGGTTTAAATATACTTCACTATCTTTAAAATTACTTTCTTTTGCTTTCTTTAATAATACCTGCATAAACTTTTCTTTATTCATTAAGAATTTTCACCTCTTCCACCAACTGTAAGTTCTGAAACTCTTAATGTTGGTTGACCAACACCAGCTGGAACATTACCACTAATTGACCCACACATTCCTTCTGCTACACCTAAATTATTACCAACTAGATCTATCTTTTTTAATATATCTGCACCTTTGCCGATTAAAGTAGCTCCTCTAACCGGTTTTTTTATTTCTCCATTCTCAATCAAATATCCTTCTCTAACATTAAAGTTAAATTCACCAGTAGCAGGGTTAACCGAGCCACCACCCATCTGTTTTGCATAAAGACCATTTTCAGTTTGACTTATTATTTCTTCTCTTGATAATGAGCCACTTTCTATAAAAGTATTTGTCATTCTTGAAGTAGGTGCATATCTATATGATTGTCTTCTTCCTGAACCAGTTGATTTCATATTTAATCTGCGTCCGTTCAAGAAATCTACCATATAACTTTTTAATATTCCATCTTTTATTAAAATATTTCTTTGAGTTTTGTGACCTTCATCATCAAAATTTTGTGAACCCCAGGCATTAGGTATTGTTCCATCATCCACAGCAGTAACAATATCACTTGCAATTTTTTCACCCATTTTTCCAGCAAACACTGAATTGTCCTTTGCTACAGAAGTTGCTTCAAGTCCATGGCCACATGCTTCATGGAATATTACACCACCAAACTTATTATCAATAATTACCGGCATTTTACCCTGAGGAGCAAAACCAGCATTTATCATTGTAACAGCCATTCTAGATGCCTCTTTAGCAAGGTTTTTTATATTTATTTGATCAAAATATTCATACCCCATATGAGCTCCAGGACCTAAATATCCAGTTTGTTTCTCTCCCTTGTGAGTAGCAATTGCATGAATACCCATTCTAACTCTTGTTCTCTCATCTTCTATAAATACTCCATTTGAATTAGCAATTTGAACATTTTGTGTATAATCAGAAAGTCCAACTACAACTTGTGTTATTAATTTATCATACTCATCTGCTGCTTGGTATGCTTTCTTAATTAAACTAACTTTTTCACTCTGATTCACCTTAGCCGGATATATTTTTACCGGGTGTATATTTTTATAATCACCATAACTTAAACTAATACTATCTTTATCAATTTTTTCAAACATTGAAGCTGCTTTTTTGGCTAGTTTTAAAAGATTATCTTTTTCATCATTATTGGTATATACATATATTTCATTTGTATCTTTGATTACCCTAATTCCTATACCGTAATCAATACCTGTGTTAGCACTATCAATTTTTCCATTTACTAAATTAATTGAATTAGTAATTTTATCTTCTACAAAGACTTCAGCAAAGTCTCCTCCATTGATTAGGGCAGTACTCAAAATATTTTCAATTACACTTTTTGTTAACATATAATAACTCCTCTCTTTAATTCATACTATAATTATATATTATTTAAGAACAAATTTTTTCCTGCTTTTATATAAAAAACCGCTCCATAAAAAAGAGCGGTAATTTATTATAAAATTATATTAAAGTATCTAAAATTTTATCAGCTATTACCTCTTTTGATGATCTTTCAATATTAAGCTGACTATCTTTAGTTAAAATTATAACTTCACTTTGATTACTTCCAAATATATCGTTATTTTTAATATCATTTGCTACTATCATGTCTAAATTTTTTCTCTTTAACTTACTCTTTGCATTTTCGACTAAATTTTCACTTTCTGCAGCAAATCCAACTAATTTTTGATTGTCTGATATTTTTTTACTCAGTTCACTTAAAATATCTTTAGTACGTTTTAAATTAATAGTAAGATTTTCTTCCTTAGCTTTTTTGATTTTGTTTTCAGAAATATTTTTCGTTGTAAAATCAGCAACTGCAGCAGCCATTATTATGATATCAAAGTCTTGATAACAGCCCATCACCTGTTTATATAAATCATTTGCAGAATTAATTTTAATAAAGTTTAGACCAATTGGTGGTTGAAGATCTGTTGGACCTGAAATTAATGTGACTTCTGCACCACGATATACAGCATTTTTTGCAAGTGCAAAACCGGTCTTCCCACTGGAATTATTAGTTATATATCGTACTGGATCAATAGTTTCTCTAGTTGGCCCAGCAGTTATTAATATCTTTTTGTTCTCTAAATCTTTTTTAGTAAGCTCTTTATAAATATATTCTAGTAATACTTCAGGTTCAGGAAGTCTACCTTTCCCAGTATAACCACATGCTAACATACCTTCTGAAGGTGATATGAACTTATATCCTTTTTCTTTTAAATACGAGATATTATCTTGTATGATTGAGTTGTTATACATATTTACATTCATTGCTGGAGCAATTAAGACAGGTGCTCTTACTGCAGTCATTAACGTAGTTAAAAGGTCATCTGCAATACCATTAGCAATTTTACCAATAATATTAGCAGTTGCAGGACCTAATAAAACTAAATCAGTTTTGTCTGCAAGTGATATATGTTTAACTTCATGTTTTTTTGGTTCAGTAAAAAGATCAGTTTCTACTGGTAGGCCGGTAATAGCTCTAAAAGTGGTTGGTGTAATAAACCTTTGTGCAGACTCAGTCATTACCACATGAACATCATGACCTTCTTTAGTCAAACTACTTGCTACATGTGCCATCTTATATGCGGCTATACCACCTGATATACCAAGCAAAATGCTTTTTTTATCCACTTTTAACTGTTCCCTCCTATCTTCTTTGCCCTTTCTTTTTCAATTACTTCTTCAACCTTTTTTACAGTTGTATGTAATTTATCATTTACAATTTTATAATCATAGTTTTTCAGTTCTTGAATTTCATCACTTGCATTCTTTAAACGAATCCTTAAACTTTCTTCAGTTTCAGAATCTCTTTTTTCAAGTCTGTTTTTTAGTTCTTCATAATTAGGAGGTAATAAAAATATATAAACGGCATCTTTAAATTTTTCTCCAATTTGTTTAGCACCTTGGATATCGATTTCGAGTATAATATCTTCTCCATTTTTTAAACACTCTTCCACATAACTACGTGGTGTGCCGTAATAATTACCATGAACACAAGCTGTTTCAATAAACTCATTATTTTTTTTCATTTTTTCAAATTTATCTTCAGTAATAAAAAAATAATCTACACCATCAATTTCACCCACACGGGGTTTTCTTGTGGTTGCAGATACAGAATACTTTATATTTTTATAGTCTTTCATTAGTTGATCTAATACAGTACCTTTACCAACCCCTGATGGGCCGGAAAGTACAAAAAGAATTCCCCTTTGCATAATATCACTTCCTAATTATTACTTATCATTTTTTTCTTTGCTATCATCTAAACGATGTGAAACTGTTTCTGGTTGAATTGCTGATAAAACTACATGATCACTATCTGTAATAATTACTGCTCTAGTTCTACGTCCATATGTAGCATCTATTAACATACCACTTTCTCTTGCTTCCTGTATAATTCTCTTTATTGGAGCAGATTCAGGACTTACAACAGCAATCACTCTGTTTGCTGCTACAATATTTCCAAACCCTATATTTATTAAATTAACATTCATCAAATAATCCTCCTTTATACATAATAACTATGTAAATATTATTATTTTCTATTTTAATTATAATATCATAGAATGATTTATTTAACAAGGATTTTGAGCTATCAATCAACTACTTTAGCCTATTTAATTATTTTGACTAAATATGATTTATAATTTATACTGTTATTATAAGTATTAAGATGAAATTATACATTTTTGGAGGTATTAATTATGTCAATAGATGGAATATTATTATCAGCAATAAAAACAAATTTAATTAATAAACTTAAAGGTGGAAGAATTGATAAAATATATCAACCTGATAAAAGGACAATAACTATGACTGTAAGAAATAATAGTTATAATCATAAGCTTCTTATCAGCTCTGATTCAAGAGAATCAAGAATACAAATCACAGATTTTGATTTTGAAAACCCTAGTTATCCACCAGATTTTTGCATGTTGCTTAGAAAATATATAATGAGGGGAATTATAAAGGATATTACACAACCTGATTTTGAAAGAATTTTAGAATTAAAAATTGAAAGTTACAATAAAATATACCATCTTATCATTGAAATTATGGGTAGGTATAATAATATAATATTAATAAATGATAACAATTTAGTTTTAGATGCAATTACCAGACTCACAGATCAAGGGAAAAGAGATATTCATCCTGGAAGTACATACGAATATCCACCCAGACAAGATAAATTAAATCCACTTAATGTTAATTATAATACTTTCTTCAATCAAATACCCTCTGATTTCGATAAAAAGGTGTATCAAGCGGTCATGTTTAACTTTAGGGGAATTGGACCTGCTTCAAGTAAAGAAATCGCTTGTAGAGCTAATATTGACCATAATACAAAATACAATGAATTAGAAAAATCGAAAAAAGATGAGCTTTTTGAAAGTTTCAATAATATATTTAATAATTTAAAAAACAATGAATTTAATCCAGCTATAGGATATAAAGATAATGAAATTGATTACTATTCAGCTTTTAAGTTAAACTATAAACCAAATATTGAAAAAGTTATAGAATTCAAAGATACAGACGAATTATTTGAGTATTACTATAAACACTATCTTAAAGATATTGAAGTAAAAGAAAAAAAGAATAAATTAAACGGTATTGTAAAAGGGTTTTTAAAGAAAAACATAAAAAAGCAAGATGAATTCAAAAAAGATTTAAAGCAAAACAAAAACTTTGAACTTTTTAAACAAAAAGGTGAACTTATCAAGGCAAATTTACATCAAATAAAAAAAGGTGACCAAAGTATTAAGCTTACTAACTACTATAATAAAAACCAGGAAGAAATAAAAATTGATCTAGATCCAAAAGCTACACCAATCGAAAATGCGCAAAAATACTTTAAAAAATACCAAAAGGCTAAAAAGAGCCTTTCACATCTAAAAAGACAAATTGGAAAGTTAAGACATGAAGAAAAGTATTTGGATCAAATTCTTTACAACATTGAACAGGTTAATAACCTTGATGAATTAAACGAAATCGAAAATGAATTAAAAGAAGAAGGATATATAAAAGAAAACAAACAAAAGAAAAATAAAGAGAACAAAAAACTTCCCCCCTATAAATATACTAGTTCTGATGACTATCAAATTTTAATAGGTAGAAACAACAAACAAAATGATAAGTTAACAAAATATATTGCAAATAAAGGTGATCTATGGTTACACACAAAAAAAATAGCTGGTTCACATGTCATAATTAGAAATCATACAAATGATGAAGTTCCAGAAGAAACAATACTTGAAGCAGCGAGACTTGCAGCATATTTCAGTAAAGCAAAAGAATCAAAAAATGTTCCAATTGATTTTACACCAGTTGAAAATGTAAATAAACCTAAGGGTGCTAAACCCGGTCTAGTCTATTATGAAAAATATCAGACTGTCTATGTTGATCCCGCTTCAAAAGAGGTGATAAAAAAAGTTGAAAAATAAATATGTTTTTATGACAATAATTTTATTTTTATTAGTATTAGGCTTCACGAGTAATATACAAGCTGAAATTTCTAGAATAAATATTGATAAAGATATGTATTTAGTTGAAAACTTCGATCGTTTTAAATCTATTAAATCTCCCAAACTTGCTTTAGCTTTAAGTGGTGGTGGTGCAAGAGGATTTGTAAATCTGGGAGTTATTAAAGCTTTAGATGAAGAAGGGATTTATCCAGATATTATAATTGGATCAAGTATGGGAGGTATTATTAGTACACTTTATGGAAGTGGTCTTGATTATAATAGTATAGAAACTATAATCACAACTTTACCTTATAGAACATTATTTGATATAAATTTAATTCCAGTATATTCAGTATTTCAAACTGATAAATTAAATTATTTTTTAGAATTAGTTTCTCCACATAATAGTATCGAAAATTTCCCTATCGCAACTGCATTACTTACATTTGATTTAGACAGTGGTTATAAATATATTGCAAGTGAAGGGAAAATATCTAAAGTTCTTCAAAGTACCTATTCTATTCCTTTTTACTATCCAATACAAAAAAGTAAGGGTAGGCATTTAATGGATCCTGGAATAGTTGAAATGGTTCCTGTTAAGGCTGCAAAGGCATTAACAGCTGACATTGTAATTGCAACCACAGCTTTTGATGAATTACCTTATGATACTTATAAATATCCTTTACAGTCTTTATTAAGAATGTTGCTTTTAGTTCAACAAAGAAATGCACAGCCAATTCTTGAAGATTATTCAGACATAATTGTAGACAATGATGTTAGTGATTTTGATTTTAAAGACTTTGATATGGTAGAAAGATTCATAGAAATTGGATATGAAAATACTAAAAGAATGATGCCCGAAATTAAAAGAGTTTTAGAACAAAAAAACTATAAATCATCTAAACCCAATTTTGTGACTCTTGATAAAAGTTTTTATGAAAATCTATATACTGATATACTTTTTGATAGAATTATCTATCCTAATACTCACTTTAAATATCTTTTATATTATTTTAACAGCCAGTCCTTTTTCGAACAGGACCTCTTTAGAAAAATAGTTTATGATTTTCATTATGGTTTCTTCTTTGAAAAATCACATTTTCAAATAAAAACTCTCTTCGATGTAGATAAAGATCGACATACAGAAACAATGTTAAGATATAAAAAACTAACTGAAAATACTGACCTGATATTTAAATTAAAAAACAACGCTAAATTTAACAGTATTGATTATTTAGGGGAATTAAAATATTTTATTAAAAACTCATCAATATCAGTTGGAGTTGCCAATTTAAATTTAGTAAATTATTACTACCTGAATAATAACGTTCAACTAGAAGGTAGAAGGATTGACTTTCAAAACAATATAGACTTACTTTTGCATAGTAAAAAACAACCACAGATAATTAACTCAAGTATTATTGACTATGATATTAATAACAGTTGGAAATATACGAATAAATTTATATATTCAAATACTAATTTATTAGGAAATCCAGATATTTATAGAGGTCTAGATAGTGAAAACAAGGAAAAAATTTCTCTTTCTACTGCTTTAACTTATAGTGTTCCCTTTAGTGAATCTCCAGAATTACTTTACTTCTTTTCTTTAGAGCAACTAAATCCGTCAGTGTTTTTAGACATCGAGTCAACTGATGAATTTAATTATGCTTTGGGGATTAACTTTAACATGGTTTCATCAATAATGGGACTTAAACCATTAAACCTTGATTTAAGCACAGCTTATGATAAAAATGCCGGTAAGTTAGTATATAATTTTTCAGTAGATATTAAATTCTAAATAAAAAATGCCCTCAATTCTGAGGGCATTTTCTAATTCCTATATATTTATTTTTATTATCTTATTCTTCTTTTTGTTTTCTTTCCTCAATAATCTTTTCACTTATTTCTTCAGGAACTCTTTCATAATTTGAAAATTCCATAGTGAAATGTCCATAACCACCAGTAATAGATTTTAAATCAGTTGCATAGTTGAATAACTCACTTTCAGGTACTTTAGCTATAATTTTTTGAGTGCCATTTTGTGGTTCCATACCTGATATTTTACCTCTTCTAGAGTTTAAATCTCCCATGATATCACCCATAAATGACTCTGGCACAACAACTTTAATATCCATAATTGGTTCTAATAGAACAGGCATAGCCTTTTGCATTGCCTGCTTAAATGCTTTAGAAGCAGCTATTTTAAAAGCCATTTCAGATGAATCAACATCATGATATGAACCATCATAAACAGTAGCTTTAAAGTCAACTACCGGATATTTTGCTAATATTCCTTCATCTTTTGTTTCTAAAATTCCCTTTTCAACTGCTGGTATATACTGACTTGGAATAGATCCACCAAAAATTTCTTCATCAAATTCAAAACCCTTACCTCCTGGTAAAGGTTCAAATCTAATCATTACATGGCCGTATTGCCCTCTACCACCGGACTGTTTTTTGTATTTTTCTTCAACAGAAACTTTCTTTCTAATTGTTTCTTTGTATTCTACTTTAGGTTCAACAAGATTAAAACCTACATCAAACTTTCTTTTACAAATATCATTAACAACTGATAAATGTACAGTTCCCATTCCTGTAACTAATAATTGTTTTGTTGCTTTGTTGTAATCCACCTTAAATGTTGGATCTTCAAGAGAATATCTATGAATAGCTGAAGACATTTTCTCATTGTCTGCTCCATCAGCTGGTACTGCTGCTTTAGTTAACATTGGAATTGGGAATTTGATCGGTTTCATTTTAACATTTAACTTATCTTTAGTTATTGTATCAGATGTTTCAAGTTCATCTAACTTTGCTACAGCACCAATATCTCCAGCAATTAATGAATCTACTTGATCTTGTTCTGAACCATTTAGTTTGTATAATTTACTTACTCGAAAGCTATCTTTTAACCTAGGAACATAAATCTCTTCACCCTTATCTATACTACCTGAAAAGACTCTAAATATTGCTAATTTTCCTATATAAGGGTCAACCATGCTTTTTCCTACCATACCGATAAATGGTCCTTCTTCGCTAACATCATATTCTTTTTCTTGATCATCTTCAATTACATCAATGCCATCTTTATCAGCAGGTGAAGGTGCTAATTTAAGCAAATATTCCATTAATTTCTTAACACCTGAATTAAGTAAAGCAGAACCAGAAAAAACAGGTATAATACTATTACTTAAAACACCTTTTAGTAATGCTTGGTTCATCTCTTTATCGGTTATATCTTCATCTTCTAAGTATTTCAACATTAAATCTTCATCTAATTCAACAATTGATTCCATTAATTCAAGTTGATATTCTTCCAGTAATTCTTGCTGCTGGTCATCTAACTTACTTTTTGTTTCTTTACCATCTTTAAATTCTATATACTCTTCTTTTAATAAATCAATAATGCCTTTATAATCATCCCCTTCTTTATAAGGGATGGTAATTGGTAATAATGATTCTTCAAAATTTTCATTAAGCTCATCAATAACTTCTGTAAATGTGGTTTTTTCCTCATCAAATTTATTTATAAATATGAATCTAGAATTGCTATTACTTACAGCTATATCCCAAACATAATTAGTATTTACTTCTACTCCTGAGTCGGCGTTAATTAAAAGAACTGATGTTTCAACCATTCTTGTTGCACTAGCAACTTCTCCTCTAAAATCAGCATATCCTGGTGTATCAATTAAATTCAACTGTTTATTTTGCCATTCAAAGGAAAAATATGAGCTGTTAATTGAGTATTTGTGTTCCTTTTCTTCTGGAATAAAGTCAGACTTTGTACTACCTTCACTAACATTTCCTCTTTGTTCGATTTTTCCCGCGTTAAATAAGACATCTTCTGCTAATGTTGTCTTTCCCGCACCTCCATGGGAAATAAATGAGAAATTTTTGATATCTTTTGTCTTATAATTACTCAAATTTTTACACCAACCTTCCTAATTCTTATATTAAATCTACTAATCATACTCTTTTTTAATTCTATGTTTCATACTATAAATCCTGCCTAGAATTGATAATTATTTTTATTATTCAGTAAATTTTAAAAATTTTTAAATTTATTATGGAAAGCAATCTCCTCTAAATCTTTTCTGGCAGGTCTTCTTTCTTCATCCTTTTTTTGTTTATCAGATAAGGCATCTTTAATCTCTTTGGAATGTTTTCCTACAATTACTAGAGTTATTAATCGGTATTCTTCTGGTATTTCCATAACTTCTTTTGCTTTTTTAGGACTATATCCTGCAATAGGGTGAGCTAATAATCCTAATTCTGTTGCTCTTAATATTAGCATTGAAGTAGCTAAACCTACATCAAATAAATGATACTCTCTATCTTTAATAACACAATCGTCTTCCTTTTTTGAAAATACTCCTATAACCATAGAAGCATTTTTAGCCCATCCATTTCCATCAGATAAAGAATCAAAAACTTTTTCTAACCTTTCTTTGTCATGTACAAAGACATATTTCCAGGGTTGATTGTTAAAACATGATGGAGCAAGTGAAGCAGATTCTGCTAGATCATCAATTAACTCATCAGTAATTTCAACAGGGTCTAAAGAACGGTATGCTCTCCTCATTTCAATAGCTTTTTTAACATCCATTATCTAAGAGTCCCCCTTTTTTATTTTTTCTCCTACATTTTTACCTAATTGATAAGCCTTCATTAAATTTTCCTCTGTAGGAGCATATTGATTATTTATGATAGGTTCTAAAACATTAATATTACACTCATCACCAAACTCTTTCATCCGTTCTAACGAACCACCACTCCAACTATAAGTACCTATAAAGCCAAAGTATCTTTTTTGAATACCTCTGTTTTCTAAATCTTCAATTAAAGAAAGCACTGGTGGGAAAAGTCCATTATTATAGCTGCAGCTTGCGACAATAGCACCTTTATATTTCCAAATATCACTAATTAAATATGATTCGTGTGTTCTTGAACCATCATAAAGCTTAACATTTTTTATACCGGAATCAGCTAAACCAGCAGCTGCTGATTCAGCAATCTTTTTTGTATTTCCATACATTGTACCATAAACAACAACTGCACCTTCTCTTGCTTCAAAATTACTCATTGACTTATACATATTAATAATATACTCTGGATCTTTTCGCCAAACTGGACCATGAGTAGAAGCTACAATATTAATATCAATATCACTTAAACTATTAATATGTTTATTAGCTATTGGAGAATACTTACCTACTATATTTGAATAATATCTAATAATTTCATCTTCATAATTTTCTTTTATTATTTGATCATCAAATATTGAACCATTTATTGCACCGAAAGAACCAAATACATCACCTGAAAATAATATCTTATCTTCTTTTAGATATGTCATCATTGTTTCCGGCCAATGTACCATAGGAGTTATTACAAACTGTAGAGTTTTTTCACCAATTTCTAAAGTTTCATTATTTTCTATATTTAAAATATTGTCTTCTATTGAATAAAATCCTTTTAAAAATTGAGAAGTTTTTGTGTTTCCAATTATTTTCATGTCTGGGAAATGTTTTAATAAAGTTTTTATTGATCCTGAATGGTCAGGTTCCATGTGGTTTATAACCAAATAATCTATTGGTCTTCCTTTTGTTAAATCCTTAATACTTTCTATATAAGAATCTTGATAATCAATTTTAACAGTATCTATTAATACAACTTTTTCATCAACTATTAAATAAGAATTATAAGAAATACCATTAGGAATAGGCCAAATATTTTCAAATAGATCAGTTTCCCTGTCATTTACACCAACCCAATATACACCATCTTCTAACTTATTTGAATAATTCATAAACTTACACCTCTTAATTTTTATTTTTATTTTCTAAATCACTTAATATTGTTTCAAATTTGTTAGGTAAATCTGCTTTATATTCTGCCCATTTTTTTGTTTTAGGATGATAAAATCCCAATTTATAGGCATGTAAAAGCTGGTAGTTTAGTTCAAATAATTCTTCGGTTGAACCATATCTTTTATCACCGATAATTGGATATCCAAGATGTGAAAAATGAACTCTAATTTGGTGGGTTCTACCAGTTTTTAAATTAACTTCAACATATGTATAATCTTTATATCTTTTTAATACCTTAAACTCAGTTACAGCTTTTTTACTATTATTTTTAATAACAGCCATCTTTGTTCTATTTTTGGGATCTCTGCCGATTGGGGCATCTATAGTTCCACTATTATATGGCAGAGTTCCTTTTAATATAGTACGATAAACTTTATTAGTATCTCTATTTTTAAACTGTTTTAATAAATTATTTAAACTATCCTTTGATTTGGCTACAACTATTGTTCCACTCGTATTTTTATCAAGTCTATGCACAATACCAGGCCTAATTGTACCGTTAATATTACCTAATTTATCTGTATGTGCTAAAAGAGCATTTACTAAGGTATCTGTTTTATTACCCTTCACAGGATGTACTATAAGACCTATCGGTTTATTAATTATAATAATATCTTGATCTTCATAGATAATATCTAAATTGATATCTTCTTTTTTTTCAAGACTTAATTCTTTTGGTTCTTCTATAATAATTGTAATTTCATCATTTGCTTGAATATTATAACTTTTTTTCTCAATTTTATCATTGACTAATATTTTTTCATCATCAATTAACTTTTGTATATAATTTCGACTAAAATCTTCTTTAATTTTAGAAATATACTTATCTAATCTAATATTTTCTTCTTTATCCACTGTAAATTTTATTTCTTCCATTATATTTTCACCTATATCTTCTTTATTTTTTTATATTTTATCATAATCGTTAATTATTAACAACTTAATGACCACACTAAATATTATGAAATAATTTTTTGAATTACTTTATCTTTTATTACCCATATGTTATTATTACTATGTTATTATTATAAATATTTAATATTTAATTGTAAGGAGTTAAATTCATGGAACTAAAATTAACAAATAATTCTAAAATAAGAGCCAAAAAAATACTTATATTAGCACTTCCCGCTATACTTGAAATGAGTTTAAATACTATGTTAGGTGTAGCTGACACATTGATGATTAGTAGAATCATTGGTAAAGAAGCTTTAGCTGCAGTTGGTTTTGCTAGTCAAATATTTTTCACATTAATCTTTGTATTCTCATCATTTAATGCTGGAGCAACTGCTATGATTGCTAGAAGTTACGGAGAAAAAAATTATAGTCGTTTAAATAAAATAATGGGACAAAATCTTAGTTTAAATACTTTAATAGGTATAGGAGTCTTTTTTATAACATACAGTTTTGCTGGAAATATTATGAGTGTATATGACATAACCCCAGAAGTTAGAGCTTTGGGTATCACATATTTACAAATCGTTTCATTCAGTCAGTTTTTTATGTTCATATCTTTTGCAATGGCTGCTAGTCTTAGAGGTGCTGGGGACACTAAAACACCAATGTATATAACTGGTTCTGCTAATATTTTAAATATATTTGGAAATTATGTTTTAATGACAGGTTTTTGGATCTTCCCAGAATTAGGAATTGCTGGGGCAGCACTTTCTACAACAATATCAAGGTTATTGGCATCAATTGCTTATATTTTTGTTGTTTTTAATGTTAAAAGTAAATTGAAGTTAAAATTGAAAAATTTAAAATTAACAAAAGAAATATTAAAACCTTTATGGAAATTTAGTTATTCTGCTGGACTTGAACAACTATCTATGCAGGCAGCCTTCTTTTTAAATGGTATAATAATTTCAATGTTAGCAACAACTTCTGAAGCCGCGTTTAGGATTTTAATCAATATTGAATCAATATCTTTTATGCCTGCAATTGGCACTGGTATTGCAACAGCCACATTAGTAGGAAAACATCTTGGTGAGAGAAATCCTGAAGAATCATTGAAAACCGGTTTTACTGCAGCAACTATGGGAGTTTTTTGGGGTCTATTTATGGGAATAATATTTATGTTGTTTCCCGAACCAATAATTAGAATTTTTACAACTGATACTGAGGTTATTGATGCTTCAATTAAAACACTAAGAATTGCTGGATTTAATCAAGCACCACTTGCCTTTATGATTATAATGGCGGGAGCATTAAGGGGTACAGGTGATACTAAAGGAGTAATGATTATAACAGCTATGAGATTATGGTTGGTATTTGTACCATTAACCTACTTGTTTACAATCTATCTAAATCAAGGTGTTGCAGGTGTTTGGTATGCTGAAATAACTTCCTTTGTTATTTTTTCTATTGTTATTTACAAGAGATTTTATGCAATGGAATGGACCGAAATTAAAATGTTTGTATAAATGATAAAAAAATAATATATTAAATGTGAAAAGAGGGGAAAATTCCCCTCTTTTTATTTTATTCTATTCACTTTTTAATACAGATGCACATCTTTCACATACATCTTCATATTTATCATCTTCTCCAACAGTTGTATCAAACTTCCAGCATCTTTCACATTTTTCACCTTTAGCCTCTTCTACATAAATTGTTACTTTTGAATTTTCTCCTTGGTAACTATCTTTTTCTAATTTATCTTTTAAATCCACTTCAGATACTATAAAGAGGTCAGCTAGATTTTCAAATTCATTATTTAATAACTTACCGGTTTTTTCATCATCAGTAGTTATTTCAACTCTAGCTTCTAATGAATTACCAATTGTCTTATTATTTCTGGAAATTTCAAGTGCCTTTGATACATCTTTTCTTATATCTAATAGGTTTTTCCATTTATCTATTAGTTCATCATCTTCATAACTTTCACTAAATGTAGGCCAATCACTTAAAAAGACACTGTCTTCTATATCTGTTTTTTCTAAAACATACTGCCAAACTTCTTCAGCGGTATGAACTAAAATTGGTGATACTATCTTTACTAAAGTAATCATTATATCAAATAGAGAGCTTTGAGCTGATCTTCTACTTAATGAGTCAGTACCATCTGTATAAAGTCTATCTTTAATGATATCCATATATAGGGAACTCATTTCAACTGTACAGAAATTATTAACAGCATGGTATACTTTATGATATTCATACTCTCTATAGGCTTTGCTTACATTCTCAGAAAGTTCTTTAAGTTTAGTTCCAATCCATTTATCTATCTCTTTTCTATCTTCAAATTCAACATAATTTTCTTGTTTATTGAAATCACTAGTATTTCCTAAGATAAAACGGAAAGTATTTCTGATTCTACGATATACCTCTGAATTTTGTTTAAGTATCTTATCAGAAACTCTTACATCATCTTTAAAGTTAGATGAAGCAACCCATAACCTTAAAATATCTGCTCCATACTGATCTATGATTTTATGTGGTGAAACAACATTCCCTTGAGATTTTGACATCTTATTTCCTTTTTTATCAACAGTAAAGCCATTTGTAACCACCTCTTCATAAGGTGCTTTACCTTCTGTAGCAACAGCTGTTAAAAGTGATGAATTAAACCAACCTCTATACTGATCAGTTCCTTCAAGGTAAACTTGAGCAGGCCAATTTAGATTTTCACGCTGTTCTAATACTGCTTTATGACTAGAACCTGAATCAAACCAAACATCCATGATATCTTCTTCTTTTGATAGATTACTGCTTTCACAGTTTGGACATTTATATCCATCAGGTAAAATCTCTGCTGCTTCATATTTATACCAAGCATTTGAACCTTCTTTTAAAAATATATCTTTAATAGCTTTAAGAGTATCATCATTAATAATTGATTCTCCACAGTCATCACAGTAGAAAATTGGAATTGGAACACCCCATTTTTTCTGTCTGGAAATACACCAATCAGTTCTTTCAGATACCATATTGGCCATTCGTTTTTCTCCCCATTTAGGGAACCATTTTACATCATGAATTGCTTTTAAGGTTTCTTCTTTTATATCTTCTATCGACGCAAACCATTGGTCTGTTGCTCTAAATACTAATGGTCCTTTACATCTCCAACAGTGTGGATACTGATGGTCGATAAAGTTCAATTCCAATAATAAGTTTCTTTCCTTTAACATATCAGTTACTTTAATGTTAGCTTTATCATAATGCATCCCAGCAAATTCTCCTGCTTCTTCAGTAAAGTAACCTTTATTATCCATAGGAGCATATACTTCTAATCCGTATTCTTGCCCAACTATAAAGTCATCATGTCCATGTCCTGGTGCAGTGTGGACACAACCTGTACCTTCATCTAATGTAACATGTTCTCCTAAGATAATTAGAGATTTACGATCCATAAATGGATGGTTTGTGTTAATTTTTTCTAATTCACTACCTTTGAACTTATCACTAATAACCTTGTATTCATCAATTCCAACCTTTTCCATTACTTGATCAACAAGTTTTTCAGCCATTACAAGTTTATCACTACCAACTTCAACAACAACATAGTCAAAATCAGGATGTAATGTAATAGCTAAATTTGAAGGAATTGTCCAGGGAGTAGTTGTCCAAATAACCATGTGACTGTCCTCGGGAGTTAATTTAACATTACCCACTTCAACTTCTTCTGCAAATGGAAATTTAACATATATTGATGGAGTACGGTCGGTGTGATATTCTACTTCAGCTTCAGCAAGAGCAGTTTCACAACTTGGACACCAATGTACCGGTTTTTGTCCTTTATAGAAAAGATCTTTTTTAGCCATTTCACCAAAAACTTCAATTTGTTTTACTTCATATTCAGGATTAAGTGTTAGATATGGATTTTCCCATTCACCCCAAATACCTAATCTTTTAAACTGTTCTTTTTGTCTATCAACATATTTTAAAGCATAATCTTTACACTTTTCTCTTAGTTCTGCGACAGATAATTCTTTTATTTTGTCTCCCATTTCTTTACTCACCTGATGTTCAATTGGTAGACCATGTGTATCCCAACCAGGTACATAAGGAGAATAATATCCCTTTAAGGTACTATATCTAGTAACAATATCCTTTAATACTTTATTTAAAGCATGACCGATATGAATATCTCCATTTGCATATGGAGGACCGTCATGAAGAATAAAAGGCTCATTATCCTCGCGATTTTTCACAGCTCTTTCATATACTTTATTTTCTTTCCATAACTTTTGATATTCTAACTCTCTTTCGCTTAAATTAGCGCGCATTGGAAAGTCAGTATCTGGTAAATTAATTGTTTCCTTATAACTCATTTATATAACCTCCTAGACTTTTTTACAATAAAAAAAGGCCATTCCACCCTTATAAGGGGCGAAAGGACCGCGGTACCACCCTAATTTCTACTTTAGAACTTTAACGCAGTCTTACGGGTTAATTTACTTTATTTCAAATAACCAGTTCAAGAGTGATCTTCATTATTATCATTGATTACCGGCTTTCACCAACCCGGTTCGCTGTAAATGTGATAATAATTACTAACTCTATCAAAACTTTTAAATTTAATTTTCTTATATTATAAGATATATAGCTTATTTAGTCAAGTTCTGCAGTATCCTCAAAATCTTCAATTTGATTTTGATACTTATCTAAATCTATTTCTTCATCTTCTTCTAATACTTCTAATTGACTTTCAAGTAAATTACGTAACCTAATTTTGAAAAAGGTTTTTGTTTCTTTTAATTTATCTAGTTTTTTATATTCTTCTGCTAAATCTTTTTTTACTTTTTCGCGCATCTTTTCGGCTTCCATATTAGCTTTTTCAATAATCATATTAGCTTCTTCTCTAGCTTGCTTGGTTTGTTTATCAGCTATCTCTTCAATACTTCTCAATGTGCTTTTTAGATTTTCTTCAATATTTTCATAGCTTTTCAACTTTTCTTTAAGCTTTTCATTCCTGTCTTGAAGATCTTTTTTATCCTGTAACATTCTTTCATATTCTACACCTATGTCATCTAAAAATTCTTCAACTTGACTTTTATTATAACCTAAAGCTGACACTGTAAACTCTTTGTTGTATATATCCAGCGGATTCATTTTCATACTAGCTCCTCCTTATATAAAGATATTTTGATATACTTTTTAAGTATATCTTTTTAATAATAACTTTATTCTACCTCTATTTGAAAATCCTCTTCTCTCTGCAACTTCAACTCTACCTCTATTTCTTATAGAAATTAGATCTTTTACTTCTACTTCACTTGCTGGATCTGTTACAACTTTAAAATTTAATTTAACTCTATTGTTTTTAATATCTCTTGATATTTTATTTCTACTATCTCCAAATCCTGCACTTGCAACTGCATCAAGTCTCATTGATGCTACAGTTGTTGGAATATCCTTTGTATTATTAGTGGGTATTATTAAATCATCATTATCAATTTTAGATATCTCAATCGGTACTTCATTAACTTTATTAAAGTTCATTTTAATAAATTCAAAGAGCTCTTTTGCAATTATTATTTGACCAAATTCATCTAAAACTAAAATGTCACCTATCATTTCTCTTTTAATTCCTAAACTTAAAATAGAACCCAAAAAATCTTTATGGCTTAAACTTTTAAAGTTGAAATTACCGTTAACTTTTATTATTTCTATTGAAGACTCAACATGGTCTGGAAATAAATAATCAGGGAAAATCACAATTCTCTTTCGTTCTGCTTTTTTATAACCACCCTCTTCAATATAATTAACACCATTTACTTGTTTAATTAATCCCAATGCAATTTTTCTCTGGTATGGATTTAGAAAATTTGTGTTTTCGGTGCTTTTTCTTTCTAAAACCTTTTCAATTTTATCTAATGCAAAGTCTCCTAGCAGTCTATCATCTTCCCTATGAAGATGAGATAGTAGTTTTTCTTTATCAAACATTTATTTACATTCACCTCTTATTTTAAAACCCAAACATTACACTTCTAAGCAAACTAATTACAAAATTTCTTATTATAGACAAAGCAAAAATAGCAATTAAGGGTGCAAAATCAATACCAATACTTCCTGTAGGTATCAGTCTTCTTATTGGTCCTAAAATTGGCTCTGTAATATTATAGGCAATTCTAAGGAACTTTCTCCATTGTTTGTTATCTACATCTGGTCTAACCCATGAAATAATTACTCTAAATATTATCAACCAATTTAGCACTGTAAATAAAGTGCTAACCAACCATATTAACATAGCCATTATAACAACTCCTTTTTAATCTAATAATATTTTCTTTGACCAAATATTGCTGTGCCAACTCTTATTATTGTTGCACCTTCTTGTACAGCAATATGGTAATCATTTGACATTCCCATTGATAATTCTTCTAATTCGTAACCTTTTTTATTTAGTTTATCAAGTAATATTTTCATATCTTTGTAATATTTTCTTACATCTTCCGGATTATTTTTATAGGGTGTTATAGTCATTAACCCTTTAACATCAATATTTTTAAACTCATTAATTGTTTTTAAAGCATCTTGCAAACTTTCTTCAGTAAATCCATATTTTTTTGAATCTTTTGCTATATTTACTTGTAATAAAACTTTTATAGTTTTATTATTTTTATATGCTTCATTATTTACTTCTTGTGCAATTTCTAAACTATCGATTGATTCAATCATCTCTAATTGTTTAATCTTCATTAAGTATTTTACCTTATTTTTTTGTAGATGTCCAATAAAGTGCCATTTAATGTCTTGATCAAAAAAAAGTTCATTTTTTTCTAATAATTCCTGTACTCGATTTTCTCCAAACATAATTTGACCTGCTTTTAAAGCTCTTATAATTTTTTTTGGTGGATGATTTTTTGCTACAGCAACCAATTTTACATCCTTAGGTTCTCTATTAACTTCTTTACAATGTATTTTAACTTTTTTATATACATTATCTAATTTTTCTTTAATTAAACTAGACATTTTAATCATCCCTCCCATAATTTACTCTTTCAGGATTTACAATTACTTCATCTCCAACTTCAAGATTTTCAACAATTGACCACTTTTCAGTACTATCTATAATTACAATGTTTTTAGTTTTTACTTTATGGTCAAAAGTATATAATAATACTTTAGTCCCAGAAGGGGTCTTAAATAGTGCTGAATTCGGTACTGCTAAACCATTATAAATGTTTTTTATTAACTTTATATTAACCCATCTGGTATTATTCCACCTTTTAATATACTGATTTAAATCAAGTAATAGAAAACTTTCCTCGTTTTGATTATAAATTTTTTTGATATTTGACTTAATTAAGTCACTATAATCTTGATCTGGATTGTGATCAACAAATACTGTTTCAGCAGTACTATAATTTTCTGCTCTTTTATTATCTACTTTAATTAATAGATACAAAGCATAGTTATTGATATTACGATAAAGTTTAATACCATTTTCAACCTTATTGCCTGATACATATTGATGATAGTCCCTTTTATATTCATTATAATTATCTAACACTTCTGGCGTAATATTTCCAAACTTTAATCTCTCTTCTAAGCTGTCATATGCGTAACTAATAATTCCTGGTTGATCAGCATATATATTATATACCCTTTCATCATTTTCTATATATGCTATCTTTTGGCCATATGAAGCTCTTTCACCTTCATTTAATAATATGTTTAAAGTGCCGCTCATCGGTGATCTGTATATTTTCTCATCTCTAATTACTAAAGCCTCGGTTTCAAAACCAGAAACAATTTCTTGATAACTAACCGTTATCGTCTTAATATCTTCATTTTTTAGTATAAAAAATGATATAAGTCCGATCATAATGATAATTATGAAGGCAAAATATTTCCAACTTATAAATTTTCTATTGCTTTTTTCCTTTTTATTACTCATTATATCACCTATATCAATTTCTTGTAATTAGTGCAGCCATTCTACCTGTTTTGCCTTCATCCCGGCGATAGGAATAAAATAAATTTTCATCTTTATATGTACAGTAGTCTGTAACATAGATATTACTGTTATCAATACCATAATTTAATGCTAACTGTCTATTAAGCTCTTTTAAATCTAAATAAAAGTTGTCATTATATTTAGTAAGATAAAGTTGATCAAATTCAAACTTTTCTTTGAATTTACTTGCTAAGTTTTGATCAATTTCGTATACATCTTTTGAAATTGCAGGTCCAATAATGACAATTAAATCGTCTATTTTGCTTTCAAGATTATTAATGAAATAGCCAATAGTAACAGTTATTATATTACCAAAAGTTCCTTTCCATCCTGAGTGAACCAATGAAAAGTATCCCTTGTTTTTATCAATAATATAGACTGGTACACAGTCAGCAAATAAACCTCCTAATATCAAACTCTTATCGGTTGAGACCATTCCATCAATGTTGGGAACTGCTGTATTATATGAAAATACACCCTTTTTCTTATAACTTGTATCAACCATTTTAATTTTATTTGAATGAATTTGTTCAGAAAATATTATATTTTCGGGATTATAATCTAATGTTTCAAATAATTTTTTGCGATTTTTTAAAACTTTATAATTTTTATCATCTGTATGAAATCCTAAGTTTAATTCATCATAAGGAGGATTAGAAAAACCTCCATTTCTAGTTGTAAAAATCACTTCAAAACCTAACTCTTTTAAAGCTTGATTTTCTAAATACTGTAAATTGTTTTTTGTTATTAATTTATTCATTTTATCACCTTTATAATAAATATAAAAATCTCGATGTAGACACATCGAGACCCTTATATTTATTGAAATAAACAAAACTTATTTTTTTCTTAAAAAAGCTGGAATATCTAATTCATCACCTTTAAAGTTATCCATATCAAAATCAGTTTCAAGGTCTTTTTCTACTTCCTTGGTTTCTTTTACTTTTTTCTGAACCGCATCTCTATCAAATCCTGTTGCTATAACTGTTACTTTAACTTCATTATTATAATCATCATCTATTACTGCTCCTAGAATAATGTTAGCATCTGGATCTGATACCTCTTGAATAACTTTGGCAGCTTCATTAGCTTCATGAATTCCTAAATCATTTCCACCAGTAATGTTAATTAAAACACCTTTTGCACCTTCAATAGATGCTTCAAGCAGTGGTGATTCTATAGCTTTTTTAGCAGCATTTTGAGCTCTGCCTTCTTCACTTGCCACACCAATGCCCATTAATGCAGTTCCAGCGTCTTTCATTATTGTCTTAACATCAGCAAAGTCAAGGTTAATTATACCAGTGATTGTAATTAAATCGGAAATACCCTGTACTCCCTGTCTTAAAACATTATCTGCAATTTTAAAGGCATCAATTAAACTAGTATTTGGTTCTGCAACATCTAATAACCTATCATTAGGAATTACAATTAAAGTATCAACACTATCTTTTAATTCTTGAATTCCTTCTACAGCATTATCCATTCTTTTTTTACCTTCAACTGTAAATGGTTTTGTTACAACACCTACAGTTAAAGCACCCATTTCTTTTGCTGCTTGAGCAATTATAGGAGAAGCACCTGTTCCAGTGCCTCCACCCATACCAGCAGTTATAAATACCATATCTGCACCTTTAACTGCTTCACGTATTTCTTCAATGTTTTCTTTAGCTGCCTGTTCTCCTATTTGAGGATGAGCACCTGCTCCTAATCCCTTTGTTATATTTTGTCCTATACGAATTGTCATTGAAGCATTTGAAGCCATTAAAGCCTGGGCATCAGTATTTATAGCTGTAAAGTCTACACCTTCTAATCCTTCATCTATCATTCTATTTAATGCGTTATTTCCGCCACCGCCTACTCCAATAACTTTTATATTAGCAAACTGTTCCATTTCTGTACCTAAATCAAACAAATTATATACCTCCTTTTAAAAGAAATCTTGGAACCAACTCTTTATTTTAGAAAAGAAAGAATCTGTTATTTCTTTTTCCCTTTTTGTATTTTTGTTATTTGAACTTTTAAATTCTTGTGGTTCATTCTCCATGCCATATTCTATTAAACCAATTACTGTTGAAAAAATTGCTTTTGGAATCTTGCCATCTTTATTTTTATATAAAGGATCATCAATCACATCGGATAACCCATATACATAATCTGGTTTACCTAATCTAACAGGTAGATCAAATACATCTTCAGCTAATTTAGCTGATCCATCTAATAAAGAAGCACCACCTGTTAAAACAACACCAGCAGGGGTTAAATCTTTGGGTCCGGATGAATATATTTGTCTGTTTATCATCTCATACATTTCTTTAGTTCTTGGTTCAATTACATTTATTAATAATTTTAAAGGTATTTCTCTTTTATCTTCACCACTAGCAGATAAAACATCTATATAGTTTTCTTCACCTTCAATTTCCTTTGGTAAAGCTGAACCATAGTTGATTTTAATTTTTTCTGCTTCAGATATTGGTGTTCTCAATCCAATAGCTATATCATGAGTTACATGATTTCCACCTACTGGTAAAACGTAAGTGGCAACAATACTGCCTTCATGGAAAACAACAATATCAGTTGTTCCTCCACCTAAATCTACTAGAACTACCCCCAACTCCTTTTCATCATCTGTAAGCACAGATTTACTAGAAGCAAGTGGTTCTAATACAATATCATCTACCTCAATTCCAGCTCTAATAACACTTTTTACTAAGTTTTGTATTGAAGTTGAAGACCCTTTTACAATATGGGTTTCTACTTCTAATCTTACTCCAGACATACCAAGTGGGTCTTTGATTCCTTTGTGTCCATCAACTATAAATTCTCTTGGTATAACATGTATTATTTCCTCTTCTGCAGGAAGAGAAATAATTTGAGCTGCTTCCATTACACGATCAATATCATTTTCACTTATCTCTTTTTTATCACCTGAAACAGCAACTACGCCGTGATTATTTATTGAAGAAATATGTGAACCAGCAATACCTATAAATGCAGAATCCACCTCAACACCGGCCATTATTTGAGCTTTGTTTATAGATTCTCGAATAGAATTACTAGCCTTATCTATGTCTACAACTACTCCTTTTTTTAATCCTTTTGAAGGAGAAAATCCAATACCGATTATTTCAAACTGATCATTAGGTGTAACTTCTGCTATTATAGTACATATTTTTGTTGTACCTATATCCAATCCTGTTATTATTCTACGACTACTCACAAAAATTTTGCCTCCTCTCTTTTAAAAAAGTCAATTTATATATTTAAAAATTTATATACACATTATTACAATTATTCAACATAGAAGATAATTTTCCTTTTAATATTGACTATTGATTTAATTTTAATACTGGTTTATTATATATAGAAATATCAACATAATTTACATCATAATTATTTTGATTTATTTGATCTGACAAGTTTTCTATAACCCTAAACTTTTCTGAAATATTATCTAATTCACCAAGTATGATATCATACTTTTCACCAAATTTTAAAGTGACATTTTGATTTGAAAATATTATTTGAGTTGGAGTATTTACATTATTATCAATATATTTAATTAATTCATCTATAAATTGATTCATCTTTTGGCTATAATGTATTTTTTTATTATCATTTTCAGGTATATTATATCCTCTAATTACAGGTAAAATTATTTTTTGTTTCAACTCTTCATGAGAAAAAATATTGCCATTTTTACCTAGGTAAAAATAGTTTCCATCTCTAATAAATCTAAATACCAAATCACTTTCATCAACTGTAAAATGAGCTGTATTAGGAAGTTCTCTGGTAAATGTTACATTATCAACATACTTTAAATTACTTATCTTGTTTTCTATTTTATCTTTTTTTAAATAAATAATGTTTTGACCAATGTATTGTTCCATATATGAAGAAATTAAATTTTCATTAAAACTATTTACACCTCTTAATTTAATAGTTTTGATAGTAAAATAAGGTGAATAAAATACATAAAATGCAGTACCTAATAAAATCATAATTAGTACTATAACAGAAAATTTAACTTTTTTCATCTTATTCACCCACTATTTTTTCGCCTATTTCATGAACATTACCTGCTCCTATAGTTAATAGGATATCTCCTGGATGTAATTTGTTTTTTAAATATTTTTCTATATCTTTGAATTTTTTTATATAATGAACATTTAAATTAATATTTTCATTGTTTTTATGCTGATTTACTAACTTATATAACTTATTTGAGTTGATGTTTGGGATTGGTTCTTCACTAGCAGCATAGATATCTGTTAATATTAATTCATCGACTCCATCAAAAGACTTGCTGAACTCTTTCATTAAGTTTTTCGTGCGACTGTATCTATGTGGTTGAAATACTACAAATAGCTTATTATGTTTTAAATCTTTTGCTGTTTTAATTGTATTAATTATTTCAGTAGGATGATGTGCATAATCATCAATAACTACTGCATTATTGTAAATACCTTTTTTATCAAACCTTCTTTTTACTCCATTATATCTATTTAATCCATTTTTTATTTCTTTTGGACTGAATTTTAAAGTATATGATAAAGCAAATGAGGCTAATGCGTTTAAAACATTATGTTCCCCAGGTACTTTAATAATCATTTTATCAATGAATTTATCATTTATAAATAAATCAAATTTAGTTGTAAACATTTTTTTGGTTATATTTTTTGCAGTAATATCTTCATTATTTAATCCATAAGTAACTATATTTTCACAGTGATTTTTAATTTGTGGATATTCTTTTAGAGCCTCTCCCCAAATAATTAATCCTCCATCATCTGGGATTTTATCAATAAATTCAATAAACTTATTAATAAGGTCCTCTTTAGATTTATAATAATCAAAATGATCCCACTCTATATTTGTTATAATAGCATATTTTGGATCAAAAAAGGTAAATGAACCATCACTTTCATCAGCTTCAGTGATGAAATATTTACCGTTTCCATCTTTAATATTACCACCAATTAAATCTAAGTTACCTCCAATCATAACTGAAGGATCTAAGCTTGCATTGACAAATACTGAAGTTAACATTGAGGTTGTTGTTGTTTTTCCATGAGTACCGGTAATTGCTATTGTTTCTTTTTCTTTGAATAATTCAGATAAAAATTGTGCTCTTTTATATATCTTAATCTCTTTTTTTTCAGCCTTTTTTAATTCAACATTATTCTTATCAATAGCATTTGTATAAACAACTGCTTTAGCATTTCTTAAATTACTAGCTTTATGTCCAATAAATATTTCTGCTCCCATAGACTCTAATATTTCAATTTGGCTATTTTTTTTAATATCAGAACCACTTACTTTATATCCCCTATTTATTAAAATTTTTGCAATACCACTCATTGAAATACCACCAATACCTATAATATGTATGTTATCAAATTCCAAGTAATTATTCACCTGCTTTCTGTTCTATTATATCTGCAATATTTTCACTCGCGTTTATATTAGCTAATTTTTTACTGTTTTTAGACATTTCTTTTAACCTATTGTCGTTAAATATAATATTGTTTACTAAAGAATATAATTTTTCACCTTTAAAATGCATATCTTCAACCATTACTGCTGCATCATTTTTTTCCATAAATTCAGCATTATATTTTTGATGACCTTCGGCGGAATATGGATAAGGTACTAAAATAGCTGGTAAGCCACATCCGGTTATTTCAGCTAATCCAGTTGCTCCAGCTCTATAGATTATAAGGTCAGCTGCTGCATATGCCCATTCTATGTTATTTAAATATGGCATCACCTTTAATCTTTCTGAATAATTATCTATAATATCTTTGTTTTTATCAATGAAATCTTCATAATTGTTTTTACCTGTAATTATTATTATTTGCAGATGATCATTTTTTAATAATTTTTCTGCTGATTCTGAAAAAGCATTATTTATGGTTTCAGAACCCTGGCTTCCTCCCATAATAAACAGAGTCTTTTTATTCAAACTCAATCTTAATTTATTGATTCCAGTAATTTTATCGGTTTGTACTATTTCTTTTCTTATTGGATTACCGGTTTCAACAATCTTTGACTGAACTCTTTGACTAAAATACTTTTTTGCACCAATATTTGTCACAGCAATCTTGCTAACAAAATAAGATAGTATTTTATTTGTTATACCTGGATATATATTTTGTTCATGTATAACTGTAGGAATTCGATGGAAAAATGCGCTTAATAAAACAGGTCCAGTAACATATCCACCTGTTCCAAAAATTACATCTGGATTAAGTTTTATTTATTAACCTATAAGAATCATATACTGCCTTCAGACTAACAAATAAAGATTTGAAGAGTTGTAAATTTATTTTGCGTGGTAAGGGTAAAACTTCTATGGGATGAAAACTATAATCAGTACTTTTAAGAATTTCCTCCTCAAGACTGTTAGGAGAACCCACATATTCTAAATCCCAACCTTTATCTTTAAGTTTATCTGCAACAGATAGAGCAGGATAGATATGTCCTCCAGTTCCTCCACCTGTAATTAATACCTTCATTAATAATTACCACCTAAGAATTATTTTTGGATATATTTAGTAAAATACCTATTGAAAACAAGAACATAACTAATGAACTACCACCATAACTAATAAAAGGAAGAGTTATTCCAGTTATTGGTATAGATGCAGTTACAACAGCTATATTTAATATTGCCTGACCAACAATTAACACTGTAATACCCATTGCAAGTATAGAACCAAATCTATCTTCAGTATTATAGCTAATTTTTAAACCTTTCCAAGCAATTACTAAATACAAAAGTATTACAAGCAGAGTAGCTAATAACCCCAACTCCTCTCCTATAATTGCAAATATAAAGTCTGTACCAGGCTCTGGAAGGTATAAGAATTTTTGGTGACTATTACCCAATCCTACACCAAAAATACCTCCTGACCCTAAAGCCAATAGTGACTGGATAATATGATATCCCGTATCTAATGGATCAGCCCAGGGATTTAAAAAGGCTAAAAATCTTTCTTTTCTATATGGTTCAGATAATATAAAAAACATTACTCCAGGTATACTGATAAATGCCAAAAATATTAAATGAGATATTTTAGCACCATTTGCAAATAACATCACAAAAGTAATAGCTAAAATTAAAGCTGCTGTACCTAAATCAGGCTCTAACAAAATCAATGAAAATATTATACCCATTACTATTAAAATAGGCAAAATACCGGTTTTAAAGTCATTGATCAGATCCTCTTTTCTAGTATAAAACTGAGCAATATACATAATCAATGCAAGTTTGGCAACCTCAGAAGGTTGTCCACCCAAAAAACCAATTCCCAACCATCTACGAGAACCACCAACTTTTCGTCCAATACCTGGTATTAAAACAATGACCAAAAGTACCAGTGCGAAAAGCATTATCAGTTTAGCATGCTTTTTAAAAATATGATAATCCACATTCATAAAAATAATCATCAATATTAAACCAATTACTGCAAAGACTACCTGTCTTTTTAAAAAATGATAGCTATCATTAAATAAATTTTCTCCTCTTACAGAACTAGCACTAAATATCATTATTATTCCTATTGTTAAAAGGGCTAATACAGCAAATATTAATATATAGTCTAACGATCTATCCTTCAATATGTTCACCTTCTTTTAATCTTTAAATATATTTTTTACTTCTTGTTGAAAATCTTTTCCCCTTTTTTTATAACTTTCATACATATCCCAACTTGGACATCCGGGTGATAAAAGTAGTGTATCATTTATATCGATAAATTCAAATGCATTCTGGACCGCCTCATACATATTATCTACTATCACATAATCTTTATAGCCTAAATTATCTAATTCTTTTTTTATTAGATATTTGGTTTCACCAAAAATTACAGCTTTTTTTACACGTTCTTTTATTGTATAAGCTAATGAAGAAAAGTTAGCTTCTCTATTTTGACCACCTGCAATTAAAATTAAAGGCTTTTTTAAAGAACGTAACGCATTTATAGCTGCATGGGGATTAGTTGCTTTAGAGTCATCTATTATTTTATATTCCTTGTCATAGATCACTTCTAAGCGATGTGAATAAGCCTTATAACTTTTAACAGATTCAATAATTTTTTTATTTGATATATCAAATATTTTTGCAACCATTACTGCAAAGCCGGTGTTTAAAATATTATGATCACCTATTAAAGGTATATCACTTTTATGAACAACTTTTTCCTTAATATTTTTATTTATATAATATATCCAATCTTTATCATAGTAAATTCCATTTGTGATATCTTTTTTATTTGACACTTTAATAAGTTTCGCTTTAATCTTATTATCTAAGTTTCTTAAAAATTCATCATCATAATTTATAATTGCTATATCATCTTCAGTTTGGTTTTTATATATTTTATTTTTTGCTTCCCAATAATTATCGATGTTTTTATGTCGGTCAAGATGATCGGGAGAAAAATTTGTAAAAATACTAATATCAGGTTTAAATTTTTTAATTTTTTCTAATTGAAAAGAACTTAATTCTACAACTACCCAATCGTTAGCTGTTAGTCCATGTATTTCAGAAATTAAAGGTTTCCCTATATTTCCTGCAGTTTTTACAGTACAGTCTAAATTATCTTTAAGAATATGACCTGTTAAAGATGTAACCGTTGTCTTACCATTGGTACCTGTAATTCCAATAATGTTTGCATTTGTTAATCTAAAAGCAAGTTCAACTTCACTTATTACCTCAATACCTTTTTTCTCTGCCTTTTTAATTATTTCAATATCGGATGGTACTCCCGGACTTAAAACAATTAAGTCCACATCTAGTATTTTATCAGAATGTCCACCTAAATCATAGGTGATATTGTCATATTTATTTAAAATTTTTAATTGAGGTTTTAACTGTTCTGCATTTTTAACATCACTTACTGTAATATGTGCCCCTAAATCATGCATTTTTATTGTAACTGCTAATCCGGTTCTTTCACTTAAACCAATAACAGCAATTTTTTTATTTTTATAGTTTGTCATTTTTATTCCACCTATATAGTAATTAGTATTCCAATTATAGAAAATATTATCGAAACTAAAGTAAATCTATATACAATTTTTGTTTCATTTAATCCTTTTAGTTCATAGTGATGGTGTAAAGGTGACATCTTAAATATTCTTTTACCACCACTTACTTTAAAATATGTAACTTGAACAATAACTGATAATGCCTCTAATACGTATATTCCACCAATAACAATTAAAACCAACTCAAGCCCGGTATACGAAAATATTACAGCTAAAGCTGCACCTAAAGATAATGAACCCACATCTCCCATAAATACAGTTGCTGGCTTTGAATTATACCATAAAAATCCTAAAGTTGCACCAGCAATGCTCAAAGCTAAAAATCCTATTGGACTTTTGGTTGTATTTGTTATTATTATAAAAAAAGTTACTGCTACAACAAATGTAATTGAAGATGCTAATCCATCTAAACCATCTGTTAAGTTTACTGCATTAACTACCGAAAGATATGTCAGTACTATAACTGGTATAATATATATTCCAAAATTTAGATAAGTTTTTGATATAGGTATAAAAATATTTTTAGCATCAGGAAGATATAAATAAACATAAAAACCTAATATCAAACCAATTATAACTTGAAGTAAAATCTTTTGTCTTGCTCTCAGGCCTAAAGAACGTTCTTTTTTAATTTTTATAATATCATCGCTAAAACCAATAATAGCAGTAGCTATAACTACTACAATAAAAACTATAAAATCTAATTGCCATGAATTTGTTAATATGATTGGCAGTAATATTCCGGAAATTATTAATATTCCACCCATTGTGGGGATTCCTTCTTTTTCTAAATGAGAACTTGGTCCAACTTCTCTAATATTTTGTCCAATTTCATATTTTTTTAATTTGTTTATGAAAAATGAACCTGTTAGAAGTATCCAAATAAAAGGAACTGCAAAAAATAATATTGAATTACTTAAATATGACATTTTATCATTCCTTATCTTTACGATAGTTGTTAATTATCTGTTCCATTTTCATCCCTCTAGATCCTTTAATTAATATTACATCTCTTCTAGAACTAATTTTATCTATGTATTTAATAATATCTACTTTGTTTTCGAAATGTTTTATAACTAATTTATCTTTATGTTTTTTATTTGCACCGGTTGAAATATAACTACCTAATTCTCCTATAGTAATCAAATAATCAATATTTTTCTTTACAATATATTCTCCAATTTCTTGATGTGCTTTCTCTTTAATATCACCAAGTTCTAACATATCACCTAAAATTGCTATCTTTTTATCACCATCAATTTCATCTAAAAGATCAATTGCATTTTTCATTGATACTGGATTGGCATTGTAAGAATCGTTAATAAACTTTATATTGTTTATTATTTCAATTTGTGACCTCATATCAGTTAATTTTATATCTTTTAGTGCTCTTTTAATTAAAGTCCATTCAATATTAAAGTTTCTTGCAACAGTTATTGAAGCAATAATGTTGTATAGATTATACTTGCCAAATAGATTGGTTTTCAAATTTATTATGTCATTACTTTCTTTAATAGAAAATTCCATACCGGATTTAGTTATCTTGTATTTTAGCACTCTAAAATCAGCACTTTCATTAAAGCCAAAATATTTATGTTTTGTCTTATTGTTTAATAAATCATATAATATATCAGTATAAGAATTATCAATATTTAATACAGCCAAACCATTTTCATCTAAAGATTCAATAAGTTCACCTTTTGCTTTAGCTATCTCATCTACTGAATTAAAAAATTCAATATGGGCTTGGCCTACATTTGTTACTATTCCAACTTGAGGATTTGCAATTTCAGCTAGAAGTTTTATTTCGCCAAAACCACTCATTCCCATCTCAACAATAAAAAAATCCTCATTACCTTCTAATCTAAACAATGTTAAAGGTACACCTATGTGATTGTTTAGATTACCTATGTTTTTTTTAACATTATATTTTTGGCTTAATAAGTCATATAAAATATCCTTTGTAGATGTTTTACCGGAACTACCAGTTATACCAATTACTTTTACATTTTTATGGTTCTGCCTATGAAATCTAGCTAAATCCTGTAAAGCTTTAGTAGTATCTTCTACTTTTATAATGTTTTTTAGATTAGTTTCAATTTCTTTTTGCACTATAACGGCTTTAACATTTTTAGCTAAATCATCATTAATAAAGTTATGTGCATCAAAATTTTCACCAATTAATGGGATAAAAATATCCTCATCATTTAAATTCCTTGAATCTGTAGAAATTCCTTTAAGAATATCATCCTTATTTCCTTTTATTAATGTTCCGTCTACTGTTTTTAATATTTCACTAACTTTATATTCAAACATTTTATACACCACTTAATTTATTTTTTATAGCACTTGTTGCAACTTCTTTATCATTAAAATCAATAGTTTTATCAGCAAAAACTTGATAAGTTTCATGACCCTTCCCAAAAACAATTACTACATCATTTTTTTGTGCTTTATTAACTGCATGAATAATAGCATCTTTACGATCCTCTTTAATGATATAGTCAGTATCATATTCAGATTCTGTAATTCCAACATTTATTTCTTCAATTATAACTTCAGGGTCTTCTGAGCGGGGATTATCTGTTGTTACAACTACATAATCACCATATTTAACAGCGATTTTACCCATTTTGGGTCTTTTATCTTTATCTCGTTCTCCACCACAACCAAAAACAATTATTACATCTTCATGTTTAAAGTTTTTTAATGACTCTAATACATTTATCATACTATCAGGAGTATGGGCATAATCTATGATAACAGTAAAATCTTGATCTGCATTAATAGTCTCAAACCTACCCGGAATCCCCTCGATACTCTCCAATGATTTTTTAATAGTCTTTTCATCAATCTCTAAACTTAATGCTGTTCCTATTGCAGCCAAACTATTATATATGTTAAATTGACCGGTTAAATGCAGATTATAACTTACATTATTTAATTTGAAACTTACACCATATAATGCCAATTCAAGATCAGTTGCCTTTAAATCACAATTTTGTTCTATACCATATGTAATAATTTCATTTGATGTATTATTCTTAAAAAAACTGGAGTATTCATCATCATTATTAATAATAGCAGTACCATCTTTTTTTATTTTTTTAAACAGTTTAACTTTTTCTTCAGCATATTTTTGCATTGTCTTATGATAATCTAAATGATCTTGAGTTAGATTTGTAAAAATAGCTACCGTAAATTCCATAGTATCAACTCTATTTAATGCTAAAGCATGTGAAGATACTTCCATTACAGCGTATTTAACATTGTTATCCCTCATCTTAGATAAATATTTATATATGTCTAATGATTCAGGGGTTGTTCTGGAAGCATTTAATGATTTTTCTCCATCATATACTTCTATAGTGCCTATTAATCCTGTTTTATATCCACTTCTATTTAAGATATCCTTTATTAGATAGGTAGTAGTTGTTTTACCGTTTGTACCTGTCACACCAATTAATTCAATTTCTTCTAATGGATTTTTATAAAAGTTTTTAGCTATACGGGCCATTGCTTTTCTAGTATCATCAACTTTTATATATGTAATCTCTTTTGAATAATTGTCTAGTTCTTTATCAATTAATACTGCATTTGCCTGTTTTTGAATAACATCCGAAATATATTCATGCCCATCAGTTTTAAAGCCCTGAATACAGATAAATAAATCGCCATCTTTTATTTGTCTAGAATCATATTTTATATCGTTGATTTTTATATTCTTATTACCGATTATTTTTTCTACATTTACTTTTTTAAAAAGCTTTTTTAAAAGCATTTTTATCACCCTTTTAACTTGATTACTATTGGTTGATCAATATTAATTCTCAAACCCGGATCAATACTCTGACCAATAATCTCTCCGGTTTGTCCTTGAACTTTTAAGTCAATTCCCATCATTTCTGCTAAGCTTTTTGCATCTTCTAATTTCATACCTCTAAAATCTGGCGTCATAATTTTATAATTTCTTTGAATATTTTCATTTTGTTCTGTAAATAAAAATACAGTAGAATTTTTATATACATTTGAACCAGCTTTGGGAACTTGTGTAACTATACTATTATTCTTACCTATTATTTTATACTCTAAACCCAGTTCTTTTATTCTATTTTGAACATCATAAATGCGCTTATTTCGATAGTCATCAAGTTTTACCAATTCATTTTCAATAGGTTTATTATTTTGATTTTGTGAAGGCACTTTGTAATATCTTATTAAATCACTTGCAATACTTTTAAATAATGGAGCAGCAGTTTGGCTAGCGTAATAAGTCTGTCCATCAATACCATATAAAACAACTAACACAACAAACTGAGGATCATTGACTGGGAAAAGACCAACAAATGAAGAATCATATAAATTACTATTATAATGCTGTGCTGTACCAGTTTTCCCACCTACACGATATCCTTCAATATATGCATTAGTTCCAGTACCAGAACTTACTACATTTTCTAAAAGTGATAACGTTTTATTTGCTGTGTTACTAGAAACCACTCTTCTTACTTCTACAGGTTTAGAATCTTTTAATATCTTTCCATTTTGATCCGTAATCTTATTTATTAAATTTGGTTTCATTAAAACTCCATTATTTGCAACAGCAGAAATTGCTGAAATTAGTTGAATTGGTGTTACAGAAATTCCTCTTCCAAAGGAAATTGTAGCTATTTCAATATCACCAACACTACTATACTTAGGTATTAGTCCAACTGCTTCTCCCGGTAAGTCAATATTTGTTTTTTGACCAAAACCAAATGCATTTATATACTTAAAAAATGATTCTTTCCCCATTCTCAATCCAACTTGAACAAATCCCGGGTTACACGAGTTTTGAACTACTTCAGAAAACAGTTCTATACCATGACCCTGATCGTTCCAACATTCTATATATTCTTTTTCAACCTTTATTTTACCTGTATCATAAAAAACATCATTTTGATTAACAACACCTTCTTCTATAGCAGAAGCTGTTGTAATTATTTTAAATGTTGACCCTGGTTCATAATTATCTGTAATAGCACGATTTCTCCAGTATCTCTTATTATAATCAGAAAAGTTATTTGGGTCATAAGTAGGGTAATTGGCCATTGAGATGATATTTCCGGTATTAGGTTCCATCACGATGATTGTTCCGCCTTCTGCATTGAATTCTTTAGCTGCAGAGGCTAATTCTCGTTCAGCACTATGCTGAATTGCTTCATTAATGGTTAAATATAAATCGTTACCATCCTTTTCTGGAATATAGTCAATAACACTTTCAGGAATTACTTGTCCAGAAGCATCTCGTTCTGTTAATATTAACCCTCTACTTCCTGTTAAATATCTGTCAAAGGAAAGTTCCATACCTTCTAACCCATTATTATCTATACCTGTAAATCCTAATATTTGACTAGCTAATTTTTCTCTTGGATAAATTCTTTTGCTTTCATCAATAAAAGTAATTCCTTCTAACTGTAGATCATCTATTTTTTCTACCTTTTGATCTGGAATTTGTCTTTCAAGATATACCGCATAGGCATCTTTGGAAAGTCTATTAAATATAGTTTCATACCCCACAGACAAAATATCGGCAAGTTTTCCGGCTGTTTGAGTTGGGTTTGTCACCTGTTTAGGTAAACCCACCACTGTCTTACTAGTAACACTTACAGCCAGTTCCTTGCCGTTAATATCAAATATTTTACCCCTATTGGGATTTACTTTTAACTCCATAATTCTTTGTTGGAGGGCTTTATCATAGTATTCTTCATTATTAATAATTTGAATCCAAATTAATCTTCCAATTAATAGCAACAAAACAAAAGTAATTATAAAAAAAAGGACTTTAATTCTTTTTTTTCTTTTACTATCATTCATAATATCATCCTTTTATAATTAACATTTTATGGTGAGTACGCTCGTGCAGTTCCTAAATTAGTTATAAAATCAGTTATTTGACTTAAAAAGAATCTTCTTTCAGGAGCATTTTCACTCTCAACACCCTCTGATTTTAAAACTATAGTTTGCATTGTTTCAGGCTCGATCATATTTAACTCGCTTCTAGCTAAAGTATCGACCTGTGAAAGAGAACTCGCATTAGATAACTGTATACCTAGTTTATGATTTTTGTCTTCCATTACTTGAAGTTCATTTTGCATTTGATCAATACGATAACTCAAATCATTAATTTTTAATGTATAACTAATGTAAACCAATAATATTATAGCACATATTGTTAGTAAAATTAAATAAATATATATGTTTTTTTTATCCTCATTATCATAATCTGCATATCTACTATTACTGTTATTATTGTTATGATTGTAACCATTAACATTATTATAATTTCTATTATTTTCGTACATCTTACTCACCTTCCTTCTCATATTTTCTCGGCTACTCTTAATTTCGCACTTCTGGATCTATAGTTTTCATCAACTTCTTTTTCCGAAGCTCTAACCGGTTTACGTGTAATAACTTTTACTAAAGGTTCTTTATCACATTTACATACCGGAAGTTCAGGAGGACATATACAATCACTTGCTAACTCTCTGAATTTATGTTTAACTATTCGGTCTTCAAGAGAATGAAAGCTTATTATACATATTCTACCCTCTTTTTTTAATCTTTTTACTGCTACATCTATCATATCTTCTAATTGATTTAGTTCATTGTTTGTAGCAATACGTAAGGCTTGAAATGTCCTGCGAGCTGGATGTCCTCCAGATCTTCTGGCAGAGGCAGGAATAGCTGCTTTAATAATATCAACTAATTCAAACGTAGTTTCAATTACCTTTTTTTTCCTAAAAGCCACTATAAACTCTGCAATTCTTGCCGCCCAATTATCTTCACCATAATCATAGATTATTTTTTCGATTTTGTCTTTTCTATAATTATTAACAATATCTGCTGCAGTTAATTTTTGATCTCGGTTCATCCTCATATCAAGGGGGCCGTTGTTTTTGTAACTAAAACCTCTGTCAGAGTTATCTAACTGAGGGGAAGATACACCGAGATCAAAAATCATACCATCAACTTCTGCAATATTATGTTTATCCAATACTTTATCAATATCAATATAATTTGCATGTTCTAATATTAAGTTTTTACTTTCTATACTGTTTTTTACAGCATTTATAGCATCTAAGTCCCTATCTAAAGCAACTACAAGGCCATCATCATCAATATTTTCTAAAATAGCAGCTGTGTGACCTCCACGTCCCAAGGTTCCGTCCACATAAATACCATCCTTTTTACAGTTTAAATATTCTATAGTAGTGTCCAACATAACTGGTTCATGTTCAAAATTCATAGTTAATTCCTCCGTTATATTCCCAAATCCTCCATTGCGGCTGCGATCTCATCAGTAGAATCTTCAGTTGTTTCCAAGAATTGATCCCAATTTTCTTTTGCCCACAATTCTATTCTATTTGTTAAGCCGATAACTACAATATCTTTCTCAAGTTCAGCATATTCTTTTAAGTTGGTAGGAATGTTTATTCTTCCTTGTTTATCAAGAGTAGATTCAGTAGCTCCTGATATGAAAAACCTAGCAAAAAATCTAGCATTTTTATTCGTCACAGGGGTATTAGCAATTTTTTTACTTAATTGTTCCCATTCATCCATCGGGAAAATAAACAGGCAGTTATCTAATCCTCTAGTTGCTACAAAGTTATCACCAAGTTCTTCTCTAAACTTTGCAGGGATTATTAATCTTCCTTTAGAATCCATTTTATGTAAATATTCACCTATTAACATAATATCATCACCTGTTCCCCATTTATACCACTATCTACCACTAATCACCACTTAGTATACTATTTCTATGTATATAAAAAAATTCCTTTAAAATATAATAATTATTTTAGTACTTTAGTACTATTTTAACATAAAAAAATGTGGGGTTTCCCCCACTTGCTAAAAATATATACTAAATAGAATTAAAAATATTCATATTTTATTCCAAAAATAGTTCAATTTTAGGAATTCTATTTAAGAAGTCTAATATTAATTCTGGTCTATCAGTTATATAACCGCTGGAATTCAAATGAGCCATAATTCTAAACTGCCAACCTTTATTTATTACATATGGAAATACAAATAAATCTCTTTCATGTGCCAAAGCTATATTCCATGGCCAACTAATAAACCCCTTTACACCAATACCATTTACATTTCTTTTAGCTAAATCAAGCAATCTTTTCCAGCTGCTTTTACTCATTCTATTATCAGTCACTAGAAGTAATCTAGGTATATTCGTTACCGAGTTTTTAAATTCCTTTAAGATTTCAAGATCAGTTGAAAATATTATAATATCAGAATAGTAAATTTTATTATTTTCATTTTCATTTGATCCATACCAATTCTTTTTTGTCAACAATTCTATTATATCTTCTGTTAACCCAGGATATTTATTTGTATCTTTTAAATCCAGAACAATTCCGGGAGAGTTTTCATGATTATCTATGATATCTAATATTTCACTTAAAGTTATGATTTTTAAATTATTATAATCATCACTAGCTCTTTTTGAATATTTTTTATTAAACCAAGAACCAAAATCCAATTTTAATAATTCTTCATATGTGAATGTATTAATATGGTGATTTATCCTATTAGGGTATATTTTTTCAATATTTGAAGTTCTTTTTAAATTATTATCATGTAAGGCCACTAATATATTATCTTTTGTCCTATGAACATCAACTTCAAGATAATCTGCCCCTAATTCAATTGCCTTTAAAAAAGCTGGCCTTGTTAATTCAGGTGCTTTAAAGGATGCTCCTCTATGTGCAATGACAGCAGGATATTTTATATCATATTTACCTAAAATTTCTTTCCCTTTGTTCGAAGGTCTAATAAAATAATATCCACCGTAAAATACAAAAAAGATAATTACTACCACTAAAAATATTATCAAAGTCAAACGCACAATATCTACACCTCTAATTTTAAATTCAATTTCATCTTTTAATCAACTCTTCTTTTTAATATTATTCCTCTCATATACTCAATTAAATTGTTAATCTCTTCTTTATTTTCTATTTGCACACTTTTATCTCCTACTTCTTTAGAATATCCTATTTTATTAATTTCATCCTCTTGCCTAGAAAAAAGCTGTCCTTTAAATAAAATCAACGGAATCTCATGTAAAAATAAGATTGGATTATCTTTTTTGTTAAGCAAAGATGTGCCAAGAAATTCTTCTGGACTATTCTCTTCCTTAATAATATCTAAAATTGTTGGCGCAAGATCGGTTGTAGTTCCTTCTTTGTTTAAACTTTATTTTCAAGATTTTGGTGTTTAATAAAAAGTGGGATATTTTCAGGGGTTTTTATATTTATATCAAAATTAATTTTTTATCTGATTTATATTCTTTTTCAACAATTCCAGCATTGTGATCAGAATATAATATAAACATAAACCATAATATCTATTCTCTTCCTTTTGTATTTTTCGTTAAAGTGTTTATGGTAATGTAGAAATGTACAGTAGGGTAATATAAAAATGTGCAGTCTGGTAAATTAAAAAAAGCCCTTGTCAACATCACAATAAAAAATTATATTTAAAAAGGAATCCTAATAATACTACTACTGAATAATACTTTTGTTTTTTTGTATAATCCTCCAATAATTCCATCTACATCTATTACCTCCATGTATACAAACAGTTCAAACAGTAAAAATTATAATTTTGTTTTTTTAATCCAGTAGATCTCTAGCTCTTCTTATGCTTTTATTACCAAATTTATCTTTTATTACATCTATAGCATTATTAAACTCATCTTTGCTTTTATTAGATTCAAATAAAGATAACTGTTCTTTTTGCTTATACTTTAAACCAGCTATGCCTACTCCAATTAATCTAATAGGTCTTTTAATATTAATTTTGTTTAACAACTTTTTACTATAATTATATAAATCATCAGTACTATCTATATAACTTTTTATAGTAATTCTTCGAGTTACAACATCAAATTTATTATCTTTTACTTTAATAAAAATTGTATTACCAATTAGATTCTTATTTCTAATCCTTCTAGTAACTTTCTGTGATAAGACTAATAGATACTTAAAAAGCAAATCCATATCTGTAATATCTTCACTAAATGTAGTTTCATTACTAACTGATTTTATTTCTTGATTTGTGCTCACTTTCCTATTATCTTTGCCTCGGATTAAATCATATAGTGATAATCCATGTTTACCAAATAAATCCTTTAGTTCCTCTATTTTTAGCCTTTTGAGATCTTTTATTTTATATATACCTATTTCATTTAACCTTTTTGATGTTTTTTGGCCGACACCAGGTATTATACTTATTGATAAATCATCTAATAGCTCTGCAACCTCTTCATCTTTTATAATAACTAATCCATCTGGTTTTTCTAAGTCTGATGCAATTTTAGCTAGAAATTTATTACTAGCCACTCCCACTGAACATATTAAACCAGTTTGATTTTTAACTTTTTCTTTTATCAATTTTGCTATCTTATAAGAATCACCATATAGTCGATGACATCCTTTAATATCTAAATATGCTTCATCTATTGATATCTTTTCAATTTTTGGTGTGATTTGTTTCAAAATTTCAAAAATTTGATTTGATAGTTCACTATATCTTTTCCCTCTTCCAGGTAAATAAATCCCATGAGGACATAACTTTTTAGCTTGAGCTATCGGCATCGCAGAATGGATACCAAACTTTCTTGCTTCATAAGAAGCTGTTGAAACAACTCCCCTGTTATCCAAACTGACTCCCCCAATTATAACTGGCTTGCCCTTCAGTTTTGGATTGTCGAGCTGTTCAACAGCTGCATAAAAAGCATCCATATCAACATGAATTATATTTAAATTAGTATTCATTTTAATAACCTTCTTTAAGATAAAGAAATTTCAACTAATTTATCAATTAGTTTACTATAACTTAAACCACTTGCCTCCCAAAGTTTGGGATACATACTGTACTTAGTAAAACCAGGTATTGTATTAATTTCATTAATATATACAATGTTGTCCTTGGTTACAAAAAAATCTACTCTTGCTAATCCTTCACCTTCAATAATTTCAAAAGCTTTAATAGAAATACTTTTTATTTTTTCAATTAGATCACTATCTAAATCAGCTGGAATTACTAATTTGGTTTTGTCATCTTCATATTTTGATTGATAATCATAAAAATCATTAGCAGGTATTATTTCACCCGGTAGTGAAGCCATTATTTTATCTTTTCCTAATACAGAACACTCTATTTCTCTTGCATTAATATGTTTTTCAATAACAGCCTTACTATCATATATAAATGCTTCTTTGATAGCTTTATCTAAATCCTTTATATTATATACTTTAGAAATTCCTATACTTGACCCCAAGTTTGCAGGTTTAACAAACAAGGGAAAAGTGATTTTATCTAAGAATTGTTTTAACTTTATTTTGTAATCATTATTCTTTTTGACTGTTATAAATTCAGTTTGTTTTAAACCATTATAATCAAAAAGTTTTTTCATAATTCCTTTATCCATTCCAACTGCACTACTTAATACATTTGCTCCAATATATGGTATTTCAAGCAACTCTAGAAAACCTTGAATTTTACCATCTTCACCATATGGTCCATGAATTAAAGGAAAAACTATATCAAATTTATTGTTAAGAAACTTTTCTAATCCTTTATTAACATTAATTTCAGATTCAGGAACTTCTTTTAACTCATGATTATTAAGTAACTTTAAAGACTCTTTGCTATTAAGCCAATTTCCTTTTTTATCCACAGCAATTGGAATTATATTATATTTATCTTTTTTGGCATATTTGTAGACAGATCTAGCTGACATAATTGATACTTCGTGTTCTTCAGATTTTCCTCCAAATATTAACCCTAAGTTTATTTTATCCAAATAATATCACCTACTATTTCTCCTTGTAATAATCTAATTTCATTGCTTCCTTCACTTCATTTATTGTTTCTTTAGCTATAACTCTAGCTTTTTTAGTACCTTCCATAACTATTTCATCTACGAGATCTGGATTTTCAATATACTTCTGTCTACGTTCTCTAATTGGGTCTAATAGTTCATTCATTGCCTTAGCTAAACGTTTTTTACATGCTACACAACCAATTGTTCCCGCCTTACATCTTTTTTCAATCTCAGGCACATCTTCTTCATTAAATGCTTTATGGTACTGAAATACTGTACAAACTTCAGGATGGCCTGGGTCTGTCGCTTTAATTCGTGCAGGATCAGTTTTAGCTGACATAACCTTTTTTAATACAGTATCTTCATCATCATTAAGATATATTGCATTATCTAAAGATTTACTCATCTTATTTTCTCCATCAAGTCCAACTAAACGCGGTATTCTACTTATCAATGGTTCTGGTTCCTTAAAAACTGGTGAATATAACTGGTTAAATTTACGTACAATTTTTCTGGTTTGCTCAATATGGGGTAACTGGTCTTGTCCGACTGGAACTAAATCTGCCTTACAAAAAGTAATATCCGCAGCCTGGCTAATAGGATATCCTAAAAATCCGTAAGACATTTCATCATATCCATACTGCTCTGATTCTGATTTAATTGTTGGGTTTCTTTGAAGTTGATTTACTGTTACTATCATAGAATAAAAAACAGTTAGTTCAGCTATTTCTGGAATCATTGACTGAACTAAGATAGTTGTTTCTTCTGGATCAATTCCTACTGCGAGATAATCTTCAGCAACTTGGTGAACATCCTTACTCAAATTCTCTGGACGATCAAAGTTTGTGGTTAAAGCCTGTACATCTGCAATAATTAGAAATGTATCATATTTTTTTTGTAATTTAAGTCTATTTTCCAAACTTCCAACATAATGACCTAAGTGTAATTTTCCGGTTGGTCTATCACCGGTTAGTATTCTTTTTTCATTTTTCAACATAATCACCTTCCCTAGTATCTTGACTAAATATGTAGTATTTGATAGTATATTAACTACCAAATTGTAATAATTAATTAAAAGGAGATAAAACAAATATGGCTAAAACTAGAATGACTAAACAAAGAAAAACAATTTTAGATGTTTTAAAAAACACAACATCACATCCAACAGCTGACTGGATTTATGAACAAGTAAAAAAAGAAATACCCAATGTAAGTCTGGGTACAATCTATAGAAATTTGAACTTACTTGCAGAAATGGGCAAAATTAATGTAATCAACTATGCCAACGATCAAAGTCATTATGACGGTAATACAAAAAGGCATTACCATTTTAGATGTAATAATTGTCAAAAAGTTTACGACCTACATTTAGATTTATTTGAAAAAGAAATCAATGACATAGTTGAAAAAAATACAGATTATAAAGTTAGTGAACATCGTCTTGAATTTTATGGTATCTGTCCAGAGTGTCAAAATTAATTTCTAAATATTTTTTATTATATTATTAACTAACTTTTTAAACTTTGGTTTTACTTTTTGTGCAACTTCCATTACTTCTTCATGGGTTAAGGATTCTTCATCTTTACCTTTAAGAACATCAGTAATACAAGAAATAGCTAAATTTTCTAAACCTGCATGTGTACCTGCAATTAGTTCAGGTACTGTTGACATACCTACTGCATCTGCTCCAATTAATCTCTGAAACTTACTCATTGCATAGGACTCATATACTGGACCTGTTATAGCTAAATATACACCTTTCATAATATGAATTCCAACTTCATCAGCTGCTTTTTCAGCAATTTCAATCAAATTTTCCGGATGAGCATCTGTCATAGCAGGAAATCTAGGTCCTATTTCATCATCATTTTGTCCTATTAAAGGATTACTTCCCATAAAGTTTAGGTGATCTGTAAGTATCATTAAGTCACCTGGTCTAAATGTAGTATTTAATCCACCAGCGGCATTTGTTATAATTAATTTTTCAATACCCAATTCCTTTAAAACCCATACTGGAAAAGCTAACTCTTTCATTGAATAACCTTCATAGTAATGTACTCGTCCATTCATAGCAACCACTTTTTTTCCATGTTTTTCACCAAACACAAATTCTCCTGCATGTCCCTCAACTGTTGAAACAGGCATTCCTGGAACATCAGTATACTTAATCGTTGTTTTGTTTTCCAACTGCTCACTATATTCCCCTAATCCAGAACCTAATATCAAACCAATCTTTGGTTTAATACTAACTTTGCTTTGTAAATAGTTCTTTGCTTTTATTCTTTTTTCCTTATATTTCAACATAGATTTTGCCTCCAAATTTAATTAATGTTTTTATCTATTTCTTCTTTTGCTAAGGTATCTACCTTTTCATTATATCTATCACCAGAATGACCTTTAACTTTTTTTAAAGTTACATTTTTTTTGCTTATTTGGTTATCTAATTCTTTCCATAATTCTAGATTTTTAACAACTTTACCACTAGAGGTTTTCCAACCTCGTTTTTTCCAACCTTCAATCCATTCATTAATACCTTTAACAACATAATTTGAATCTGAATAAAGAACTATCTTTTTATTTTTACGAATTACTTTTAAGGCTTCAATTACTGCTTTTAATTCCATCCTGTTATTTGTAGTACTAGGTTCAAACCCTGTAATTTCTATCTCTTTATCTTCTTCTAATAATATAGCAGCATAAGCACCAGGTCCTGGATTGTTATAACAAGCTCCATCGGTATAAATAATGATTTCTTCTTTATTATAATTATAAAATTCATCTTTACTATCCAGTGATCTATAATATGGTTTAATGTCTATAATTGAAGTTTTATTAACTGCATCTATTCCTGTAATATATATTTTATTATCTTTTATATACTTTATACCCACAGTACTTAAACCAATTTTATTTGGTCTATTTGGAGTTCTAGTAGCAAAAAGTCCTCTCTTTTCATTACTAGTAGAATAAGTTGGGTTTATTTCTAAATCTAATCTTTCATCTTTTAACTTATCCAAATAAAACAGTACTATCAAATAATCGTACTTTTCAATTCCCTTTAAGGCTTCTTTGTATTTGGGTTTTATCTCTAAATAGAATTCTCCTTTAGCATCAATATCGGGTTGTCTGGGAATACTATCTATATCTTTATATGGTGAAATTATTTCTCCTATTGATTCGAATTCAATCATTAATTATCCTCCTAGTCAGCAAATAGTTCTTCTAATCTTTTTACAGCTCTTCTTAAGTGTGGAATGACTATTGAACCTCCTACTACTAATCCCACACTAAATACTTCATAAAATTCTTCTTTAGTTACTCCGTTTTCATAACATTGATCAATATGATATCTTATACAATCATCACATCTTAAGACCATTGATGCTACTAGTCCTAACATTTCTTTTGTTTTTGAATCTAATTTTTTATCTTTATATACATTTGTATCAAGGTTAAAAAACCTTTTAATTTCTAGGTTGTTAGATTCAAATATTTTAGAATTAATTTCTTCGCGTTCTTCCCAAAAACTATCCTTACTCATTATACTTCCTCCTAAAAATAATTTACAATTAATTTTTCTATCCGTTTTTTTAGTATATAATGATTAAATAATTATTGCAAACATGCTAACCATTGCAATTAATCATTTTCCTTTTCTCTTTTTTTATAAAATTCATTTAACTTTTTATTGATTTCTTTACGTTTTTTTATTTCACTATCTTTTAGTTTACCGGTTGGTCCTTCAATCTTTAGATAATTATCTTTAAAAAATGATCCTATCAATAAAAATAATAACGAGGGAATTAACCAAACAATAAATATTATATAATAGATGAAAGTCAATGATATATTGTATCCTGCTATTTCAGTTATAAATATTTCGGTACTAAGATAACCCATATTTTGAGGTAAAATCAATAATAATAAAATCACTAAAAATATGTTAGTTGAATAAATTAATATGTAATTTTTGATTATATTCCAGATTAATCCACCTTCTCTAGTCTCTCCATTTTTTAAATTTCTTAAAGAAAAATATAATGGCAGTATAATAGGCCAGGATATTAAGACTCCTATTGACCATAATATCCATCTATTTTTTCTATTATAGGCATCTATTCCTACAAATATAGTTATAGGTACTGCCAAAAAATATGTGAACATCAAAATTGAAATATATACCATATAAAAGTTCCTCTTTTCTTATCCATATTTTAACATTATTATAATATATGATAGTTATTTATTCAATAAAAAAGATTTTTATAAATTGTAAAATACTTTAATGACTAATAGCAACTATATGTTATAATAAAATAATTAAACGATATTAAAGTAATTTTGGAGTGATCAAAATGGAAATTTTAAATATATTATTGATTTTAGTTACTGGTACTGCAGCAGGATTTATCAACTCTGTAGCAGGAGGAGGATCTTTGTTATCTTTACCACTTTTAATAACTCTTGGTTATCCTTCAGCTGTAGCTAATGGAACAAATAGAATAGCTATTATTATACAAGATATTATAGCAGTTGCAAATTTTAAGAAAAAAGGTTATAGTAGCTTTAAAATGAGTTTTAAGTTAGGCTTACCAGCTATAATTGGTGCAATTATAGGATCAAATATTGCTATAACTGTTTCTGATACTGTTTTTAATACGGTATTGGCAATAGTTATGGTTTTAATGCTGATAATTATTGTCTTTAATCCTCAGAAAAGATTAATGAAAAACAAAAATATTAAAAATATGGACCATAGTTTTAATAAGACTCTTGGTTACATTATATTTTTCTTTATAGGACTGTATGGCGGATTTATTCAGGCAGGTGTTGGTTTTTTAATAATTACAGCTTTAGCATTTTTAACTGGCAGTGATTTAGTTAAAATTTCAAGTATAAAAGTATTTATTGTTGCAATGTATCTTATACCATCGTTATTAATATTTATTATAAATGGAAAAGTAGAACTCATTACTGGTTTGATTTTAGCAACTGGTAACGGTTTAGGTGCTTGGATAGGTACAAGTTTAGCAGTTAAAAATGGTGAAAAAATGGTAAAAGCGGTTATTTTTATAGCTATATTATTTATGGCAGGTAACCTATTGGGAGTTTATTAATTCCTTTAATAACTTAACCTTTTCATTTAATAAACTCTCATTGTCAGCTTCTACTACTAATCTTAAATAAGGTTCTGTGTTTGATGGACGAATATTAAACCACCAATCATTGAATTCAAGTCTATACCCATCAAAGTCATATATTTTTTGGGGAGGTTCTTTATCATTGAAATACTCAACTATATAATCCATTACTTCTTTTTTATTATCAATTTTAAAGTTGATTTCTCCAGAACTATTATACTTATTAATATCACTTATAAGTTCAGATATCGTTTTGTTTTCTTTAACTTTATACTGATTAACTACATCTAAGACAATAAACGAAGTTAACAGACCGGAATCACAGTAATAAAAATCTCTAAAATAATAATGTCCGGCAAGTTCACCACCTACAACTGCATCCAGTTCTCTCATTTTTAATTTTGCAAAAGCATGTCCAACCTTCCACATATAAGGTTTACCACCTAAGCTTTCAATCTTCTCCTTTACAGACCAGGAAGTTCTAATATCATAAAGAACATATTGATCAGTTTTATCTTTTAAAAAGTATTCAGCTAAAATTGCTGTTATTAGATCTGGTGATATAAATTTGCCATTCTCATCTAAAAATATAACACGATCAGCATCACCATCATAAACTACTCCAACATCATAGTTTTTTTTGTGAATCAAACTTTTTATTTCATCTAAGTTCTCTTCATTCATTGGATTTGGGTCATGACCTGGAAAATCACCATCCATTTTTTCATTAATATATTTAACATTTTCTCCAAATATATCTTTTAAAAATAATGAAGCCATACCATTTGAAGCATCTACTATCACATCTAATTTTTCTATATTTGGTTTATGTCTTTTTAGAAAACTTAAATACTTAAACTGACCATGATATTTATTGACTTTACTCTCAACATCTTTAATGATTATATCTTCATTTTGAATATCAGACTTATTAACTAATTCTTCTAATTGATCTAGACCTGTATCATAACCAATAGGAAGGGCATTTCTTTTAGAAATTTTCATGCCATTGTATTCTTTACTATTATGTGAAGCTGTAATTTGAATTGAAAGATCAAAATCACCGTCAGCTGTATTAAAATATACAGATGGTGTTGAAGCCAATGCCATTGAAAATACTTCTATTTCTCTATCAATTAATCCTTGTGCTAAATACTCAAATATCTCTGGAGACGATTTCCTGATATCATAACCAATTAAAGCATTTTCACTATCTACAATATCAGGTAAGTAATATCCAATTTTATATGACGTATACTTATCAAAATCCTGATTGTAAACACCTCTAATATCATAGGCTTTAAAAACTGACATAAAATCACTCTCCTTTGACAAATCACTTATTTCTCTTTTAATCAGAAAAAAATGCTTTTTCAAATATTTAAATTAATTATTTCCTAATCTAAAAAATTGATTTACTATACCCAAATACTTTGCGCTTTCTCCAGAATTTTCTACACTGAAAATACTAAAAATCACATAATTTGTTCTTGATGTTTTTACTCTTAAAACCTGTTCACCTATTACACCTTCTAATATTTTTCCTAAGTCAGTTTCTGAATCTTCCTGTAGTTGTTCTACACCCCAACTAATAAAGTCCTCTTGATTTGGATTTGTAATTGCTAAAAAAGTTGCTAGTACAATAATCAGTATTAAAAAAACCATGAAATTTTTCATTTTCTCACTCCTTCTAATTATTTGTGTAAATGAATCTTAAATGTTAAATCTAAAACTTGACTGTCAATTAAAGAATCTTTATTCAATAATAAATTACCTAAACCATCTAAATAATAAAATTCAATTTTTTCTTTGGTTATTATAATCCTGTAACTTATTAATTCCTTTTTCAGTCAATCTATCATCCTTTTTACCATTAACTATAAACACTGGAGAGTTTTGATTTTCAATTAATTTAATTGGCATTAAAGTTAATAGTTCCTTACTATATTCTTTTTGAAAGTAAAGACTTAAAAATAAGTTTTTATATCTTTTAGGTATATTCTTATCTTTTACTGTAAATTCCAAATTATTTTCAATTGATCTCACCAAATCATTATATATATCTACTAAAATATCTTTATCTTTTAATGTACCTTCAATATATAAATTATTACTGTCCTTCAATAATCTTTCTTTTATTATATCCTCTTGTTTTATTGCTTGAAATGAATAAAAAATCAAACCAGAAAAATTTCTTTTTTGTGCTGTTATACTAACAATTAAATTACCTTCATCATGCCCTAATAAAAATATTCTCTTTTCTTTTCTACCCATCTTTTGATTAATATAATTTACTATATTTATTAAGTCATCTTTATGCTGACTAATTGTAGGGGTTTTATTATCAACTAAATTACTGCTTTCACCTATACCTCTTTTATCATATCTTAAAGTAATAAAACCATTATTTGATAGTTGATAGGCTAAATTTTTATAATAATTATTTTCAGTAATATTATATATATTTCCATTTCTATCAACATTACCTAAATCAGAAACTATTATTATTACAGGAGTATTTATATCATGAACCTTAGGATAGGTAATATTTCCATATATTCTACCATTTTTAACCTCAACATCAAATTCACTTTCTGTTCCAGAAAAAGTAACTATTTGTTCTGAAAAAACATTAGTTGAAGTGATTATTGGGATTAATAATATAAATAAAAATATACAAATATATTTGATTGATAATTTATTAAAAGATCTAGTTTTTAACACTGATATTTCCCTCATTAAACTCTTCTGCCAAAATATCCATAAAAACCTCATCATATTTTTCCCCAGCAATTACTCTAGCTTTACGCCTTCTTCCAACTTCTTTAAAACCTATCTTTTTATAACATTTAATTGCTCTTTTATTATAAGAATAAACTTTTAACATTATATTATATATATTTAGTAAATTAAATCCATAATCTAAAAGTAGTTTTAATGCTTCTGTTCCATATCCTTTATTCCAATAATCTTTTTCACCAATAAAAATACCTAACTCAGCATTTTGATTTATTTGATCTATATTAAATAAACCACAGTTTCCTATCAGTTTATCTTCATTTTTTTCTATTATCGCAAAACTATTTTCTGATATCTCTTCTAATGCTTCTTTTTCCTTATCTATTGTATATATTTCATGTGCATTCCCTAAGTTAATAGATACCTCAAGATCATTGATCCATTTAGTATACTTTTTATAATCTTCTTTGTTTATTGGTGATAGATATACCCGATCTCCAACTATCTTTTTAAAGTATTCCATTAAAATCAATCACTCTCCTTATCTATCATATCAGATGTTTGTTTTGTATTATTTATATTCTTTTTATCCCATTTTATAAATATTATTGAAAACAAAAAGGCTTGTAAAGTTACTTCTGGTAAACCAACTAAATGTTCAATTACAGGTATTTTAGTATATATAAAACCTTCAATCGAACCAGGTGTTGCTGCTACTGATCCAATTAAAGTTAAGCCCCATAGTAAAGCAAATAATTTAAGCCAACTGTATTGACTTTTAACAATACCTCCATAAACAGGATAAATAATTAATCCAATAAATATTCCCCTCATTAATTGAAAAATTGGAGCAAATCTAATAATAAAGGAATCAACCTCTCTGAAATTATTGTATAGCACAGAGGAAGTAAACTGGGGATCATAGTTTAGATAATTTTGAAATATTACCCCAGTAATTATATAAATTAATGTATGAACAACTGCAAATCTAAATAGATATCCTTTTAGTCGGCTTTTATTCACAATATCTCCTCCGAATAATTCTAATTATTTCTGTTTAAAAAATTGCATTCTTCATCATCACAAATTTCACTTCTATAGTCTACCTCTATTGTAACATGGTTAATATCATAATTTTTTAAAAGTTCTCTTATTTCTTCTTTTGTTTGATTTACTTGATTATTATCATAACTATCTTCAACAACAATATGAGTACTTAATAAATTATTTTCACCATCTAAACTCCATAAATGAGTATGATGAATTGTTACTAAATCTATATTTTCTAATATAATTTTTTCAATTTCCTGAATCGATATATCTCCAGGTACTGCTTGAAGAAATATTTTTAATATCTTTTTAAAGTTTTTGAATACATTATACAGAATATAGGAAGTTATTAATATTGATAAAATCGGATCAAGAATTGGAATTTCTTTAAACATATAAATTATTCCAACTATAAAAATAGACACCCAACCAAATACATCTTCTAGAAAATGAAATGTGATTACTTTTTCATTTATAGAACTACCTTTACTTAGCTTATATGCTGCAATACCATTTACTAAAATTCCAAATACTGCAAAGATTAAGACACCAGCAGCATTAATTGGTTCAGGACTTAAAAATCTTGGAATCGCTCTCATTAAAACAAAAATAGAACCTAAAATTAATATTAAACTATTAAAAAATGCACTTAAAAGAGAAAATCTTGCATAACCAAAGCTATAATCCTGGTCTGGTTTTCTTTTAGAATACTTTTCTAAATACCAAGATAGCCCTAATGATATACTATCGCCTAAATCATGTACAGCATCTGATAAAATTGCGACACTGTTTGTCCATAAACCACCAACTATTTCTATTAAAGTAAAAAGTAAGTTTAATATAAATGCAAGTTTAATATTATTATAACTATCTTTATGATTATGATTAGCCATATTTATTCTCCTTTTTATGTTGTCTTTCTAGCAAGTGTGTTTGCAATCGAAATAAAAATTAACACTATACTTATACTTGCTGCATAAACTATTATCATAATGGGATCTGGATCTTGAAAGTATCTTTTAATAACAATTCCGAAGTAAGCCCAGACAATTACAAGACTATAGGCTATGTCTTTTCTTTTCAGTAAATTATATAACGTAATGATTAAACCAACAATTATTACGGCAACTGTCCAAAAAATATCGCTGAATCCAAATCCATTCCAATTAATATCTACTAACAAGGCTGTGACATTTGCTATTGTTGCTACTGTAATCCATCCAAGATAGACACTAAAAGGCATTATAAAAATCGTATAAATCTTTTTATTATATTCTTTAATACCAATATTTAAATTATTATAGATTTTTATCAATATTAACAATAGAGATATCATAACTAATAAAGATAAAAAGATATATAGATAATGCCATGCTAAAATCCATCCAGCATTAGCTATTGATGAAAAGAAAAATAAGTACCCAATTTTTTGTATAATATTATTCTTTATTTCCTCATTTTTCCCCATTGGAATAAATTGAAATACTATAAATATTGTCAGAAATAAATAAATAAGACCCCATATGGAAAAAGTTATTCCAGCTGGTACAAATAAATTGGGATATACATCTGATAGTTCCCCTGTATTATAACCATTAATTGGTAAATAGTTTGCGAGAAAGTTTATAAAAAGAACTAATACTAAAGAAACAAGATTTAAAAACTTAAATACTTTTAACTTAGATTTACTTTTTTGCATTTTCTCTCCTCCAGACCTTATAGACTCAAAATATACAGAAATCTATTCATCATATTTTCCAACTGGAGCCATATAAATCACAAACTCTTCTTTTCCATCAACTTCCAAAAAACTATCAGCTGTTTTTTGGTCATAAGCATCTACAGCACACATACCAGCATTAATTGCCTCTGTTGCCAAATATAAATTTTGACACAGATGTCCAACATCTATTGCTGCCAACTTATGGGCAAGTATGCCATACTTCCATTCTCCTCGTTTAGGTATTACAGTCCACATAAAAACAACTGCAGCTTCTCCAACAAATTTTTGTTTATTTGCTGCTTTTATAATTTCTCTTTTTGAATCTTTGAACAATTTTTATAAATACCAAAGCATGTTCACCAGGTATATATCGATATAAACCAGGTTTTATCCCTTCAACTCTATTAAGATATAGATAGGTCTCAAAGGGATGAACTGCACCTCCAGAAGGCACTGTTCTTAATCTTATATGGTCATCTCTAACACCTTGAGTAGCCCATAATAAAAAACTCAGCTCTTTTAATGTTAAAGATTCATTATTATACTTTCTTCTACTTTTCCTGTTTTTAACTAAATCTTTTATCGAATCATTAGAAAGACTTAAATTTTCATGATTAGGTAAAGATATTAAATTGGTTTCATCATATTTTTTAACAGGTAAAGGTTTTTTTATATTTTTATCTTTAGGTGTTTTAAATTCATCTCTGTTTACCCATTCACTTGATTTTAGAAATTCTCTTAGTTCTTCATATTTATTTTCCATATTAATAACACCCCAAATTTATACTTTAATTATTTTTTTACCAAATGGAAATAATGAAACTTTAGCTAATTTTAAATTTTGTTTTGCAAATGGAATTCCAATAATAGTAATTGCAAATATAAAAGCACTAATTAAATTCATTAAAGCAATTTCCCATCCAAAAAATACAATCCAAACTATATTTAATATTAAATTTGTACCACTATCATCATTAGTTACAATTTCTTTTCCAAATGGAGCTAATTGAACTCCAGCAATTTTAAAACACTGTATGCCAAATGGTATTCCAATAATTGTTATTGACATTAAAATCCCAGCAATTAACCATCCAATAGCTTCAATTAAGCCTCCAAATATTATCCAAATTATATTACCTATTAAACTCAATAGTACCACCTTCTTTTAATTTATTTAATAACTTGTTAATATTAATATCATCTAAAAATATATTTGGCTTACCTATTTTTCTTTCTTTAATAAAACTACCATGAGAATCAGAACCACCTGAAATCATTAAATTATTACTTTTACAAAACTCAATATAATATTTTGCATCATTAAGTTTATTCAGATAAGGTGAATAAGCTTCTATACCATCTATACCCATCTCTATCCATTCAATCAAAAAGTCTTTGTCTAATAATTCTTTATCATAGTATGCCCCTGGATGAGCTAAAAAGTTAAATCCTCCTGCTTTATGGACTATATCAATTACTTTATTTGGTGGTAAAAATATCATTTTTTCTTCCATATCAGAAATTTTATCAAATAAATCATGAAGTCCAGTTATTAAATTATAGTCAATTAAAAAGTTTAGAGCCTTCCAACCACCACGGGAATTATCATTTTGATAATCATAATATTTATTGATCAGTTTTTTATTAGATAGTTGCTCAAAATAGTATATGATTTCATTATTAAACTCATTCCGAACTTTTTTATTATAGCTTATTAAATCAAGTAAATCATTATTTTCAATATCAAAACCATAAGAAGTAATATGAAATTCTTTTGAATCAAATGTACTTGAAAGTTCTATTCCTGGTATAAAAACACTATCAATATTTAGATTTCTTTCTAATAATTTATTTACCATTTCAATAGTATCATGATCTGTTATAGAAAAGATATCTATTTTATTTGCTTGTATTTCTTTTAAAAGTTCATTAATATTCCATGTCCCATCTGAAGCTGAACTATGAATGTGTAAATCTACTTTTTTATTGTTAATCATATAATCACCATTAATTTCTGTTATATTTTAGATATTTTATTATGAATTGAAAGAACCTATACTAAGTTACCTTTCTTATTATTTTAAAGATATTTATTAGTATTACTTATCAAGTGTTCTAAATAATCTACATATTTTGAAACATGATAACCATCCATAAGACCATGATGAACCTGTATTGAAAATGGAAGTATTATTTTTGAATTTTCTTTTCTAAATTTTCCCCATGCAATTCTAGGTACAGAGTCAACATTTTTTATATCTATCGGATGAGTAATACTATTAAAACTTATCCATGGTAAACTTGTTAAATATATTGAATCAATCTTATCTTCTTCTTCAGATACGGCCGGATTATTTTTATACCTTCTAATATTTTCTTTCATAGAATCAAAAAAGTTATCTTTATCCTCATAATATTCAGAATTACAAAAACTAAATACATTATCTTCACCCATTATTGTAAACGAAGGGTTTATTTGATCATATTCTATCACTTGATTGTTCTCTAAAACCCTATATCTAAATTCCTTAATATTATTAGCTGATTTTGTAACATAATATACCATTGTTTTAAAAAAAGAAATCTCATTTTCTTTAATATAATTATATAACTTTGTAATATTTAAATCCAAAGTTATATTAAAATGTGGATAATCAAAATTATTAAAAAAATCAAAATGTTGTTTTCTCGACCAATTTTCCATATCAATTTTTTTCATACCTAACACTCCATCTAAATAATAATACTTCTTAATATAATAATTCTTTTATTAACGTTTTTTTCCTTTATTAAATTAAAAAAACCCATGATAACTCATGGATTCTTAGAAGTCTTCTATTATTGTTGATAAAAAATACATTGGATTTTTAATTCCAATATATTTATTTACTACTTTTCCATTGCTGATTGTTAAATAAGCTGGCAAACCTGATAGTTCTATATCAATATTTTTAATATCTATTTTAAAAACTTCTAAATTATCAATTTCATTTTTGAGTTCACTTAACATATCTACTAGAAATGAATAGCCAATATAACTTTCTGCTAACCAACTCCCATAAACATATAGCAAGATATTACCATTAAAATCTTTTTTATCATAATCAAATATTTCTTTTATTTGATTATGATTTACTATTGATATAGGGTCAATTCCAAAGTGCTCTTTAATTCTTTCTGCTAAAACCATTCCATATTGATCTTCATCTTCTGTTTTATTAAATTTCAGATTAGAATCAATCAACCTTACAGCATCGTGTTCACACTCGTGAACACATATACCACAATCTAAACACTTATTATCATTAAGCAATAATTTTTTTATATTATAATCATAGTAAAAGATATCCTTAGGACAAGCCTCTATAACAGGACATCCTGGGGTATTATCACAGTTATTTAATAATATATATGGTCTTTTCATTTAGATCACCTAAAACCTTATTTTTAATTATAGAGCATAGTTATAAAAGTGGTATTAGAAGAATTTGTATTTTTTACAAACTCCTTTTCTTCTTTAAATCCGTACTTTTTATAAACTTTAATTGCTCTCTCATTGAATTTTGCAACTGTTAATCTGTACTTCTTTTTTTCATATAATTCATAAGCAGTCTCAACTGCTTTTTTAAAAAATTTTAAACCTTTACCTTTATCACAAAGTTTAGGATTCATACCTATTCCGATATCCAAATAATTCTCATCCTCATATATATCATTATTATCATTAGGCACTCTAGCAGGCTTACCATAACAAAAATAACCAATGATAATATCTCCATAACTATATGAGTAGTAATCTTTTTCAATAATTTCTTTAATAGTATTTTCATCACCATTAATATTATAAATATTATATGGCTTTTTATACTTCCAATTTGCAATTTCTTCTGCTACTTCTCTTGCATTAATTTTTTTGATAAATTCCATTATTACACACCTCTTGTTTTTATTAATATTTATTATTAAAAGATAATTTGCTTAACTCCTTTATCGTATATACATCATAACCATTATCCTTTAATATTTTAGTAGTAATACCAATACCATCAATTAAATTATGATTAAAGTTACCGTCATATATTTTATTAACACCACAAGAAGGAGATCTATCCATAAAAATTGCTCCATCGATATTCAATAATTTAGCAATATCTAATACTTTATTGGCACCTAATTTAAACTCTTTAGTTTTGTCATTACCTTCAATATCAAACACATAGCTTTCATTGTTAACTACTTTAATTTCACAGGGAGTTCGAGGTATAGTCATACCTCCCAAAACTTCTGGACATACAGGAAATAATAAAGATTTTTTGAACAATTCATATAACTTCTTATTATAATTATTTTGTCCATCATATCTACAATTAACCCCTAATAAACAAGCACTAACAATATACATATAAATATCTCCTTTTAAAAATAAGTAGACATAAAAATGGCTCCCCGAGTAGGACTTGAACCTACGACAAGATGATTAACAGTCACCTGCTCTACCAACTGAGCTATCGGGGAACATAATTAGTTAAAAAAAAGGATCCGGCAGTGACCTACTCTCCCACAGGGTTACCCTTGCAGTACCATAGGCGCAGGAGGACTTAACTTCTGTGTTCGAGATGGGAACAGGTGTGACCCCTCCGCAATTACCACCGGAAAGTTTATTAAATTTTTAAGAATGTTCTCTCAAAAATGTATACAGGAATTAATGGAAAGTCAAGCCCTCGACTTATTAGTACCGGTCAGCTGAATGTGTTGCCACACTTACACCTCCGGCCTATCTACCTGATCTTCTCTCAGGAGTCTTAACTTGCTTAATTGCAAGTGAGATACCTTATCTTGAGGCAAGTTTCACGCTTAGATGCTTTCAGCGCTTATCCTCTACACACATAGCTACTCAGCTTTTTGCCCCTGGCGGAACAACTGATACACCAGCGGTGTGTCCATCCCGGTCCTCTCGTACTAAGGACAGTTCCTCTCAAGTATCTTGCGCCTGCGACGGATAGGGACCGAACTGTCTCACGACGTTCTGAACCCAGCTCGCGTGCCGCTTTAATGGGCGAACAGCCCAACCCTTGGAACCTGCTTCAGCTCCAGGATGCGACGAGCCGACATCGAGGTGCCAAACCTCCCCGTCGATGTGAACTCTTGGGGGAGATAAGCCTGTTATCCCCGGGGTAACTTTTATCCGTTGAGCGATGGCAATTCCATTCTCTACCATCGGATCACTAAGCCCTACTTTCGTACCTGCTCGACCTGTGTGTCTCGCAGTTAAGCTCCCTTATGCCTTTATACTCTACGTGCGATTTCCATCCGCACTGAGGGAACCTTCGGACGCCTCCGTTACTCTTTAGGAGGCGACCGCCCCAGTCAAACTGCCCGCCTGACAATGTCCCATGACCAGTTCATGGCCTCTGGTTAGAATTCCGCTACTAAAAGGGTGGTATCCCACCGGTGACTCCACTGACACTAGCGTGCCAGCTTCATTGTCTCCCACCTATCCTGTACGTTTAGTACCAAAACCCAATATCAGGCTGCAGTAAAGCTCCACGGGGTCTTTCCGTCCTGTCGCAGATAACCTGCATCTTCACAGGTATTTCAATTTCACCGAGTCCCCTGTTGAGACAGCGTCCAAGTCGTTGCGCCATTCGTGCGGGTCGGAACTTACCCGACAAGGAATTTCGCTACCTTAGGACCGTTATAGTTACGGCCGCCGTTTACTGGGGCTTAGGTTCAAACCTTCGTCTTATGACTAAGCTCTCCCCTTGACCTTCCAGCACCGGGCAGGCGTCAGCCCCTATACTTCGTCTTACGACTTAGCAGAGACCTGTGTTTTTGATAAACAGTCGCTTGGACCACTTTGTTGTAACTGCAATATGCAGCACCCCTTCTCCCTAAGTTACGGGGCCATTTTGCCGAGTTCCTTAACAGGGGTTCTCTCGCGCGCCTTGGGATTCTCTCCCCGTCTACCTGTGTCGGTTTGCGGTACGGGTAGTTAATATCTCACTAGCGGATTTTCTTGACTGCTCATTAAACAACTTCACCTCAATTGGCTCCACATCAAATAAAGAGGTTAAAAACAGCGGGATTTGCCTCACTGTCCCTCTCTTATCCTTGTACGCACACCTCCAGTCGTGCGCTTGCCTTCTTTTGCAGTGTCCCCACTTCGTTCAAATGATATTAAGTGGCATGGGAATCTCTACCCATTATCCATCATCTACGCCTTTCGGCCTCGACTTAGGTCCCGGCTAACCCTGAGCGGACGAACCTTCCTCAGGAAACCTTAGACTTTCGGCGAGGGGGATTCTCACCCCCTTTATCGTTACTCATACCGGCATTCTCCCTTCTGTGCCGTCCACTGCTCCTTACGGTACAGCTTCAACCAGCACACAATGCTCCTCTACCACTTGCAAGCCGTTCATACAGTCTATTATCTCTTGGATTGAAAAATAATATTCCTTTAAACTTTCTAGTACTTTTTGGTTGGTTTTTAGTCTATTACGGACAATAGACTCTATGAACGACTCACAAATCCACAGCTTCGGTGATAGGCTTAAGCCCCGTTACATTTTCGGCGCCAAATCGCTTGACCAGTGAGCTGTTACGCACTCTTTAAATGAGTGGCTGCTTCTAAGCCAACATCCTGGTTGTCTGTGCGATTTAACTTCCTTTTCCACTTAGCCTATACTTGGGGACCTTAACTGGTGGTCTGGGCTGTTTCCCTCTTGACTATGAAGCTTATCCCACATAGTCTGACTCCCAGATATCGATACGGTGTATTCGGAGTTTGAATGGATTTGGTAACCTTGTTGGGCCCCTAGTCCGATCAGTGCTCTACAGCCCCGTACCTTTAATCTGAGGCTAGCCCTAAAGCTATTTCGAGGAGTACCAGCTATCTCCAGGTTCGATTGGCCTTTCACCCCTAGCCACATCTCATCCCATAACTTTTCAACGTTATTGGGTTCGGGCCTCCATTGGATCTTACTCCAACTTCACCCTGGACATGGCTAGATCACCTGGCTTCGGGTCTACTTGCAGCAACTGCCGCCCTAATTAGGACTCGCTTTCGCTACGGCTTCACCTCTTTCGGCTTAACCTTTACGCCACTGCAAGTAACTCGCCGGTCCGTTATACAAAAAGTACGCAGTCAGGCTTTCTAATAGCCCTCCTACTGATTGTAAGCTTACGGTTTCAGGTTCTATTTCACTCCCCTCCCGGGGTTCTTTTCACCTTTCCCTCACGGTACTGTTCACTATCGGTCACCTGGGAGTATTTAGTCTTAGAAGATGGTCCTCCTTAATTCCCACGGGGTTCCACGTGGCCCGTGGTACTCTGGATTACACTCAAATGTATACACCATTTCGTCTACGGGACTTTTACCCTCTTTGGTTTGAGTTTCCACTCAACTCGACTATGATATAGCTCTCTTTGCTCTAAACTACAGTCTAAAGTTATGTGTATCCTAAACACCCCACTAACAACGTCTGTAGACTTATACATTAACAGGGTTTGGACTACTCCCCGTTCGCTCGCCGCTACTTGGGGAATCTCTTTATTGATTTCTTCTCCTTGAGGTACTTAGATGTTTCACTTCCCTCAGTTTGCCTATACAAACTACTCATTTCATCTGTATATACCAGTGCTTTACACTGGTGGGTACTCCCATTAGGATATCCACGTATCTACGCTTATTTAGCAGCTCCTCGTGGCTTTTCGCAGCTTATCACGTCCGTCTTCGCCTCCAGGTGCCTAGGCATCCACCGTAAGCCCTTATATGCTTGACTTTCCTTCCTGTATACAGTTTTCAAAGAACATTTTTGGTGGAGGTAAGGGGATTCGAACCCCTGACCTCCTGCTTGCAAGGCAGGCGCTCTCCCAACTGAGCTATACCCCCATAGATATAAAAATGGTGGGCCTAAGTAGATTTGAACTACTGACCTCACGCTTATCAGGCGTGCGCTCTGACCAGCTGAGCTATAGGCCCTCCCTCTTTTTAAAAGGTTCTTTACGAACCCTCAAAAGTGAACAGCAGATTCTCCTACGACAGTCTCTCTCCTTAGAAAGGAGGTGATCCAGCCGCACCTTCCGGTACGGCTACCTTGTTACGACTTCACCCCCCTTACCAGACACACCTTCGGCATCCTTAGATGACTTCTGGTGCATCCAACTCGGGTGGTGTGACGGGCGGTGTGTACAAGGCCCGGGAACGTATTCACCGCAGTATGCTGACCTGCGATTACTAGCGATTCCAGCTTCATGCAGGCGAGTTGCAGCCTGCAATCCGAACTGAGATCGGATTTTAAGATTGGCTTGGCTTCACAGCCTCGCTTCCCTCTGCTCCGACCATTGTAGCACGTGTGTAGCCCGAGATATAAAGGGCATGAGGACTTGACGTCATCCCCACCTTCCTCCGACTTTCACCGGCAGTCTCCTTAGAGTCCCCAACATTACTTGCTGGCAACTAAGGACAAGGGTTGCGCTCGTTGCGGGACTTAACCCAACATCTCACGACACGAGCTGACGACAGCCATGCACCACCTGTCTCCGTGTAGTGTAAACACTAAACCTTGCTTTCACAAGTAGTCACGGGATGTCATTTCTCGGTAAGGTTCTTCGCGTTGCATCGAATTAAACCACATGCTCCACCGCTTGTGCGGGCCCCCGTCAATTCCTTTGAGTTTCAGTCTTGCGACCGTATTCCCCAGGCGGGTCACTTAATGCGTTAACTCCGGCACTGAAGGATTCGAACCTCCAACACCTAGTGACCATCGTTTACAGCTGGGACTACCGGGGTATCTAATCCCGTTTGCTACCCCAGCTTTCGTACATGAGCGTCAGATGCAGCCCAGAAGACCGCCTTCGCCACTGGTGTTCTTCCTGATATCTACGTATTTCACCACTACACCAGGAATTCCGCCTTCCTCTGCTGCTCTCAAGATATACAGTTTCAAACGCAGTCTGTAGGTTAAGCCTACACCTTTCACATTTGACTTGTATATCCGCCTGCGTACCCTTTACGCCCAATGATTCCGGACAACGCTTGCACTCTACGTATTACCGCGGCTGCTGGCACGTAGTTAGCCAGTGCTTCCTCACCAGGTACCGTCAATTAATGCACATTTCCTTACACTAACTTTCTTCCCCGGCAACAGAGCTTTACAACCCAAAGGGCCTTCCTCACTCACGCGGCGTTGCTTCGTCAGACTTGCGTCCATTGCGAAAGATTCCCCACTGCTGCCTCCCGTAGGAGTCTGGGCCGTGTCTCAGTCCCAGTGTGGCTGATCGTCCTCTCAGACCAGCTACGGATCGTCGCCCTGGTAAGCCGTTACCTCACCAGCTAGCTAATCCGACGCGAACTCCTCCCTAAGCGATGGTAAACCACCTTTGCTATTTTAGTGTCGCCACTTAAATAGATCATTCAGGATTAGCCCAACTTTCATCAGGTTATCCTCAACTTAAGGACAGATTATTCACGCGTTACTCACCCGTCCGCCGCTCTCCACACAACTGCTTCTCCCGAAGGATCCACGGTTGGCTTCTCGCTCGACTTGCATGTGTTAAGCACGCCGCCAGCGTTCGTCCTGAGCCAGGATCAAACTCTCCATTTAATAATGAAAAGTTATCCTCTAGCTTGCGCTAGCTATAACTAAAATTTGTTTCTTGAAACTTCAAAAAAACTGTCAGGGTCTGCTGTTCACTTTTCAAGGTTCTAAAATTTATATAGTGTAACATTATAATTATAACACTGATGAAAAATTTAGTCAAAAAAAATCATTAAATATTTAAATATTTTTGGTGACTTCCCTCATCAGCGACGTTAAATATATTATCAGTTTTTACGGTTGATGTCAAGGGGTTATCACTAATTTTTTTATTTTTTTAATATTTTATTATCCCTCCCCCAATAACATAACCACCTTCTTTATAAAAAACTGCCGATTGACCAGGTGTAATTGCTCTTTGTTTGTCTTTAAATACTACTTTATAGTTATTATTCTTTTCTGGATATACAGTTGCAATTTTTTCTGGTGAATTGTATCTAATTTTGCATTTGAAAATTTGAGCTTCTTTTAATTTATCATAAAATATCCAATTAGGCTTCTCTATATAAAACGATCTACTAAATACCTCATTGTTTTTTCCAACAATTACAGCATTTTTTTCAACATCTAAATGTATGACATATAATGGATAAGGTTTTGAAATACCCAATCCCCTACGCTGCCCTATGGTATATTTATAAAGACCATCATGTTCTCCTAATTTATTTCCTTCAGTATCTAAAATAGGTCCTTCATTATCTAAATTATTAACTTTGTTTTTTAAAAACTCGATATAATTGTTGTTTATAAAACAAATATCTTGACTATCTTCTTTATCATGTATCTCTAAATTATAATCTTTAGCCATTTCTCTTATTTGTTCTTTGGAAAAATTGCCTAATGGAAAAAGCACCTTTTTAAGCTGTTCTTGTGTCATTCTGTAAAGCATATATGACTGATCTTTGTTTTTATCTTTAGCCTTTTTCAACAAAGCTCTTTTATCACTCTTTTTTTCAGATTCAACAACTGCATAATGACCAGTGGCTACATAATCACAATCAAGCTCTTCAGCTTTTTCTAGAAGATTTTTAAACTTAATTTTACGATTACATATTACACATGGATTAGGTGTTTTAGCATTCTTATATTGATTTATAAAATCTTCTACGATAGTATTTTGAAATTCTTCAGTTATATTAAGGGTGTAATGTTTAATATTTAATGTGTCAGCAACTTTTTTTGCGTCATTAACTGCATTCTTGTCTTTTATATCTAATTGATCTTTATCCGAAAACATAATATATGTTAGGCCAACTACTTCATAACCTTGCTTTTGCAAAAAAGCAGCAGCTACTGAACTATCTACACCACCACTCATTGCAACTAATACTTTTTCCAATTTAAATTAACTCCTTACTTTTCTTTTTTTAATTTTAATGATCTTTGCTTTAAATCTTCAAGTGTAATATTTTTTAATACATTTTCAATTCTTTCTCTTAATTCAATCCATAGTTCATGTGTAGCACATTCATCATTAAATTCACAAAGTGTATCATCTGCTATACATTCGACAATGTTTAGTGGACCTTCTAGTGAAATCAATATTTCCTCGGCAGTAATTTCAGAAGCTGGTCTGCTTAGTAAATATCCTCCATTTGCACCGCGAACACTTTTTACCAAACCAGAATTTCTTAAATTAACAAATAGTTGTTCTAAGTACTGTTCAGATATTTTTTGATTTTCTGAAATAACTCTTAAAGGAAGTGCACCAGAATTATTATTTTTAGCTAATTCAATCATTGCCCTTAATCCATATCTTCCTCTTGTAGATACTTTCATTTTTAATACCTCCTAGATGATTGATATTAATGTTGAGTATTCATACAATCTTTTAATATATTTTAACATCTTAACTACATTATATCAATTAGATAATAATTTCACAAAAAAAATTTATTAATTACTGTTATTTCTACTTTATTTCCAGTCTCCTCAATTAATTTTTCTTTTATTTGATCAAATTGTTTTGGATCTAAGTAAAAAAATAGTTCAATACTGTTATCATAATATTTTGTTTCCTTTATCTTACCTTTGTATGCCTCTATTTGTCCAAAAATAGTACCTATATTATCATAGTTACCAACCGCTTTAATATGATAATATAAACTTAAAGTCTTTATTTGTGCATTTTCTATTGCTTTTTTAGCAGTATTTCCATAAGCCCTTATTAAACCACCAATCCCAAGTTGTGTTCCACCAAAATATCTAGTTACTACAATCACTGTATTGACTAGGTTATTTCCTTTAATCATTTCTAGTATTGGAGGTCCTGAAGACTTTGATGGTTCACCGTCATCATCATAATAATCAATACTTTCTTTATTATCTTTTATAACATAAGAACTTACATTATGTGTGGCATCATGGTATTTATCTTTAATTTTTGAAATAAAATTCTTGGCTTCATTAATACTTTCAACATTTTCTATATTACCATAAAAAATACTATCTTTTACCTTGTTTTTGACCTCAACATTATTTTTAGGTATATATATCTTTAAATCCACTAATTCACCTCCATAGATTAATTTATTTCATTATTATTTATTTTTTAATTTTTCTATTATACTCATATATTTTTTAAACTTATTTTCTTCTCCTGATTTTTGAAACTCTATAAACTTTTGTTCTCCAACTTCTTCAGGAAAATAATTTTGTTTAACATAGTTGTTATCATAATTATGTGGATACTTATATTCTATATCATCATCAATAATATTCTCAGTCTGTGTATAGTTGGATGATCTAAGATGAAAAGGAACAGTTCCAATCGGATTATTTCTTACAAAATTCAATGCATTATCAATTGCTTTTACAACTGAATTACTTTTCGGTGATGATGAAATATAAATTACAGCCTCAGCTAATGGAATCCTTGCTTCAGGTAAACCAACAGTATTAACCGCATCAAAAGCAGCATTTGCAATCAATAATGCTTGTGGATCAGCTAAACCCACATCCTCTGCTGCATGGATTACTAGTCGTCGAGCAATAAATTTAGGGTCTTCACCAGCTTCAATCATTTTAGCTAACCAGAAAAGTGCTGCATCAGGATCTGAACCACGCATACTTTTAATCATAGCTGAAATTGTATCATAGTGATTATCTCCCTTTTTATCATAGTTTATTTTTTTCTTCTGAAGAGAATTTCTAATTACATCTTTATTTATTAAGATATTTCCTTCTTTATTTAATGGGGTAGTTAAAACAGCAGATTCTAATGTATTTAATGCAACTCTTGCATCACCATTTGATATATCAGCAATAAATTTAATTGTTTCATGATCAATTTTTATATTATAATCTTTTAAACCCCTTTTTGAACTAATCGCATTATTTATTATTTCTATTATATTTTCTTTACTTAGGGGTTTAAGTTGAAAAACTCTAGAACGAGATAATAGTGGTGAATTCACCTCAAAATATGGATTCTCTGTTGTCGCACCAATCATTATTACAATACCCTTTTCAACTGCAGGTAACAAAGCATCTTGTTGAGCCTTATTAAATCTATGTATCTCATCAATAAATAATATTGTATTTGTATTATATAGGTCCTTATTCTCCTTAGCCTTATTAATAATTTTTCTAATGTCTTTTACTCCAGAGGTCACAGCATTTAAAACTTGAAAATCAGAATCAGTACTTTCAGCAATAATTGATGCTATACTAGTTTTCCCTGTGCCAGGTGGTCCATATAATATCAAAGATTGTATTTGATCAGCTTTGATGGCTCTATATAATATCTTACCATCACCCATTATTTCATCTTGACCATGTAACTCATCTAAGCTTTTTGGCCTCATCCGGTAAGCTAGTGGTTGTTGATTTTTGTTTTGTGAATTGTTTTCAAATAAATCTACCAAATTATCACCTCTCAGGATTAATGTTTTTCTCATCTGTTATTATTAAATCTACAGGTATATCATAGCTGTCAACAGGAAGTTTTTCTACAACTAAATTGCTGTATACAATACCAACTTTTTTGACATCCCCTGTGATAGAACTTAAAAACTTATCATAATATCCTCCACCATAACCAATCCTATAACCATTTTTTGAATAAACTAATCCAGGTACTATTATTAAATCAAGTTTGTCTTTTAAATTAATATCAGTCCTTAACTGTTCCTTGGGTTCCAATATTCCAAAAACACCGGGTTTAAGGTCATTAGTAAAGTTTTTAATATGACTTATTTTCATTTCATCAGCTTTTTTATCAATATATGGAACATAAATATTTGTATTTTGTTCTTTTAATAATTCTTTTATCAAATCATGAGTATAAATTTCATTTCTAAAAGAAACAAATATCATTATATCTTTATAATTATTTTCTTTAACATAACTATATATTTTATCAGTAATTAGACTACTTTTATTCTTTAATATTGTTTTACTCATCTGTTTACGTTTGTTTTGATATAATTCTCTTAGTTTTTCTTTTTCACTCAAGATTATCACCCCTCAAAACTTATTATATAATAAAAAAATATATATTCAAATACAAAAAATCCCCAAATGGGGATTAAAAAAAGTCCGCTGTACCGCAGGATCATTTAATTTTGATCTCTTTCCACCAAGTGGGTGCCCTCCTATCTGGTTTATATGTCCTCTAAGAGGCTTATACGCCGCAGATAGAGTCCAGGCTCCCTTTCAAAGAGTGTTGGTCAAAATTTTCTGTAACCCGTACGAATACAGCAGACTTATTATCTTTCTCTTTGTCTTTATCTTAACACAAACTTATTGGTATTTCAATCTATATCAACTAAGTTTATATGTAGTTCATCAAGTTGTTTTTGCTCTACAGTTGAAGGTGCATTAGTTAGTGGTGAAGTAGCTCTTTGAGTCTTAGGAAAAGCAATCACATCTCGAATTGATTCAGCATTTCCTAATATCATTATTAATCGATCTAAACCTAATGCAATTCCACCGTGAGGTGGTGTTCCATATTCAAAAGCATCCATTAAAAAACCAAACTTATTATCTATTTCATCTTCTGTAAAGTTCATTAAATCAAATATTTTATGTTGTAACTTTTTATTACTAATTCTAATACTTCCTCCACCTAGTTCCTCACCATTTAAAACAATATCATATGAATTTGCCCTTATATTATCTAAATCATTATCTAATTTATCAATATCCTCTTTTAATGGTGAAGTAAATGGATGATGTTTAGCAACATATCTTTGTTCATCTTCATTATATTCAAATAAAGGAAAATCAATAATCCAGGTGAATTCATAACTGTCTTCATTAATTAGATCAAGCTTTTTACTTAAATGAACTCTAAGCTGTCCCAAAGATGTTGCAACTACCTTAGGTTTATCAGCTACAAAAAGCAGTAAGTCTCCATCTTTAGCTTCCATTTTATTAATAATATTATTAATTTCTTTTTCTGAAAGAAACTTAGCAATTGGTGATTTGATATCATTATCTTTTAACATTATCCATGCTAAACCCTTTGCATCATAAAGTTTCACAAAATCTTCTAATTCATCAATATCGCTTCTGGAAAATTGTGCTCCACCTTTCACCTTAATTCCTTTAACTTGTCCACCCTTTTTTACAGTTCCACTAAATATATTAAATTCACTATCCTTAACTTCATCAGATATATCTTTTAATTTCATACCAAATCTTAAATCAGGTTTATCTAATCCATATTGATCTATTGCTTCTTCATATGTCATTACTGGAATTTCTTCTGGTAGTTCAATATCTTTTAAAGCAAATATCTTTCTAAGTAATGATTCAGTAATAGTAAAAATATCTTCTCTTGTTACAAAGGAAAGTTCAATATCAATTTGAGTAAATTCTGGCTGTCTGTTTGCTCGTAAATCTTCATCTCTAAAACATTTTGCAATTTGAAAATATCTTTCCATACCAGAAACCATCAAAAGTTGTTTAAACAACTGTGGTGATTGTGGTAATGCATAAAAATGTCCGGGATTTATTCTGCTTGGAACTAAATAATCCCTTGCTCCTTCAGGAGTACTTTTAGTTAATAAAGGAGTTTCTATTTCTAAAAAATCCTCTTGATCTAAATAATCTCTTGTCAACTTTACAACCTTGTGTCTTAATTTCATGATGTCACGCATTTTAGGTCTGCGTAAATCTAAGTATCTATATTTTAATCTGAGATTTTCCCCTGGATTTACATCATCTTCTATTACAAAAGGTGTAGTATTTGCTTTATCTAATATTTTTAATTCATGACCTTCTATTTCTATATGTCCTGTAGGTAATTCTTCATTAATATTACCTTCTGGTCTTTTTCTAACTGTTCCTTTTACTGCAATAACATATTCAGATCTTAATTGATTGGCTTCTGAAAAAGCTTCTTTATTGATATTTGGATTAAAGACTACTTGCACAAAGCCCGATCTATCTCTTAAATCAATGAATATTACACCACCATGGTCTCTTCTTTTTTGTACCCAACCCATAATAGTAACTTCTTTTTTTTCATCACTTTTTTTAATTTCCTCACATTTATGTGTTCTCTTAAAACCATCCAATTTTCCTAGCACTTATAATCCTCCTTTAAATCAACTTCTCAATACTTTCTACTAATTTATCTAATTTAATTTCTTTTTCATCTCCTGTTTTCATGTTTCTAACAGTAGCTTTACCACTATCTAATTCATTTTCACCAATAATTACCGTATAATTTGCATTCATTCTATCAGCAGATTTCATCTGTCCACCAACACTGCGGTCCATATAATCTATTTCAGCTTTTATATCGTTTCTACGAAATTCATTTAGAAGTTTAAAGCAAGCAGTTTTGGCTTTTTCTCCAATAGTTGTTAAATATATATCAATACTTTTATCAATTGGAATATCAATTTCTTGTTTCTCAAGAGTAAGGAGAAGTCTTTCTATACCTAATGCAAATCCAATACCAGGTATATCTTTATCTCCAATTTCTTCGGCTAACTTATCATAACGACCTCCACCAAATATTGTATCTTGAGCACCCAAACCTTCAAACTTAACTTCAAAAGCAGTTTTAGTATAATAGTCTAATCCTCTTACCAATTTTGGATCAATCACAAAATCAACTTCCAAATTGCTTAAATTTGTCTTAACACTTTCAAAATGTGTCTCACATTCTTCACAGAGATGATCAACTATTTTAGGTGCGTCATTTATTATATTTTGACATTGGTCATTTTTACAATCAAGTACTCTTAATGGATTTTTATCTATCCTATTCTTACAATCATCGCAAAGCTCTTTTTTATTATCATTTAAATAAGACTTTAATTTATTTAAATAATTAGGTCTACAAGAAGGACAACCGATTGAATTAATATATAATTTTAATTCCTTTAATCCTAATGATTCTAAAAAATGCATTCCCACATTTATAACCTCAGCATCAATCATAGGATCTTTAGAACCAAAAACTTCAACTCCGAGCTGATTAAACTGTCTATACCTACCAGCTTGTGGTCTTTCATATCTAAACATAGGACCTATATAATAATATTTTGTTGGTTGTGCTTGACCATATATTTTATTTTCAAGAAATGATCTTACAACAGAAGCAGTCCCTTCTGGTCTTAAGGTTATACTTCTACCTGATTTATCCTCAAAAGTATACATTTCTTTTTCTACAATATCAGTTACCTCACCAATACCTCGTTGAAATAGTTCGGTGTATTCAAAGATTGGTGTACGAATTTCTTCATAGTTGTATAAATCAAAAATCTTCTTTGCTTTGTTTTCTATATAATTCCATTTTGCTGATTCAGGAGGTAAAATATCATTTGTTCCTCTTGGAGCATTTATCATTTTTTTCACCCTTGTTTGAATATTTATTGACAATAATTATTTATTGATTTTGTTGAATTTCTTCTTCAATTGATGAAGGTTCTTCAACTTGTTGTTGTGTACTTTGATTATTCTGTCTTTGTTGTTGTATTTCAGTTATTTTTTGCATCTCTTCTTCAGCTTCATCACTTGCACCTATATTATTATATGACATAAAGAGTTGATAATGTGCATAATAATTATTGCCTGCAATTTCTGATGCTCTATTATACTGTTCTAATGCCTTTTCCTTTTGTTCTCTGTCAGCATAATAATCACCATAATTTATTCTAAGTTCCCAATTTTCAGGATACTTCTCAACTGCAGTTTCATATGTTTCTAAAGCTTTTTCATAGTTTTCATTTCCTGTATAAGCTTCTGCTAAATAAATATAGATGCTAGCTGAACCATTATCACTTTCAATTAAGTTATTAAAACTGTCAATTGCTACTTGATAGTTATTTTTATCTAAAGCGTTATATGAAAATAATACTGGATCATTAATCGTTACATTAGCTTCTGCTTTTTTATTTTCAAGCCAATTCTGGTATGTTTGATTTTGTTTTTGTGATAAAAGTGTTTCTTTTATATCACTTCTTACTTCCTCAAGTTTAGGTTTTTCTTCACTATCTTCATATCTATTTTCATAAGTATTTTGAATTTCTTCTTCAGTAACTTCAATATTACTATATGTTGACTCTCTTACCTGACTTATTTTTTCTGAGTTAACCATACTTTCTCTAATATCTTCTTTGAACTGATCATAAGTATAATCTTGATTTTCAAGATTATTGATTAATTCTTCTTCAGTTAAATCATTTTCCTCTAATATTTGATCAATATTGTTTTCAACATCTTCATCAGAGACTTCGACAACTAATCCCATATTATCTGCTTCATTTAATAATATTTCTCGTTCAATCATTGAATTTAAAACATTTAATCTAAATGGTATTACTTCTGATTGAGTTAAGTTATTGGCTTGAGAAGCGGTATTTCTTAAAACTGATAAGAACTGTTGTGGAGTTATTCCTTTATTATTTACTTCTGCAATATACTGTGATCTATTTGTGTTAGAAGGATTATTATTACTCATATATGATCCAAAACCCATTAAACCACCTGAAATTACAAAGGCAGCTACAACAATATAAACTATAATCTTACTGTTATTCCTTAAATTATCAAACATTTATAAGTCACTCCTTAAGATATATAAATAATTTTTTGCTGGTTGACATCTTTCATAATTTTATATTATAGATTTTAAAAAGTCAACAACAACACCTATTTAGTACTAAGTTAATTTTTCCCAGACTTGTACTTCAAACTTTTTTATAGTTGTAGATTGACCATGACCTGGATATACTTTTGTATCACCAGGAAGTTTTAACAACTTATTTTCAATTGAATTTATCAAACTTACTTGTGAAGAATCTTTAAAATCTGTTCTACCTACTCCGGTATTAAAAACTGTATCTCCACTTATTAAGATTTCATTATTATTATCATATAAACAGATACTTCCTGGACTATGTCCTGGTGTGTGGATTACTTCGAAGGAATAATCTTCAATATTAATAACATCACCTTGTTGAAGTATATGGTCTGCTTTCTTTAAACTAACAGTATTACTACTTCCCAATAAAGATGAAAGATTTCTTTCAGGATTAGTGAGAAAATCTTTATCATCTTCATGTATATAAACTTCTGCGCCAGTTTTTTCTTTCAACTCATCATTAGCAGTTATATGATCAAAGTGGCCGTGTGTATTAACTATTTTTTCCACTGTCACATTATACTCATTAATCATATCCATAATCTTATCAATATCATCACCTGGGTCAATAACTATAGCTTTTGAATTCTTTTTTCCAATTAAATAACAGTTGGTCAAATTAACACCAACTGTTTGTGAAATAATCATTTAAACCACTCCAATTTAAAATTCTTTATTACTATCTAACAGTAATGTAACAGGACCGTCATTAATTAAATCTATATCCATCATAGCTTGAAATTCACCTGTTGCAACATTTAAATCAAATTTGTTTATTTTATTTACAAAAACATCATATAATCTTTCAGCTTTATCAGGTGGAGCAGCATCAAAAAAACTTGGCCGTCTACCTTTTCTACAGTCACCATAAAGAGTGAACTGTGAAACAACCATGATATCTTTGTCTAGATCCAAAGCAGAAAGATTCATCTTACCTTCTTGATCTTCAAAAACTCTTAAATTTAAAATTTTATCTATTAGATAATCAATATCATCCATTCCATCATTATTTCCTATTCCTAAAAATACTAAAAGTCCTGATTTAATAGAACCAATTATATTATCATCTACTTTAACTTCACTATTTTTAACTCTCTGTACAACAGCTCTCAACTAAAACACTCCTCTTTTTAAGTAGGGTTTGCTCTTTGAACTGATAATACCCCTGATATATCTTTGATTTTATTCATTATATCTTTCATATGCTCAATGCTACTTAACTCAAGAGATAATTTTATATATGCTCTTCCATATTTATCGGCTCTAGCATTAACTGATAAAAGTTTTATCTGTTCATTTTTTATTAATCTTGTTATATCGTTTAAAAGAGCACTTTTATCAACTGCTTCTATATTAAGGTCAACAACATATGATTCAGCACGTTTTCGGTCCCATTCTACATCTATAATTCTTTCGTTTTCGTTTTCTATTAATGTTTGTAGGTTTGGACATCCTTTTCGATGGATAGATATGCCTCTACCCCGAGTTATATATCCTACAATCTTATCTCCGGGAACCGGATTACAGCACTTAGCTGTTCTAACCTTAAGGTTATCCACTCCCTTTACTTTAACTCCTTTATCTGAACTTTTTGTAGATGGAGCAGACTTCAATTCTTCTAAGGTTACCTCTTCTTGTTCTTCTATATCTAATTTATTTATAACCTGTTTAACAGAAACATTGTTATATCCTATTGATTCTAATAAATTTTCTTTACTATTTTCACCTAACTCTTTTGCAATTTCTTCCAGTTTTTGTTCCCGTTCTTTACCAGTAATCTCAATATGGTTTCTACTAAATTCCCTATTTAATAATTCTCTACCCCGTTTTATTATTTCATCTCTTTGCTGTTTTTTAAACCATCTTTTTATCTTACTTCTTGCAGTAGATGTTTTTACAAAATTTAACCAATCTTTACTAGGTCCAGTACTTTTTTTGGAAGTTATAATATTAACAATATCACCATTATTAAGTTCATACTCTAAAGGTACAATCTTACCGTTAACCTTTGCTCCAACACAATTATGTCCTACCTCAGTGTGAATATGGTAAGCAAAATCTATTGGAGTACCACCACGAGCTAATGACATAACATCACCTTTTGGAGTAAATACAAACACTTCATCCTGGAATAAATCAATTTTTAAGGCTTTCATAAATTCTTGCGGCTCTTGAAGATCTTTCTGCCATTCCAATAACTGCCTCAACCAGGATAATTTTTCTTCATAATCATCATTATTAGTTTTACCTTCTTTGTATCTCCAGTGCGCAGCAATACCATATTCAGCAGTCTTATGCATTTCACGTGTTCTAATTTGTACCTCTAAAGGGTCTCCACTAGGACCTATTACAGTCGTGTGTAAAGACTGATACATATTAGATTTGGGCATCGCAATATAATCTTTGAATCTCCCAGGCATTGGTTTCCATAACTCATGTACTACCCCTAATACCTGATAACATTCCCTCACATTATCTACTAATACTCTTACAGCAGTAAGGTCATATATTTCACTAAAATCTACTTCTTTTCGCTGCATTTTTTGGTATATACTATACAAATGTTTTGATCTTCCATATATTTCAGCATTTAAATCCTGTTCTTCTATTTTCTCTTCAAGTGTATCTATTGCCTTTTGTATATTGTTGTTTCTAGAAGATCTATTTTCTTCAATCTTTTTTTCTAATTCATTATAAACATCAGTTTGTAAAAAGTAAAAACTTAAATCTTCTAATTCTGACTTCATTCTTGACATACCTAATCTATGTGCTAATGGAGCATATATCTCAATGGTTTCTTCAGATTTGAAAATTTGTTTTTCTCTACCAAGATGCTCTAAAGTTCGCATATTATGAAGCCTATCTGCAAGCTTAATTAAAACTACTCTAATATCTTTAGCCATTGCTAAAAACATTTTTCTTAAACTCTCAGCCTGATGTTCCTCTTTAGATTTAAAATCTAACTTAGTTAACTTTGTAACACCATCAACAAGTAATGCAACTTCATTACCAAACATTTTTTCAATGTCTTTTCTAGTAAATTTAGTATCTTCAACTACATCATGTAATAAAGCAGCAGAAATAGAGATAATATCAAGTCCTAAATCAGCAAGGATATATCCTACATTAATTGGGTGTTCAACATAAGGTTCTCCTGATACTCTAAACTGTCCTTCGTGAGCTTCAGAAGCAACTTTATATGCTTTTTTAACTATATCAAGATCTGGATCATCCATATCAGTTCTAATTTTTTTAAGTAAAGTCTCTATTTCCATATATATCCCTTCATTTCAAAGTTATTCAGATTATAGTTTAGTGTTGTAATAAAGTATAGATATCATACTCTTTAATTTCATCTCTACCTTTTAGATCAACTAGTTCTAATAAGAAGGCTATACTAACAATATTACCTCCTAATTTTTCTATTAAGTCAACTGATGCTCTTGTTGTTCCTCCAGTTGCCAATAAGTCATCAACTAATAAAATGTTATCACCTTCCTGAATAGCATCAGTATGTATCTCTAATTCATTACTACCATATTCTAAATCATAACTAGCAGATATTTTGTCATATGGTAGTTTACCAGGCTTTCTTATTGGAATAAACCCTTTATTTAAGGCATATGCTAAAGGAGTACCTATAATAAATCCTCTTGCTTCAATTCCTACAACATAATCAATTTCTACATCTTGGTACTGTTCTGCCATTGTATCTATTGCTTTTTTAAAAACATCTTTATCCTTTAATAGTGGAGTTATGTCTTTAAATAATATTCCTTCTTTTGGAAAATCCGGTATGTTTCTAATGTAATCATTAAAATTCATTGTTCTCCTCCTTAAGATTTGTAAGGTTTTTAATAAAATTAAATAAATTTTTATCCCTTAATAAATTGATTAAATTTCTTTGTTTTTGCTTTATCTTAATAATATTATTATAATATACAGAATTTGATAAGTCCAATTGGTGAGCTTTATTTGAATTATTAAAGTTTATTTGGTTTTCTTTTTTGTCTACAATACCAATTTCTGAATATATATTAATAATATTTTTAAACTTATTTTTAGATATTTTAAAATCCTTATTGATTGTTGTGTATAACTTATCTATTTTTATATTTTTTTCTTTATTTTGTATATAATTCATAATATTTTTAATTAGCTTTTTATTAGGTAATTTTAAATCGATTAATTTTTGATTTATCTTAATATCGTTATCATTAAAAATAAAATGAATGTCATTATTAGACTTGAAATTATTAACAATATTTTTTAGATCATTCAATGAAAAGGGTACTGAATAAAATACTAAATGTGTTTTTTCTTCAATTTCTTTATTAAAATTTTTGTTAAATAATATTATTGATTTATCATGGTTAATAAATTCATCCCAGTTATTAATAAATAAATCAATATCATTATTTTTTAAAATACTTTTTAGTTCGTCAATTTGCTTTTTACCATTAATATATACTGCAATTTTTTTGTTATAATTATATAATCCTCTTATATACTTCGTTTTATTATTTATTCCTCTTTTGTCATATATTTTAAAATTATCTTTTTTAAAGGTTAATGGATAAAATGAGTGGTCACCTCTAATATTTATATCTTCAACCCTTAGTTCTATCTCATCTCTACCTCGCCAATTATTTAAATATATCTTCACTGCTAAATCAATCTTTTTATCAACTAGCTTTGAATTAATATGTCCCATATTAAAACAAATACCAGAAAGCCCATTTGATAAATTAATTTTTAAATGTTTATTATTGCTCCCCACTGTATAATGATTTTTTAATTTTACATTACTTAGTAAAAATTTTGGTCTTGGATTTCCAACACCAAATGGTTTTAACTTATCTAGTTTTTTATAGAAAGGGTAATTTATTTTATTTAAATTAATAATTGCATCTAATTTTAATCCAGGAATAAAGTCAGTTGGTTGTAACTGTTCATTCATATATTCATTAAACATTTTTTTGAACTTGTTTAGATTTTTTTCTTTTATTGACAGTCCAGCAGCCATTGAATGTCCACCATAGTTATCTAAAAGTTCTTTACAGTAACTTAATCCTTCTGTTATATCAAAATTATCAATACTTCTCGCAGATCCATGACCAATACCATCCTCATCTATTGCAATTAATATAACAGGTAGATAATACTTATCTATCAGTCTGGAAGCAACAATACCGATAACTCCACGATGCCAACCTTTAGAAGCTAAGATTATAGCATCCTGATTTTTTATATCTTGTTCATCAATCAAGGATAATGCTTGATTATAGATTTCTTCTTCTTTATTTTGTCTTTCTTTGTTTATTTTTATTAGTTTTTGGCTGATATCATCTGCTATATCATCATCATTTGTTGTTAGTAATTCAACACCTTGATCTGGTTTTTCCATTCTACCAATAGCATTTATCGGAGGTGCAATAATGTAACCAATTTGTCCAGGATTAATATCTTTATCACTCATCCCAAGTTTTTCAATTAAAAGTTTTAAACCAACTTTTTCTGTTTTGTTTATTGATTTTAATCCTTCACTAACCAGTATTCTATTATCATTTTTTAATGCTACAATATCTGCAACAGTACCTAAGGTAACTAAATCAAGATGATTATAAGCATAATTTGTATTATTATAAATATCAAGAGCTTGTAAAAGTTTAAATACAACTCCTACTCCAGCTAACACTTTAAAATATTCATCATTTTCTCGTTGAGGATCAATTACTGCAAAAGCTTTAGGGATATCTTCTCCCAATTTATGATGATCTGTAATAATTATATCAATGCTTTTTTGGTTTAAAAACTCAACTTCTTTTAAAGCCGTTATCCCACAGTCTACTGTTATTATGAGATCAATGTTATCTAAATCAATTTTTGAAAGACTATCAATATTTAATCCATAACCTTCTTTTAATCTATTTGGAATATAAAAAGAGTAGTTTTTAAAATTAATATCTTCAAAGTAATTAATTAATAAAGAAGTAGATGTTATACCATCAACATCATAATCACCGTAGATAAGTATCTCATGATTGTTTTTTATTGCTGTATCAATTCTATTTACAGCTTTTTTAACATCAGTTAATTCATAAGGATCTCTTAGATCATCGATGCTCTTTTTTAAAAATATATCAGCTCTCTGTTTAATGGTAATATTCCTGTTTGCTAATATTTTATTTAATATTTCATCTTCATGTATTCTGTTTATTTGTTTTTCTTCAAGATACCACATTGTATTCAAATTTATCACCTAATTTTTTTAATTACAAAACCCCCTATAAATAAGGGGGCGTTTTATACTTTTTTATTTTTTATTGCTTTCATCATCATTGTTCTCTTCAGAATTATATGCTATATCATCATTTTCATCATCAATCTTTTTTTCTTTTTTCCTGCGCCCAAAAAATCCAGTTTTGGATTCCTTTTCTTCTTGTTTGTAATTTTCTTCAGTAATTTGATTTTCTAAATTAGTTTCTCTTTCTCTGTTTTTAAACTTTAAATCTTCTAATTCTTCCTGTTGTGCTTGAATTTCTAGTTTTAAATTCCTATTTTTTCTTTTAAGTTGAAACTGTTTAAAATAGCTGAAAATCCCAATTACAAGAGCGCCAAAAATTATCGAACCAAGAACAACAACTGCCAGTGAAATTTCAAACTCCCACATTAGAATATTCAAAGCCACTATGGAAGCATTTTGGATTGCAAAAATTGCAATTATGATTGCAAATATCAATCCAAATATTATGGTACCTTGCATACTTAAAACCCCTTTCTATTATTTGTTTTTTACCTTGTTCGTCCAGGTTACTAGTAGGGGACTGGCAACAAATATTGAAGAATAAGTACCAGCAAACATACCTATAAACAATGCAAGCATAAATATTTTAATAGAAGCCCCACCGAATAGATAAATTGCTAATATTGTAATTAAAGTTGTTAACGATGTATTTATTGATCTAGGTAAAGTGTCAATCACAGCTGAATTAGCAAGCTTTTCAAACGGTGTTTTATGCATCAACTTCATATTTTCTCGTATTCTATCAAAGATAACTATTGTATCATTTATAGAATAACCAATTATTGTTAATAATGCTGCAATAAAAGCTGTATTTATCTCTTTACCTAAAATTGCAAATATACCTAATGTAATTAACACATCATGCATTAAAGTTATTATAGCAACTATAGCAAATCTAAATTCAAATCTAACACTAATATATAAGACAATTGCAATTGAAGCAATTAATAAAGCTAATAAAGCTTTTGTTCTTAACTCCTGACCAATAACTGGCCCAACCATTTGAGTCCTAAGCATTTCTGTCGAAGGATAAGCATCTCTTAAACCTTCTTCAACATCTGATATCTCTTGAGGAGTCAATTCTTGTGCCCTTATTAACACTCCATATATACCCTGTGTATTTGATTGCTGAATTTTACTATCTGCAGCAATATTTATATCACTTAAAACATTTCTAACATTTTCATTGCTTACTTCTTGGTCAAATTTAAATTCTAATATGGTACCACCTTGAAAGTCTATTCCAAAGTTTAAACCATTAATTGCTAAAAATAATAATCCAATTGCCAATATTGTTATGGAAATTGTATACCAAATTTTCCTTTTTCCCAGTATATCCATCATCTTTACCTCCTCTTTGCACCAAATGCTGCATCGCTTTGTAGTAAACTAGAATGAGTAAATAAATCTATAACATTTCGGGTAATGAAGAAAGCTGTAAACATACTTACTAATACACCAATACCGAGTGTTACAGCAAAACCTCTTACAGTACCACTAGTAAAATAAGCTAGGATTAATGCAGTAATTATTGTTGTAACATTAGCATCAATAATAGTCATATAAGCTCTTTTAAAACCTGCATCTATTGATGCTCTCAAGGTCTTACCAGATTTCCGTTCGTCTTTTATCCGTTCGAAAATAATAATATTAGCATCAACAGCCATACCGATAGATAAAATTAATCCGGCAATACCTGGTAGTGTTAATGTAGCTTGTAGTCCAGCTAAAGTACCCATTAGTAATATACCATAGATAATTAAAACTACTGCAGCTAAAACACCTGGGAATCTATAATAGAACATCATATAAACTGCAACAAATGCTAAACCTATTAATCCAGCTATTAAGCTTTTTCGAATTGATATTTCTCCTAATGTCGGTCCAACAGTCATACTTTCAACAACTTTAACAGGTACAGGTAAAGAACCTTCTCTAATTAAAATCGCATCTTTTTGGGCTGCTTCAACGGATTCATAACCAGTAATTTGTCCTCTACCAGAAATTGTATCCTGAACAGTAGGATTTGTTAAAAGTTCATCATCGAGATAAATTCCTATCTTTTGTCCAATATACTGACTAGTAATCTCTTCAAATCGATCTGAACCTTCATTGTTCATTTCAAATGATACAACAGGCCTACCGTACTGATCATAATCAGCAGTAGCGTTTTTAATATACTCTCCTGTTAATAATACTTGACCAGCTGAGTTTCTAAATGTTAATACAGCTGTTCTACCAATTGTTTCTATTGCTTCATTAGGGTTATCAATTGCAGGAAGTTCAACAATTATTCTATCAGATCCTTCTCTTTGTATAACTGGTTCAGATAAACCTAATTGATTTACACGTCTTTCAATTACACTTTGTATACCTGTCATTACCTCATTTGTAATTGGTCTTTCTTCAGTTGGTTGAGCCTGTAATACAATATGGGACCCTCCCTGTAGATCAAGACCAAGATTGATACTATTATTAAAGTATAGAAATACTGCTAAGGCAACTACAGCTATTATGAATATAAATTTTAACATTCTCTTCTGTTTATATTTCATACCATTCTTCCTCCCGTTTCTCAACAATTATATAATTTATATGTTATTATAACTAACATGCTTTATTACTCTCATATCTGTGATCGGCCAATAAACCCAAAAAGCCAAACCAGATATACTTTCATAGGGTACATAGCCTACATAACCAGGAAATCTACTGTCAGCACTATTATTTCTATTATCGCCCATAACAAATACTGTTCCTTCTGGTACTTGATATGGACCAAAATCTCCATTCATCTCTTCTTTAATAAAATCTTCATCTAGCGGCTGACCATTTACATAGGTAACCCCATCCTTTATATAAAGGGTATCCCCAGGTAATCCAACAACTCTTTTAATATATTTCTTATTAGGAGCACCCTGGGGAGTAAATACTATAACTTCTCCTCTTTGAGGTTCTCTAAAACGGTAAATAAACTTATTAACAAAAAGACGTTCACCATCATGTAAATTAGGTTCCATAGATTTACCGTCAACAACAAAAGATTGGGCAACAAAAGTGATAATTAAAAAAGCTAAAATACCTGCAATAACAACAGATTGCAGGATTTCTTTTACATCTCCGCTATCCAATTTTAGTCACTCCCAATATATGCATTATTTTTCTTCTTCAGTTTCTACTTCCTCTACTTCTTCTGACTTATCTAATCTTGCTATAGCTTTTTGAACAACGTCTATATCAACATTAGATGATACTCTTAGTCTTATATTATCTTCTTTGATTTTAACTATTTTAGCCTTAAGACCACCAATAGTAACTATTCTATCTCCAACTTTTAAATTGTCTAACATGTTATCATGTTCTTTCTGTTGTTTTCTTTGTGGTCTAATTAAGAAAAACCAAAACACACCAAAAATTAAAACCCATGGTAATACTGCGTAAATATATTGCATTTTTATTTACCTCCTTATTTTTTTACTCTCTAATAATTTCAATACCAGATCAAATTATCCTTCAAATTTTTTAAAATTATATAAATATCTGGTTATTAATCTTTATACTTTTTATAGAAATTTTCTCTAAATGAGAGAAAATTACCCTCTTTAATAGAATACTTTATTTTCTTCATTAAATCAATGAAAAAATGTAAATTATGATATGTTGTTAATCTAACACCAAGTATTTCATTTCTTTTTAACAGATGTCTAATATAAGCTCTTGTATAGTTTTGACATACATAACAATCACAATCTGAATCAATAGGATTAAAATCCTTTTTATATGTAGCATTGCGAACTGTTATTCTGCCTTTAGATGTATAAACAGAACCATGTCTTGCTATTCTGGTTGGCATTACACAGTCAAACATATCAATACCGCGTTTTACACCTTCAATTAAATCTTCAGGAGTACCAACCCCCATTAAATACCTTGGTTTATCTTTGGGAAGTAGTGGAGTTGTATGGTCTAAAGTTTTTAACATGTCATCTTTAGCTTCTCCAACACTTAAACCTCCAATAGCATATCCGGGAAATCCAATGTCTGTCATCATTTTAACACTTTTTTCTCTTAAATCTTTAAAAATCCCTCCCTGTATAATCCCAAATAAAGTTTGTTTATCATTACTCATAGCATCTTTGGATCTTTTTGCCCAACGTACCGTTCTTTCCAAGGAGTTATCTACATAATCATAGTTTTCAGGTTCAGGAGGACATTCATCAAAAGCCATTACAATATCAGATCCAAGTGCGTTTTGTATCTCTATAGACTTTTCAGGTGATATAAAATGTTTAGATCCATCAATATGAGATTGAAAATAAACTCCCTCTTCTTTTATTTCTCTTAAATCAGATAGACTAAAAACTTGAAAACCACCACTATCAGTTAAAATTGGTCTATCCCAATTCATAAATTTATGAAGTCCCCCGGCTTCTTTAATCAACTCATGTCCAGGCCTTAAGTATAAATGATAAGTATTACCTAAAATGATCTCAGCATCTATTTCTTTTAACTCCTCTGAAGTCATTGCCTTAACAGTTGCCTGTGTTCCAACCGGCATAAAAATTGGGGTTTCAATCTCACCGTGATAAGTTGTAATTTTTCCTCTTCTTGCTAATGAATCAGCATCTGTTTGTTTTAATTCAAAGTTGAAGCTCATTAAGTCTAACATCCTCTCTAGTAAATAAACATTGCATCTCCTAAACTATAAAATCGAAACTCTTTTTTAATTGCACTTTGATATGCGTTGAAAATATTTTCTTTACCTGCCAAAGCAGAAATCATCATAAGTAATGTTGATTTAGGTAAGTGAAAGTTTGTTATTAACGCATCTATAACTTTAAATTCATATCCTGGATATATAAATATATCGGTCCAACCTTTAAATTCATCTATCTCTCCATTTTGTGCCACTGTTTCTAAAGCTCTTGTAACTGTTGTTCCAACAGATATTACTCTTCCATTATTATTTTTTCTTTTCTTAATCTTTTTTACTACTTCTTTAGTCACTTCAATATATTCAGAATGCATATCATGTTCTTCTACTTCATCTGTTTTTACCGGTCTAAAAGTTCCTAAACCTACATGGAGAGTAATATATTCAATTTCTATTCCTTTATTTTTAATCTTTTTTAAAAGTTCAGGTGTAAAATGAAGTCCGGCAGTTGGTGCAGCAACTGAACCTTTCTTTTTTGCATATACAGTTTGATATCTGTCAGGATTATCTAATTTATTATTTATATATGGAGGTAAAGGCATTTCTCCTAATTCATTCAAAATTTCATCAAAATCACCTTCATACTCAAACTCCATAACTCTACCACCAAACTCAGTATATTCAATAGCTTCACCTATTAATTTCCCATCTCCAAAACTAACCCTTACTCCTTTTTTAACTCTTTTACCAGGTCTTACTAACACTTCCCATTTATTATCTTTTATTTGGTTTAATAAAAGAACTTCTATATTGGTTCCAGTAGGGACTTTTTGACCTAATAACCTAGCAGGAATAACTTTACTGTTATTTAATATCAATAAATCATCTTTATTTAACAAATCAATAATTTCATAAAACTTTTTCTCATCTATTTGACCTGTTTTTTTATTTAATAGCATTAATCTAGAATGATCTCTCTTATCAACTGGTTTTTGTGCTATTAATCTTTCTGGTAAGTTATAATCAAATTCGTCAACTCTCATCAAATATTTCCTCCTGTATCAATCACTATCTTTAAAAAGATTATCGTTTTTTTTAATATCTATATTTAAATGTCTATATGCTGATGAAGTAGCAACTCTTCCTCTTGGAGTTCTTTCTAAAAAACCCATTTGTAATAAATAGGGTTCATATACATCCTCAATGGTCTCCGTTTCTTCACTGATTGCTGCTGCTAAAGTATTTAGTCCAACTGGACCACCATCAAATTTTTGAATTATTATCTTAAGTAATTTATGATCAATACTGTCTAACCCTTTTTCATCAATTTCTAAAAGTTTTAATGCCTCATTTACAACTTCAGATGATATTATACCTTCCGCTTTGACTTCAGCATAGTCTCTAACTCTTTTTAATAACCTGTTACTTATTCTTGGTGTACCTCTCGATCTTTTTGCAATTTCAGTTGCTCCATCATCATGTATTTCTATATCTAAAATACGAGCAGATCTTTTAACAATTTTTGTTAGTTCATCATTGTCATAGAATTCCAAACGATTAATTACTCCAAATCTATCTCGTAATGGTGAACTAATTAAACCTGCTCTTGTAGTAGCTCCTACCATTGTAAAAGGATTTAAATCCAATCTCACTGAACGTGCACTTGGTCCTTTACCAATAATTATATCTAAGCAATAATCCTCTAAAGCAGGATACAGCACCTCTTCAACCATCATATTTAATCTATGAATTTCATCTATAAACAAAACATCGTTGTCCTGAAGATTAGTTAATATTGATGCTAAATCTCCCGGCCTTTCAATAGCTGGTCCAGATGTTTTATGAATGTTTACATTAAGTTCATTTGCTATAATAGTAGCTAAAGTAGTTTTTCCTAACCCAGGAGGTCCATATAATAAGACATGGTCTAAAGCTTCTCCTCTTTTTTTAGCTGCTTCAATAAATATATCAAGTTTTTCTTTTGTCTTTTTTTGACCAACATAGTACTTTAACTTTTCAGGTCTTAAATTTTTATCAAATTGGTCTTCTTCAAACTCTCTTGTTGGGGAAATAATTCTATCAGGTTTGTCCATTTAATGTTTATCCCTCCCCAAAAAACTTAATACCTCTTTTATTTTTTGCTCTAATTTTTGATCAGAATCTAAATCTATATTATCAATAGCATCATCAACTTCTCGCTTACTATACCCTAACTGGGTTAATGCCTCATATAAATCTTCATCATATTTTTTCATTGTTTTTTCTTTATCTAATTGCAGTTCAGGTAACATATCTTCAATTTTGCTTTTTAGTTCCAATATTAACCTTTGAGCAGTCTTGGGACCAATTCCAGATACTTCTTTTAATACAGCAACATTTTCTGTTAAAATAGCATTAATAAATCTTTCATAAGATAAAGAGGAAAGAATATTCATCGCTGCAGAAGGTCCTACTCTTGACACTGATAATAATATTTTAAAAAGTTTTTTTTCTTCTGGAGATTCAAATCCATAAAGGTCAAGCGCATCTTCTCTAATATATGTATGAATAAAAAGTTCGATTTTTTTATTAAGATCTTTTTTTGTATATAATGTAGGTACCTTAATCTGATATCCTACACCATTAACATTAACAATAATACTGCCTTCGCTATTATATATTATTTTACCCTCTATGTGTCCTATCATATTAAATCTCCCCACTTCTTTTTACTTGCATAACTATGTCCATGACAAATAGAAATAGCTAGTGCATCTGCAGCATCATCTGGTTTAGGTATCTCATCTAAATTCAAAAGTGCTTTAACCATCTGTTGTACCTGTTTTTTTGAAGCACGACCATAACCTACTACCGCTTGTTTTACCTGTAATGGGGTATACTCTGCAACTTCAATTCCCTGCTGTGATCCTGCTAATAAAATTACACCTCTAGCTTGTCCAACTCTTATAGCAGTTTTTACATTTTTATTGAAAAATAATTCTTCAACAGCAATCTGTTCAGGATTATATTTGTCTATTAATAATAGCAGTTCTTCATATAATACTGAAAGTCGGTCAACATCATTTTTATCAGAACTAGTTATTATAGTACTATAATCTATTAATTTAAAAGAGTTCCCTTTTTTTTCAATAACTCCATATCCTGTTGTTGCTAATCCAGGATCAATTCCTAATATAATCAAATTATCACCCCATTAATTAAAACATATAAGCAAATAATAAATGACACTGAAATACAGTGCCATTAAATAAGCAGCAAATTGTAGTTTATTCTTCTTTTTCAATTTGTTCCATAACATCTGCTGGAATGTCAAAGTTAGAATAAACTTCCTGTATATCATCATGATCCTCAAGGTCTTCCATTAAATTCATCATCTTCTTTGCATCAGACTTTTCTAATTTAATTGTAGTATTAGGAACCATTGCAAGGTCAGATTCTACAAATTCAAAACCTTTTTTCTTTAATCCAGCTTTAACATCTTGAAATCTTTTTGTTTTAGTATAAACAGTAACAACATTATCTTCAGTATCTATGTCATCTGCACCTGCTTCTATTGCTTCCATCATAGCTTCTTCCTCATCTAAGTCAGTAGAATTTAAATCTATTATTATTTGACCTTTGCGTTCAAACATCCATGCTACACATCCGGCTTCACCAAGATTACCACCGTGTTCAGATAATATGTGCCTTATTTCAGAAGCCGTTCTATTTCTGTTATCACTCATGATATCTAAATAAAGAGCTACTCCACCAGGTCCATATCCTTCATAAGTAAACTGTTTATAATCTACACCTTCAAGTTCACCTGTACCTCTTTTTATAGCTTTCTCTATATTATCTTTAGGCATGTCATTATCTTTTGCTTTATCGATTGCAAAAGCTAAATCTGCATTCATCTCTGGATCACCGCCACCTTCTCTGGCAGCAACTGCTATTTTTCTAGATAATTTTGAAAATAACTTACCACGTTTTTTATCCTGTTTTTGTTTTCTGTGTTTAATATTTGCCCACTTAGAATGTCCAGCCATTAATTTACCTCCTAAATCTTCGTTCTGCTCTCTATTTTAACATAATTTGACTTCATTTTCAATTTGTTAAGTTAAAAATATAAACATATGTTTGCATTAAAAAAGAGCAGCACTATAAGCCGGGTTCTGTATCAGATAGTCATCTATCTAGGATAACAATTACTTGCTACCTCATGCGTCCAACCCGGAGAAAAAGCGGGCCACTCTATAATCTCCCTATTTGGACTTACTTCGGATGGGGTTTACCAAACTATTCAGTCACCTGAATATTGGTGAGCTCTTACCTCACCTTTTCACCCTTACCAAATTGGCGGTGTATTTTCTGTGGCACTTTCCTGGGAGTCACCTCCACTGGGTATTACCCAGCATCCTGCCCTATAAAGCCCGGACTTTCCTCAGTAGATGTTGATCTACCGCGATTATCTGTGCTGCTCTTTTTTAGTTTTGCATTAACAGTATAGCAAGCATTTTTAGTATAGTCAAGAACCTTTAAAGAGATAAAATTATGTCTGCCTTATTTATAATTTATTGCATTAAACTTACATACATCTTGACACTTAAAACATTTCAAACATTCTTTGCTATGAATATTGTAAATATTATCAGCTTCAAAAATAATATTGTTAGGACAATTTTCTACACAGATTCCACATGATTTACATAATTTTTCATCAATAACAAGTTTTTTATTATTAGCTTTATCAGTTAAATCTAGTAAAACACCATATGGACATAGATATTTATGCCACATTTCTTCATCAAATATTAGTGAAATTACAAAGGCAAAAATTAAAACATATAATATCATATTAATCTGTACATTTATCCTTCTAGTAACAACCATTGTACCAACAAATAAAAGTAGTATAACCCATCTGATCCATTGTTTCTTTAAATAATTTGGTGTATTAAATACATTTATATTTAATTTCTTATAAATCCAGTTTTTTATTCTTACAACTGTATTAATTGGACATATCCAACCACAGTAAAATCTTCCCCAGATTAAAGAAATTAATAATCCAACACCAAAAACTAGTATCCATAATTGAATTCTACCTTTAAATGCTAAAAATACAAATAACAATAAAAATAATACCTGAACGATATTACGGTAAAGGGCTTTGCTTTTTGATTGATTCATCATCAGCCTCCTTTAACTTATTTAAAATAAATACTCTGTTTGTACATATATTACATCATTTTTAAAACTTTCACCCTCTAAACTTATATTCGCTCCTGCTTTCAAATTAATCTGATCTGAATAATCATAACTTACAGTAGGATTTGTCATCAATACATCCTCATTTACATTATAATGAAAAGCAACTTCAGTATTTAATTTTGAACGCATAAAGTCTTTCTTAATCAAAAACGTAACCTGATTTCTATATTTATCTTCTGATATAATATCAGTGTAATCCAGTATTACCTGCTGTAAAAACTGAAAACTCAAAAGATAACCTTCAAAATTATAGTCCAATCCAGACAACCATTTTATTTCGTTTTTTTCAATAATACCTTCTGGATAATCATTTAGATGTAATAAGGGTTCTTCAATATTATAATGTTCACCTGAAATATATATTCCTTCTCCCTTGAACACAAATGGACCATACATAGTACTCGCACTCCCACCTAGCAGTAAACAACCGATGATGTTGGGTGATAACTTTTTTATTGAGAAAATCTTTATGAATAGTCGGTTCATCTTCCCAACTGTAGCCGGTCATTACTTCATAATCATACTTCTGTCCGATTGAAGAATATCTAATAAATAATTCACTGTTTTCAAAATCAGAAACAACTTCTTTTTGTGAACCATCTTTTGCAAAACCACTAGGTAGTTGACTTTTTATAATATTAGGATTCATCTCTACAGATTTAAATTCAGGAATCCATACTACTTCCAAATTATTATTATTAGGATAAAGATTAACTTTTACAGCTTCCACATTTTGAAATTGATCCGAATAATTAACTACTGGATGTACATTATAATCTCTAGGATTGACAATGTTTGTAACTACAACACCATCACTTTTACCCCAAGTCAACTTCTGTTTTCCAATTCTTAAATCAAAGTTTGGTAAATATAAGTCAAGATATCCTTCTTTTATTGAAAAATCTTCGTCTTCTGTATCTATATTGTATTTAAAAACTGGATTAACATATATTTTACCAAATATATTGTTTTTACTAAACCTTTGTTCATAGTCTACTTCATAAATTAAAGAAGTTTCATAAGTGCTTGCAGTATCTAAATCATGGACATATCTAGCACTCAAAGAGTTTGAAACATATGCTGCTTTTACACTTAATCCAAAAAAACTAGATAATATGATAAAAGAGAAAACAAATACTGTGATTATAATATTTTTATTTAGTGATTTCATGAAATTTCACCTACCCTTTATTAATAAATTAAATTCCTAATTTCATCTGTCTTTCAGTAAATCTATCTTGGCTAATACCTTTATCATATTCAACCTCATTTAACTTTAATACGGTTTTATGCTCTTTTTGAACATTATTCATTTCACTGTGAGTAACTGTATATATACCATCTATCTCTTCGTATTCTATAACAGTTAGAGTTTTTAGGTGATTATCTTCTTTATCATAAAATTCTTTTTTTAATTCAATCCATTTATCTTGACTAACCCAAGTTATGATTTTGGAGTACATATCATCTTCCTCAATTGGAGTACTTTCTACTACATAACAACTTTTCCCATCTATCTCTTTTGTTTTTAGTAACTTATGAGTATCTTCGTTTAAATTTCTTTCTCCTAAATCATCATAAGTAAAATCAGATCCCATAAAATAGTCACTTTTGTTTTCTGAAGATATTCTTTTTATTTTTCCAAGAGCTGGAAGATAAATCCACTGACTATCTTCTCTATCGTCATCATAAGTCCAGTTCATAAAAGATGTACCCCTTATATCTGAAGGTGCTGTAAAAAACATGATCTTTTTTTCAACTTCATCAAATTTTCTATTGAACTGTTTAATCTCTCTTTCTCTTTCATCACCAAATTTATTTACTAAGATCATTTTAAGATTTGCTGTTCTATCTTCACCAGTTTCTCTATTATAAACTTTTTCCATAATGTCCTTTCCACTTAACTCTTCTGCAAAACTTTCTGTTGATACTCCTGTTAATATCAACAATAATGATAGAAATATAACTGTTAATAATTTTTTATTCATTTTATTTTCCTCCTTAAATTTGTTTAATCTAATTTCTTTTTATTTTGAAAGATAAATTTAGGTTTGTATTTGTCTATTAATGCCACCACTAATGTAAGAGTTAAAATGAAACTACTAAATAATGAAAGTGAAACAAGATAACCGAGCTCTCTATTTGGTGGAAAACTTGAGAAGATCAATACCATAAATCCTGCGATTACTACGACTGCATTATAAGTTATAGCTTTTCCAGCATGTTCAATTGTCTCTCTTGCAGCATTTTTATAACTTAAACCTTTACTACCATAGTATTTATATTTAGATAATAAGTGAATAGAATAATCTATACCCATTCCTACTGCAATACTTGAAATTAAAGCTGTTGTTGTATTTAAAGCAATATTTAGATAGCCCATGATACCAAAATTAACCATTGCAGTAATGATAATTGGAAGACTTCCAAATAATCCTGCAATAGGACTTCTAAACAGTAGTCCCAATAATACAATTACTATAAATATTGATAAAACAAGACTTTTAATTTGCCCTTCTAATATTAAATTGGCAAAGACCCTATTTGTATATGCTGACCCTGCAAAATCTATTTCAAGATCTTTAAGTGAGGAGTTTTTTTGAAACTCTTCTATTTTATTTATAACACTAGTAATTAAACGTGCATCATCATCTTTTAAATTAACCTGTAAATTTACTCTTCTATAATCATAATCAATTACTCTATTTAAATCCTCAGGATCACCTGACATTGAGTATAAGAGTAGATATTGTGCTGTTAATTCTCTTGTCTTTGGAATTCTATTATATTTTTCTTGATCTTCATTCATTACTTTATTAATTCTTCTTAGAAAGTCTGTAATTGCTAGACTATCACCTACATTTTCCATTTCTTCTAATTCATTTTGTAACTGCCAAAGATCATTTAGATACTCCGAGTTTTTTAAAGCATCTGCTTCTTTAGATTTTATTATCACATTTAAGTTTGTAGTTCCACCGAAATGTTTATTAATAAAATTATTTGCTATAATAATATCTTCATCATCTTGAAATTTACTTAAAAAACTTGAATTTATCCATAGGCTTTGTGCTCCTATAATTCCAACAATTAATATTATAAAAGAGGTAACTATGATTTTCTTTTTATTGTTTAATACCCAATCGGATATTGTATAAAATATATTTTCGGATTTATTATCTTTTGTATTATCATTATTACTCTTAAATTTAGGTAAATTAAATAGTTTCAAACCTGCTGGAATAAATATCAGTGAAAAGATCATTGCTGCTAAAACACCAAAAGCGGTAAATAATCCAAAATACTTAACTGCATAAACTTCTGAAGTTAAAAGTGAAATAAATCCTACAGCTGTTGTAATTGAAGTCATTACTACTGGCTTCCACATGTTTTTAATCATATCTGCAATGGCTTCAGAAGTACTTAAATTTGGATTTTCTAACATTGTATCTTTTAAATGACTTAATAAATGAACACCATCTGCAACACCTAAGGCAATTAACATTACTGGAATCATTGTAGATACAGCATAAATAGGTATACCTAAAGCTGACATTAGTCCAAAAGCCCAAATAGTACTAAAAAGTACTACACCTAAAGTTAATAAGGTGCTTTTAATACTTCTAAATGTTAATAATAATACAATTGCAATTATTAATATTACTAATGGGATCATTATTTTCATATCTTGAGGCATTAAATTTGCAAGGGTTCCTTCTATAACAGGTTGTCCTGCAATATATATTTTTGTAATACCTTCAAAATCTCTTATATTCGATTGTATTGCTTGATATAATTGTATTCTATCTACTCCACCTTCAATTAAACCTGCTTGTATTAAAGTTACTTTATTATCTTTAGATACAATTCTACCTGAAATCATTTCATTATCATTTACTGCTTGTTTTAAAGCTTCAAACTCTTTTTCTGTATTAGGTATTTCAGTAAAAAATGGATTAACCTCAAGCCCAAAATCTGATGCAGTAATATTATCAGCTGTTGCTAAGCTTTTTATAGAATCACCATCAATCCCATCTAAGTCTGCTAGCTTTCTACTTATATCTTCAATTTGTTGGAGAGTAGATCTGTTATATATTCCATTTTCATTTTCAATAGCTACTACAACTGAATCATCTATATCAAATAACTCTTCATAATGGTCACTTTTTTTAAATGCTGGATGCTTTTCAGGCATATACTCATCTAAATTTGTTTCAATCCTTGCTTTTTCATATATTTCATAACTAAAATATGATGTTATTGCTAATAAAATTAATAATGTTATAATTGGTCGTTTCATAACAAAATTATTTATTCTTCTCATGTTAACTCTCCTCAATGTTTTGTAGTCTAAGTATTTGAATGTTAATTAAAGTATTAGTTAAGGTATACTTTGAATGATTGTTCATTCATTTATGATTAAATTTTTTACACTCCTTCTTTTAATATCTTAATTACCTCCTCTTCAGCGTTATCTAGTAGTTCTAAAGAATCAGTTCTTAATGCCTTTTCAACGATCCCTTGTAACCCACCAAATATCAAAGCAGCTGTAATAGAAGTATTTTGTTTTTTAATTTCTCCTTTACTCATTGCTTCTTCTAACATTTCTTCTAGTAAAATTGGTATTTCATTTAGATAATTTAAAATTGCAGAAAAGTCTCTTGATTTAGGAAATTCTTTTTCTCTTACTAAAATTTGAGCTGTATCCAAATTGTTTTTCACTTCATCAAAATGACTTTTCATAAATAAAGACAATTTTTCAAAGATTGTACTTTCCTTGTTTTTCATTTTTTTAAGCATTTCAATTCTTTTTTCAAATTCTACTTCAAAAATATATTCAAGTATTTCATCTTTAGACTCAAAATAATTATAAATGGTCCCAACAGCTACTTCAGCCTCTTCAGCAATTTTAGAAGTTTTAGTATTATAAAATCCTTCTTTTGCAATTACCTTTAAAGCTGCCTCTCTTATTAATTCTTTTTTATTTGTTTTCATAAGATTACCCCTTCTGAATTATGATTCGTAATTCATATTAACATTTATACTTTATCTTGTCAACATTGAGACATATATTATTTAATAATATTTCCAGGGATTAGTTGAAACTTCTGATTTAAATATATTAAAATCTAACTTACGTTTTTCTTTTTTATTATTTAAATAATCATATACTAATTCTTTGAAAATATTTTCAGTTTCAAAATGACCTGCATCGATTAAATTTAGCCCAAGTTCTTCTGCTAACTGTGCTTCATGATACTTTACATCACCAGTTATATAAAGATCTGCTCCTTTTGAACTAGCTGCAGTTATAAAGTCAGCACCTGAACCACTACATAAAGCAACTTTTTTTATTTTTTGATTTATGTCTCCTCTAACTTTTAACTTTTCAATTTTTAGTACTTTCTTTATCTTTTGGCTATACTCTTTTAAAGATATTTCCTTATTAATATATCCAATTCTACCGATTCCACTGTATTTTGATTGAAACGGTAATTCATAAACATCATAAGCAACTTCCTCATAGGGATGAACTTTTAACATAGCTTTAATTACTTTTTGTAAATCACTAGCTTTAACAATTGTTTCTATTTTTGTTTCTTGTACTTTTTCCATTTGACCCTTTTTACCTATATGAGGTTTTGTATTATCTCCAGGTTTAAATGTTCCTTTTCCATTAACATTAAAAGATGTATTGCTGTAATTACCTATCTTGCCAGCTCCTTTTTTAAATAAAACCTCTCTTAAACTTTCTGCATCTTCAATAGGCACATATACCGCTAATTTGTATCTCTTGTGCTCATTTTCGGTAGAAAGGACTTCTGTATCAACTATATCTAACTTATTCGCTAAATAGTCATTTAAGCCCGACTCAGCTATATCCATATTGGTATGAGCACTGTATATTGCAATATCATTCTTAATAGCTTTAATTATGATATTACCTTTAGCAGTTTGACTGTGAATATTATTTATACCATTAAAGATCAATGGATGATGAGAAATTACTAAATCAATACTTTTTTCAACAGCTTCATCAATTACTTTTTCATTTATATCAAGGGATATAAGTACTCTCTGAATTTCATTATCATAATCTCCAACTTGAATTCCTACATTATCCCAATCCATTGCTTCACTTTGTGGAGCTAATTTACTCATTAAGGTTATAATTTGTTGTAGATTTAACATTTTCTATCACCTCTATTATAAATTGTATATAAAGTCAAAAAAACCTTGTCCAAATTAATGAACAAGGTTTAAATTCTTGGTGGGCCTACTAGGATTCGAACCTAGGACTAACCGGTTATGAGCCGGTTGCTCTGACCAGCTGAGCTATAGGCCCTTATATATAAAGCTTTTGCGCGTTTCTTGTAACACAAAAGTAATTATATGACAGAAAACTTATAAGGTCAAAGTCTTATATGACCTCTTATAATTATTATAAATTAATTATCTTATGATTGCTACTATATATTCTCTCATACTCTTATTTACTAATTAACTCAAATAGTCTTTTAATTTTTTACTGCGACTAGGATGTCTAAGTTTTCTTAAGGCCTTAGCTTCAATCTGTCTAATTCTTTCTCTAGTTACTCCAAATTCTTTTCCTACTTCTTCAAGAGTTCTAGGACGACCGTCTTCAATACCAAATCTTAATTCTAAGACTCTTTTTTCTCTATCTGTTAGAGTATCCAATACATTATCCAATTGATCTCTTAACAACATATAAGAAGCAGCAGAAGCTGGTGCAGGAGCATCTTCATCTTCAATGAAATCTCCTAGATGACTATCTTCTTCTTCACCAATTGGGGTTTCAAGAGAAACAGGTTCTTGTGCAATCTTTTTTATTTCTCTTACTTTATCTGCACTCATATCCATTTCTTCTCCAATTTCTTCCGGAGTAGGTTCTCTACCCTTTTCTTGTAGTAATTGTCTAGAAACACGGATTAATTTATTTATTGTTTCTACCATATGAACAGGTATTCTAATAGTTCTTGCTTGGTCAGCAATAGAACGAGTTATTGCCTGTCTAATCCACCAGGTAGCATAAGTACTAAACTTATATCCTTTAGTATAATCAAACTTTTCTACAGCTTTCATTAGACCCATATTACCTTCTTGTATAAGATCTAAAAATAACATACCTCGACCAACATATTTTTTTGCTATACTTACTACAAGTCTAAGGTTTGCTTCTACTAACTGTCTTTTAGCTTCCAAATCACCTTGTTCCATTCTTTTAGAAAGACTTACCTCTTCTTCAGCAGTTAGTAAATCTACTTTACCTATTTCTTTCAAATACATACGTACTGGATCATCTATACCAACACCCTGGGGTATACTTAAATCTAACTCAGATTCTTCATCATCATCGTCATCATCGTCATCATTATCTACACCCTCTTCAATAATATCTATATCCAACTCTGCGAACACATCATAAATTTCTTCTATATCATCAGAATCTAATTCTATATCTTCCAGGGCATTCATTATTTCTTCATAGGTAAGTTCTCCCTCTTTTTTACCGCGTTTAATAAGTTCTTTTACTTGTTTTAAATTTTCTGGTTTTACTTCATTACTAGCCATATATATTACCCCCTTTCCTAAATCTTAATCAGATTGTAATAATCTCGTAAAAGATCATTTAATTCATTTAAACTAATTTCAGAATCTCTCAATTTATTATATAAATCATTTTTGGCTCTTTTTTGATAGTCAGTTTTAATCATATCTATCAAAGCTTCAAACTTGTTTTCACTAACCTTTTGACGTTCCTTAACAGTTAATATCATAAGATATTTTATTAGTTTCTTGTTTTTAATATCTTTTTCTATATTTAAATTTCTAATATCTTTTCCCTTCTCAATTATTAAATCATAGACTTTTTTATAGACACCTTTAAAATAGTTAGAAGAAATCTTATTTTTAACATAACTAATTCTATTTGGATTATCTATTAATGTTTTTAAAAACAAGTCTATATAATTTAAATTTTCAAGTTCTTTTTTTGAACCCTTTTCTTTTATTCTATTCTTATCGGTGTTTTCCTGCTTATTTTTTTGATTATATGAAATTAATGCTTGTTTCATTGCATTTTTATCAATATTTAAGATATCAGCAGCCTTGTTTAAATAGACATCTCGTTCAATTGGATCTTTAATTTCAGACAAAACTTCTAATACTTTCTTTGACCTGTTGATTCTTTCATCAACATTATACTCATCTTTAGTATCAATTATTCTATTTATTTTAAACTCAATTAAGTTATTTGCATTTTTCATTAAACTTTTAAAATCTTCAGTTTCATTATTTTTAATAAAATCATCTGGATCAGTATTATCAGGTAATTTAATAACTTTAACTTCCAAATTTACTTCTTTGAGAATATCTAATCCTCTTATTGTTGCTTTTTCACCTGCAAAATCAGGATCAAAAGAAATATAAACTGTATCAACATATCTTTTTAATAAATCGGCTTGTTCTATTGTTAAAGCTGTACCTAATGAAGCTACTGCATTATTAATTCCAAATTTATGAGCTGTTATTACATCAGTATAACCTTCCATAATTACTGCACTATTTTTTTCTCTAAAACCCTTTTTGGACCAATTTATACCATATAGATTTTTACTTTTATGAAAAATTAGTGTTTCTGGTGAATTATAATACTTAGGTGAGTTTTTATCGGAATCATCTAATCTTCTTCCTCCAAATGCAATTACCTCACCATATGAATTAAATATAGGAAACATTATTCTATTTCTAAATTTATCATAATAATTATTGTTTTTATTACCAATCAAACCTGACTCAACTAAAATTTGATCATCATACTCTCTTTTTTTTAAGAAATTATATAGACTGTGCCAGTTGTCAGGAGCATAACCGATATGAAATCTTTCTACATCTTTTTCATTATAACCTCTATTTTTCAAGTATTTAAAAGCAGAGTTTGCAACCTGTTTATTCAATAATAAATAATTAAAAAATTTAGCAGCCAAATTATGAATTTCAAAGATCTGCTCTCTTTTTTTATTGTATTTTTTTGAATATCCTTTCTTTTTAGGAAGTTCAATATTTGCTCTTTTAGCAAGTAGTTTTAAACTTTCATAAAAAGTAATATTCTCTATTTCCATTATAAAATTAAAAAGATCTCCACCTTCTCCACATCCAAAACAATAGTAAAATTGATTATCAGGATTAACAGTAAAAGACGGAGTATTTTCTTGATGAAATGGACAAAGTCCTTGATAATTTTTACCTGTTTTTTTTAAATTAATATAGTCAGATACAACTTCAACTATATCAAGTCTTTCTTTGATTTTTTCATTTATATTATCATTTTTTTGATTCATAATAATCATTCCTGATATATATATTATTCTGTATTAAAAAAATTATTCCTTCATATATTCTATTGGCACATAATGATTTATTCAGGAGTAAAGGGCAAATTCCTGCATTAAAGATGAAATTATTTTATGAACCATGGTTCTGGTATATAGATGTCTTTTCCGGCTTGAATGGCGTAACGATCAGACATACCGGCAATATAATCAATTATTATCTGTTCCTTATTTGAACTATCTATTCGTTTCATGAACTCATCAGGTATATTTTGAGTGTTTTCCATATAGTAGTTATAAAGAAGTTTTATTAGTCTTTTAGCTTTAGATTCTTCCTTTTTGGCTAAAGAACCAAAATAAATATTTTCAAATAGATAATTTCTTAATTCTTGGGTAGCATTATATATTTTTTTGCTTCTACATATTTTGTCTTTACCCATACTTTCATTTATCATATCCCGAACCATTGTATCAATACGTTCTGAATGGCTTATCCCCAATATCTTTAATGAATTTGATGGAAGATCATCTAGATTTATTAATCCTGCTCTTAAGGCATCATCAATATCATGGTTTATATAAGCAATACGATCTGCAATTCTCACAATCTGTCCTTCCAAGGTGGTAGGGTTACCGTCTCCAGTATGGTTGACTATACCATTTCTAACTTCTTTTGTTAAATTTAACCCTGGTATATCTTTTTTTCTTTTTTCTAATATTTCAACAACTCTTAAACTTTGTTTATTATGTGAGAATTCACCAGAATAAACTTCATTTATAGCTTCTTCACCTGCATGACCAAAAGGAGTATGTCCTAAATCATGACCTAATGCAATTGCTTCTGTTAAATCTTCATTTAATCTCAAACTTCTAGCAATTGTACGAGCAATCTGTGATACTTCAAGAGTATGAGTTAGTCTAGTCCTATAATGATCACCTTCTGGAGCTATAAATACTTGTGTTTTATGTTTTAATCTTCTAAATGCCTTAGAATGAACTATCCTATCTCTATCTCTTTGATAACATGTTCTAAAATCACATTGTTTTTCTTTATACTTTCTACCTTTACTCTCTCGACTAAATGATGCATAATCAGAAAGTTCTCTAAACTCTCTTTTTTCAATATATTCTCTCATTATTTTTTCCCCTTTTTAATAAAGTAAGAAAAGCCCATACTATAAAGCATGGACTCTTCCCATTAAAGTATCTTATTTTCAAAATACTTATTATTACTGTTGATCTTCTATCTGAGCTTGAGCCGCAGATAGACGAGCAATAGGTACTCTAAATGGAGAACATGATACATAGTTTAGTCCTGCTCTATGACAGAATTTAACTGAACTAGGTTCTCCACCATGTTCACCACAAATTCCTACTTTTAGATCTTTTCGTGTTGAACGACCCTTATCTACACCCATTTTCATTAACTCGCCTACACCTTCTTGATCTAATACCTGGAATGGATTGTTTTCAAAGATATTATCTTCAATATATTTTGCTAAGAATTTACCTTCTGCATCATCACGACTAAATCCATAAGTAGTCTGAGTTAAGTCATTTGTACCAAATGAGAAGAACTCAGCTTCTTTAGCAATTTCATCTGCAGTTATACAAGCTCTTGGTAGTTCAATCATTGTACCAATTGTATAATCAAGTTCAATTCCTAACTCATCTAATACTGTTTCAGCAGTTTTCTTAGCAGCATCTTTTGTTAATTTAAGTTCACTTATATCAGAAACTAAAGGAATCATAACCTCAGGTGTTACTTTCTTTCCTTCTTTAACAAGTTCACCAGCTGCTTCAAAGATTGCTCTTACCTGCATATTATATATTTCAGGATAACTGATTCCCAATCTACAACCTCTATGACCAAGCATAGGATTCATTTCTTCCAAACGAGCCATTGCTTTTAACATATTCTCTTTTTCTTTTAATTTTTTATCATCATTACCTCTTACTCTTAACTCTGTAACTTCCACTAGCAGTTCATCATGGTCTGGTAAAAATTCATGTAGTGGTGGATCTAATAATCTTATAGTAACTGGCCTTTCTCCCATTGCTTCAAAAATTCCTTTGAAGTCTTCTTTTTGCATTGGTAATAACTTATCTAATGCCTCTTTTCTAACATCAGAATCTTGAGCTAAAATCATATCTTGTACGATTGGTAGACGTTCATCACCAAAGAACATATGCTCAGTTCTTGTTAAACCAATACCTTCAGCACCATATTCTAATGCTTTTTTAGCATCTTCAGGGGTATCAGCATTAGTTCTAACATTTATCTTTCTAAAGTCATCGGCCCATTCCATAAGCCTTTCGAAGTTTTCATCCATTTCGGGATCAATTGTTGGTGCCACACCATAAGAAACTTCTCCATTACCACCATCAATAGTTATAAGTTCACCTTTTTTAATTGTTCTACCATCAACTGTAAACTCTTCTTTTTCATAATTAACATTTATAGCTTCACAACCGGCAACTGCAGGTTTACCCATACCACGAGCAACAACTGCTGCATGACTAGTCATACCACCGCGAGATGTTAAAATACCTTGTGCTGCAGCCATACCGTGTATATCTTCAGGAGATGTTTCAGTTCTTACTAGAATTACTTTTTCACCGGCATCTCCTCTTTCTGCTGCTTCATCGGAATCAAAAACTACTTCACCAGATGCAGCTCCTGGAGATGCATCCAAACCAGTAGCTAATAAATCTATCTCTGCATCAGGGTCAATTCTTTTATGAAGTAGCTGATCTAATTTCTTAGGTTCAATTCTCATTACTGCAGTTTCTTTATCAATTAATCCTTCATCTACCATATCAACAGCTATCTTAATGGCAGCTTTTGCTGTTCTTTTACCAGTTCTAGTTTGAAGCATGTATAATTCGCCCTGCTGTATAGTAAACTCAACATCTTGTACATCTTTATAGTGCTGCTCTAGTTTTTCAAATATTTCAATCAACTGTTTATAGGCTTGAGGCATATCATTTTCTAATTCCGAAATATCTTTAGGTGTACGAACACCAGATACTACATCTTCACCTTGAGCGTTTTTCAAGTATTCACCATAATACTTTTTCTCCCCTGTGGAAGGGTTTCTAGTAAAGGCTACACCTGTACCACAGTTTTCTCCCTGATTACCGTAAACCATTGTTTGAACATTTACTGCTGTTCCCCAATGGTGTGGAATATCATTTAAGTTTCTATAACTGATAGCTCTTTCATTATTCCAAGAACCAAAGACAGCAGTTATAGCTTTCCAAAGTTGTTCTTTTGGATCTTCAGGGAAATCTAAACCAGTTTCCTTTTTAATATGTTCTTTAAATTCAGTAACTAACTCTTTTAATGCTTCTACACCTAAGTCGGTATCAATCTCTGCATCATATTCTTCTTTTTTTCTTTCAATTACTTTTTCAAAGTCTCCACCATCTAATCCTAACACTACATTACCGTACATTTGGACAAATCTACGATAAGAATCATATGCAAATCTTTCATTACCAGCTTTTTTTGCCAATCCTTTAACTGTTTCATCATTTAAACCTAGATTTAATACAGTATCCATCATACCAGGCATTGACTTTCTGGCACCTGACCTAACTGATACTAGTAATGGATCTTCAATATCTCCAAACTCTTGGTCCATTAGATCTTCTAATCTTAAAAGAGCTTCTTCGACCTGTTCATCTAACCCTTCAGGATAATTTTCATCATTATCATAATACAATGTACAAACCTCTGTAGTAATAGTAAATCCAGGTGGTACATTAATTCCTAGATTTGTCATTTCAGCTATATTAGCACCTTTACCACCTAATAAATTTTTTAATCCTGTTCTACCATCTGCTTCTCCACCACCGAAAAAATATACATACTTGTTTTCAGCCATAAATTTTATTCCTCCTCAGTTTAGTATAAAGTATTTACATTGCACAAATATAAATATAACTCTCCAAATAAATTAATTATTTAGCCGTAGTTTATTTTTAACATAATTTATTTAAAGATAGATATACATTTAAGTAAAATTTGTTTAAAATCACCTCCTGAACAGAATATATAGCCTTAATAGGTTATATTTTAGTGATTTATTACAATTAATTTTACACGCATTTATAAATATTCAATACTTATGTTAAAATACCTGCTTATAAATTGAATTTTATTGTTTAAATGAAAAGTCTCCTAGACTTTTCATTAATACCTGAATGTTTTTCAGTAATGATAGTCTATTATTTTTTATTTTTGGATCTTCAGCCATTACCCTAACTTCTTCAAAAAAGTCATGAACTGGTTCTATTATTTTAATCAAACTATCATAGGCATTTTCTAGATTATTATTATCTATATGAGAATTTACCTCATTATATATTTTTTTGTATTGATTATATAATATTTTTTCTTCTTCTTTTTCAAATAAATTTTCATCAACATCAGCTGCTTTAACATCTTTAATAATACTGTCCACACGATTATATGCTGTTAAAAATTCATTAAATGATTCATTGTCCTTAACATCATCTAATAATTTTAAGGCTTTCTTAATTAATGGGATTGATAAAGGTAATCCATATACAACAGTTCTAATAATATCAACATCATAACCTTTATCTTTGAAAATATATTGAATCCTATCAAGCATAAACTCTCGTATATTACTAATAACTTTATCATCGATTTTTAAATCTTGATTAGCATCTCTATAAACTTCTAAACTTAATTGAAATAATTTTTCTACTTCTAATTCAAAATTTAAATCTTCAATTAGTCGATATATACCTATAGCAGCTCTTCTTAATCCATATGGATCTTGAGAACCTGTAGGTATTAAGTTTATACCAAAAAAACCGGTCAATGTATCAATTTTATCACTTAAGCTAACAACTTTACTTAATTTCGAGCTTGGTAACTTACTATCAGCTGAATCAGGTAAATAGTGTTCTTTTATTGCATCACATATTTTTTGATTGTATCCTTCTTTTTTAGCATAAATACTTCCCATTACTCCCTGCAATTCTGGAAACTCTCTAACCATCAGAGAAACCAAATCAACTTTTGAATACTTCGATGCTTTTTCAGCCATTTCTATTTCTTCTTCACTAAAATCTAGCTGTTTAGCTATTTTTTTGCTTAACTCCATATTTCTTTTACTTTTATCATACATGCTGCCTAACTCTTCTCTTAAAACTAATCCTTTTAAATCTTCAAAGAAAGAATCAAGGCTGCTGTTTAAATCTCTTTTATAATAAAAGTCAGCATCTTCAAGCCTTGCTCTTAATACTTTTTCATTACCTTCGCGAACATTATTAATATATTCTTTTCCACCCTCTTTAACAACAACAAACTTATTACTTAAAGAACCATCTTTATTCCATAAAGGAAAATACTTTTGATGTTCTTTTAAAGGAGTTACAATAACAGGTTCCGGTAATTTTAGATATTTTTCATCAAAACTTGCAATAAATGGACTCGGGTTTTCAACTAGATGTATTACTTCTTTTAAGAGATTTTCATCTTTTTTAAATTTAAGATTTTTTTCTAAAATAATAGTATTTATTTCTTGTAAAATTATTTCTTTTCTTTGCTCTGGATCTACAACAACATCTGCTTTTTTTAATACTCTCTTATAATCATCAACAGTTTTAATTACAAATTTTCTATTTGCAAGAAATCTATGTCCATAAGTTATATTGCTTGCTTTTAAATGCTCCAAAGAAAATTCTATTTTTTCATCATTAAATAATGCTAAAATCCAGTGAATTGGTCTAATAAATTTTAAATTGTGGTTACTCCACCTCATAGTAATAGGTAAATTAACTTCTTTTATTAGCCTTTTATAAACAGTAGATAATACTTCTTTAGTATTCTCTCTATCCTTTTCTATCACTGCATAAAGATAAATACCACGGTCTGTTTCTCTTTCTATTAAGTCTGAAACTTCAATACCCTGTCCCTTAGCAAATCCTGTGGCTGCTTTGGTTGGCTCATTATTATCATCAAAAGCAATATTTTTCGGAGGTCCTTTTATTTCATTTACTGTTTTGTTTTGCAATTCAGATAAACCCGTTATTTTAACAGCAATTCTTCTTGGAGATCCAAAAACATCTATATCATCAAAACTGATTCTATATTCATCTAATAGTTCTTTTGTTTTTTGTTCAAAATTTGAATATATTTCATCAACAAGTTTAGCTGGTATTTCTTCTGTACCAATTTCTAAAATACTTTTATTCATTACTATCACTTCCCTTCAACAAAGGAAAACCTAGATCTTCTCTTTTATTTACATAACCCCTGGCACATTTTCTGGCAAGATCTCGAACTCTTGAAATATATCCAGTTCTTTCTGAAACACTGATTGCACCTCTTGCATCCAATAAATTAAAAACATGTGAACACTTTAATGTATAATCATATGCAGGATATATTAAATCCTTTTCTATCAAATGGTTTGCCTCATCTTCATAGATTTTAAATAAGTTATATAGATTATCTATATTTGATTCTTCAAAATTATAAATAGAATTTTCTTTTTCAATCTGCATGTTTACATCACCATAATTTATACCATCAACCCATTCAATATCAAAAATACTATCTACATCTTGTAAATACATCGCTATTCGTTCTAAACCGTATGTTATTTCAGCAGTAACAGGATTACAATCTATTCCACCGACTTGCTGAAAATAAGTAAACTGAGTAATTTCCATACCATCAAGCCATACTTCCCAACCTAATCCCCAGGCTCCTAAAGTTGGTGCTTCCCAGTTATCTTCAACAAACCTTATATCGTGTTGTTTTGGATTTATTCCTAAAGCTTTTAAACTATCTAAATACATCTCTTGTATATTATCAGGAGATGGTTTAATTATAACTTGATACTGTAAATATCTTTGTAATCTAAAAGGATTTTCCCCATATCTACCATCTGCAGGCCTTCTACAAGGTTGTACATATCCGGTTCTCCATGGTTCAGGACCCAGAGATCTTAAAAATGTAGATGGACTCATTGTTCCTGCTCCAACTTCTATATCATAAGGCTGTTCAATTATACAATTATGATTACTCCAAAAATTGTGTAAATTTTGTATCATGTCCTGAAAATTCATCAAAATCATTCCTTCCAAATAAAATTATATCATTTTTCTATAATACAAATACCTCATCCCAATCAGAGACGAGGTAGATGATTCTACCTTTAATTTAATTTTTATCAAACCCTTTTATGATTTGTAAAAAATCATAGGATTTCAATTTTATATCAAGATGGTATATTATAAATTCATCAATTAATTTATCTAACTTATTTAATATGTTTTTATCCACAGAAATATCATCTAAAGCGTTAATTTTGTTTCGATATATTCTTTTAATTAAATCAATTTCATTTTGCTTTAAATTATACAAACTATCATTTTTGTTTCTCGCACATTCAGAACAAATAAGTCCACCTTCATTAACATTAAACAACTGTCTACTAGAAGTTATTATTTTTTTTCCACATTCATAACAATAATTTATTGTTGGTTGAATACCCACAATGTTAAGAAATAATAGTTTAAATATTATATTAATCTTTTCTAGATCACTTTCTTCAATAGTTACCATGTTATTAAAAGTTTCTAATAACAGATTAAACAATTTAGGATTTGAATGGTATTCCATACCAACTTTTTCAACCATTTCAGAAAAATAAGCTGCATAAGCCATTTTATTCAAGTTGTTTCTTAGTTCTTCAAATCTGTGTATGTTATCTACATAATTAATCCGGTCAAGTGATTTGCTTTTATATACCTTAATAAAGTTATAACAATAAGGTAATACTATAGCAGAAGTTTTATTGTTTTTTGAATTTCTAGCTTTTTTAGCTACAGCTCTAACTTTTCCATATTCTTTAGTATAAAATGTTATTATTTTATCAGTTTCTCCTAAATCAAACTGTTTTAAAACAATTGCTTCAGTTTCTATCAAGGACATTTAATTAACCTTCCTTTATTATTCATCTGGATCAGTTACTATATTCACTCCTGAACTTGCACCAATTCTGTTAGCTCCGGCATCAAGCATAGATAACGCTTGCTCAAAGTTTTTAATTCCACCTGAAGCTTTAACTCCAATATCTCTTCCTACAGTTTTTCTCATTATACTAATTTTTTCTTCTACTGCACCTTCAGTACCGAAACCAGTTGAAGTTTTAACAAAATCTCCTCCACCATCTTTTACTATCTCACAAGCCTTTACGATTTCATCATCACTAAGATAACAGGTCTCTAATATTACTTTGACTATAACATCAGAACTAACACCAGCTGCTTTTGTTGCATCTTTTACTGCTTTAATATCTGATCTTACCAGATCATAGGCACCTGATTTAAATGCCCCAATGTTCATAACCATATCTACTTCTTGAGCACCATTTTTTATAGCATTTTTGGTTTCAAATGCTTTCGTTTCTGCTGTGTTTGCCCCTAATGGAAATCCGATAACTGTACATACCTTTACAGAAGATTCCTCTAATAACTTTGTTGCTAAAGGTACATAAATCGGATGAATACAAACAGAAGCAAATTGATGTTCAAGTGCTTCCTCACATAATTTTTTAATATCATCAACTGTTGCAGTTGCATTTAAGTTTGTATGATCGATCATCTTTGCCATGTCTCTAGGTTTAATCGCCACTATTAACCACTCCTTTAAGAATTTATAAATAATCAATAATTTGAAACTCTAATTTTTTGACATTATATTTAAAAAATTTAGTTTTAGCTGTAATTTTTTTATAGTATTAATTATTAAATTACACTATTACTAACTTTTATACCCCATCCTTCTTAATAATGCCTCATTATCACGCCAATCTTTTTCTATTTTTATCCATAAATCTAAATAAACTTTTTGCTGTAAAAGTTTTTCAATATCTTTTCTTGCTCTTGTTCCTATCTTTTTTAACATACTTCCATTTTTTCCTATAATAATTCCTTTATGAGATTTTTTCTCAACATATATATTTGCTCTTATATACATTACTTCATCTTCTCTTTCTTTCATTTCTTCAATGACAACAGCAATACCAAAGGGTACCTCTTCTCTTAATAAATAAAATGTTTTTTCTCTAATCATTTCAGCAACTATAAACTGTTCAATTTGATCAGTTATCATATCTGCTGGATAATATTGTGGTCCTTCAGGTAATAATTTGAAAATATTATCAAGTAGACTATCAATATTACTTCCCATTTTAGATGAAATAGGAATAATATCTTCATTAAACTCTTTTTCGTATTCTTTAATAACCTGTAGAATCTTTTTTTTCTTAATTCGATCAATCTTATTTAATACAATCACATGAGGATTTGAAGAGTTTTTGATCTGACTATAGATCATTTTGTCTTCTTTGCCAATCCTTTCTGTTGCATCGACCATAAAAATTATTAAATCAATTCCATCAAGACTTTTATATGCCTCATTTACCATATATTTATCTAAATCATTTTTGGTCTTATAAATTCCTGGTGTATCTACAAAAATTATTTGCCCTTCTTCATTAGTAAAAATTGCCTTGATACTATTTCTGGTAGTTTGTGGTCTAGGTGAAGTAATTGAAATCTTTTCACCAATCAAATAATTCACTAAAGTAGATTTACCTACATTAGGTCTTCCTATAATTGTTGCAAAACCTGATTTAAAACTCATTATTTCATATCATCCTTACTAAAAGAACCTGGTAAAAGTTCATTATTAGTTTTTGTTATTTCATTTTTGTCTTTTGTCATCATTATTACTTCTAAATCCTCGTTAAACTCATTTATAACCTGTCTACAGGTTCCACATGGAGAGACTGGATTATTTGTATTAGTTAATACCAAAATAGCTTCAAAATCCTTATATCCTTCAGAAACAGCTTTAAAAATAGCTGTTCTTTCAGCACACATTGTAGCCCCATATGCAGCATTTTCTATATTTACACCAGTAAATATTTTGCCTTCTTTTGTCAATAAAGCAGCTGCTAATGGAAAATTAGAATAAGGTACATAAGCATTATCAATAACATCTTTTGCTGCATTATAAAGTTTTTCCTTTTTTACTTTATCAATCATCTTTTATTCACTTTCCTTATATGTAATTTTTGTATTTGTAGGAACAACTTGAATCCATGTATTTCCCGGATTAACTTTAATAAGTTTATTCTCATTATTATAAAATTTAGTTAAACCATTGTCAGTTTTTTTCCAAGTTCCTTCAGATACCAAACCATTTCTAAAATACAGGGCTTTATTTTCTCCAGTAATTTCCATCCCTAATCTTCCTACATCATCTTTAACTTGAGTTTTAACAAACTGAACAATAATATTTTTTACTCTTATTTGATCTCCGTTTTCAACATAATGAGGTGTCTTATCATTGTTTAAAAATCTTAAATATGTATTGTCTTCACTATTATATTCATAAATGACCTTGTAATTACCCCAGTAATCTATATCAATAACTTCCGCTTTTTGTTTTACATTGGAAATTATCATAATCTCTTCAAAATTAAAGCGGTTTTCATACTCAACACCTAACATTTCATTTAAATAATCACTAATCCTATATTCACCTGTATACAAATTATGTGGAGAACGTTTTTGATCACTTCTCCAGTAATATTTGCCGTTAAATATCTGATCTAAACTAGGTGGATTTTTGCTTTGCAACATTGCAAAGCCCTCTGGACTAGCTCCTGCATGTAAAAGTAGTGCTTTATACTCTTTAGCTATGTCGATCATATAAGGCCTTAAACTTCTAATCGGACCTATTTTTTCGGGAATATCCGCCCAATATAGTACTAAAAATCTTGTGATTCCACCTTCGACAAGAAATTCATAAACTATAGGTGCTTCATTAAGTCCGGCTTGAGGACGAGCTGGAGGTGTATTTTCTACACTAACCATTACTGCTCTATGGAGGATATTGTCTTCAATAGGAAGATAACTAAACTTTGAAACTTTAGTATCTTCTTGACTAGTTTTTTGTTCATGACTTTCATAGGCAGTATCTTTTGTTAAATCACTTGTCTTTTTATCGTCTTTTTGTTTTAACTCAGATTCAGAAGTATCCATACTTTCATCTGTATCAGTTATTTTATCTACTTCTGTTTCTTTTTCAGTCGTACTTTCTTCAATAACTGGATCTTGTTGAAAACTGCCTCTTAAAAAAACAGCTGCTGCTCCTACTATAATTAATAATATAATAAGACCGTACAATAAACCCTTCTTCATTTTCACACCTCTGCAATTCTCAATATAATATTATGTTTATATGTTCTTAATCGGTTCAGTTGTATAAATTCTTAGTTTTTGAATTCTATGTTCATCAATTTTTTCAATTTCAATTGTTATTCCTTCTAGTTCTATTATTTCTTTTTCTTCAGGCAAATAGCCTAATTTATGAAGAACAAAACCAGAAATTGTTTCATAACTTTCTTCATCTAATAATGGAACGGGAAGTATTTCATTTAAATCATCTAAATCAACTCTAGCATCTACTAATATTTCTTTATTATTAATTAAATTTATCTGTTTATTTTCTAGATCAAACTCATCCTGTATGTCACCGACAATTTCTTCTAATAGGTCTTCGATTGTTATAAGACCAGAGGTTCCACCATATTCATCTAAAATTACAGCCATATGTTCTCTTCTATTTTGCATCTCTTTTAAAAGTTTATTAATCTGTTTGCTTTCAGGGATAAAATAAATTGGCTTTATCAAATCTCCCAAAGTAAGATTTTCTTTACCTTTTTGTAATAACTGTAATAGATCTTTAACATAAATTAATCCAATAATATCATCTATGCTTTCTTCAAAAATTGGAATTCTTGAATGTCCTTGTTCTACAGCAAGATCAACTATTTCTTCGATACTTGACTCTTTACTAACACAGACCATATCAATTCTTGGCACCATAATCTCTTTAACAACTATATCATCAAATTCAAAAACACTTTGAATCATCTCTTTTTCGCTTTCTTTGATTGCACCTTCTTCTTCACTAACATTTACAAATCTTCTTACTTCTTCCTCACTAATGAAAGCAGAAGATATCATCTTATCTTCACCAATTAATTTTTTAATTAAAATAGTGAAAAATAAAATGATTGGGTATAGTATTTTTTCCATCCAAAGTAATATTACTGAAGCCAGTTTTGCATATTTAATCGGATTATTATTACCAATTGATTTAGGTGTTATTTCACCAAATACCAAAATAACAAAAGTTACAACACCAGTGGCAATTCCAACTCCTTTACTACCAAACATATTAATAGCAATTGAAGTTGCAATTGCAGATGCAGCAATATTAACTAAATTGTTTCCAATTAATATAGTGGTTAATAGTTTTGTTTGGTCTTCTAAAAGCTTGTCAACTCTTTCTGCCTTTTTGTCACCTTCATTGACTAATTCTCTGATTCTTACTCTGTTTGCTGACATAAATGCAGTTTCAGAGCCCGAAAAAAATCCGGATAGAATCAACAGTGAGATAAAGCCAATCAGATTAATAACCATTCTTAAATGCCCTCCAGTTCAAGATCCAATTACAGTACTTTAATTATTATTATCTTTTAATTTCTAATTCCTTTAAAATTCTTTCTTCTTTTTTTCTCATCTCTTTTTTTTCGCCTTCATTTTTATGGTCATAACCTAATAAATGTAATATACCATGTGTAACCAAATAACATATCTCTCGTTTAAAAGAATGTCCATAGTCTTTTGACTGACTTAATGCTCTTTCAGCAGAAATAATTATATCACCTAATATTTCTTCATCCATAGGAAATGACAGTACATCAGTTACTTCATCTTTTTTACGAAACTTTTTATTTAATTCTCTTATCTTTGCGTTATCAACTAAAGCAACACTTATTTCACCACCATCATAACCTTCCATTTCAGTAGCTTTAGTAATAATATTTTTAAAGTCTTTATAAAGGTTTTTATCAATATCAATCTTTTCTTGCTGATTATTTATTTCCATTTTGATCATTTTTATCATCCTTTTTAAACTCTTTTGCTAAATTATCAGGATATTCAATTCTTTTATGATAAATTCCAGTTAGTATTTGTACAAAACTATCTGCAATTTGATCTAATTCATTTAATGTTAATGATGACTCATCTAACTGTCCATCATTTAATTTTTCTCTAATTAACTCCTTAACAAATACTTCTATACGGTTGTGATTATTCCTGTTAAAGTTTTTTGATCTAACGGCAGCCTCCACTGTATCAGATAACATTATTAAAGCTGCTTCTTTAGTCTGAGGTTTGGGACCATCGTATCTAAAATCACTTTCCTTTATACTACCATGTTTACTTTTCTCGATTGCTTGTTTATAGAAAAATGAGATAAGTCCTGTACCCTGATGTTGTACTATAATATCTTTTATCGCTCTTGGCAGGTTATATTTATTTGCTAACTCCATTCCATCTTTTACATGTGATTTTATAATTAAAGAACTTAAGTTGGGTGATGTCCTGTCATGAGGATTATCTCCACCAAATTGATTATCTGAAAAAAAGTATGGTCTTTTTAATTTACCTATATCATGAAAATATGCTCCTACTCTTGTAAGTAAAGAATCTGCCCCAATTTTATCAGCAGCATTTTCAGCTAAATTTCCAACAATTATGCTGTGATGGTAAGTTCCAGGAGCTTCAACTAATAGCCTTTTTAATAACGGATGGCTGGGATTGGATAACTCTAATAATTTTACAGATGAAGTTAGATCAAATATATTTTCTAAATATGGTAACAAACCATTTGCTAGAATTGCAACAAATATACCATTTAATATACCCATAGAAACTACCCATAATAACTCAATCCAATTATTTGTAAAATCCATTAATGTTAAACCAGTAATAAAAATAACTAATGCAACACTAACATTAAATCCGGCTTTTATAAGATCACTTCTTTGACTTACATCACTAACACTTATTATCCCTACAAGTCCACCAACAAATACTATAGCTGCAGCAATATATAAATTACCAAAAATCATAGCAACTAAAAAACTTATAAATGTAGTTACAACTAAAGCAATATTGGTATTAATTAATACAGTTATCAATATTGATGCAATAGCTGCTGGAACTAAATATACCACAAAATTAGATTGAAATAAACTTATTATTTTTGCCAAAAGTAAGACTAAAATAATTAATGATTCTATCAAAATTAATTTATTTAAATTTTTCCAAATATTATTTTCATAGTTTTTAATATAATATCCTAAAAGTAAAACTAAAACAGTTAAGGTAATTAACACTCCAAGCAAGTTTACAAAGTTAATATTAGGTTTTCTTAAACCCAATGCCTCTAAAACTCGCATATCATCTTGTGATACAATATCACCTTTACGTATTATGTTTTCACCTTTTAATACTGTTCGTTCAACAGGCTCTATTTCACTTAAGGCCTCCTGTTGTCTTTGTTCTGTTGCTTTTAAATCTAATATCATATTGGGTTCTACATAATTTGTAAGTATGTTTGCCAAGAGAAGTCTATATTCTCTTTCAAAACTGGTTTCTAAAGCCAGTTGATTTATTCTGTTTCTTGTTTCTATAAGATTCTCGGGAAATATTCTTTCCTGTAAAACCTCTTCCATAATATCTTTTGAACTGTTGTGTAATGAATTAATTTTATCAATTTCAGACTTTAATAACAAATTCAAATCATTTATACTGATTTCTAATTGATTATTAGACTTAATTTCAGTTAAAAATGTATTGTTTATTTGAAAACCTTCAGTACTTTCTATATTATTTTTTGTTTCTATTACAATACTAAAGAGATTATCAATGCCATTTAAGATACTTCTATTTACTGAGGTATCTTCTTCATATACTTTTGATGCTGACTCTACAGCAACTTCTCTTAACTGTTCTGTTTTTTGTTGGTCAACAAATGTAACAGTTCGTGGAGCTATTATATCACTTCTACTAACTTGACCGACCTCTAGGTCTATTTGATTAGGAAAAAAGTTAAAAGTTAATATAATTGTTAAGACTATAAAAAAGACAATCAAACTAATTCTTCTTTTATAAACACTATCTAATTTTATATCAAAATCAAACCATTTATTGACCTTCTTTTTAATATGCTCAATAATTTGCATAATTATTTCCCACTTTCATGCCTCTCATATGCCTTAATAATATCTTTTACAAGGTCATGTCTAACTACATCCTGGTTAGTAAGGTATACAAATTCAATACCTTTTATATTTTTTAATATTTTCCTTACTTGATTTAAACCAGAATTTGAACTGCGAGGTAAATCAATTTGTGTTATATCTCCAGTAATTACCGCATGTGAGTTAAAACCTATTCTTGTTAAAAACATTTTCATCTGTTCTGGAGTCGTATTTTGAGCTTCATCCAAAATAACAAAAGAATCATCTAAAGTTCTCCCTCTCATATATGCTAGAGGTGCCACTTCAATAATATCTTTTTCTAAATACTGACTCACTTTTTCTGGTCCTAGTATATCATATAATGCATCATATAATGGTCTTAAATAAGGATCTACTTTATCCTGCATGTCTCCAGGTAAAAATCCTAGTTTTTCTCCAGCCTCAATTGCAGGTCTGGTTAATACAATTCTATTGGCGTCTTTATTAAGCAAACTTTTTACAGCCATTACCATAGCCAAATATGTTTTCCCCGTACCTGCCGGACCAATAGAAAAAACAATATCATTATTTTTTATTGCTTCTACATAATATTTTTGCCCTAAAGTTTTAACCTTTATTTTTCTACCTTTAAAATTCACTTGTAATACCTCATCATAAAGGTTTCCTAAATCCATACTATTATTCTTACTTAATAATTCAACAGCATACTTGACCTGACTTTTATCAATATTTTTTCCTGTATCTGCTAACTTAACCATTTCTTCAATAACTCTCTTAGTTAACTTAACATCATTTTTTTTGCCTTCAATTTTCACATTACTTCCTCTTGCTATTATTTTAACATTAAGCATTTCTTCTATTATTTTAATATTTTTATCTTTATTACCAAAAACATTTCTTGAAACATGATAATCACTTATATCAAAACTATCTTTAACCGGTACCACCGGATCCCTCCTCATAACTACATTTTTTTAACCTACTTTTAATTTATTCAATAGGAATTAAAATATTCCTCCATTATTTACAAATAGTTTTATGAATAAAGTACACTATGAATATTATAACACATATAAGTTATGAAACAAGTATATAAGACAAATAAAACCAGCCTAAAGCTTATCTTATAAGCAGTGGCTGGTAATTTCAAATATATTATATTAAAAAATATTACTCTATTAAATTACTAAAATCTGGGTTGAATATATCTTTAGGAAAGTATTCTGGTTTTCTTGTGATTGTATGATTAGTTTTAATAAATCTGACAGTACCTGTTTTACTTCTTAAAAGCATTGTATGAGATGTAGCACTATTTTGACTATATCTTAAACCCTGTAATAAATCACCATCAGTTATTGCAGTAGCAGAAAAGATAATGTCTTTTCCTTGTGCAAGGTCTTCGGTAAAGTAAAGTTTATCAACATCCTCTATACCTAAATCTTTTGCTTTTTGATGGTCTTTTTCATTTCTTGGTTTTAGCCTAGCCTGTATTTCTCCACCCAAACATCTGAGTGCTGCCGCTGTTAAAACACCTTCAGTTGCTCCCCCAATTCCCATCATCATATCTACTCCAGAATCTGATAGTCCAGTAGCAATACCTCCAGCTACATCTCCATCACTAATTAACTTAATTCTAGCACCAATTGATCGTATATCATTAATTAATTTTTTATGTCTTGGTCGATCTAAGACAACAATAGTTAGATCTTTTATACTTTTATTTACTGCACCTGCTACTGCTCTTAAATTATCTTCCACAGAAGCATCTAGATTAATTTTACCTTTAGCTTTAGGACCAACAGCTATTTTATCCATATATGTATCAGGAGCTTGTAAAAGACTATGTCTTTCTGCAACTACAACAACTGCCAATGCATTTGGTAAACCCTTTGAAACTAATGTAGTACCTTCAACAGGGTCTACTGCAATATCTAATTGTGGTTCTGCTCTTCCATCTCCAATTTCTTCTCCTATATAAAGGTGAGGAGCTTCATCTTTTTCTCCTTCACCAATTACTACGGTACCATTAATCTCCATAGTATCAAAAACTTTTCTCATTGTATCAACAGCTGCACCATCAACACATTTTTTGCAGCCCTTCCCCATCCATGGAGCAGCAGCTAAAGCAGCTGATTCACTAACTCTTACAAATTCAAATCCTAGTTGTCTTTTCATCTTATATTTCAACTCCTTAAAAATTAGTCTATATAGTCTATAAATTCTTTTATAATAGTTGTTTTACTAATCCTACCTACAACTTCATCATCATTTTTGATTACTGGAAGAAAATCAATTTTATGGTATCTTATTTTTCTAGCAGCATCTATAAATGTACTTTCGGGGGTTACAGAAATTATTTTCGGTTTTCTTGTCATTGCTAAACTAACAGGTGTATTTTTTAAATTACTTTGACCTATACTCATCTTTAAAAGATCTTTCCTGGATATTACTCCACTTAACTTTCCTTTATCATTTATAACAACTATAGAGCCAACATCTTCTAAAAACATTTTAACTATAGTATCATATATACTAGTTTTTTCCTCAACCTGAATAGGATCACTCATAATTTCACTTACATTTTTTTTGTATAGTCTTTCAATATCTCTTAATTGATAATCTTCCTGTATCAGATAATAACCTACATTAGGTTTTGCATCTAATATATTTAACATAGATAAAATGGATAAGTCTGATCTAATTGTTGCTCTGGACAAACCAAGATTATCAGCAATTTTTTTAGAAGAAACAGGTCCCTGTTTTTTCACTATTTCGATAATTTCTTTTTGTCTTTTAGATAATTCCATACGACACCTCCTAATTAATTTAGTATTCACAAAATAATATAACATAATTTGACTATTAATTCAACACTTCTATTATATTTATCTTTAATATGTTATTAAATAGATGTAAATTACTAATATAACAACTTATTATCGACTAAAATTAAAAAAACACACCCCATAATGAGGTGTGTTTGTTATATTATTAAGTATTATTAACTTTATTAGTTACTTTATTCCATAAATTTTGGCTTATCTAACACTTCTTTTACGATAATTCCTCTAATTAGATCATCTTTATTTCTTATTATATGACTATTTTTTTGTTTTTTTACTTTTTTAATTTTTATTTTTTTAATTTTATTTTTACTTGTTAAATTTCGCTTTTGAACAGAAGTTTTAGGTTCTTCTTTTTGATAACTCATATTATCTTCTTTATCAAAACTAAAATTTTCACTTTGGTTTTGTTTATTCTTTTGTGATTTAGTATCAAGTTCTGATTTTTTTATAACCTTATTCTGCCTATTATTTACAGTTCTCATAATTCTAGATAAAATTGCTAAACCGAAAATTAATAATGGCCAATAGCTGAATATTTCATCCATTTTTACACCTTCTTTTTATTCCTCTTTATCTCCTTCAGATTCATCTCCACTAAATTGAGAGATTCCTTCTCTCATCGAAGTATCAGCTTTAATATTTTTATACTTCATATAATCCATTACTCCTAAGTTACCACTTCTAAATGCTTCTGCAATAGCTAGTGGAACTTCAGCCTCAGCTTTAACAACCTTTGCCTGCATTTCTTGTACCTCAGCTCTCATTTCTTGTTCTTTCGCTACTGCCATTGCTCTTCTTTCTTCAGCTTTAGCTTGAGCTATTTCTTTATCTGCTTCAGCTTGATCGATTTGTAACTGTGCACCAATATTTTTACCAACATCAACATCAGCAATATCGATCGAAAGTATTTCAAAAGCTGTTCCTGAATCCAATCCTTTATTTAAAACTGTTTTGGAAATAGAGTCAGGATTTTCAAGTACTTTTTTATGTGTATTTGCAGAACCAACTGTTGTAACAATTCCTTCTCCGACACGTGCAAGGACTGTTTCTTCACCTGCACCACCAACAAGTCTCTCTATATTAGCTCTAACAGTAACTCTAGCAGTTGCCATAACCTGAATTCCATCTCTTGCTACTGCTGTAACTAAAGGTGTTTTAATCACCTTAGGATTGACACTCATTTTTACTGCTTCTAATACATCTCTACCAGCAAGATCAATTGCAGCTGCTCTTTCAAATGGTAATGGTATCTCTGCTCTTTGAGCAGCTATTAAAGCATCTACTACTTTATTTACATCTCCACCCGCTAAATAGTGGGCCTCAAGCTTATCACTAGTTAAATCTAAACCAGCTTTATGTGATTTAATTAAAGGACCAACAATTGATGAAGGTACAACCCTTCTCAATCTCATTCCAATTAAATTAAAAAACCCTATTTTTACACCAGCTGCAATTGCAGAAATCCATAACCCTAATGGGATGAAATAAAAAAATAATATAATAAATGCAATTACAGCAAAAATTGTTAATATTGATACTAATGTCATTTAATTTTCCCCCTCTTTATATGCTTGTACTAAAACTTTGCTTCCCCTTACATCAATAACCTTTATTTTTTCTTCTTTATCAATAAAACCTCCTTCACTAACTACATCAACTCTTTTACCCTCAATTTCAGCAATTCCGGCAGGTCTAAGAGGAGTTACAGTTATTCCTTTTTTGCCTATTACTTTTTTATTCCCAATTGATGCTACATACCCGACTTCTATTGTCTGACTGGTACCTAAGGATATTTTGGACCATATTTTTGAACTTTCAAAATATTTTGCAATAAAATATGTTGCAACTATCGTAGCAATTAAAGTTGTTGCTATAATATTTATTGCAATTTGTGGGGTCGGGAATAAGAAATATAAACTAATTAATATTGAAGCTATTCCTCCAATACCTGTTATTCCAAAACCAGGTACTACAAAAACTTCAAGAAGGATTAATAATAAACCTACTAAAAATAGTAATATTATTCCCCAGCTTGCTATGCCATTTATTACATAACCACTGAAAAACATACCTAATGAAATTAATCCAATAGTACCTCCGAACCCAAAACCTGGTACTAGTAATTCAAAAATTAAAGCACTAAAACCAATTATTAACAAAAATGTGCTTATATATGGATTTGTTACTACTTTAGCAAATTTTTCAGAAGTTGTTAATTTAAGTACATTTACCTGATTACCACTAATATTTAAATATTGATATAATCCTTCTGTATTATCAACCATATAGTCTGATATATTATTATCAACTGCTTCTTCTGCAGTTAAGGTCAATAATTTTTCCTTTTCAATAATACCTTCTATTTCTATATCAACATCGACCATAGCAGCAGCTAATTCAGGATTTTTATTTCTTGCTTCTGCAGTTGATTTAAATTCTTTTCTTAAGGCTGAAATATACTTTTCTTCATTTGGTCTTGTTTCAGCTGCTCCAATACTGCTACCCCGCTGCATAATCATTTGTTCTCCTGAGATAGCAATAAGAGCACCAGCAGACCATGCTCTATTTGATACAAAGGTAACTGTTTTGGTATCTGAATTTAAAATAATATCTTTTATCTTTATTGCTGGATCAACATATCCTCCATAAGTATCAATCTTTATAATTATAATATCAGCATTATTTTCTTCGGCTTGGTTAAAACCCCTTTGAAAAAAAGAAAACATTGCCTGATCAATATCACCCTCGATAGGTATTTGATAGACAATGTCTTGTGCGTTTAGGTTAAATGTAAATAATAGTAATATAATTAAAACTAATAATATTTTGTTTTTTAACATCTTTTCCACCTCTTTTTTCAATTTTATCCTGGTGGCCACTGCATTTCTCTACCTCCAAGAAGATGGTAGTGAATATGAAAGACTGTCTGACCGGCTTTTTCTAAATTGTTATTAACAATTCTAAAACCCTCATCAGTCAGATTATATTTTTCTGCCATTTTAACAGCCACTTTATGAATATGAGCTATTATATCATATTCGCCGTCTTCTAATTCAATAATATTTTCAGTATGGCTTTTAGGAACAATTAATAGATGTACTGGAGCCTGTGGATTAATATCTTCAAAAACTACTACTTTCTCATCTTCATAGATTAAATCGGTATCCATTTCTTTATTTGCTATTTTACAAAATAAGCAATCAGTCACAACTATATCCCTCCTTCCGTACTATATATTATTCTTTACTATCCATTAAAATCCTCTTTTTTCAAAATATTACCTATAACTGTGTCATAGCTATTACACCTTGTTATTTTAACTTTTTTAATTTTTTCAATATCTTCTGGTTTTGCATCTACTAAGACCTTTATATAATTGTCAGTATATCCTGTATACAGACCAGTCTTTTGATCTTTATTATTTTCAACAATAATCTTTTTAGTCTTGCCAATGTATTTTGAATTATATTCATACATAAGTCTTTTATTCAACAAACGTAATCTTTTAGCATTTTTGGTTTTAATATTTCCCTTAACCTTTGGCTTCATGTCATAGGCAGGAGTGTTTTTTCTTCTGGAAAAAGGAAAAACATGTAACCTGCTAAACCCGATTTCTTTTATAAATTTATAGCTTTCTCTAAACTCTTTTATACTTTCTTTTGGAAAACCTACTATTACATCAGTTGTAATTGCAAGGTCTGGTATATTTTTTCTGAACTCCTTAACTCTGTTTTTAAACTCTTCAACTGTATACGGTCTATTCATTTTTTTAAGTATTTTATTAGAACCACTTTGTAAAGGAATATGAAGATGTGAACAAACCTTTTTGTTTGTTTTAATTAGATCAAGTAATCTATCATTTACCTCAGTAACTTCAATAGAACTTAATCTTATTCGGTTTAATCTTTTTATTAAAGTAAGTTTTTCTATTAATTCAGTTAGAGCATACTGATTATTATCTTCTATTCCATATGCACCAAGGTGAATACCAGTTAATACAACTTCCTTTACACCATGATTATTAACTAAATTTTTGATTTCTTTGATAATATTTTTGGGTTTCCTACTTCTAAGGCTTCCTCTTGCATAAGGTATTATACAGTAACTACAAAACTGATTACAGCCTTCTTGAATTTTTATATATGCCCTTGTTGTTTCAGTTAAATCATCAATGTTCATTTCTTCAAACTCTGATAATGTTGCATACTCTTTATTATCTTTAAGTAATTTTATATTATTTTGAATACCTAACTTTTCTTCAACTAAATTCACAATATTACTTTTACCAGAAGTACCTAATATATAATCTATTTCTGTAACTTCTTTTACTTCATCTTTATCTACTTGTGGATAACATCCAACCATAATAACCTTTGCATCATTATTTCTTCTTTTAGCACGACGAGCATATTTTCTCGATTTACTTGCAGCTTGATTAGTAACTGTACAGCTGTTAATTATATATATATCTGCCTTCTGATCAAAATTAATTACTTTATAATCTGCATTTTTAAAATTATCCATCATTGCCTCAGTTTCATAATGATTAACCTTACAACCAAGGGTATAAAAAGCAACACTCTTCATTATTTTCCTCCTAGCTCATCAAATTCATACATAACACTTGTTAAGGCAGTTAAACCAGCTGTTTCGGTTCTTAATATTCTCGTACCTAAGGTAACTATTTCAACATTGTTATTTAAGTCATTATTTTTAAACAATTCTATTTCTTCTGAAGAAAAGCCACCTTCAGGGCCTATCAATATTAATATCTTCTTTAACTTTTCATCTTTATATTTCTTTAAAATATTTTTCATACTTTTATTTGCCTTACCTGCATATAATACCAAGATTAAATCATATTTAGAAAATAATGTTTGTAATTTGTTATTATCATTAACTGAAAATAAATCTTTAATTTCTGGAATCTTACCACGCTGAGACTGTTTAGCAGCTTCTTGGGCTATTTTTTGCCATCTTTTTAATCTTCTTTTTTCTTTACTGGGAGTTAATTTTACTATAGTTCTTTCTGTATCAAGAGGAATAATATTATTTACTCCCATCTCAGTACCCTTTTGGATAACTAATTCAATATTTCTATTTTTTGGAATTGCCTGAGCTAAATCAACTTTTATTTTTGGTTCAGACTTATTGATACTTTTATCAATAATATTACCAAATACAGCTTTATCAGTAAATTCTTTAAGTTCTACTATATAATCATATCCATCTCCAATAGTTATGATTATCTTATCTTCAGGTTTTAATCTTAAAGAATTAGAAATGTGGTTGAAATCATTTCCTCTAATTTCAACCACATTATTATTAACATAATTAGATTTTACAAAAAATCTATGCATAATATGCTACCATCCTATTTAATAATTTTACAAAACACCTAATGCATCTTTTACTTTGTTAAAAAAACCTTTTTTCTCTGGATTTATTTCTTCACCACTCATATCAGCAAACTCCATTAGTAGTTCTTTTTGTTTTTCGTTTAAGTCTTCCGGGATAACTACTTTAGTTTTTATATATTGATCACCACGACCACTTCTGTTTAGATGGTTTATACCTTTATTTTTCAGCCTAAATGTTGTACCAGGTTGTGTACCATGTGGTATCTTAAACTTAACTTTGCCATCTAGAGTAGGTACTTGAATTTCATCTCCTAAAGTAGCTTGTACAAAGTTAATTGGTACTTCACAGTATACATCATCACCTTTTCTATCAAATAGTTCGTGTTCTTGTACATTAATTAGTATATATAAATCTCCGCTTGGTGCATTTTTTTCTCCTGCTTCACCTTCATTAGACATTCTTAATTTACTACCATTATTAACTCCGGCAGGTATGTTAATTGTAAGTTTTCTTCTACGTTTAACTTTTCCTGTCCCATGACAATTTGAACAAGGATTTTCAACAATCTCTCCTGAACCTCCACATTTATCACAGGTTCTTGTTTGTGCAAACTGTCCAAACGGTGTTTGTTGAGTAACTCTTATTTGTCCTCTACCATTACATTTAGAACAAGTTTTAACATCTGAATCTGACTCAGCACCAGATCCATTACATTTTGGACATTCTTCTGTTCTTGGAATTGTAATTTTCTTTTTAGTTCCAAATGCAGCATCTTCGAAAGATATACTTAACTTGTACTGTAAATCTCTTCCTCGTTGTGGACTATTACGACGGCGATTCATACCGCCCATTCCACCACCAAAGAACATATCAAATATATCTTCAAATCCTCCAAATCCTCCTCTGGCAAAATCATCAAAATTGAAGTCTTCTTCATTGATACCAGAGTGTCCATATTGATCATATCTTTTTCTTTTATCTGGGTCACTTAAAATTTCATAAGCTTCAGATATTTTCTTAAATTTCTCACTTGATTTATCATCACCATCATTCATATCCGGATGATACTTTTTAGCTAATTTTCTATATGCTTTTTTGATTTCTTTTTGGGATGCATCTTTACTAACACCCAGGATATCATAATAGTCTTTTTTACCTGGCATTAACTATCACCTCATATATAATACAATCAAAAAAAGGGGAACAAACCCCTTTTTTTGTATTATAACATAATTATTATTATTTTTCATCATCTACTTCGTCATCATCTACTTCTTCATAGTCTACATCAACTGAATCATCATCGGCCGAATCTGCGGACTGTTGTTGTGCTCCAGGTTGTCCCTGTGGACCTGCTTGTCCTTGAGGTCCTTCTTGAGTTTGTGAGTAAAGTTGTGAGCTTAGTTCTGTTAATTCTTCATTTAAAGCTTCCATTTTTTCTTCAATTAAATCAACGTCATCTTCTTTTATAGCATCTTTAAGTTCGTCTTTTGCATCTTCAACTTTATTAATAATGCTTTCATCAACTTTATCTTCTGCTTTTTTAAGAGTTTTTTCTGTTGTATGAACTAAAGCATCTGCTTCATTTTTAGTTTCTACTTCTTTTCTTTTCATTTCATCTTCTTCTGCATGTTCTTCTGCTTCTTTAACCATTTCATCAATTTCTTCTTCAGATAATCCTGAGGAAGATTTGATTGTAATTTTTTGTTCGTTTCCTGTTCCTTTATCTTTAGCTGATACATGTACAATACCATTTTCATCTATATCAAATTCTACTTCAATTTGTGGTACTCCACGTGGAGCTGGTGGTATATCAGTTAACTGAAATCTACCTAATGTTTTATTGTGTTTAGCCATTTCTCTTTCACCCTGTAGAACATGAATATCTACAGCAGTTTGATTGTCCTGAGCAGTAGAGAATACTTTGCTTTTTGAAGTTGGTATTGTTGTATTTCTATCTATTAATTTAGTAAATACTCCACCAAGTGTTTCAATTCCTAATGATAATGGTGTTACATCTAATAGTACTATATCATCAACCTCACCTGATAGTACTCCACCTTGAATTGCAGCACCAACAGCTACAACTTCATCAGGGTTAATACCTTTGTGAGCTTCTTTACCAATTTTATTTTTTACTGCTTCTTGTACTGCAGGCATTCTCGTAGACCCACCAACTAAAATAACTTCATCTATATCTGATGAGCTAAATCCAGCATCATCTAATGCTTTTTCAATTGGTCCCATTGTCTTGTTAATTAGATCTTCAACTAGTTCTTCAAACTTTGCTCTTGTAATATCTACATCTAAGTGCTTTGGACCTGAATCTGTTTGTGTTATAAATGGTAGATTAACATTAGTTTGTTTAACACTAGAAAGTTCAATCTTTGCCTTTTCAGCAGCATCTTTTAGTCGTTGTAAAGCCATTCTGTCATCTCTAAGATCTATACCTGTTTCACTTTTAAATTCATCAGCAAAATAATCTATTAATCTTTGATCAAAATCATCTCCACCAAGTTTATTATTACCATTTGTAGAGATTACTTCAAATACTCCATCTCCTAATTCAAGTATTGAAACATCAAATGTTCCTCCACCTAAGTCAAAAACTAAAATAGTTTGTTCTTTATCGTCATCTAAACCATAAGCTAATGATGCAGCAGTAGGTTCATTTATTATTCTTTTTACAGTTAAACCTGCAATTTTACCAGCATCTTTTGTAGCTTGTCTCTGTGCATCAGAGAAATATGCAGGTACTGTAATTACTGCTTCTTTTACATCTTCTCCTAAGTATTCTTCAGCATCTTTTTTCATTTTTTGTAATATCATAGCAGAGATTTCTTGTGGAGTATATTCATTATCTCCCATCTTCTCTTTAATATCTCTACCCATATCTCTTTTTATTGAAGCTATCGTGTTATCTGGATTTGTTATAGCTTGGCGCTTAGCATATTCACCAACTAGTCTCTCCCCTTTTTTTGAATAAGCAACTACTGAGGGAGTAGTCCTATTACCTTCCTTATTTGGTATTACAGTTGGTTCTCCACCTTCCATAACAGCCATACATGAATTTGTTGTTCCTAAGTCAATTCCCAATATTTTACTCATTAACGATTCCTCCCTTTAAATTCAATAATTTATATATTTTACTAGATAGCCACTTTAACCATGGCTGGTCTAACAACTTTATCTTCCATTATATAACCTCGTTGAACTTCTTCAACAACATAACCTGATTCATAATCATTAGACTCTATCTGCATAATTGCTTCATGGTACTGAGGATCAAACTCTTGACCTTCAGTTTCAATAATTTCTAATCCTTCTTTTTTTAATACATCTAAAAGCTGTTTATATATCATTTGAACACCTGAAAGAAACTCTGAATCTTCATCAACAGACTTTAAAGCTCTTTCAAAGTTGTCAATTACCGGTAAAATGGAATTGATAAATTCCATTTTGGTACTTGATTCTATACGGCTTTTTTCTTTTTTTGTTCTATTTCTATAGTTTACAAAGTCTGCTTTCATTCTTTTTAATCTATTTAAATATTCATCTTTTTCTTCAGTTACTGTAGATAATTCCTCTTTGATTTGATCTAATCTTTCTTCAGTTATATTTTCTTTGAGGTCGACTGTTTCATCTGTTTTTACATCATCGCTTTTATTTTCTTCTAAACCTTCTTCATTTTCAAATTCTTGGTTTTTATTTTCTTCTGACACCATTTTATTTGTTCACCTCTGAAATTATTTTACTTAAAATATCGGATACGATATTTACAGTTGATATTACACGGGGATATTCCATACGAGTAGGTCCTAAAACCCCAATTTTACCTACTGCTTTATCACCAATAGAATAATTGGCAATTACTACACTACAACGCTGCATTTCCTCGATTTCATTTTCATGCCCAATTCGAACTTCTAGTTCTTTATTGTTTTTAGCTTTAATTAATTTTTTCAAGTTATCTTCATGATCTAAAATATTTAAAACTTTTTTAAGATATTCAATATCGTTAAACTCAGGTTGATCTAAAATATAGGATGTACCTCCTATATATATTCTCACATCTTCTGGTTTTATTAATTCGTCAATTTCTTTGTTTATAATTGTAAATAACTGGTGAGATAGATTTATTTTTTTTACTAATTCATTTTCTATTTCTTTAAAATATTGATCTGTTAGTTCATTAATTTCTTTATCTCTTATCTTATTTATCAAGAAATTATTAATGTATCTAATTTTTCTTTTATCTAAATCTTCTTTAATATTAATTAGTTTATCACTTACAAAGCCATTATCAGTTACCATAACTAACAATAATTTATCTTCAGTTACTTTCATAAGCTGAAGTTCACTAATTTTAAGATCTTTAAACTCTGGTTCAGTAATCATTGTAGCATATTTTGTGAATTCAGACAGCATTGTAGTCATACTAGATACAATACCATTTATTCCATGTCTGTTTTTTGTAATTTCACTTAAAGTTTTAATTAACTTATCTGAATTTATTCCCTTGTTTTTCATTAAAATATCAACATAATATCTATATCCCTTATCTGAAGGAATACGACCTGCAGATGTATGAGGCTGCTCTAAATAACCAAGTTCTTCTAAATCTGCCATCTCATTTCTAATTGTAGCAGAACTAACTCCAAGATCATATTTTTTAGCAATAGTGCGAGATCCAATTGGTGAAGCTGTTATTATATGTTCTTGAATGATGGCATGTAGTATACTGTTTTTTCTTTCGTCTAAATTTTTAACCATCATTACTCACCTCTTTTTTAGCACTCAACTAATAAGAGTGCTAATAACTATTAATAAAATAACATATCACTATTATTTTGTCAAATACTTTTATAATTATTTTAACTATAACAGAAATTCTAAAAACACTTTATTACCAAGGTTTAAACCCTTTTTAGTTAAATAAATCTTTTCTTTATCTTCAGCTAATAAATTTTGTCTTTTTAAATTAAATATAACATTTTTATATATACTTTTTATTGATCTGTTAAATCTATTTTCAAAATCATTTTTATTAATTCCATCTAATAATCGTAAACCCATAATCATTCTTTCAGATATCAATTCATCCTCTGTTAGATTAATAATGCTATCAATAGGTAACTTGTCTTTCTTTAATTGTTCTATATAATCTTTTAAACTATTTGAATTATAGTATCTGTTTTTACCATTAAATCCGTGAGCACTTGGTCCAAGTCCTAAATATGGTCTATAATTCCAGTAAACTAAATTGTGTTTTGACTTATAATTCTCTTTTGCAAAGTTAGAAATCTCATAATGATTGTATCCTGCATTTTCTAATACTTCTATGGCATTGTTATACATTTTATAGTCTAGTTCTTCTGAAACTGGTATTATATTACCTGATTGATATTGTTTATACAACAAAGTGCCTTCTTCTATCTGTAAATTATATAATGATATGTGAGGTGGATTATACTCCAATACTTTGTTTACATTAAATTTAAAATCATCAAATTTTTGACCTGGTAAAGCAAATATTAAATCAATATTATAATTACTTATATGTTTTTGTAATATTTCAATTATATTTATTGCTTTTTTTGAATCATGAACCCTACCTAAAATATTTAATTCTTCATTTATAAAAGACTGTATCCCTACACTTATTCTATTTATACCAGCCTGTTTATATTCAATTACCTTCTTTTCATTTAAACTATCTGGATTAGATTCCATTGTAATTTCAATATTATTTTCTATATCAAAATATTTATCTATCTGTTTCAAAAGATAGTCAATTTCATTAGGAGACAATAAACTGGGAGTGCCTCCCCCAATATATATTGTCTTAACCTCTTTATTATCTAAAACTTTTGAATATAACTGTATTTCTTTAATTAAATATTTTAAGTATTCCTTTAGGTTATCATTTTTATAGTTAATTGAATAAAAATCACAGTAACTGCATTTTTTCCTACAAAAAGGAATATGAATATATAATCCAAACTCATCTTCATAATTTAAGAATTTATTCATCTTCTTCCCTTTCAAGTACAGCCATAAATGCTTCTTGTGGAATTTCTACTTTACCAACCATTTTCATTCTTTTTTTACCTGCTTTTTGTTTTTCAAGAAGTTTACGTTTGCGGCTTATGTCACCACCATAACATTTCTGCAATACATCTTTTCTTTGGGCAGGAATATTTACTCTTGCCAAAATATTATTGTCAATAGCAGCCTGTATAGGGACCTTAAACATCTGTTTAGGTATTAATTTTTTTAGCTTTCTAACTAGATTTTGTCCCTGCTGTTGTGCCTTATCTTTAAACACGATAGTTGATAATGCGTCAACCGGTTCCTTGTTTACTAGTATATCTAATTTTACTAAATCAGATTTTTCATATCCAATCATTTTATAATCAAGTGTTGCATAGCCTCTTGATTTTGATTTTAATTGATTGAAGAAGTCTGTGATTATCTCACTTAACGGCATTTTATATTTTAAAGCAACACGATTTTCATCTACATACTGCATATCTATAAACTCACCACGGTTGGTCTGGCACAATTCCATAATTGACCCAATATATTCTTCAGGCATATGAACCGTAGCTTTCACAAATGGTTCTTTAATAACCTTTATTTCATTTTGTTCAGGAAAATCAGCTGGGTTTTCTATTTCAAGTAGTTCATCGGATTCTGTCTCTATCTTATATATTACACTTGGTGCAGTAGTAATCAGATCAATATCATACTCTCTTTCTAATCTTTCCTGAATTATCTCCATGTGTAGTAATCCTAAAAAGCCACATCTAAAACCAAAACCTAATGCTTCTGAGGTTTCAGGTTCAAAAACTAATGAAGCATCATTTAACTGTAGTTTTTCTAAAGCATCTTTTAATAAGTTAAAGTCATTATTATCAGAAGGATATAAACCACTGTATACCATTGGTTTTACCTTCTTATATCCGGGCAGGGGTTTTTCTGCAGGATTGTCTGATAAAGTCATTGTATCACCAACTCTACAGTTTCTAACATCTTTAATACCTGCTATGACATATCCAACTTCACCTGCAGTTAAAGTATCTACTGCAGTCATTGTAGGATTAAATATTCCAACTTCATCAACTTCATATTTTTTATTATTTGCCATCATCTTAACATTGTCATTAACACTTATTTTACCATCTTTAATTCTAACATATGCAATAACACCTTGGTAAGAATCATAAACAGAATCAAATACTAATGCTCTTAATGGTTTGGCTGTATTATCCTGTGGTGCTGGTATTCTATCAATAACAGCATTTAATACTTCCTCAATATTTGTGCCTTCTTTAGCACTAGTTAAAATGGCTTCATCTGGATCAATACCAATTTCCATTAGTTGTTCCTTCACCATATTTGGATTAGCAGTATCTAAATCTATCTTGTTTATAATTGGTATAATTTCAAGATCATTTTCTAATGCCAAATATATATTTGCCATAGTTTGAGCCTCAACACCCTGAGCTGCATCTATTACTAACAATGCACCTTCTGCTGCTGCCAAACTTTTTGATACTTCATAAGAAAAATCAACATGTCCAGGAGTGTCGATTAAATTAAGCTCATAGTCCTTATAATTAATTCTAACCGCCTGTGCCTTTATTGTAATACCGCGTTCTCTTTCCAAATCCATATTATCAAGAACCTGTTCTTTCATATCTCGACCAGTTATTGTATTTGTGAATTCCAGAATACGGTCAGCAAGTGTTGATTTGCCATGATCTATATGTGCTATAATACAAAAATTTCTTATATGCTGACAGTCCATAATTTTCCCCTTTCTATATATAAATACCTGCTGCTAATTATAACATTGTATATTTCATTTATCAAGATTGCAAAACTTTCAACAATAATATGAGTTAAAAACTTGCATTTTTATATATCTAATGTTAAAATTGATATTGTGCAAATTTAGGAAACACCATATAAATATATCGTTCACTTACAAGGAGGTGAAAGTTGTGCCTATTATTGAATCTGCGAAGAAAAGAGTTAAAACTGCTGAAAAGAAAAGAAAAGTTAACAGACGCTGGAAGGATAAGCTAAAAAATACTATAAAGACTTTTGAAGCAGCTATCGAAGACGGTAATGTTGAAAAAGCTGAAGAATTATTACCAGAAACATATAAAATTATTGATAAAGCTGCATCTCATAACATTATTCATAAAAACAATGCTGCTAGAAAGAAATCAAAAATGAAAAAAATGCTTAATGAAATTAAATAATATAGTATTTTAAAAGGCTTATTCTGTTTTAGGAATAAGCCGTTTATTTTTTTATATACTAATAATAGCATTTTGTATAGCATTTTCAACAGTATTATTCCCCGATTTATAATCTATATCCGCTTTAAGGAATTCATCTAACATATTTTCAAGCTCACCAAAGTCAAAAGAATCAACATATCCATATATCTTTTTAACCGGATATGGGTGTTCTCCAATTTTACTAGCTATCTTTTCATGATTTATTCCCTGTCTTTTTAAATCTTTAATAATTAACATCAACTTAACTCTTCTTGCAATCATAGTAAATATTATTTGAGGTATTTCACCATTAGCAATCATTTGATGGAAAAAATAAACACTTTTATCTTTTTCTTTTTTACTTATCGAATCTAAAAAATCAAATATAATATTTTCTTTTAACCTTATATCCTTGGTAATTACATTTTTTATATCAGATACATCAACTCGTTCTTTATCATTTATAAATGTACAAATTTTATTTATTTCTGAATCAAGTTGCTGCAAGTTATTGTTAAACATCTTCTCTAATAATCTTATTCCTCGATAATCAATCTTTTTCCCTCTTTTTGTAAATTGATCAATAATCCATTTATTCAAATCTTTATATTTAGGAGCTTTAATATTAATGACTTCGGCCAGCTTTTTGACCTTATCCATTCTTTTATTTTTAGATATATCTTCATTGATAAATATTATCAAAACTGTAGTATCTGGTATGTCTTTTATAAACTTTTTAAATAAATCAAAGTCTGGTAATCTTTGTTTTGAAAATATTGCCTGCTTTTACTATGATGAACCTTTTTTCAGACATTAAAGGTAATGTTGAACCCTTACTAACAATATTTTTAAAAACTTCTTCTTCTCTTCTAATATATGTTAAATTAAAATCTTCATCTTCCTTGTTTATAAACTTATTTTTGAAATTTCTTTCAAACTTATCCAATAGATACTCTTCAGTACTATATATGATATATAGATTATCAATTTTATTAATTTTTAAGTTTAAAACTTTCTCTACTTTCTTATTCAAAATTATCCTCCTATAAACTACCTGTAATTATATCTTCTATTTAATTTTAACACACATAAGTATAACTAATCAATTTAGATACGAATTTATACTGTAATTTAAGCCATTGGTTTTTATAATAACCGCACCTTTTTTATCTGTTCTCCAAATATTTGCTTTGTTTTTTCTAAATCTATTTAAAACACTTTTATCTGGGTGACCGTATTTATTAATTCCTACACTTATTAGAGCATGGACAGGATTAACCTTTTTTATAAAACTTAATGTACTGGAAGTATTACTGCCGTGATGCGATACTTTTAAAAGATCTGCTTTTAACCTATTCGTATCTATCTTATTAAGAATAATATCTTCAGTTTTCTTTTCAATATCTCCGGTGAAAAGCATCTCAAATTCCTTATATTTTAACCTAAAAACAATAGAATTATTATTTCTACTCCCCAGTTTTTTATTAGTTATTGGTGCTATAAAGTCTATATATGTATTATCTAAATTCAATTTATCCTCATTATCTGCCCAATAAATATCTGATATCTTTACTGTTTGTTTTTCTTATTATCTCTCTTTTATTCATATAATCGATATCAACTTTTTTGGAAACTATTAAATTTTTAACAAAATTATTTTTTATTAAATAGTCAATATCAGAACTATGATCACTATCAAAATGAGATATAATAAGATAATCTATATATCTAATCCTTTTAGATAATAAAAAGGGTACAATTACATTTTGTACTGAATTAATACTACCTGTATCAACTAATAGGTTTTTATCATTTGGAAGCTCTATAAAAATTGAATCACCTTGTCCAACATCTAAACAATATATTTCTAACAGTTCATTATCTGTTGGATTAATAAAATATACAAGCAAGCTTGTAGTCAAAATTAACACAAGTATTATTTTAATAAAAGAAAGACTTTTCTTTTTAAAATTGTTTTTTTGTATATAATATGCTAATAAAAAGACAAAGATATAATATAAAAATACATTTATTAAAGAAGGCTTAATTACAAAAATTTCAGCTGAAGGCAATGTTGACATCAATGTTACACCTTTTTTTAGAACTGAAGATAATAAATAAATAACTGAACCTGTAAATTCAGTTAAAAAAGGTACAATTAAACCAAATAAAAAATGTGTTAAGACCAAAAATACTATTATAGAAACCAAGGGAACTGCCCAGAGATTAGTAATTATTCCAGAAGGATTAATAGTATTAAAATAATAAGCAGTTAAAGGAATTGAACCTATCTGAGCTGCCAAACTAACTGCAATAGAAGAATGCATATATTGGCTAAATACTTTTGTCCACACAACTATTGATAGTAAAACTAAAAAACTCAACTTCAGTCCTATAGAAAACAATTGATAAGGATTTATAATTAAAATAATAAATAAAACAATCGATAATATACTATAAAAATCCATCTTTATTTTAAACTGTTTTAAATATCTATATATAATAACCAAAAGTGAAGCCCTTAAAACAGAAGCACGAAAACCTGTCATTACTATATATACTAATAATATTATAGTCAAAATATTATTTTTATTAAAATCACTAAAATTAAATAAATTTAAAAGTGAAATAATAAATAACGATAAAAATCCTACATGTAAACCAGAAATAGCAAGTAAATGATTAGCTCCTGCTTTCCTAAAGTATTTTGACCAATTATCATCTAAATTATTTTTTTCCCCCAATATTAATGCTTTAACAAAAGTATTAACAGGTGGAGAAATACTTTGGTCAATTAAATTAAGTAATTTAACCTTTAAACTAATAATTGGATGATAGATACTAAAATAATCTTGTATCTTATATATCTCATAAATACTTCCAACACTATATATTTTTTTGTGTTTTAAATAATTTAAATATGAAAACCCACCAGGATTTCTTGCATCTTTTGGTCTTTTTAAAGCAATTCTAGCAATCACTAAATCTCCATTACCTACATTATTTTTTAGATCATCTTTCCACAACTGTATTTTCCCATACTTAATTTTTTTATTATTTACAAATATAGGTTCTAAAAGAATAGAATTTCCTTCTACTGAATCTAAATTTAATTTTAATTTTCCAACTACTTCGACAACTTGATTATTAAATGAGTTTATGGATTGATTACTGTTATAGTTATATTCAAGATAGTACATGTAAAAAAATCCAATTAAAAAAATACAGATTAATATAACTATCATAACCTTTTTGGGAAATATAATATAAGTGATCAATATTAATACAATATTTATTATTAAAAATGTTGTATTGATATTATTTAAATAATAACCACATGAAATACCTAATATATATAACACTAGAGAACTTATAATAAATTTTTTGTTGAATATCAAATTTTATCAGTTCCTTTTTTGGGGTATAATTACTCTGTCTTTATGTTGTATCTTTTTATTTTTATTTATTTTTGACAGATCAGCTGCATTTTCTAAAATTACATAATCTTGAATTATCTCATCTATAGATAAACTCTTTTTTACTTGATAAGTACCTGGGTTTTTTACAGCTCCACCAATATATACTTCTATCATATTATTATCTTTTGCATCATAATATGTATTAAATTCATTTTCTTTAAATTTGCTTATAGAAATATTTTTATAATTTTCACTAATATTTTTTTGATTATAATAATTAAATACAGTCATCAATAATAAGATAATTGCTAAAATAGATATAGAATTAACAACTTTAGAATTGATATTAGATCACCTCCTATATCTATTTATTTCTATAATTAACATTATTTTCCTTTATTGATAATAAAAAAATCCCGGTTAAGGGATAAGTTTAAAGATGTGATTTAATTTTTTTGATTATTAGATCATTTGCGATATCATTTAAGCCACCATTTGGTATAATTATATCAGATTTATATTTTGTAGGCTCTACATATTTTTCATGCATTGGTTTTACAGTAGAAAGATATTGATTTTTAACCGAATCAAAAGTTCTTCCCCTATTTTTTATATCGCGATTAATTCTTCTTAATAATCTAATATCTGCATCTGTATCAATATATATTTTAAGGTCAAAAAGTTCTCTTAACTTTAGGTAGTGAAATATTAAGATTCCTTCAACAATTATAATAGGTGAAGGATTAACTGTTTTTATTTCTGATAATCTTTCATTAGTCTTATATGAATAAACAGGACGCTCAATAGGTGACCCAGCTACTAAACTTTTTAAATGTTTAACTAAAAGTTCTGTTTGAAAAGAATCAGGATGATCAAAATTAATTTTATTTTCAGCTACATCAAAATGACTCTTATCATAGTAATAAAAATCATGTTTTAACATAGTTACATCATCTTTAAAAGAATCCTTTAATATTTTGGCCAATGTAGTTTTACCAGAAGCCGTTCCTCCTGCTATTCCAATTAATAATTGTGACAACTATTTTCATCCTTTCAACTTTTATTAGTTATATTATATTAAAACATTTACCTATATCCATTTTTATACATCTTGCTTACATTATATGATTTATCTTTTTTCTCTTTCTTCTTATTTTTTATCTGATGTATATCATTAAATTCCTTATAAATTTCATGGATAGCTACAACAGCAGTTTTAGTGGAGATGTCCTGATTAATAACTTTATTAATTATCTCATTGATAACATATCTTGCCTCTTCAGGTAAACCTGCAATGTCATGAATTAACTGTTCAATATGATTTTTAATTTCAGAGTGGTATGTAATATCCTGCCTTGAATTATTTTCTTTTACTTGGATCATTTTTCTTAACTCAATTAACTTTAATAATGTTTCAGTTCTTGATAACAATGTCTAATCGCCTCCACTTTAATAACTGTTCTGCCTATAATCATCTTTAGGAGAACTTAAAAATAAAAATTGATATCCTTTTGTCATCTCACTTATACGAGACGCTAAGTATGTTGCAGCTTTATGATGATTTGTATTGTAATATGGATTTTTTTCATTATTTTGTGCCATTTTAAAGAAATCACTATTTGAAGTAAAGATTACTGGTTTATTATAATCATATCTATGATTTAACCAAGCGGTTAAATTTCCAAATACAAAATCAGTATTGCGTTCTCTTAAAAAATCATCAATAACAAGTAATTTAGAGTTCATTACAGCATTTTCTATAGTATCTAATTCTCGTTTAAGATCTTGATTTGAAGAGTTAAACTGTCGTTTTTTCCATAGATAATTGACTTCACTCATAAAAAACACCGGACGCCAATTAAAGTCACTAAATGATACTCCTCTTCTTGAATAATATTCAGGCTTTTTATTATATATTTCCTGTGCAAAAACTTTCGCAGCAGTTTTTAAAGCGGCTATAGCAACATGTGTTTTCCCACAACCATTAAATTTACTGTAAATATAAACCGATTGTGGTCCTTTAATTGCAGTTAATATATTTTTAGCATAGGTTTTTATAGTTTTTATTTTTTTAACATTTTCTTGGGGACAAGCACTAAAATTGAAAGTTGAAAAACTAGCATTATCAAATTTGGGTGGAATATGGCTGTTTTCAATTATTATATCATATATTTTTTTAATTGCTTTTTCCTTTGGAATATGTTTATCTATATCCCTTTTTGTAGTAGTCTTCGAGGGTTTCGTCTTCATCTCTCTTTTCTTTTTTTCGATTAATTTCTTGAAGTCTTTTTTCATACTCTTCCATCCTTTGTTTTTCTTCTTTGAAGTCGTGTATAGTATATATTGATCTATTTAGATAGTCTCTTAGTAATGAAATTATATAATTTGTTGGATTACCCTTTGCTTTCTTAGAACTTATTTTGATTACCTCAACAACTACATCTTCACTAATACCATCATTTATAAATGATAATAGTTTTTCTAAAAAAGTTGGAGTCAAGTTTAATGTTCCAAAATATTTATCCCAATTACGGGCAATTTTTGAACCCTTCTCATTATATTCTTTTTCTTTGCTTTCTATGTTTTGACTAATCAGTTTAGCTGGTATTGTTAGAAAAACATTACCATCTTCTTTAGCCAACCATCCCTTAATAAATAGTGAATCAAGTAATTTGAAATCACTTATGATCTCTTTATCAATCAACCATTTAGTCTTATTTGATAGACTAGTAATTTCACTTTTTAAAAAAAGTCTAGTGAGTTGACCTACTTCTTTATCACTTAATCTATCATCTTTAATCAAAACTTTTGGAACTTTTAAATAATCTAAATGCTGCATTATTATCACTCCTGACTCTTTAGGCAGCATCATTTATAATAACATAATCATTTTAATATTTCAATTTGATTTAGATATTAAATGTTTTTAATTTTCAAGCGTATCTTTTTAATTCAACATGATGTTATTTATCCCTTTTTTAAATTTAAAAAACAGGAGGTGAACTCCTGTTTGGAATCAAGGCTTAATACTTACAAATCAATTCTTATTAATAATAAAATTTATTTTAAAATATTTTCTTTGTATTCAAATCAAAAAATTAATCAATAAATCTATTTACAACATCTAATAATTCATCTATGATTTCCTCATCATCATTTTTTAAAGATCTTTGTACACAGCCATCTATGTGTTCCTGTAAAACCTTTAAAGCAACCTTTTTTAAGGCACCTCTTACAGCTACAATCTGTGTTAAAATATCAACACAGTACTTTTCATTTTCAATCATCTTTTTTACTCCACGAGTCTGTCCCTCTATTCTATTTAACCTAACTATTAAATCATCTTTTACTTCCTCAGAAATAGAATTCACATTATCACTTCCTTGTCGGATTATTTTTCGAAACAATTCCTACCATTTCAGATTTAAATTTATTTGTTTTTGAAATTTTTTTATCAATTTTTCTTGTAATTAAAAATGAAAGATATAAAAAGACAAATGAAGATATAATACCCGTTAGTTCTTGTGAAATAGAACCTGTTAAAAAATTTAACCTTATCCCAACAAAGTATCCTCCTACAAAAAATAACAGTGGAATAAGATAAATAATTAAAGAACCCATTACTAATGAACTGTCTTTTAGTTCAATACTAACTGTATCACCGACTTCAGCATTCTTATCATTATTTACCTCAACATATATGCTATCTTGTTCATGACTCTCTTCCATTCCTAATATACAATCTTTATCACACTTACTACAAGCAGAATACCTAGTTACAACAACCTTGGCTTGATTCCCATTTACATCTACAACACAGGCTTTTTCTCTCATAAAAACACTCCTAAATTTATCTAATATATTTTGCTATTTCTTTTCTTTTTGGTGCTTTAGTTTCCTCTTTAATATAACCAACCGGTGTAATTGTCGCAATATAATGTTCAATTGGTATATTTAATTTCTTTTTAATGCTTTCACGATCCATATCAGCAATCCAACATGTCCCTAAATTATACAGTCTAGCAGCTAACATAAAGTGATATGCAGCTATATCTCCATCTTGTTTATACCGATTGGAAAGCTCATTATCAGAACAAATTGCAACTGCTATCGGTGCTTTTTTTATTGGTTCAGAAGCAGTTTTTCTGATAGTAGATAAGTCACAAATTAATTCTCTGTCTCTTATAATCTTAAAATAATAAGATTGTGAATTCATTGAGGTAGGTGCATATCTACTAATATCAATCACCTTTTTTATTACTTCATCACTAACTTCTCGATCAGAATATTCTCTATAACTGCGTCGATTTAATAACAGTTCTTTACCACTTAAATATGGCTTTGTATCATGTAAAAAAGATTGAAATTCTAAAGTTCTTCCTTCTGGATCCTCAGCAAAAAATTGATAAATATCAAACTTTTTATTTTCTTGAGGAGACTTTAAAATTTTAACTTTTCCGGTTAATTGTTTATGTATTTGATCTACTTTTTCCTTAGAGTTATAGTAATATGTAATAACACCATCATTTTCTACCTCATCAGACTGGCAGAACCCAATTTGCAAATTTCCTTTTTCAAATATTTTACACTTGACCTTGGTCCAACCACACATCCATCCCAATTTTTTCTGTATAAAATGTTGATAGTTCATCTAACATTTTTGTTTTCATAAATACTATTCCAGACATTTTTAATACACCCCTATATCTATTAATTAGTTAAAAAATCAAATATATTACTTAATGTACCACTGTCATTTATTTTATAAAACTCTGTGTATCCACAGTTAGTACAACTTACTGCAACAAATTTCTTGTTTTGTACATCAAACAGTTTAGATAATTTGCCTCCAGTGGTTCTAATCTCAGATTTATCGTATTCTTTATTTCCACATTTTTCACACTTATACTCTCTTTTCAATATTTTTTCACCTCACACTAAGTTTACTTACATTATATCAAAAAACCCCTGCTATTAAAACAGGGGTTTTAAATTATATTTTTAAAATATTACTTTACAACAACATTTACTAATTTTTTAGGTATAACAATAGTTTTTATAATTTCTTTACCTTCTGTATATTTTTTTACCTTATCTTGATTAAAAACTTTTTCTTTAAGTTTATCTTTTGATATATCAGCATCTACATCAACTTTGTCTCTAACCTTACCATTAATTTGAATAACTATTGTTACTTCATCTTTTTTGATAGCCTCTTTACTAAATTCAGGCCATTTTGCTCGATTGACTGTATCATTATGTCCCATTTTATTCCATAGTTCTTCACTCATATGAGGAGCAAAAGGTGCAAGCATTAGTACTAATTTTTCAGAAACAAGTGTTAATAAGTTCTTCATTTATTTCATCATTATTACCTACATAATGATATATTTCATTTACAAGTTCCATTATAGCACTTATAGCTGTATTAAAGTTCAGTCTTTCTTCAATATCTTCAGTAACCTTTTGAATAGTTTCATGTAACTTTCTATGAAGTTCTTTTTCCTGATCAGTTAGATTATTTTGATCAATGTTAATTTTTTCTACATCAATATCTTTAATGAGCTCAATGTGTTCAGAGACAAATCTCCAAACCCTATTTAAGAACCTGTTGGCTCCTTCAACTCCTTTATCACTCCACTCTAAGTCTTTTTCAGGTGGTGAAGCAAAAAGGATAAATAATCTTGCTGTATCAGCACCGTATTCATCAAGTATTTTACTAGGGTCTACAACATTGCCCTTTGACTTAGACATTTTATCTCCATCTTTTAAGACCATACCCTGTGCTAACCATTTAGTAAATGGTTCACCATCATCAATTAAATCTAGGTCTCTTATTACTTTTGTAAAAAATCTAGCATATAATAAGTGAAGTATGGCATGTTCAATACCACCAATATATTGATCTACTGGAAACCAATCATTAGCTTTCTCTTTACCAACAGGTGCCATTTTATTATTAGGATCAATATATCTTAAAAAATACCAGGATGAATCAACAAAAGTATCCATAGTATCTATTTCTCTTTTAGCATCTCCACCACATTTAGGACAAGTGGTATTAACAAATTCTTCAGACTTTGCTAGAGGAGAAACTCCAGTATGTGAAAATTCTACATCATCTGGTAATACAACTGGTAATTCTTCTTCAGGAACTGGTACTGCTCCACATTCATCACAATAAACAATTGGTATTGGAGTTCCCCAGTACCTTTGTCTTGAAATTAACCAATCTCTTAATCTATAATTTTCTTCCCTATTACCAATATTTTTTTCTTCCATATCATCAGCAACAGCATCAAAAGCATCCTTAACACTTAGATCATTATATTTTTCAGAGTTTATTAAATAGCCATCCTCACTATATGCTTCTTCCATTTTAGATCCATCTAGTTTTTCTTCCTTTTCATCAGGTTGAATTACTGCTGTAATTGGAAGATCATATTTTTTTGCAAAATCAAAGTCTCTTTGATCATGAGCAGGTACAGCCATTATAGCTCCAGTTCCATAACCCATCAATACATAATTTGCTATTAAAATAGGTATCTTTTCACCTGTCATTGGATTTGTAGCATAACTACCAGTAAAAATACCTTCTTTTTCTGATTCAGGCTGAAGTTCTTTCCATTTCTTTTTGTGCTTTAACGTCTTTTATGAATTCTCTAATTTCTTTTTCATTATCTTTACCTTCAATTAATTCATCAACATATGGATGTTCAGGTGCTAATACCATATATGTTGCACCATAAATTGTATCTGGCCTTGTGGTAAAAACTTCAAGTTCTTTTTTTATCTCTTCAATTGGAAACTTTATTCTCATTCCTTCACTTTTACCAATCCAGTTTTTCTGCATTGTTTTAACTCTTTCCGGCCAGTCTAATTTATCATGACCTTCTAGAAGTTCATCAGCATAATCTGTAATTTTTAAAAACCACTGTTCTAATTCTTTTTGTTCAACTAAAGTATCACAACGCTCACAACGATCATTTACAACCTGTTCATTAGCCAATACAGTATCACAACTTGGACACCAGTTCACAGCCTGTTCTTTTTTATATGCCAAATCATTTTCAAACATTTTTACAAAAAACCATTGTGTCCACTTATAATAATCAGGATCAGCAGTTGCAACTTCTCGATCCCAGTCATAACTTAGTCCTAAAGATTTCATCTGTTCTTTCATACTTGCAATATTATCCCAGGTCCATTCTCTTGGATGGATATTACCATGCTTAATTGCTGCATTTTCAGCAGGAAGTCCAAATGCATCCCAACCCATTGGATGAAGCACATTTAGTCCCTTCATTCTTTTAAAACGAGCAATGACATCACCAATTGAATATACTCTTACATGGCCCATATGTAACTTGCCAGAAGGATAAGGAAACATTTCTAATACATAATAATTATCTTTTTTATCTTTATTTTTTGTTTTGTAAAGACTTTCATCATCCCATTTTTTTTGCCACTTTTTCTCAATTTCTTTAAAATTATAATAATCTTTCACTTATAATTCCCCCTTGATTAACTAATAATATATTATAAAATAAAAAAACCCATCCCCAAGCAAGGGACGAGTTGATTACCCGTGGTACCACCCTAATAGATAGTAGTTATCCACTTAAAAAACTTAACGCATTTTTACGATACCATCTACTTAAATTTCAACAGTATAGGCTCCAGAACGAGTTCATAATATTATATTACCGCTTTTCACCAACCAGCAGCTCTCTTAAAATACAATACTATTACTACTTTCTTTCATTGCCCTTATTATCAATATTTATCTATATAAAAAATTATAATAATTTATAGGCTTAAAGTCAAGAAGTTTCTTCTTTTTTCAATATCTTTTCAGCATCAGCCCATAATCTATCAAGTTCATAGTATTGTCTTTCATGTTTATGAAAAACATGTACAATTACATCAGCATAGTCCATCAGTATCCATCTACCTTCATCTTTTCCTGCAATCTGTTTAGGATAAATACCTTCCTCGTCTAATTTTTCTTCGACTGCTCTTGCAATAGCCTGTACTTGTTTATCTGTATTACCTGAACAAATAACAAAGTAATCTGCTATTATAGTTAATCCTTCAACATTTAATATCTCTATATCAAATGCCTTTTTATCATCTGCAGCTTCAGCTGCAAGTTCAGCAATTTTTTTGAAATTATCTTTTGACATTAATTAAGTTCCTCCTTTTTCACTAATGAATTATCTAAAAACTTTTCTCCTAATATAATCTGAAAATCGGCTTCAATTTCTTCTGAATTTTCTACTACTCCACCTAGAATTTCCTGAATTCCATTTGCTACTTTTTCATCTTCTTTATAATAAATAATGGTATCTTCATAATCATACCTATCGGCATTAGATATATCATTTATATTAAATCCATATTTTTTTAGTTCATCTGCAGTTTTAGTAGCAACTCCAGATACACCATTACCATTTAAAATAGTAATATAATATTTATCATTTTGGATATATTCTTTACTTCTGATTAAATTATCTACCATTATATCTAATGCATCTTCATCTGCTATCCAGTAACTAGCATTATTTATATATTCTGGTTTTCCCGGTACCATTTCTGTTTTTACCTTACTTAAATCAAGTTTGTTTGCCAACTTTAAAAATGGTGTTACATCTTTTAGTGGTATATTTGTATTTACGGAATTCATTACTTCTTTATATATTGATGGTGAATTAAATAATGTTTGAGAAGATATTGCTTTATCCATTAAGGCTTCAACAAACTTCTGCTGCCTTGAAACTCTTCCTATATCTCCTAGTTTACCTCGATATCTCACATATTGAAGTGCCTTTTCACCATTTAAATGAACATCACCAGCTGGAAGATCAATATATAATCCCCCTGCCTTATCTACATAATGTAATGGTTTATCTATATGTATATCAAGTCCACCTAGAAGATCAATAATATCTGCAAATCCATTGAAATCTGTTTCCAAATAATAATCTATTTTTACATCAATAAAGTTTTCCACAGTTTCATCTAGTAATTCAATTCCACCATAAGCATGGGAAGCATTAATCCTGTCATATCCCCTGCCATTTATTTTTACTCTTGTATCTCTAGGAATAAATAATAGTCCAATTTGATTAGAACTCAAATCAACACTAGCTACTATAATTGTATCTGCCCTAGGTGGACCGTTTATATTTGAATCATAACCAGCAACTAATATATTTAGCTTTGATTCACGAAAAGGATTTATATCTAATAAACTAAAATCATCGTTTAAATATATAGAAAAAGATAAAACAATTATTAATAAAACTATTATAAGTCCAGTTATTTTCCAGTTAACCTTTTTAAACATCTAGTTTTCTCCCTTCAAGAGTTCATTTCTAGCTAACAATGTATTAGGATGAATTATTTTGTTTTGCTCAATATTATATTTTATAGTAAAATCGCAAACTAAAAGTACAGCTTTATCTAAATTATTATCAGCAGCTTCTCTAATATAATTTATATCAGGAAAATCACGGCTTGGTTCAATAATATCTGCTAGAAAAATAATTTTTTCAATCTTACTCATTTTTGGTCTGCCGATTGTATGATATCTTATTGCATCTATTATTTCATTATCTTTAATACCAAATTCATCATCAGCAATAAATGCTGCTACTGGTGAATGTAATAATTCAGGAATCTCACGTTCCCATTCATCTACCTCAATATTATTTTTATTAACTATATCAATTAATTTTTCATTTGAATAATTACGGGCATAATCATGTAATAAAGCAGCTAATTTAACTTTATAAGTATCTGCTTTATATTTTTTTGCTAACTTAACTGCAGTATCTTTAACAAAACAGCTGTGTTCATATCTAAAACCATCAATTTCTTTTAATTTAGTTTTTAAACTTTTGATATCAATCATTAATTTCACCCATATAAATTATTTTCTTTAATATATCCAATTATCTTATCAGGAGTAAGATAACGAACCGATTTTTTATCTCTTACATATTCTCTTATCATTGTTGAAGAAATATCTATTAAAGAATTATCCAATAAATTAATGCTGTCTTGATACTCTCTAAGGCGCTGATCTTTCATTGTTTCAGAATAAGAATATCCACTTCTTTTAGCAATATATAGATTTGAATTGGATAATACATAATGAGGTTTATACCAGTTAAATATCTGAGCTAAAGAATCAGTACCAATAATTAAATTAACTTTATTGATATCATATTTATCTTTAAAATGATCAATTGTTTTAACTGTATAAGACTTTCCATTACTATTTATTTCCCATAAAGATAAATCAAAATGTTCATTATCTTCAATAACGGTTTTTAACATATTTATCCTGTGAGTTTTATCAATTACATTTTCATTGTTTTTATGAGGTGGATTTCCTGCAGGCATAAAAATAACCTTATCTAGATTAAATTCCAGATAGGCTCTTTCAGCAATAATCAAATGACCAATATGTACAGGATTAAATGTTCCACCAATAATTGCAAATTTCATTATCTCACCTTCCATCATACTTATTTAATTATAATAAATAAATCCCTTATATTCAAGTATAATAAATCTAATAAGAAGGATTAAAATCTTTTGTGTTGAATAAAATAAAAATATAAAGGGGGTAAATATAATGATTCATAAGTATAAAAACAAAAAACCAAAAATATCAGATAGCTCATTTATTGCACCAGGTGCACAAGTTGTAGGAGATGTTGAATTAAAAGGAAAAACAAGCATTTGGTATAATACTTCATTAAGAGCAGATCTTAATAAAATAATCTTAGGTGAAGGGACAAATATTCAAGATAATTCAGCTTTACATGTTGATTCCGATCAGCCTTTAATAATTGGAAAAAATGTTACAGTCGGTCATAATGCAACTATTCATGGTTGTAAAGTTGAAGATAACTGTCTTATTGGAATGGGAGCAATTCTATTAAATGATGCATTAATTAAAGCAAACTCAATAGTTGCTGCAGGAAGTTTAGTTACAGAAAACTCCGAATTTCCTCCCAAAAGTTTAATCATGGGTTCACCAGCTAAAGTAGTGAGAAAGCTCTCTGATGATGAAATAAATTCTATCACTGAAAACGCTGAACACTATATTAAGTTAGCTTCAGAACATAAAGAAAGTACAAAATAGCTTAAAACCCTGCTTTTTGCAGGGTTTTGTTATTAAAACGGTTCAAAGCTTTGCTCTGCCCACCAGTCTTCTTTTAACATATCATACTGTTCTTGGAAGAAATTCAAATGCTGATACTCCCATTCAATTATTTTTTTATATAATTTCATTGCTTCTTGAGATTCAGTATTACTTACAGCATTTTTATAATATTCAATTGCATCTTTTTCCATTTTTACACCTAAACCAAATACTGATAAAGCAAAAGATAAGTTTTCTTTTTCAATCTTCTCCCATTTGAAAATTCTGGGTTTTTCAGGAGGTTTTATTTCATCAACTGTAAATGTTAATCTTTTCTTTTCCTTCCATATCTTGATAAAGTTCTTTTAACCAATCAATATGCTTAAGTTCTTCTTTTGCCAGCTTTTTAAAGGATTCACTTATTTCTTCTTTATCAATTTTCTCTGCTGCCATCATGTAAACTTGATAACCTTCATTTTCATTTAAAATTGCTTCTTTAATAACCTCAAGTTCCTTGTTTGCCATAAAAAAACGCCTCCTTATAATTGTTTTAAATAATTACGAGCAGCCTGACTTATTTTTTCCTCATAGAATTCAACACTTTCTATTTCACCTTTTTTTCAACACCTTTAAAAAATAATTCTCCAGTATATTTTGTATTTAAAGAATGAAAATAATTTTTTATTATTTCTTTAGCATTATTATAAAACAAATCAGTTTTGTAAGCACCAACACCTAAAAAATATCCTTTTTTATAATTATTTATTTTATTTACATCATTTTGTAATATATTCTTAGCTCGATAAGGTTCTGCCCTATCAATAAATATCTTTAAAACAGAAGTTATAGAAGCAAAATATATTGGTGAAGAAATTATCATTCCTTCTGCTTTTTCAACTCTTTTATATAGATCATTAATATCATCTTCTAAAATACATAAACCATCTTGATGACAGTCTAAACAAGCCTCACATATATTTAAATCATAATTGATTAATTTGATTTTCTCTAAATCATTTGTTTTTGAAATCTCATCAATAAATATATCTAACATTTTATCTGTATTGCCAGATTTTCTATGACTGGCTGAAATTACTGTGATCATTAATTTTCCTCCTATTTTATCTCTTTTCTTAGATAAAATATATCAGAATAACCGGCTATTTTCAAGTAATTATAGATGGTAACAATTGACATATATTTTAAAATAAATTATAATTAAATAAAATAGAATTAGGAGGCTTACATAAATGGAAAAAAGCCTTATTATTGCAAAAGCAGCATTAAGATTAGCTATTTCAGACCGTTCCGAGGAAAAACAATTAAAAAAAGATTATCGCGATTCTCAAGGTATCAAGACTGCAGCAGTTGATTTTGGTGGTGAATACAACAAGTCTGTTAAAAAAATAATAGAAAATGCAGTAATAGCTGCAAGACGAGAAAATTTGATTAATGAATCACACTCAAATCAAGGTGCAGTTGCAGGTGCTACTCATGAAGCTTTAAAACAGATCATGGGAAGTGCAGTAGGTTTAAACATTGGTGGTAAAATTGGTATTGCTCGAAAAGAAGATCATTTAGTAGTCGCAATATTTTTTGGTGTTGGGATGTTAAATCTCAATGAAGTAGCAGTTGGTTTAAGTCATCGTACAATAAATTAACATAAAATACTTGACATTAGTTTATTTACTGTGTATAATTAAAAAAATTAATAATTGGTAATATGGTAATATGGTAGGAGAAAATACTTAGGAAATTTCTATGTATTTCTATGTCTTTAAACACTCCTTCCCAGGAGTGTTTTTTTATTTCTCTTTCCAAAAAATCCAAACCAAAAAACTAAAATAAGGAGAGATGTAAAATGGTAATTAATGGTAAGAAATCTCTATTGGTAATGTCTATTCTCATTTCATTTGTATTATTCTTTACTTTTCAAATTTCAGCTCAAACAGAAGGAAAATTATTCAAAGTAGGAATATCTCAACTTGTAGAACATCCCGCATTGGATGCTGCTCGTGATGGGTTTATTGAAGGATTAAATGAAGCAGGTTTTATTGAAGGTGAAAACCTTGAAATTAATCTTGAAAATGCCCAAGGTGATTTTGCAACCTCACAGTCAATCGCTCAAAAATTTAAAGGACAAAAACTGGATTTAGTATTAGCAATAACTACTAAAAGTGCTCAAGCAGCAGCTGGTGTATTAACAGATACTCCTCTTTTAATAACTGCAGTTACTGATCCTGTAGAAGCAGGTTTAGTTTCTGATTTAGTAAATAAAGAAGAAAATGTAACTGGAACTACAGATATGAATCCGGTTGCAGATCAATTATCTTTAATTAAACAGTTTGTACCTGATGCTAAAACTATTGGTATTTTATATAACAGTGGTGAAGTTAATTCAGTAGTTCAAGTAGATATAGCTAAAGAGGCTGCATCTGAAATGGATTTAGAAATTGTTGAAGGTACTGTAACCAACACAAGTGAAATAGCTTTAGCAACTTCTACTATTGTAAATAAAGTTGATGCTATATACCTACCTACAGACAATACAATCGCTTCTGCAGTTCCTTCTATAATAAAAATAGCTATGGAAAATAATACTCCAGTTTTTGCAGCAGAAAAAGGACAAGTTGAAAATGGTGCAATTGCTACTAAGGGAATTGATTATTTTACTTTAGGTAAAGAAACTGGTCAAATTGCAGCACGAGTATTAAATGGAGAAAAAGCATCTGATATACCAATAATTGGTTCTCAAAATCTACAACTTATTGTAAATAAAAAAGCTGTTGAAAATTTCAATCTAGAAATACCAGAATCATTAGTGGATAAAATCGATATATTAATTGAATAATTTAAGTTAGGTACTGGAGGTTATTGTATGGACTTATGGTTTCTTATAACATCAATTGAACAAGGATTAATCTATGGTATTATGGCCATTGGAGTTTATATAACATTTAGAATTTTAGATTTTGCAGATTTAACTGTAGATGGCAGCATCACTTTAGGTGCTGCTGTCTCATCTAAAATGATAATAATAGGATATAATCCATTTTTGACATTGCTTGTAGCTACTTTTGCTGGTGGAATATCTGGTTCAATAACAGGTTTTTTAAATACCAGACTTAAAATAGCTCCATTACTTTCTGGTATACTTACAATGACAGCATTATATTCTATAAATTTAAGGATTATGGGTAGACCAAACATCCCTTTAATTTCAAGTAGGACAATTTTTGATATTTTTAACTTTACTGATTATAATGAATTATTATTAATATTAATTGTTGTTATTTTAGTATTAATTACTTTAATATTATTTATGAAAACAAAACTTGGATATGCATTAAGAGCAACAGGGGATAATCCTGCTATGGTTAGAAGTATGGCTATCAATACAGATAACATGAAATTTATGGGATTAATTATTGCCAACAGCTTTGTTGCCTTGGCAGGTGCTTTGATAGGACAGTATCAAGGTTTTGCTGATATTAGTATGGGAATTGGTACTATAATTGCTGGTTTAGCATCAGTTATTATTGGAGAAGTCATCTTTAGCAATGATAAGCTCTACTACACTATTCCGAGTATCATAATAGGTTCAATACTTTATAGAGGCAGCATATCTTTTGCACTTATGAGTGGTTTTGCAGCTTCAGATTTAAAGCTTTTAACAGCTTTAATTGTAATTGTATTTTTATCAGCACCTAATATTAAAAAGAAGATTGGAGGTAAATTAAATGCTAAAACTAACTAATGTTACAAAGACATTTAATGAAAACACATGTAATGAAGCTAAGGCTTTAAAAGATATTACATTAGAAGTTAAAAATAGTGATTTTATAACAATAATTGGTGGAAATGGGGCAGGTAAATCTACCTTATTAAATAGTATAGCTGGTGTTTTTAAATTATCAGCCGGTCAAATTATATTATCAGAAAAAAATATTACAGAAATGCCTGAGTATAAAAGAGCAAACTTTATCGGCAGAGTTTTTCAAGACCCACTTATGGGAACTTCCCCTGATATGACTATAGAGGAAAACTTATCAATGGCTTTAAATAAAAGTTCAAAACTATCTCTTAAATGGGCTATGAATAAGAAAAAAAGAACTATTATTAAAGAACATCTTGAAGAAATTAATCTTGGTTTAGAAAAACGACTTAATACAAAAGTAAAACTTTTATCTGGTGGTCAAAGACAAGCATTAACATTACTTATGGCAACAATTATAGAACCTGATCTATTGCTATTAGATGAACATACAGCTGCATTAGATCCTGCTACTGCAATTAAAATTAATGACCTTACTCAAAAAATTGTATCAAATAATAATATTACTACTTTAATGATCACTCACAATATGAAGGATGCTTTAAAATTTGGAAATCGCATGTTAATGATGAACCATGGTAAAATAATTATTGATATTGATGGAAAAACCAAAAACAATATGACAATAAATCATTTATTAGAAATATTCCAGAAAAAAAATAAACAAGGTTTTTATAATGATAGATCATTATTAAGTTTAGCTTAACTTGAAAACTAAACTTTCATATGGTTTTAAAGTAATAATATTATTATCTATATTTATTATTTTTATAGTTAGAAATTATTAAATTATATTCATTCAAGTTTTATATTATCAGGTAATTTGATTTGCAAAGTATTTTCAAAGAAATTTAATAATATTAAATATTTTTGCTTTTCATAAGTTCTAATATAAGCAAAAACTGACTCATTTTCATACAAAACAGTATCATATTTCCCATATATTAAACCTTTATTATTTTTTCTTGTTTTAATTATCCTTTTATAATATTTTAAGATTGAATCACTTTCTTTTAAGGAACTTTCCACATTAATTTCTTTATAATTTGGGTTTAAATTAATCCAGGGAGTACTTTGTGTAAACCCTGCATTTATATTTTTATTCCACTGCATAGGTGTTCTAGCATTATCCCTGCTCGTTCTATAAATTTCCTGCATAACCTTGTCTTTAGGTCTACTTTTAGTTTCTGCTCTATAATGATTGATTGTCTCAACATCTCTATACTTTCCTATGTCATCGAATTTCACATTCGTCATTCCTATTTCATCTCCCTGATATAAATAAGGAGTACCTGGCATTGTTAGAAGCAATGTTGCCAACATTTTTGCGGATTCTTTCCTATATTGTTTATCACTACCAAATCTTGATACAATTCTAGGTTGATCATGATTACCTAGATATATAGCATTCCATCCTTTTTCATAAAGACTTTTATTCCATTTTTCATATATATCTTTTAATAATTTTAAATCAATTTCTTTATTTACCCATTTGTTTTTATCATCTCTATCTACTGACATGTGTTCAAAATGAAATACCATATTTAATAAATCTTTTCCCTCATGTTTTGAAAACTTTATTGCATTATCAACACCAAATCCTGGAGTTTCACCTACAGTCATTATATCATAATCAAATAGAACCTCTTCTCCCATTTCAGATAAATAGTCATATAATTTTGGTCCATTTAGATAATATTGACTTCCATCTCCATATCTTTCATTATCCATAACCTTACCATCTGGAAAGCTTTGGTCTTTAGAAAGCATATTAATTACATCCATTCTAAAACCATCAATTCCTTTATCTAACCACCATCTCATATTTTCATATATTTTATTCCGCACTTTAGGTTTTTCCCAATTTAAATCAGGTTGTTTTACATCAAATAAATGTAAATAGTATTGATCTGTTTTTTGATCATATTTCCAAGCAGAACCACCAAATATTGAGCCCCAATTATTAGGAGGCAAATCTCCATTACCATCTTTCCAGATATAATAATTTCTATAAGCACTATCAGTTGATTGTTTTGAGTTTTTAAACCATCTATGTTCATCAGAAGTATGGTTAACAACTAAATCAAGTATTATCTTCATATCTTGATTATGAACTTCTTTAATTAACTTTTCCACATCTTCTATTTTCCCAAACTCATCCATTACTTTTTTGTAATCCGATATATCATAACCATTATCAGCATTTGGAGACTTATAGATCGGGCATAACCAGATTACATCTACACCTAAATCTTTGATATAATCCAGTTTTTTAATTATTCCATTAATATCTCCTATTCCATCATTATTACTATCATAAAACTTCTGGATAATCTAATATACAACTGCCTCTTTCCACCATCTCTGATTTTTCATTATATCACTCCACTCATCATAAAATATTGTTATTTATATTTTATACCTTTAATTAGTGTAAAATTATCTTAAAATAAACAAAATTCCCAATGTAATAATAAATTTGAAATATTATTGAGAGATTTTAGAAAGGTTTTATAAAAACAATTGTTATTATTAATTTATAAGTGACTTCTAATTTAAAGAAAATATAGAAAACCTTATTTAAACAGTTAGTGTAATTGATTAAATGAGTTTCCAAAAGTTTTAAAATCAGAGTGCAATAATCGATAAGATACTGCTATTCATTGCATTATGATAGTGTTTGTTTAGCAGATATTCTAATGAATAAAAGAAATAAGTACTATATATTTTGGAATGTAATACAGTATTATCTAATGGATTTTCCTATATGTCATAAAAATAATTCGATATTTTGCATTAATAATATAAATTAAAGTTTTCAAAACTACATCATATGCTTTCACAGTGTAAGGATAATATGTTTTTATAGTTAAAATTATTCTCAATAATATACTAAAATTAAAGATTCATAGAACAATGTCATAAAATTGTAAAATTAAAATTATAGCAGGATAAATGATTAATATTGAATAAAATAAATACAATGAAATGGTTTTCAGAAATCGTTTTCATCTTAAAGGAGAATTATTATGGCAATAACAATGAAAGATGTTGCAAAAAAAGCAGGTGTTTCCTTATCAACTGTTTCCCGTGTTATAAATGACAGTTCATTGGTAAGTAAAGATACTTCTATTCGTGTAAAAAAAGCAATAGATGAATTAGACTATCAAATAAATGACTCTGCCCGTGCTTTAAGAACAAATATCAGTAACTTAATTGGCATAATCGGTGCTGGTATGGATAATCCATTTTTAATGGAAGTTCTTATAAGTTTAGAAACTGAAGCTATTAAGGATGGTTATAACATTATATATGGAGATTCTGAAGGTGAATTAGAACAAGAACTTTATTATATTAATATGTTTAAACAAAAAAAGATTGATGGTTTAGTTATTTTAACTGCAAATTTTTCCGAAGAACTTATTAAAGCAGTTAAGAAAAGTAAGATTCCTAGTGTTTTTGCTTCAGGATATTTAGAAGATCCTGAATTACCAGCTGTTACAGTAAATAATATTAAAGCTGCTGAAGATGTTAGTAGATATTTATTAAAAACAGCTGACTATTTTGGTATTATAAGGGGACCATATAGAGATTCTGTTGCAAGTGAAGAAAGAATGAAAGGTATTATAAATGTATTTAATAACAAAAATATTGAATTAAAAGATAAATATATAGCTGAAGGAGACTTTAGTTATAAAAGTGGTTATGAATGTGCAAAAACTTTATTAAATAATAATCCAAATTTAAATTCAATATTTGCCTTTAGTGACCAAATGGCTATAGGTGCTATCAAATACTGTATTGATAATAACATTAAAATCCCTCAAGATATATCCATAGTTGGTTTTGATGGTATTGAAGCTTCAAAGTATGTAAGTCCATCATTAAGTACAGTATTTCAATCTGGAACTGAATTAGGTACTGAAATAATGAAAGTATTAATGAAAAAGATTAATAATGAGGAAATTGAAAATAATAAAATATTTATTCCTCATAAATTAATAAAAAGAGAAAGTAGTAAATAATCACATTAGGAGGTGATTAATCAACTTATTATTGTAAGTAAAATACTAATAATAGTTGAATTGTTGGTTGCTTAGCTTAAAATCTATATTTAAACATGACATGCAGGTGATTTTTTGTTTTTAAAGAATAATAAAAATAGAAAAACAAGAAAGGGGTTTAAAACAATGAAAGCTAAATTGTCTACTGGTTTAACATTGATGTTGTTGATTAGTTTATTGTTATTTTCTTTTCAGGCTTCTGCCCAAGATGGAACAGTAAGTGTTATGGGTGTATGGGGTGGCGGTGAATTGGATGCATTTAATAAGATGGTTGAACCTTTTGAAGCTGCTACAGGAATAGAAGTCCAATATGAAGGAACCAGAGATCTCCCCACTTTATTAACAACAAGACTTGAAGCAGGTAATCCTCCCGATATTGTAGCTGTGTCTGGACCTGGTATGATGAAAGACTTAGCTCAAGATGGAGATTTAGTAAATCTAGAAAACGTATTTAATATGAGTTATTTAAGAGAAGACTTTGATCAAAAATGGCTAGATTTAGCAACTTATGAAGACGGTATGTATGCACTATTTATCGCTGGTGATGCAAAAAGTTTAGTTTGGTATAACCCTAAAGTATTTGAAGAAAATGGTTATGAAATCCCTGAAACTTGGGAAGAAATGGATCAATTAGCTCAACAAATGCAGGAAGACGGAATTTCACCCTGGTCTATTGGTTTAGAATCTGGTGCTGCTAGTGGTTGGCCAGGAACTGACTGGATTGAAGATATTATGTTAAGAACAGCTTCACCTGAAGTATATGACCAATGGATAGCACACGATATTCCTTGGACAGATGAAAGAATAAAAAATGCATTTGAAATCTTTGGTAGATATGCTAAAGATCCAAATATGGTATATGGTGGACCAACATCTGTATTATCATCTAACTTTGGTGATGCACCAAATCCATTATTCACATCACCACCAAGAGCTGGACTACACCGTCAGGCTAGTTTCATTACAAGTTTCATAAAAGAAAGCAATCCTGAATTAGAAGCTGGTGCAGACTTTGACTTCTTCCCACTACCTTCTATTGATGAAGAATATGGCACACCTGCCTTAGGTGCTGCTGATATGCTTAGTATGATGAATGATAACGAAGACGCACGTAAATTTATGAAGTATATGGCTACTCCTGGTGCACAGTCTATTTGGTTAAGTGAACTTGGTAAATTAGGAACACACAATAGAATCAATCCTAATATTTATCCAGATGAAACAACTAGACAAATGGCAAAATTCTTAAATAATGCAGAAACATTTAGATTTGATGCTTCTGACTCAATGCCAGCTGCTATTGGTTCTGGAGCTTTCTGGCAAGGTCTTTTAGACTATGTAAGTGGACAAGACTTAGATAGTGTATTAGAAAATATAGAAGAAAGAGCTGATGATGCATATAGTTCCGGAGATGCAACAAATTAAAGTATAGCCGGGAGGTTTAATATATGGAAGAATTAGGTAAAAAGAAATGGGTGGCCCTCTTTGTAGGGCCAGCCACTCTTATTGTTGGACTTATGTTACTGTATCCCTCTATTCACACATTTATTTTAAGTTTTTTTGGGCCTAATTCAGAGGCCTTTGTAGGTATTGAAAATTATATCTATGCTTTTACAAACCAGACAATGCTTATTTCATTTAGAAACAACCTATTATGGCTTGTAGTATTTACATCTCTTACTGTAGGCTTAGGCTTATTATTTGCTATCCTTTCAGACCGTGTTAGATATGAAAAAATAGCAAAATCAGTTATTTTTATGCCGATGGCTATTTCATTTGTTGGTGCTGGTGTTGTTTGGAAGTTTGTTTATACTTACCGTCCTCCAGGATCTGAACAAATTGGTTTATTAAATCAAATCCTAATGTCACTTGGTATGGAACCAATTGGTTGGTTAATACAAGGACCTTGGATAAATAATCTTGCTTTAATATTTGTTGGTGTTTGGATGTGGACCGGATTTTGTATGGTAATACTTTCTGCTTCATATAAAGGAATACCACGAGATCAAATTGAAGCGGCCAAAGTTGATGGAGCAACTGAATGGCAGGTATTTAGGTTTGTTATTTTACCTCACATGGCACCCACAATAGCCGTTGTTGCAACAACTATGGTTGTTAATGTGCTTAAAATATTTGATATTGTTTACGTAATGACAAATGGTAATTTCAGAACAGAAGTAATAGCAAATAGAATGTATAAAGAATTATTTCAATATAGGAACTTCGGACGTGCAAGTGCAATAGCTGTTGTATTATTTGTTTTAATTATTCCAGTAATTGTTATAAATATTAAAAGAATGCGGGGGGAAGCAAATGAATGATAACAAAATAACGAAAATCATAATAAATGTCTTGTTATTAGCTATCATGTTTATTTGGATACTACCAACTATAGGTTTGCTAATAACTTCTGTTAGACCAGCAGCAGATGTTAACAGTAGTGGTTGGTGGACAGTATTTAACAGCCCCCTAAAATTTACACAATTTACTCTTGAAAACTATAGACAAGTATTAAATGTAAACAATATGAATATTGCTTTTAGAAACAGTTTTATTATTGCAATTATGGGGACAATATTACCTGTTAGTATTGCATCATTTGCAGCCTTTGGTTTAGCTAAATTAAGGTTTAGAGGTAGAATGGTTATTTATGGACTTATAGTTGGACTATTAGTTATTCCTCTTCAATTAACATTTATTCCTATATTAAGAATTTTTAACACTTTAAACATATCAGGTAGTTTTCTTGGACTGTGGATAGCCCATACTGGTTATGGGATGCCCTTCTCAGTATTTTTACTATACAACTTCTTTTCTACTTTACCTGATGATTTATTTGAAGCTGCTTATATAGATGGTGCATCAATGTGGACGGTTTATTATAAACTAGCTCTACCTTTATCGGTACCAGCGTTAGCATCACTTGTAATTTTTCAATTTCTATGGACCTGGAACGATTTACTTGTAGCATTAATTTATTTAGGTGGTACTCAAGATGTTGCTCCTGTAACAGTTAGATTGGCTAACTTAGTAGGTTCTTATGGGCAAAACTGGCATGTTCTAACAGCTGGAGCATTCATATCAATAATTGTACCTCTAATTATATTCTTCTCACTACAGAGATACTTTGTACGTGGTATATTAGCTGGATCAGTAAAGGGTTAAAAAGGAGTAAAAAATATGTTACCAGATAAAGTCGATTTGATCTTAAGAGACTTAAAGGAAAAAACTTTTGAACAAAAAATACCTCTAAAAAAATGGAAAATCCAAGAAGTTAAAAAAGATAATAAAAATCAATATAATCCTATTGAAGAAAAAAATATTTTTCTTACCGGTAATGATAGTTTTTGGGACAATACCGGTAAGATTTTTTTCTTTATGAATAGTATTAATTTAAATGAAAAATATGACAATCCATACCTTTATTTAGATATTGATGGTGAATGTACATTATATCTTAACAACAAAGTATACAGGGGTATTAATGAAAAAGAAATAAAACTACCTAGTGTTAATGATGATTCTTATTATTTTAAAATTTTAGCTACACATGATGTTCATTTATCAGCAAAACATCAAAGAATGTACAATAAACCTTATCCTCCTCATCTTTTTAGAGAAGCGTTTGTTTATAATAAAAACAATGAAGTAGAAAAATTGTATGTATTAATTAAAAATATAAAAAATGCAATTGAAGTTATTGATGAGAAAGAAAAATCTAAACTAGAAAATATTATGGAAAATGGTATTAAAAAAATAGATTTCTTTACTTCTAATAAAAATGTATTTAAAAGGTCTGTTAATACTTCTTATGATTATATGATAATCTCCTTAGATAAAATTAATATCAACGACAGAAATGGAAAGGTATTTGCTCTTGGACATTCTCATTTAGATATAGCTTTCAAGTGGACAATATCTGATACTATCAGAAAACTTGAAAGAACAATTAGTACAACTTTAAATTTAATAGATAATTATGATGATTATTATTTTATCCAGGCTCAAGCAATCTTATATGATTATTTAAAAGAGTATTACCCAGAATTATTTAATAAATTAAAAGCTAAATTAAAACAAAAACAGTTTATTATAGATGGTTCTCTTTGGGTTGAACCAGATTTGAATTTAACTCATGGTGAATCATTAATAAGACAGATTCTCTATGCAAAGAAGTTTTTTGAAAACCATTTTAATATTGAGACAAAGATCGCTTGGCTACCGGACTCTTTTGGGTTTAGTGCTATTTTACCTCAAATATTAAAAAAATCTAATATAGATTATTTCATAACAACAAAATTACAGTGGAATGATACAAACGAATTTCCCTATAATATCTTTAAATGGGAAGGTATAGATGGGAGCCAAATACAATCTTATTTATTAAGTGACACATATGGTGGAAACTTAGAACCCAAAAAAATATATGATGCATATAATAACAGAAAACAAAAAGATATTGAAGAAGTATTGTCTCTATACGGCTATGGAGATGGTGGTGGGGGTAATACAGAGTCTCAATTAAATAATCTAAACGAAATGACAAATATACCTTATCTACCAGAAATAAAGACAGGTAATATATATGATCATTTAGAGAAAATATTTGATAAAGATAATTTGCCGATCTGGAATGATGAATTATATTTAGAAAAACACAGGGGAACTTATACAACACAAGCCAAGTTAAAAAAATATAATCGTAAATTAGAATTTTTATTAATAAATACCGAGTTCCTCTATTCATTTGCACATCTTAAAGGAATAAACTTAGAAGTGAACTTTGAAAAATTATGGAAAGTTTTGTTAAAAAATCAATTTCATGATATTTTACCGGGCTCATGTATCGAAGAAGTATATAACGAAGCTATTGATGACTATAAAGATTTAGAAGAAAATTTAGTTAATATTAAAAACAATATTTTTGAGTTTCTTACAAAAAAATCTCAAACGACTTCTGATCATTTATTTATATTCAATCCACACAGTTTCAATATGGATAATATACTATCTATAAAAAAAGAATATTTAAATGACAACTATAATTCTATAAAAATCAATGAAAAAATATATCCTCTACAAATTGATGAAAACTATATATACTTTCAAACAAAAAATATAAATCCTTTTCAAATCAAAAAAGTTAAATTATTAAAAGAATCTACTAAAATTAAAAATAATTTACAATCAAGTAACTATCATTTAGAAAATAAATATTTAAAAATATCTTTTGATGAAAATGGAAGAATTTATTCCATATATGATAAAGAACAAAATATTGAATACGTAGAAAATAATGAATTTGTCAATCGTCTTAAATTATATGATGACAAATCTACCTATTTTGATTCTTGGGATCTATCAATATCAGAAGACAATAAAAAATATATTGATCAACTTGAATATATTAAGATCAAAGAAAAAGGTCCTTTCTTTCATTCAATTATATTAAAAAGAAAATTTTATAATTCATCTATTACACAAGAAATAAGGCTATTTGATAATAAACGCAAAGTTGATTTTAAAACTAAAGTTGATTGGAATCAAAGACAGCAGTTACTAAAAACTAGTTTCCCATTGAATATCAAAAATAGTGAAGCTCTTTTTGACCTTTCAATGGGATATATTAAAAGAGATAACTATAAAAATGATTCTTGGTCTAAAGCAAAAACTGAAGTACCAGCTCATAAATGGGTAAACTTAAACAATGACAAACTCAGTATTAGCCTTTTAAATGACTGTAAATACGGCCATAATATTAGCAAAAATGTCATAAATTTAACTTTGCTCAAAGGTGGAATATATCCAGATCCTAAAGCTGATTTGGGCGAACATGAATTTACTTATTCATTATTATTATCCCCAAAACCAATAGATATTGTTTCTATTGAAAAAAATGCAATGCAATTAAATAATAAGCCCTTATATTATTTCCCTAAAGAAACAAAACTGAAAAATGATAGTAATCAAATTAGTTTGGAGAGCATTATAAATATAAATAATGAAAATATTACTATTGATAGTTTTAAATTGGCTGAAGACAATAAAGGTTACATTCTAAGATTTCATGAATTTGCTGGTAAGAAGACAAATGTAAAATTATCTTTTAATGAAAATATTAATAAAATTATTGAAACTGATTTAATGGAAAATAATATTAAAATACTAACAAAAAGTAATGAACTAAAGCTAAACCCTTTTGAAATTAAAACTTTAAAAATATTCTTAAGATAAAATTAAAGGCTCCCTGCAGGGAGCCTTATCTATTACATTAAGAAGTCTTTAATTTTTGGTTAACATCATAAGTTTTTCTATCTTTAAACTCCTCTTGTTTGCCATCATTCCATTCTGATACTGGAGAAAGATAACCAACTACTCTTGAATAAACTTCACATTTTTGTTTTTTACTCACTTTTCTCTCCTCCTTTTAATTTCTTGTTTTTGCATTAATACCATTATCTTTAAAAATTTTAATAAATTCTTTTAGTTCTGTTTCAGAAAAGCTTCTTTTATTAGTATAATTTAAATCATTAACCTTTTCAGACCTAAAGTTTTGAATGTAATAATTTTTTACACCCTTTAGTTCCTGTGCAATTTTTCTAATAGTCTCTTTGGAATGAAGTCCAGGAACTACAGTTGTTCTCAATTCATAATCAACTTTTGAATTTAAAATATATTCTTTGCTTTTTACAATATTATCTATTAATGCCTTATTTAACTTAATTCCACAAAACCTTTCATAATCCTTTATTGGACCTTTAATATCCATTGCTATATAGTTTATTAAATCTTCATCAATTAATTTTTTAAGCAACTTAAAATTAGTTCCATTTGTATCTAATTTAACTAATAAATTATATTTTTTTATGTCTTTAATAAAATCATAAATAGATTCTTGAACTAAAGGTTCTCCACCGGTTATAGCAACTCCGTCTATTAAATCTTTTCTTTTTTCTAAATACTGCCAAAAGTATTCTAAGTTCATATATTCATTTTCATTTTCATCTGGAATCAAAGCAGGATTATGACAAAAAGGACAGTCCATATTACATCCTTGAGTAAAAAGAACAGTCGCTATTTTATCAGGGTAATCAATTAATGATGTTTTTTGTAGACCTGATATTTTTATCTTTTTACTTGTCATCTCTTGCCCTTTCTTCTGCTTCACATTTAGGACAGTATTTATGCTCTCCGCGTAAATATCCGTGAACAGGACAAATACTAAAGGTAGGAGTTATTGTATAATATGGAAGTCTGAAGTTTCCAGCGATTCTTTTAACTAACTTTTTAGTACTTTCAATTCCATTTAACCTTTCTCCTAAAAATCCATGAAATACTGTACCTCCAGTAAATTCTACTTGGAAATCATCCTGTATTTCTAAGGCATCAAAAATATCTTCTGTATAACCTACTGGTAGATGAGTTGAATTAGTATAATATGGTTCAGCATCATTTTCTTTAATTCTATCTTCATTTGCAGCAACAATATTATCTCCAAATCTTTGTTTATCTAATCTTGCTAATCTATAAGAAGTGGACTCAGCGGGTGTTGCTTCTAAATTATATAAATTATTTGTTTCAGTTTGATAATCCTGCATTCTATCTTTCATCAACTGCATTACTTCTACAGTGAATTCTTGAGCTTCTTTTTCAGTTAAATCTTTTCCCATAAAGTTTATCATAGACTCATTCATACCATTAATACCTATAGTATTAAAATGATTTTTCCAGTATTCATCAAATCTCTTTTTAATGTCTTTTAAATAAAATTTAGAGTAAGGATATAAACCTTGTTCAGTTAAATTTTCTAATACTTTTCTTTTAATCTCAAGACTTTCTTTAGCCATATCCATTAATTCATATACTCTGTTCATATAATCATCTTTATTGTTTGCAATATGACCTATTCTAGGCATGTTCAATGTTACAACTCCTATTGAACCTGTCATTGGATTTGCTCCAAAAAGTCCTCCACCTCTTTTACGTAATACTCGATTATCCAGTCTAAGCCTGCAGCAATTGTGAGTTATATTACCATCAGAATGAACAAAATAATGATTTTTTTCTAATTCCACATCAAAAAACTCTTGTTGATAATTTAAATCTTCTTTTTCAATATTTTGTATTTCAGTTACGGCATAATCAAAATTATTTTCATCATTTTTCATTAATTCTTTGAAGTTAATTATATTTGTTTCATCATTGGCCATTAATTCATTATTTTTTGTTACCAGTAAGATATCATCTTCATTAATTTTTTTTGCTATTTTTGTTTTGATATTATTATCAGAATAAACAGCAACTAAATGATTAGCAGATACACGCATTGTTTTACCATCTTTAGCAGTTATTTTGACAATCTTATTATCAGTAGTTTTTAAAAATTTACTTATGTTAGCCCATTCAAATTTGCCGTTATTTGGGTTCAAGGAAAGTGTTTCTATTTCATTATTAGTTTCAAACCATTCATTATCTATTTTCTTTCCCTTATATTCTTTAAATATCTCTTCAATAGTATATTTCTTAATATCATTATCTTCTTTTATTAACATTGTTTCTTCAGGATGAAGACACATACTCCTCGCATCTTCAGGATTCATATCAGAATTTACAAAGTTGCTAAAATAAGGTATACCATATTTAGCTGTCATTTCCCAAATAGGACTTAAAACTGGATTTTCCCATTCAAAATCAGCTGTAATGTTATATGTTGGAATTGGGAATGAAAATACTCTACCTTTTGAGTCTCCAGACATCATTACTTCTGCAAATGCTTTGTTAATTAGATCCATTTCCTCTTGAAACTCACTATAAGTTCTATCTTTCATTTCTCCACCCACGATTACAGGTTGATCTTTAAAGTGATCTGGCACTGTAAGGTCCATAGTTATGTTTGTAAAGGGAGTTTGAAACCCAACCCTTGTAGGAACATTCATATTAAATAAGAACTCCTGCATAGCCTGTTTAACCTCTTTATAATCTAAATTGTCATAAGCTATAAAAGGAGCAAGTAATGTATCAAAATTAGAAAATGCCATTGCTCCTGCAGCTTCTCCCTGTAGAGTGAAAAAGAAGTTAACCATTTGTCCTAAAGCAGTTTTTAAATGTTTTGGAGGTGAACTTTCAATTTTTGTTGAAACACCTCTAAATCCAGTTCTTAAAAAATCTTCTAGGTCCCATCCACAACAATATACACTTAAATTACCCAGATCATGGATATGAAAATCTCCATTCATATGTTTTTCTCCAGCATCTGTTGGATAAATTTCTTGTAACCAATACTGAGAAGTAACTTCTGACGAAATAAAATTATTTAATCCCTGTAATGAATAACCCATATTACTATTCTCTTTAACTTTCCAATCTTCTAAGCCTAGATAATTGTTCATAGCATCTATAGCATCATTAAACATTTTTTTAGTATCTCTTATTTTTTTGTGCTGCTCTCTATATAATATATATGCTTTTGCTACTTCAGCATATCCTTTTTCTATCAGAACTTTTTCAACTAAATCCTGAATCTGTTCAACTTCAGGTACACCATCTTCTTTAAAAAATATTTTTAAATAAGATACTACTTCTTGAGTGATCTCTTCTCCAATTAATTCATTTTCTATTTCAGCTGCTTCTGCTGCTTTCAATACAGCTTTTTTTATCTTTAATCTATCAAATTCAACTGTTGAACCATCTCGCTTTTTTACATACTCTAATGCCATTAATAAATCCCCCTTTAAAATAAAAAACCTAACTTAAAACATAGTTAGGGTATTAAAAATTGTTTTACCCTGTCGCGAAGATAAAAAGTCTATTATAAATATCAGGCAGTTCTCCTGGCTTAGATATTAAACACATTAACAACCTTCCCCAATGAATTGAGTGGTAATACAGCTAATGCTAATCATCACAGTGGCGGACCCGCTCAGGATTTAAACCTGATTCTCTTTCAAACTTTCTTTAATATAGAAAGTACCTGATGATAATATAAGGTTTTATTATATATTCTTTGATTAAAACAAATCTCCTTTATAAAAAATTACAAAATCATATTAATACCAAAAATAATTAAAATTACTCCTGCAATAAAATCTGCATATTTTTCTATAATAATGATCTTTTTTAAATACCTAATTATAATTAAAGACAAGAAAGTAAATATTGAAGCTATGACTCCTATAATTACTGATTTGTATAACATTTCTAAAAACATTTCATTATACAAAACTGAAAAACCTACCCCTAATGCATCAATGCTTACACTAATTCCTAAAATAACAATAGATATAAATGTTAACCTTCTATAAATACATTCTTCTTCTTTTTTAAATCCTTCTCTAAATAAAATAATACCAATAATTAATATTATTATTCCACTTGTAATATCACTTATTTCAATAATCCTTTGATTTATAAAATTACCTAATAAAGCACCTGTCAATGCTAATAAAAACTGAAAAAATCCAAAAGAAAGAATTAAAGACAGTCTATTTTTAAAGTTCAATTTAGTACCACAGGCTATCCCCATTGATACTCCAGAAGCATCTAATGAAAGTGCTATAGCTATTAATATAATTTTCATACTAATCATCCTAATTTTTAAATTAGTTACTTAATTATCTTAACAAATATTTATTTTGAAATCTAGTGTATTTATTACTGAATTTCATTAAAATATTTTGTAAGTTCTATTTTAATTTCTGATGTGGACTTTTTATTTTGTATTTCATAAACAATTTTTTTCATATAAGGTTCAGTATGTTTAAATATCTTTTTATACCCTTTACATAGATAATTAATATTACCATTATTGGGCTGTCTATTTTTCAAACAACCACCATGACAGATAAAATAATATTTACATTTATAACATTTTTTAGAAAGATTTTTACTCTTCCTTTTTCCAAACTCTTCTTGCTTGGGAGAACTTACTAAAGTTTGTAATGAAGTTTTTTTAATATTACCCAACTTGTTCTTTTCATTTACATAATGATCACATGAATATAGATCACCATTATGCTCTAATACCATTGAATTACCGCATTCTTCAGATAAATAACAAATATTTGTATTACCATTAAACCAAGCATTTAATATTTCTTCAAAAATTTGGATATGGATTTCACCATAATCATCTTTTATCCATTTATCAAATATTTTAATTAAAAATTTTGCATATTCATTAGGATTTATAGAATAGCCTGACTTATTTAACTCCACTAAAGGTATAAATTGGATATAATCTACCTTTAAACTTTTAAAAAAGTCATATATTTCTATAGGCTTTTTTATATTCAAATTATTTACAACACATAAAATATTAGTATCAACATTGTATTTTTGTAACAGATTTAAATTTTTAATTATTTTATTATAGTTAGTGTTTCCATTTTTATCAGTACGATAATGTTTATGAATATTTTCTGGTCCATCAAGACTAAGTCCTACTAAAAAGTTTTCTTTTTTAAAAAACTGTATCCATTTTTCATTAAGTTTGATCCCATTTGTCTGGAAGCTGTTAAAAAATCTTTTACCTGCTGGGAGATACTTCTTTTGTAGAGAAACTGCATCCTTAAAAAATTTTAAACCTCTAAGAGTTGGCTCCCCTCCTTGCCAAATAAATGGGATATTAATTCCAGGATGAATACTCATATAATCTTTTATAAAAGTTTCTAATAATTCATGACTCAATTTAATTTCACTTTTACTGTCATATAAAGCAGTTTTGCTTTTATAATAACAGTACTTGCAGTCCATATTACATCTAGGTCCATTTGGAAACACCATAATATTAAATGGCTTTATTTGCATATATAGTTCCCCTTAACTTTTCAAAATTAATGACGACCCTCTGGTTTATCTATATAATTCCATATGTCATCAGCAGTTTCATCTTCATCCTTGCTAACTAATGCACTTTCAGGTCTTGGAACAGGACCATTTTCAAGAGGATCATCAGTTTCTTTCATCCATCTATCTAATCTATTTCTCATTTCTTCTAATATTTCAGCTTTTGTTTTATCATAAGCTAGATTATCTGCTTCATTAGGGTCTAACATTAAATTATAAAGTTCTTCTTTATAAATATAAGTATCTGCCCAATCATTTTCAAGTAGTACATCTTTAGAATAACTCTCATCAGTATTGCTTAAAAAAGGTTTTGTACGATTTCTATATCTTCTAATATACTTCCATTTATTTGTACGAACTGCACGCATCGGTTCATAAGCGGTATGGTAATTAACCTCTGCAAAAATTTCTTCATTTATACTTTCTTTATCACCCTTTATTAAAGATAAAAAGGATTGTCCTTGCAGCCAATCAGGTTTTTTAATACCGATAATTTCACATAAAGTTGGGAATATATCTATCTGAGAAACCATTGAATCAATTACTTTTCCTTTTTCAAATCCATATGGTCCTCTGATTATTAAAGATACTCCTATACCATGATCTGATAAATTACACTTCATATTAGGAAAAGGTATTCCATGGTCAGTAGTAAATATTATAATTGTATTATTATATAAATCATTTTCTTTCAATGTTTTAAATATTTTCCCTATTCCCTGATCTAAAATTTTTGCACTTTGTTTATATTCGGCCATATCTTTACGGGTTTGATAAGTATCTGGTATGGGAGTAGGTGGATTAGTATAATTTATAGTTGTATCATCTTCAAGCTCGTGAAAAGGACGGTGTGTTTCTTCAAAACCAATACTTAAAAAGAAGGGCTCTTCAATACTTTTTTCAATAAATTTACATGCTTTTGGAGTTACGTTTTCAGAATTATTATTTTTAACATCAAGAACATTATCATAACCGATAGAATTTGGATTACTTCGTATATGCTGCATACCTATTAATGTGGAAAGATAACCTTTATTTTTCAATACATTAACGATATGCTTACTTGTATCAGGTAGTTCAAACCCTCTATTTACTAATCCAAACTGTTTATTATTATGTGGATATTGCCCAGTCAACAAACTTGCCCTACTCGGTGAACAAGTTGGTGCTGCACTAAAGGCTTTTCTAAATAGAACCCCTTCTTTTGCTAACTTTTTTAAATTCGGTGTTGGAATTAAATGACCATAAGGTTCAATATATCTTCCAGTATCGTGAGAATGGATATATAATATATTTGGTTTCATTCAAAAACCCCCTTATATAATCTATTTACCAATATCATTTCTAATTTTTTCATATTCATCTTTACTGATTTCGTTATTTTCATACTTCTTTTTAGCTTCTTTTAAAACATAGGCTTTTGTTTCTTCATCATCTTTTTTAGGACTTAAATTTATAATGCCTTCTTTATATAAATAATAAAATCCCATTCCTAAAAATAATATTATAAAAAATTCCATGATTTCACCTAATTTCTTTTTATTATTTTAAATGTGTAATTAAATTAGTTTTACTTACCTGGTTAAACCTACCTTTATCTAATAAATAATAATTCTTATCATCTATTTTCTCTTCTAGATAATCAATTTGTTCAGGATGACAGGTCAGAAAGAAAATTTGATTCCTATTTTTTAAATTATTGATTATATCAAATATGTTTCTTAAATGTTTAGAATCAAAATTAACTAATGAGTCATCAATTATCACTGGTAAAGCAGGGTTTATATCCATAATTCTATTTATTCTTATTGCCATATAAAGCTGCTCAATTGTTCCGCGACTTAAATTGTTTATCTCATCTATAACTTCTCCCTCTCTGCTATATATTTTAAAGTCAAGGCTAGTTAGATTTTCTTTTGGTTCAATCTTTTCATATTCACCATTTGTTATTTCTTTCATAATATTACTTGCTTTATTTAATAGATTATCTTTTTTCTCTTTTAGAAACTTTTCCCAAAACCTGTTTAAAATATATGATGACATTTTATTTTTAGCATATTTTTCAGCAAGTGGTCTCATATTACTTCTGGCATTATTTATTTTTTGTTCTGCTTGAATTATTTTTTCTTCACTAGCCATATTATCCATTTTCAATTTGATTTCTTCTCTTTTTCTTTTATTCTCTTCAATTTTAGTCTCTATGCTTTCTAATTCTTTTTTTGTTTGTAAATATTTTTCTTCTAATTGGTTTTTGGAAACAAACTTATTGAAATAATTTATAAACGTTTTTATAATATCATCTTGGTCTACTTTTTCTTCAATATCAAAAGCTGTCTTCATTTGTTCAGTTAAATTTGTAAGTTGATTTTTAATTGTATTTATCTTATCTATTTTTGTATTTAATTTATTATTAAGTTCTGCTAAATTTAAATATTGATCTACAATTTGATGCATGTTTTGTTCTTTTAAGTTTATTGTTTTCATTCCTTCTAACTCAAGTAAATTATTTTTTATTTCTTTTAAACTATCTGTTTTACTTTTAATAGCTTTAACCATATTCTTTATATCATATACTTTGTTAATACTTTGTATCAGTAAATCAATATTTTCAAAGAGATTCTCACTATCATCCTTCAGTAAAATATTAACATCAATGTCTGATATATCTTTATAAATGCTATTAAGTTCTATTATGAAGTTATGTTTTTTGTTATCATACTCTTCTTTTAAATCTAGATATTCATTATATCTACTTCTTAAGGATATCAAATCCTCGTAATAATCTTTTAGTAAATTAGGATCTATATTTTCATCTAAATATAAGGATTCTTTGATTTTATTCAGTTCTAAATCAATTTTTCTTCTTTGTTTATTTATGTTCTATTAATTTTTGATCTAATTGATTGACTTGAGTTTTTAATTCCTCTAACTCAGCATTAATTTCATTGTAATTGATTAACTTATTATCTTCTATTTTCTTTTTATTATAATAAAGATAGGATATTATAAGATCGATTATATATAGCCCTGCAAATCTAGGGTTTATAAAAGTTAGCCATGTAATTAATCCTGTAAATAATACTATAAAAATTAGATAATTTTTACTTTTATTTTTATCATTAATCTTATCTTTTATTCTGTCTAATCTTTCAGATTTAGCATCTATTTTATTTGTTAAATCATTGATTTGTTCTCTTATTGATTTTATATTATCACTTATATTGTTATAATTTTTAACCAACTGTCTTAACTTATTTTTATATTCAATTTCAACAGTTATATCTAACAATAAGTTTAAATTATCTGACAAACTATTACTAATATTGTTAGCTTCTTTTTTTATATCATTAAATTTATTTTTAATATTTTTATTTCTTTCAGCAATATTTTTCTTTTTTTCTTTAATTCCGGAAACTTGATTATAGTATTTATCAATTGTATTTTCATGTTTGATAATACTTTCTTCTAATTCTTTGCAATAATTAGTACCTGTCTGCGCTTTAAATTCGTCTTTACTCTTTTTAATTTCACCACTTATTTTTTTAAACTTATTAAAAAGATCTTCAGCCATATCAGAATAGAATGTAACTTCATTTTCTTTTATTTCATCGAATCTATTGCTTTTTATTTCATTTTGTAATAATTTCAGATCATCAATTTTTTCATAATTACTATTTAATAAATCTAACTTAATTTTTTCTTTATTTAAGTTTGCTTTTTCTTGATCAAGTTGTTTTATTTCTTCATTCGTATTTTCTAATAAAGTTTTTGATTTATAATACTCTTCAACTTGTAATTTTGCCTCTTTTTTCTGCTTTAATCCCTCATTAATTGCCTGATTATAGCTTTTAAACATACCAACATTTATTTTACCGTATTTTCCTCCAATATCTGAGGCTTTAGATAGATAATCTTCTCTTAATTTTGGTATCAACGTATATTCCTTAAGTCCTGCTCCCATTAATATTGACATTAATTTGTCTTTATCACTAACACCATCTGGAATCTTTTTTAGTTCTTTTAAAGTTATCGTAAATAACTGATTATATGTAAACTGATCAATATCTCCAAAAATGTTTTCAATATCTGTTGTATTAGAATTTAATTTATCTATCTTAGGTTTTGCATAACCATTGATTAATAAATTATATTTATCTCCATTATCTAATAAAGTTGCTTCTAAATTATATGAAGATCTAGCAGGGGGAATATAATTTGAATTAGGTATGCCAAAACCCATATATCTTAAAGCCTTAAGAAAGGTTGTTTTACCTGCTCTATTACCTCCACCTATAATATTAAAAGAAGGATTTAAATTTTCTATTTTTGAATTATTAAAAATACCAAAATCATTTAAGTATATATCCTTGTATAACATTAAATTTCCCTTCTTTCAATAAATTCATTGATTATATCTTTTTTAACCTGTGATAACAACTCTTGAAAAGTTTGTTCATCAATTTGAAATTCTTTTGAATCAATATTTTCATTATCAACTTCAGAATTCCAAATGTTTCCCATATTATTCTTTAATTTGTTTTTCTTTTTTTGATCAGTTTTAAATTTATTTAAAAAATCAATAAAATCATTGATAAATGGGTCTTCTTTTATTAATTGTTCAATATTTTCTACAGCTTTATTAGTTCTATTTTCTATCTCATTTATCCATAATAATGGAGTCTTTTTACTAAACTTAGTTCTTAAATTTTCTAAAGCATCCTCTAAAATATCATTTTCTTGTTCTTGTAAAAGCTCATAAACTTTTGTTCTTCCAACTAGTATAACTCTTAGAATATATCCTTTAATATTATTTGATGCATTTTTATAAAAGTTTTCTAATTCATCTGCTATATAATTATTAAATTCGGTTAAATTTGATTCTTTAATACCCGATAAGTCAATCTTAATTCTTTTATATTCATAATCTGAGGTCTCAATAAATTGCAATTTAGTTTCAGTTGAATCTAAATGTACTAAATAAAAACCTTTTTTACCAGTTTCTCCAATATCTCTTCCCTGAGGATTTCCGGGATATACAATAAACGGCTCTTCATCATTAATAATCTTATTATCATGTATATGACCTAATGCCCAATAATCTATATTATCATTACTTAACAATTCATTTTTTGTTACTGGAACATAGTTATCATTATAGGGATCTAACTGTGTATGTAAAATTCCAATATTATATACACTTTGATCATCAGTTGTATAATATGTATACATCTTTCTATTCTCTGATGAACTTCTGTAAGACTGACCTAATACTCTTGCAATTAATTTTTCGTTTTTATATACATTAAAAGTACTTACACCTTCAGTGTCACAAATATATACATTTTTAGGTAATTCAAATAATTCCCCATTATTTTTATATGGATCATGGTTCCCATTAATTAAATATACATCTATATTTTCCTTCTCTAATCTATTACATTGATTAATAAAAAAACGAGTAGCTTTTACTGAACGCGACTCGTTATCAAATATATCACCTGAAATAATTACAAAATCAACTGAATAATCGATTGCTGTATCAATTATTTTCTTAAAAGAATTATATACAGCATTATATATATTTTCATCTATATCAGAATTATTTAAATTAATCATTATTCTACTGCCCAAATGTAAATCGGCAGTATGTATAAATTTAACTGCTGGTTTCATCTTTTTCTCCCCTTCTATTTATCACAACTACTTCTGACGGATTCATTTTTTGATTTATAAAATGATAGTGTAAAACGTTATATTTCTTATGGTCTAAATTAGAGGAAAACTCTAATACTGCATCTTTTTCAGTTATTCCACCCTCATGTTCTGAATAAATAACCAAAACAATAAGTCCATTATTAGCTAATAATTTTAATGCTTTTTGTAATGATTTAATTGTCGTATCCTTTTTAGTAATTATATCTTTACTAGAACCAGGAAGATAACCCAAATTATATATTATACAGTTGATTTTTTCATTTATGTATTTATCAATTTTTTCATGCCCATCATTAATATATTCAATATTTAGAGATTTATCTTTTAATTTATCTTTAGTATTTTCAATTGCACTTTCTTGAATATCAAAAGCATATATTTTTCCATTTTGGTCTAATTTATTTGATAAAAATAAAGTATCATAACCATTTCCACATGTTGCATCTACTAAAACTTTATTATTCTCTAGATAATTATCAATAATCCAATGAGAAAATTCAACACCTTGCATCAGTGACATAATCTAACCTCCATAAATACCCATTATATATCTTTATTTCTAGAAAAAATACAAAACACCTGTTTGATTATTTTAAATTTAAATAGAATAAAAAAACTGCCGAGTATTAAACTCGACAGTTCCTTAAATACTTTTTGTCTAGAGAAAATAAAAGCCATTATTTTTCAACAGATCATCTATAACTTGATCTCTATAGCTATTTCTGTTGAATTGGTGATTAATCTTCTTTTTGTTCACCTTTTTCTTGTAGATACCAAACATTTCAAATGTCCCCCTTTCGTTGTTTTAGTAGGGAACATCCTCGCTACAAAACTACTTTGTTCCAAATATATATTTAAACTACTCAATATATCTCGTGTTCTTAAAATTAGTATAACTTATTTAAGTACATAATGCAATCCTTTTTCTTTGTTATTTTTACTATTTTATTAGTATATTTTGTAATTTTTAACATAAAATTGGTACCCCTAGCAGGAATCGAACCTGCGCACTCGGCTCCGGAGGCCGATGCTCTATCCACTGAGCTACAGGGGTAAATTATTGGAAAAGTTTATTATATCAAAAAATCTTTTAATCAATAACTTCTTCCCATTTATTATATAAGACTTTTAATTTTTCTTTTATTTCTTGGTGTTTTTGTTTTAATTTATTTAACTTTTTATAATCCTCAATAATTTCGGGCTTTGTCATTTTTTGCTCTATCTCATTTTTTAATATTTCATTTTCTTCTATCTCATTCTCAATTTCTTCTTTTTTTCTTTTTCGTTTTCTTTCTTCACGTTCTCTTTTTTTCTGTCTGAAATAATAATTATCTTTGTTTTCTTTCTTTTTGTTCTTTTTATCTAAATTATTATTAGATTTAAGTTCATCTTTCTTTTCTTTATAGTATTCATAGTTACCATAATATTTAGTAAGATTTCTATTCTCTAACTCATATGTATAATCCACTATTTTATTTATAAAATAACGGTCATGTGAAACTACTAAAATCGTTCCTGGATAATCTTTTAAAACTTCTTCTAAAACTTCTCTAGATGGTAAGTCTAAATGATTAGTAGGTTCATCTAAGATTAAGAAATTATAATCTCCACTCATTAACTGTAATAGTCTTAATCTGCTTTTTTCTCCACCACTTAAATTTTTTATCTTTTTAAATACTTCCTGATCACTAAATAAAAAAGCTCCCAGTGCATCTCTGGCTTCACTAATTTTCATATCACACTCTTTTATCAAAGTAGTCACTAAATCATCCTCAGGATCAAATACATCAAATTCCTGACGATAATAACCCATTTTAACACTTGCGCCGATTTTCACTTCGCCATCATCAGCTTTTAGATCACCGTTTATGATGTCTAATAGTGTTGACTTGCCTGAACCATTAGCACCAATTATAACGGCCTTATCCTGCCAATATAAGTCTAAATTAAGGTTTTTAAGAATCTTATCATCTTCAAACTTTTTACAAATATTTTCTACTTTTAAAACCTCATCTCCACTACGACGATTAAATTTTAAATTTAAATTCATCTTTTTACCATGTAAAGTTGGTTTATCCATTTCATCGATTCTTTCAAGTCGTTTTTCCATAGCCTTAGCTTTTTTAAACATCTTTTCACTATCTCTCGAACGACCCCAAACCCTTAGTTGATGAATAGATTCTTCTAATTTCTTTATCTTTTTTTGTTGATCTTTATATTCTTTCATTCTTTGTTCAAATCTTTTTTTTCGTTCCTCTAAATAATATGAATAATTTCCATAATATTTTTCCTCTTTACCACCATTAATTTCAACTATTCTTTCTATTACTTGGTCTAAAAAGTATCTATCATGTGAAATGATAATTACTGCTCCATTATAATTAATAAGAAATTCTTCTAACCACTGAATGGATGATATATCAAGATGATTTGTAGGTTCATCTAATAATAGTATATCCGGGTTTTTTAAGAGCAGTTTTATTAAACCAACCCTTGATTTTTCTCCACCACTAAGATAAGAAATTTTCTTTTTTAAATCTTTTTTATCAAATCCTAATCCAGCAGATACCTGAATTATTTTATTTTCATATTCATAGCCACCATTTATTTCATATTTATGACTTAATTGACTATATTCTTCCATTAATACATCTAATTTTTGTTTATTATCATTGTCCTTATCAAAACTACTGATCTTTTTTTCATAACTTTTTAACTTTTTTTCTAACTCTTTTAGATGAGAAAATACTGTCAGCAACTCCTGATAAATGTTATTATTTAGATCAAATTCGGGTTCTTGATCCAATAGACCAATACTTATGTCATTTTTTAAAGATAAATTACCTTGTTGGAACTCTTCATCTCCATTAATAATTTTAAAAATGGTGGTTTTGCCTGAACCATTAGCTCCAATTAATGCAACCTTTTCTCCTTTATTTACTGACATCGAGAAATTTTTTAACACTTCATGAATCCCATATGATTTATATATTGAATCAATATTTACTACGACCATAATTATCCTCCACTACCAATGTTTTGATATATTAAAATCAACACTTTCAATAAATTGATTGATCAAATCATAATAATTACCTTCTATTAAAATATGATGATTACCTATTGGATTTTTTAAAAAATAACTTATATCATCATCATTAAAATCAACTAAAACTTGTGTTCTACAAGCAAATTCACTGTTTAGATTAGTTACCAATTCACCATTTTTATATGCCACATGACTCAAGTCTTTTCCACCAATTTTAAATACAGTAACATCACCTTTTTTAACTTCTCCCTGAATTCCAACACCAATTCCAGTTTCAAAATGAGATCTTATTATATAATTATCAACTGAACTTGTTGCTATAGTACAATGGGCAAACTTCACTTTATTATTTTTAATATTTAATGATACCGGATTTGCCATAAATGGAACTTGTCCTGTTAAATAATTTAAGATCATCATTGATACAGTTGCTGGCACATCACCTTCACATCCTGCTACTATCCCTTCATTATTTAACATTGATAGTGCAAGACAACCAGTAGTTTCTAACTCTGTTACAAGATCAAAACATCTTATTGTTAAAGCATCCAAATTATTTCTTTGTACGATATTTTTTAATGCAAAATATACTTTAGAGGCCTTAAGTAGGTCATCATTAGTAGGCTCTTTAATTTCTACAGCATTATTGGTAAATTCATCAATAAGACTCTTAGCACTATTATCATCAATGTCTTTATATTCTTTGATTACTTCAGCCATTTCAATATCTACTACATTAATTCCCCAGTTTTTCTTTACTAATTCTTTATCTATATGACTATCTATTAACCAATCTGAAGGTTCACCTATTATACCTAATTTACTATTATTAAGTAAACTTTTAGTTTCTTTTACTTTTATTAAATTTTTTAAATCTTCAGCAATAGTTTTAGGTTTGCCGTGAAGAATTCTTCCTTTTTTACCTTGAGTATTAACCCAACTTAAAATTTCCATTGATGCTGCTAAGGAATTATGCAAGGAAGTTGCTATTAATGTAATAGTGCCGTCTAGTTTATCATAAATTTCTTTAAATAAGTTTTCTGTTCCACCTGTTTTCACAAAAACTGCTATTAAATCATAATTATCTTTTTTCTTTGAAGTCAAAGTCTCTTCATCAATTTCTATAATATCTATCTCATGAGATAGCTCTTTTAAAAACTGTTCTAAAGTTTGAGATATTGAATTTTCATCATGAATAGGAGATGATAGTGAATATATACCAACTTTCATTTGTTAGTCATCCTTTCATAAAATACTTATGGTAATTGAAAAATAGGTTCCTCATTATTTTTTCTATATATTACAAAAACATTACCTATAATTTGAACTTGTTCTGCACCAGTCATTTCACATACTTTATCGGTAACTTCTTTTATATCTTCTAATGAATTATCTAAAACTCTTATTTTAACTAATTCATGGTCATCTAATACTTCATCTATTTTCTCATAAACAGACTCATTTAGACCCTCTTTACCAATGTGTACATATGGGTCTAATCCATTAGCCTCACTCCTTAGATAACTACGTTGTTTACCTGTGAGCATTATATATCCCTCCTTATTGTATATAGTCAAATTCGATTGGACCAATTATTACTGTATCTCCATCTTTTAGTCCTTTTTCTTTCATTAATTTATCAATATTATGATGTCTTACAATTCTTAATAATCTCTGAACTGATGCATCATTACTAAAATTAGTTTTTTCTATTAATTCATCAATTAGTTTTCCAACTACTTCATATTTGTTATCAGATATTTGTTTAATTTTTATTTCTTTTTCTTCAGAAAAATCTGGTTTAATTAATACATTTTCTTTAGCCTTAACTTCCTTATCTTTTTTAGGTGTTTCTTCTAATTTTTGTCCAGTATAATACTTTAATTCATCTACTCCTTCACCTGTTGCAGCAGAAATTGCAAATACTTTATATCCTCTGTTTTCAATCTCTTCTTTTACTTCAGTTAAGTTATCTCTAGCTTCTTTTAAGTCAATTTTATTTAATGCAACGATTTGGGGTAGATTATATAATTCAGTATCATAATTTTTTAATTCCATATTTATAGTTTCAAAGTCTTCTATTGGATTTCTTCCTTCAATACCTGATACATCAATAACATGGATTAATAATCTTGTACGTTCTAGATGTTTTAAAAATGCATAACCAAGTCCTACTCCCTTATGAGCCCCCTCTATTAAACCAGGGATATCTGCCATTACATAGGAGCTATATTCACCATATGATACAACACCCAAATTTGGTTTTAGTGTGGTAAAATGATAAGAAGCAATTTCTGGTTTTGCTGCAGATACTTTAGAAATTAAAGTAGATTTACCTACATTTGGATAACCCACAAGACCTACATCGGCAAGTAGTTGCAGCTCCAATCTTACCTTTATTGTTTCTCCCTTTTCACCATTTTCAGCAAACTTTGGTGCCTTTCTAGTAGATTTTTTAAATCTAGCATTACCTCTTCCACCTTTTCCACCTTTAGCCAATATATATTCTTGGGCCTCTTCTTTTAAATCAGCTAATAGTTGATCAGTATCATCATCATAAACTAGTGTACCAGGTGGCACTTTTAGATATAGATCTTTTCCATCTTTCCCGCGTTGATCTTTTCCTTTTCCATGGGTACCTCTTGGAGCTTGATAGAAATTATTGTACTTAAAATCAGATAAGGTATTTAAACCTTCATCAACAACTAATACAATATCCCCACCATGGCCACCATCTCCACCATCGGGACCTCCCATAGCTTCATATTTTTCTCTTCTAAAACTTACAACACCATTACCTCCATCACCGCTCTTTACTTTAAATACTACTTCATCTACAAACATTTTGTAACACCTACCCCATTTCTTAAGACAATAAAACCCTCAGCACATATTGTACTGAGGGATTTTCTTTAAAGATAATTAACTTATTAAGGCTTCCACCTGATCTTCTGTATAAACACTTATCTGACGAGATTTTTTATTTTTTCTTTCAAATTTAACAAATCCATCTACTTTTGAAAAGAGGGTATCATCTTTACCTCTCCCCACATTCAAACCAGGTTTGAATTTAGTTCCCCTCTGACGAACTAAAATACTACCTGCAGGAACAAATTCACCGTCAAATTCTTTTACTCCAAGTCGTTTCGATTGACTATCGCGACCATTCTTAGAACTTCCAACACCTTTCTTCTGAGACATTAAACTCCCCCCTTTCAGTATGTTGAATTTTTCTGTATAAAAAATTAAACATTAATATTTTCAATTAAAACTTTTGTATAAGGCTGGCGATGACCAGTCTTTTTATAATAACGTCTCTTTGGTTTATATTTCAAAACAACCACTTTTTTATTTTTATCTTGTTCTATAACTTTTCCGGAAACTTCAGCACCATCAAGATATGGTTTGCCAAACTGGTATCCATCATTATCAGAATACTGTAATACTTTTTCAAATTTAACTTCTTCACCTTTTTCAGCATCCAGTTTTTCTACCTTAATCATTTGACCTTCTTTAACTTTATACTGCTTTCCTCCGGTTTTAATTATTGCATACATTACTACATACACCTCCCTTACCTCAGACTCGCCGAAAATTAGGTAGCCAATATGAATTGACATTTCAAACCCATCTCGTGCGGTTTTGGTAGAGTACCATCTTATAGGTACACATTTTACCGACAATTTATTTTAGCATAGTTTAAGCTTATAGTCAAGGATACAAAGCAATTAGTTCAAGTATGTTTAAACTAATTCTGCTTTTGCAAATGTGCGGTGAACTTCTTTAATTTCAACATCTACATTTCTTTCTTTTAATCTCCCGCCATCTTTTACTATAATGATATAACCTTTAAATCTTGCGATTCCATCATCTTCATTATGCAGATGATTATCTTCAATATATACATTATACTTTTCACCTTCATTAACCGGTAAAGCCATTCTTTTTAAATCCTTTTTACTACCCTTACTTATAATTTCATAGCTTTCTATATGATATTCATTATTTCCTCTAATATAAATATCCATATTAAGATATTTTTCTAATTCAGATAACTTATCTCCTCCAGCTCCAATTAAGACAGCTGCCACATCTGGATGAAGTTCAAGTAATATTGCTTCAACATTCTCTTCTGTAGATAAGCTTTTAAGTTCCCTAATAATATTCATTGCCATTGTAGTTTCAGACATTACCAATCCAGTTCCATTACAGTAAGGACAGTCTTTTTGGTAAAGTTCTCCAAGCTCTTCTCTTACCTTTTTTCTAGTAATCTCAACTAACCCTAATTTTGTTAAACCTAAAAGTGCAGTTTTAGTTCTATCTTTTGCAAGCTCTTCTTGTAATACCCTCAACACTTCTTCTTTGTTTTTCTCAATTGACATATCAATGAAATCAATTATAATTATACCACCAATATCTCTTAATCTTAACTGCCTAGCAATTTCTATTGCTGCTTCAAGATTTGTTCTAAAAACTGTATCTTGTAAATTTTTCTTACCAGTATATTTACCAGTATTAACATCAATTGAAACTAATGCTTCAGTATTATCAATTATGACATACCCGCCTGATTCTAACCAAACCTTACGTTTCCAAAGCTTTTTTATTTCACTCTCTATTTGATAAGTCTCAAATATTGGAGTCTTTCTTTCATATAAATGAATTTTATTATGTGAACCCGGCACACTTTTTTCAGCAAGTTGATTTAGCTTCTCATACTCTTTTTCATCATCAATTACAATTTTACTAACTTCTGGGCTTAAATAATCTCTGACTATTTGTTTTGTTAATTCAGCATCTTTATAGATTAAATCAGGTGTTTTAGCTTTTTTGTAATCTCCCCAAATAGTTTTCCATAAATGTAATAAGAAATTAAAATCATTTTCTATTATTTCTCTATCTTTGCCTTCAGTATTGGTTCTAACAATTAATCCATAATCATCACCAATTAATTCTTCAGCTATATCTTTCAATCTATTTCTTTCTTTATTATCATTAATTCTTCTTGATATTCCTGTTCTGTTTTCAAATGGCATTAATACCAAATATCTACCAGGTAAAGTTACTTTACATGTTACTTTTGCACCTTTTGTACCTATTGGCTCCTTAACTACTTGTACCATTATTTTTTGTCCTGGTTGAATTACTTCTTTAATTGAAAGATTATTCTTCCTCCACTTTTTTTCTTGTTCCTTATTCAATAAGGGATATACATCACTGATATGTAAAAATGCATTTTTTTCTAATCCAATATCAACAAAACCTGCCTGCATACCAGGTAATACATCTTTAACTCGACCTTTGTATACATTATATACAATTTGGTCATATGTATCTCTTTCAAACATAAGATCAATCAAATTATTATTTTCTTTTATTGCTGCTCTTTTTTCCCTTATACAAGAATTAATAATTATCTGTCTACTCAATTCTCACTCACCTCTTTTTTTAACACTTCCGAGTTAATAGGTTTGTAAAGCTTTTTATTTTTCCTAACAAAAAGACCTTTCCTTTTAATTTTAACCAAAGGTATTTTTTTTATCAAGCCCTCTGTTTCAATATTTAATGCTCTAAGCACTTCTTGTGGTCTAACATTACCACTGCTACCTGTGCTTATCGTAAACTGCCAAATACCTTTATCAATAATCTTTCCCTCATAAATCATAGGAGCTAAATCTATTTTTCTATCATCTTTATTTCTTCTAAAACGAGTAATTTCAATTTTTTTATTATCAAGAAAATTGTTTAATATCTTATTTTTATCTGAATTATTATTTTTAAATTCCATTTCATATTGATAAATAGCTGTATTAACAATTGCTTGAAGTGATTTTTCTTTATCATTTATCTCAACAATTTCTTTTATTTTTAATCCTATTGGAAGTTTTTCATTTACAACTTTTTTTATTAAATCTAATGATAACTTTTCATTTAATTCTAAGTCAAAATACTCCTGGAAACCAACCATTCCAACTGGCAGAGGTTGAGACATAGAAAATATTATATGTGGATTATATCCCTGTGAATACTTCACTGGTAACTTTGCTCGCCTAAAAGTTCTTCTAAATGTATTCATAAGCTCCAAATGCGATATATACTTAAGCTCATCCTTTTTTTCATATTCAGCTCTTATAAACATTATAATCATTCCCTATGATATCTAAATCCACATCTAAATTTATACAAATATTACAACCTTTACAACTAGCAAATCTACAGTCAGAAGTGTTCTCATCTTTTAAAGCTTTTTCATATTCATTTTGTAAAAATTTTGGGTTTAAACCTAAATCAATATGATCCCAAGGTAATATCTCATCTTTATCTCTTCTTCTTAAATAAAAATCTGGATCTATCTTGTTTTCTTTAAAAGCTTCTAACCAAATATTTATATCAAAAAAGTCTCCCCAACCATCAAACCTTGCTCCTTTTTCCCAGGCAGTAATTAAAACATCCGATAATCTCCTATCTCCTCTTGAAAAAACACTTTCAAGTAAAGATAAGTTTTCATCATTCCAGCTAAAGTTTATACCCTTTTTATTTAATTTACTTCTTAGAAAATTAATTTTGTTTTTTAAATCAACTTTATCTACCATTGGTTCCCATTGAAAAGGAGTTGATGCCTTAGGAATAAAGGTAGAAATACTTACATTTATTCTAATAGGTCTCATAGAATTTTTATTATCTTTTCGAATATCTTTACCTATTTCTAATACATTGTTTACCATATCAACAATACCTTTTAAATCTTCTTTTGTTTCAGTGGGTAAACCAATCATGAAATATAATTTAACTGTTGACCAACCTTCGTTAAATGCAGCTTTACAAGCTTCATATAGATTTTCTTCAGAAACTCCCTTGTTGATTACCCTTCTTAATCTTTCAGTACCAGCTTCAGGAGCAAATGTTAAACCTGTTTTTCTAACCTTCTGTACTTCTTTAGCCAGTTCTACAGAAAACTTATCAATCCTTAAAGAAGATAATGAAACACTTACATTGTCTTTTTCATATTTTGCAGTTAGTTCTTGAACTAAATCTTTTATTTCAGTATGATCCACTGTACTTAAAGAAGTAAGTGATATTTCATCATAGCCTGTACTTTCTAAAATATTATCTATTTGTTTTAAAAGAGTTTCTTTTTTTCTTTCACGAACCGGACGATAAGTTATACCTGCTGAACAAAACCTACAACCTTTTGTACATCCTCTAGAAACTTCAATAGTTGCTCTATCATGCACTATATCAATATATGGAACAAGAAAGTCTTCTGGATAAAAGGCTTCATCCAAATTAGAAACAAGCTGTCTTTGCACCTTAGACTTAACATTTTTATTAGAATTGATACTTTTTATAGTACCTTCATCTGTATATTCAACATCATATAAAGAAGGTACATATACACCTGGTATTTTAGATAATTTTAATAAAATTTCTGTTTTGGATAGTCCCTCTTTTTTGTACTCATCATATTTATTTATTATATCAACAATATGATTTTCTGCTTCACCAATAAATATAAGATCAAAAAATAATGCTACAGGCTCAATATTACTTACTATTGAACCTCCTCCAATTACTAAAGGATCATCTTCTTTTCGATCTTTGCTATAAAAGGATATATTAGCTAAGTCCATAATTGTTAAGATATTTGTATAACTCATTTCATACTGAAGAGTAAATGCTAAAATATCAAACTCATCAACACTTTTTCCTGATTCTAAAGAAAAAATAGGAAGTTTCTCATTTCTAAGTAATTTTTCTAAATCAGGCCAGGGCGAATAAGTTCTTTCACATATTATATTATCTTCTTTATTTAATAGATGATAGATTATTTTTAAACCTAGGTGTGACATTCCAATTTCATACACATCTGGAAAAGCAGTTAAAACTTTTATTTTATTGTCTTCCCATTTTTTTTTAATAATATTATATTCATTTCCAATATATCTTTCAGGATTAGATACCTCTATTAGTTTATCATAAATTTTATCTCTAACATTCATATACTACACCTCAAAAAACAGTATTTATTAAAAATGTAATTTCTTTTTTCTAATATTTATATTTAATGCTATCCCTATTGCAATTATAGATGTAACCATAAAAGTACCTCCATAACTAATAAATGGAAGAGGTATCCCAGTAATAGGCATTACACCCATTGTCATACCGATATTTTCAACAATATGAAAGAAAAACATTGCTATTATTCCACTAACAACTAATCTACCATAATTATCTTTAGCCTGAATTGCAATATTAAATAACTGCCAAATTAATAATGTAAACAATGCAATTACAACAATTACACCAATAAAGCCAAATTCTTCACCAATTACTGAAAAAATAAAGTCTGTATGCTTTGCAGGTAAGAAGTTAAGTTGATTTTGGGTCCCACCAAATAAACCTTTCCCCATTAATTGTCCAGAACCTAATGCTATTTTTGATTGGATAATGTTATATCCAATACCTTGTGGATCAATATTAGGATTAATAAACGCAATTAGTCTGTTAAGTTGATATTCTTTCAAAAAAGGTAAAGGTGTGCTAAAAATTAAATGTGAAAATATAACTGAAATTACAAATAAAAATCCACCACCAAAAAAAACATATAAAAACTTTCTGTTTGCACCAGCTACAAATAACATGATAATAAAGATAACCAAAAGCACTAATGCCGTTCCCAAATCATTTTCTAAAATAATTAGTGTAAATGGAATAAGAAAATATATAAATGGTATGATTAAATCTTTTAAATTATCAAATTCTTTATTTTGATCTAATATTGTAGCTAACACTAATATTAAAACAATTTTAGTTACCTCAGATGGTTGAAAATTAATAAAGCCCAAATCTATCCATCTTCTCCCACCACTTACATTCGTTCCAAACATATGTGTCATTATAAGAATTATAACTGTTGAACCAAATATCAGTTGATAGTACTCTTTAAATATTCGATAATCAAAAAACTGGATGAATAAAGCTATCATAATACCCAAAATTGCAGCAATGATTTGTGTTTTTAAATATGTAGAACCCATCGAATCAACCCTATTGATTTCAACAGCACTACTAATAGCAAATAAACCTATCACAATCAATAATAAAATTGTTATAGGGATATAAAGATTTAAATTTCTAAAAAGTTTTTTATTTAGATACATATCATACTTCCTTTATTGCTTTTTCCTCGTGAGTGGGAAATTAGCAACCATAGCCATCATCTGGTCTTCACGGTTAATTTCCATTTCAATTTCTCTATCATCAACATCAACATATTTTTTCATTACTTTCAATAAATCCTTTTTCAAAGATTCCATTTCTGATGGTGATAACTTTATTCTGTCCTGTACTAAGAATAAACTGTAATCTTTCTTTTGCAACATTTTTACTTGCTTCCTTTTTTTTCTTTTTCTTTTTGAATCCTAAAAATTCTAATAATCCGATTGTAATTACCCCCTTATATTAAGAAAAGTTAAATATTTTTTTTACTTTTGTAAAAAATGTGTCTTCTTTTATATCAATGAAATTAACATCTTCACCAGTAATTCTTTTTGCAATATTTCTAAATGCCAAACCAGCTTTTGGGTTTTCTTTTAATACAACTGGTTCACCTTTGTTAGAAGAAACTATAATTATATTATCTTCAGGTACAATCCCCTTTAATTTAACAGCAAGTATTTCAATAATATCTTCAATACTCATCATGTCTCCTCTATTAACCATTTCAGGATTTATCCTGTTAATTATAACCTCAGGATTTTTTAATCCTTCAGCCTCTAATAAACCAATAATACGGTCAGCATCTCTAACTGCAGATACTTCCGGAGTAGTTACTATTAAAGCAGCGTCTGCACCAGCTATAGCGTTTTTAAAACCTTGTTCTATACCTGCAGGTGAATCAATTATTATAAAATCCATTTCCTTTTTTAAGTCATCAACTAGAATTTTCATTTCTGCAGGTTGTACAGCTGTTTTATCTCTAGTTTGAGCTGCTGGTAATAAAAATAAGTTTTTATGTCTTTTATCTCTAATTAATGCCTGTTCTAATCTACAATTGTCTTCAACCACATCAACTATGTCATATACAATTCTATTTTCTAAACCCATAACTACATCCAAATTTCTTAAACCGATATCTGCATCAATAAGACAGACTTTATAATCCATCATAGCTAATGCAGTACCTATATTTGCAACTGTAGTTGTTTTGCCAACTCCACCTTTTCCCGAAGTAATTACTAATGATTTTCCTGCCAATTTATTCCCTCCATTTTTATGTAAATTTATATTTCAAATTTTTCTACCATAATTTGTCCATCCTGAATAAATGCTCTTTCCGGTTTTATTTCATTACTTTTAGCAGCACCTTCAGGAGGTCTTGCAATCTTTTTAGATATTCTTAACTGAGTAGGCTCTAATCTAAGTGCTATTACAGAAGCATCATTAGATCCCTTCATCCCTGCATGAACAACTCCTCTTATTTTACCAAATACAATAATGTTACCACCAGCTATGACTTCAGCACCAGGATTAATATCGCCTATAATAACAACATTGCCAGATCTTTTTACTTTTTGACCTGATCTTAAAGTTCTATTTATTAAAGCAGTATCTCCATCATCAGCCACTTCGATAGTTTCCTTTTTAATCATATCCGATGTGAAGATTACATTTTTTACATCTTTGTAACCCCTTGCTACATTAACAATTTCATTTAATTGATCTATTTTAAAACTATTTTCTGATATATTAATGAATAAATCTGCTCCAGCATAAAAATTAGTTGCTGTCTGTACATGATCTTTTAATGCGTTAAGTATATCTCTAAATTTAGATTCAGGATTTAATGTTAGTACAATCCCATCTTTTGCAACTTTAAATGATATAGGTGATCTCATTATAAAAAACCTATCCTTTCTTATTATTATAAATTAACTAATAATTAATGAATTCCTTTCTATTCAGAAGAAAACACTCCACTAATATAATCTAAAAGACTGTTTTTATCTTCAATTATATTTTTTACAGTTTCTTCATTATCTTCTAATTCATTATTATCGTTAGTTCCATAACCAAAATATTCTTTTATTATATCTCCAGCAATTGGTAAGGTATAACTACTTGAACTACCATTTTCTAAAAATACTAATACAGCAATTTCAGGATCTTCTACTGGTGCATATCCACCAAACCATCCATGACTTATATTTTCTCTACTTGTCTGAGCAGTACCTGTTTTACCTGCTACTTCTACAGGAAAGTCTAAAAATGTACTTCTAGCAGTACCATATGAACTCATAGTTACTTCTTTCATACCTTGTTGGAGAATATCAAAAACTCTTTTTTCATAATCTAATTCCTTTAAAATTTTTGGTTTTTGATCATAAACTATATCCCCTTCAGGATTCATTATCATATCAACTATATATGGCTGATAAAGAGTTCCTTTATTCGCAACTGCTGATATATAATTAACTAATTGAATTGGTGTTGTTAAAAGTCCTCCCTGACCAATTGATAAATTAACTGAATCTCCTGGATACCAATTACCCTCTATTTCATCATCAACTTCAAAAGGTAAAGCACCACTTTTTTCTTCAGGTAAATCAATTTGGGTTTTTTCTCCTAAACCAAATGCTCTTGCTGTAGAAATTAATTTCTTTCCTCCAAAGTTTTTATATAAATCATAACCCAACTGATAAAATACTATATTATTAGACCTTGCAATGGCTTTTGTGAAATCAAGTCTTCCTTCTCCGCCGGGATGCCAGTTTCTAAAAGGTCTTGACCAACCTGGTATATAGAATAGTCCATTTTCATCTACAAACTCTGTATCAGCATTAATATCCAAATTTCTAATAGCTGCTGCACCTGTTATTAATTTAAACAAAGATCCTGGTGGAACAGACACCATTATATTTCGATTTAACATGGGATTCATAGGATCATTAGATAAAATTTGATATTCTTTAGCACTTATACCCTGTGAGAATTTATTAAGATCAAAGTCTGGAAAACTTGCCATTGCTATTACTTTACCGTTATTAGGGTTAATTACAACTGCAGATCCACCTGTTGGTTTATACCTTTCAGGATCGTTCTCAGCTTCCTGCATTAATCTTTTAATGTGTACTTCAAGAATTTCTTCTACCTTTCTTTGAAAAGATAAGTTAATATTCAAAAATATATTATTTCCCGAAACAGGTGGTTTTGTACCAAGTTCTTTTACCATTTCACCTAAATTATTCACTTCTATTTGACGTACTCCATCAATACCTTTTAAATAAGCTTCATATTCTTTTTCTAAACCTGATTTTCCTATCATATCCTGTACATGATAAGAATTTATTCCTTGAGTAGAATAACTTCTTAATTCTTCTTTGCTAATTTCTCCTATATAACCAATTAAATGAGCTGCTATATCATCATAAACATAGTCTCTAACTGAAGATTCCTTTACAAGTATTCCAGGTAATTCTTTTTCATTTTCTAATAAAATAACCATGTCTTCTTTATTTATATTTCTTTTTAAAATAAGAGAATTTTGATTATTTAAGTTTTCTTTACTAAAATTATAGTTTTCTAATAATGTTTCATATTCTAAAGAAGTTAAATTAGCAACCTCTTTAATCAGGTTATCTATTTCAATATCTGGATGTAACTCATTTGGTAGTAAGTATAAATTATGGGATAGTTTATTGCTTACTAAGATATTACCTTCATTATCAATGATTTTACCTCTAGGAGCAGTTATTGGTCTAAATGATGTACGATTACCTTCAGATAAATCATAATAATATTCACCATCAATTATTTGTAGTTGAAAAGCTCTGCCAATTAAGAATACGCAAATAATAACAATTATTATTTTTAAAATTTTTAATCTATCTTCCATAATAATCCTCACCATAGTTAAATAATCGATAGAAAACAATATAAATAATTAAAGCTAATATTGAATTATAAACTGAACTTGGAAACATTATATTCTTAAAAGTCTGCCAATAATTGACATTAAATATTAATTCTTCAGATAATATTATAGTTAATAAATAATATATATTTGAAGCAACAAATGTAATAAAAGGAGCTAATAAAAAATTACCTTTATAAAAATGTCCTTCTAAGTATCCAGTAATATAAGCAAATGGTGCTTTTATGATAGTATTTACAGAAATAAAATCTCCTAGAAAAACATCCTGCAGTAATCCCCCTATAACTCCGAACATTAAACCTGTTTTTGGTCCTTCCAAAATAGCAATAACTATAATAAGAACCAATATCAAGTCAGGTTTAATTCCCCATGGAGTATAAAAGGAAAATAATGTAACCTGCAGGATCAATCCTATTATTAAAATTAATAAAAATATTACATTACGGTTCAAAAAAATCCTCCTAAAAGTTTGTAATTATTAAAATTTCTTCTATAGTCTTAATAGAACTAAACAATTCTAATTCTGCTTTCTGTGACAAACCATAATTATCTGGACTTACACTAACCACTTTTCCAATAGGTAAACCTTTGGGATAGTTATTGGAAAATCCAGATGTTATAACAATATCATCTTCTTTTATATTTGAGTCCCAGGATATTTTATCCATAATATTTATTTTATCATTATTTAGTTGACCCTTAACAATACCGATTGTCCTTGAATCATTTCTTTGAACTATTCCCCCAACAGTAAATTCTGGATCATATATTAATGATACTTGTGACGTACTTGAACCGACATAATCAACTCTTCCAACTAAGGATCCATTATAACTAATTACAGGCATCTTTTTTCTAATTCCATCATTTGAACCTCTATTAATTATTATTTTATTTTCCCATAATGAAGGACTAAATCCAATTACCGAAGCTCCCAAAGTATCAAAAGGTACATGTTCTTTAAAAGATAACAACTCTCTTAATCTCTCATTTTCCCTTTGATAACTTTTTAAAATCATATTTTCAATTTTTAGGTAGGAAACTTCTTTTTCTAATTTCTTGTTTCTTTCCATCACTTCATCCACATTCAATACGCCCACCCAATAAGACACTGTACTATCATAAATATAAGTAAAGTAGTTAATTACAGGACTTAATAAATTATATATACCTTTTTCTATATATTGAAAATATGAAATGTTAATATTGAAAAAATAAAGAGAAGCCACTGTAATAACTAAAATTAAGATAACCGCTATTAATACTAGTTTTCCTTTATTATTCAATTTATATTCCCCCTATGATAATTTTTTTGGGGTTATTAATAAATCCTTGATTTTATCTAATTCTTCTAAAGCAATTCCAGTACCAATTACTACGCAATCCAGTGGATCCTCAGCTAAATATACAGGCATTTGTGTCGCCTCAATCAATAAATCATCTATTCCGTGTAATAAAGCTCCTCCACCGGTAAGTATAATACCTCTACCCATTACATCAGAAGCTAATTCAGGTGGAGTTTTTTCCAATGTTCTTTTTACAGCATCTAAAATGCTATTTACAGTTTCTTTTAATGCTTCTTTTATTTCATTAGAACTAATTGTAATTGTTTTAGGTAAGCCATTTACTAAGTCTCTACCTTTTATTTCTTTAGTTAAATCACCATTATCCCCTGTAGCTGTACCAATATCTATTTTAATCTGTTCTGCAGTTCTTTCTCCAATCATTAAATTATAGTTCTTTTTGATGTATTGTGAAATACCTTCATCCATCTCATCTCCACCAATTCTAATTGAACTACTGGTAACAATACCGCCTAAAGAGATAACAGCAACTTCTGTAGTTCCCCCACCAATATCTACAATCATATTCCCGGTAGGTTCATGAATAGGTAGTCCAGCTCCTATTGCTGCTGCCATCGGCTCTTCAATTAAAAAAGCACTTCTAGCACCTGCTTGAAGAGCGGCATCAATTACAGCTCTTTTTTCTACCTCAGTAACTCCAGAAGGGACACAAATTATAATTCTAGGTCTTACCAATCTATTTCTTTTATGAGCTTTTCTTATGAAGTGTCTCAACATTGTTTCAGTTACATCAAAATCAGCAATTACTCCATCTTTCATCGGTCTAATTGCTTTTATATTACCTGGGGTTCTACCAATCATATTTTTAGCTTCATTTCCCACAGCTAATATTTTTTTATTTCTTTCATTTAATGCAACAACTGATGGCTCTCTAATAATTATACCTTTACCTTTTACATAAACTAATGTATTAGCTGTACCTAAATCTATTCCCATATCGCGGGAAAAAGGTGCACTTAAAAAATTAAACAAATTAAACTCCCCTTTCTATACCTTAAAAAATATTTTTTTCTTTTAAACTAATATATTTGCCATCACCAATAATTATATGGTCAACAACTTCAATTCCTATGATTTCTCCTGCTGAATAAAGTCTTTTTGTTATTTCAATATCATTACTACTCGGATTTGGTTCACCACTGGGATGGTTATGAACTAATATTATGGAGGCACAACTTTTTTTAATTGCTAATTTAAAGACCTCACGAGGATGAACAACAGAACTAGATAAACCCCCCTTGGAAATTAAAACTTTACCAGTCATCTTATTTTTTACATCTAAAAGTATTGAATAAAGATGCTCTTGTCTTAGATATCTTAATTCAGACATCATTAATGCTGCGACATCATCTGGTGAGTTTATTGTTACCTCCCCTTGATAATTAGATTTATTTATTCTTTTGCTTAATTCAATGACTGCACAAAGTTGTGTACCTTTTGCCTTACCAATCCCTTTATATACCATAAACTCTTCGGGTGTAAAATCTATTATTCCCTTTAATCCTTTAGCTTTATTTATTAAATTATTTGCAAGATCAATTGCAGTATCAGATTTATTTCCCGTTCTAATTATTAAAGCTAAAAGTTCTTCTGTACTTAAACTTTTTGGTCCAAACTTTAACATCTTTTCTCTAGGTCTCTTATCTACTGGTAGATCTTTTATAGTGTATTTAATATTTAAACTAATTGTTAGATATATCTCCTTTCATCTACTATATTATTTCTAAACTAAAACTTTTTAAAGCAACTGATAGCTTATGAATTGGTAAACCCATTACTGTAAAATATGAACCTATTATCTTTTCAACAAATATTCCACCTTTACCCTGTATTGCATATGATCCTGCTTTGTCCATAGGTTCACCTGTTTTAATATATCTTTCTATTTCTTCTTTATCTATTTTACGCATAAAAACTTCTGTTATATCATAGTCTAGATAATGCATATTATCATCAGCAGAAATTAATGCTAAACCAGTATAAACAGAATGTTTATTATTCTGTAATAATTGTAGCATTTCAAAAGCGTCATCTTCATCTTCAGGTTTACCTAAAATTTTATCTTCACATACAACTATTGTATCAGCTGAAATGATTAGAGCTTCTTCAACAATTTCAGCTACTTTGGAACCTTTTGCTAAAGACAAATCCTGTACCATCTTTTCAGGAATTTCATGTTCAAATTTACTTTCATCTATCTTACTGGGCATAGAAGTATATTGGATTTTCAATCTATTTAACAATTCTTTTCTACGATCAGATGAAGAAGCTAGTATTATTTTTTTATCTATCATTAAACATCAATCCTTTTAAGTTCTCGTGGTAAGTAATTATAAGTAAAAATTGTTACTAATCCGATACCAATTCCTGTTGGTATAGCTAAAAGAATAAGATAAGGAAGGTAATAAAATATTGCTGTGTTGGAAATTATAAAATAAGCTGTTACTATCTGTCCTAAATTATGAAAGACAGCTCCTCCTAAGCTTACTCCAATAATACTGAATTTATCTCTTAAATAATAAAATAATAAGCTCATTATTAAATAACCTAATAAACCTCCGCTCAAACTCAAATAAAAATTAATGGTCATAAAAGTTCCAGCTAAAATTGACCCTAAAAATATTCTTAACAATAGAATTTGTAATCCAGCAAAAAACCCAAATAAAATTAAACCTAATAGATTAGCAATATTTGCTAATCCTAGTTTAGCACCGGGAATCAAAAATGAAAGAGGTATCATGTTTTCTACTAAATGTAGTACTAATCCTAAACCAACTAATAATGAAATTATTACAACTTTTCTAGTGCGCATTAAATATAACCTCGCTTTTTATGCTCAAATAATTTAAAGGTTTATTTTAATTATTTCAACAAAAAGAGTCTATCTCCTTTAAGATAAAAATAATTAAAATTTACCATGAAATTGCGTCAATATCAGAATCTTCGGTTTCAATCCAAACTGATATTTTATTAGGAACACAAATTATTGAAGGTCCAGGCTTAGATATCCATCCAGTTTTTTTACAAATTTTTGCTGGACATGGAGCTTCTTTAACTCTAACCCGTCCTTGATGAATTTCTATTATTGAAATACCTAATGGACCATCTGCTTCTAAAATTATAGGTTTATCTTGATAAGATTCAGATAAAGGAATTCTTCGAACTTCCTTTGAACTATCTTTTATATAAACAAATGTATCTTTTTCTTCATCATTATCCAAATAAGCACTAATAAATGGATATAATATCATCACCAAAGAAAATGCAATGACTAATACAATCAATATCTTGTCATAATTTGTCATGTATTTGTTAATATTCTCCAATTGAATCCCCACTCCTAATCGTTATCATTTTAACATCTTTTTGGCTAAATGTCTATTTTTAAATATAATTAAAACCGAGCCATTTAAAGCTCGGTTTTAAACAAATTCAAATATTTAAATTTAATTTTCTATTTCATCTTTATATGTAACAGTTATAGCTCCATCAACTTTACACACTTTGGCACACAAGCCACATTGAACACATTTATCTTGATCAATTTCATGAACTTCTTTTAGTTCACCTTCTATTGCATCAACAGGACAAGGTTCAACACACCTTGTACATCCAACACATTTATCGGTTATAACAACTTTTTCTATTAATCTGCCATTAAATTCAATAGTACCTGTTGGACATTTTTCAGAACAAATACCACAGTTTATACACTTATCATAATCAATTACTGCAAGATTGTCTTCCATTGTTATTGCATCAACAGGACAAGCTTTTACACATAATGAACAACCTATACATCCAACTTCACAGATTTTTGAAACAACCTTACCAGGATCGTGTGATGAACATCTTATGTGATTTAGCTTATCTTCAGGAGCTAATGTAATAATATTTTTTGGACAAGCTACAACACACTTTCCACAACCTGTACATTTTTCTTTATCAATAATTGGAAGTCCATTCTCACTCATCTCAATTGCATCAAAGGGACAAACTTCCATACAATCCCCAAATCCCTATACAAGAATATTGACAACTTTTAGTTCCTCCATTAATGGATTCAGCAGCTTTACAAGTTTTAATACCACTGTATTCAGAAAGCTTTTTAGTTTCTTTTATTCCACCACCACATAAAAGTTGTGCTTTAACTGTTTCATTAGTTTCTCCTTCAACTCCCAGTATTTCTGCAATCTTTTCAGCAACTACTTCTCCTCCAACAGGACAGCCATTAATTTCAGCTTCACCATTAATTACTGCTTCAGCAAAACTGCTACAACCTGCATAACCACAGGCACCACAATTAACACCTGGTAGAACTTCCTCTACCTGTTGGATCCTTTCATCAACTTCTACATGAAATTTTTTAGAAGCCAAACCTAAACCTAAAGCTAAGATGGCTCCAATTCCTCCCATACTTAGAATAGAATATATATATATAGAATCCACTCTGACACCTCCAACAATTATATATTAAATTGAAATTAATCCTGAAAAACCCATAAAAGCCATCGCCATAAGTCCAGCTATTATTAATGTAATTGGTACACCTTGTAATGTTTTTGGTACATCACCAAACTCTAGTCTTTCTCGCAATCCAGCCATTAGCACTATTGCCAGTGTAAAACCAATACCTGCACCAAGTCCAAATACTACACTTGTAATAAAATTATAGCCGTTTAATGGTATTAGCAATGCTAAACCTAAAATAGCACAGTTTGTAGTAATAAGGGGTAAAAATATTCCTAGAGCCTTATACAAAACCGGACTAGATTTTTTAATAAACATCTCAACAAATTGAACTAATGAAGCAATCACAATTATGAATGATACATATCTTAAAAATGGTAAATTTAAAGCTTCAAGAATATATGTATTAATCAACCAGGTCGCAGCTGCAGTTAATGTCATTACAAATGTTGTCGCAATACCCATACTGAAAGCAGTTTCAACCTGTTTTGATACTCCTAAAAAGGGGCATATTCCTAAAAACTTCACTAAAATAAAGTTATTGATCAATACAGTACTAATAAAAACTAAGGTAACTACTCTTAATTCTTCCATTAATTACCCCTCCTTTTGATTACATTCATTAAACCTACTATTATACCTAAGGTAATAAATGCACCAGCTGGTAAAATCATGATAACCATCGGTTCATACCAACTACCTAATAGTTCTACACCAAAAATGGAACCCATTCCAAAAAATTCTCTTACAGCACTTAATAGTACTAATACCCAAGTAAATCCTAATCCCATTCCTAATGCATCTGCAATTGCTCTATGAGTTGGATTTTTAGAAGCAAAAGCTTCCTGACGTCCAAGAATTAAACAGTTAACAACGATCAGGGGTATAAATAAGCTTAATGATGCTGCTATATCTGGAAAAAATGCTTTAAGAAAATAATCAGTAAAAGTTACAAAAGTAGCTATTATTAAAATGAAACTTGGAATTCTAACATTGTTTGGTATGTATTTTTTAAATAGAGATATAACTATTTCAGATGATAATAAAACAAATGAAGTAGCAATTCCCATTGCTAAACCATTTTCAACTGTATTTGTAACAGCTAATGTCGGACACATACCTATAACTAATACTATTATTGGATTTTCTCTCCATAGTCCGTTTTTAAAATCTATTAATAGTTTTTTAACCATTATGCGCCACCTCCATAAGCTGCTTGAATAACATTAACAGCCTTTTCTACAATTTTTGTTACACTTTGGGATGAAATAGTAGCACCTGCAATAGCTTCAACTTCCATTTCAGTTTGAGCATCTCTTTTAACTACTGTATAATCTCCAAAAGGTTTCCTTTCAAAATTACTTTTGTATTCTTTACCATTAATTCTAGCACCTAAACCAGGTGTCTCTTCATGTGTTAATATTTGAATACCATAAATAGTATTATCATTAATGTTTACACCAATCATTATTTCAATTATATTCTGATAACCAGGCCCAGATGCAATCATTGCAACACCTATTCTATTTCCTCCAGAATCATAACCTTCAAAAAAAGTATTGCCATTTCTATTAACTTCTTCAAACTCCTCTGCTTGTGGTAGAACAGATCTTATGGCTTCTTTTTGAGCTTGAGCTTGATGTTCTTCGATATATGGAGTTGTCCATTGATATACAAAAGATAAAGCAACAGCTGATATTATTCCAATAACTGCTAGAGTTATTATCAGTTTAGATATTTTTGTATCCATATTATTTCACCACTCCCAGAGTTTTTGGCTTTAAGTATCTATCTAAAAGCGGTACAGTTGTATTCATTAAAAGGATTGAATACATAACTCCTTCTGGATAACCGCCCCATAATCTTATTATTGCAACTAAAAGTCCAGCTCCAATTCCAAAAACCCATCTTGCTTTTTTAGTTACAGGTGAAGTTACCATATCAGTTGCCATAAAGAAAGCTCCTAATATTAAACTTCCTGCAAATAAATGAACTACTGGATTTTCTCCGGCTAAAAAAGTTATGATTACAACAGTTGATAACATTCCAGCAGGAATTCTCCAGTTAATAAATCCTTTGTATATTAGATATGCCGCACCTAATAATAATGCTAAAGCAGAAGTCTCTCCTAAAGAGCCTCCAGTACTACCAATGAATAAATTCCATAATCGTACCATTTGACCATCTGAAATCATGCTTAATGGTGTTGCCGAAGATGTGCCATCTACAGCCACCCAAGTAGTCATTAAGACAGGATACGAAGCCGTTAAAAATGCTCTACCTATCAATGCGGGATTAAAAGGGTTATTACCTAAACCACCAAATACTTGTTTACCTAATCCTATGGCTACAACACTACCAAAAAAGGCAGTCCATAACGGGATGGTTGGTGGTAATGTTAATGCCAGTAAAAGTCCTGTTAATACAGCACTTCCATCATTTATAACCATTTCTTTATTTCTGATTTTTAAAAATGTATATTCTGTAATTAATGCACCTATAATGCTTACTCCTACAATTAGCAAAGCCCTAAATCCAAAAAAATATGTAGATGCTAATACAGCAGGTATAAGTGTGTAAACAACTGTCCACATAATCTCCTCAACAGATGTTGGGTCTTTTATATGTGGATTCGGAGTTACAATTAATTCTTCATTATTCATAACTATCCTCCTTACTGTGATGATTTTTTCAATTTCATATCTTCCATTTTTCCTATCCTGATATAATCTAATAATGGTCTATCTGCAGGACAGATATATGAACATGAACCACATTCAATACAACTTTGGACATCATACTCATCTAGTTCATCATATTTTTCATACTGTGATAAATCAGATAATTTTAAAGGCAGTAAATACATTGGACATGAGTCAACACACCTAGCACACTTTATACATGGTTTAGGATCAAATTTAGCAACACTCTTTTTATGTAAAACAATAATTCCAGAAGTTCCTTTTACTGTAGGAACATCTGTTGTATGTTGTGCACTACCTGTCATCGGACCTCCTAAAATTATCTTAGCAGGTTCACCCTCATATCCTCCGGCTTCATTAATTAAATCTTTTACCTTAGTACCTATACTGTAATATAAATTACACGGTTTAGATATACCTTCACCAGTTATAGTAATTGTTCTTTCTATTAAAGGTTTGCCAACTGCTACAGCTTCTAAAACAGCAATTGCAGTAGAGATGTTATTTACTATAACACCAACATCTAAAGGTAATCCTCCGTCAGGAACTTCTCTACCTAAAGCTGCCTTTATAAGCATCTTTTCTCCACCTTGAGGATACTTAGTCTCAAATACCTTTATTTCAATATTTTCTTCATTCTCAACTGCTTTTTTCATATTTGATATAGCTCGTGGTTTATTATCTTCAATTCCAATAATACCTTTTTTGACATCAGCAGCTTTCATCATTAATTTCATGCCTTCAACTATATCTTCTGATCTTTCTATCATCATTCTGTTATCCACATTTAAAAAAGGTTCACACTCAATTCCATTTAAAATAAAATAATCAATATTCTTATCATCTGGAACTGATAATTTTACATGAGTAGGAAACATCGCCCCACCCAAACCTACAATTCCTGCTTCTCTTATAATGTCAATTATTTCTTTTGGCTCTAATTGGTCAATGTCTTTATTTGGTTTTAAAGAATCATCAAAAACATCTTCTTCATCAGCTTCAATAATCACAGATAATGTTTTTTGACCAGAAGGTGTTCTTACTTTTTCAATCGATTTAACAGTTCCTGATACAGAAGAATGCACAGGAGCAGCCACAAAACTATCGGTATCACCTATTTTTTGTCCTCTTTTTACATGATCTCCTTTTTCAACAGTTGGTTTTAAAGGAGCACCGATATGTTGTTGTAGTGGAACTACTATTTCTTTGGGTCTACTTGCTTCTCTTAAAGGCACATCTTTTGTTAATTCTTTATGGTATTCAGGATGAATTCCCTGTTTGAATGTAAGTACACTCATTTTTTCACCTCTATTTTATATATATTTGCAATTTTAACACGACCATTATAATTCTATAATATATATGGTAAATCTGCAAATTATTTGACTATAAATGTATCATAACCTAAATTAATTAATTCTTTTTCTATATTTTCTGTCTCTTCTCTAGTTTCTTTACCTATAACTCTAACACGAAAAATTTCTGTTTCTCTAATAATAACTTGATAACCATTCTTTTCTAATTCAGATTTAAAAGTTTCAGCATTTTCTCGGTTTGAAAAAGCTCCAACCTGTATCTTAAAAAGATTTTCATGATCCTCAACTGAAGAAGGTTGTTCAACCGTTTCTGTACTTTCTGTTTTTTGACTTTCAGTTTGCTCAACATTATTACTTTCAATATTGGAACTTTCCTGATTAGTATCTTGACTAGCCGGAATACTTTGCTCTAAGTTATCTTCACTAATATTATTATTTGTTTGTGCTACCTGGGTTTCACCTCCACTCATTGACTTAAATAAATACATACCAACATAAAATCCAATAAATACAGAGATAACAGCCATTATTATGACCACAAATGTTAGTGACTTGTTTTTCTTTTTATTCTTTTTTGCCATCAAACCACCCTTTGAAAATATATTTTTATACATATATTTATAAATCATTTAAATATTATGCTTTGATAAAATCTTGCTTCAGATACAGTATATAAAGACCCTGTAATACATAATAGATCACTACTATTTAATATCTTTTTAGCTTCTTTTACAGAATCATACAAATTATAAATAACTTTATTTTTCATGTTAAGCATATTAGCTTGATCAGCAATTACTTTTGGATCTAATGATCTTTTGTTTTGATTTGTTGTTATCAATAATTCAATATCATTATCCAAAGATTTAAGCATTTTTAACATACTCGTATAGTTTTTATCTTTTAAAATACTAATCAAAAATATTATCTTTTTATGTTTATCAACATTTTCTTTGAGAAATCGAACTAATATTTTCATACCATCTTCATTATGAGCACCATCTAAAATAATATCAGGATCTCTATTAACCACTTCGAGTCTTCCCAGGCCATTTACAATTATATAAACCTGAATATATTGAGCTTTTATCTATTATATAACAGTCAGGTAATAAACCAAGTGTTTTTAATGCCAAAACAGAGTTATATATTTGGTGAGTACCTAATATTTTTAATTTTAAATCTTTATAACTAATACCATCTAACTGTAAATCTAGTATTTGATAGTCTAAATTTTTATCTATAACTTTATATTTATCATCTATATTAAGTATTGTAAGCTCAGAATTTTTTTCTTTAGCTACTTTTTTAAAAACTTTAATAACCTTTGAATTATTCGAAGCTGTAATCACTGGTCTATTTTTTTTAATTATTCCAGCTTTTTCATAAGCTATATCTTCAATTTTTGGACCAAGTATATCTGCGTGCTCATAACTAATATTTGTAATTACACTAACTAACGGCTTCTTAATCACATTTGTTGCATCTAACCTTCCACCTAGACCAACTTCTAAAATACCTATATCTACATTTTTTCTATAAAAATATATAAAGGCAATTATAGTAATTATTTCAAAAAAACTTGGTTCATCAAAATCAACTTGTGTCTCAGGATTTTGTAAATACTCATTTAGCATATTAACAATTGACTTTAATTCTTTGGTAGAGATAGGATTATCGTTTATACTAAATCGTTCATTAAAATGTATCATTGGAGGTGATACATATCTGCCTACTTTATATCCGGCATTTTTTAAAATACTGTTTAAAAAAGCAACAGTGGATCCTTTACCATTTGAACCCCCAACATGTATATAATCAACTTTATCCTGAGGGTTATCAAAGTAAGAAAGTACTTTTTTAACCCTTTCTAAACCCGGTTTAAAACCACCTTTATTTCCAAATTTACTGAACTTAGTTAAAAATTCATATGGATTCATATAATCATTCCTAAAAATATTTTTAAAATAGTTCTTGAATATATACATTAATTTATTATAAAATAAATTATACACTAAAAGGAGGATATATTGTGAATATAATATTGTTTTTATCAATTACATCTCTATTTTTAGCTCAATTTATAAAAATATTTACTATTAAACCTTATTCAATAGCCAATATTATTGGATCTGGAGGTTTTCCAAGTTCACATTCATCTTTTGTTGCAACATTAGCAACTTTAATTGGTTTAAAATACGGATTTAAATCAGACTTATTTTCAATTGTACTCATATTTTCTTTAATTGTTACTTATGATGCCAGTGGAGTAAGAAGGGCTGTTGGTGAACAGGCAAATGTTTTAAATAATTTAATTGAACACCTTAATGTGAAAAATACAGATAGAAAGCCAGAACTTCTAAAAGAGGATCTCAAAGAATTAGTTGGTCATACTCCATTTGAAGTATTTTCAGGAATATTTTTAGGAATATTAATTGCAATCATTGGTTATTTTTATTATCTATAGATATGCTTTTTATGTAATGTATAATCTCTTCTTTGTTTTTTAAAATTCCCAAAGCTCTCTTTTTCTTTATTGTCCTTAAGATCTCTCCAACCTTCTTTCCTGACTTTATATTCAATAATTCCATGACCATATAACCATCTACAATCTTATCTTTTGTTCTTTCAATCATTAAAATTAATTTTTCTATTATTTTATCTATTTCAGTTGTTTTTTTATATTCTTTCAAATCATAGCATTTAATAATATATTTAATATCTTGATAGTTAACCTCATCTAAAAAAAGTTTATCATATATTAACTCATTATCATTTATATAATCAAATCTTCTATTAATTAATTCATTTAAAACATATAAATAATCTTTTACTATTATAACATCATTTTTACTAAATGTATAAGTTAATAACGTCTCTTTAATGGATTTAATATCTTTTTCATTATTTATTAATGAATCTAAAAATATAATTACTAAAACAAAAATATATTTTTGTGTATCTAATTTATGAATGTAGTTGTTATTTTTAATACATGCTAATGAATTGACAATTTGAATTGTTTTTTTATTGGATATGTCAAAATTAATATCAAAAATATTTTGTATGATTTCTGTCTTGAAAAATTCTCTTATAACTTCAATATTTATTTTATAGTTAAAGATCTTTATCAACTCTTCTTTAATTCTTTCAACTTTTACTTTCTTTATCAAATTAATATTTTCATCTATTATACTTTTAGTTTTACTATCAATCTCAAAGCCAAGATTATTAGCAAATCTAAAAGCCCTAATCATCCTCAATGGATCTTTTTTTATAGCAGTATTTTTTACAACCCTAATTACTTTATTATCTAAATCTTCTCTACCACAAAATGGATCAATTATATCGGCTTCTTTTATCTGTATTTGATTGCTAAATATATCAATTTTATCTAACTTTACTGCCATAGAATTAATAGTAAAATCCCTGTAGCCGAGATCTTCATAAAGATCTTGGCTTACAGGGCTTGAAAAATCCAAGAAAATATTTTCATTTACAACTATCCTAAAAATATTTCTTTCTTTATCTAACAAAATTACTTTTTTATCTATTTTTTCAGCAAAGTCATAAACAATCTCTTTTATACCATTAAAAACTATCAAATCAATATCTTTTATAGTTCTTTTTAATAGATAGTCTCTTATAGAACCTCCGACTAAATATATTTCATCCTTTTTTGTTATATTTTTCAGTTCTTTAAGATAGTTCATTAATGGTCACCTTTTTAGATTATTTTTAACTTAACAGCTTAGATACAATTTTTTCAACATCAAAGCCAAAATGACTTGCAACTTCATTACCAGGTGCGCTAGCACCAAATTCTTCTTGAGTAATTAATATATCTTCATTTGAAAGATATCTATACCAACCATTGCTTACACCGGCTTCTATAACAACTTTCTTCTTATTTGGCTTACCAAGTAATTCATCGATATATGAACTGTTTTGTTTCTCTAGTATCTTTCTTTCAGGAACAGATACAATTCTACTGTTAATATCTTTTTCTTTTAGTTTATCTGCAACTTTTTCAGCAAGTGATAATTCACTACCACTAGCTATAAATGTATAATCATAATCATTGTTTCCACTTCTTACTAAATAACCACCTTTATTGAAATCAGTTAGACCATTTTCTTTATTAACAGCAGGTAAACTTTGTCTAGTTAAGACAAGTGCTGTAGGACCATCAGTTCTTTTTAATGCATTAAACCATGCTTTTTTGGTTTCGTCTGCATCACCTGGTCTGTAAACCGATAAATTAGGTATTACTCTTAATGCTTCAAGATGTTCTACTGGTTGATGAGTAGGACCATCTTCTCCTATAAAGATAGAGTCATGAGTAAATACATAAATAACAGGTTGCTTCATTAAAGCAGCTAATCTGATAGCTGGTCTCATATAATCAGAGAATACTAAAAATGTAGCAGCAAAAGGTCTAACTCCCTTGTGTAGGGACATTCCATTTACAATACCACCCATAGCATGTTCTCTTACTCCAAATCTAAAGTTTCTACCTTCATAACTGTTTTTTTGAAATTCAGGATACTTATCTAAATAAGTCTTATTTGAAGGAGCTAAATCTGCTGATCCACCTATAAGATAATCCATTTTATCAGCAATTGTTCTTAGAATAGCTCCAGAAGCTTTACGTGTTGCTATTGGAGTATCTATATCTAAATTATCAATTTTATCTTCTAAATCTTCATCAATCTTTAACTGATCTGCATTTTCCCATTTCAGATAGAGTTTAGGATACTTTTCTTTCCACTCTGTAAACATCTCGTCCCAATTTTGTTTTTCTTTTTTTAATATCTGTCTTCTGTCTTCAAAATATTTTTTAACAGTATCTGAAACATAAAATTCTTTATCAGTTGGTAAATCAAAGAATTCTTTTAATCCCTTTATTTCTTCTTTACCAAGTGGTGCACCATGAGCATCAGCAGTATCTTGTTTATTAGGTGCTCCATAAGCAATATGAGTCTTAGCAACAATTAATGTTGGTTTTGTTTGATCTGACTTGGCTTTAATTATAGCTTTTCTAAGCTCATTAATATTATGACCGTCAACGTTATCTATAACCTGCCAATTATATGATTCAAATCTTTTAGGAACAGATTCTGTAAATGTTATATCAGTAGAACCTTCAATAGAAATTTCATTATCATCATAAATAGCTATTAGTTTACCCAAACCCAAGTGACCGGCAAGTGAAGCCGCTTCAGATGAAATACCTTCCATCATACAACCATCACCCATTATAGTATATGTGTAATGGTCAACAATATTATAATTTTCTTTATTAAATTTTGCTGCAAGATGTCTTTCTGTAATAGCCATTCCAACAGCATTTGCTAAACCCTGCCCTAATGGACCGGTTGTTGTTTCTACACCTTCTGTTTCCATATATTCAGGATGACCTGGTGTTTTTGAACCTAACTGCCTAAAGTTTTTTAAATCTTTTAAGCTTAAATCATATCCACTTAGATGTAATAGTGAATATAACAACATAGAACCATGACCTGCCGACAGTACAAAACGATCCCTATCTGGCCAATTTGGACTATCAGGATCGTGTTTTAAAACCTCACCATAAAGTAATGAACCTATTTCTGCACAGCCAACCGGCATTCCCGGATGACCTGAATTTGCTTTTTCAACTGCATCGACCGATAAACCTCTAACGATATTTGCAACTTCTTTAAGCACTATAAAACCTCCTATTGTAGTATTTTATTTATTATAATAACTATTAAGTTATTTATAATTCATAGCTTTTACCATGTATTGGTAAATTTAAATTACCTAATATTCTTTCTAATAACACACCTTCTCTTTCTGGAAAATCATAACCATAAGTAGTTCTAACAGCCAATGATATAAACTGAACAGCTCTATCAATAGCCATCGGTAAACTATCCCCTGTTAGAATACTGCCTACTAATATACTGGTAAACAAATCACCTGTTCCCGGAAAATTAGCAGGAATATAATCACAGTCCACTTTCCAAAAACGATTATCATTTTTATCATAGCCTAATACAGATGTTTTTTCTTTATCTTTATAACCTGGTACACTGGTTATTACAACCACATTTGGTCCAAAATCGGATAATTTTTTTAGCCAATTTTTTGCTACTTTATCATTGTTTATTAAATTTTCTTTTTTGTCTAAAAGAAACTGTGCTTCTGTAATATTAGGTGTTATAATATCAGCTTCTTTAACCAATGATTTCATTTTTTTAACCATAGCCGGTCCAAATGTGTCATAGGTCTGACCATTATCCCCTAATACTGGGTCTATAATAACATATTGTTCTTCTCTTTTAAATCTTTTTATAAAATCTATTACAATATCTACCTGGTTAGTCGAACCTAAAAATCCACTGTAAATTGCATCAAAATCTAAGTTTAAAGTTTCCCAATGGTTTATATATTCTGGAAGTTCTTCTGTTAGATCAATAAATTTATAGTCTTTAAAACCACCAGTATGTGTCGAAAGTACGGCAGTTGGTAAAGGACAAGGTTGTATTCCCATCGTTGCTAAAACCTCAATCACTGTAGTTAGAGAACCCCTGCCATAACCTGACAAATCATGGATTGCTGCAACTTTTGGAACTGGATTTAACATTTTATAATTCCTCCATTAACCTATTGTACTTCCACTTTTAACTGTTTTTTCATCAAAATCTTTTGGTCTTGTATAAGACATTATACGGCAGTTTCTTCCGATCTGAATATTATCAGGGATTACTGCCCTTTTTGCAAGTATATTTAGACCATTAAATAAAAGGTCTGGTTTTTCATCATTTGGGGTAAGATCATCTCCAAAACCAATGTGACAATTTTTACCCACTTTTACTTCTTTATCTAAAATACATTTATCAATAACTGTATTTTCCTCTATATGTGCATCATTAAATATAATTGAATCTTTAACAACTACACCTTCTTCAATATAAACTCCCGGTGAAATTACTGAATCTTTAACAACTCCATTTATAATTGCACCATTTGATAAAAGACTATTAGACGCCTTACCATTTGGTCCAAACTTAACCGGAGGTTTTTCAACACTTTTAGTATGAATTTTCCAATCATTGTCATAAAGATTTAATTCCGGTAAAGGTTCAGTTAAAGACAGACTTGTTTCCCAAAAAGACTCTAATGTCCCAACATCACGCCAATAACCTTCATATTCATAGGCATAAACAGAATTGTTTTCAATCATCGGTGGTATTACATGATGCCCAAAGTCTGATTTTTCAGCACTACAGTATCTTTTCAATGCATTAACCAATACATCTTTTGAAAATACATAAATCCCCATTGAAGCTAAGTTATTAGGAGGATTTTCTGGTTTTTCCAAAAAATCTGTTATTTTTCCGATTTTATCGGTATCTAAAATACCATACCTACTGGCCTCTTCTTTGGGAACTCTTTGAGCAGCTATTGTCAGATCCGCATTTCGATCTATATGTTCTTCAACCATTTTATCATAGTTCATTTTATATAAATGATCACCTGATAAAATCAATACATATTCAGCATCTTGACCTCTAAGATAACTCATGTTTTGATATATTGCATGTGCAGTTCCTTTATACCATCCACCCTCTTTTCCTGTATATGGTTGCAAAATTGTTATACCACCATATTTACGGTCTAAATCCCACGGTTTACCAATACCAATGTGATCATTTAAAGATAAAGGCAGATACTGAGTAAGTACAGCAACATTATATATTCCTGAATTAACACAGTTACTTAATGCAAAATCAATTAGTCTGTACTTACCAGCAAAAGGGACACTGGGTTTAGCTCTATGTTCAGATAATATATCTAATCTTGAGCCCCTTCCACCAGCAAGAATTAAAGCAAGTGTTTTCAATTTTTATCCCCCCTGATTTATTAATAATTAAAAATAATTTTTTATACTCTGTAGTTTTATAATTTCTACAATGACCCCTTAAATCCTTTATTAAATGAAGACAAATAAAATTAAAATATTTAATAATGTTAATAATTTGTTTGATTTTTTAAATGTATTTATTAATATTATTAATTATTATCTTGACATATTTTAATTTTTTACTTATAATGATTATAGAATTTGATTTATGGAGGCAATGTTATGAAAAAAACCAATTTGAAACTTTTAAAAAACAAAGATTTTATCCTATTATTTTTTGGCGGTTTTATTTCTGGAATAGGTAATGGTATCCATTATATAGCCCTAGTCTGGTTTGTGTTAGATATAACCGGGAGTGGTTCGGCTACCGGTCTGATATTACTTTTATCTACTTTACCAGGAGTTATAATTGGACCTTTTAGTGGTGTATTTGCTGATAAGTTTGATCGTAAGAAATTAATAATATATATGGATATATTAAGAGGTTTAATTGTCCTCTGGCTTGGTTATACTATTTACATAGGTACTGCTAACTTTTTTCATATTGGTTTAGCTACTGTCTTAATAGCAATCTGTACTTCCTTTTTTAATCCTGCTGTTACTGCTTCCATACCAAATATTGTGGATGATAAACTTTTACAAAAGGCAAATTCGCTTAACCATTTTAGTATGAATTTCACCCAAATTATCGGGGCAGCCGTAGGAGGCATTTTAATAGCTGGTTTTGGTATAGCAGGGGTCTTTTTTATCAACGGTATCTCATTTTTGCTTTCTGCTTTTTCTGAAATATTTATAAATATTCCAGCCGTGAAGATCGAAAAAGAAATAGAAAAAAGTTCAACTATACTTAATGAAATTAAGTTTGGATTTAACTTTTTATGGCAGAAAAAAGAACTTGTATCTCTTTTTACGATAGCGCTTTTTTTAAATTTTATCTGGACCGGTTTAGTAATTTTGGGACTTCCTTTTGTTTATAAGGAATTGTTAGGAGTAAACAGTCAACTCTATGGATATGCTCAATCTATTTTTCCAGCTGGGGCTGTAATTGGTTCTATAATTTTAAGTCAAATCCCTGAAATTAGAAATTATTTTAAAGTCCTATTTTATTCTCTTAGTTTTCAAAGCCTCTTAATGATAATAGTTGCAGTACCTCTATTACCTTATTTTATTGAAAATGCTTCAATAATGACAATTTATTATTCATTAATGTTAATCTTATTTATAATCGGTATTTTAAATGCAGTTGTTAATGTACCAATTAGTATCTTACTCCAAAGATTAATACCTGATAATTTAAGGGGAAGAATCACGGGGCTCTTATCAACAATGTCCCAGGCTTTAGTACCAATTTCAGTGGCTTTAACCGGCTACTTACTTGATATAGTTTTCGTCTATACTTTATTTTTAGGGGCAGGAATAGCTTCATTAGGATTATCTTTATATATTGCAAAAATTCCCGCAATGCAAAAATTAAATTATCACAATGAAAAAGTCCAACCCAATATGGATGTTTCTACACAAACACTTGATGCATAAACACGTTTTGCATAAAAAATAGTGCTATATATGAAATAACTAAGGCTAAAAGTGGGGTTAATAACCATCCAATTCCTATTTTACCTAATAACCTATAATTAATGTTTCTCCCTCCTTTTGCCAACCCTACTCCTATCACGGCTCCGACAACAGCCTGTGATCCAGAAACTGGCACCAAAGGTATGGTTGGTAAACCAAGGGTGATTAATATAGACTGCAGTCCCTCTGACGCAAAAATAAATAAGACTGCAGAACTTGACAGAACAACTATGAGAGAGGCCACTGGGGATATATTGAAAATGTTTTTCCCTACAGTGGTCATAACTCTCTTAGAGTAAGTAAAAACCCCAATTGAAATAGCTATCCCCCCTAAAAGAAATAGTACTTGTGTACTAGAAAGAGTTATGATTTTTAAATCTAATTCTCCAATAAGAGAATTCTTCGTAAAAACCCCCATTACATTAGCAATATTATTTGCTCCTAAACTATATGCTCCAAAGGCTCCTACTATAATCAATCCAATTCTATTATACATATCTATCTTAAATAAATGTATTTTAACATTATTTATAATATACTCGGCAAATTTAAAAAAGATTATTGCAAAAACAGCTGATAACAATGGAGAAAATATCCAGGTTCCAACAATTTTAGTTAGTACTCCCAACTCAGTACCATATCCACTAAATAAATTCCAGCCGATTATTGCCCCTACAATAGACTGTGTAGTTGAGACAGGTAGTTTATAGTTAGTCATTAAATATACTGTTATTGCAGCAGCTAAAGCAACTATAAAAGCTCCTGGTAAGGTATTAACATCACCTAAAGCACCCAGTGTTTCGGTTGTTCCGGCTCCACTAAATACGGCACCAATAATTACAAATATACTTATAATTACTGCTGCTGTAGTGAATCTAACCATTTTTGTAGATACAGCCGTGCCAAATAAATTAGCTGCATCATTAGCACCTAAAGACCAACCTAAAAACAAACCACTTGAGATAAATAGTAAAGATACCATCCTGCTCAATCCTTCCTACTATAATATGAACTAAATTGATCTTTTAATTGCAGCTACAGATAATTTTTCACTAATCTCTTCTGCTAAATCAGAAAAATAAGCAATCCTTTCTGAAAAATGTCTTAAATGAACTCGTTTAGAAAACTCATCTATTTCATCGGTTTGAAAAACTTTTCTTTTAATTCTTTCTTCTATTTTATCTGCTTCATGTTCGTAAAAATTTACTTTATTGACATAATCGTTGACCATTGATATTTCTTCAAAGTATGTTCTTATACCCTTAACTACTTCCTCAGCTGAGCTAAGAGACTGTTTTGTTAAATCTTTAAACTCTGCTAAAACAAATTCCCTTATTTCTGGTTTTTCAATTGAAAACTGCATCAATACTTTTTTACATAAATCTACTTCATTATCCATTGTTTCAAGTAAAGTTAAAACATCTCCTCTTGCTTCCGGAATTAACATATAGGTGTACAGTTTATATTTTATATCTTTTAACAGTTTATCAGCTTTATTTTCTATTTCTAAAATATCATCTAAGCTTTCCTCGAACAAATCATAATGACCATCAAAATAACGGTTAATGTCTCTTTTAAAGATAAGTAAAGCTTCCTCAACATTATCTAGATATTCATTTATATCTTTTTCTAATTCCTTTGATTTATTAAAAATACTTTTTTTCATGAACTTAACTTCCCCTTTCCTTATTTAACAGCTCTTTTTGATAAATATCCTTCCGGCATATTTATAATTACAATTCCAATTGATACTAAAACAAGTGCAATTACAGCATATAAATTTATTGATTCATTAATTAAAAAGAAAGCAGATAAAAATACCCCACTAACTGGTGTAATAAATTTATAGATTGTAATATAACCCACCTTATTATATTTTATTAGACTATACCATAATGCAAATGCTGCAGCTGATATAAAAGCTAAGTAAACTAACAAAAGTGCACTATTAGTATTAAACTTAACAGAATTAATATCAGTACCAATTAAAGAAACCATAAATAAAGTTACAGATCCAAATAACATCTGATAAGCTGTAATAATCATAGTATCAATACTATCAGAAAGGTGTTTAACATATAAAATAGCTACTGTGCTCATTACACCTGTCATTATAATGAAGCCTTCACCAGTTAAATTAAAGACAAAATTCAAATTACCTCTACTTAAATTAATAATTATAACTCCGCTAAATCCTAAGATTAATCCAAACAACTTGATTTTATTTAACTTGTCATCTGAATATAGAAAATGTGACGCAATAACAGTAAAAAATATTCCTGAAGTAACTAATATAGAAGCCTTTACACCTGTAGTCTTAGCAAGTCCATTATAAAAAAATGCATATTGAGCAAAAGTTTGAATTAAACCTAAAATTAGTAACTTATAATAAACTTCTTTTTTCAATTTTAACTTCTTAAATCCTGATTTAATAATAATAAACATAAGTAACATAAAAGATGCCAACATAAATCTAAAAGACGCAAATAGCATTTTTGTAAACGGACCACTTTTTTCTATATTAAGCAAAGAATAACTAACTTTTAATGAAGGGAAAGCACTCCCCCATAAAATACAGGCAATAATTGCTAACAGTACAACAGTATATTTATTTTTAAATATATTAAATCTTTTATTAGACATCACTAATACCCTCATTTAATTTTTTATTATTATTTCTCGTTTGATTAATAGCTTTAAATATACCATAAAGTATTAAAGATCCACCAATCATTGTAGCAGTAGTTAATGTTTCTTTTAATATTATAACAGCTAATAGTGTAGTCATTATAGGTTCACCTAAAATTGCAAGTGAAACAATTGTTGCAGGTACATATCTAATTGATAGATTTAATATAGAATGACCTATTAATGTTGGACCTAAGGCAAGTAATAAAATATAAAAGTAATTAATATTGCTATATCCTGTAAATGGTTTACCAGATATCAATACAAATATAAATAAAAAGAAAGCACAGTATGTATAAACAATATATATGTAAGGAATATACTCAATCTTTTTCCTAAAACTTCTTCCCAAAAACAAATAACAAGCAGCTAAAAAAGCAGCTAATATTGCTAACATATCTCCATAAAATCTAGTTAATATTATATTAAAATCAGAATAACTGATTATTATACTACCTATTAATGCAAAAATAACTCCTGCAATTGCTCCTTTTCTGATATCTTCTCTTGCAAATAAATACTCTAAAAGCAGTGTGAAAAGGGGTTGAATTGCAATAAATATGACTGCATTTGCAACATTGGTAAACTGTACTGCAGATATCCAGGCAAAAAAGTGTAAGGCTAATAAAAAGCCAACTATTGCTGGTCTAATATCTAGAAAGTACTTTAATGAATCTCTATATTTTGTTAAAAAAAGTGGGGTTAAAAATAGTGATGATAAAAACACCCTATAAAAAGCAATAATTAAAGCTGGAGCAGTTATTACTTTAATTATTATTCCAGAAAAGGCAATTATAAACACACCTATTGCCAGTATTATATATATTTTTGCATCTTTTTCTGCTAAATCTAGCATTTATAAATACTCCTAACTTACTTTAACATAATCATTGTTTTGATCAAGAGTAATCTCTGTTGTTTTATGTTTAAAGTTTATTTTATTTCCTTCAACTAATGTGTATTCTGTATAGTCCTTTTTAACATGAACATTAAGTAATGAACCTCGGTATTTTATTTTAAACTCATATCCTTTCCATTGTTTAGGCAAATATGGTCTAAATATTAAAAGATCATCATAATTTCGCATTCCTGCAAAACCCTGAACTAATACCATCCAATTACTTCCCATAGCAGCAGTGTGTAAACCCTGATATGCATTTTCGTTATAGTCATCTAAATCTAACCTTGCAGTATGCAAAAAGTAATTATAAGCATCATTATGGTAGCCAATTTCAGAAGCTATTATACTGTATATAGATGGTGATAGTGAGGAATCATGAGTTGTTTTCGGCTCATAGTAATCATAATTTCTTCTCTTTTGTTCAGTACTAAACTGATTTCCCATAAATAACATTAATAGTATTACATCAGCCTGTTTTATTAATTTATACCTCCATATAGTTAGGGGGTGCCAGTTTTTAACTAAAGGCAGTTCATCAATAGGTATTGATTCAATATCTATATCTTCTTTATAGATAAATGAATCATCCTGTGGATTTATTCCTAATTCATCATTATATGGAAGATACATATTATCTGCTGCATTCATCCACTCTTCTGCCTCATCATCATAAAGATTAATAATGTATTTGATTTCTTTCAGTCTATCAGGATTTTTTTCTTTTAGTTCATTATATACATCTGCTGCAAACTCTAAATTAAACTTTGCCATGTAATTAGTATAACAGTTATTATTGGCACCAGGTTTATATTCATCTGGACCACATGCTTCATTTATACAAAATTTGTTGTTTTTCATTTTTTCAAAATGGCCTAAGCTAATCCACATTCTAGCTGTTTCAAATAAGATTTCAGCACCTTTTTTATATAAAAATTCCTTATCCTGGGTTGCATTCACATAGTTATAAATCGCATAAGCAATATCAGCATTTATATGATACTGAACTGTTGACCCTAAGAAGTTACCTGAAGCTTCTTTCCCATTTATTGTTCTCCAGGGGAATAGCGCCCCATCTAATCGCATTCGCTTGGCATTTTCACGCGCTTCATCTAATATTTTATATCTGTAACTTAAGAGTTGTTTTGCTATTTCGGGATGACTATATATAAAAAATGGTATTATATAGGTTTCTGTATCCCAAAAGTAATGTCCTTCATAGTATTCACCAGTCAGACCTTTAGCAGCAACATTTGTTTTGCCATCTGTTCCAGTAGACTGTAAGATCTGAAAAGCATTAAATCTAAAAGCCTGCTGTAATGACATATCCCCTTCTATTTTGACATCTGAAAACTTCCAATAATTATCTAAGTACTCCTTTTGTGAACTTTCAAGATATTCAAAACCCTTATTAATCACAAAATCTATATCTTCTTTACATTTTTTTAATATTTCATTTTTATCAATATCCCTTGAAGTATAAAATGAAGCAAATTTATTTAATACAAATGATTCATCTTTTTTTAGGTCTACAACAAATATTTGCTGGACTCTGTCTTTTTTAAACTCTTCAGTTTTAAATAAAGATGAACTATCAATACCATTAACTTCATTATATACTTTACTTCCAATTGATATATTAGAATTATTAGTTTCCATCAACAAATTTAAATAGTCCTTTTTTATTTCCATATTTTCTATGTTCAAAGCCTTTTTGTTACTTAAATGATGATGATTTTTTACATCACCATTTAAAGTACTGATTACTTTGACTTTTCCAGCAAAGTTAAGAGCACTCACTTTATAATTAATAGCTCCAACATGCTTATGTTTAAAAGAAATCAGTCTTTTTATTTCTATTTCAACTTTTTTTCCCTTGCTGTTTTCCCATGTTACATTTCTTTTTAATATTCCTTTTTTAAAGTCCAATTCTCTTTTATAATCTAAAATTTTGCTTTTTGATAAATCAAACCTTTCATCATCTACATAGATATTAATTGACTTCCAGTCCATCAGATTTATCATAGATTGATACTCTTGGGGTTGTTTTGGAGCAAACTCACCATAAATAATTTCTTCGTTTTCATAAATGCCATTTATATAAAATCCGGGAGTTGTCTCTAATAATGGATCTTCAATATCTTCTTCAAAAGTTCCCCTTAGTCCCATATAACCATTACCTATAGAAAAAATAGTTTCATTGTGATGGTTGTTTTTTATTATAAATTCTTCCTCTGTTATTTTCCAAGGCTGATATTCATATAATGGCGGTTTTTCACTTTTTAGTCTGTGGTAAGTTAACAATGAAAACGCCCCCTTAATTAATTTTTTCTTTTCAACATCTTTATAGCTTCTGGAATTACTTCTTTAATAGAATCTAAACAATTTTTAACTAATTTAGGATCTGATGGCAGATTAATAATAAGGGTTTCTTTATTAATTCCTGCTTTTCCCCTAAAGATACAAGCTTTTGGAGCATGTTCAGACACAACTCTTCTCATCTTTTCCGGTATACCCGGAACTTCTTTTTCCATAACATCTTGAGTTGCTTCTGGAACCAAGTCTTTTGGTGATAGACCTGCCCCACCACTTGTTAATATTAAATCTGCCTGTCTAGTAACACTCAGTTCAAACAGCTCTTCTTTTACCTTTTCATATTTATTATCTATTGATTTAAAATATACTTTCTCTCCTTTAATACTTGTAGCTAAATTTCTAACTAATTTTCTATTTTGTTCATTAAAACCCTCTTTGTAATAACTATCTTTTATAGTGAGTAATGCAACCTTAACCAAAACTTTCACCCTTTCATTTGTTTAACGATTCCAACCACTGTTTTTTTGTGAAATTAATAAGTATGCGAAAAATGGAGCACCTAATAATGCAGTAATAATACTAATTGGTATCTCTGCTCCAGTTAAACTTCGGGCAATATCATCCATTAGTAGTAAAAAACTTGCTCCTAATAAACCTGAAGCAGGTACCATATATCTGTGATCTGCTCCAACAATAAATCTGGAAATATGAGGAACTACTAATCCAACCCAACTAACCTGACCAACAGTCGCTACTGATGCCGATACCATTAAAGTGCTAAATAATATCATAACACTTCTAATAACTTTAACATTTATTCCCATCGATATAGCTTCTTCTTCTCCCATTGACATTACATTTAAATGCCAGCGAATTAATAATATTACTATAATTCCTAAAACTATAAATGGGGCTGCAAATAGAAGTTCATCCCAACCAGTTCTACTAAAACCACCCATCAACCAAAAAACAATTCCAGGTAATTTTTCATAAGGGTCGGCCATATACTTTAAAATTGAAATAAAAGCATTAAATAAAGAACTAACTACTATTCCAGATAAGACCATCATCATTATCATATTAGTTTTACCTAATTTTGAAATAAAATAAGTTAAAAACACAGCTATTATACCAAATACAAAAGCTAAAATATATATAGATGATAATGATTGAAAAGATAAGATCATGCCTAATGCGGCACCAAAACTAGCACCAGCTGATACTCCTAAAATATCTGGTGATACAAGTGGATTTCTAAAAGTACTTTGATAACTTGCACCAGCTACTGATAGAGCAGCTCCAACTCCCATTACCAATAGCACTCGAGGTAATCTAATATGATAAAAAACAGATTTGTCCATATCATTTAAATTAAATCCATTAAAAAACTTAGTTATAGGAATGTTATATCTTCCTATAAATAATGAAATAAACATTATAACGATAGTAATTATAAATATTAATATTAATTTTTTATTGTTTGCTGATCTATCTTCCAAAAACTGCATTTAATACTCCTTTCAACTTCTTAAAGTAATTTTCTTTTTTTTATAGTTTATATGATATTATTATCATTTACAAATTTTTTCTGAATACTAAATTAACAATCTCCTGAATATGAAGTTCTAAACTGTTTATAATTTTTATATCTTCAGAAGGAATATTACCAACAATTGATCCTAACTCTGTACAACCTAAAATCAAAGAATCAATATCTTTATATAATAAATTATCTATTATACTGTTTATATAAAACTTTGAACTCATATTTATTTGATTATTGACTAACTCATTTACTATAATGCTATTTAATTCTTCAATTTCACTAGATGATGGCAACACAATCTTTTGATTATAATCATCTTCAAGTGTTTTTTGATAAAAACCATCGTTAATCAAATACTTAGTTGCAAGCAAACCTGATTTTTTACACCAGCTGTTTTTAAGTTCTTTTCCTACAACATCAACTATACTTACGATAGGAATAGAAATACTATCTTGTATCTCATCAACTATTTTATGTGCTGTGTTGGAAGTGATAACCAAAAAATCTGCTCCCATTTTTTCAATCAGAACAGCTTTAGGAATCAATATTTTTGCGATCTTATCCCAATTTTCTTCATTTTGATACTTTAAAATATTTTTAAAGTTAACAGAGTATATTATTATTTCAGGTGTAACTTTCTTTTTATTCTTTTTATTTATATAACTATTTATTTTATTATAATATATTGAAGTAGAATGCCAACCCATTCCACCTAAAATTCCAATCTTATTCAATTACTTCTCCTCCTAAACTGATCTAAATATATTGCTTTATCTTCTTTCCTTGATTGTTCTGCTGCTAGAGCAGCAAAATGACTTTCCAACGATGTTATTAGATTTGTCCTGTTTTTTGATCTGTTAAAAAGAAAATCAGCAAAAGATTCAATTAATTTTTCATCACCACCGGCATGGCCACCTTTGAAATCGACTTCTATTTTTTTGTTTTCTTTTAAAAAGGGTTTCACTTCTATAATGCCCTGATCTAAATCACCTTCAATTTCTCCATGAGAACCATTGATATGTATTTTTCTAGTCATCTCCTTACTAAAGGCATGTAATGAAAAATGTACATTTATCCCATTTTTAAATTTAAGTAACAAAGATTGAACATCATGTTGGTCATTATCACTTCTATAAACACATCTGCCATATCTTGTATTATTTAGGGCTTCTATCCTACCTTTATGACTGAGATCTTCTGTTATAGTGGAGACCGGCCAACCATCTTCAGTATTTAAATATATTTTCTTTGCAGAATAGGGACAATCTTCTTCTACCTTACAGGCAAGACACCTTTCACCTGCACCATTTAAAATATTTTTTTCATTAAAATATTTTTCTGAGGTATCAGAATAAACTTTTAAGTAGGGACTTTCAAATAACCAATATAATATATCTAAATCATGACAGCTTTTAGCTAATATAATTGGTGCTCCTACTTCTTTATTCCGCCAGTTGCCTCTAACATAACTATGAGCAAAATGAAAGAATCCAATATTCTCAATTAAACTAACAAATCTTACACTACCAATCTCTTCACTTGTAATTATTTCTTTTATTTTTCTAAAGAAAGGAGTATATCTTAAAACATGTGAAACCATAACATTGTTTGAATAATCTTTATAATCATTATATAAAGCAGTTAAGTTTTCAAAGCTATCGGTTATTGGCTTCTCACAAAGCACTTTATAACCTTTTTTAAGTGATTTAATTAATGGTTCAAAGTGCTGTTTGTCACCGGTTGAAATTATTATTCCATCTGCTAATTTATCTTCAATTAATAAATCCTCCCAGTTCTTAAATTGTTTAATGGGAGGAATACTATGTTTTTTTGCAAATTTTTCTCTTCTAATTTTGTCTTTTTCAGCTACTGCTACTACTTGTAAGTCATCTCTTTCTTTTATCAGTTCACCATAAACATCCATACCTCTGTTACCTGCACCAAGAATAGCTACAGTTTTTGTTTTCATGTGAATCATCCTCACTTCGATATTATATATTAATATATATTCGTGAGTATGTATATATTTCCTGCCTTAATGACAGAAATGCCTCACATTTGTAAAGTACATTGATATGCCTAACTGATTTGCTTGTTCTATTACCTCATTATCTCTTATAGAACCACCGGGTTGTATGATTGCTTTAATACCCAACTCAGAAGCCTTTTCTATTGCATCTGGAAAAGGAAAGAAAGCATCTGAAGCAACCACAGCATCTTTATTTCTACCATCCGCTTTTCTTCCTGCTATAATCATTGAATCTACCCTACTCATTTGTCCTGCTCCCACTCCAACTAACATTTTTTCTTTGGCAATTACAATTGCATTAGACTTTACATGCTTTACTGCCTTCCAGGCAAATAGTAAATCATCTATTGTCTTATGGTCTGCTTTTTTTTCAGTAACTAACTTTAAATCATCTTTTGTTATTGTTTTTAAGTCTCTATCCTGCATAAGTAGTCCACCGGTTACTTTTTTAAAATCATATCCGGGATTTTCTTTATTGAATTCTAACTTATTAGTTTTTAGTATTCTTAATGATTCCCATCTGTTTTTTAATATTTCAACTGCATCTTTAGTATAACTTGGAGCTGTAATGACTTCGATAAATTTATCTCCACTAATAATCTCTTCAGCTAACTTTTTATCAACTTCTCTATTTAGAGCAACTATACTACCAAATGCTGATAATGGATCCCCTAAATAAGCATTCTTAAATGCATCTACTATATTATCTGCAGAAGCTAAGCCACAGGGGTTAGTATGTTTAATAACTGCAGCTGTAGGAATATCATTAAACTCCTTAATTAATTCAATAGCTCCATCAGTATCATTAATATTATTAAAAGATAATTTTTTACCTGATATTTTTTCCGCATTAGTTATACTGGCCTCTTCTAACTTTCTTTCCTTATAAAAGCTAGCCTCTTGGTGAGGGTTTTCACCATATCTTAAATCGTTTGTTTTATAGTATGGAGTTATTAATTTATCGGGAAATTTATTTTTTTCTTCTAAACTATCAAATAAATACTTTTGGATTACTGCATCATATTCTGCTGTATGGTTAAAGGCTTTATAGGCCATATTTTTTCTAAACTCATAGTTGATTGGTTCTTTTTTATTTATTAAATTAATTATTTTATCATAATCATTAGGGTCTACAACAACTAAAACATCTGGAAAGTTTTTAGCAGCTGCTCTAATCATAGTAGGACCACCTATATCAATGTTTTCTAAGGCAGTATCCATTGTTACATCATCTTTATCAATAGTTTCAAAAAATGGATAAAGGTTACAAACTACTAGATCAATTGTATCTATATTTAGTTTGTCTAATTCATTAAGGTCCTCTTTTTTGTTTTTCCTTGCAAGTATTCCACCATGAATATTAGGATGTAAGGTTTTTACTCTACCATCCATCATTTCTGGGAAATTAGTAACTTCAGAAATATTAGTTACCTCAGTTCCACTTTCTTTTATCTTTTTTGCAGTTCCACCTGTAGATATTATTTCAATATTATTTTTTACTAAAGCTTTTGCTAAGTTTTCAACATTACTTTTATCAGACACACTAATTAAAGCTCTTTTTATATTTTGCGCAATATTTTCACTCCCTGTAAAATACCTTTCTATCTTTTATAATGATTTTATCCTCTGCGATAAGTTTAACTACCTTTGGTAATAGTTTGTGTTCTTCTTTTAATATCTTTTTAGACAAACTGGCTTCAGTATCATTTTGATTAACACAAACTGCTTTTTGTTTTATTATTGGCCCAGAATCAACACCTCTATCAACAAAATGTACTGTACATCCACTTATTTTTACACCATAATCAACTGCCTGTTTCTGGGCATCTAAACCAGGAAAAGCAGGTAATAAAGAAGGATGAATATTAATAATTTTATTTTTAAAATAGTCAACAAAATCTGATGATAATACTTTCATATAACCAGCCAGTACAATTAAATCTATATCATAACTATCAATAATCTTTTTTATCTGTTCTTCATGTTCTCTTCTATTATTATACATATTATCATCTACTAAATAAAATGGAATTTTATTTGTCTGTGCTCTTTTTAGAGCATATGCGTCTTTGTTATTACTAATTACACATTTGATCTCAATACTATTGTCTTTTTTTAAATGTAAATTATCTATTAAAGACTGTAAGTTACTTCCCCTACCTGATGCTAAAACTGCAAGTTTGAACATTAGATCATCCTTTCAAAACTATGCCTTGTTTACCTTTCTTAATTACTCCAATTTCATAAGCAGTTTCACCTAAACTATTGAGCTTATTTATTACATCATTTTTGATGTTTTTATCTACAACTAAAACCATACCGATCCCCATATTAAATGTTCTAAACATTTCTTCATAAGTAATATCACCTTTTTTTTGAATCTCATTAAAAATCTGGGGAGTATCAAATCTACTAGTATCAATATATGCTGTTTTGTTATCAGGTAATATACGTGGTATATTTTCTTTTAAACCTCCACCGGTTATATGTGCAATTCCTTTAATATTGAAATTTTCTTTTAGAGACAATATTGAGTTAACATAAATTCTTGTAGGTTGTAATAGTTCTTCAACTATATCTTTATCATATGAATTATTGTTCTGATTAATGAAAAGTTTTCTTACTAGTGAAAATCCATTACTATGAACTCCATTGGACTTAAGACCGATTAGAACATCATCTTCTTTTATATTTGAACCATCAATTACATCAGATCTATCTAAAATTCCTACAGCAAATCCTGCAGTATCATATTCACCTTTTTTATAAAAATCGGGCATTTCTGCTGTTTCTCCACCTAAAAGTGCACATCCAGCTTTCTTACAACCTTTTACAATCCCTGTAACTACGCTCTTGAATTGATCAATATTTAATTCTCCTGTAGCTAGATAATCTAAGAAAAATAGGGGTTTAGCTCCAAGGGTAACTAAGTCATTAACACACATTGCCACTAGATCAATTCCAATTGTATCATGTTTATCTGTTAAAAATGCAAGTTTTAGTTTTGTACCTACTCCATCTGTTGCTGCAACTAATACCGGTTCATTATATTTTTTTAAATCGAGTCCATACATCCCTCCAAATCCGCCTAATTCAGTAATCACATTTGGATTATAGGTGGATTTTACTATATCCTTTATTTCATCAACAGCTTTTTCTCCTTTTTTTATATCTACCCCAGCATCTTTATATGAGTATCCCATTTTTATCCACCTCTTTATTATGAGTGTGTTCGGTAGGATAGTTTCCATCAAAACATGCTGTACAGTAACCATATCCATCTGTTTTAAGTACAGAAAGTATACCTTCTAAGCTTATATAATTTAAGGTATCAGCTCCAATATATGATGCTATTTCTTCTACAGATTTATCCCTTGCTATTAATTCTCTTCTCCGTGAAGTATCAAGTCCATAATAACAGGGGTATTTAACCGCAGGTGATGCTATTGCCATATGAATTTTGTTAACACCACTTTCTCTTAACCGTTTTATAATCTGTTTACTTGTAGTTCCCCTTACTATAGAATCATCGATTAATATAATATCTTTATTTTCTAATATTTTAGTAATCGGGTTAAGCTTCATCCTCACCTTTAAATCTCTTAATTTTTGAGTTGGTTGAATAAAAGTACGTCCAACATAACGATTTCTTAAGATACCATCTGCATAAGGGATATTTGATTCTAATGAATATCCCTGGGCTGCTGCTACTCCAGAGCTTGGAACAGGTACAACCATATCAGCATCAATATCCATCTCTTTAGCAAGCTGTTTACCCATCTCTTTTCTGGTCAAATAAACATTTTTACCATCTATTACACTATCGGGACGAGCAAAGTAAATATATTCAAATAAACAAAAAGAACTTTCTTTGTTTTCACTGTATCTTCTACTTTCAATTCCTTTATCATTAATTATTAGTACTTCACCGGGTTTAACTTCTCTTACAAATTCATAATCAACTATATCAAGTGCACATGTCTCTGAAGCAACTACAAAGTCTTCTCCTTTTTTACCTAATACTAGTGGTCTAAAACCATGTGGATCACGAGCTGCAATTAAAGTATCTGCTGTCATCGCAACTAGGCTAAACGCACCCTTTAACTGCTGTAAGCTTTGAATTAAAGCTTCTATAATATCATCCTTAAATGATCTTGCAACTAAATGAGCAATTACTTCTGTATCTAGTGTTGAATGAAATATTGAACCATGAGCCTCTAAATTTTCTTTTAACTCTTGGCCATTCTTTAGATTACCATTATGAGCTAAAGCTAAGTCACCTTTGATACTATTTGTAAGCAGTGGTTGTGCATTTGCTAATAGAGATGAACCAGTTGTTGAATATCTTACATGACCAATACCTATGCTTCCTGTTAAATCATCAAGAATTTCACTGTCAAAAACATTACTAACAAGTCCCATACCCTTGTGAACTGCTAACTTGTTGTTTTTGTTAACACAAATCCCTGCACTTTCCTGTCCTCGGTGCTGTAGAGCATGTAAACCTAAATAGCTTAATCTGGAGAGGTCATTGTTAGTGGATTTACTATAGATTCCAAATATGCCGCATTCCTCTTCCATTTTATCAACTACTGAAGTTTTTTCTCGATAGCAGTTTCCCATCTATTTTTCAACTCCTTAATTTCCAGATTAATTAAATTATTAAATACATATTTATTTTTTGTAGTAATACCTAATTTATTTATAGAAACATTGTTGTTTTGGGCTATTTCTTTAAGTTTTTCAACATTGTTTTCATCTATGCTAACTACTATTCTGCTTTGACTTTCACCAAACAATAATGCTTTATTACTTAGTTTAGTATCTATATCTACTTTTATTCCAATATTATTTTTAAAGGTTGACTCTGCTAAAGCTACAGCTAGTCCACCCTCAGAACAGTCATGTGCTGAATTAATTATATTATTTTTATTAGCGGTGTAAACTGTATTTTGAACTCTTTTTTCTAAATCTAAATCAATTTCTGGAACCTTACCATCTACTTTACCCTCATTGACTTTTAAGTATTCACTTGCTCCTAATTCTTCTTTGGATTTTCCAATTAGGTAAATATGGTCTCCTTCATTTTTAAAATCCATTGTAATTCTATCATCAATTGAATCCAACAGTCCTACCATACCAATAATTGGTGTAGGATAAATTGCACCTTTAGGGCTTTCATTATAGAAACTAACATTACCACCGATTACCGGTGTATTTAACTTTTTACATCCTTTTGAAATTCCCTTAACACAGTTTTCAAACTGCCAGTATATTTCAGGATCCATCGGGTTACCAAAGTTAAGTCCATCAGTTACAGCCATTGGTTTTCCACCACTACAGACTATATTTCGAGCTGCTTCCGCAACTGCTATACTTCCACCTTTTTGAGGGTCTAGATAACAGTATCTTCCGTTATTATCTGTAGTTAATGCTAATGCTTTATCCTTTTGTTTAATACGCACTACCGCAGCATCTGAGCCCGGACCTACAACTGTATTTGTCATAACCATATGGTCATACTGTTCATAAACCCACTTTTTACTTGCTATAGTTGGTGATGAAACTAAGTTTAATAAATCTTCGTTATAGTCTGTACTCTTTATATCTTCTGCTTTAATATCATTTAATTCATCAATATATTTAGGTTTTATAGACTCTCTTTTATATTCGGGAGCCTCATCTGCTAATAGCTTTGCTGACATTTCAGCAACTGTTTTCCCTTTGTTTAATATCCTAAGCATGCCATCATCTGTTACTTTGCCCACTACTTTAGCATGTAGACCCCATTTGTTAAAGATTCTTTCTACAACTTCTTCTTTACCTTTTTTAGGTACTACAAGCATTCTTTCTTGAGATTCAGATAACATAATTTCATATGAAGTCATATTTTCTTCTCGAGTTGGCACCTTGGAAATATCAATTTCAATCCCACTGTTTCCCCTGCTGGCCATTTCAGCAGAAGAACTTGTTAATCCGGCTGCTCCCATGTCTTGAATTCCTATTATACTATCACTTTTTATAAGTTCTAAACTTGCTTCAAGTAAAAGTTTTTCCATAAATGGATCACCTACCTGTACAGCTGGTCGGTCTTCATCAGAATCCTCAGTTAACTCATCAGATGCAAAGCTTGCTCCCTGTATACCATCTCTACCAGTAGCAGCACCGACAACCATTACAGAGTTACCAACACCTTTTGCTGTAGCAGTAGCAATGTCATTATGTTCTAATATACCAACACTCATTACATTAACTAAAGGATTACCTTCATAGGCATCATCGAAAAATATTTCTCCTCCAACTGTAGGGATACCAATACTGTTTCCATAACTAGAAATCCCTGAGACAACACCTTTAAAAAGATACTTTACTCTATCATTGTCTAAACTACCGAATCTGAGTGAATTTAAAGTAGCGATCGGTCTTGCACCCATTGTGAAAATATCTCTAATTATTCCACCTACTCCTGTTGCTGCTCCCTGGAATGGTTCTACTGCAGAGGGATGATTATGGCTTTCAATTTTAAAAGATACAGCATCATTATCACCAATATCAATAATTCCGGCATTTTCACCCGGTCCCTGTAATACACACTCTCCAGTTGTTGGTAATGTTTTTAGTACTAATTTAGAATTTTTATAACTACAGTGTTCTGACCACATTACACCAAATATTCCAAGTTCAGTTTCGGTTGGTTTTCTATCAAGTAGTTTAACTATCATTTCATATTCATTTTTTGTTAAGCCTTCTTGTTCCCATGGTTTATCTGGCAATCTTATCACCTCTGTCCTTAATTTCATTAATAATTGAGGCAAACATTCTATAGCCATCACTATTGTTTGGAGCAATTATTTCTTCTGAACATCTTTCCGGATGGGGCATTAATCCAAAAACATTACCCTTTTTATTACATATTCCTGCAATATTACTAAGTGAACCGTTTGGATTTTCACTGTCATCTTTGTATCTTAAAACAATTTGATTGTTCTTTTTTAATTCTTTTAATCCATTTTCATCCACATAATAATTTCCTTCTCCATGTGCAACCGGCATATCTATAATTTCATGTTGATCATATTTATTTGTAAAAGGAGTTACATTATTACTAACTTCAAGCTTTACATTTTTACACACAAATTTTAAACTGTCATTTACCTTCATTGCACCAGGTAGTAGATTGGATTCTAATAAGATTTGAAATCCATTGCAGATTCCTAATACTAAGCCGCCTGAATTGGCAAAATCTATTACAGGTTCCATAACTTCTGCAAATCTCGCTATTGCTCCTGAACGCAGATAATCACCATATGAAAATCCGCCTGGTAAAACTATTAAGTCATAATCATCTAAAGTTTTATCCTTATGCCAGATCAGATCTGTTTTAAAGTCAAATATATTTTTTAATACATTAAATACATCATTATCACAGTTTGAACCGGGAAAGGTTACAACACCTGCTTTCATTTTATCCCTCCATTTTCATTAATTCATATTTATAGTCTTCTATTACAGGATTAGCCAAAAGCTTTTCACACATTTCTTCAACCAGTTCAGCTGCTTTATTTTTTTCATCAATATCATTTAATACAATTTCCATATATTTACCTACAAATACTGATTTCACATTGTCATAACCTAAGGACTTAAGACCGGTTTTAACTGCTTTTCCCTGAGGATCTAATATTCCATCTTTTAATTTGGTTTCTATTTTTACTTCCCAGTTCATTAAATAATCACATCCTTTTTTAATCTATATAGAATTTCCTGGTATGCCTCTTCAACTTCTCCTAGATCTCTTCTGAATCTATCTTTATCAAGCTTTTTAAGAGTGTTCTTATCCCAAAAGCGGCAAGTATCAGGGGAAATTTCATCAGCTAAAATGATATTATCATTTTTATCTAAACCAAACTCTAATTTGAAATCAACTAACAAAAGGTCTTTATCTGCAAGGAAATCTGTTAGTACTTTATTAATCTTAAATCCTAAGATGTCTAGTAACTTTAACTGTCCTTCTGTAGCTAAGTTTCTTTCACTGATATGGTATCTATTTATTAAAGGATCTCCTAGTTCATCATCTTTATAATAATATTCAAGGACTGGGCGATTTAATTTTGTTCCTTCCTCTAATCCTAATCTCTTTGCTAAACTACCTGCTGCAATGTTTCTTAAAACAACTTCAATAGGTATTATATCAACTTTTTTTACTAAAATATCGGTATCATTAATCTGTCTTATTAAATGTGTTTTAATACCATTGTCTTCTAATAACATGAAAAATATATTAGATATTTCAAGGTTGAACTTACCCTTAGATTTAATCTGTCCTTTCTTTTTGCCATCAAATGCTGTAGCATCATCCTTATAATGAATAATTAATTTATCTTCCTCATCTGTACTATATATCTTTTTTGCCTTACCTTCATAAATCATTTCTTTAGTTTCCATTATTTAATCTCTCCTTTTTTAATTTGTTTTCCCATTTTTTTATTATATATTCAGTGCGTTTTTTTGCAGCACCAGTATATTTTTGAGGATTGTTAATTATTAACTTTTGATACTCTGTAAGTTTTTCTCTGTATTCTTTAAATTCGTCTTTTAAATAAAAAAGTTCACGGGGAGACTTATCACCCTTTTCAGACTGTAAGGTTAATTTTCTTACAGCTTCATGTGCATCAGGGTGTCCCTGTGAAGCTAAAATTATATAGAGAGGTTCTGCAATAATCATCTCACTATACATATTAAAGTTTTCTTTCATTTTTTTACGGTCAATACCGAATTTCTTTAAAACCTTAATCAATCTGTTTATTGAAAGTGTAAAACCAACGATTATATCAGGAATAAATCTGCTGGAAGCTGAATTACTTAAATCTCTTTGGTGTTCAGAAATTTGATCCATATAAACTGTATTCATTTGAGGCATTGTTTTTTTCCACATACTTTTAATATTTTCATAATTAATTGGATTACGCTTATGAGGCATTGTTGAAGAACCAACCTGGTCCTTGCTAAAGTACTCACCCACTTCATTAATTTCAGTCCTCTGTAAGTTCCTCATATCATCACTGAAATTCGCTAATACCCCAAAGGTTGATATTATGGAGTGAATAAAGTCAGTCATGTACTCTGCAATTACAATTTGAGAAGAAAAATCACCGGCTTGTAATCCCAACTCATCCATTACCGTTTCTTCAAATAGTACTGGATCTTCAAAAAACAAGCTGGAGGCATTGTAAGTACCACAAGCTCCGGAAAACTTACCTTTTAACAGATCAGCCTTGTTTTTAATTTCTACATATCTTAATCCCAATCTCTCCACAAATCCTGCAAGAACATAACCAAAAGTTACAGGTACTGCGTGCTGTCCGTGAGTACGTCCAATCTGTAATGTGTCTTTTTCCTGTAATGCTAGCTCACTTAATATTTCTATTAGTTCTTTTAATTTAGGAAGGATAATATCATTAGTTACTTCCCTATACCTTAATGAATTAGCTGTATCAACTATATCATATGAAGTAGCTGTTAAATGAATATAGGGCTTTGAACTTTCACTTACATTCTGCTGTATTAAATTTACTAATGCTCTAATATTATGTTTAGTCTTTTTTTCTTCTAGATAAGCTTTTTCACCATTGATTTCTTCAATAGCTTCTTTTACTTCATCTACTACACTTTCTGAACATACTTCTAATTTGTTAAGGGCTTTAATCAAAGCTAATTCAACCTTAAGTTGATAATTGATGTTTGCTTCTTCTGATAAGTATTTTTTTAAACTTTTATAGGTATCATTTTGATAGGAATACCTATGATCAAATGGATTAATGTTTTCAAAAATATTTCTTTTAATCATTATCTTACCTCCAGCACTTATTTGTTTTCCTGTAAGTATTTTTTATATCCTTGCTTAGATAACTTTTTAGAAGTTTTTACTACATCATCTCTCATCTTTTCTCTGTATGATAAAAGTTTATCTTTAATTTCTTGATCATCAATTGCTATCATCTGTAGTGCAAGTAATGCTGCATTTTTTGCTCCATTTAATGCAACTGTTGGAACTGGTATACCACCCGGCATTTGTACCATTGAATACAATGAATCTGCTCCACCTAAAGTAGATGTCCTGATCGGCACTCCAATAACCGGTACTAAAGTGCTAGCTGCTATTACACCAGGTAGATGTGCTGCTTTACCGGCTCCAGCAATGATAGCCTTAATATCGTTATCTTCAGCCTCAAGTGCATATTTTCTTGCTACTTCAGGTGTTCTATGTGCTGATATTACCTGTAAGTCATAGTCTACTTCAAATTCTTCTAATAGTTCACAAGCTTCTTTCATAATAGGTAAATCTGAATCACTACCCATAATTATTCCAATTTTTTTATTCATCTATTATTTTCACTCCCTTTAATTTATGTCCTATATCTTTTCTATAGTAAGCCTTATCAAAGTTTATTTTTTCTATATTTTGATAACATTTGTCATAAACCCCTTGAAAGCTTTCTCCTAATGAAGTTACTGCTAAAACCCTACCTCCATTAGTATAAACATTCTCATCTTTTAATTTAGTACCAGCATGAAAAACAACACTGTCTGGATCCTTTATATCACTTAATCCAAAAATTTCTTTACCCTTTTTATATTCAACAGGATATCCACCTGAAGCCATAATTACTGCCATACATTTTTCGTTTTTCCACTCTAAATTTATTTCATCTAACTTGCCTTGATTAATCTTTTCTGCTACTGTTAGTAGGTCGTTTTTTAGTAAGGGTAATACTACTTGTGCTTCAGGGTCACCAAATCGTACATTAAATTCCAATACTTTAGGTATATCTTTTTCAATCATTAAACCTAAAAATAATATTCCTTTAAAAGTAATATCATTGCTTTTTAAATAATTAAATAGTGGATTTAAGATCTCTTGGTCAACCTTTTTCTTTAGGTTTTTGTCAATTAAAGGTGTTGGAGCATATGCTCCCATTCCTCCGGTATTTAAACCAGTGTCACCTTCACCTATCTTTTTATGATCCTGAGCTGAAACCATCTGATAATATGTTTTCCCATCTGAAAAAACCATTATAGAGGCTTCTTCTCCTTTTAGATACTCTTCTATAACAATCTTTTCTCCTGCTTTGCCAAAGTGTTTATCTTCCATTATCTTTTTAACAGCTTCTTTAGCTTCTGTCTTATTGTCAGCAATAATAACTCCTTTCCCAAAAGCTAAGCCCTCTGCTTTAACAACTAATGGATAAGTTGAACTTTCTAAATAGTTATATGCTTTTTGCGGGTCTTTAAATGTTTCAAATTCAGCTGTAGGTATATTACACTCTTTCATAACATTTTTTGCATATACCTTACTACCCTCTAACTTAGCAGCCTTTTTATTAGGACCAAACACTTCTATATTTTTTTCGTTTAAAAAGTCTACTATACCATTTGCTAAAGGTTTCTCAGGTCCAACAAAGGTCATGTCAATATTGTTTGTTTTAATAAATTTAGCTATTTTTTCAAAGTCCATTACATCAATTTCTACATTTTCAGCTAATTGAGCAGTACCGGCATTACCTGGTATTACAAATATTTTATCTACTCTATTACTTTGATGTAATTTCCAGGTAAGTACATGTTCTCTGCCACCACTCCCAATAATTAAGATGTTTTTCACAAAAAATATCCCTCCCGTATTGTATATTTCTAACAAAAATTAAAAAAACCCAGACAGGTAGTGTCTACTATCAACTAAGAGTAGAACCTACCCGCCTGGGCTTTTATCCCTTCGGTGTATATCTTATCTGTACCGCTCGAACCAGCCATTTTATCAATGCGGCCACCTAGGTACACTTCCCTCATAGTCAGCTAGTTAACGGCCACCTGGTAGATACTTCCGGACCATATTTCCGGAATTATATGAGGTACATAATTATTCAATTTTTATAACTAATTTATGCATTTATCATAACAGAATATATTTTTTAAGTCAATACAAAATTTAATTTAATTTCATCTGTTCAATTCTTTCCTGTAATTTTTCTTTTTTTGCTTCATATTCTTTTACTTTTTGTTTTTCTCCCTCTACTAGTTCTTCAGGAGCATTATTTACAAAACCATCATTTGAAAGTTTACCCTTTGCTCTTTTAATTTCATACTTTACATCTTCTAATTCATTATTAAGTCTTTTTAGTTCTTTATCAATATCAACCATACCTTCAAGTGGTAATATTACTTCAACACCCTCAACAATTGAGGTTGAAGAAGGCTGAGGTCTATTTTTTAATGTTTTTGTTATTCTTAAGTTATCTATATTAGCAAGATTTTTTAGATAGCTTTCTCCACTTTCAAGTATCTCAGTTTTATCAGATAATAAGATGGCTTCTATCTTTCTACCCGGATCAACCTTCATCTCATTTCTAATATTCCTTACAGATTTTATTACACTCATAATAGTATTCATCTTACTTTCAGAATCCTTATCAACTTCATTTTCTTCATATTCAGGCCAATCACTGATCATGAGACTCTTCTCAGAGATAGGTAATTTATGCCAAATTTCTTCTGTAATCATCGGCATAACCGGATGTAGAAGTTTTAAGATATCTCCCAAAATCTTTAGTCCCATGTACTGAGCTGTTTCTTTTGCCTTTAAATCCTGGTCCTGATAAAACCTCTCTTTTAGTATTTCAATATACCAATCACAGTATTCATTCCAGATAAAGTCATATAGAGATTTACTCATCTCTCCGAAATTATAATTTTCTAATGTTTTATCTATTTTTTTAGTAACTTCATTGGTTCTACTTAACATCCATTTATCTGCAAGGTTTAACTTTAAATCTTTAAAATTAGTTGAATTATAATCAAAATCATCTACATTCATTAAGATAAATCTTGCAGCATTCCATATTTTATTTGCAAAATTTCTGCTTGCCTCTAACCTTTCTTCCCTAAAACGCATGTCATTACCAGGTGTATTACCTGTAATTAATGTAAATCTAAGGGCATCTGCACCAAATTCTTCTATCACTTCAATGGGATCAATCCCATTTCCTAATGATTTGCTCATCTTTCTACCCTGAGCATCTCTGATTAAGCCATGTACATAAACATCACTAAATGGTGGTTCATCCATAAACTCTAATCCCATAAAAATCATTCGTGCAACCCAGAAGAATATTATATCTCGTCCGGTAACCAATACATCAGTTGGGTAAAAGTAATTAAGATCATCAGTATCATTAGGCCAGCCTAAGGTTGAAAACGGCCATAATGCAGATGAAAACCAGGTATCTAAAACATCTTCTTCCTGTTTTAAACTACTGCTTTTACATTCTGGACACTGGTCTGGTTCTGTACGGCTTACAATAACTTCACCACAGTCTTCACAGTACCAAACCGGTATTCTATGTCCCCACCAAAGCTGTCTTGATATACACCAGTCTTTAATATTTTCCATCCAGTTTAAATATACTTTACTAAATCTTTCAGGAATGAATTTAATATCACCATTTTTCACAGCTTCAATTGCTGGTTTAGCAAGTGGTTCCATTTTTACAAACCACTGTTTTGATACTAAAGGTTCAATAACTGTATCACAGCGGTAACACTGTCCTACAGAATGTATGTGTTCTTCAGTTTTTATAAACAGACCTTCTTCTTTTAGGTCTTCAATTACTTTTTCTCTACACTCATAACGATCCATTCCGGCATACTTACCGGTTACTTCAGTCATCTTGGCATCTTCATCAATAACCTTTATTAAATCAAGATCATTTCTTTCACCTATTTCAAAGTCATTAGGATCATGAGCAGGTGTAACCTTAACCATACCGGTACCAAACTCACTGTCTACAAATCTATCTGCAACAATTGGTATTTCCCTATCCATTAATGGTAAAATAACTGTTTTCCCAACTAAATCTTTGTACCTATCATCAGAAGGATCGACTGCAATAGCTGTATCACCCAACATTGTTTCTGGTCTGGTTGTCGCTACAGTGATAAAGTCGTCACTGTCTTTTATAGGATACTTCATATAATATAGCTTTCCTTCATGTTCTTCATGTTCAACTTCAACATCAGACAGTGTTGTGTGACAGCTTGGACACCAGTTAACAATATAATCTCCTTGATAAATTAATCCTTTTTCATAAAGCTGTATAAATACCTCTGTTACTGCCTCAGAACAACCTTCATCCAATGTAAATCTTTCTCTAGACCAATCACATGATGAACCCATTTTTTTAAGCTGATTAGTAATTCTTCCACCATACTCATCTTTCCATTCCCAGGCTTTTTCTAAAAAACCTTCTCTACCTATTTCGTCTTTATCAATTCCTTCATTACGAAGTTTATCAACAACTTTAACTTCAGTAGCAATACTAGCATGGTCTGTACCGGGAAGCCAGAGAGCAGAATGACCTTTCATTCTTTTCCACCTTGTAATTATATCCTGTAAAGTATTGTCTAAAGCGTGACCCATATGTAGTTGTCCTGTAACATTTGGTGGTGGCATTACAATTGAAAACGGCTCTTTATCATAATCAACTTTTGCTTTGAAAAAATCATTTTCCATCCAATAATCATACCATTTATTTTCCACTTTATTTGGATCATAGTTTTTTGGTAAGTTTTCCATAATCTTTACCTCCTATTTTTTGTTTTATAAATATAAAAAATCCCTCCCCATCCAGTTAAGGACGAAAAAGGATCTTTTTCGCGTTACCACCTTAGTTCCTGAATAAATTAATTTTATTCAGACCCTTGATAATATATAACGGTTTAAACCGGTTTGTCCTAATAATTTTAGACAAACAACTCCAGAGCGACCTTCATTTTAGTTATCAGCTAAGAAGCTTTTCAGCCGGTGAGCTTCTCTCTCTATAGCTTAACTAAAACTACTCCTCTCCTTCAGTGTTTTTAAACTTTATAAATATTTGTATATAATTATACTTTTTTATATTATGTTTGTCAAGAACTTACAAGATTTTATTTTTAGGCTTTATAGTCACTGCTCCTTTAATATCTGCATACCTTGGTAACCCTTTTTCTCGTTTAGGTTCTAATTCACCTAATACTAAAGGTCTTAGGTACTTTAAAGCTTTTTTTGTCACATGGTTACCCTGTTCGTTAATATAATCAGTAGGTAGTTTCTTTTCTTTGTTTGCAATCTCACTTACCTTTGCAAGTTCAATTTCTGTTTTATATGGATTATTTGAAATTCTTTTTATTACAACAGCTTTACCGGTATTATTACCAGATATTGCAAACTCAACAGCTTTTTTACCACATTGATATGCTTCATCGGCATCAGTTTTTGAAGCAATATGGTTAGCGGCTCTCTGCAGGACATTAAATTCAATCACTTTAACTCTACTGTATACATATTCTTTAATATATGGAACTAAAGCCGCTGCTGCACCACCCATTTGTTTATGTCCAAATTGATCATGCTGAGATGATTCAGAAGCACTTATATATTCACCAGCTTCATCTTTTATACCTTCAGATATAACAACAATAATATTATCTTTTGTTTTTGCAACTTCTTTTAAATCTTTAATAAACTTATCAGTACTAAAAGTTACTTCCGGAAAGTAAATTAAATCAGGAGTATTTAAACCAGTTTCACCAGCTAAAGCTGCTGCTGCTGCAAGCCAACCGGCATGTCTACCCATTACTTCTATAAGATGTACATTTTTTCTTTGATATACTCTACTGTCAAGTGTTGTTTCCATTACACTTGTAGCTATGTATTTAGCAGCACTACCAAAACCCGGAGAATGATCTGTAACCATTAGATCATTATCAATAGTTTTGGGAATTCCCATAATTACTATGTCTTTCTTGTTTTCTTTTGCATATTTACTTAACTTATCAACTGTATCCATTGAATCATTTCCACCAATATAGAAAAAATACTTAATATTATACTTTTCAAATATCTTGAAAATGTTTTTTATATCTTGCTCACTTGATAGCTTATATCTGCAGCTACCCAGTATTGAACCAGGAGTATTCTTTAATAATTTGACTTCTTTATTAGCTTCTTTTGTTAAATCAAAAATCATATCATCCATTAGACCTTTTATACCAAATCTTGCCCCATAAACTTTATCTATTTTTTCAATACTTTTAGCGGCTTCAATTACTCCCTGTAAACTAGAATTTATTACAGGGGTTGGTCCACCAGACTGTGCTACAAGACAGTTATTTTCCATAGTTTTCACTCCTCATCAGTATCTTTTTTTCTATATATTAATTTATCATTAATTGGTCAATAAATAAAGGATTTTTATAATTTAGAAGAAAATATAAATATATGAATAAAACAATTTATTGGGAGTGATTATTTTGCCAAATGAACTAAATGTACCTCCATACAAAATTAAAATGGTTGAACCTATTAACCTAATTTCTAAACCAGAAAGAAAAAAAGCTTTAAAAAGAGCCGGTTATAATCTTTTTTCCTTAAAGTCAGATGAAGTCTTTATTGACCTATTAACTGATAGTGGTACTAATGCGATGAGTGACAACCAATGGGCTGGAATTATGAAAGGTGATGAATCATATGCGGGAAGTCGAAATTTTTATCACCTAGAAGAAACTGTTGAAGATATATTTAATTATCCTTATATAGTACCTACTCATCAAGGCAGAGGAGCTGAACAAGTATTATTTCCCTTAATGATAGAAAAAGGCAATTATGTCTTATCTAATATGCACTTTGATACCACTAAAGCACATGTAGAGATTGCAGGTGGCATAGCCAAGAACTTTGTTATTGATGAAGCTTTAGATACAGATAAATATCATCCCTTTAAAGGAAATTTTGATATAGAGAAGATGGAAGAATTTATTAAATCAAAGGGAAAAGATAAAATTTCGATGATAATAATTACCATCACATGTAACAGTGCTGGTGGACAACCAGTTTCAATGGAAAACATTAAAGAAGTTAACAAAGTTGCTAAAAAATATGATATACCTGTAATTATGGATGCTGCTCGTTTTGCAGAAAATGCCTTTTTTATAAAATCAAGAACTCAGGAATATGAAGACACTTCTATCAAGGAAATTATTCAGGAGATGTTTTCCTATACTGACGCATTTACAATGAGTGCAAAAAAAGATGCAATTGTAAATATGGGTGGGATTATTGGTATTAAAAATGATGAAGAATTATATAATAAGGTTAGATCAAATGCTGTTCCCTTTGAAGGCTTCCCAACCTATGGTGGTTTAGCTGGTAGAGATATGGAAGCAATTGCTCGTGGATTAAAAGAAGGGATTGAACTTTCTTATCTTAAACATAGGATAAATCAAATTACACTTTTAGGTGAAAAATTAAAAAATAATGGTATTCCAATTCAATATCCTGTTGGTGGACATGCTGTTTTTGTTGATGCAAGAAAACTTTTACCTCATATTCCCTATGATCAGTTCCCTGCTCAGGCCTTAGCAAATAAACTCTATCTTGAAGGAGGTATTAGAGGGGTAGAAATTGGTTCCCTTCTTTTAGGCAGAGATCCTGAAACTAAAAAACAGATAAAATCACCTTTTGAATTTTTAAGATTGACAATTCCTAGAAGAGTCTACACTGACTCACACCTTAACTTTGTAGCTGAGTCATTAATAAATATAAAAAATAGAGTTGGTAAAATCAAAGGATTAGAATTTACATATGAACCGGAAATCTTAAGGCACTTTACTGCTCGTTTAAAACCAATAAATTAGTTATATTTATTATTAAATTTTATAAATATTTTTTTGATTTCATTCCCTTTTTAATGCAGGATAAATTTTAATTTGAGTGAATTATATAAATACAATCAGAATAAGTTCTGATAAACATTATAGGGGGGAATAAAAGATGAGAAAGTTTCTCGTTTCTATTTTAGTGTTTACTTTGATATTTAGTTTTACTACTTTAATCTCAGCTTCAGAAGAAGGTAAGTTGTTAATTTGGGCTGATGAAAACCGTATTCAAGTTTTAAATTCAGTAAAAGATCAGTTTGAATCTGAATATGGTATACCAGTTGAAATTCAAGAAAAAGCTTTTGGAGACATTAGAGATAACATGGCTGTTGAAGCTCCTTCTGGTGCAGGTCCTGATATTATAGTTGGTGCACATGACTGGTTAGGTGCATTAGTATCTAATGGGCTAATCTCTCCAATTGAATTAGGAGATAAGGCTAATGATTTTTATCCAGTAGCTTTAGAAGCATTTTCATGGGGTGAAGATCTTTATGCTCTACCCTATGCTATTGAAGCAGTTGGTCTAATTTACAACAAAGATTTAGTTCCAGATCCACCTAAAAACTTTAATACATTTCAAGCTATCGTAGAAGGTATTACTGATGAAGAGAACGATATGTATGGTTTTATTATGCCACAACCTGATCCATACCATACTTTCCCATTTATTAGTGCAGCTGGTGGATATGTATTTGGTACTAATGAAGATGGTACACTAAATCCTAATGATGTAGGATTAAATAATGAAGGTGCTATCACAGGACTACAAAGATTAGATGAACTTTATGAAGATGGTTATGTTCCTTTTGTTGATTATCAAACTATGACAAGTCTATTTACTAATGGTCAAGTTGGAATGATGCTTACTGGACCTTGGGCTTTACCTGCTTTAGAAGAAGCTGGAATGAATTATGGTTTTGCACAACTTCCATTTATTGAAGGACAACCTCCAAAACCTTTTGTTGGTGTGCAAGGTTTTATGATTAGTGCCTTTAGTAAAAACAAAATATTAGCTCAAGCTTTCTTAAATGAATTTATTGCTAATAAAGAAACTATGATGGGATTATATGAAACTGGAAGTCGTCCTCCAGTATATATTCCTGCAGCTGAAGAAGCTGCTGATAATCCTGATATAGCTGGTGTTTTAGAAAGTGCAGCAGATGGTATTCCAATGCCTAGCATTCCAGAAATGGCTTCAGTTTGGGAATCATGGAGTGATGCTTTAGAGTTAATCCTTACTCAAAAACAAGATGTAAAACCTGCAATGGACAATGCAGTTGAACAAATAAATAAAGCAATCCAAGCAAGTCAATAAGCTATATTGTATTTTATTAATTGAACTGGTGTCCTTATGTGACACCAGTTTTTTTAATTATCTTTAAAAAAGGGGGGAGTTAATTGAGCTTTTGGAGAAACAACTTAACCCATCTAGTAAAAATTATTATATTAAGTATCTTGGATGCTTTAGCAGTATGGAGTGCTACAATTTTATTTATTGAACACAAATATACATTTTTAACTGTTTTAGTTATTGTAACGGCGATAATAAACTATGTATACTTATCTAAAAAAGCTTATCCACTGCGCTACATTCTTCCAGGTACATTTTTTATGATCTTACTAGTAGTCTATCCAATTATATATACGGTTTATGTTTCTTTTACAAACTACGGCACTGGAAATATTTTAACTAAAGACCAAGTTGTAGATCAAATCGAAAATAGATATTATCTTCCAGAAAATACAAAAGATTTCAGCTATGAAGCATTTAAATTACCGGATAAAAGAAAATATGCAATCTTATTACAAGATGGTGATAACTATTATTTAGTTATTGATCAAACTGTTGAAGAAGTTATCAGAAATGATGCTAGGTTTATTGATTTAGATGGTGATGGAAGTATTGATAAGATTAATGACTATGAACACCTGGCAAGAGCTGATTTGTTGAAAAATTTATCGACTTTACAAAACATTGAAATACCTTTTGATAATAATATTATAAAAATGAGAAGTTTGAATGTGTTTTCATTATATCGGCAGCAGTTTCAGTATATAGAATCTGATGACAAAATATTAGATTTAAAAAATAACATTTCCTATTTCGCACAAGAAGGATCTTTTATTTCTCAAGATGGAGAGAAGTTATTGCCTGGTTTCAGAACAGTTCTTGGTTGGGATAATTATATTAGGTTATTAACCGATGATAGAGTTTCGGGACCATTTTTAAGAGTATTTATCTGGACTTTTGAATGGGCTATACTCAGTGTTTTAACTACCTTTGCTTTAGGAATTTTTATGGCAATATTACTAAATGATAATACATTACGATTTAGAAAATTTTATAGAATAGTATTAATACTTCCCTATGCTTTACCGGCATTTATTTCAGTTTTAATCTGGAGGGGATTATTAAATACAGAAGTTGGTGTGGTAAATCAAATTTTAAAATCTCTATCACTAAACAGTATACCCTGGTTGCAAAGTATTTTCTGGTCTCGTTTTGCATTAATAGTTATCAATCTCTGGTTAGGTTTTCCATATATGATGCTAATTAGTCTAGGTGCACTACAAAGTATTTCTCCTGACTTATATGAAGCAGCAGCTATTGATGGAGCAACTGGTTGGCAAAGATTTAAACATATTACATTACCTCTTATCTTAGTTAGTTTAGGTCCTCTATTAATATCATCATTTGCTTTTAACTTTAATAACTTTAATGTTATTTATCTTTTTAACGAAGGCGGGCCACCAATCGTTGGGGCACAAACACCGGCTGGGGGTACTGATATTTTGATATCCTATACTTACCGGCTTTCATTTGAAAGTGGCCGTGGGGCTGATTTTGGTTTGGCTAGTAGTGTAAGTATTATAATCTTTATGATTACCGCTGCAATTACGTGGTTTAACTTTAAATATACAGGTGCCTTAGAAGAGGTGAAAGAAAATGTATAGAAAACAAGACAAAAAAACAAAAATATTAAAACATTTGGTGATCTGGATTGTTATAATATTTTCTATATTCCCTTTGATTTGGACCTTGTCTGCTGCATTAAATCCAGCAAACACTTTGATAAATCAAAGATTAATACCCAAAAATGCTAATTTAGATAATTTTAAGTATCTATTTAATAATACACAACATCCTTTTTTAAGATGGATGTGGAATAGTGTTAAAATTTCTTTTATAACTGCAGTAATAGCTGTAAGTATGACAGCTCTAGCTGCCTATCCATTCTCTAGATTTAAATTTAAAGGTAGACGAAATGGATTATTTGTAATCTTATTAATTCAGATTTTCCCTCAAATGTTAGCAATGGTAGCAATCTATTTGCTCTTTTTAAATATTCAAGAAGTGCTACCTGCTTTTGGATTAAATACACATCCTGCTATTATTACAATCTATTTGGGTGGAGCTATCGGAGTTAATACCTGGCTAATGAAAGGTTATTTAGATACAATTCCATCTTCATTAGAGGAAGCAGCCTATATTGATGGTGCCAGCAGGTTTCAGGCCTTTTATATGATAATTTTACCTTTAGCAAGGCCAATACTTGCAGTATTATTTGTGCTTCAATTTATTGCTACCTATTCCGAATATATTTTAGCCAGTATTATATTAAACTCAAATGAAAAATTTACACTTGCTGTTGGTTTACACTTGTTTATATCTGATATGTATGCTAACCGTTGGGGTGTTTTCTCTGCAGCAGCATTGTTGGGAGCATTACCAATCGTTATCTTGTTTATGTTAATTCAAAAATATATTGTACATGGATTAATTGGTGGAGCTGTAAAAGGATAAGAAATAGAAGGTGATAAATAATGAATAAAGCAGCAGTTTTTCATCAAAGTATTGATAACTTTGCCTATCCTCTTGATGACAGTAATTTAAGAGTTAGAATAATAACTGCTAAAAATGATTTGAAAAATGTTAAAATTGTTTATGGTCCCAAGTTTGATAATTATAAAGATCCAGTACTAACTAAAACTATGGATAAAATAGCTAGTGATAATACCCATGATTATTACAGTACAAAGTTGCATTTAAATGATCCCAGATTTCGTTATCACTTTTTACTTGAAGATTTTCAAGGAATAAAATTATGGTATAATGAAAAAGGCTTTTTTGAAAACAGACCTCGTGGACATGAATGCGGTTTTTTCCAATACCCAATTATTACAGACTGGGAAAAGTTTAAAAGACCAGATTGGTTAAATGATGCTGTAATATATCAAATATTCCCGGAACGATTCAATAATGGAAATCCTGATATAAGTCCAAAGAATACTTCTAAATGGGGAGATAAACCAGAACATAAATCATTTTTTGGAGGCGATTTAGAGGGTATTATTGAAAAGCTAGACTATATTAAAGAACTAGGTGCTAATGCTATTTATCTTACTCCAATTTTTGAATCTGGTACAAACCATAAGTATAATATCGCCGATTACTTTAAAATTGATCCACATTTTGGTGATTTAGATACTATAAAGACACTTGTTTCTAAAGCTCATAAAAAAGATATTAAAGTAATTTTAGATGCAGTTTTTAATCACTGTGATATCAACTTTTTTGCTTTTCAGGATTTAATAAAAAAAGGAGAAAATTCAAAATATAAAGACTGGTTTTTCTATGAAGAACTACCTATTAAAACCAAAAATACCGTTAATTATGTTACTTTTGCTACTGATGTTAAAACAATGCCAAAACTCAATACTACAAACCTAGAAGTCCAAAATTATCTATTAGATGTTGCAAAATACTGGATGGAAGAATTAAATATTGATGGTTGGAGACTTGATGTTTCAGATGAAGTCGAGATGACTTTCTGGAATCGTTTTAGAAAGGTTGTAAAAGACATAAACCCGGAAGCTGTAATTATAGGAGAGGTTTGGCATAGTGCACGCAAATGGTTAAGAGGAGAAAGATTTGATACAGTAATGAACTATCCATTTAATTGGGCAGTGCTGAAGTTTTTTGGTACAAATGAAATCGGAGTAGAAAAATTCAGTTCATTAATAATAAATAATTACTATCACTATAGAGAAGATACTAGTAATATATTATTAAATCTTTTATCAAGTCATGATATTCCGCGTATATATGAATACTGTAAAAATGAAGAACAGTTAAAATTAGCTATCCTCTTTTTACTAACTTTTCCCGGAATACCTATGGTCTATTATGGAGATGAACTTGGACTAAAAGGTAAAAAAGATCCTGATAACCGCAGATGTATGCCGTGGGATAAGTTAGAAAACAACGAAATACTTAAGTTTTATAAGAAACTCATTCAAGTCAGAAAAGATTTGAATACTATTAGCAATGGTGATTTTGAATTTGTTTTAAAAGATGAAGCTAACAACATAGTTGCTTTTAAAAGAAAGTGGAAATACAAAAACAGTTATGTTATTTTAAATAATAGCCATATAGTTCAAAATATAAAAATGGATATAGAAAAAAGTGGAGATTATCGAGATGTTTTAAATGACCGAATAATTGAAAGTGATGATAAAACGATTTCTATAATATTAAAACCATATGAAGGAAAGATAATTACACATCCTTAAAATTATTTATATTTAAAAAAAGAAGGTGAAAATATCAAAACTTAGCTGAGTTTGAAAGCTTGGATTGATATTAAACCTTCTTTTTTATTATTAAGTAATTTTTTAGCTTATTTTTTAAGTAAACTGATGAATTTTTCCCATATTTCCATTAACTTTTCATAATCATCTATCATATGATTTAGTTGAGAATAGGCAACTGAATATGCTTCTGGTAAGTCTTTAAACATAGGACAATTATATTTATCAGCAAAGCTATAACTACCATTAACGAGTTTTTCTCTTTGTATTTTTTTGCTTTTTTCTAATTCAATACTATTAATTCCTTCATTGTTTTTAAGATACCAATTTAAAAAAGGATTTCTACCAATCCATCCCAGGCAAGCATAATAAAACTTTTTTCTAATATCTAAGTTTTTTATATCAGGGACTTCGGGATAGTTTTTATATGTATCATGAAATATCTTCATATCTACATCAACAATTTTTTTGTTTAACTTTGAAATTTTTTGACCTAAAAGTAAATCTTCTCCTCTTCCTAATATTAAATCTTGTCTATAATGGTAAGTTGTTGAATAATATGGTGCAAGTAGGTTAACTTTATTTAGATCAATAGCATGATTTCCACCCAGTATTTTATTTTTCCTTTTAACTTTTAATCTATCCTTATTTTCTTCTGTGATCAAATTATCACCAGACTTAACAAACTCATAAGTCAGTCCCTTTTGTAGTCCAGTTAGTAAATCCTCTAATTCTTCAAAGTTCATAGAAGGTATTATATAGTATCCAGTATAATCACTGGTTGTAATAACTACATCTTCTTTTTTAAGGTTTGAAACATGTCTTCCAATAAAATCAATATCCCTTATTTCACCTTCTTTATTTAATAAAATATATGGTTTTACATCAGTATCAAAAAATATTAAATAGTCAATTTTTGGTTCTGCTAATAAGGCAGCAGCAAGAATAATGTTTCTTCTTTTTCCATAGGGAACTAATCCATATTTTTTTAAATCCTGACTTTCAATAAATCTCTTCACTTCTAACTCTGACAATCCTAAATCTATTAAGTTACTTTTTAGTTTGGCGTTTTCATTAATCTTTAATAGTTCAATGTCAACAAATTGATTCATTTTATTAACTTTAGCTTCGTCTAATCTGTTTGTATATGATATATATAGTTTTGATATTTCATGTCCATGTTTTTGCGCATTTAATAAAAAATCACAGTATGGATAAAATGTATCTATGTTATTTGTTATTACACCCAAGGCAATATTAGCCATCATTAATCCCCCTTTTTACTTTTCGCTATAACTTATATATATTTTTGATGTGTATAAATATTCCGTACTTATATTTTAACCGATTTTTTTAACTAAAGTCAAATTAGATATATTAATACAACTTATTTATTGTATTATTTTTAAATACTTTATATAATAATAATGGGTTTAAAATATTTTTATTGAAAGGATGAATTGGCTATGAAACTTTATACAGCAAGACTTAAATTAATAGCTTTAACTGAAACTGATTTGGAAAGTTCACTTGATAATTTAGAAGGATTTTATAGAAAAAATAACTTAATAAGTTCTAATACTAAGCTCTCAGAAATAATGCAAAAAGTATATCAGATTAAATTAATTAATATAAAAAATGACCCTGAAAACTATTTTTTTTATACATATTGGTTAATTATCAATAAAAACACAAATCAAGTTCTTGGTAGGATCGGCTTTAAAGATATTCCAGATCAAAATAAGATATGTGAGGTTGGTTATGGTATTAAAGAAAATTTTCGCTTGAAAGGATACATGACTGAGGCTTTAAAAAGATATCTCGTTTGGGGATTTGATCAGGATATTAATCCAATTAATAAAATTATTGCTAGAACACATACAGATAATTTACCTTCACAAAAAGTTCTAAAAAAGGCTGGCTTTAAAAAAGATGGTATTAAAGATGATCTTACCCACTGGACTATTACCAAAAATTAAAACCAATATTTTAACACTATTTACTTATTTTAGTACCTGTATATGTGAATTGATCTAAGTTCATATTAATCTTTTTATCATCTACTTCACCTATTTCATTTTTACAATTACTGCAGACTAATTTTTTATCTATTACTTCAGCATCATAAATTCTTGTTATTTTACTTTTCCAACATCTTAAAACCTTTCCTTTGCCAATCTTTTTATATTTGAATAATTTATTTTTGCATTTCGCACATTTTATAGTAAGCATCATGATCACCTTTCTGCAGATTTTTGGATGATAAATTTTTTAGTCAGTTTTTCTTGACAGAGCATATCTTTGATAATATACTAAATTAGTAGTGGGGCTATAGCTCAGTAGGATAGAGCGGCAGATTCCTAATCTGTAGGCCACAGGTTCGAATCCTGTTAGCCCTACCATTTATTTTTTAATTTTAACTCTAATAGTTATTAATCATAAAATATATTTTAAAAATCATTAATTTAGATTATAATTGTTAATATAATGAAAATTACACTTCTTAATGTGAAAAATATACTTTAATAAATTTACATATCTAATATTAAAAACCCCCTTTTTTGGGGGTTTAAAAGTTTGATATGAACAAACTTACTATATTCCATTTAATATTTAAAAAGAGCTGCTTAATTTTATTGATTTTTGGAGTATTCTTACAAGCTACAAAATGAATTCGATCATTATATGGATCCCCTTTTTTAAAAGTAAAAGATCTATAATAATCTACATATTCAAATCCAGCTTTTGATAATCCATCTTTAATATCTTTTATTGAATATCCTGTTTCAATATGTCGTTCTGTAAAGTTTTCTAAATCACCATTATTTTCAAGATAAATATTTAATTCAATAATCCATTCTTGCTGTTCTTTATCTACAATATCTTTCCAATAACAGGTATAATCTTTTCCATCTATTTTTTTTGTTCCTTCATTTAAATCCATTAATCTATATATGGTATTTATATCAAATATAAAGATACCATCTGATTTTAAATTGAGATAGGCATTTTTGAAAACTCCAACTAAATCATCATACTTTAAGACATAGTTCATGCTGTCAAAAACTGAATATATAAAATCAAAATCTCCATATTTAATTTCTTTACTCATATCTGTCTGAAATAACTTTACATTTTGATTTTGATTTAATTTGTTTTGTGCTACTGTAAGCATATCTTCTGATTTATCTAGTCCAAAAATTTCTTCAGCATCTTTAACAAAGTACTTTATCATATTACCTGTTCCACAAGCTAACTCCATTATATATTCAGGATCTTTATCATAATATGATAATAGATAACGCAAATATTTATACCAGTAAAAATATGGTACTCTGTCCATAATATCATCATATATTGATGCAAATGAACTAGTGTATGATTGAGAGCCCATCTCTACACCTCTACTTTATTATTTGATTAATAAATGCAAATATCATTTGTTTTCCTTCACCTGTTTTTGCCGAAAAGAAAGTGAACTTTTCATCCTCAGCAAGTGCAAGTGTATTTATAATTACCTTTTTTTGTATAGCTTTTTTATTATTAGACAGTTTATCAGCCTTTGTAGCAGCAATTGTTGTAGGTATTTGAACACTTCTAATCCAATCTAACATTACTAGGTCATCTTTTGTAGGTTTATGCCTGGAATCAACTATCAAAACTATACCTTTCAAATTTTCTCTATAGTGTAAATAATCATTGATTAACATACTCCATTTATCTTTTTCTTCTTTTGAAACCTTAGCAAACCCATAGCCTGGTAAGTCTACTAAAAAGAATTTGTTATCTATATCAAAAAAATTTATACTCCTAGTACGACCAGGACTAGAACTTGTCTTTGCTAGTCCTCTTCTATTTAGTACTTTATTAATCATAGATGATTTCCCTACATTTGACCTACCTGCAAAAGCAATTTCAGGTAGTTTATTATAGGGATAACCATCTACAGTATGGGCGCTTTTTACAAACTGGGGATTATTAATTTTCACTTGTTATTCCTCCATTAAAAGTAAATCAATGACTTTATCCATGTGTTCAACATAATTTATATCTAGATCTTTTTTAAGATAATTTTGAATTTCACTCATTGATTCTTTATTTTCTTCCGGTAATAATATCTTATTTATACCTGCTCTTTTAGCAGCAAGAATCTTAGTTTTAATACCACCCACAGGCAGTACACGACCTCGCAATGATATTTCACCGGTCATTGCATAGTCTCCCCTAACTTTTCTTTGGGTTAATGCAGAGGCAATTGCTAAAGCTATGGTAATTCCTGCTGAAGGTCCGTCTTTTGGTACTGCTCCCTGTGGAACATGTATATGAATATCATAGTTTTCATGAAAGTCTTTATCCAATTTTAATTCTTCATGTTTTGAACGTATATAACTTAAGGCTGCTTTTGCAGATTCTTTCATTACATCTCCTAATGATCCTGTTAAAGTAACTTCCCCTTTACCAGGTACAACAGCTACCTCAATATCGAGTATATCTCCACCAGCCTGATTATATGCCAGACCAGTAGCAACACCGATTCTATCTTCTTTTTTTGCAACCTCAAACTTGAATTTACGAACACCCAAGTATTTATCTACATTTCTTTTTGTAATTCTTGCTTTTTTATCTCTACCTTCAACTATTTCTTTACTTATTTTTCTAACAATAGCTGAGATCTCTCTTTCGAGATTTCTAACACCTGCTTCTCTTGTATATTCCTGGATGATTTTATATAAAGCATTATTAGATATATTAATCTGTGCTTCTTTAAGACCATGTTCATTTAAAATTCTTGGTATTAGATGTCTTTCAGCTATTTTTACCTTTTCATCTTCAGTATATCCGGGTAACTCAATTACTTCCATTCGGTCTAAAAGTGGTGCAGGTATAGTACTAGTTACATTAGCTGTTGTTATAAACAGTACATCTGAAAGATCAAAAGGAACTTCAAGGTAATGATCTGTAAACTCGTTGTTTTGTTCAGGATCAAGCACCTCTAATAATGCTGATGCTGGATCTCCTCTAAAGTCTGCAGACATTTTATCAACTTCATCTAATAAGAATACTGGATTTTTACTTCCTGCATCTCGCATAGAGTTGATTATTCGACCTGGTCTAGATCCTATATATGTCCTTCTATGGCCTCTTATTTCAGCTTCATCTCTAACCCCGCCTAATGACATTCTGACAAAATCTCTTTCCAATGCACGGGCTACAGAACGTCCCAGTGATGTTTTACCAACACCAGGTGCACCTACTAAACATAAGATTGGGCTTTTTTTCTTTTTAGATATTTTCCTTACAGCTAGATATTCTAAAATTCTTTCTTTAACATCTTCAAGTCCATAATGATCTTCTTCAAGTATTTTTTCTGCTTCTTTTAGATTTATTTCAATATTTTTTTCATTATCCCAGGGTAAATCTAACATACAGTCTAAATAATTTCTTATTACTGTTGATTCAGGTGACATAGAAGGTGTTTTATTTAGTTTTTTAATCTCTTTTTCAACTTTTTCTTCCACTTCTTCTGGTAATTCGATATCTTGTAATCTTTCTCTATACTCTTCTATTTCATCTGCATCACCTTCATCAAGTTCATCTTTTATGACCTTTAGTTTCTCTTTTAAAAAATATTCTTTCTGGGTTTTTTCTACCTGATCTTTTACTTTTTCATTGATGTCATTTTCTATTTTTAATATCTCTATTTCTTTTTTAATTATCTTCATTAAAAGTTCTAAGCGTTCTTTATTTGAGAAGGCTTCTAATAATTTTTGTTCCTTTTTATATTTTAGTTCTAGATTAGAAGCAATTATATCTGCTAATCTACCTGGTTCTTCAATATTTATTACAGAAACCATAGTTTCAGCAGGAAAGTTTCTATTATATTTTACATATTCTTTGAAATAGTCAATTACAGACCTCATTAAAGCTTCAGTCTCATAGTCTAAATTATCAGGATCTATTTCATCTTCATTAAATACATCAACTTTTACTCTAAAAAGATCATCGGTTTCTAAAAATTCAACTATTTTTGCTCTCTGAATACCTTCAACAATAACCTTAATCATACCATTTGGAAGTTTAACTAACTGTTTAACTTCAGTTATTGTTCCTACCTGATAGAGGTCTTCTTCTGCTGGTTCTTCTATAGATTCATCTTTTTGAGCAGCTATTAAAATTCTTTTTTCCTCAATCATTGCTTCTTCTAATGCTTCAATTGATTTATCTCTTCCTACTAAAAGTGGTATTACCATATGAGGGAAAACTACAACTCCCCTAGATGCTAATAAGGGTAATTCCATGTTATCATCATCTATTTTTTCAATGTCTCCATCACTAATCTTTACTTTTTCCAAATCTTTCATTACCTTCACCTCGTTTACCAAAGTATTCTATTTAAAATCTTCTTATACTCATTATATATTATTAGTTGTTTAAAATAAATGTACTAGAAGTAAAAAAGAGATAATAATGAGATTTCATTATTATCTCTGTTAAGATCTTATGCACTTTCTTCTCTATCATCAGTAATTTTTTCTTCCCGTATTAATTCCGGTTCTTTGCTTTTATTAATAACACCTTCATCAATAATACATTTTATAATATCATTTTGCGAAGGTAAATCATACATAATTTCAAGTATCGTATCCTCAACAACAGATCTTAAACCTCTTGCACCAGTATTAACTTCTAGGGTTTTTTCTGCAATTGCTTTTAAGGCACCTTCAGTAAATTCTAATTCTACATCATCCATTTGGAAAAATTTCTTATACTGTTTGGTCAATGCATTTTTTGGTTCTGTTAAGATCTGTGTTAAATCTTCAACACTTAGTTCATTTAATGTTGCAATTACAGGCATTCTACCAATAAATTCTGGTATTAAACCATAGTGTAATAAATCCTGTGGTAAGATGTGTTTTAACACTTCACCAATATTTTGTTTTTCTTCTTTAGACTTAATATCAGCACCAAAACCCATAACCTTTTCAGTAACTCTTGATTTAATAATTTTTTCAATTCCATCAAAAGATCCACCGAAAACAAATAATATATTTGTTGTATCGATTTGTATGAACTGTTGATGGGGATGCTTTCTTCCACCTTTAGGAGGCACATTTGCAGTTGTTCCTTCAATAATCTTTAAAAGTGCTTGTTGTACTCCTTCACCAGAAACATCTCTGGTAATTGATGGATTTTCTGATTTTCTAGCTAATTTATCTATTTCATCCACATATATTATACCTTTTTCAGCTTTTTCTATATCATAATCAGCAGCTTGGATTAATTTCAACAGAATATTTTCAACATCTTCACCAACATAACCTGCTTCAGTAAGTGATGTGGCATCTGTAATTGCAAATGGCACATCTAAAATACGTGCAAGTGTTTGAGCTAGTAGTGTTTTACCACAGCCGGTTGGTCCAACCATTAAGATATTACTTTTTTGTAGTTCTACATCATCTATTTTCATATTTGTATTAATTCTTTTATAATGATTATATACAGCTACTGAAAGAGTCTTTTTAGCTCTATCTTGTCCAATTACATATTGATCAAGTATATCCTTAATTTCTTTTGGTTTAGGGATATTATTAAAGTTCAAGTCCAGATCTACACTTAATTCTTCCTCAAGTATATCATTACATAAGTCTACACATTCATTACAAATATATACACCTGGACCTGCTATTAATTTTTTTACTTCATCTTGTGATTTCCCGCAAAATGAACATTCTAATTGTCCATCTTCATCATCAAATTTATACATTTAATCACCTCAGTAAACCTCTACTTTTGTTGATCTTTCATCTCACTTCTTGTAATTACTTTATCAATAATACCGTATTCAACAGCTTTTTCAGAGGTCATAAAATAGTCTTTATCAACATCTTGACTTATTTTCTCAACAGATTGACCAGTATGCTTACTTAAGATTTCATTTAAAACTTCTTTAATTCTCATCAATTCATTTATATGAACTTCAGCATCACTTGCTTTTCCTTGTACACCACCAGCAGGTTGATGAATCATTACACGAGAATATGGTAGTGCATATCTTTTATCTTTTGTACCTGAAGCTAACAGTAATGCACCAGCACTTGCAGCTTGTCCCATACAAATTGTTACAACATCAGGTTTTATATACTGCATTGTATCATATATAGCTAATGCTGCTGTTACAGAACCACCCGGACTGTTGATATATATATATATATCTTTATCTGGGTCTTCTGCTTCTAAGAATAATAACTGAGCTATAATTACATTTGCAATATCATCTGTTACCTGACTACCTAAAAATACTATTCTATCTTTTAATAATCTTGAATATATATCGTAAGATCGTTCACCACGATTAGTCTGTTCAACTACCATAGGGATTAATCCACTCATTTTTAATTTCCCCCTTTAATATAATTAATTTAGATATTTAATTATTTTCTTTTAAATAATCTATAGTTTTCTGCATTTTTAATCCATCTTTAAGACTATCTAACTGACCCTGCATTTGTAAAAAGGCTTTTATTTGTTCAGGATCTTGGTCGTTATTTTCTGCAATTTCATTTACTTGTTCTTCTATTTCTTCATCACTAATTTCAATACCTTCTTTTTCTGCAATTGCTTCTAACACTAAATTACTTCTTGTTCTGTTTTCTGCAGCTTCTCTATTTTGTTCTTTCCAACCATTTTCATCTGTACCGATATAATTTAAATAGTCTTCTACCTCCATACCCTGCTGAGAAACACTTTGGGCAAAGTTCTGGAACATTTTGTTTAATTCATCTTCTACCATTTTATTTGGTACATCTATTTCTGCATTTTCAGAAGCTTTTTCTATCAATTTGTTTTCATATTCTCTTTGAGTACTATCTTTTTTACTCTTTTGTAAGCGTTCTTCTATACTTTCTCTATATTTATCAAATGTTTCGTAGTCACTTACTTCTTTTGCAAACTCATCATCAAGTTCTGGAAGTTCTTTTTGCTTTATTTCTTTAACTTTAACATCAAAAATAACTTCTTCACCAGCTAAATCTTCTGCATTATAGTCTTCAGGGAATGTAACATTTAATTCTAATTCTTCCCCTACTTTTGCTCCTATTAACTGTTCTTCGAATCCAGGTATAAAGGTATTAGATCCTATTTCTAAACTGTATTCTTCAGCAGATCCACCGGGGAACTTTTCGCCATCTTTTTTACCTTCAAAATCAATGATTACGAAATCTCCCTCTTCAACTACTTCTTTATCAGAGCTAACTAGCTGACCATGTTGATTTCTAACTCTATCAATTTCTTCTTGGATCTCTTCATCTTTAACTTCTGAATCTTCTTTTTCAATTCCAAGATCTTTATATTCACCAAGTTTAACATCTGGTTTTACTTCAACTTCTGCAGTAAATGTTAGAGGTGAATCTTCTTCAATATCAAAATCTTTGATATCAGGTTGGTCAATTGGATCAATTTCTGTTTCTTCAACTGCTTCAGTATATGCTTGAGGAATCAAGATATCTAATGCATCCTTATGAAGTATTTCTTTACCATATCTTGCCTCTAATACTTTACGAGGTACTTTACCTTTCCTAAATCCAGGAATATCAATATCTTTAACAACTTTTTTATATGCCTGTCCTAATGCCTCATTTACTCTATCTGCAGTAATTTCTACCTTTAATTCAACCTTATTACCTTCAAGTTCTTTTTTACTTACTTCCACTATTTTATCATCCTTTCATCTCAAACAATTATATTATTTTTCTTTACAATGTCAATAAGCCCCGATATGGACATAGCCAATTCGGGGTTTTAGTCAAATAAATGTGTAATTTAATTAAATGGTGCGAAAGGGGGGACTCGAACCCCCACGAGCGAAGCCCACTAGATCCTAAATCTAGCGCGTCTGCCAATTCCGCCACTTTCGCATGGTGTCAAACATTAATTATCTTAGCACAAGAACCTTTGAATGTCAAGTAAAACAGAAACATTTTTGTAATATTTTACTGTGGAAAGTATACTTTAAAAGTATTTATATTATCTTTACTATTAACTTCTACCGTTCCACCATGGGCTTCTACTAAATTTCTAGTAATTGTTAAACCTATTCCAAGCCCTCCATTTTCTTTTTTTCTTGACTTTTCAGCTCTATAAAATCTTTCAAAGATATGATTTTTATCTTGCTCTGTAATTTCAGAACCTTTATTTGAAATTATGACTGCAAAACTATTAATATCTTTTTCAGTTCTTATTTTTATATTTGTCCCCTGATAAGAGTATTTTACAGCATTTGATAACAAATTGCCAATTATTTGTTCTACACCATCTTTATCAGCAAAAATTATCCCATCATCAGACAACTGTTTTTGTATACTAATATTATTTTTATCAGCAGATACTTTATACGTCTTTACAGCTTTTTCAATTAAATTATTTATATTAAAACTTTCTTTATTTAAATTTAGTATTTTTGTTTCAGCTTCATTTAGTTCGTTTAATCTATCAACCAATCTAATTAACCTATTAAGTTCTTCATTTATTTCTTCAGCAGTTTCTTCATTCCATTCAATAACATCATCTTCAATTGCTTCCATATAATTTTTTATATTGCTCAAGGGAGTTCTTAACTCATGGGCTAAATCTGAAGCTGATTCTCTTCTTATTTTCTCTAAATACTTCAATTTGCTAACCATTAGATTAAATGAATCAGCAAGCTGTGATACCTCATCATTTCCTTTTATATTTATTTGTTGATCAAGATTACCATTTGTAACTTTTTTAACCACTTTATTCATTTTATTTAATGAATTAGTAAGGTATTTACTAAAGAAAAATGTAACACCAATTACAAAAAGAGCAGTTATAAAAGCTGCTAGATAAATAGCTCTATTAATCTGTTTCATAAATATATCTTCTGTATTAGTAAATATTTCATCAATTCTAGAAGATTGATAATATAAGTTTCCAACCTTTGTATCTAAACTAGTCAGTTCTAAATTATTATAGTTTTTAGAATCCAAAGGCAAAATATTGTTAGCCTGCCCCATCATCATTCTTCCCATCGTGTCATGATTCATACGTCCAAACATGTTGGAAGTGCTAAAGGCAATAAGTTCACCACTATTATCTGTTAAAACCACTCTAAAATCATTTAGGCTGGCAAAACTACCGATTAAATCAGGTGCTTCACTCCAATTATTATTTTCTGCATAACTTTCTTCAAGAAGTGATTTTAAATTATCAACTTTATCTCTTCTAATATCTTTTAGGTAGTTTTCAAAATAATAATCAAAATAGAAGTTGATAAATATTGAGGTTAATATTAATCCACCTAATGAAACTAAAATAAATATTACAAAAATTTTCATTGCTAATCTGCTCATTTTATTCACCTACAAATCTATAACCAGCCCCATAAACAGTTTCTATTAGTTTTTGATTAGAAACGTTTAATTTTTTTCTAATATTTTTTATATGAACATCAATGGTTCTATCAAATCCTTCAAACTCTAATCCCATTGTCTTATTTAAAATTTGATCTCTAGATAATACCTGATTAGAATTTCTAACTAAAAAATAAAAAATATTAAACTCAGTAGTTGTTAACCCAATAGGTTTATCATTATAAGTAACCTTCATTTCAGAAGGATGTATTTTAAGCTGACCATTTAAAAAACTAATGATTTCAGCTTTTAGAGAATCATAATCACTCCTTCTTAAAATAGCCTTTATTCTAGCGACAAGTTCACGGGGGCTAAATGGTTTTACTAAATAATCATCGGCCCCAATATTTAATCCCTCTATTCTATCATTCTCTTGACCTTTTGCAGTTAACATTATTATCGGAATATCTGATTTTCTTCTAATTGTTGAACATACCTCTTCACCACTGATTTTAGGTAACATTAAATCTAAAACAATTAAATCCAAATTGTTCTTTTCAAAAATTTCTAAAGCTTTTTTACCATCTTCAGCGGTGAATAATTCATATCCTTCTTTTACAAGATAAGAACTAACAATTTTTAATATTTTTTTTTCATCATCTACCACAAGTATTTTTTCAGCCATTTCCAGGCACCTCTTTAGCTAAATTTCTTGATTTCGTCAATTTTATCCTGTAATAGATCTACTTTGTCATCTTTTTCAAACTGCTCATAAACAAAGTTTAAAAGTTGTCTCAATTTCCTATCTGACATTTGATCAATTGCAACAATAAAATCTTTGCGTTCCATTTAACAAACACCTCCATTGTTTATTTTGCCTTTTTTCTCATGTATTCTAAAATATCTTTATCAATATAACCATCTTTTTGTTTTCTTTCTTCAAAGTTTTCCTGATGATAAAAAACTTCTAATGCATCTTTAAACTCTTCATTATTTAAAGAATCTATTTTACCATTATAGATGTCGAATTCACTTAAATATTTTTTTATCTCTTCAATAATAGTTGCGGAAAGTTCAACCTTTTCTGACTCTTCATCACCAAAATATAAATAAAAAATATCTAATAATCTTTTCAACTCTTTGATAGGAGTCTCATGTTCATCTACCCTAAGATCAATATATTTATCATTGTAGCCACCATAACTACCGTTTTCTTTTACTACTAGTAGTGCAGCAGACTGTCTACCTCTTTTATCTCCTCCAGCCTTCTGACCAGCAGTTAGGGCTTTAACCAGCCTATCAGCAAGCTTTCCCTTACTATTTTCAAAAGTAGTTGCCATTGCTTTTACAGTTTCTTCACTTACTAAAATATTACCTTGACAGGCAAAATTATCTCCAGCAATACCTCCTGCCCAATCATAACATTCCTCACCAGTAAAAGTTGCTGAATTTCCTTTAACATCCACTATCCCTACCTGTCTTGTTTGATCATCATCATCAAGCTCTCTTAACTTTTTAATAACTTCATTTGGTGATAGACCTTCTTTTAAGTATTCAAGTCCTTTTTCACCATAATCTAAATTGGCCAAAGCCTGAGTTGCAATAGCTCCTACATCTGCTTTTGCCCAAGGAACAACTGCACCTACGGCTAAAAATTTTGATTGAACAGCAATTCCTAACTCTTTAGTCTCTGGATCAAATCCTACAATAGAAAAGGTATTAACAATTTTTGATTTCAATAAGCTCACCCCTATGTGCTTTTATTCATCATATCATATTTTAGCTTAATTTTAAAAATTAATATTAATTATTAATCTTTTTTATTAGTCTTTTTTTTCTGTGTTCTAATTTTGATATTTTTTCTTTGTATTTACTTATAATTACTTTATTAGCAACTAATAATTCAATTGCTTTTTCAGTATTATCTAAAGCATTTTTATATTCCTTTAAATGGTGTTCTAAGTACTTTGCTTTTTCAATATAAGGAAATATACCTAGTTTTTCTTTTCCTATTAACAGATTCCATATTTCTAAAGCTTTTTCATATCTGTTAATTCTCTTATATTGCCAGCTTAGCTTTTTTAAAGCTCTATACCTAATCTCACTTTCATCAGATTTATCAACTGATTTTTCTAAGTGGTTAATACAACTATGAAAATCTTTGGCTTTTTCTTTTAACCTTCCTAACTGATAAAGCTCATGTGGGCTAAGGTCATCAACATTATTTAAGTGTACTTCTTTTAGATGAGTAAAAAGTGTTATTAATGATAAAATATCATAAATATTATGTTCAATAACTGGAGCAAGTAACTTGTAATCTTTTTTTTCTATAAAATTAAAATAAACACCTGGAATCATACTACCCGGTATATCATCTTTTCTTTCAAAATCTAATACGTTATTTTCAAGAGATTCTAAGGAACAAGAGTCTAAAAAAGACCAAATTCTTCTTGCTGAATGTAATAAATCAAGATGTAATTTATGATTAGTATATTTGTATCTGTTTAGAATTAACCTTGTTTTAATCAAAGGTAAATCAAAACTTTTTCCGTTAAAAGAAACTAATATATCTTTTTTATCTAACAACTCTTTTATGTTTTTTAACATGGCAGGTTCTTCATCATAATCTCTCATAATGTGTTGTTCAATTGTTAATTTATTATTATTAAAATATCCAACACCAATTAAAAAAGCAACAGTACCCGTACCACCCATTAGTCCAGTTGTTTCAGTATCAATAAAGAGAATATTATCTTTGATATTTTTAATATCATTTTTGAGTTCTGTATTAGCGATAGTTTGTAAAATCTTGGAATCAATATTATAAAAAAACTTTTCTATTTTATATAGTCCATGTTTATACTCTAAAGGATATTTTTGATTAGTTTTTAAATAAGTGCCTTGAGAATTTGAAACTTCTTCATTGACAAAATTATTAATATTCTTGTATTCAACTACTTCTTTTTTTCTATGTTTATCAGAAGTATCGCTTTTCTCAAACTGTTTTAATTTATCCCTTAGATTCACCCTTTAGAACCTCCTTTAGAAGGTATAGTGTTTTTTCTTTACCATTAAGGCCAACTTCGTTTACAGGTCCAACACAAGCCGGACAACCGCCTTCACAAGGACATTTACTTAAATATTTATAGGCTGACTGTAAGATGTCATGATCAATTCTATACAGTTTTTCACTTAAACCTATTCCCCCTGGATAACTGTCATAAATAAATATGGTGGGTTTAGATGTATAGGGTGATTTAATCTGGACAGTAGAATTAATATCTCCCGGATCACACATTAAATAAATAGGGGCAATATTAACTAATAAATTAGATAGTCCTAATAAAGCATATTCTAGTGTTTTTTTATCCAGCTCATTTTCAAACTTCTCATTTAAACTCATCCACCATGCTGTTGTATGCATCTCTACTTCTGGTAGATTAATATCACCATAACCAACATTTTCATGAGTATTAAATTTAACTTTTTTATACATTGTTGCTTGAGCACTTACTACAACTTCACCATATTCTGAACTTCGCTTGCTGTTTTCTTTTTTATTAAACTGATCTAAAACCCTTAAATCAACTGCTAAATTAGCATCTGTATAAAAATTGACATCTACTTCTTTTACATAGGCTTTTTTACCATCATAATCAAGTTCTTTTACTTGATATTGTTTTCCCTCATGAATATATATTGCATCTTTATGAATAGTTGTAGGTACACTAAAGTAATCAACTTTTCCAATGACTTTAGAACTACCGGTTTTTGTCCTATCTATTACAGCAAAATCATCAGATGAAGCACTTCTTAAACTTATATCTTCTGCTGGATATCTTTCGGCAGACCAATACCACTTACCACCCTTATATCTTAAAACATGATTTTCTTCTAAATATCTTAAAATTTCTTCTGTAGTTTCAACTCCAAACTTTTCCCCATCTTGAAAGGGAAGTTCAAATGCAGCACATTTAATATGTGATAGAAGAATCATAAGATTATTTGGATTTATAAGAGCACTTTCTGCCGGCTGATTAAAAAAGTAATCAGGATTATTAACAATATATTGATCAAGCGCACTGCTTGAAGCTATTAATATTGAAATAGATCTCTTTTGACCTCTACCGGCCCTTCCAGCCTGCTGCCAAGAACTAGCTATTGTACCCGGATAACCTGCCAATATACTAGCGTCTAGTTGGCCTATATCAACACCTAATTCCAAGGCATTAGTACTAACTACACCATGAATATCTCCATTCCTTAATCCTTTTTCAATATACCTTCTTTCACTAGGAAGATAACCACCTCTATAGCCTCTAATATTAACGTCATTTGGTTTATCATCTCTTAAATATGATAATATTATCTCAGTTCTTAATCGACTTCTTGTAAAAATAATAGTCTTGATTTTGTTTTTTAGAAACATTGAAGCTACCTTTTTACTCTCTAATACATAACTTCTTCTAATCCCCAATTCTTTGTTTACAACCGGTGGATTATAGAAAATAAAGTCCCGGGGACCACTAGGTGCTCCATTTTGATCTATAAGCTCAACATCATCTCCAATTAACTTTGAACTTAATTCACCGGGGTTATCTATAGTAGCAGAAGCACAGATAAATACAGGATCAGAACCATAAAAATTACAGATCCTTTTTAATCTTCTAATAACATTTGCAACATGACTACCAAAAACACCTCTATAGCTATGAACTTCATCTATAACAACATATTTAAGATTTTCAAATAGTTTAATCCATTTTGTATGATGAGGTAATATACCTACATGTAGCATGTCTGGATTTGTAATTACAATATGGCCAGACTGCCTTATACTTTTTCTGGCACTTACCTGTGTATCTCCATCATATGTATAAGTTTTAATATTTTCCTCTAAAGAAGTTATTAGATCATATAACCCAGAGAGTTGATCCTGTGACAATGCTTTTGTAGGAAATAAATATAATGCTCTGTTATTATCATCTTCTAATATAGAATCTAAAACAGGTAAGTTATAACATAAAGTTTTTCCTGACGCTGTTGGTGTAACAACAACAGTGTTTTTATCTTTTTTTATATTTTCATAGGCAATTCTTTGGTGAGAGTATAGTTTTTCAATACCATTTTCTCTTAATACATTTTTTAATTTTAAGTTCAGATTATTTGGAAGTTCAGCATATTTACCCTCTTTGCCTTCTATTTCTTCCCAAGCCATAACTCTACTCATAAATTCTGGTCTATTTTTTAAAAATGATTTCATCTGTTCAATATTCATATATTTTCACCTCGAAAGCGAACTCTTGTTCTATATTTAACTATTATACCATAAAAAAAGATAAAAAAAAACACCGGTAAACCGATGTTTTAAAATCTTCTTCCTATAATTTTTTCCGTCAACCAGTAAATTATTTCTCCATAATAATTATCCTGATATGAACCAATAATATTTTGTGCTTTATCTTTATATCTATAAGCTAATTTCTCTGTATATTCAATTCCACCATTTTTATGAACTATTTTTTTAATTTCTTCTGAGTACTTTTCTGGCTCATCTAAGTACTTATCAAGTTTTTCTCTTAAAACTTTATCCCCTTCATTATATACATAAATAATTGGTAATGTGAAAATACCTTGAGTAAAATCATTTTTTTGAGGTTTTCCCAGCTTTTCATTTTTTTCTTGAAAATCAAAAAGGTCATCAACCAACTGAAAAGACATCCCCATATAATATCCTAATTTACCCATCTTATATACTTGATATTTATTCATTTTAGATAAATCTGCTCCCAATAATGTGCTTGATTTAAACATCAGAGCAGTTTTTCTTTTAATTCCTTCTAAGTATTGTTTAAAAGAAGGTATTTTTTTATACTGTCTTTCGAACTGAGAAACTTCTCCTTCACAAAGCAGCTTAATACTTTTTATTGTGTTTTTAATCTGCCTTAATAAGGCGTCATCTATATTTTCATTACCAAACTCACTTATAATAACTTCAATTGCTAATGCAAAAAGATAATCCCCCATAAAAATAGCGGTTTTATTTGAATAATGCTTATGTGTGGTATTCACACCTCTTCTTAAAGGAGACTTATCAATAACATCATCATGAATTAAAGTAGCTAAATGTATCATTTCCATAGCTGATGCCATCGGCCAAATCCTATCTTTATTATAATCTCCAAGATGACCTACAGCTAACACCAAGGCTGGTCTTATCCTTTTACCACCCGCCTGAGCAAGTCTTTTAATTTCATCAGATATTAATCTATTGCTGCTTGATAATTGATCCTGAAAGTATCCTTCAAAATTATTTAATTCATCTGAAAACTCGGGATACTGATCCCAAAACATATAATCACCTACATTTAACTTAATATATTATTTATATATAACATCAAGCTCATCAACAGTAAATGTTATTTTATCTTTTAGATCTTTACTTACATAAGCTTTGTCCTCTTCAGTTATTAAAACTATATTAATATCTTCCATATCTTTGACTAACTCAAATGCTTTTTCTACTCCCAATATATAAAGTGAAGTAGATAGTGCATCAGCATAACTTGAATCATTTGAAATAACTGTTGAACTTATGATACCGTTTTTGGCTGGATAACCACTTTCAGGATCAATTATATGATGATATCTTACTCCTGCTTCAGTAAAATATCTTTCATAATTACCTGAAGTCACAACAGAAATATCTTCACCTTTTACAGCTGCAATAATATTTCCTCTTGTACGATCAGGATCCTGAATTCCAATATTCCATAAAGAACCATCAACTTTTTTTCTATGTACAGATACATTACCACCCATATTTATAAAAGCACTTTCAACATCATTTTCACTTAAATATGTAATTATTTTATCAGCTGCATAACCCTTAGCTATTGCACCTAAATCTATTGACATATCTTCATTTTCTAAGTATACATTATTATCATCCATTAATGCAAGGTTATTATAATTAACTTTTCTGATAGTATTTTTGATTTCTTCTTCTGAAGGAACTCTTTCATCTTTAGTACCTATTCCCCATAATGATACTATAGGATTAATACTTGGATCAAATGAACCATTAGTCTTTTCAGCAAAAAACAATGCTTCTTCCAATAATTCATAGGTTCTTTTATCTACTTGTACAGGTTCTTTACCTGCATTAAGATTAATTTTGTATACATCACTATTTTCAATGGTTTTACTTAAAATGTTTTCCAATTCTCTAATTCTGTCTAAGACTCCTTCTAGAATCTCTTCAGATTTTTCATCATGAATGCGTACTCTTACTAATGTGTTCATTAAAAATTCAGAGCCTTCACTTTGCTTAACTTCTACATTGTTATTATTTTCATTATTGATTTGAGTTGATTCATTGTTATTATTATCACTAATAAAATATACACCTGTAACTATAATTAGTAATATTAATACTGCAAAAGCAAATCTTTTATAATTCATTATTAATCGTCACCTTATCTTTTAGTTATTTATACTATTAAACAAGAGCCCTAATTAAAGGGCTCTTATCATAAGTATAATATTAATTTTTGTGTTTATTTATAGTCGTCTGGATTTAAACCAGCTTGTGTTAAACATTGTGCTAAAGCACCATTTAAACCATGATCTGTATGTGTAGCACCAGAAACAACGTCTACATTAACAGATTGATTTTCAACAACCATTTCTGGCCATTTTTCAAATGTTTCTACAGCTTCTTCATAAGGATAATCTCCTGCAACTTTGTCTCCTACAAGTGCTTCATTCTCAGGATCTTTGGCTGTAACGATTTCTACAGATTGAATTTCTTCTCCTTCAATTACAGCTTTTACTAAATAGTGACCATGTTCATAATCTCTACCCACACCATAAAAAGTATTTCCTTCATAAGTACCATTTGCAATACTAACAGCCATATTAACAGCTTCAGTATATGACTCATGGGAACCTGTAGCACCTGAAATTACGTCAATACCTTCAGTACCTTGGTTTCTAATTACAGCTGAAGGAAAGTTGACAAAATATTCGCGAGCTTCTTCATGTGGATATTTAGTGATTTTAAGATTGTTTAAAATCTCTACCCCAGTAATTTCTCCAAAATTAACTTTCACCTCAATAACTATGTCTCCATGATCACCAGGAACATGACCAACATATTCACCATCATTTAAATCCTGTGCTCCAGCTACTACAGAAAATGCAGCAACTAATACAAAGATTGCAACTAAAGATAAAATTGATTTTTGTGTGATTTTTCTCACAGCTATCCCTCCTTTTGTCTATTATGTAATATATTATAATGAATTTTTTCTCAAAATGCAAATTAATTAGATAAATTTTAGAGGAAAACTCAGATTTATCTTGAAAAATATTGTTAAGATAAGTTATTATTTAAATTAGTAAGTAAATAAATTTTATCTTTTATTGTGAATTATATATTAATTTAAGTTTGAAAATTCACATTATAAAATATCATTTAGTAAAGGGGGATTATATGAGCAAGAGAATACTAATACTCGGTGCTGGATATGCTGGAATTGAAGCAGCAAGAAGATTAAATAAAAAATTCCGTAAAGATCCAGAAGTATATATCGATCTAATAAATGATCGCGATGAACATATTTTATTAACCGAGTTACACGAAGTTGCTGGAAACAGAGTCGACAAAAGTGGAGTTGAAGTTTCTATTGAACAAATCTTTGAAAATACTAAAGTAAATATTATCAAAGACAGAATAACTGGTTTTGATTTAGAAAATAATCAAATCAGCTCCGAAAATCAGGTATACAATTATGACCATTTAGTTTTAGGTATTGGTAGTGAACCTACCTATTATAATATACCTGGTATGGAACATAATTCGTTTACTTTATGGTCTCAAGAAGATGCGCTAACATTAAGAGAACATATTAGAAATATGTTTAAGTTAGCTGCTAATGAATCAGATTTAAAAAAGCGTAAAAAAATGTTAACATTTATAATTGGGGGCGGTGGCTTTACCGGTATTGAAACTGCTGGTGAGTTAGGTGAATGGTTTGATGATTTATGTCTTACCTATGATATTTCTAAAAGTGAAGTTAACTTAATTGTAGTTGAAGCTTTAGAAAGAATACTACCTGTTTTATCTGATGACCAATGTAGTCTTGCAGAAGATTATTTAGAAGAAGAGTTAGATGTTGAAATTATTGATGGATATGCAATCTGTAATGTTACCAAAGACTACATTGAAATAAGTGAAACACAATCAGATGGTGATGACAGAAAAAGAATTGATTCTAACACTGTTATCTGGACAGGTGGAGTTAAAGGTAAAGAAATTCTTAAAGAAACCGATCTTGAATTAAGTAGAGATAATCGTATAAAAGTTGATAAATATTTACAAACCACAAAATTTGATAATGTATATGCTATTGGTGATAATGCATTGTTCACTCATGACTTAGAACATCCACTCCCTCAGTTAGTTGAGGCAGCTGTTCAAGGTGGAGAATGTGTTGCAGAAAATATTGAAGCCAAAATTAAAAACAAATCATTGGAAGTTTTCGAACCACAAATGCATGGTATTATGGTTTCTGTAGGTTCAAATTATGCTGTAGCTGAATTAAAACCGTTTGGTGATTATACACTTAAACTTAAAGGTTTTTGGGCTATGTTTACTAAACATTTGATAAATATGCATTATTTATTTGGAATTGGCGGTTTTAGTTTAATAGGAGATTATATTGAACATCAATTTAAAGATACACGAGGAGGTATAGGTATGGTTGTAAGACATATGATGAAAAAATCCGGAACCTTCTGGTTAGCCTTTCTAAGAATATTTGTTGGATTAAGGTTCTTACTTTCAGGTATAGATAAAGTTCAAACCGGGTGGTTAGGTTCAGAAGAATACTTAGTATCAGGTGCTTCATCTTATTTATGGAGTGCTGGAACACCAGACTTTTATGTAACCTTAATGGAAACATTTGTAGTACCTAATCAGGTGTTTTTCCAAAAAGTAATGGTTATAACAGAACTTATTATAGGACTAGCATTAATAGCAGGACTATTTACATTTATATTTGCACTTGTCTCAATAGCATTAAGTGTTAACTTTGTAATTGGTGCTATTGGTTCTACAGCTGGTATTTGGGAACCACTTTGGATATTATTAATTTCAATCACTTTACTTGCAGGAGCAGGAAGAGCTTTCGGTTTAGACTATTATGTTATGCCTTGGCTTTTCAATTTAAATAAAAAACCGGTTAGTTACCGCAAAGACAGATCTGCATAAATACACTAATTTAATTAATTAAAGGAGAGCTTAACTGCTCTCCTTTTTTTATTACCCATATATATTTTTTATTTCATTCATAATTTCTTTTGTTATTTTATCACTGCCAGCAATAATTAAATCGCTTCCTTTATAATCAGTTTCTATTACAGTTCCTCCAGCTTCTTTTATAATAACAACTCCAGCTTTAACATCCCAGGGATTTAATTTGAACTCCCAAAAACCATCAAATCTCCCAGCTGCAACTGCTGCTAAATCATATGCTGCACTCCCAATCCTTCTTATTCCCCTTGATTTTAATATTAGACTTTTAAATACATCAATATTATTGTGTTTATTATTTTTAAAATCATATGGGAATCCCGTAACTAATAGACTATCCATTAAAGTTTCTTCTTTTGATACAAATATCTTTTTATTATTCAAATAAGCTCCTTTATTTTCAATAGCATAGTATAGTTCGTTTAAATACGGGGCATAAATTAAACCTAGAATTGGTTTATCCTCTCTCATTAAGGCTATTGATATTGAAAAAAGTGGAAAACCGTGTATATAATTTGTTGTACCATCTAAAGGATCAATTACCCAAGTATATTCAGAGCCCTTGTTTGTAGTTCCCTGTTCTTCAGCTAATATATTGTGTTCAGAAAAATTACTATTAATCCATTCAATAATCATCTCTTCTGAATTTTTATCAATCTCTGACACTAAATCAATAGCTGAAGATTTCTTTTGTACAGAAATATCTTTATCTAAGTTGTCTAATTGATACTTTCCAATATGTTTCACTAATTTTTTTAATTCTTCTAACATACTTTCTAGATTAATACAAATCACCTCCAATAAGAAACTATTAATTTAATAATACTCCAATAGATAAAGAATGTAAATAATTAAATTGTTATATAATAAAAAACCCCTTTAAGTTTTAAGGTTTAATTACTTAACCTATCGACTAAAGGGGACTATATTCTCACTAATAAATTATTATTTATTCTCTGTATTTTACTATTATATCCTCAATATCCCAGCGATTTTCTAATTTTTCTTTAATATCTTCTTTTAAAACCGGTGCAAATTGATGGTCTTCGGCTAAATCAACTGTTACTATTATTTTTTTATCTTTTAATTCTATATCTTCAATTAAGTTTGTTTTTAAAACATCAAGTCCATGAATTGGATTCATTACATGTTTTAATCTTTCTTTAATAACCTCAATAGTAGTCGGTACCTGTTCTTTTACTAAACCATTTTTTTCTTCATAGTCTCTAATTGCCTCTTTTAATGCATCAACTGCTAATACAGAACAATGATTTTTTATTGCTGGTAAGCCGCCTAATTCATCAGCAGCCTGTTGCCAGGTGATATTTTTTGCTTCCTCTATGGTTCTATCCTTTGCCATTTCAGTTATAATTGAACCAGTAGCAATATTTGATGCACAGCCGTAAGAACGAAATTTAATATCAGTTATTGTTTGATCTTTTTTATCTACTTTTAAATAAAGTTGAACCATATCTCCACAAGCTGGTGAACCTTCTTTGGCAATACCATCTGGATTCTCTATTTCACCTACATTTTTTGGATTTTGAAAATATTCTAAAACTTTATCACTATAAGGAGAACTCATCTTACTCACTTCCTTTCTTACCTAATGGACTTATTTCTCTTAAGTTATTTACTACATCTTTAATTGCTTCTACAACTTTATCTACATCTTCTTCAGTATTATATCGACTAAAAGTAAATCTAATAGAACCATGTGCTCTTTCATGATCTCCACCAATACCAAGTATTACATGACTGGCTTCAAGTGATTTACTAAAACAAGCAGAACCTGTGCTAACTGCAAATCCTCTCATATCAAGGTGTAATGTAATAGATTCACCCTCAACATAATGGAATGTAATATTAGCATTCTGTGGTGTTCTATCAGTCCTCGAACCATTTAAAGTGACATCTTCAATTTGATCTTGAACTTTTTTTATTAATAAATCTCTTAAGGTTTTAATTTTATCATTTTCTTTTTCAGTAATTAATTCCACAGCTTTTGCAAATCCAACTGCTGCAGGAATATTTTCTACACCTGCTCTTAAGTTGTTCTCCTGAAAACCACCGTCCATAATTTTCTGTAGTTTTACATCTTTTTTCTTATAAAGTGCTCCAATACCGCGTGGTCCGTGTATTGTATGAGCAGAAACAGTGATTAAATCTACAGGTATTTTTTTTACATCTATATTTATTCTCTTATATGAATGTGTAGCATCAGTATGAAAAAGTATATTTTTTTCATCTAAATATTTTGCAATTTCTTCTATATTTTGAACTGTTCCAATTTCCTGATTAGCATGTTGAATAGATACTAACACAGTGTCTTCTCTAACTGTATCTTTTAGTTCATCTAAGTCTATTTTACCTTTAGAATCCACATTAATATACGACACATCAAATCCTTGTTTTTCCAAAACTTTAGCTGTGTTTAACACAGAAAAATCTTCTAATTTTGAAACTATTAAATGCCCTTTTTCTTTTTGATTATACATTATACCTTTTAATGCTAAATTATTTGACTCTGTTGCTCCAGAAGTAAATATTATTTCATCACTATCAGCATTTAGAGAATTAGCTATTACTTCTCTTGCATTTTGTAGGGCTTCTTTTGCTTCTATACCCATTGTATATGCAAATTCTGAAGTTGCAACAGCATAGGTATCAAAAAAATAAGGCTTCATTGCCTCTAATACTTCTTCATCTAATCTTGTAACAGCAGAATTGTCAAGATAGACTATATCATTATTCATTTTATCACCCCAAATTTTATATATATAAAGTAATCTCTGATTCTCTGGCTTCTTTAATATAGGTTCCTACTGCACAGTAATCAGTAATCACTTCATCCCTTAATTCTTCCTTTGTAACTCCCATAATTTCCATTGTCATATCACAAGCAAATATTTTACCACCTAACTCTACAAAATCATCTAGCATATCATCTAATGGTCTCACATTTGCCTTTTTCATCTTCCACTTCATATATAACTTACCTAAACCTAAAAAGTTCATCTTAGATAAAGGACCTTTATCTAAATTGTTCTTTTTTAATCTCTCTAATCCCCAAAATGTAAAGTACATAGAGACATCCATACCCATAGCCAAAGCACCATTACCTATAATAAAGGCACTGTATATTTTATCAAAGTCTCCACTTTCTACAATCAAAGTAGTTTTATCTGTAGACATAATAACACCTCTAAACCTTTATTTTAATTTCCCAATAATCATCTTTATCTTCAACTGATAATAGTTCTAAACCCATTGCTTCAACAGCCATAGGTATTTCCTTTTTTGATGCAGAATGATCACCAGTAATAACTAATATATCTCCTTTATTTGCTTTTCGAACTGCTTTTCTAGTTTCCACTAGTGGAACTGGACAGTTTTCACCTTTACAATCAACCTTTATCTCTTCAGCCACTTTTTAGACCTCCTTCATAATAAAATAAAACTTACCTCTTTTTTCATCCTTTGTTTGTATGTCTATTTCTTGATCTATTTCTCTTAGATATTTATTAACTTCATTAACATGTAAGTTTAATATTTCAGAAAGATCTTTTACAGTACAGGGTCTTCTGCTAATCATTTCAATAATTCTTTTTTTTACAGCATGACTTAACTTAACCGTAGTTTTTTCAGGTATATAAGGACCAATAATTTCTGCCTTCTTACCAATAATTTCTACAGCTTTTTCAAGTATATTTTTATCAGCAGGTTCTACCCATTTTTCGGTACCGGGACGATCTAAAGTATTAATTTGTACCCGATCAGGATTTATCTTATCTATAATTCCTTTAAACTTTTTAAACTCATCTTCACTATCATTTATACCTGGTACAATAAATATCTCTAGAAATATTTTACCTTTAAACTCTTTTCTTAAAGAAATTAAACCTTCTATAATCTGATTTAAAGTTATGTCCTTATGAGGTTGATTAATTTTTTTATAATTCTTATCAATAACAGAATCTATAGAAGGAACTATTAAATCAAGTTCTTTTAATTCATTTCTAAGACTTTTATCCCCCAACAAACTACTATTTGTTAACAATGCTAATTTATATTCGGGATAATTAGCTTTAATAAATTTTATAATCTTTCCTAGATGTAAATATAAAGTTGGTTCTCCTGAACCTGAAAAAGTAATATAATCTAGTTTAGGTTTTTCTTTTAGATATTCATCTAACTCCTTTATAATTTTTTCAACTGGTTTAAATTCTTTTCTTTTAATAGATAAATTAGTAGTTTTACCACATTCACAGTATATACAGTTAAATGAACAAATCTTATAAGGTATTAAATCAATACCTAAAGATACTCCCAATCTTCTTGATGGAACCGGTCCATATAAATATTTCATTATTACACCTTCTTAAAAATAATTGTCAACCATTTCTAATATTACTATATAATATCCGAGTATTTTAGTCAAGTTTACATTTAACATTACTCTTCTATAAAATCGAGTGATGTAGAGTTAATACAGTATCTTTTATTAGTGGGTTTAGGTCCATCATTAAAAAGATGTCCCAAATGACTTCCACATCTGCTGCATATTGCTTCGGTTCTTTTTTGGGGTAATTTAAAATCATCTTGATATTTTACTGCATTCTCATTTATAGGTTTCGTAAAACTCGGCCAACCCGAACCAGAATCATATTTATCTTTAGAATCAAAGAGTTTATTTCCACATGCAGCACATTTATAGATACCATTTCTTTTATTAGTATAGTATTCATTTTTAAAAGGAGGATCTGTTTTTTTATTTCTTAAAACTAAAAATTCATTTTTTGTCAACTTCTTTTTCCATTCTTCTTCACTTTTATTAACCTCAAATTTATTTTTATCACTCATGATTTTCCCTCCCGTTTTTATTGAGTGGCTCAATATTAATGTTTTTGTCATTATCATAGACATGAATACTTTGTGTAGGATAAGCAAATTCAATGTTTTCTTTGTTAAATACTTCTTTTATCTTTAAATTTATCTTTTCTTGAATATTCATGTATATTTTATAATCACTATCTTCTACATAATAAACAACTTGAAATATTAGACTAAAATCACCATAAGTGGCAAAATGTGCTCGATCAAAACAGGTTTTTTCTACACTATTTACTATATCTTCTATTATCTTTGGTATTTTTTCCACTTTTTCAACTGGAGTACTGTAAACTACTCCAAAATTAAAGTTGATTCTTCTTCTCTGCATCCTTTTATAGTTATGAATTCTTGAATTTGTCAAATCATTGTTAGAAAATACTAACTGTTCACCACTTAGACTTCTTACTCTTGTTGTTTTAATCCCAATATGTTCTACATTACCTCTATATTCTCCTATAATTATAAAATCTCCAATATCAAATGGCCTATCCAAAAATATAGTAAAATAACTAAATATGTCAGCTAATATAGTCTGGGCTGCAAATGCAATTGCAATACCACCAACACCAAGTCCTGTTATAAGACCTCTAATTTCAATATTTAAGTTATCTAATATAAATAATAGAGCAACTAACCAGGTTATTAACTTTACTAAAAATACTGAAACTGTAAAAACAGTGTCTTGAGCTTGATTACTTTGTTTTTTCTCCCAGTACTTTTTCATTGTATAAACAATTATATCTTGAATCAGTAAAGTAATATATATTACTATAGAAAATATAAAAACAATATTAACAAATTTGTGTATTGATTGACTTAAATTAAGTCTATTTAATGCTGCATAAATAATTATTATACTAGTTAAAGGAATAACTCTTTTTTCAATAAACTTATCAGTAAAATCAGCAAACCTAGCAGAATATTTTTTTATTAGATTATTTATTTTTTTAGAAAAAACATATCTTAAAACTCTGATAAGAATCAAACCTAAGACAATAATACTTATAGATACTAAGTAATTATAAATTGTATTATTAAGTAAAATATACTTCAGTGCTTCACTTTCCATAATAAATCATCTCCATATATTAGTTTTTAATTTTCTAAATTAGTTGTACATTCTGGACAAACAGTAGCTTTAATATTAATAGTTGAAAAACAATAAGGACATTCTTTAGTATCCGATGCTTTAGCAACTTCTTCTTTTTTCTTTTTTTCATTTAATTTATTATAATAGGTTATAACCATATATAAAACAAAAGCAACTATTATAAAATCAACTAAGTGTGTTTATAAAAAGTCCATATTTAATTATTGGAACTCCTGCTTCTTCAGCTACAGCTAAAGATTCAAATTCTCTTTGACTTAAATTGATATATAAATTTGAAAAATTTATTTTTCCAATTATCAAACTAAGAGGAGGCATTAATACATCATTAACAAAAGATGATATAATCTTATTAAATGCCAAGCCAATAATAATACCTACAGCCATTTCCACTACATTACCTTTCAAGATAAAACTTTTAAATCCTTTTAACAATTTACTTCCTCCTTTTCATAAGAGAATATCTAAAATATATTTATGAAAAATAAATATAACTTATTATATTTACTCTATAATATAATCTTACCACTATTATATATCAATAATCAATGTATATTTATTTATATATTACATATTTATTTGATATTTTAAGATAAAAGAACTATTTAGAAGAATTAATTAGTTATTTTATTGTGACTGCTCTTAATAGCTTTACTCACATCTTTGACTATTAAAGATATGTAGACTATAATAAAAATAGGCTCCAAGGAATACTTAAGAGAATTTATCCTAAGTAACAATCTTTATCGAATACCTAGATTGTTCGGTAACATCTGGACTTTGGGTTGGAGGTTAATAGGAGAAATTTATAGATAGTTGGTACTTGTTTTAGTACTAACATCAATAAATATACTCTATATTGACCGAAGAAGATCTAAAGAAAGGATTTTAGATGATTTAAATAGGTTTCGATGTGAAAAAGAAGATTGCTAAAAGGATAATGAATCAAAAAGGTTCGTTGGAGCCTTTTTTTATTTTATATACTCTGCAATAAATGGCAAGTTCCTATATTTTTCTTCATAATCTAATCCATAACCAACTACAAAGCGATCATCAAGATCAAATCCACTATATTTAATAGGTAAATCAACCAACCTCTGTTTTTTACAATCTAAAAAAACACATAAATTTATACTATTGGGTCTTCTAGGTTTTAAATTTTTTAAAATATAACTATGAGTTAAACCAGTTCTTATAATATCTTCAATTACAATTATATCTCGATTTCTAATACTTAAATCTAAATCTTTTGTTATTTTAACCTTTTCTTTCGACTCTTCCGTTGTTTTAAACCTTCCAATTGATAAAAAATCAATATTATGTTCAATATTCTAAAGACCTACTTAAGTCTGACAAAAAGTATACAGATCCCTTAAAAATTCCTATCAAAATTGGTTCAGTATTTTTATAATCTTTACTAATCTCTTCAGCTACTGTTAAAACCCTATTTTTAATATCCTTTTCACTAAAAATAATTTCTCCAATGTTTTCATTATTCATCATTTTCACCTTCATCTTCTTTTATTTCATTTATACCAAATCTATTCAATAGTTTATGATAATCCTTTTTATATACAATATTAATATTTATATTTGGATAAAGTTTTTGTAACATCTTTACTTTTTTATTTTTTTCTGTTACATATTTTTGTTTCATGGTTGTAAGTTCGATATAAGTATCGAATTCAGGAAGATAAAAGTCAGGTCTAAAACCCATTGATATATTACCCTCTGCATCCCACTCTAGAGGGAATTCTGAGGGTTCATACTCCCACTTAATATTATACATATCCAATATTTCTGCAAAATCCTTTTCACTATCATGAACAAAATCTATATCTTCTGATTTATTTATATGACTTTTATATTTATCTAAGTTTTTAAATAATGATTCTGGATTTTCTTTTTTCATCTCAAGAAGGTGAATAATTAAGTTTACAGCTTCATTAACAGCTAACCCTGCTGTATTAATATTAAGATGATACAATGAACTATTGTTCCAATCCTTATTAAATAATCTATGCACATATCTTCTATGTTTTCTATCACTTAAATCAACAGATCTTATTGCTCGCTCTCTATTTATATTATATTTTTCCATTACACGTTGAACTCTAATTTTATCCGAACATATTATCTTCACATGAACAGCATGAGCATAATCCTTAAAGATAATTTGAGAGCCCAGTCCTAAAATGACAAGATTTTCTTTCTCAACTTTCATTTTTAATTTCTTTATAATTATATCTTTAAATGTTTTACCATTTTGTGCTGACTTTAAATAATGTTTAGATGTCTCTTTTAACATATGTATATCATGATCATCAGCAACATCTGAAAGCCAATTATTAATTACATGGTCTCTTGTTAATAATTTTACCCCTAATTTATTTGCTAATTCTTCAGCAATTTCTTCTCCGAGGCTTGATGACTGCCTTGAAATTGTAATTACAAACACATTAAAAGCCTCCTTTACATTAACTACTATTATTATAAATTCTTGATATATTTAAATTTTCCTGTAAAATAAAAAACATTCACCCAAATAAAACCAGGTGAATGAAAGTATTTAACTTTATCAATATAACTTTAATTTATGTATGTTCTAAAGATTATCTATAGTGCTTGTTTTAATCCTCTTATTAGACTTAGTATAAGCTCTTTTTTTGCTAATTTATTAATCCAATCTTTTGGAATACTACTGCTACCATAAAATGATCCCGCCATTTGTCCAGTAACTGCTGCTGTTGTATCAGTATCTCCTCCTAAATTAACTGCAAGCTTTACAGCAGATTCATAATCATCTGAATTATAAAAACACCATAAACTAGCTTCAAGGGTATTTAACACAAAAGCGTCTGAATTAATATCTTTTCTATCCTTATTTTTAAAATCACCCTTAACTCTATCTAAAACACGTTCATCAAGATCCATATTTTTATATACATCACCAATTAAAAAGTTTTTATCCTTACCATTTATCGCATAATGTATAAATGCACCTAAAAATTTACAAGAATCTATAGCCATAATATTATTATGTGTTGTTATAGAGCTCTTTGGCTGAATAATAAACTGTTTTATCATAGTTATTTATGTAATACATGGGAATAGGTGCCAATCTCATTATACTGCCATTACCTGCTGCTTTTTCTCTTTGAGGAGGCAGTTCATTTTTTTGTATGAAATCTGTTATTGCTAAACTAGTATTACTACCTATTCCAAATGATTTCTTTTTGGAACTTAGATAACCGTTTTCAAACCATTTAACATAACGATTCATCTGACTTTCTAAATCAAAACCATCTTTTATTAAACTTTCAGCTAAACAAAGAGCCATCGAACTATCATCTGTCCATTGGCCAGCTCTTATATTATGTGGTCCACCACTTTCCATCTTATTATCAAATTTAATATTTTTACTTTTCATTCCTTCAAATGGTGCACCAAGAGCATCTCCTACTATTAAACCCATTAAAGCTCCTTTGAATTTATCTTCCATATTTTTATAAACACCCCTTTGATATTTATTTCACTTGTACTTAATAGGTTAAACAGAACTATACTTTTTTCCTGCAAATATAACAATATTTATTATAATTTTCAGATAATTTATAAATCAGATATTAGTTTAGTCAAATAATCAAGAATAATAAATAAATTGAATTTAAATAAAAGGATTTTAATCATTTATGTCTAAGTTAATATATACATCCTTTCACAGAGCTCCTGGATTTTTTCAGGAGCTTAACTATTGTCTAGTTAAATAACTATTAAAAAGGAGTAGTCGACATTGAATATAAAAAGTTTTATATCCTTAGTTGAAATACGAACTAAAGTTTCCAGTATGATCCCCTTATTGTTAGGAACCTTTTATACTTTAAATAGATTTGGGCAATTAAAGGTGTTAAACTTACTGCTTTTTTTCATATCTGTAATATTAATAGATATGACTACTACTGCTACAAATCATTACTATGACTACAAAAAGGCTAAACATGAACAAGGTTATAACTATAATGTTCATAACCCTATTAATAATTATAGTTTAAAAACAACCACAGTTATCACAACAATTTTTACTATGTTACTATTAGCAATTATTAGTGGATTGATTTTATTTCTAAGAACTGATTTAATCGTATTATTTGTTGGAATTATATCATTTATAGTTGGAATTACATACTCTTTTGGTCCAATTCCTATATCAAGAACTCCGTTTGGTGAATTATTATCTAGTTTTTTTATGGGGTTTGTTGTATTCTTTTTAGCTGTTCATATTCATCTTGATATGAATAGTAAAATTATTAATATATTAATAGAAAACTACAGAATATTTTTAGAGATAGACATTTTAAAATTAATTATTATATTTTTAGTCTCATTACCTGTTGTATTAAGTGTTGCTAATATTATGTTAGCAAATAATATTTCAGATATTGACGATGATATTAAAAATGAGCGTTATACATTACCAATCTATATTGGTAAAGAAAAATCGTTAATACTTTTTAAATCTTTGTATATTCTATCTTATATTAATATATTGTTTCTTATATTTTTAAAAATAATTCCTGTCATTTCATTATTAGTATTTTTTACCATTTTACCTGTATATAATAATACTAAATTATTTTTAAGAAAACAAAGTAAAAAAAGTACTTTCAAAACATCAATTAAAAACTTTCTTTGGATAAATATTACATATCTACTTTCATTTATACTTTATTATATATTTAGTTAAAAAAACCCCTTTTTAGTATGTTATATTTTAAAAATGCATACCAAAAAGGGTTTATTATTTTGATTATATCAGATATTCTCTTCTACTATAATTTCTAACAAGCACTTTCCCATCTTTAATCACATAACTTCTATCTGCTCTGGTTCTAAATGCTTCTTGTAAATTTTTTGCATCTATTATGTTTAAATCTGCTTTATTTCCAACACCAATTCCATAACCTTCAAGACGATGTATCTTAGCAGCATTTTTAGTGATCATATCATATATAATTTTTACTTTATCCGGTGTATTATACTGTGCTACATATGATAATAAAAGACCATAGTCTAGAGGATCACCTTTTCCAAAAATATGGAACCCATCACATATTGTATCTTGAGCGGTTGCAATATTGATACCCATCTCAACCATTTCTCTTATTCTTGTAACACCTCTTGTTCTTGGTTCAGGATCTATACCCATTATGGCTATAACTTGTGGATTTGTACATACATTAAAATCTACAAACTTTAAAAGTTCCATAACTTTTTTTGCATGAGCATCATTTTGATAAGTTATTGATGTACAGTGACCTCCTGTTACTCTACCCTGATATCCTTCTTCATAAGATCTCATAGCTGTATATTCAAGAGATCTTGCAAAAATATCTTTAGTCTGGTCAATATGCATATCAATATCCACATCATATTTTTTTGCTATCTCAAATACTAAATCAACATGTTTTTTTGAATACTTGTCAGTATATTCGGCAGCTGGCATACCTCCAATTAAGTCTGCACCATATTCCATAGCTTCCCATAATAATTCTTCAGTTCCTTCATTGTTATATATACCTTCCTGTGGAAAAGCTACTATCTGTATATCACAGATATCTTCACACTCTTTTTTAGCTTCCATAACCCCTTTTAAACCTGTTAAACCGATAATATTATCAATATCTACACTAGTTCTAATTTTGGTTGTACCAAAACCTACACAGTCCTTGATAGCTCTAATGGCTCTTTTTTTAACACTTTCAACTGTATAATTTCTTTTGGCTTTATGCATAATGGTAATTGATTCTTCTAATGTTTCTTCTATACTTTGTCTGCCGTCAAGAGCTGTATATACCTTGTCTAAATGCATATGTGGATTTACAAATGTTGGGGTTACTAAATTACCTTTAGCATCGATAATTTCACAATCCTCAGTAGGAGTAATGTTATCCTCAATTTTAAAATAAATACCTTCCTTAATTAATATATCCTTTTTATTTTTTTCACCAACCAATTGTGCGTTTTTTATTAGTAACATTTGGCCACCTCTTATTATAATTTATTATTGTATCACTTTTATAAATATTCAAAATATTATTGTTGATTCCTTCTTGTAAATATAACAAAATATTTATATGTTTTTTGTATATATATACAACATCGCAACAAAAAACCTCCATGTTTAAATGGAGGCTAATAAAGTATTTATTCTTTTGTGATACAAACTCCTATTAATCCCGGGCCAGAATGTACTACCATAGCCGGACTAATTTCTCCTAATGATGCTTCTTTTACATTATTAAGGTCTTTTAATTTATCTAATATACTAGAAGCTTCTTTTTTAGCATCAGCATGCATGACATCAACAAAACAAATCCCGTCATTTATTTTTTCCTTAGCTAAATCTATTAGTCTATTTATAGATTTTTTTCTACTTCTGACTTTATCAAAAGTGTAATATTTACCTTCTTCATCAATAGAAATTATTGGTTTAATATTTAATAGTTCTGCTATAGTTCCTTTAACTTTACCAATTCTTCCACCCTTTTTTAGATACTTTAAAGTACTTACAACAAAGTAAAGATCAATTCTATCAATCTTATTTTTTACCATCTCTACAATACTATCAAAACTGTCTTCACCTTTATCTACTAATTCCTGTGCATATAGTACTAATCTACCTAATCCCATTGATAACATCTTTGAATCTATTAATTCAATGGTAACACCTTCAATTTCATTACTTGCCATTTTACAGGTGTTATAAGTACCGCTCAAGCCTGAAGAAATGTGAATTGAAATTATATGGGTAAAACCTTTATCTTTTAATTCTAAATATTTATTTTTTATTTCTTCTGGACCGGGCATAGATGTAGAAGGAATTTCTTTTTCAAAACTATCATATACTTCCTGAGGTTGTATATTTACTCTGTCTCTATATTCACGATCACTATATATAATTTTTAATGGAAATGATTCAATATTTTTTTCTTTTAATATTTCTTTTGATAAATCACTTGTACTGTCAGTCACCACAGCAATTTTTTCACTCATTTTTAATCCCCTTTTTATTTGTTATTTTAATTAACTTAACTCTATTTTACTATATTTAAACAAATAGTGCAAAATTTTATGTAATTAAAATAAAAAATGAAAACCCAAAATATAGAGTTTTCACAAATTATAAAATATAATCTATCATTAACACTTCCGTGAGGATATAATCTGGATTAGAGACTACTTCACCCCGGAAGGTTGATAGATTGAGTAAATATGATTTATTTATTAAATTTACTCATCCTGTTCAAGTAGATGACAGGAAGCAAAATGCTCATCGCCATAATCCTTAAACTCCGGTTCAACTTCACTACATATATCCATCGCATAATGACAACGTGGATGGAAATTACATCCTGATGGTGGATCCACCGGTGAAGGTACATCCCCTTCTAAGATAACTCTATCTTTCTCATATGTTGGATCTGCTACCGGTATTGCTGATAGTAATGACTTAGTATAAGGATGTTTCGGATCAGCAAATAACTCCTTTTTTGTTGCTAACTCTACTATCTTTCCTAAATACATTACCGCTACACGATCACTGATGTGTTTTACTACACTTAAATCATGAGCAATAAATAAATAGGTTAATCCAAAGTCTTTCTGTAAGTCCTGCATCAAGTTGATTACCTGAGCCTGAATTGATACATCTAAGGCCGATACCGGCTCATCTGCAATGATCAATGATGGATCTACAGCTAAGGCCCTTGCTACACCTATACGCTGTCTCTGACCACCACTAAACTCGTGAGGATACCTTTTCATGTATTCTGAACCTAGCCCTACTGTATCTAATATCTCAGCTACTTTCTCGTTTCTTTCTTTTTTGCTTGAAGCTAAATTGTGAATATCTATCGGCTCTCCCACTATATCTGCTACTGTCATACGTGGGTTTAATGATGCATATGGATCCTGAAAGATAATCTGCATCTCTTTTCTCATCTCTCTTAGATCTCTTTTGTTTAATTCAACTAAGTTCTTACCTTCAAACCAGATCTCTCCAGCTGTTGCTTCCAGGAGGCGAAGAATTGTACGACCGGTTGTTGATTTACCACACCCGGATTCTCCTACTAGTCCCAAGGTCTCTCCTTCTTTTATATAAAAACTAACATCATCTACCGCTTTTACTTGTGCTACTGTCTTGCGAAATACCCCTGCCTTTACAGGAAAGTACTTCTTTAAGTTCTTTATATCAAGTAATTTTTTCGCTTCTGCCAAATTATTCACCTCCATTAAGCACTATACTTTTCTTTTTTGGCTTCTTCTAGCTTATCTATATGCCAGCACGCTACGTGATGGCCTTCTTCTATCTCTTCTATGTCAGGTTCATCTGTTCTACACTTATCTGTTGCAAATTGACACCTTGTGTTATACTTACATCCAGTTGGGAAATTAAGCGGATTCGGTACATTACCCGGTATCGCCAATAATCTGTCTAAGTCCTTTTCGATATGAGGAATTGAATGCATTAATCCCCAGGTATATGGATGTTTTGGATTTCCATAAAGTGTCTCAACATCTGTGTACTCTACTATCTTTCCAGCATACATTACCGCTACACGATCTGATACTTCTGCTATTACACCTAAATCGTGAGTGATCATCATTATTGCCATTCCGAACTGTCTTTTTAGACCATTCATCAGCTCTAATATCTGAGCCTGAATTGTTACATCTAACGCTGTTGTTGGCTCATCTGCGATTAGAAGCTGTGGATCACATGATAGGGCCATTGCTATCATTACACGCTGTCTCATACCTCCACTTAACTGGTGAGGATATTCGTCTACACGCTGTTCAGGAAGCGGTATTCCTACCTTTGTTAACATATCTATTGCTTGCTGTCTGGCCTCTTTTTTGTTTACATCTTTATGGATTAAAATTGCTTCCATAATTTGATTTCCAACGGTATATACCGGATTTAAGGAGGTCATTGGCTCCTGAAAAATCATTGAGATATCATTACCTCTGATCTTTCTCATCTCTTTTGGCTTAACTTTGTTAAGTCTTTACCGTTAAACATAATCTCGCCATTTTCGATCTGTCCAGGTGGAGATTCGATAAGTCTCATAATGGATAGTGATGTTACACTTTTACCACAACCTGACTCACCTACTATTCCAAGTGTCTCTCCAGGATAGATATCAAAACTTATTCCATCAACCGCTTTTACTGTTCCTTCTTCAGTATGAAAATATGTTGCTAAATTATTAACATCTATAAGCTTTTCTTTACTCAATTCTATCACCTACTTTATATGTTTTTAATTTTGAAGCTTTGGATCTAAAATGTCTCTAAAGGCATCTCCGATTAAGTTCCAGGATAAACAGAAAAATGTAATCGCACTACCAGGTATTACAACTGTATACCAATATTTAATAGCATTACCTTCACCACCGAGAATCCAGTTACGTGAAAATGAAATCATTTGACCCCAATCTGCATATCCTTGTGGTGCTCCTATACCTAAAAAACTCAAGGTGGATGCAGTAATAACCATTGATCCCATAAGCATTGATGCTTAAATTACGGATCTTCTCCATTTCAGTGCGTGAATATTTAATATTTGTCTAATATTAAATGAATATCTTCAATACTCATTCATTAGATTTTAAATTTTTTTCTAACTTGCAGATGATTCCGCTTATTAGAAATTTGATAATATCTGGAAAAAATTCTTCACCTATCTCATTTTTATGTAATATTACATAAAAAATGAAATCAATACTAGCTAAGAATAATCTTATGTCAACATCTTCATTTAACCCACCTTCTTCTAAACTTATACTTTAAAGAAGTCAATATTTACAGCAATAAGATAAGTAATTATAGAGGTTGTGCCACATAGTACCGAACCCCAGATAATATCAATAACAGTTAAAAATACAGGCCAGTCTTTAATAGTAGCTAGGTTTGTTATATCATATGTTGCATAGGTAATAAACCCATAAAACATACCTGCAAATAATGCATACTGCCAACTTTGATTAATTATAGCATTATTTAAAACAAAAAATAATAATCCGACAATAAATACCAGATAAAATATTAAAGCTACCTTCATATCAAAGTTTTCCTTCATTAAAAACCCAATCTGTTTTCTGTATAATTTTTTAGCTATTGATCCTAACCAGATGGAATCAATTAAAATAAATACTAAAAATGCTAAAATATAGACCTTAAAATAACTATACATTAATCTCACCTTCTCATTTTTAATTATTAATAAATTCTTTTATTCTTTTTATTCCCTCTTCACTGTCATCAACATCCAAAGTCAATTTTTCTATTGGACATAAATCAGTATTATCTCTGTTTTTTATAGCCTTAACTATATTTTCTGCTTCATATTCTAAATTCCTTTTTTCAAAAATATCCACTGCACCTTTACTTACTATTTTACCATAACAAAAGTTTACTGAACTATAATCACAAATCATAGCTACTGCCCTACCAATTATTTTATCTGCAACAATAGCATCTTTTAAAATTTCAGGATTGTTTTCTAAAAGTCCAACAATAGAACCAACACTTTCTTTTTTACTCTTATATACAATTTTATTACTTTTCACTATTATTAAAGAATACTCACTGTTATTAAGTTCATTAATTGCTAATTCTTTTTCATTCATTTTATTTATTCATTCCTTTTTAAGTTTATATATGCAATTCCACAACATCTTTGTCTTCTAATTCATGATCTTTTGCCACACTTTGACCATCAAATCGAGCTGACCCCCAAATATTTGCTTTTTGAAGTTTTTTGGCAAAGTCTTTATGAATAAGTTGGGCAAAATCTAAAACTATACTTCCTTTGTCTAGTATATATGGTTGCTTATAATCTGGTTCTTCTCCAGGGGCTTTACTATACACCCTAATTATTTTTAATTTTTTAAATAGTATTTTAGGTATTTTCTCTATATTTAGATTATTTTTAGTAGAAACATTTAAAATTTCTAGCTCAGGATAAAGCTCTTTTATTATATCTAAGTTTTCATCTACACCCTCTAAATCAATTTTATTTGCAATAATTAAAATATCATTAAGATGATATGCCTTTACATTTTCAGGTATATCTTCTCTAATCAATCTTTTATTTTCTAAAAAATCAATAATACCTGATAATTGGTCAAGACAATCTTTTGCAGATATGTCTATTACAACTGCTAAATAGTCAGCATGAAATATAGCGCTCACCATCGGACCCGGCACATCTTCAGGAACTAATGGAGGAGTATCTATTAATTGAATTTGTATATCTTCAAAGTTAATCATACCTGCTGTCGGTAAAGAAGTTGCAAAAGGATATTTAGCAACCTTAACCTTTGCATTACTTAAAGATTCTACTATTGAGGACTTACCAACATTAGGATATCCCAGTAATATTACCTGACCAGCACCCTCTTTATCAATTAAATATGGATTATATGTGCTTTTTGTTTTGCTTTTTTTCTCTTTTTCTTCCTTTAATTTAGAAATTCTTTTTTTTAAATCAGCTTGAAGTTTTTCAGTACCTTTATGTTTAGGCATAATTGAAAGCATATCTTTTAATGCGGCAATTTTTTCTTCCGAAGTTTGTGCATTTCTAAATACTTCCTCAGCTTCATAATACTGAGGTGGTAAATTAGCTGGCATCTAAAATAACCCCCTATCAATTAATAATGCTATTCTATATTATTAATTAAAGAGAAGGGTTTAATATTCCTTTTTAAATAAAATTTATTTAAAAAACAGATTCAGTTGATAATTTAGAACTGTTATACTTTTTTAAATAATTTATCACAATAGGTACTATTATAAGTTGTCCTATAATACCCGGCATACCTGCTGTTATAGTTCCATAAATATATAGAATTGGATTGCCTGGAAGTTGACCAAAACCAAATCCATAGACAAGTCCCATTACTATGATTGAAGCCATTATACGTCCAGCAAGCATAGTTAATATTAACGATAGATAGGCATTCATTTTAATTCTATTAAAAAGATAACCCATAACAAGTCCATACACTGCTAGCTCTCCAACCATAATTGGTAATATAGGTAAAACTGGTGGCATTCCTGTAAACAATGAACTTAAAATTGGAGTAATTAACCCTATAATTAAACCAAATAAAGGTCCTACAAAAGCCCCACCTATTAATACCGGCAAATGCATCGGTAATAAAACTCTTCCCAAGCTTGGTCCACCTATAACATGAAAAATCATTGGTAATAAAATTCCTAATGCAATAAATAAAGAACTGTAAACATACTTTTTAGTATTCATAATGTTTTCCTCCTTTTTTAATACAAATAAAAAAAGGTCCTACCCGTAAGTAAATACAGGTAAAGACCTTCGTGATCCTTATATAAATCTGATTTATATATGATTTTTAATTTGTTCTATCGCTTCTTCTATTAATTCATTTAAAGATTTGTTACTGACACCGACAAGTTCTACATGAGGTTGTTTCATCCCAATTATAATTTTTTTGGCTTTTGAACCTGCAATAGCTTCGGCCATCACAGTAGTTATTTCACCTTTCATAGAATTGGGAATTATCAAACCTAGTGGACCAATGATAATATCAACATCTTTGACATTGATAACAATTGCATTTTCTCCTGTTGCACCTTCATCGGCACCATTGGCAATCATCTTAGAAGTAGCTCCAGCATTCGTGCCGAGAGCTAATACTTTAAGACTATCACCAAATTGTTTATTTAATTTATTGACGATTTGTGAACCCAAACCGCCTCCTAATCCATCAATTACTGCTACTTTCAATCTGTCCACCTTCTATTTCTTTGCTGAAAGTAATAATATCAAATTATCCTTTAATTTGCAAGAGATATAATTCTATCCTCCTGCAGATGGTGGAAACATTGTAACAATATCTCCATGTTTAATTTTAGAGTTTAATTTATCAATATGAAAAATATTTTTGCCATTAATTAAAATAATGGAACCAGTTTTGATTTCCCCAGATTCCAATAATTTTTCAGAAAAGTAACCTGAAAAATCGTCATCAAGTCTATCTATTAAATCTTTAACCTTTATATTTTTTTCGAACTCATAGTTTACTTCAGAAGTTTTTAGATTTAATCTAAATAAAGAATATAATTTTACTTTTATTTTCATATTTATTATAATCCTAATTCATTAATTTTATCAGTACTGATTTCTCCTTCAGGAGTCCATCCTCTTTCTTCATAATATTTAGGTAATATTTCTTTATATTTAGAAACAACACCTTTTTGTGGGCCATCAGGAAGTGGAACATCTGTAAAACGATTAGGAAGTTTATCTTCTTTAGGACTTATTCCGGCTTCTAAATTAAACTTTCTTTCTAAGTTATATATTCTTTCTCCAGCTTGTAAAAGTTCATCTGAAGTATAATTAAAGTCTGTTCCAGCATTTACTATCTCTTTATAGTCATCTAAACCTAATGCAAATGAAGTAAATAAACACATTCCCACTGAATCTATTACAGCTGTTAAGTCCTGGAATATTTTAACCCATTCTGGTTTACCTTTTAATTCTTGTGGATCTAACTTCTCAGGAGCACCAATTACCTCAGGTGATATCATATAACCTCTTACATGACAACCTCCTCGATTTGAAGTTGCATACTGTAAACCTTGACCTTGAACTCCTCTTGGGTCATATGCAGGAAGTTCCTGCTTTTTAACTGACATTGAAAGTTCAGGATGACCTTTAGAATCAGCTAATCGATATGATCCCATAGCTAATTTGTCTCCAAAACCTTCTCTATAAGCCATTTGCTTTGTATAATAAATAATTGATTCAGAAGAACCAAAATTAAGTTCAGGACCATTTTCTAATTCTTCTTTATCTATATAACCGTTTTCATATCAATTCCATTGCACAGGCTATTGTAGTACCGGCACTTATTGTATCGAGTCCTAATTCATTACATAAAAAGTTAGCCTCAGTTATTGCATTTAAATCATCAACTCCACAGTCTGCTCCAAAGGCCCAACCTGTTTCATATTCAGGTCCTTCACCAGATCTACCATTAGGTAGTTTTACGTCACGTCCACATCTTATTGGACATCCATAACAACCTTTATTAGACTGTAAGTAACCTTTTTCAACTAAAGCCTCTCCAGATACTTCTTCAGTCTTATCAAATGTTCCAAACTGGAAGTTATTTGATGGATAAAGACCATTAGAATTAATAATGTTATCTAATACTTTTGTTCCTAAAGCAGGGAGTCCTTCACCTGTAACACCATCTTCTTTTAACATTTTAGTTTGTTTTCTAACAACTTCCATTGCACTTTCTTTATCATAATTAACTTTATTCTCATCAGATTTAACTATAACAGCTTTAAGATTTTTCGAACCCATAACTGCACCAACACCTGTACGACCGGCAGCTCTATGTTTTTCATTCATAATAGATGCAAACATTACCTGGTTTTCTCCCGCAGGACCTATACAACTTACCCTAGCACCATCATCACCAAATTCCTCTATTAACATATCTGTTGTTTCATTTACTTTTTTACCCCAAATATGTGAGGCATCTTTTAACTCTGCTTTATCTCCCTTGATTGAAAGATAAACCGGTTTATCAGACTTACCTTCAAAGATAATCATATCATTACCGCTAAAACGAAGCTCTGCACCAAAAAATCCACCGGAATTACTACTTGCTATTGTACCGGTTAATGGACCCTTAGTAACAACCATATAACGTCCACCTGTGGAGGCAGCTGTACCAGTCAGTAAACCTGTAGCATAAATTAGTTTGTTTTCAGGACTTAAAGGATCTACTTTGGGATCAATCTCATCATATAGAATTTTTGATGCTAATCCTCTACCTCCTAAATACTTTTCTACTCTTTCACCTGCAATTATCTCTCTTTTTACCGTTTGTTTTCCTAAATCAACTCTTAGTACTGAAAATTCTTGAATTTTCCCCATTAATTATACCTCCTTTATGATTTATCTTCTTTCCAAACACGGGAGGCTATAGTATTTCTACTATAACCCAGCGGTCAATTTGCCATAAAACATTATTAGTTTTTTAGGCTCCAAGACTCGAAGGTATATTATATTAATTACAGGGAAAACCTAAAATTCCTTTATAAGTTGTGAAAAATAATAGTTTCACAATGTTTTTTTTATGGACATTGCACAATTCCCTTACCCCACAAACAGTCTCCACAAACAGGGAAGGTATTCCCATGACAGTCTTTTTCATTTGTTTTAGACATATCACACCCTGAACACTGTGTACATTCTGAAAAAGGAAATTCAATTAATTTCTTTCTGAATTCTTTAAACTCTCCACTATTATATATATCCTCTAATGCACTATCTTGTATATTACCAAGATCATAAGATTTAAAATGTTTTTTTCTTTCTCTTATATAACAGTCATAACTATGCATTAATGGCACACATGGACTAACTTCACCTTTCCAATTAATAGCTACACTACCCTGTTCTACAAACTTACAGTACCCATTGTGGGGATCGAAAGGGACCTGTCTCGTACTAATTGAACTGGTTTTACCCACTATCTTTGAAATTGAATTTACTGTATCTTTATTTAAATCTGTTGGCGGAAGATATATTTCAGGTCTATGTTCTGTTCTTTCTTCTGGCTGTGACCTACTATTACTAAATGAATAAAGTATTTCATCTGTCATCGCTTCTGTATAAGGTAATAGATTTGTTAAAAATATGAAAGACGCACCTAATTCAAGTGCTAATTTTCTTAAGTCTTTTAACTCGCCTACATTAGATTTCATAATTACAAATTCTATTCCGATTTCTGTTTTATTATCATTATATTTTGACTTTAGATTCTTAAATGTTTTTACATTATTAATTATCTCTTCTAGATTAGCTCCAGATCTAATATCAGCCATCGTTTCTGGAGATGTACCATCTAATGAAACAACTAGACTATCTAATCCTGCTTTTAATAAATTCCGAGACATACTTTCATCTAGTAAAAGACCGTTTGTAATAATTTGGGTGTTAACATTTAATTGTTTAGCCCTTTTAATCATCTCTACAATATCAGGATGATAAAGAGGCTCTCCTATTCCCCAAAAACTTATCCTATCTAAATTATCAAATTCTTTTAAATCATCAATAATTTTTATGTAATCTTGTAAATCCATTCTCCCGATTTTTTCATCCCAGGAATGTCTTACACAGGTCTTACAGTTTAAGTTACAGTCGGTTGTAGGTTCTATATATACACGACTTAACAAAGGATCAGCTCTTTTTATCATAAGTGTATCTCCATCATTTCTTAATCTAAGTTCTGTTTCTGGTTTTAAATTCAATTTATCTACAATCTCTTTTGACAGTTCTAGTTTCCCATCTTTATCTACCTTTGTCTTAATTTCTTCATTTAATTTATCATCTATACCTTTTTTTCTCCAAAGCTGTGGGTTATTTATTATAAATCCCATATTTGACCCCTTTCTAAAATTATTAGTGTTTAATTGTATTATAAGGCAAATTAGATAAAATAAAAAGACATTCCCAATAAATAATAAGAAATGCCTTTTTAAATACTTTATGCAGTTTGAAACTGTTTTGAATAAAATTCTTTATAATGATCGTTTTTCTCTAATAACTCTTGATGACTTCCTTTTTCTAATAATCTACCTTTTTGAATAAATAATATTTCATCAGCATTTATAATAGTAGAAAGCCTGTGAGCTATAATAAATGTTGTTCTATTTTGTCTTACTTCATTTACTGCTTCTTGTATTAATTCTTCAGTCTCTAAGTCAACTGAAGAAGTCGCTTCATCTAAAATTAATAGTCTTGGATCTTTTAAAAATGCTCTAGCAATAGATATTCTCTGTCTTTGTCCACCAGATAATTTTACACCTCGTTGGCCAACTTGTGTATCATATCCATCAGATAGATCTTCGCTAATAAATTGATGTGCATTAGCCTTTTTAGCCGATTCAATTATTTCTTCTCTGGATGCATCAGGTTTACCATAGGCAATATTTTCTGCTACTGATGTTGAAAACAGAAAGTCTTCCTGCATAACCATTGCCATTGATTGTCTTAATTCCTCAAGATTATAATCTTTTATATCTTTACCATCAATTGTAATTTGACCACTATCAATATCATATAACCTTAATAGCAATCTAACAATTGTAGTTTTACCCGATCCACTTGGACCAACTAGTGCTATTGTTTGATTTTCTTCAGCTTTTAAGTTTATCCCCTTGAGAACCGTTTCCTCATCATATGAGAAATATACATCATTAAAATTAACTTCACCTTTTAGATTACTAGCAGTAACCTTACCAGTATTATTCTTTATATCAGGCTGTATTTCTATATGATTGAAAAATCTCTCTATACTTGCAAAAAATCTACTTATACCTTCAGTCATGTGTACCATTCTAAGTAAGGGTTCTCTAAATCTTTCCAGATAACCGTAAAAAGCAACTATTGTACCAATACTAATTGCACCAATAGAAGTTAGATATCCTCCATAACTTAATACTGCTAAAACACCAAATATATTTAATAGTCTAGAACCTGGAATTAATAAACTAATATATTTTATCGCTAACATCCTTGCTTGAGCATGGTCATTATTTTTTTCAGAAAATCGATCCATTTCAAAATCTTCATTATTGAATGCTTTAATAACTTTAATACCAGCTAGATTATCTTCTAGTTTATCATTCATAATAGCTTTATTTTCTCTAGTTTTTCTAAATGCTTTATGCATTTTTTTCATTAATAAATATCCAAAAATCAGTAGTATTGGAGTAAAGATTAAACTAACTAAAGCTAACTTTACACTCATAGAAAACAATATTATTACAGTACCTGTTACTAAAACAGATGATGTAATTATTGCTTCAGGACCATGGTGAATAAATTCCTGCAGACGATTTAAGTCATCTATTATTCTAGACATTAATTCACCGGTCTTTTTGTTATCATGAAAGTTCATTGATAATTCTTGATAATGATTGTATAAATCATTTCTCATATCTCTTGTAATATACTGGGCAAACTTATGTCCGTAAAACACTCTAATTCCTCTAATAATATTTGCACTAAGATAAATTGCAAAAGCCCATAAGACTAAAATTAAAATATTTCTGAACTCACCACTGGGAATAGCCTCATCAATAATCTTTCTTATAATTAATGGAGGGGCTAATGCCAGCAAGGCGCCTACAACATGCAAAAATTGTATAGAGAAATATTTGAATTTCCTGTCTTTAATGTAGTGATTATAAAATTTCTTTAATAGATTAAAATAATTATAATCATTGCTGTCATAATCTAATTCATTATTGTATTTACTCACTATATTTCCCTCCCTTTGAACTTAACTTCATAAACAGTTTAAGTAATTAAGTATCATATGTCAAATATATCAAAGGTTTTTTAAGGTGTTTGTTAAAGGCATTTAAACATCTTTAATTAACTTTATTTTACCTATCTCAATTAAACTGTATTTCAAATTAGAATTAAAAATTAATAAATTAAATATTGTAAAAAATATTGATCCAAAAATAAAAATATATATAATTGAAACGGTTTCCAATAAATACCCCGAAAATATTAACGATATCGGTACAATTATCTTTATAATACTAAACTTTACACTTAATACTCTTCCTAGTATATTATTAGGAACAACAGTTTGAATTAGAACACTTGATGGTATATCAACCCATGATACAATAATACCTTCCATAACTATTTTTTTGATAAGGAGTTAATTTTTTAATTCTTTTAAAAATAAAATATTTCTTTAATTTCCTGTAAAGTAAAGTTCATTTCCTTTAACCTTAATATTCTTTTTATCTTATTCACAGCCCTTATCAAAATAATAATGTTTACCTTTTTTTATGGGCACTATTAGGTTTAATTCCATATAGTATCTTACTGTATCATTACTTATATTATATTTATTGGAAAACTCACTGATTTTCATTCAATACATCTCCTGTTTAAGAGTCAGTTTTTGTTTTTTATATTAAAAACTTAAAACTTCTTCTCCCCAGTCTATCGATAATAAAAACGCGTTGATTAAAGTATTACCTTCAATATTTAATTTATCACAATATTTATCTACTACCATCCAATTACCTTCTTCATATGCAACTATTAAGTCCAAAACGTCAGAATAAATACTGTCTTCATTTCCTATAATACCCTTTTTAATGTTTGAAGAAATAGGTAAATCTTTTAAAACAACATCAATACTTCTATGCATTAAAATGTCTAACATTGAAAATAATCCCACCATAAAAAGTTCTGATGAATTTACCTCTTGCTTTAATAACTCAGCAATTTTTTCAGCTGTTTTAGCACGAACTAAAGATATCCTCATAATTTCTTTAGGTTCATCATGTGCAATGTTTTTAATCACCATAAGATGAAGCCATTTTTTTATTTCTTCAATTCCTAATAATACTAAGGCTTGCTTAATAGACTTAACTTCTGATCTAATTCCATAAGCTGCTGAATTAATTACCTTGAGAAGTTTATATGATAAGGACATATCACTTTTTATAATATCGCTCACTTTATTAAAATCAGGATTGTTTTTATTAAGTTCTTTAATTACTTTAAAATAGTTATTTGGATATACGGGAATAGAATTACCTTCTAATATCTCTGGTTTTTTAAAAAAATATCCCTGAAACAATGAATATCCGATATCTTTTGCATCTTCAAATTCTTTTCTTGTTTCTATTTTTTCTGCTAACAATTGAAAATTATATTTATCTGCTATACATTCAACTAAATTTCTTTGAACCTTATTTGTATTTGAAAAATCAACTTTAACAATGTGGGCTATCTTTAAAAAAGGAATCGTTTTTTCATTATATTCAAAATCATCTAATGCTACTATATATCCGTTTTTCCGTAAGTTTTTTAATACTTTGACCATCTTTTCGTTAAGATCTACATTTTCTAATACTTCAATAACTATTTTCTCGCTATCTAAAATTGTTGGAATCTCTTTATCAAGGAGGTTTCTTGTAAAGTTTATAAAAGCCTTTTTGTTTTGTATTATATTTTCGATTCCAATTGTACTAAAACTATTTATTAAGACTTCAGATGTTGCAGTATCATCATTTAAAATACTATTAATACTTTGAGCATTATCTCTATAAAGAAGCTCATAACCATATACAGATTCATTTTTATTGAAAATTGGCTGTCTTGCTATATAAGACTTGATGGTATTAACCTCCCCATTTATTTTATCTTTACTCATTTATTAGTTCTTTGATTTCACACTTATTCCTTTTTTAAATTCAAAAAACTACTCCTATTTAAAAGAGTAGTTTTATTTACAATTTAATTTTTGTTTATGAAATTCATCTTAAGTTTTAGACATTTATTCAATATTTAATATTTCACAGGTATTAGGCCTGTTTTTAATAGTGCTTTAAAAGTGATTATAGATAAAGGAGCTATAATAATACCCTGCAGACCAAAAGTTATTAATCCTACATAGATTCCAAATAATAATACTATGGGATGAACACCAATGTTTTTACCTAAAACCTTACTTTCAAGAAATGGTCTAGCACTAACCAATATTAAATAAAGTATAAATATTATTGCTGCAGTTCTAGCACTACCTGTTAAAATGTTATATAAATTAGAGGCAGAGTAAAGCTCCAGACTAATAACCAGGTATCATATCTAAAATACCACATAAAAACGCTATTAATATGACATAAGGATAGTTTAATAATGAAAATGTAATCACGGGTCAATATTGTTGTATTTGTAATAATAAGTAGTTGCACCTTAAGATAACTAAATATATCTTTTACAATACTAGATTCAAACACTTTAGCTATTTTTTCTTTGACTTTATATATTTTAAAATCAACTTTTTATCCTTGCTTAAGAAAAAGGTTGTTATAATTGTGAAAAGTGAGACTATTATAAAACCAGGTATATATAGTGTTAAATTTAATGACCAATCTGATTGTATCTGATACAAAGTCCTCTCCCCTTCTATAAATATTATCCAATATTCTTCTTAAAACATTTGATACAAATATCAGCATTCTATCAAAAAGTTCTTGTTGTTTAAGTAATAGATCATCTATAAATTCAACCATTTGATCTCTATATTCAGGAAGATATTCTAGAAAGATAAGTTAATTCATATACGGTATTTGTAATTATAAAAATTGAAAGTAAAATCATTATTGTTATTACTATTAAGATCATTATTAATACAGCAATATTTCTGGGAATCTTTTTTGATAACACACATACAGGTTTATCAATAATAACTGTTAAAAGCAAAGCTAGAAAGAAAGGTGTTAATGTAAATATGAATATTTTCAAAGAAAAAACTATTGATAAAAATACTATCACATATATAGCTTGTTTTTTCCATTTAATTTTATTTAGCTCTCACTTTAGATCTGTCCTTTTTTATGTATTTTAAAATTTAAATAAACAAAACGGCTCCCGAATATTTAGGAGCTATTTTTGTTTTAAAACTATTTACCATTCAAATGCAACACATCTTGATACTACATGCTTCCATGTCAATACCTTTCCAAGGAAATATTGCCTATTGCTAATCTTTGATTTGAAAGTTTATCATTTTCTCCACCTAGGTTTTCAGCGTGTATAATACCTTCTGGGAATAACTTGGTATGCATAAACTGTCTGCTATCTCTATGATGGAAAACCTTCATCTAGAGGTTTACCTAAATGTTTTTCAGCTTCTTTTGCAAGATCAGGTCTTAAAGTTCTGCATACTGTATTCATTGGATGATCAGCAGCACCACAATCTACACCAATCCATTTTATCTTTTTTTCATCACCCAATGTGCAAATTCCATATTTGGACCGGGATGTTTCATGAAATAACGTTCTTCATCAGCTTCTGGTTGATCCCAACTATATCTATGGTAACCTGTATTTATTATTAAGATATCATTTTCTTTTACTTCAACTTTATTTTCTATCATCTCTGAAGTATAGATATCATAGTCATTAAGTTCATCACTTAAATCAACAACAACTCCCTCTCCATATAGATCCTCTAGAGGTATGCTTGCAATGTCACGGCCCGCAGTCCAAAAATGTCTTTCACTATCTAAATGAGTTCCAATATGATTTGGTGTTTTTATGATCTGTCCATTAACTCTTTCTGTAGACAATCTTTTAAAATATTTCATTTCAAAAGGTTTAAATGTCGGCCATGGTGGGGTTGAAATCCCAATTCGTTGTGTTAAATCATATAATTTCAATAGGTCACCTTCTCTTTTCTTCATATTTTATTTTCAATACTATTGCTTACTTAACAAATCTTATTTTTGATTCTCCAAAAACAACACTGGACTTTAAATAGATAATTTTACTTGTTTCATCAGTCATGTTATTGTATTTTAAATCTCCAAATGATACTGAGTTTCCATTTGGTAATCTTACTTGACCAAACACTGATGAAGCATCGATTCTAACAGGTTTACTTGAATCCAAAAGTACTTCACTTGAACCAAAGATTGTATTTATTTCAATTTCTTTATCTAAGTTTTCAAGATTAATATTCCTTAAATCTATAACACCACTGCCAAAAATTACATTATATTCATCCTCAATAAAATTCGTCACTCTAATATTAGACTCTCCAAAAATTACAATGTTTTCATCTGTATTAAATACACTACCACCAAATAGAATTACTATTCCAATATAAATTATTAAAACTCCAATTATAATTCTTCCAAATGGAATATTAACATCAAATGACCTCAATAATGCGGATAATCCTATTAAAATCAATATGACACCTAATAATGTTCCTCCAAACAAATTCCCCACTCTCATTCACGCACCTCTTTTCTTGTTTAATAATTAGAAACAAAAAATCTATTTAAAATTAATTAACGTCATAATCATCCCTATTAATATCAATAACATTATCTTTCTTCTTTTCTGAATTTTTGTTGGGATTATTTGGATCATAGTCATCTAATGTTTTTTTGATATAATATATCCCCGCAAGAAGTACAAAAATGTTATCTAATAAACCTGCTAAAGGGAAAAAATAGTAGGGAATAATTGTAATTGGTGAAACTGCATATAAAAATGGAAGTATAAAAAATGCTTTATGTGTCCATTTTACATTTTTATCTTTTAAATATTTCATCAACTTATAAAAGAAATATGCTTTAGACATAAATATCTCCTCAATCTTTATATTTCTAATTGGTTAAACTTTCAATTTATAATATTTACTTAACAACTAATACTGAAACTTTGGCATGTCTTAAAACCTTATCACTTATACTACCAAGAAAGAATCTTTTAACTCCTCCAATACCTTTATCTGCTAGTACTATAATATCAAAGCCGTTATTTTCAGCATACTCACAAATCATATCTGCAGGATCTCCATATTCTAAAACCTTGTTTTACTTCAATATCTGTTTTATCAAAATATTTTTCTGCCTCTTCTAAAATACTTTCTCCTTTTTTTTGAAGTTCTTTTTTGTTTCTTTTAATAAGCTCTTCTAATGAATCTATTGGTCTATAAGATTGAATTTCACTTAATTCTAATGTAGAAATATCTAATACAGTAATAATAGTTATTTCACAGTCCATTGCACTTCCTAGATCAGCAGCTTTCTGTGCAGCTTTGTGAGAACTTTTTGATCCATCAACAGCTAATAATAATTTTCTCATCATCTTCCCTCCTCAAAGATCCTATTCTTCAAGAAATTCAATAACAGTTTTTAAAAAAATTATTCTAATGACTGTTAATATTTATGATAGTTTAAATACTTTTTTCTAATTGTTTTACTTAAAAAATTATTATAAATAACTAGCTGTAGAATATAGTTTGCTTTAAGCAGTTCAATCCTATCTTTATATTTACATGAACAATTTTCAACAGTTTTTTATATTCTTTATTTATCTAATATCATTTTTAGATTTTTTTATAATTGCATTAATTAATACTACTTCTTTATCTTCACTTGAATAAGAGAATCTTTCTTTATATTTATTATATCATTTTTATTAATAATATCCACCCTTTATTCAACAATAATTACTACTACCCGTATCGAAAATTTACTTGGTATAATTTCATCAAATTTTTAACAACCATTTATATAGTAATATATTCATCAAAATTTATTAAATTGATAAACCATTAAAGTATTTCTAACGCTACTCAATATTTATAAGATATATATTATATATTAAATGCAGTCAGCTAAATACCTTTAAAATTGTTGTATAATATGTAATTTTTTTACATTTTAAGTATAAAAATTAGACCAAATAATAATAACTAGACCTGGTTATAAAATCGTTATATGTATTGCTTATTATATATTTTATTTAGTTCTTCAATACTTAATGGTTTAGCAAATATATATCCTTGTATATAATCACAATTTCCACGAATTAACTTATCTTTTCTTTCGTTATCTTCAATTTTTTCTGCTACAACCTTTAAATCCAAACTATAAATTAGAGGGATTAAACTTTTAATAGTACCAAAATTATTTTCAGAAATGAATTGATCATTCAATGATTTATCTAATTTTACCTTATCAACTGGAATATGAGGTCAAATAGTTAAATGAAGAATAATAAAAATTATGAAGGTATGTGTTTTTTTAATTTAAATTTGTTATTCATTTCATAAAAAATGCTTGCAGTATTTGTTTTAACAAAAAATGTAAAAAACACCTCCAAGTAGATAGTCAATTTTAAGTAGTTAAACTGTCTACTTTGGAAGTGTTGTATTAAACTTTAAGACATTTTTTTATATAATTTTACTCATCAGCTAAACTATCAAAATAGCCCTGAACGAGAATTATTGGTGTTCCTTTATCTCCACTACCACTAGCTAAATCACATAAACTCCCTAATAAATCAGTAAGGCGTCTTGGAGTAGTACCCTGTGATTTAATATTAGCTACTAGATCATCTTCCTTATTTTTTATTTCATCTTTCATTTTTTGTAATAACTTATCACCTTTAAAGTCCTTTAAATCATTATCTGCAAGGTACTTAAGTTTTACTTCAGAAGGAGTCCCTTCTAATCCTGAAGTATAAGCAGGTGATACTACCGGATCTGCTAGTTCCCATATCTTTGCAGCTGGATCTTTAAAAGCCCCATCTCCATAAATCATTACTTCAATTCTTTTACCTGTTTTATCTTTTAACTTCTTTTGAACTTGATCAACAAAAGTCTGGCCATCTCTTGGAAATAATTTTAATTTTTTATCTGTAGCCTTATTTGAACCTAAAAGTCCATATTCTTTATTATATCCTTTACCTTTATCTTCGTTACAGATATCATCTAAACCTAACACTATATTAGCACCAGCTTTTTTTAATTTTTCTTTTGTTCTAAAACGAGTATGTATATCTGCTGCTATAACATCATCAGTATACTCCAAAATTGTTTCGGGTTTATTTGATATTATAATTTCGATATCATTGTCTTCTGCAATTTCCTTATATAAATCAATATAATTTATTCCTGTAAAGGGATGTTTATAGTCTGAGAAATGTTTATAATACTCTTCTTCTGTTATAACATCAGAGTAAGGATTTATATTTCTTTCTACTAACTTTCTTTCATCTAATAATGGATTGCCTACTTCATCATTTGGATAACTTAACTGAAGATATATTTTTTTATTACTCTTAGCAATTCCCTTTAAGATCATAGCAAACCTATTTCTACTTAATATTGGAAATACTATTCCAATTTCGTTTGGAAATTTATCATTGATTTCTTCTGCTATATCATCTATATCTACATAATTACCCTGTGCTCTAGCTACTACCGATTCTGTAACCCCAATTACATCATTGTTTCTTAGTTCATAATTGTTTTCTTTAATAGATTTTTCTAGTGAGGTAATAATTATATCTACTAAATTATCGCCTTCTTTTACAATTGGAGCTCTGATACCTCTTAGATGAGTTCCTATTGTCCTCATTGTTTTCACCTCTTAATATTTTTTGTATTTTCAACATATATTATTATAACAAAAAATGTATTTAAAGAACAACTAAAACCACTAATTAATTTTAAATAATTTTTTCTGAAATTCATTTCAATTATATTTTTTATAAGCAAATAAAAAAAGAACCCCGTCTACACAGGGTTCAAGGAGGATTAGTACTTATGAAAAGTATTTTCTTCCATTTTGTTGGTATTAGCATTGGCATTTTCAACTCTAGTTTGGGGCTTTCACTTTATTACTTACTTATATTATAGCCTGTAAATATGTTGAAATTGTGATGATTATTTTAAATATTTATTAAGTTAATTAAAAAACCTCCCTTTTAAAGGAGAAAATGGACTAAATTATAATTTGTTAATCTAATTTGACTTGAATTTTATCACCATTTTCAATCTTTGAATTTAGTTCTACAGGTTCATTATTAATATATATATTTAAGTTATCCTTCATCTTTTCCGATATATGATAATTAATATACTCAAATACTTTATTTACATTTAAGCTCTTTGATTTAACTTGTATATCATCATTTTTATTAATTTCATAATCTAAGTTAGCTTTTTTATCGTTAACAGTAACATCCCATATTTTATTTGGAAGTTCAAGTTCACTTCCATTAAAAGTTATCTTGATTTTTTTCATATCTTGTTTTTTAAAAAAATCTTTTACAGTATATCCCTTATTTCCTTTTTCTATCACTGACAAATCCAGATTGTCTTTTAATCTGCGGTCAAGGTTAACAATTTTTTCATCACTTTTTATTAAATACTTAGAAGAACTTATAACTTTTTTTTCACCATTAAAATAAAAGCTGATCTCATTATTTTCCAACATTGATTTAGGTACTTCCATCAGTTGTGAAATCCCATCTTTAATAGTTTTAGGTACTTTATACTTTATATCAGCACCATCTTTTATCTCTGTATCCTTATTAACCAATTTCTCATTTTGAAACAGTTGAGTTGTAACTTTGTTTTCACTTCCATTTAGATAAACTTTATATTCAACAAGATCTTTTTTGGGAACTACTTCTCTTATCTTAGCGTCAGCATCTTTACCAGGATTACCAAAATTAAAGTCAATACTGTCTCCATTACTAACTTTTGTATCTAAATTAACTTCTCTTCCGTTTAAAAATACAGTACCTTTAGTTCCAAACTCTCCTTTTACGGTTTTTAACTCTCCATTTACAGTACAGGTTAACCCCTTGCCAACAGATGGATTTAATTTTTCAACCTCTATATCTGCAGCTAATAATGCATCTGCAATACTAGGATTTGAAATTGTTAACAAATTTACAGTTTGTTTTTTAACTTCAACCTCTACAAAAACTGCTTTACTTTGAGTTTCCTTTGTTGTTACTGCAATACCGATTGGTGTTAAACTCTGAGTAGAATTAATTGTGTTTATCTCACCAATGATATTATCTAAATCATCTTTTTTTCTAATACCAATTCTATTAACAATCATATCTATCTTATCAGCAAACATCTCTTTTAATCCATAGGTTAAACTCCCCCCACCAATAAATATAACTGCCTGAGGTGGGCTAGAATTAATCTTTAATATGCCTTTTGCAATTGAACCAGCCAATTCATCAAGCTGTGGTTTAATAGCCTCTAATACATCATTAAAGTCGATTTCAACTTCATCACCTAATATAGTTTTAACTTTAATACTATCATTTTCTTTTAGATTACATTTAACCTGTTCAGCTGTATTATAATCTATTAAGAAGTTCTCAGATATTTTCTCTGTAATTTCATCACCTGCAATAGGTACCATATCATAACCAATAATTGAACCATTATCAGTTACAGCAATATCAGAAGTCCCTGCACCTATATCAACTAAAGCCAAATTAAATCCATTCATTGATTCTGGGATTACAACATGTGAAGCAGCGATTGGCTCTAAAGTTAGATGTTCTACCTCAAGACCAACTCTGTTGATTACAGATAAAAGTGAATCTATAACTATCCTTGGTAAAAAAGTTGCTACAAGTTTAACTTCAATCTTTTTACCGCGTTGGCCAACTAAACTACCAATCTCTATTTCATCTAAAAGATAACTTATTGGACTATATCCAACAAAATGGTAGTCCAAATTTTGATTTTCTTTGCTTTGATTAGAAGTCAAATTATTTTGTGCTTCTTTTATTGCCATTAATTCAAGTTTGCGTACATCATCTCTATTTATATATCTGTTTTTATCAAGATATATTCTGTAATTTTGGGTAATCGTTTTTAATGCTCTTCCGGCTGCAGCAATAGCTACTTTTTTTAATGAATGTCCTATATTTTCTTCTAATTTGTTTTTTACTTTCCTTACTTCATTAGCTACCTCTTCGACATTATGTATCTGTCCATCTAACATAGCACGGGTTTTATGTTCACTGACTGCTGAACTTACTATCTTATATTTATTATCTGTTTTTTCTAATAGCAAGCCAATTATTGTCCTTGTACCAATATCAAGTGCAAAAGTTAATTCATCGCTCATATTTTGTTTTCCTCCCGAATAATATTGCATTGTAGTATTAATATTAATTACTCTTTAATATTATTTCTATAATAATGGTTATATCCCTTTAAGTCATCTAATTTTTTTGCATTTTGTATTTTAAAAGCTTAATAATAATGATATAATAGAACACATATTTTACAAAAATAACAAACAAGGGGAATACTTATGAAATTAAAAAGTATAACTTATGGAGCAGTTTCACTAGTAATAATAATTATCTCCTTTAATCTTTTCAGAGGAAGTATAAATATTTTTAATAGTATTGTTGTACCACTTACTCTTTACATTTACTTTAAGATGTTTAATCTTTTAGAAAGTATTTCTATTGTGATCACTCTTTTAATTATTATTATGTTGTTTTTTATACAACAACTTGTTTTTATAGTTTTATATATTATTATATCTTTAATATTAGTATTATATTCCAAGATTAATCTTAACAAATATATTAAGATCATCATTCTATCTTTAGGACTTGCTTTAGGTTTTTATTTATCCATATATTTAACAGATCTATTTCTTGGAACAAATATATTAAATGTCCTTTTAACGATTGTAAATTACAATAATTTTAGATTATTAATATTATTCTGTATTGAAGGATTATTTGTAGGGATAGTATTAAACTTTACTATAAAAATATTAAACAAAAAACTGTATTTTCTAAATTAAAAGTGATTTTCATTTTTCATGCTTTAACAAAAAAGGTCAGTATCAAATCAATGATACTGACCTTTTTAATATTTCTTCATATATTTGTTAACCATCTTTAATAATCTTTGTTTTTACCAATTCTACTTGATATCAACACACTTATTTCAAATAAAACTAAAAGTGGTGCTGCAAGTAAAAGTTGTGATATTACATCTGGTGGAGATAATAATGATGCTACTATAAATATTACAACAATTAGGTATTTACGATATTTTCTTAAAGTAGCAGCTCTGATAAGATTAAACTTAGTCAAGAGCGCTATTAAAATCGGTAATTCAAAAACTATACCAAAGGACAACAAAATAGAACTAATAAAACCAGTATAGCTTCCAAATGAAAACTGTGGTTGTATTACTGGAGTTTGTAACTTAACAAAAAAGTCAATAGTAATTGGTATAATTATTCTATATGCAAAATATCCTCCTAATAAAAACAGAAAATAACCCATGAATATCGATAATCCCAAGTATCTCTTTTCTTTTTTCTTTAGTCCCGGAACTATAAACACCCAAAAATTCCAGAAAATTATAGGGGATGTTGTAATAACACCGACTACCAGGGCTATCTTTAAATATGATAAAAATAACTCTGGAGGAGTTAAATAAATGAAATCTAGTTCTCTAACTGGAGCTAATAGTAGTTCTATAAGTTTTTCAATATATAAATAACTACCTATAGTACCAGCTATAACTATACCAACTATAGTTAGCAACCGTTTTCTTAATTCAGCTATATGTTCTATTAAAGGTAATTCAATATCACTCAACTAATTCATCCCCTATACTAAGTTATTCTGCTTCTTTTTTACTTTTTTCTTCATTTATATCTGCACTATCTTTAATATCATTTGCATGATCTTTAAACTGTCTAATTGCTTTACCAAATGCTTTTCCTATGTCAGGAAGTTTTGAAGGTCCAAAAATTACTAATGCAATTGCTAAGATTAATACAAGTTCCATTGGACCTAATTTACCAAACATCATATGCATCCTCCTTTATAATTTTTTAGTCACAAATTATTCTTCTCTGGTTTTGTGTAAATAATAGGTTCACAGGCGCATGATTCTTCCAATAACAGTTATATTTGCTTTTTCAGCAATCTCTAAAGCAAGACTGCTAGGAATACTTCTAGATACTACAATTGGAAACTTAGAAGTAGCCACTTTTAATACCATATCTGATGAAATACGTCCTGAGGTAAATATGATACTGTTTGAAAAGTCTAAGTCACTTAAAATAGACTGTCCTACTACTTTATCAACAGCATTATGTCTACCTACATCTTCTTTTAGATGAATTAAATCACTGTAGTCTGATATAGCTGCACAATGTACTCCACCAGTTTTTTTATATAAAACTGTATTTGAAAACATTTTTTTTGCTATTTTTTTAATCTTACTAAGAGGAATTTTTATCTTAGAATCCACCTTACCTAAATCTCTTAATTTATCATCATCAAGTGCTTTTCCACAACTACTTGCTAATACATCTTTTTAATTTACCGTAAGACTCATCTAATTTACCATTAACACCCACATTTATTGTATCCATATCTTCACAAGCTGCTAAATAGTTTATTTCATCTACTTCATTAATAATTCCCTGTATATAAAGATATCCTACTGCCAATTCTTTTAAATTTTGAGGTGTACACATAAAAGTAACAATATCTTTTCCATTTACTGTTAAATCAATTGGTGTCTCTTCACATACATTTGTTTTTCCTTTTATATGATTTGGTTTAAGTTTTCTCATTAATGATCCTCCTACGGTGTTTCTTTCCTGATTACTTCAACCCATTCTGTAAGTCCAATAGCATGATCTTTTCCATATGTTTATTGGAAAAAAGGTATAAAGCACCATTTGAAGCCTCAACTTCTTGTATATCTTTATATTCCTCTTCATCTTTCATCTGTTCAATAACATCTATTAGTACATCATCTTCTAAATAGAAAGGGCTTTTATTAAATACTGTAGTATCTGTAGGTCTTGGATATATTTTTGAATCTTCTCTTACAGTTTTTGCTATTAAACCTTTTACATCATTTTCTTCAATTTGAGCCATAAGTTTTGCATATTTTAATGTCATATCATTATCTGAAAATAAATATCTGCCCTTCTTACCACTCAAAACCCTTATATCTTTATACTTATCATCAGTTTTGAGTATCTCAATTTTATCTTCAAATTCTTCATCTGTTAAATTAGAAACTTTTTCTTTTATTTCATCTAAAGTAGTAATTTGAGCTTGAGCAGATCTATCTCTAACCAATTTTGTAATAATATCTAAAATATTTTTTTCTATATTATTATTACCCATAGTTCACACTTCCTTAATTTTTATATCGGGAACTACCTATAAAATATTATAAGCAGTTCCCTATTTTACTTAATTTAAATTAAATCTTGAGATATATTTTAACTATGGTAACAAGTTCTTACTGGCTAGCTCTTCTTTAACATCTGATAATCCAAGTTCATCTAACGTTTCAGCTGTTGGAGCACCAGTTTTAGGATCCCAGCCAAATTCTTCATAAAGCATTGTTCTTGCTGTTTCCATATCTTCTCTATCCATCTTAATTGTACCAGCTTCAAATGCGTTTTTATCAGGATCCATATCATATACCCAATCTGTAATTCTATCATGTTCATTACGCATATCAACTGTTCCCATCTGTTTTACTGTCATTGCACGGTGTAAGGTCATGATTTTTCTACCAATTTTATCTAGTTCTTCTTCACTGACCTCCATACCTGTAGCTAATGAGAAGTATTTAGCTTCAATGGTTGTATCTCCACGATAATCTCTTGACTTAAGTGGTGATGTAACCATTGGGAACATCCAGTTACATACTGTCATTGAGTCATGAAGTGCATTTCTAATTAAACTCCATTTTGCAAATTTAGCTTTTGCACGATTCATTGGAGTATAATTAGCAGGAACATCAATAGCATCTTCTGAACCCCAAGTTTCTGCAGCAATTTCTTTTTGCAGTTTTGTTGGTAAACCACTTCCAATAAAGTTCTGATGTGAGTGACACATTGGATCACGGTTAAATATTGTATTGATTAAAGTACCAACCTGAGCATTTGATTCATTGGCATGATGTAAAGGATAGCCCATACGTGACCATAATTTATTTGTTTTACTATTCCAGTAATCATCACCTAAATCCCAACGTTCTGCTATTGCTGCTGAGCCATCACTGATATGACTTATTTCACCTTCACGATAAGCTAATCTTCTATAGAAATCAACTAAAAATGCTGGATCTCCAACTTCATATAGATCCCAAGGAATATCATTATATTCATCTTCAGGAAGTACTTCTTCAAATATTCCATTATCATATAGATATTTTAAGTCTCTTCCTAACTGACCGTAATTAAACCAAAGACCATAATCATCAGCTAATTGAGCACCTAATGTCTTATTTAAGAAATTATCTTTTTCTGATTCAGCATTTTGATTTACATACCAATGACTCCAAAATCCTACACATGTATTTGAAACATATGGAGATACTCCATACTTTTCTAATTCTGGTACTTTAACACTTGAATGACAGCGGATTGGACAAGATTGACATCCACCCATTCGAACTGTGTAGTCTTCAGAGATTGGACCTAAGTCTTTAATTGCTTTCATAGTTCTGTAACCAATTCGATTTGTATCTTCCGGTTTACAAATACCAGTTTCTATTTCTTGATCAGCTGCTCCCCAATAAAGTCCTTCTTGAGCAGTCCAGCGACTTGAAGCATCATGGAATTCAGCCCATGGCTGTGGTGTACTTGGTACAACATGCTGATTATTTGCACCAATTATTGACATTACTGATTCATTTAATTCTATCCAATCTTCTTTATCTGCTGCATATTTAACAGATTGAGTTCCAATTATACCAATCGCTTTAAGATTTTTATAACCCATAATACCCGCATGTCCACCAGCTGAATGGTTTCCATTTGTCATTATAGTGGAAAGTGGAACCTGGTTTTCACCAGCCTGACCTATTGCAGCAACCTGGGCTTCCTTACCCATCATAGAAGCTATATTAGCAGTTGTATCAAAGATACCCTGTCCCCATAAACGGGAAGCACTTTCAAGGGATACTTTGTCATCTTCTATTCTTAACCATACTGGTCTTGAAGCTTTTCCTTCAATTATGATTGCATCATAACCAGCATACTTCATCTCTGGAGAAAAATTTCCTCCCATATGTGAATCTCCAATTAAATTTTGTGGATTAGCAGGTAATAATGAAGTTATGTTTGTTCTTGCTGTACATGGTGCTCCTGTACCTGTTAATGGTCCTGCACCAAACACAATCTTGTTTTCCTCATCAAATGGTTTGGTATTTTCATCTACTTCGTCCCACATTATTTTATATCCTAATCCCATTCCACCTATATAATCTTTATACTTAACTGTATTTTCAGTAGTAATGGAACCGTTAGATAAATTTACACGTAAAATCTTTCCAGCCCAACCTTGATATTTTGGCATACTTCTTACCTCCTATTTTAGTTATTTTCTATTAAGTTTTCTCTTTCAATTAATGCCATTTCTACATCTTCCCAAGGAACAAATTCAATAGCTCCAGTCGGACAACCTGCAGCACATGTTGGTTCTCCTTCACAAAGTGTACATTTTGTTGATTTTTTAGTTTCAGGGTCAATAGTAGGAATATCATATGGACATGCAACTGCACATCTTCCACAACCTACACATTTTTTCTTATCAATTACCCTTGCACCTGTCTTTTCATCAACTGAAATTGCATCCATAGGACAAGCACTGATACACCTTGCAGATTCACACTGCCTACAAGTTTCTCCAACAATGGTAAAGTCTCCTAAGTTACCATCACCATATCTGTAATTATATGATGGTCCGTTTTTACCAAAGTTGTAGTTTGGTCCAACCTTAACTCGTGAAATATAAGGGTGAGCTTTTCCATCGTTAAATGCTGTACAATTTGTCTCACATCTTCTACAACCGGTACATTTAACAGGGTCAACTATTACAATACCATCTGCTGTTTTAATTCCCTGTGCTTGAGCAGAATCAGTAAATAAATTTAAAATTGAAAATGATACTGCTGCACCGGCAGCACCCTCTACACTCTTTTTGATAAATTCACGACGAGTTGTCGGACGCTGCATAAAGTTCTTGGATTCTTGGTTCTCTTTTGACATAAATACATACCTCCTCATTGTTTGCATATAAAAAAGCACTCTTTATTATTTATTTAAAAAGTGCTTTTTTTCGAAAGGAAAGCGCAAATAAGATTCTTTTGACTAACTTACCGCTACTCCTTTCCACCTTGGGAGGCATCTATGTTTCCAAAGATACCCTGTCGGTCTTAGTTCCATTGATTGCAATATTTTCTTTAGGATTATAAGACTCGGAGTATTTATTATTTTTTAAGTGATATATATCACATGTATCTTACTAAAAAAATATCACACTTTTTCATACATTTCAAGAATTTTTTCACATAATATTGATGTTTTTACTCAATATATTGGTTTATAACTAATATATATGTTGATATATCAATATCCATCTTAAATATTACTTTCACAATATTATTGTATTATTTTAATAATAGTCTGACAATATTCAATATATTATTGGTCATATTGTTAAATATTTATCATGATTTCCTTAAAATAATATTTTATAAATAAAAAAACCTATAACCAAAGGATTAATATCCCCTAATTATAGGTTAAAACAAGTCTAATTATTTACTTTTTGAAATTAACTTAAAAAATATTTATAAACTACTTCTTTTTCTTTTTATCTTTATTCTTTTTCATCTCTTTTCTTTTCGTCTTTTCTCTTATCTTGCATTTAATTCAACCCCTTTCCTTAAAAAGCCTAATAAATTTATTTAAACTTTAATTAACCATTTCTTTGACTATTACATTAATAATACCATATAGATTTGTATTTTAATTTTAAAAAGTTTCCAAAATATATCATTTTTTCACTCGATTGAATTATATTTTTCTAATAAAAATATAAAAATCCCTCGTCTAATAAATCTGTAATGACGAGGGATATTTCCATAACTTAACTTTATTTACTTTTATATGTTTATTATAAATTATTTATTAACTTTTTCATTCTATATTTTAAGGAATAGGATATAACTGACCACCATACATATCAATATATCCCTTTAATTGATCTAATTCACTTACTGTTAATTTTAGATTATTCTCGTTGTCTTCAAGTATATTTAGACCTTTATTAAGCATTCTGATATCTCCTGGGCTTACTGCAGTATCAATATCTTGCGATAAAGTAAACCTTAAAGCCAATTGTGCCAGTTCATCATGGTCAAAAATAGGCTTATACCAAGTGTTATAATTATGCTTTTCTTCGTTTTTCAGCCATCTTCTTTGGGCTAATGATTTAATTGCCAATATCCCTTTATTAGTTTCTCTGAGCCTTCTTGAATTACTTTTTGGCCTTGATTGTCATTAAACCAGTAATTCCAATTTATAGGGAACATAACAGTATCAAAATCAAAAGAATTCATTAATTCAAGTGCTGCCCATTCACTATGAACTGAAAATCCTATATAATTTACCAAACCTTCCTTTTGTGCCTCAATGATAGCTTCTAGAGCACCTCCAGCACCCAAAGCTTTTTTCAATGCTTTTTGATCTGTCACTTCATGTAGTTGGTATACATCAAAATAATCGGTCTCTAAAACTTCCAAGGAATTTTCTATATCTGCCCTTACTTCATCTTTAGTATTATCAGGTTCAGTCTTACAAGTTAAGATACACATTATCTCGATATGGTTTTAAGGCTGGTCCTAACTTCTTTTGGGCATTTCCATAAGTAGGTCCAACATCAAATATGTTTACTCCCCTTTCAATAGCCTCTGCTACCATTTTATTGACTTTGTCCTGTTCTTCATTATTAACCATTATTCCTCCAAAACCAATAACTGAAACTTCTAAATTAGTTCTCCCTAATGTCCTATATTTCATAATTTGTCCCCCTCGTGTTTTAAGTCAAAATGAACACCAAAAATTATTAATACTAATTAAGTTGAAATATTTTAAAAAAATTAAATGTACTTTATAATTTTTTTCAATAATAATTAAATAGAAAGAAGTTTACCACACTATCAATAATATACCACTATTTAAAAAATCTTAGCTAAATATTTATATTTAACATATTTATACATTATTCTTAACATTAATATATTGAAAGCATTTATTAAATAATGGCAATATTTCAATCTTATATATAACATTGTAATTAATAACAAGCTTTGTATTATAAGTAATAATGATTAAGTAATCTGGACTATATATAAAAAACACATTATTTCACTGTCTTTATTCATTAATTCATTCATGTTATCATAAAGATAGTCAAAGACCAATAATGTATAATTATTAGATTAAAGCCATTTAGAATTAAACATTCTTATAAATATATGGACTATTTATATTATAATATAATATATTATTTATATCAATCTCAAGACTTGAAACTATAAATGGTATTTATCTAAAATGAAAGGAGTGTAAATCGATGAAATTAAATAAGAACTATTTAAAGATAAGTTTGATGTTTTTATTAATTGTCTTTTTGATTACCGGTTGTAGCCTACAAGGGAGCTTATCGTTAACTGTTACACCAAATCCAATTGAATTCACTTATGAAGAACCTTCGGTTCCTACTACTTTCAAAGTAACTACAGTAGGATTTGGACAGATAACTATTGATCAAATCATCATATTAGTTTTAGACGGTGAAGAAGAAATTTCAAAGGATATTATTGAAGTAAATGAAACTATTGATTTCAGTGTACCTGGTGTTTCACATGAAGAAAAATATACACTTGATTTACGTGATTTTTATGATCAAGAAATTAACCAAACCTACTATGATGATTATTTACTAGGAGAAACATTTACTTTAAAAATTACAATTACCGGAAGTGCAACAACCACTACAGAAGTACCAATAGAGTTCAATTAGTAAGTATATGAATAAATAAACAGGTAAACCTAAAACTCGATTTCATGATCTTAGACATAAACACACAACACGGCTGCTTTGCAATTGAGGTAAAGATCCACAAAGTCCTGCAAGAAAGATTAGGCCAACATGATGTATCAGTCACTCTAAATATATATTCTCACGTTATTCCTTCAATGCAAAAAGAAGCCTTAAAAAAGCTGAAAAACAAAAAATCAATCTAATGGCTACAAAATGAGTAGGAGGTAATTAATTATTTTAATTACCGTCCTCTCACAACACCAAGCGTACGGTTCCGTACTTGGCGCTTCATTAAGACAATCTTACTTTCATATACTGTGAAAGAAAACTCTTATAACCCCGTTCAATCAATCTCTGCGTGGTTATACTACGAGTTAGAATAGGGCTATTGGAGACTTTCCAATAGCTCTTTCTTGTATTTGCATACTGCCAGGCTTTCCATGCACTCAATCCTAGTTTCTTAAGATATTTAAATCTGCTGCGGACTCTTTTCCATCTTTTCCAAATACAAGCTCTAATTCTTCTTCTAATCCACGAGTCTAAACCTTTAAGTCTTCCTTTCATGTCTGCTAATTTATAGTAATTTAACCACCCTACCATAAGTTGGTTGAGTTTCTTCATTCTTCTCTGGAAGTTCATACTTATATTTCTGTTGGTTACCTTCTTGATCTTCTCTTTTAAGCGTTTCCAACTCTTTTGATGAACTCTGAATCTAACCTTACCATCCCGGACATAAAAGCTGTAACCTAAAAATTTTCTTTTAAAGGGACTACCCACTGCACTCTTTTCCTGGTTAACCTTAAGCTTTAGCTGTTTACCAAGAAATTGTGTGACACTTTCCAGTATTCTTTTACCTGCTCTTAGAGTTTTGACATATATATTACAATCATCAGCATATCTGACAAACTCATGCCCTCTCTTTTCTAGCTCTTTATCAAGAGCATCAAGCATCACGTTACTTAAAAGCGGACTTAATGGCCCGCCCTGAGGTGCGCCGTCTTCGCTTTTAACCTTGATTCCGTTAATCATAATTCCGGATTTCAGGTACTTATTTATTAGTTTCAGGACTCTTTTGTCCTTAACTTGCTTTTTAACAGCTGCCATTAGCTTGTCATGGTTTATTGTGTCGAAATATTTCTCTAAATCCATATCTACTACTACGATGTTTCCTTTTTGAATATACTGTCTGGACTGTTCTAATGCACTGTGAGCACTTCTATTAATTCTAAATCCGTGGCTATTATCGCTAAATGTTGGTTCGAATTTCTCGTCCAACTTCAATTTTATTGCTTGTTGTATCATTCTGTCTTTTACAGTTGGTATTCCTAAAAGCCTTATACCTCCGTTAGGTTTTGGTATCTCAACCCTCCTAACTGGTAAAGGTTTGTAATTACCACTAAGAATTTCTTCAATTAGCTCTGAACCATGTTCTTTTAAGTATGGTACTAACTTATTATATTTCATACCATCAATCCCATGGCTACCTTTGTTTTTCACTACTTGTCTACAGGCTTTGTTTAAATTCTCTGCCTCTAGAATTTCTTCAAGTAGTAATTCAGTATTGATTTCCGATTTGATGTCCCTATCCGATAATCCCACTGACTCACTGGACACTCCCTGAGTATTTCGAGTTTCCAACCCTATTTTCTCTGGGTAGTCTTCATATGAAGTTGGCTGTCTTTTATGCGTGTTCAATGAATTATCCAATATGTCATCTCCTCAATGTTCTGCCCTTCCTGAAATTACTTTCAGTACTATGGCATCTGCTGACTTCTCATGATAAATCTTGTTTCAACCACAGCTTGAAATTCATCTCCCTGTGTCCATGAGATCTCACGGGTTAAATACTAACACTTTCATTTCATATATCTGCCACATTTACCCCAGTAGCTTTCGGACGATACGGACTTTGTTTTGTTTAGCAAACTTATCCTACTACCATAGGCCTCAAATGTGATTCGTATACCTCAGACCGAAATTTTGCTTTAAGCTTCCTTCAGATTCCTCCTCACGAAGGACACCCTTGCTCTCAGCTAATCCCTATATCGCCTTCGGGATTCGGGACTTTCACCCTAAAGATTTAATATATGCCCGTCAAACTAAAAAAATCCCGGCGATTAAATCGCTGGGATTTTCCTGTAATCCTTGTTA